>PBNM01000018.1 GCA_002723125.1 Chloroflexota bacterium | reverse complement strand
TCGTTGTTACATAATGAAAAAGATGTTTATACTCTTCTACGTATTTTTGTTTTAATATTTTAACCGATCCTGATTTACATATTCTTGAAAGGTCACTTCTTTCCATATCAACAATCATATTATGTTCTTTCGTTTCCTTGTCATTGTTTCTAAAAAAATTAAGTGCTTTTTTTATGTTAATTTTTTTTTTTTTTTTAAGAGTTCCTGCAATTGGTTTTGTAATTATGTTATTTCCAACCTTATTGATTAGAGTTTCGGGAGAGCAACTTACTATGGAAAAATCTTTATCTCTAATCATAAAAGACTCGGGTGAAGAATTTATTTTCATTAATTTCCAGAAAAAATTAACTGGATTTATTTTTGACTTATTTTTATATTTTGTACAAATTTTTATTTGATAAGTCTCACCTTCTCTAATTTTTTTTGAAAAAAAATCAAATATTTTTTTATACTTTTTATAATTTATGTTAAGTTTAAAAGGGCTTAGAATTTTTGTTTTGTTGAATTGTAATTTAAATTTATGTTTTTTTATTGAGGATATAATTTTTATATTGTCTCTTATTTTAATTAATGTTTCTGGTTTATAAAAAATACCTTTATAAAAATTTATTTTTTTTTGATTTTTAATTTTGACATTTAATAAGTTACAAAGAATTTCATATCCAAAAAACCCTATAAATAGATCTATTTCTTTTTTTGATTTTTTTTTATTAAATAAATTAAAAAATTTATTTATATTATTTTTTTTTATGAGTATTTTTTTAGAAAAATCAGTATATATATTGTAACCATTATTTACTTTATATATTATTAAAGGCTTATCTGAATTGTAAAGTTTTTCTAAATAAGGATTAAAATTTAGTTTATGCAGTTTGTGTTCTTTCAATTGCTTTCTCTTTTATTGGTAAATGTATCAAGGCAGCAAATAAAGATAAAGCTATAGAAATGTACCATGCGTAGTCTAAAGATCCATATATATCATGAAATAAGCCACCTAGATATGCGCCAAGAAAAGAACCAACTTGATGACTTAAAAAAACAAATCCATATAAAAGAGATACATACTTTGTTCCAAAAATATGACCAACTATTCCACTAGTAGGTGGAACGGTAGACAACCATAAATAACCAAATGTTGCTCCAAAAATTAATGCATTAATGACGCTAGGAGGCATATATATAAAATATATTATTGAGATACCTCTCAGGAAATAAATAGCACTAAGTAATTTTTTTTTACTGATTTTAGTAGATAAATATCCACTAGTTAAAGTTCCAAAGACATTAAATAAACCAATCAATGCTAGAATTGCAGTTGCAGTCCAATCCTCTAAACCTTTATCTCGTATATGCATTGGAATATGTGTTGCTACAAGAGCAATATGCCAACCACAGACAAAAAAACCTAAAGTTAAATAGTTAAAACTTTTATTTGAAAAAGCTTCTTTAACTGCTTCCGTAGCAGTTTGTCTAGATTCAAAATTTTGTTTTGTTTCCTCCATTGGGGTTGATAAAAATAACGAAATAATTAAACCTACTAAAATCATCATTCCAAAAATAACTAATGTTGTATTCCAACCAAATTCTAAAAGTGTATATCTTGTATACATTGGTGAAACAAAATATCCAAAGGAGCCTGCTGCTGTTACTATTCCTATAGCAATAGTTCTAGTATTTAAAGGAAAGTGTTTTGATACTATTGAAACTGGAATACTTATTGCTGTTGCTGCTAAACCAATTCCAATTAATACTCCTAGGTCAAAAGTAAACCAAATCCCAGTGTTAGGTCCATAATTTAAAAAATAAATTCCAGCTAAATAAAATAAAAAACCTATAAATACCGCAACTCTTCCGCTAAATTTATCTGTAATAATTCCAAAAACTGGGCCAAGTAGTCCCCAAAAAAATAACTGAATACCCATAGCAAAACCAAACTCTGTCTGTGTACAACCAAGGTCAATTTCAAAATCAAAGAAAAAAAGTCCGAAAGTTTGCCTTATTCCAAGAGATACAATGACCACAAGGCATGCAGCAATTAAAGTTATTAATGCGGTTTTATTAGGAATAAAATTTTCTTGACTCATTTAATAAATTTTAAAGACCTTTTTAAATCATTTATTAAATCTTTAGGATCTTCTAGTCCAATATGAAGTCTTACTAAATGTTCATTTTTTTTTAAATTTAAAAATTTCCTATTCCCTTGTTCTCTAACGTCTTGGTGAAGAGCAAGACTTTCAAAACCTCCCCAACTATATCCATATCCAAATAATTTTAAAGAATTAACAAATTTAACAACAGATTTTTTATTTTTAGCTTTTATTCTTAATCCCATTAATCCTGATGCTCCAGAATAATATTTTTTCCACATTCTAAAATTAAATGAATCTTTTTTATAAGGATATAAAAGTTTTACATTTCTATATTTTGATAAAAATGAAGCAACTTTTCTTGCATTTTCTTGGTGTTTATCAAGTCTTATGTCCAAGGTTCTCAAGCCCCTGGTTATTAAATAGGCATCATCCGGTCCTAGTCTTAAACCAGTAATTTTATTTGCTTTTTCCACTTGTTTAAATACTTTCTGATTTACTGCTAAACTTCCTCCCATTACATCTGAGTGACCAGAATAGTATTTTGTTGCAGAAACAATAGACATATCAAAACCTAATTTGATTGGTTTAAAAAAGTATGGAGTCGCCCAAGTATTATCTATAACTGAAAATAATTTATACTTTTTTGCTATAGATATAATTTTAGATAAATCTTGAAATTCAAAAGTATTACTTCCTGGGCATTCTACAAAAATTAGTTTTGTTTTCTTTGTAATTTTTTTTTTTAAAGAATCTATATTGTGTGGATCATAAAAAATAGTTTTAATATTAAATTCTTTTAGAAAATCTTGAGTTAAAATTCTTGTGGGACTATAAACTGGATCTGAAACAAGTATTTCATCGTTTGGTCTAACAACGCTAATAATTGCAAGAAAAACTGCCCCAAAACCTGTTGGGGTTAGAAAAACATGATATGACTCTTCCAATTTAGTTAATATTTTTTGTAAAATATGTGTTGTAGATGTTCCTTGTCTCCCGTAATCAAAAAACCCTCCTCTAGGATCTTTTTTATATTTATCTTGGGTTCTTCGTATATCCTTGATTGATTTAAATATTATTGTAGAAGCTCTTACAACTGGTGGATTAACGGATTGATTATGAAAATCTTTTGCTGTGTTTTTTTCGGGAGGCTTCCCAAAAATCATCGCATTGACCGTTTTTTCGATCAAGACGAGTTTGCCTTCTTGCCAAAGCCAATAAGTTCCGGCAGCAAAAATGATCAAAACAAAGAGATTCCGGAACGTTCTCATTACCCTCATAGAAATTACTTAGTTAAAATATCTTAAAAAAATATTAGCACACCACATTAAGCAATAATGCTTTGTTTAAGCAATAATCCTTTGTTAGTGTAAAACCATGAGGCACCCAAAATTAGGACTAGGTGCCAAAATCAAAAATCGTCTAAATATTTTAAAACAAAGGCATTACCCCTATTATAAAAATCGGCAAAACCCAAGATAACTTGAGTTTTAACGTAAATAACTCCCGAAAAAGTCCACCTTTAAGTTATGACAAAATGAAAACGGGTTAAAAGTGAGGTTGAGAAGGCGATTAAACCGATTTTACGGTCAATTCAGGATGCAATTGTTCACGTAATTGACCTTGGATATATTTTAATGTTCCGCTAGTAGAGGTTGGACAACTGCCACAGGCACCTTGATAATGTATGCTAACTTCATTGCCCTCGATTCCTTTAAGCTCTACACCCCCGCCGTCTTTAGCGAGGTTAGTACGAATCGAACGATTAAGCACCATTTCTATTCCTTGCAGCTTCTTTTCATTGTCCAGTTTTGAAAAGTTCACCACATCCACTGCACTCAACTGAATTTTTTCTTCAGACTGATAAACTATCACTGTGTCATCAATGGTTTTCCAGATACGGTCTTTCAATGGAACCCAACTTGTTTTATCGTCTTTTGTTACGGTGACAAAATTTTCCATGACATAAACATTAATTACTCCGGGCTTTTCAAATAAAGCAGTCGCCATCTTATCTTCTTTTGCTTCTACCTTACTGGCAAAAGAGACATTTCCGTGATCAAGAATCACAGCGTTGATCACAAACTGCAAAGCATTAGGATTAGGAGTTTCACGGGTACGAACTACCTTCAAAGCCTTTTTTAAATTTGGTCTTGCTTTAGCTTTTGGTTTTGGCTTTGCCGCTGTTTTTTCGTTTAACTTAGCCTGAATGGCAAGCACTTCACTGATCTTCACAATAAACTACCCTAAATTTTTAAAGATATGGATATACTAATATATTCTTCTAAAATTTCCAACCACGTCAATTATTTCTGGAAATTTTTCTACTCAGCCCGCGACGGAATTTCAGGAGTGGAAATGCGAACGGCCCTCCTCCCTTTTAATGCCTGCATACCTTCATTTCCTACAAACATAGCCAAACCAATAAGCGCCAAGGATGTAACTCCAAGAAACAAGTTTGGTTTCGGTGCGGTTAAAAAACTATACGCTTGCCAACCCAAAGCTCCAATTGTTGTTATTACCATAAAAATGGCTGGATAAAGAACATACTGAGTCGGCTTTTTCACCGACATCAGCCAAGTTGCAACAACAAACAACGCCATTGCTGCAATAAGTTGGTTCGTTGCACCAAAAATAGGCCAGATTTTCTGCCATCCATCAGTTGCACCAATCAAATATGCAATAAATATAACAGTCGCCGTTACTATAAATTTATTTTTAAAAACAGGTGCTTTTTCTCCCAATGTTTCCTGGATCAGAAAACGAGTGATGCGCACGGCCGTATCTAATGTGGTCAAAACAAAAGTATTTAATGCTAAAACTGCAATCATGGATGCAAAAGTAAAGCTTAAAAAAGGCAACATTTGATGAACTATGTTGCCGAACCCATTTCCAAAAGCAAGTATCCACCCACCTGATTGTAGTGTCTCACGGAAACCTAGTTGGTTCATGTCAATACCGCTGTCTTGTGGGACAGCCCAATAAAGTCCGCCGCCTACTAATAATACTGTTACTACTGCTACAACTCCTTCTGTGAGCATGCCACCATAACTGATGCTCTTCCCCTGTATTTCATTTTCAAGTTGTTTGGATGTAGTACCGCCAGCTACCAGAGAGTGGAAACCGGATACCGCACCGCAAGCAACCAAGACAAATAGCATAGGCCAAATTGGTCCCTGAACTTCAGACATCACACCTCTAAATGGAGGGGTATTCAGTTCAGGACCAACCCAAATTATGCCAAGAATCGCGAGTGTCATGGAACCAAATAAAATGTATGTGGAGAGGTAGTCACGTGGCTGCAATAAGGTTTGCACCGGTAATATTGATGCAATCCCAGCATAAATCATTAATATTACAAACCAGAAAATTAAAGGAGAAAACCCCATAATTCCCGTTTCCGGAAGAGGTATAGGAATTTGAAAACCAATATAAATATTTAAAATGACAGTAAGTACTGCGATTAAGGATATTAATTGCAGGTTGAAACTTTTTTTATAAATACACCAGCCTAATACCATTGACACAGGAATAATTGCAAAGGTAGGAAATACCATTTCTGGTTGCGCAATCAATGTTTTAGCTGCAACCACACCAAACACAGCTATTACTAAAAGCATTGCCAATACTAAAAATATAGCAAATATAGCCTTAGCTCGAAAACCCATTGTGCTTTCTGCTATATCCGCAATGGAGCTGCCACGATTACGGACAGAAACCATTAATGTCAGATAATCATGTACAGCACCGATGAAAACATTACCAAGCAGAATCCACACCAAAGTAATTGCCCAGCCAAAATGATGCATGGCAATAATTGGCCCGATGACTGGTCCAGCTCCAGCTATAGAGGCAAAATTATGACCAAAAAGAACCAGAGGTTTACTGGGCACAAAATCAACCCCGTCATTTTGCTTTACAGCAGGTGTGGGTTTCGCTCCATCAGGCTGAATAAGTTCACTATCCAGCTTACCGGCATAAAAACGGTACCCCACAAAATAAAAAAATATGCACGCGAATAAAAGAATCCCTATAGACAACATAAACTTTTTATATAAGTCAATAAATTAGCTTACATTATAACCTGTTGAATGCGCTTTTTAAAAAGAAAGGAGGATTAGGAATTTACAAACAGTGAGCCCATCTGGATGGTCTCTTCACGGTCTGGACCGGTTGAAATTATCAAAAAAGGCGTCCCCAGCAAATCACTGAGATATTGGATATAGCTTCTAGCTTTTTCTGGTAATTTTTCAAAATCTTTAATCCCAGCCGTTTTTTCCATCCATCCTTCATGCTCAGTATAGACCGGCTCGCAATTTCCAAGAATAACAGGGTCTGCAGGCATATCTTGAATAACTTTTCCCTTAAACTTGTATCCCGTACAGACTTTGATGGTTTTGAACCCATCCAACACATCGATTTTTGTCAAAATCAATGCATCAATTCCACTGAGTTGGATAGCATATTTGGCCACCACGGCATCAAACCAACCGCAACGTCTAGGTCTTCCTGTGGTCGCACCAAACTCATGACCTACCTTTCCAAGTTGTTCTCCCTCATTATCAAATAACTCGGTAGGAAAGGGCCCCTCGCCTACACGTGTGGTATACGCTTTAACAACACCAAGCACCCTATCTATTTTCGTGGGTGGAATTCCAAGACCCGTGCATACTCCTCCTGCAGATGAATTAGAAGAAGTCACAAAAGGATAAGATCCGTGATCAACATCCAACATAGTACCCTGTGCACCTTCACAAAGAATATTTTTGTTCTGCGAAATCAGATTATTCATTAAAACATTTGTGTCCATAAGATACTTAAGAATCAACTCACGAAAAATCATCAGGTCATTTAGTAACCCGTCAAACTTTGGCAGTTGCTTTCCATAAAGACTCTTAAGCACTTGGCTCTTTTCTTCATAATTAGCCTCGAGCCTACTTTGAAGATATTTCTCATCCCTCAAATCACAAGCTCGGATACCTATTCTTGCAATTTTATCTGCATAAGAGGGACCTATACCCCGTCCAGTCGTACCGATCTTCTCAAATTTGCCCTTTTCTTTTTCTCTTCCTTGATCGCTTACTTGGTGATAAGGCATGATTAAATTAGCTCGATCACTAATGACCAGCCTACCCTCTAGGTTGATACCCACCGATTCCAATTGCTTTATTTCTTCAGATAATGCAATTGGATCAACAACAACTCCATTACCAATCACGCAAAGTTTATCATCATGAAAAATTCCTGAAGGTATTAAATGCAGAACGAATTCTTTCTTATCAAAGCATATGGTATGACCAGCATTATGACCACCTTGATAACGGGCAACAACATCAACATGATCAGCAAGCAAGTCAATTATCTTTCCCTTACCCTCATCTCCCCACTGCATTCCCAAAACTACCGCAACCGGCATTTAATACTCCTAAAATAGATAAAATTGTTAAACAAAATTGAGGCCAGCCCACGATTATCCTCAACCCTCACTTGCTTGTCAACCACTAGGCGCTGAGCCTTAAAAAAACCGTCTATTTTCAATATAAAAAAAGCAAACTCCTTTACAAACAACTGTTTTTGCTAACAAAATTTTCATATAGGTTTTTAGCAAAAATAGTTTCCAAAAAAGGATTTTCCTTGCTTGCAAACGCATACAGCATTAGTGTCTGAATTTTTTAAGGAATGCTTTTATAGTTTCTATTTTAATCATAGGCCCAATATCAATACCGGGACAAAACCCACCTACCAGCTTCCACATGTTTTTGGTATCCATATTCTCACGCCAGAAAGGGTAAGATTGGCATTGTTTCGGCTTCGCATCATGAATACCACATCCCTTATCTGTTAGAAAACTACAGGGTGCGCCATTTTCCCCAACTTCTAAAACCCATTCCCCGTCGCCACGAACAAGAAATGTTTTTTTAAATTCGGTAATAGAGAAATCCAAATAGGCTGCTGCTTTACGAATATCTTCCCGATCAAAATGAACAATCCCTGGTTTAGCGCAACATTTAAAACAGTCAGGTTGGCATTCAAAACGCAAAGACTCCTTCTCCCACCATTTTTTCACAAAGTACCTTTGCCTATTAAAAATTCAAAAAATAACCAAGTCATCCCGGTGAATCACTTCTTCATAAAAAGATTCACCGATTGATTTTTTTATAGCTGAGGTTTTCATGCCTTTAATTTGCTGAAGATCGCTCGAACTATAATTGACAAGACCTCTTCCAATCTCCTTACCTGCTTCATCGGAAATCATCACTGCCTTACCAAATTCGAACTTACCTTTTATTTTTATTAATCCGGCAGGAAGCAAGCTCTTGCCTCTTTCCACTAAAGCCTTTTTGGCTCCTGCATCCACAACAACTGTACCTGCCGGTTTCAGAGTGTGCGCAATCCAGTGTTTCCTGTTGCGAATTTTTCCTTTACCCGACCAGAATAAAGTACCTACATCCTTACCAGAGAAAATTTTCTCCAGTACCTTTCGATCTAAACCATTTACAACTAGCGTAGGTATACCAAAGCTCATAGTCTTTTTTGCTGCCAGCACTTTTGTATACATCCCTCCCACCGTCAACCTATTCTTACTTTTTCCTGCTGTACGTTCAATTTCTTCATTCACACGTTCAACATGTGAAATCAATTTTGCTTTTTCACCTTTATATTGAAAAGAAGGATCTCGGTTATATAGTCCCTCAACATCAGAAAGAATTATTAGAAGTTGCGCATCGACCAAACAAGCAACCGTGGCCGAAAGGGTGTCATTATCCCCAATCTTGATTTCCTCTACCGTAACGGAATCATTCTCGTTTATAATGGGGATAACCCTTTTGTTCAGAAGAGCTTCTATAGTATTTTTTGCATTTAAGTAACGGCTACGGTTACCTAAGTCATCATGACTTAATAAAATTTGCGCTACCTTTATATTTTTTTTTTCAAAAGCTTTTTCATAGGTATGCATTAGAAAGCTTTGCCCTATAGCTGCGCAGGCCTGCTTTTCTGGAATGGAAAGATCAGCCCGGCTAAATCCCAATCTTTCACGACCTGCCATAACAGCTCCTGAAGAAACAATCACTACATCGCAGTCTAAGTCTTGTATGTGCTTTATCTGACGAGCATAATGTCTCACCCAATCCTTACTCAAACCACATTCCAGCGATGATTCTCCTTTATCTTTATTAGAGATAACACTGCTACCAATTTTAATCACCACTCGCTTAATGTCTTTTAATATTTCTTTTCGAATCATATTTCATATTTTTAAAATTGAAAACAATCTCTTTTATGAGGAATTTGCTTAATACACATGAAAACCCTCCCAAGAATTATTGCTTGTTAAACATTGTTTCACATAGGTCATTGCAAATCAAAGAGGTTTTGCTTAAAAATAAATGTTAAAATAATTTATGTAGTTATTTCAAATCAGGAAAGCTCAATGTCTTACAAAACAATATTTATTGTGGATCCAATTCGTGGTGAACGCATACAAATGGCTAAATTTCTTAGCGAAGAAATCATTACAGTTTTTACATTTTTATCTATCCATGATTGTTTTAAAAAACCTGATCTCATTCATTGTGACCTTATCGTATTCGTACCCCGTACGGAAAAAAATGAAATCAAACATTTATTTAATATAAAAAAAAAATACCGCCAAATACCTATTATTATACTTTTGAATAATGATTTTCCAGATGTCAATCTTGTAGAAATTAGTGAAAATGGTTTTGCATATCCCCATAAAGCAATCAATAACGAAAAGGTAAGGGAAATCATGCTTGGTTTACTGATTCCCGAAGGGCTACCATCTCGAACCGAAATTCCTCATCCTGTTCCAATATCAGATGAAGTCCAGGCTGCATTGACAACGAGGCCAGAATGAATCTATCCCCAAAAATCACTAAATCTGTTGTTGTGGGTCCATTTTCCATAGGGAACCAAAATCCCCTAGCACTTATTGGCGGGCCCTGTGTAATCGAATCTGAACAAAATGCAATGAGTGTTGCAGAAAAACTAAAACGTATAACAGAAGATTTAGGAGTGCCTTTTATATTCAAAGCCTCTTATGACAAAGCCAATAGAACTTCTATAAAATCTTATCGAGGCCCAGGCCTTGAAGATGGGTTAAAAATACTTCAAAAAATAAAAACCCAACTGGATCTTCCAATTCTATCTGATGTACATAAAGAAGAAGAAATAAAACCTGCGGCAGAAGTTCTAGATATTTTACAAATTCCTGCATTTCTTTGCCGTCAGACTGATTTATTAGTAAAAGCAGCACAAACCGGCAAAACTATAAATGTGAAAAAGGGCCAGTTCCTAGCACCATGGGATATGAAAAATGTAGTCGTTAAACTGGAGGAAAGCGGTAACAACAACATTTTACTTACAGAACGGGGCGCTACTTTTGGTTACAACAATCTTGTTACCGATATGCGATCACTCGTATTGATGCGCGAGTATGGTTATCCAGTTATTTTCGATGCAACACATAGCTTACAACAACCTGGTGGACAGGGTACTCAAAGCGGAGGACAAAGTGAAATGATACCCGATTTGGCCCGTGGTGCCATCGCCGTGGGTTGCGATGCTTTATTTATGGAAATTCATCCTGATCCAAGTAAGGCACTCTCAGATGGCCCTAACATGTTACAAATTGATCTACTACCCAATCTTCTTGAACAACTGATAACGCTTGATCAACTCGTAAAAGGAAAAACCGCATCACAAGCGAGTTAGAATTATGATCCGTTTAAAAAGGAGATCTCGAGAAAGCATAACTTCTTGACCTCCTGAATTGACTCTCTATTTAGAAAAAGAGGAAGGGTGGCTCCCTTAAAGGGAGCCGGAGAGAAAAAACTTATTAACAATCGAGTATGGCACGCCACGGATTGAGTTACCTAAAGGCAAACCCAATCCGTTGGAGGTGGCAGTGCCAGTTCGAATCTTCATTTAATAACCAGCAAACTTTATGCCAAAACCAGGCCGGCAATTCGAACTAGCCCTAAAGTTATATAACTAAAGGGCTCTATCTTTTTAGTAAAGAGAACTTTACTTTAAAAGTTTTGGTAATTATGGTCAGATTTCTAGAAAATATGTCAATATTTTCCCTAAGATTTTCCTAAAAATTCTTTTCAAGTAAGATGATGGTTAGCTAAAGCGAGATCAATTGCGAGATAAAAGAGGTTAGATTTTGAGTTGCTTTTTGGGTGTAAAGACGCAATGAAATTGCCTGTTTAAGGGATTTGGGATGAGTTAAAACATACCAGCCAGCTTTTAATTTTGAAATCTCTCCATCGTTTCCAAGAAAACTAGATGAGTCAATTAGCTCATCATCTACCGCATCTGAAATCGCTCGCACTGATAGGAATGGCATTTTCTTTTCACGAGCAAGCATGGCTATCTCAATAGTTTCCATATCCACGGCTTCAGCCTGAAATTGTTTTCCAAGATCCTGTTTTGCTTGAGGAGAGTAAATTACAGAATTTGCTGTTACAAGTGTTCCAAACTTTATTTTCAGCTCTTCCGTCAACGATATGTTTTTAGCCAAAGCCAACCATTTTGAATTAGGCGTATCTTCAACTTTAAAAGGAATAGAATGATTCTGCTCATCTAAAATATAATTAGCTATAAAAAGATCACCCACCTTTAATCCAGCATTAAGGGCTCCAGCATAACCCATGCTTATAATAGCTCCTGGTTCAAGTTTTTCTATTACTTGACGAATCGCATATTTAGCTTTTTGCCTTCCCACACCTGTACGAACGAGAATAATATCTTTTCCTTGCCATTTTCCCTTCCAAGCTTTGGTTTTACCCAAGCTAATTCGGTCAAATATACGCATTCTCTTCTTAACACCAACAATTTCTTCGGACACAGCTCCTAATATGACTACACTTTTTTTCATAGCCACAAGTATACATGCCTTTCTTTGTAAAATTCTAGTCCATGCTATTAGAGTATGTTAAGGTTCCCCCCTCTTTAAAATTAAAAAGCTATAAAAATAAATGGCAAAACTTAAGCTGAAAATACCAGTAAAAAGAGGTGAACACCTGGAGTTGGAGGTAGAAACTCTTGCATCCAGCGGGGATGGGCTCTGCCATTATAAGGGCTATACACTTTTCATCCCTGGTGGCCTACCTGGCGATCGTATTTTAGGAAATGTAACAAAGATCACACAACGTTTTGGGGTGATTAGTGTGCTTGAACAAATAGAACCATCCAAAAACCGAGTCAATCCCCCCTGCCCTGTTTTTATAAAATGTGGTGGCTGCAAATTTCAGGATTTTGATTACAAAAATCAGTTGGGATTTAAAACACAAGTGGTACGTGACAACTTAATTCGTATCGGTGGAATAAAAATCCCAGAAAAAACCATAGCTCTTGCCGCAGAGCGGCAATACCGTTATCGTAACAAGGGAAGTTTTGCGATTCAAGGAAAAGCAAGCGATCCTCAAATTGGATTTTACTCCGAAGGCTCACATAAAGTTGCCGACTCGTCCGTTTGCGATATCCTCTTAGAACCTATCAATAAAACCAAGGAATGGATACGGCAACTATTAAAGAAAAATCAAATTTCCATTTACGATGAAAAACACCATCGAGGATTAATAAGGGGGCTGATGATCCGTCATTCGGAGTCAACAAAAGAAACTCTGGTAGGAATTATAACCAATGCGGGACGGATACCTCGCAACTTTCTATCCCAACTTACAGATAAAAAAAAATTAAAAGAACTAGGAATCGTTGGAATTATTCAAAACATCAACCCTCGGTCGACAAATGTAATTTTAGGAAAAGAAAATAAAATAATATGGGGAAAAGAAAGGCTTACAGATAAGCTTGCAGATATAAGTTTTCATCTTTCCCTTGGGTCATTTTTTCAAATCCACTCAGAACAAACATTACACTTATATAACATAATCCAAACCTGGACCGACACCGCTAAAGAAAAAATAATTGTTGATGCCTACAGTGGTTCAGGGGGAATTGCCCTTTGGCTTGCCGCAAAAGGAAAAAAAGTAATCGCTATTGAGCAATTTGCACCAGCAATGGAAGATGCTCACATGAGCGCAAAAACTAATGGTATCAATCACTGCAAGTTTTTGACCGGTAATGTTGAAGAACATGTGCCTCGCTTAGTGTTAGAGCAAAATATTCATACTGTCATTATTGATCCACCTCGCAAAGGTTGCTCAGAAACTGTAATTAAAACGCTAGTAAAATCACAACCCGAACAAATCATTTATGTTTCTTGCAACCCATCTACCTTGGCTAGGGATCTAAAAAAATTAAAAGGATACTCTATAAAAGATTTAAGGGTAATTGATATGTTTCCGCAAACCCACCATATAGAAACCGTTGTACTACTCCAACAGTCTTAAACCATCACATAAGAAAAGAAAGAAAGCTTTAATTGAAACCTAAACTCAGAAAATTTTCTAATTCCTGATTATAAAGGTAAATACCTATTGAGTTTTGATAGAAAGAGTTTCACACTGGCTAATTGATGCTCATCAAGAAGCTTAGAAGTGAGCATGCTTGGGAGTGCGCGGGAAAGGAATTACATCGCGGATATTTTCCATACCGGTTACGAATTGCACCAAACGTTCGAACCCCAATCCAAAACCAGAATGTGGTGCTGTACCAAACCTCCTTAAGTCAAGGTACCACCAATAATGTTTCGGGTCGAGACCAGCATCTTTCATACGTTTTAATAAGGTATCGTAGTTTTCTTCACGCTGACTACCACCAATTATTTCACCAAGTTTTGGAAGCAATACATCCATCGCTCGAACCGTTTTATCATCTTTATTCAGTTTCATATAAAACGATTTTATTTTCTCTGGATAATTAAAAACAATGATTGGTTTTTTAAACACTATTTCACTCAAATATCGTTCATGTTCCGCCTGCAAAGCACACCCCCATTCAACAGGGTAAGAAAAAGTTTCCTTAGACTTTTGCAATCGCTGAATCGCCTCGGTATAAGTCAATCTTTCAAACTGATTATCAATAATATGCTGCAAAGTTTCGATAATTGTTTTATCGATCCTCTGATTAAAAAACTCCATATCTTCAGAACAATTTTCAAGAGCATCTACAAACAAGTATTTTATGAACTCCTCGGCAAGATCCATATCATCATCGAGGTCATAAAATGCCATTTCCGGTTCCACCATCCAAAATTCGGAAAGGTGGCGACTTGTATTCGAATTTTCAGCACGAAAGGTTGGGCCAAAAGTATAAATATCAGATAATGCCGAAGCGTAAATTTCTCCCTCAAGTTGCCCGCTGACTGTTAAAGAAGTTTTCTCACCAAAAAAATCCTGCGCGTAATCGATTTTTCCTTCAACTTTCGGAAGACAGTCTGGATCTAGGGTAGTAACTTGAAACATTTCGCCGGCACCCTCACAATCACTTGTTGTTATAATAGGAGTATTCAAATAGACAAACCCTCTATCATTGAAAAACTGATGAATAGCATAAGCCAATCGACTTCGGACTCTCATTACAGCCCCAAATGTATTTGTTCGTGGACGAAGATGAGCAATTTCTCGCAAATATTCAAACGAATGTCTTTTTTTCTGCAATGGGAACGTTTCCGCATCCGCTGTCCCATAAAGCTCTATCCCGGCACTCTGAATTTCCATCTTTTGCCCTTTTCCTTGAGAAATTACAAGTTTTCCAGTAATTGCCATACAACTCCCTGTCGTAATCTGTTTATCTAGTTCTAGGAAATTTTTTAAGGAATGTTCCGCAATAACTTGGATATTAGCCAGGCAAGAACCATCATTTAGTTCGATGAAAGAGAACCCGCCTTTAGAATCGCGTCGGGTTCTCACCCAACCTTTGACTAAAACTTCTTGCCGCTCTTCTTTTCTGTCTAACAAATCTTTTATCTTTGCTCTTTTCATAGAATACTTTCTTATGGTAAATCAACTGTAAAGAAATCCACTTCTAATTGACAATAAATAGGATTTCAGATACTTTAGTTAACAGTTTTATTGGCAGGCATTATATTCTCCATAAAGAAACCTACACCCCATACTATTGCTCCGTGTTTATTCTAGGAAATTTACTACAAGCAACAGCCCAAGTTCTAAATGTTATTTTGCAGCTTTATATGTGGGTGATCATTATTCGCGCATTATTATCATGGGTCAATCCAGACCCCTATAATCCTATTGTACAATTCCTAAACAGTATAACAGAACCCGTTCTCTATAGAGTTAGACAACTAATACCCATGACGGGACTTGGAATTGATTTCTCACCGATCATTGTCCTATTGGCCATCACCTTTCTGCAAGGGTTTCTTGTGGAATCTCTCGCGACATTAGGAGCAAGACTACAGTAACTAGTTATGCGATTAAGCTATCTAGACATTCTTGAACAGTGTTTTCACGACAAGTTTCGAGGTTATAACAAACAAGAGGTAGATACTTTTCTACATTTA
>PBNM01000008.1 GCA_002723125.1 Chloroflexota bacterium | reverse complement strand
AACTAAAGAATTAATGCAACAGGGCATTTCGGGCGTTATGGTCGTCATGTTTGTCGTGGTCGTCATGTCCGTCGTGGTCATCATGTCCGTCGTGGTCATCATGGTCATCATGTTCATCTTCGTACGGCCTCAATGCTATGTTCGCGTCAACCGTAACAATTTCTGCGGAAGTATCTTCTACCATGTTTTCTATCCAATGGTCTAGTTCATTGCCGATGGCAAGAATCAAATCTGCTTCCGACACTTCTATCATATCTGAGGGAGTAGTTTCGTACGTATGGGGGGATTCACCTGGATCCATTACAAGAGTAACATTTCCTTTATCTCCTACTATCTGTCTAGCAATATCATATACAGGAAAGATTGTAGCGGATATGTTCAGTTTCTCAGTCTGAGTGGCAGACTCGCTTACTGTTGTAGTTTGTTCACTTACTTGAGTCTCAGATGCTACGGGTGCTGATTGTTGACACGCTATAGCAAGACCAGCTAGGAGTACCACTAGGGTGAAGTATTTCAATGTTTTTGTGAAATGAGTCATTTTTTTGTCAAATTGCTCCAATAGTTAATGTGGAGGTAGTATAAATGAGAATGAGTCTCATTGTCAACTAAATTCCGTAAAAAAATATGAATATGTTTAACGTGATAAAATATACAAAATCCACTTAGACAATATTAATTTGTCTTGAGGAAGAGTCAGAATCGTGGACCGTTCACAAGTTAGGATGTCACTCAAATCGAAAGGGATAGCAGCTACTAAGCCTAGAGTGTTGCTGCTGGAAATTCTGTGGGGAATAAACGCTCCCATTTCGGTGCAACAACTTTACCAAAGTAACAGTGAAAAATTTGCCTTGTCCACATTGTACAGAGTTGTTAATGATCTAGCCACGGCTGATATCATAGAAACTTTTACCTCCCCAGACCAGAATATATGGATTGAAATTAAAGCAGAAGACGGGCATCATCATCATTTGTATTGTGAATCTTGCGAGACAGTGATTGATATAGAAATGGATGAGGAATTTGAGGCTTCTATAAGCGACCTGCGGGACCAATTAAGCAAAAAATACAATATTACGATAGTAGATCATTCGTTCGAATTGTATGGGAAATGTTCAGGAAATGTTCATTGTGCGTGTAATTTAGATTAATAATGCTCTTCAACAAAATCCAATATTGGTTCTGGATGTTATTTGTCGGTATAGCAGGATGTGGATTGGACATTCCTGTTAAAGGATTATGTTGACTCTAGGCAGGAAGGCAAGGTTGCTTTCAGGCTAGTTTACAAGATTAACCAGGGAACCACTTTGCTGTACGATTAACCACCCACACCAACATCAACATCACCGGTACTTCTATCAGCACTCCGACTACAGTAGCTAGAGAAGCGCCTGAATTTATACCAAACAAGGTTATAGCTACAGCGACAGCTAATTCGAAGAAATTAGATGTTCCTATCAAGCATGCCGGTCCTGCAATATTGTGCGGTAGTTTTATTAAATACGCTATAACGTAACCAAGTATAAATATAGATAAGGTTTGTATAGTAAGTGGTATGGAAATTAAAATTATATCTCTCAATTGAGTACTGATCGTATCAGACTGTAGTCCAAATAAAATAATTACTGTCAGAAGTAAGCCTATAATAGATAAAGGCTTAGCCAACTGGATTAATTTACTGAGTCTGCGATCGTCAGTGGCAATGAGGATCTTTCTCGTTACTACCCCTGCTATTAAGGGGATAAGTATGTACAGTACGACAGAGGTTATAAGAATACTCCAAGGCACTTCTATATTACTGATTTCGAGTAACAGCCCTGCGATTGGTGCAAAAGCAACAATCATTATAAGATCGTTGATAGACACCTGCACAAGAGTGTAATTAGGGTCTCCTTTGGTGAGGGAGCTCCATATAAATACCATTGCGGTACATGGAGCTACTCCAAGCAATATCATTCCTGCTATATATTCATTTGCCAGACTAGGCTCTAGGATGCTCCCAAAGATAATTTTCAAAAATAACCATGCTAAGAGAGCCATGCTAAATGGTTTGATTGCCCAATTGATTATTAATGTTAGGATAAGGCCTTTGGGTTTAACAAAGACTTTTGTAAGCCCAGTTACTTCTACTTGGCACATCATTGGGTAAATCATCAACCATATCAATATGGCGATGATAACATTGGTGTTAAATATAGTTAGTTCAGAGATTGTCGTGAAAAGGGACGGTATCACTAGTCCTAGTAACCACCCAATTAATATGCTGGATGCTATCCATATAGTCAGATATTTCTCAAATATTCCCATCTATCGCCTATACTATATTTATATTTTGTATGGTTTTCTATATATTTAAGATGAACCTCTCGCGAATTTGGTTGCCTTTTTTACAGTAATTTGGACTTAACCGTGTTAGGCTAAGTAACTGTATGTTCAAGTTACGCTCATTCAATCCCAAAAAACTTTATCATGGTTGGTATGTCTCATTTGCTGCTTGCTGTAGTGAACTTGGGAATCACTGTGCCTCAATTACTTTATTAAGCTTATTCGTGATGCCTATGGTGCAGGAGTTTGGATGGTCTAGAACTGTAATATCTGTTCCTGCTAGCTTAGGGAGTGTGTTTGGTGCGGCATTAAGTCCATTTGTAGGTAAATTAGTGGATGTGTATGGGGCGCGATACATATTGCCTCTGGCAGCAGTAGTGCTTGCATTAAGCTGTTTGTATATGTCTATGCTACAGACCATTCTGGCCTTTTTTATAACATATACGATAATCCGGACCATTGACCAAGGTGTGATTAATAGTGCTACATATCCCACAGTAGGCAAATGGTTTGCCAAGTATAAGGGTAGAGCAACTTCATTGATTATGCTCACAGGAGCTATAGCAGCGGCTATAAGTGGGCCGTTGTATCAATTAATCATAGGAGAATTAGGTTGGAGGATAGCTTGGATAACCTTAGCATTGTTCCCCCTGATTTTTGGCATATTACCAGCATTTTTATTAATACGGAAAAATCCTGAAGCAATGGGATTAGCTGTTGATGGAATCTCTTCCGGTTCAAATTTACAACAAAGTACGACTTATGTTCGTGAATGGACCGTAAAAGAAGCAGTAAGAACACGATTTTTCTGGTGTGTATTTGTGTCATTATTTATGGTTGGTGCAGCAGGGCCGGGAATCACCTTGCACTTTGCAGCACACTTATCTCAACAAGGTGTGTCCCCTGTAATAATCGGTTCTACAGTTTCCGTGTTTGCAATTTCTGGAGCGATTGGTATTACTATAGCAGGTCTATTAGCAGACCGTTTCAATATTAAATACTTGATGATAATTGGTTGTAGTGTTGCGACTTTAAGCCTAGTCATATTAATTAGGGCAGATTCGATGTTAGAGACATTTATATTTGTTTCTGTTTGGGGCTTTTCGTTAATTACAGTACATCCATTAATTCCGGTTCTGTGGAACAATGTGTTTGGTCGAGAGATATTAGGCACTATTAATGGTCTAAGTAGAGTTACTCTCGTAATGGGTTTAGCTGTCGGGCCAGTTATATCTGGATTTATATATGATTTAACGAATGCATATCAAGGAGCTTTTTGGGTATTTATGGCAGGCTCTTTCGTCAGTGTCATATTATTGATTGTATCGGGTGATCCCAATAAAAATCGAAAATAGATCACCTTCAACATTGTAATAAATTACTGACACATCGGAATACAAAATTAACAAATTTATGTGACAATATTTTGACCCGATTGATCATCAATTGGAATATTATTGTGGAGATTTGTGATGGTGAGTTCCTTGAAAAAAATGAAGCTAATAGCGATTAGCGCAACGATGTCTTTGTTGCTAGCTGCTATGCTGGCATGCAATATTGGCGGTGAGGCTGATGCCCCAGCTGCTGAACCGATGGCATCAGAACCCATTAAGTTTGGGATGATATTAGTCGGACCGAGAAATGATAGAGGATGGTCTCAAGCTCATCATGACGGTGGTGCTTACGCAGCACAAAAAACTGGGTCTGAGATGATTGTTATGGATTTCATTAATCCAGCAGACTCTCCAGATATAACTGTTGCCCAAGTGGTAGATCAAATGGTTGAACAAGGAGCCGAATTAATTTTCGCGACGTCTGAAGATATGAAAGACGGTATCCTTGAAGCTGCAGCGTCTCATCCAGATGTGCCAATGATTTGGTCTAGTGGAGATAGTGCATGGGCGGATGGCGATGCTTATCACCCTGAATTGGCCAATTTGGGTAATATCATGGGAAAAATGGAGTACGGTAAGATGATGGCCGGATGTGCAGCAGCATTGAAAACCGAGACTGGGAATATAGGTTTTGTAGGGCCGCTCATTAATGCAGAGACAAAGAGATTGGCTAACTCCGCCTATCTAGGTGCTAAATATTGTTGGGAAGAATCTAGAGGTAAAAACATAGCAGACTTAAACTTTGAAATTAAGTGGATTGGTTTCTGGTTCCATATACCTGGTGTTACATTGGATCCTACTGTAGTTACGAACGATTTTTATGACTCTGGGGCCGATGTGGTTATATCCGGTATAGATACAACGCAGGTTATCGTAGAAGCAGGTAAGAGAAATAGCTCTGGGGAACAGGTTTGGGCGGTCCCTTATGATTATCATGGAGCGTGTGCTGAAGCACCTGGAGCATGTTTGGGAGTTCCTTATTTCAATTGGGGGCCTTCTTATCTCAATACAATCAATGCAGTTGCAAATGATAATTTCTCAGCTACTTGGAAATGGCTTGGACCTGATTGGTCGAATATTAATAACGAAGACACTTCTATGATAGGATTCGCAAAGGGAGATGCTCTGGGCGATGACAACTGGGATACCTTAAATAATAAATTTATTAAAGGTTTAGCAAATGGAGACATCAATTTATTCAAAGGCCCATTGCAATATCAGGATGGGTCCACCTTCGTCGCAGCTGGTGAGGAAGCATCAGATAAGCAGATTTGGTACACTACCGGCCTATTGGAAGGAATTATAGGTGATGCAGGAGACTAATTTAAGGGTAATACTATAGTAAATAGGCGATCTGTATTTAATACGGTCGCCTATTTTTTTGTTTGTAATGAAAATAACATTTGATTCTATAACTAAACGCTACGGAGAACTAATAGCTAATGACGCGGTTACAGTTAGTATTGAGTCAGGAACAATTCATGCGATCATAGGCGAAAATGGGGCAGGTAAATCAACGCTTGTGAAAATGTTGTCGGGACAAGTCACTCCAGATTCGGGGTCAATAGCAATAGATGACAAAGTCATTAAAGGATTTTCTACGCACAGTGCGATTGAATTAGGTATTGGATTGCTAGGACAAGATCCCATGGATTTCAAAAATCTAACTGTCATGCAAAGTTTCACGGTAGGACATCGATTGAATACTTCAATGATGAGGAATGGATTGTTACGCCAGGAATTTGAGAGATTGAATTCAGTGTATGATTTTAATATAGATCCTAAGAAAAAAATCTATCAACTGTCTATTGGGGAACGACAACAAGTAGAACTCATGAGATTACTTTCCAATGGTGCTAAAGTGATTATACTTGACGAACCTAATAGTGGGTTTTCTCTTGAGCAAAAATCTAAAGTATTTGATGCTTTGGATGGATTAACAGAGGAAGGTTGCACTGTAATTTTAGTCTCTCACAAACTTGAAGACGTATTAGAGTACGCATCTTCTGTAAGTATCATGAGGAAGGGTACATTAGTCGATACATTAGATCTTCCGCAAAGCCCCGGACATTTAGTGGATTTGATGTTTGGAGGTCATCAAGAAGAAAGTGTGTTACAAACTGAAAGCGTGACAGACACCCAAAACCTTGTAGCAAAAGTCCAACAGTCTGGACAAACGATTGATTTGAATCTTAGTAAAGGAATGATGGTTGGAGCGATAGGTCTCCAAGGTTCTGGAGTAGATACATTTTTGAGAAACATGTTCTATGACAAGAGTTTCTTACTCACTGATGCCGAAGGTCCTATAGATAAGTCTAGTTTTGGGTATGTGCCAGCTGATAGATTAGAGCGAGGTTTATTTCCTGAGCTGAGTATACTAGACCATCATGCGTTATCATCGACCTTAGGCCATAATGTGATTGATTGGACACAAATTAGATCTATGTGTGAGGATTTAATCAGAGAATATGGCATCATTGGAACTCCTGAGACCAAAGCACATGAATTGTCCGGAGGGAATCAGCAGAGGCTGATGTTATCAATGATGAGGAGCGATATAAATGTTGCTATGTTGGAGCATCCTACCAGGGGATTAGATATTCAATCAGCTGATTACATTTGGGATAAGTTACTCAATGATAAGTTGAGTCGTACAGTAACCGTTTTTTCTTCATATGATGTCGATGAGATATGGAATTATTCAGATTATGTTCTTTGTTTTCATGGAGAAGATATAGTTGCCTCTTGCTCGATTAATTCAATATCTAAGACCGACATTATTAATAATATAGCAGGGAATGTGATTGGCAGGGATGAATAGGTTTTATTCAAAAGATTCCTTAGAAAATTTGATGGCTTTTGGATTAGCCTTGTTTTGTACTTCTATACTGCTAGTATTGCTAGGCGTTTCTCCATGGAGCACGTTTATAGCTATATTAGAAGGATCTGTATTAGGATTGGATTCATTAAGTAGAGTATTTGTGATTACCAGCATAATGTCTTTGTCTGCTTTTGCACTGATTGTGACCTTCTCATGTAATATGTGGAATATAGGCGTAGAAGGCCAAATGATGTTGGGTGCTATCGGGGCTGTTTTTGTGGCTCGCAGTTTCATAGGTGATACTTTATTATCGATTCCTTTTATGATCATCGCGGCTATGTGTTTTGGTGGTATATTCGGACTGATATGTGGATTATTGAAGACTAAAGGATCAGTACATGAAATATTTGCGGGATTGGGCTTAGACTTTGTTGCCGCAGGATTGATAGTATATTTAGTAATAGGACCTTGGAAGAAGGAAGGCATTGCTTCTACAAGTGGCACGGATATTATTCCCGAGATGAGTTGGTTCCCACATTTGTTTGACTTTAAATTTCCTATCATTCCGATCCTGTTATTTGGATCAATGTATTTGATTTTGAGATTTATTTATGCAAAGACTTCCTTAGGATTGAAACTAAAAAGTGTTGGTAGCAATACAAATGCTTTCTCTAGACTAGGACTAAGTCCAGACATGTACATACTTTTTGGTTTCTTGATAGCTGGTGCGGTTGTAGGCCTAGCTGGAGCGATCCAAGTGGGGTCTATATATCATAAGCTCGTCCCATATATTTCTGGAGGATATGGCTTTTTAGGTATATTAATCGCACTAGTGTCAGGTAGAAAATTGTCTATCGCTATAGTCGTTAGTGCCTTTTTCGCATGCCTTGTTGTTGGAGGTTCTACCTTACAAATTAAATTGGGTCTTCATGCAAGTTTGCCCGGAATCATCCAGGCTTCTATAGTGCTGTTCTGGCTAATGATTAAGGCATCTTCTGTTCATATCAAATTAATAAATGCTGTGAGTAAATCGTATGGCCATAGTTGAATTTGAAATAATACTAGCGGCCATCATTTCAATGAGCGCTCCACTAGTGTTAGCGGTAGTAGGGGAGACAATATCTGAACGAGTTGGAATTGTGAATTTGTCTTTAGAGGGATCCTTGTTGATTACTGCAATGATAGGTTTCGCTGTAGCATCGATAACCGGTAGTGTGTTATTAGGATTCATCGCAGCAGCGTTGTTAGGGGGAATAATAGCATTACTGATTTGTTTTGCTAATATCACTTTATACATAAATATGATTGCTGTAGGTTTCACTTTGACTATCTTACTAGGCAAATTAAGTTCATATTTGGGACAACCCTTTGTTAGGATTCCGGGTCCTTATGTTCCGCAAATTGAAGTTCCGTGGTTGAAAGAAATTCCGATTATAGGAAAGGCAGTTATAGACCAAAATGTGGTGGTATGGTTGTCTATTGCATCAATTATTATTGCATGGTGGTTTTTATATAAAACTAAGTCGGGTCTTGTATTGAACGCGGTAGGAGAAAACCCATATTCAGCGGATGCTAGAGGTATTAATGTCAAATTTATTAAATATTTCTACGGTACTCTTGGAGGTGCAATAGTTGGGATGGCGGGAGCTTCATTCTCGCTACATTCAATATATGGATGGTCAAACGGACATACTTTAAATTATGGATGGATTTGTTTAGCTATTGTGATATTTGGCGGTTGGAATCCTGTCCGCGGAGCCATAGGAGCATATGCTTTTGGCGGATTGCAAATCATGGCCCTAAAGTTACAAGGAGTACTTTTTGGATTGTCTCAAGTTTTGCCTTTAATTCCTTTTCCACTGATGATAATGTCACTTATATTGATACAATATAGTCAAGACAAACAATTTATCCCTAATAGAGTTAGAAGTATTTTGTTTGGTAATCAACCTGAACATTTAGGAGACACGTTCAAGAGAGGATAAGTTTATGACAGATGTTCAAAGTCCTATAACCGAATTATGGTCAGAGAAAGATATAGACCAAGCAATAAAACGTATTGCTGAGGAAATCGATGATGCTTATTCCAGTCAACAAGTAGTCAATCTTATTCCTATTTTGACTGGAGCTCTTTTGTTCGGTGCTAAATTAGTCATAGAATTGGAAATATTGTCACCAGGCAAATGGAAAGTAATTCCGATAATGTCTAGTTCTTACTTCAATACCTACGAGTCTACAGAACCAGATATCATAATGGTTAGAGATTTCGAAAAACGATTAGATATGGAATCTCCTTGCTTAGTAATCGATGATATTCTTGACTCAGGATTAACTCTATACCGCATTAAAGAATTGTTAGAAGGTCTAACAGGACAAATTTCCAGTATAGCTGTGTTAGTAGATAAAACTGTCAATCGAAAAGTATTGATAGGCCCTGATTATTATGGGTTCAGCCTAGATGAAGACTTGTGGTTGGTAGGTTATGGGATGGATGACAAAGGTCTATTTAGAGGATTAAATTTCGTAGGTTATGTCCAGAGTTAAATTAAATTTTTATGAATTGTCCCTTTGATGTTAATTCAGCAATATTCTGACAATTAAGGTATGTACAAGAGGACCTAAGCCCGCCAAGTAATTGTTTTATGGTGTTTGCAACCGGACCTTTGTCTTTTACGAGTTTAGATATACCTTCTGCGGTTCTGTATTCCGCTATGCCGTCGTAGTGTGTATTCATTGCTTCTTCAGAACTCATACCATAATACAATCTATATTCCGTGTCATTTTCTGTAATAGTAGGCGCTCCTCCCTCTGTATGCCCAGCTAGAATACCTCCAATCATAATAAAATCTGTTCCTGCTACGAATGCTTTTCCTAGATCGCCGGATTCGCTTATTCCTCCGTCAGAAATCAGTACTACGCTATTATTTTTGGCTGTATCAGCGCAGTCTAATATGGCTGACAACTGAGGATAACCTACTCCAGTTTCTATTGAAGTAGTGCAAACAGATCCAGACCCTATCCCCAGTTTGACGCCATCTACACCCGCATTAGCTAAGAGTTCCACACCTTCTGGAGTAACTACGTTCCCTGCAAATATGGTTATATCTGGCATTAATGCTTTGAGATCAGATATTAAAGAAGCGAAACTATCTATGTATCCATTTGGAACGTCTAGAACAATAATTCTTGCGGTGTGTCCTGTACTATCGGATATATGGTTTAGGTAATCAGTAATATAGTTTTTATTGTCTAATCCAAATGTAGGGAAGGCATATTCCATATCGAGACCTGATTCTATGTGGCTTATCCAGTCTTCAGGAGAAACGAACTTACTCACGGCAGTACATATCTTAAAATTTTGCAAGCTGGAAGCCATTTCAAGAGTCCCTATGTAATCCATGTTAGAAGCAATGATTGGAGTCCCTTCCCAACTGTGACCATTTTTAAAGGTGAATTCCTCTGTTACATTAACAGATCTTCTAGAATTAATTGATGAGAACTGTGGTACTAGATATACGTCACTAAATGCTAGTTTACGTTCATTTGATATAAATTTATTTTGTTCCCGAGTCATAATGAATGAATTCACCTCTCAAACGATAGGATTTTACTCTATTAAATCTCACCATTTCAACAAATAGGAGTTGAATAGAATGTTTAATTAAGGTTTAATAGGAACTATATGAAGCAGATTTGCTTGAGGAGAGGATGTTATGGTCGGTTATAAACCTAATATAGTGTTATCTAATGTTGAATTTGACGTGGTTGGTACGAGACCTGTCAGGCATGATGGTCCCGATAAAGTGATGGGAAGAGCAAGATATGCCGCAGATATACATCTTCCTGGTACGCTGGTGGGTAAAGTACTTAGGAGTCCTCATGGCCACGCTAGAATCAAAGGTATAGATGCTTCGAAAGCATTAGCTTTGGAAGGCGTAAAAGCGGTTGTTACTGCTGATGATTTTCCTGATGTATCTGCAGCTGTATCCGATCAATCTGAAGGTTCTACAGTAAATTATGGATTCTATAGTAGAAATACGATTGCTAGAGAGAAGGCGTTGTACAAAGGACATGCGATTGCGGCGGTGGCTGCTGTTAATGCAGAAGTGGCAGATCAAGCATTAGAACTCATAGAAGTAGATTATGAAGTCTTGGAACCAGTATTTACTGCTGAGGCAGCTATGGAAACAGGGGCACCAGTTCTCCATGAGAGATTGGTTACTTTGAGTAGTCCGGCGCAAAGAGCAGGTGGATATGCTTCAGATGACGCTGGTGATGGAACGAACATATCTAACAGATTTGAATTTACTATGGGTGATGTAGAATCTGGATTTGAAGCATCAGACTTTGTTGTAGAACAAGAATACAGAACTAAACAAGTTCATCAAGGTTATATTGAACCACATTCGGCTACAGCACAATGGAATGTGGATGGTACAGTCACTGTTTGGTGTAGTAGTCAGGGTCACTTTTCTTTAAGAGACCACACCTCTAGGGTTTTAGGCGTTCCAGTATCCAAAATTAAAATTATACCTATGGAAATTGGTGGAGGGTTTGGAGGCAAAGGTCAAAGTGGTATGTATTTGGAACCTGTTGTAGTGGCTTTGTCACGGAAAGCAGGATCTCCAGTGAAAATATCTATGACTCGTAAAGAAGTATTTGAAGGAACCGGACCAACGTCTGGAACTATCATTAAAGTAAAAATGGGTGCTACTAAATCCGGAGAAATGTTGGCAGCTCAAGCTCACTTGATTTATGAGGCAGGTGCTTTCCCTGGGTCACCTGTTCCATCTGGTTGCCGAACAATGTTTGCTCCTTATCAAATACCGAACGCTTACATTGAAGGAATGGATGTTGTAATCAATGTACAAAAATCTGCGGCTTACCGAGCTCCTGGCTCCCCTGCAGCCTCTTTTGCTGCTGAGCAAGTGATAGATATGTTGGCTAAAGAAATAGGTATGGATGCGTTAGAATTTAGATTGAAAAATGCTGCGAAAGAAGGTTCCAGGCAGCCAACAGGCCCAGTATATAGAAAGATAGGATTAATTGAATGTTTAAATGCTGCCCAACAACATGATCATTGGAATGCCCCACTAACTGGTCCAAACCAAGGAAGAGGAGTTGCTGTCGGGGCGTGGTTCAATAACTCAGGACCGGCTAGTGCGGTAGCGAGCGTTAATCCTGATGGAACTATAGGTTTGGTTGAAGGAGCGCCTGATATTGGAGGTAGCCGCACAGCGATGGCTATGCATGTCGCTGAAGTGCTAGGCTTACCTGCAGAGGACGTTAAACCAAGCGTAGCTGACACAGATTCGATTGGTTACAGCTCTGGTGCCGGTGGTAGTGGAGTAACATTTAAAATGGGTACAGCTTGTTATTTGGCAGCAGAAGATGTTAAGCAACAATTGATTGAACGAGCAGCTAAGATATGGGAAGTAGAAGTAGAGGATGTTGAGTACGTTAAATCTGAATTGCATCATAAATCTGATCCTGAACTAAAAATGACGTTCACTGAATTAGCTCGGCGACTAAACGGTACGGGTGGACCTATAGTAGGAAGAGGTACAGCTAATCCTGGTCAAGTTGGAAATGCTTTCTGCGTAAATATTGTTGACGTAGAAGTAGATCCAGATACAGGCAAGACTGATATTTTGAGGTTTACGGCCATTCAAGACGTTGGTAAGGCTATACATCCTAGTTACGTGGAAGGCCAGATTCAAGGTGCCTCGGTTCAAGGGATCGGATGGGCTTTGAATGAGGAATACTTTTATGGAGAAGAAGGTCAGATGCTAAACTCTAGCTTCTTGGATTATAGGATGCCTACCAGTTTAGATTTGCCAATGATTGATACGGTTATAGTAGAGGTAGAAAATCCCGGTCATCCAATGGGTGTAAGAGGTGTTGGAGAAGTTAGCTTGGTGCCTCCAATGGCTGCCGTTGCTAATGCCATTGCAGACGCTGTTGACATTAGGCCTAATCAATTACCTATGAATCCTAATGTGGTCTTGACTTCCATTCTAGAAAAATAAACTAGTTCATGTGCAGGGTCTAATCTGAATTGGTAAGGCTCTGCGCATTTATATGTTCAGCTTCTATCGATTAGATGGTCCATACCATCATTTGTCATGTTGTCGAGGAAGACTCGTTTCTTGGGTTGTTGTGAATTCTTAAATTCAGATATGACTTCATCTGCATACAAGATATGTATAGTATCATAGGCGTTTTTCAAAATTTGGCTATGACGGTCTAATGGATAATCGTTTAGCACATAATTTGCTATTGCACGTATGCTATTTACACCATTCATGTGACTTATTATTTCTTTTACCAGTTGGCTACAAGGTATTCCTTCGGGATTGCTATTGGTTATAAGCGTATCGGCTTTTATGAATTCTCCTTGGCCCAGAATATACTGATTAGTGACTTTGACTGAAGGACTTAGTTTAGGAATTAACCCCCAAAATTCTTTCAAGGTTTCTGGTTTGCTAGGGTCGAGTTTGGACAAAAATGATCTCCGGTCTATCCTGGACTTCTCTACTGACTGCACGCTGTCATTGAAGCTCTGAGGCATCAGTCCTTTGGTTAAAACAGCTCTCTCATAACCATGAGGGGGTTGTCCTGCTACGGCTCTTATAAAAGCATGGCGAGACGTGTAATTATTGAACTCAGGTAGGATTTTTCTGGCTTCCCAAAAATAAGAATCGCTAATTAGATTACTTGAATAAAATAGCTTCGCCATTTCTCTAAAATGATTGTATTCTTTGAAATAGAGTTGCTGGTAACTACTGCCTACTTGTTCAAAATCAATAGGATTATCTGTTATTGTCTTAACGTAGGAGGATGCTAATACCGCTCCCATCATTGCCATGTGGACTCCAGATGAAAACAGAGGATCGATAAAACATGCGGCGTCACCTACTTGAACGTAATTAGGCCCATAAAGTTTAGAACATTTGTATGACCAATCCTTGGTAACTTTAGGCGTGGCTGTGATCTGGGAACCAGATAGCATTTGTTTAACTTTATCTGATTTGTCCAGTTCAGATAAGTAAAATTGGGTCACACCTATATCCGCCAATTTATGTTGGATGGTATGACTATCTACTACTATTCCCACACTAGCTAGATCATCTGATAAAGGAATCACCCATATCCAGCCTCCTTCATAGGACTCTATAAATATATTGTTGGTATCTGGTTCCGGTAAATATTGAACGCCTGAATAATATGCATATACAGATAAATTTTGGAACGACGTATCCCATTCGCGAGTTTGGAGGTCTTGACCTAACAGGCAGTGTTGCCCACTAGCATCTATCAAGTACTCGACATCAATAGATTTCTTTTGTGAATCTTTCTCTATTTCAATGTTCGAGACGGAACCATTAGTAAAATTAACAAGATTTACATTTGTTCCTTCATACACGTTGACTCCGTGGAGTTTGGCATTATCTAGTAATATCTTATCGAATATTGGCCGAGATACTTGATAAGAGTGCGGATATGTTTTGTTGGTTTCAGCGAAGTACCAGCTCCAGGGCTCTCTGTCTGAACCCCAGACCATGGTCGCGCCATATTTTTTTAGGAATCCTGCATATTCTATTTGTTTGGAAACACCCAATTCTTCTAGGATAGGTAAACTGGCAGGTAATAAGGATTCCCCAATGTGTTCTCGAGGAAATTTTTCACGTTCAAATAGATCTACAGAGTATCCTTGCTTGGCTAACATTGTAGCGGCGGTTGAACCAGCAGGTCCGCCTCCAATAATGGTTATTTTATTACTCATTTTTTAGATTACTCGAATTGTACTAATATACCATCTGGATCATAAACAAAGAACGTGCGCATATTACCGTTCTCATCTCTAAAATCTGATTCGTCTCCAGCGAGTTTCACTCCACTAGAAAGTAATTTTGTGATAGTTGTATCTAAATCTTTGACCTTAAAGGAAAGATGGGTTATGCCCACTTGATCAAGTTTGATGGGGTTTTGCTCAATTTTGTCATCAGGATGGGAAGTTAATACGAGGAAAGGTACAGTGTCAGACTCATTCATATAGATATTAGCGACTGTTCTGTGGTTGTGGGTAGACTGATACATGTGGTCTGATTGGGAGCCAGGTCTATTTAGCATTTCTTGAGTTTGTTGCATCTTTACATAGAACCCGAGTAAATCTCTATAAAAATCTAAAGATTTTTCTAAATTGTTCACGCATATTGCTATGTGTGCTACGTGTGCTACGTGTGCTACGTGTGTTATTGCCATAATCCCCCTCTTTTAGTTTTTATGTATAGCGTGACCGCCGAAATAATTTCGCATCACAGCTAATAACTTCGCTCCAAAAGGTTCAGATTGCCTGGAGCGGAATCGCTGTTGCAGTGATGCAGTTATAACGGGTAGTGGTATACCTAAACGTATTGATTCGGTCACCGTCCATCTACCTTCTCCAGAATCTTCTACGTACGGTTTAATGTCAGTTAATTTGTTGTCATCTTTTAATGCTTGGTGGATTAGATCTAATAACCACGATCTAATTACACTTCCGTTTGACCAAATTTCAGATACTTCTTCTAGGTTAAAATCATATTCATCGGAGGAATCTAATAATTCGAATCCTTCTGCGTACGATTCCATTAATGCATATTCAACACCATTATGGACCATTTTTAGATAGTGTCCTGCTCCTGTTTTCCCTACGTAAGCATATCCAGATTTTCCATTGGCGGCCAAGGACTCAAATATTGGAGTCATGTGCTCAAATGCTGTTTTTTCACCTCCAATCATCAGACTATATCCTTGTTGTAGCCCCCATATTCCACCGCTTGTGCCGACATCTAGAAAACGTAATTGTTTATCATGCAAATGCTTTCCTAGTTTAATTGTATCGGGATAGTGATTATTCCCTCCATCAATGATGATATCTTCCGGATCGAGTAAATTCGATAGTTTTGTGATTGTAGTCTGGGTGGCTTCTCCGTGAGGGACCATCACCCAGATTTTTCGTGGAGTAGATAGTTTTAAGACCAGATCCTCTAATGATGAACTAGATATCGCTCCATCACTAACATATTGGTTCATAACGTCTTGGTTTGTGTCATAACAAAACACTGAATGCCCACCACGCAGTAGTCTTGTTACCATGTTTCCCCCCATTCGGCCTAAGCCTACCATTGCTATTTCCATTGCAGATTCCTTGAGTAAAGATTTATTTCGGTCCGAGTTTGGACATAATGGTTTCACATATGTTTTTTGCTTCGAAGCCAAAATGAGAGAATAGAGCTTGGCCAGGTGCAGATGCCCCGAAGGTATCTATTCCAACACTGATCCCATTTTCACCTACATATTTTGCCCATCCGAAAGTACTGGCAGCCTCTATAGAGACTTTAATACTAGATTTAGGTATAACGGTGCTTTTATATTCATCAGATTGCTGATCGAATAATTCCCATGAAGGCATAGATACGACATTAGACGAAATATTATTGTTTTCTAGTAACTCACTTACTTGTACGCCCAGATGTACTTCAGATCCGGTAGCAATTATAGTGACAGTGGGTTCATTGTTGCTTGACTTTAATATGTATCCTCCTTTGGAAGGGGGCTGTAAGTCGATGCTATCACCTGTACAGAGATTTGGAAGAGATTGCCTACTCAAGATTAGTGCAGTGGGACCATCAGTATTTAAAATGGCTGACCTCCATGCGGCTACCGTTTCTATGGGGTCTGCGGGACGAATTACTGTCAAATTTGGTATTGATCTCAGTGATGCTAAGTGTTCAATTGGCTGATGCGTGGGACCATCTTCTCCCACTCCTATAGAATCGTGAGTGAATACGAAAACTACTCGTTGATTCATCAATGCTGCCAAGCGGATACTTGGTTTCATGTAATCAGAGAACACTAAGAATGTTGCAGTGAAGGGAATGAGCCCTCCATGTAAAGCCATACCGTTAGCAATTGAACCCATAGCATGTTCACGGACTCCAAAATGGAAGTTTCTGCCGGATCGATTTTCTGAACTATAATCTTCGAATTCATTTAAATTGGTTTTTGTGGAGGGAGCTAGATCCGCTGATCCTCCTAAAAGTCCTGGGATACTCTTTGCGATCTTGTTGATCACAATGCCAGATGCTTCTCGGGTAGCCATGTTTGCAGATTCACTGTTAAATAAATTTGATAATTCTGCATCCCAGTCGGCGGGGATATCTCCATCAGTTTGACTAATTAGCTTTGTATATTTGTCCGGATGTTGTTGCATATATGATTGAGTTTTATTATTCCAATCCATTTCATCGTTGGCGCCTTGAACACCGATTTGGGAAAGGTGTTCCTTGACTAAATCTGGTACAGAAAATGGGGCTTCGAGTTTCCAGTCTAATGACTGTTTAGTCAGTATCACTTCATCAGTACCAAGAGGTTCCCCGTGGGCTGATGCGGTTCCTGATTTGTTAGGGCTACCATTTCCTATTACTGTTTTACAAATTACTAGACTTGGCTTGGATGTTTCATTTTGAGCGAGTTTTATTGCATCATGTATTTCGGTAAGGTCAGATCCATCTATCGGGCCTATGACTTGCCAACCATAAGCTTTAAATCTATCAGATACATTTTCGGTGAATGATAAATCTGTATCACCTTCTATAGATATATTATTGCTGTCATACAAGTAGATCAGTTTATGTAGCTTAAGCGTTCCGGCTATTGATGCAGCTTCTGATGCGACTCCTTCTTGAAGATCTCCGTCAGATACAATACCGTAGGTGAAATGGTCAATGATTTGGTGTTCCGTAGTGTTAAATTCTTTCGCAAGGTTGGTTTCTGCTATCGCCATACCGACGCCATTTGCGAACCCTTGTCCTAAAGGCCCAGTGGTTACTTCCACTCCAGGAGTGACCCCGTATTCTGGATGCCCCGGGGTTTTACTTCCCAATTGTCTGAATGCCATTAAGTCTTCTAGGCTAACTTTGTAGCCGGTTAGATGGAGCAAGCTGTATAGGAGAGCTGAAGCATGGCCAGGAGATAAAATAAATCTGTCTCGGTTAATCCATTGGGGATTTTCGGGGTTATGTTTCAGGAAATATTTCCATAGAACATAGGCCATAGGAGCAGCCCCCATGGGAGCGCCAGGGTGGCCTGATTTAGCTTTTTCGACAGAATCAACTGATAGCAGTTTGATAGTGTTTATGCTTAGCATATCTAAATTTTGTTCAGTCATTATATATCCCCTACCATTAGTGTTAAGCCTTTTGGAACACCCTGTTAATTATCAACGTATATCGTTTTCAAAACAAGTCTGTTCAAGTATGATTATCTAATACTAAATACAGAGAGTGTATTGAATGGATTATTCAACAAATTTATCTAGTAATGGACCTATAGATGTTCTCACGCACCCCGGATTAAAGGCGGATGTTAAATATATCTTTTCTGTTACCAATACAGTTCCAGAATGTATTGATCCAGTTGAATACAGTAAAGCTGCCACAAAAGCAATCCATAATAACAGTGTTAGTTTTGGCCCATATCCACCGGCTTTGGGGCATGAGCCACTAAGAGACTTACTTAAGTCTTTAGTTTCAAAAAGACGAGCCATTCATTGTGAGCCAGATGATATTTTAATAACTGATGGAGCGGGTGGAGCTCTTAAAATGCTAGTAAATGCCTTTATAGGCCCAGGCGATGTGGTAGTAGCAGAGCAATATACTTATTTAGGAACTCTCAGGATGCTGATGGAAAAAGGTGCTGAAGTGATTCATTCGGATATTGATGCTGATGGCCTTATTCCGGAATCTTTAGATAACGTAATTAGTGATTTAGTGAGCCGGAATAAAAAACCCAAGTTCATCCTCACGATTCCTGTTTATCAAAATCCTACGGGTATTACCTTGTCGTCAGATAGAAGACAGCAAATATTAGATATAGCCATCAAATATGACATCCCAATTATTGAAAATGAATCCTATGCTGATTTTAGAATAGATGGTCCTGAATTGCCTCATTCAATAAAATCATTAGATACTGACGATTTGGTAATTTATGTTTCTTCCTTTACAAAACTATTAGGATGTTCTTTAAGAGTAGGGTTTATGATTGCTCCCAAACAGGTATTGGAACTGTTAGAAGTTAGGAGGCCTAGCCATTTGGCAGTAGTAACTGTTTATGAATATTTGAGTGAGCATTACGAATCTCATGTTACGAGGGTGGCGGAGATGTTGAAAGCTAGAAGAGATAGCATGGCCGACGCTTTAGCTAATTATTTACCTGAAGCTGATTTTACATTGCCACATGGAGGGATGATGATGTGGATCAAAATGCCTGAGAAAATCAATTCCTGGGCATTACTAGATGAAGCCGTTGAGAATGATGTCAAATACAATCCAGGTGGAGTTTTCAGAGTACAGAGAGACCAAAATCAGTTTTTCAGGCTGACTTATAGCCATAACACTCCAGAAGAAATCACTACTGGTATTGCTTCGCTATCTCAAATGTTAAAAAAACATCTAGATTCTTGATAATCATCGTTTTTTATCGAATTATCTGATTATTTGTTCAAATGGGCGGTATTTTTGATTTTAAGAATCAGGTTTGTTTGATATATTGATTTTGGTGTCCGAGTGTTCTGTTCTAATCAGCCATTATCTAATCACTCTTACCATCGCCGGAAACGGCAACTCTTTTGCACCATTCTTGGACCTCCTTGACTCGGACACCACTTAGTCAAGTTTGGTACCATGGGAAATACTTTTGAGTGGATAGAAATGTGAAATACCTAGTATTGTCAGTAATCACTTTGGTGATCCTCATATTTTTCGTGGCTACCGCGGAATTCGATAGGATGCTTAGTTCCTTTACGTCTTTGCGTGTAAGCTTTTTAATGCCAGCTATAGGTATATACTTCTTGTCGTTACTGTTTCGAACGCTTAGATGGAAAATGTTGTTAAGTAACTTCCGAGGTATTTCACCTTATAACTTGTTTCAGGCAGTGTGCATTGGATATATGGTGAACAATATATTACCGATGCGCATAGGTGAATTTGTGCGAGCTTATTTCTTGGGGACAAAATATAATATTAGTAAGACCACGGTGTTGGTTACCGTTTTTGTTGAAAGGATACTTGATGCAGTAGTATTGATTGGATTTTTATTAGTTATAATCTCGTTGAATGCGCAGACTTTACTGACAGGACTCACTCAGCAATATTTGACTTTAGGATTTTCTATACTCATTGGTGTATTCCTGATCATGTTTGTATTAATGGTGTATTCTGCTCACAATCCAGTTTTAATTAAAAAAACTACCACCGTTTTAACTATCCTAGCTCCTGCTAAGTTAAAAGATAAGTTAATTGATTTTAGTGATTTGGTGGAATCAGGACTGACAGCAGTTAAGAGCCCTAAAAGTTTACTGTTATTATTCTTGGCATCTTTACCAGTTTGGATATCTGAGATAACAGTTTTTTGCATTATTGGATACGCTATGGGATTTATGCAATTCCATGACTTCAATTATGTAGAGCTGTTCTCCAGTATGACTCTAGTTACATCACTAGCAAATTTGGTAAGTTCTATCCCGTCTGCTCCTGGAGGAGTTGGAATATTTGAGTTAACAGCTCGTGAAGTGGTAGTTTTTAACACTGGGGGGTCTATCAATAGGTCCGTTGGTTCAGCATTCGCACTACTTGTTCATGGTATTTTAATCATACCTGTGACTATATTGGGCCAGTTGTTACTTTGGTCAAATAATTTGTCATTACGTAAATTGGTAGCTGTTAATCGTGATTAATGAATCCCTTGGCCATTATCATCAGTGTGACTAGGAGAATCTTTTCTTCCACCTGTTCCATCTCGGTTAAAGCGATTGGGTCTGAATGCATCTAATTGTGGAGTCGACACCCCATGAGTTATTTCAATTGATGCCAATTCTCCAATCAAAGGAGCTAGAGTTACCCCGCTATGAGTAACAGCCATATATGCGTTGGGAGTTTCTTTGACAAACCCAACTGCAGGAAACCCATCTAATGGCATTGGCCTATATCCAATTGGTTCAACCCTAGGCTCGGCGTCACCTAATTGAGGAAGGTATTGGGTGGCAAATTCTACAAGTCTTCTAGCGTTGTCGATTGAATCATCTGTATTTTTGCTACTTTGTTCACCTTCTCCTATTACGAATGTACCGTCAATAAGTTGTTTCATATGCACTTCTCTACCATATTCTTCTAATGATGGAGCATAGACTATTCCGTTTAGCAGCGGTGGCATTGGACTGGTTTTGACTACTACCCCAGGGCTAGTTGACTGAGGCAGGAATGTGTTGGCTTTATATCCTATCTCAGTCGTGTCTATGCCTGCTGCTATCACTACCACGTCACAAGGCAGGGTGCGGTTATTTGTTTTTACTCCCACAATTTGGTGATTCGTATCGTCAAATTCGAAGCTTTCAAATGATTCGCCCAATGATACTTCTCCTCCAGATTCGATTATCTTATCTATGGCAGCTTGGATGACTCTTGGTGGCTCTACTTGCCCTTCTATTTCACATATTGAAGCAGCTTTGACATTTTCAATCACTAAATTAGGTTCGTGAATTTGCAGTTCGGATTGACTGGCAAGCCTGATAGGATATCCATATGACTGAGCGCGTTCAACTTTCTGAATTAATGCTGTTGCCCTATCATCTGAAGTTTCCCATGTGACTGTACCCCCCAATTTTAGTCCTACGTTAGTTCCTAAAGACTGACCGTACCTTGGCCACATTTCCATAGATCGCCTATTTAAATCATGATAATCAAATGGCGTTTTCCCTGCAGCATTGATCCATGCGAAAGAAAGTCGGGATGCTCCATTAGTCTGAGTGTCTTTATCGATGAGCGTTATTTTAGATCCATATTGCAATAGATTAACTGCTATAGATGTGCCAACTATTCCAGCACCAATTACAACTATATTATTGGGTTGTGTCATATCTAACAATTCTCCAGATGATTTTATTTTTTGAACCTTGCAGGCCTATATTCCTCGAGTTCCGGAATTTGAACGTCATAGTTGATTTCTGTGGCTACGTATTCACCGACTAATGCGGCTAAAGTTACCCCGCTATGCATTACTGAAATGTATACATTCCCCCAACTCTCGTCGTATCCCAAGACTGGGAACTTGTCTTCAGGCATTGGACGATATCCAACTGGTTCGGCTATTGCCGTAGCTGTCTTCAATTGTGGGAAATATTCAGTTAAGTGGAGTAATAAGTTCTCCGCCTTTTCCTGAGAATCATCATTTTGTTCATGATGATTCCCGATTCCACCTCGTTCATTGACCATTTGATATGAACCGTCTACTCTTTGGCGAATGTGAACCTCAGATTGTTCATCATTCCCTGGGTACGTTCCGTCGTTGATAGCCGGGCTCATAATAATCCCATGCAATGTTTTAGGTTGGGGATCTGTCCATGCTACTACGCCGGGACTTTCTAGTAATGGGATGTATATATCAAGTAAATCAGCAAGCTGCTGTGTTCCTGTACCTGCTGCGATCACTACAGTATCGCAAGATATGGTTCCGGTTGAGGAAATTACCCCCGTTATCCTTTGGCTACCAGCATCTTTTTGAAATCCTGTGACAGCACAGCTGTTTATGATTTCGCCACCATTTTCTTTGATTTTGAATTGACATGCGTCTATAACTCGTTTAGGTTCCACATGACCTTCATTTGGTATATATTGCCCAAAGGTCATATTTTTAATGTTTATTGAAGGATCTTTAGCCTTTATAAAATCTTCGTCAACTATTTGAACAGGGTAATTCCAGGATTGTAGAGTTTCTACACGTTGCCTAGCTAAGTCTGCTCCTTCTTCACTGTTTTCCCATTTGATAGTGCCGTTCAGGTTTAGACCTACTTCTGTACCCAGCTGTTTGGCGAATGTAGGCCATTTGTTCACAGAAGTTCTACATAAACTGTGATACCCTATCGGACTTTTTGAAGATGCATTCACCCATGCGAAAGAATGTGCCGAACATGATTCCTGAAAAGGACCTTTGTCTACTATCACAACTTTGTTACCTAGAGATGACAATTGGAAGCCTATGGCACTGCCGATTATACCACCACCGATGATGACGACTGTTTTGTTTTCCATATGTAATAACTCCTAAAGTTTATAAATTATGTATTTTTGAATTATTGTATCCGATTCTTAGGCATGTTAACCCATGAACTCATTTCGTGTGGTTCTGTAGTAGGCATGGCCTCGCAAACATATTGGTCTGTGATGGATGAAAGATTAGTAACTCCCAGGAGTTTCATGGTGATTTCTATTTCTTGCCTAAGAACACTCAACAATCTGACCAATCCCTGAGTACCATTAGCTGCGATTCCCCAGCCTTGCATTTTACCTATGGCAACGGCATCTGCGCCAAGAGCTATTGCTTTGACTACATCGCTACCTCGTTGAATTCCTCCATCTAACACGATTTGTGTTTTACCTTTTATGGCATCATTGATAGCAGGTAACATGTCTAGAGTTCCTAATCCATGATCTAACTGTCTGCCTCCATGGTTAGATATCCACACTACGTCCACACCATGTTCTACCGCCAGTGTGGCATCGTTCGGCGTAGCTATACCTTTAACTATTAAAGGAAGCTTGCAATAATTCTTTATCATATCTAAAGTTTCCCATGTGACCGAAGCTTGCCAATGAGGTTCAGGAGGATTTCTTCTCGACATAGGCACCCACCGGCTTAGCATAGGTCTTTCCCTAATACTGTAACTTGCGGAATCTACAGTAATACAGAGAGCTTTATATCCTGCTTCTGTAATGCGATCTATCATATTTTTGGTCCATTCCCAATCCCCGTGGATATAGAGTTGATAGAACTTGGTATTATCTGCACAGGACGCGGTTTCTTCTAATGAAGGTTGTGTAACGGAACTTACAACATGAATTGTAGACATCTCTTCCGCTGCTTTTGATACGGCTGTAGCGGCTTCCGGATGAAATACCTGTAGTGACCCAATGGGAGCCATCATTATCGGTAGATCAATTTTGTAACCTAGTATGGAAGTTGTGAGATCAACTGTTGAAACATCTACTAGTACTCTAGGTTGAAATGCTATCCGATCAAAAGCTAGACGGTTTCGCCTCATGGTAGTTTCTGATTCTGTCGCGCCGACTAGGTAATTCCATGGTCCGTCTGCTAGATTCTGTCGGGCTCTTTGGATGATTTCTTCATTGGTAACAAATTGCTCCATTAACTGGTTACTCCCTTCAATATAATGATTTCGTTGTTCACTATGATTTTAGTTATGCTTAATTTTACATAAATGGTAATATTTAGCTAGTTGTATAAATGACGTTGATGGAGGGAATTATGCCGTATGGGGATTTAGAGTGGCTAGCTTTAACACAGGAAGAAACGATTGAACCTGATTTACCTATTTGTGACCCTCATCATCATTTTTGGGATTACAGATCGATCAGAATTCCATATCAAAGATATCTTCTGCATGAATTAATCGCAGATATAAGCAGTGGACATAACGTTAAGTCTACGGTATTCATAGAGACAACAGCTATGTATAAATTGGATGGTCCGGTGGAATTGCGTTCTGTTGGAGAAGTTGAATTTGTACAGGGATTGGCTGCTGCGAGTGCTAGCGGTTTATATGGAGATTATAAAGCTGCTGCTGCAATAGTTGGAAAGGCTGATTTGAACTTGGGAGATAAAGTTGAAGTAGTTTTGGATGCTTTACAAGCAGCCAGCCCAAACAGATTTAGAGGCATTAGGTATGCATGTGGTTGGGACAGCCATCCAGAAGTAGAAAATCGAGCTAAGAAAGAACAATTACTTGATCCCAAATTTCAACAAGGCGCTAAGATACTTGCAAAAAAAGGGCTTACTTTGGATAACACCGTTTATTTTCCTCAACTTCCAGAATTAGCTGCTTTTGCAAATGCAGTTCCAGATTTGACAATTGTGTCTAACCACATAGGGGGACTTCTAAGAGTTGGCCCTTACGGTCATCGGGATGATGAAGTTATTCCTGAGTGGAAAAGAAATATAGATACATTGGCAGAATGTCCTAATGTATATATGAAATTAGGGGGGTTAGGACAACCTAGGTATGGTTTTGACTGGTATACCAGAGAACAACCTATTGATTCGATAAGTCTAGCTGAAGATTTAGCGCCACTTCTCGAGTATTGCATTGAAAAATTTGGTCCTGAAAGGTGCATGTTTGAATGTAATTTCCCTCCTGATAAAGTTTCTTATTCCTTCAATGTTCTATATAACGCATTTAAGATATTGTCTAAAAGCTACTCGAAATCTGAAAGAGCTGCCATGTTTCATGACACAGCGGTGAAAGTTTATAACATCAATGAATGACTATGGTTTAGATAGATATGCTTACAAACGATAATAGAGAAAAACTAAAGAGTGTTAGTACTGCTACTCTTTCGACAGTGTTGTTTAAGCGAGGGTTACGGAATGCGTTTATGATGGGCCCCAAACTTATGAACGAGGCTTCCTGTTCTATGGTAGGAGAAGCCTATACTTTACGCTATATCCCTGCTCGAGAAGACTTAGATGTTTTGAGTGTATTTGAGGATACGAAACATCCTCAGAGGAAGGGAGTAGAAGAATGCCCTGTTGGCCATGTTATGGTTATTGATAGTAGGGGTGATGCCAGTGCTGCATCAGCAGGGAATATATTGGTTACTCGGTTAATGGTAAGAGGTGCGGCAGGAATAGTTACAGACGGTGGTTTCAGAGACTCTGCAGATATTGCTAAATTGAATTTTCATGCATACCAATCTAGCGCTTCTGCTCCTACTAATTTGACTAAGCACCATGCCGTTGACCTAAATGTACCTATCGGATGTGGCGGAGTTGCTGTCTATCCAGGTGACATAGTAGTGGGAGACGGAGATGGTGTGATAGTAATACCTCAGGAGCTATGTAATGAAGTTGCATTTGAAGCATATGAGATGACGATTTTTGAGAATTTTGTTGAGGAACGTGTAAAGAACAATCATCCTATATTTGGACTTTATCCTCCTACGGATCCTAATACGAAATTGGAATTTGATAAATGGCTGAAATCAAGAGGGGTGTAATTGAACGATAATAAAGATGATATTAAGTCTAAAGTAGATTTGTCTAACTGGAGGTTTCCTCCATATAACAGATGGGCATTTCAGCATGTTTCTGAATTGGTGGAATCAGTAGATATTGAAAATGATCCCTCGAACACATGGAGTCTTCCTGAAAACTTACAACCTATAGAACATATTGTAGTTCAAGGCAATGATGGTTCAGAAATCAGTTTTGATCAATTTCTTAATCAAAGTTTCACTGATGGTTTCATTGTAATTAAAGATCAAGAAATTGTTTATGAAAGATATCTGAATGGGATGAATAAAAATTCGAAGCATATATTGATGTCTGTTTCAAAATCAGTATTGGGATTAGTAACAGGCATATTAATTGATAGAAAAGAAATAGATGCCAATATTCTTATAGGAGAGTGTTTGCCCGAATTAAAGGATTCAGGGTATTCCGATTGCACGGTTCAGAATCTTTTGGATATGACTGCGGCGGTGGATTTTGACGAAGATTACTATGCGACCTCTGGACCAATGATAGCCTATAGAAGATCAACTAATTGGGATCCGCCAGAGAATGATATTAACGGTCAACAGGATTTAAAGTTATTTTTGGCAGGTATGGGTCGAAGATCTGACCCACATGGGCAGATCTTTAAATATACTTCTCCTAACAGTGATCTGTTGGGATGGGTGATAGAGCGTTCTACTGGCAAGACATTTCAAGAGGTGATGTCAGAAGTGTTATGGAAACCTATAGGCGCAAATGATTCTGCCTTTGTAACCATCGATTCATCTGGTTCACCTAGAACAGCAGGCGGCATAAATATGTCATTGAGAGATTTGGCATTGCTAGGCAATTTGGTAGCTAATGGGGGATATAGAGATAAAGAACAAATAATTTCAAACAAATGGTTAGGTCAATTATTTGACGGAGATAAGAGAGCTTGGGAGTCAGGAAACTTCGCCGAATATTTCAATGGCATGCCAATTACTTATAGGAACCAGTGGTATACGTTGCATCAAACAAATCCAATAGTGTTCTGTGTAGGTATTTACGGGCAATATATGTTTGTTGATGTTAATAACAAAATAGTTATAGCTAAATTTTCATCTCAAGAATATCCATTGGATCCTGACCAGAAAAAAGTTATGTCCAATGCATGTCTTAGTATCATTGAGGCAATCACATAAATAATATTATATAAACCAGAGGTATTCTGGGCATTGTAAATAGGAGGAACCATGGCAGAAATTATGACAGGCAAAATGGCTTTGTTAGAAATGCTTAAAGCAGAGGGAGTAACTCATATATTTGGGAATCCAGGGACTAGTGAAGCCCCTATAATTGATATGCTGCCTGACTATCCTGAATTCACTTATATAATGGCTCTTCAGGAAAGCGTTGCGGTTGGAATGGGTGAAGCTTACGCGCGTGCAACTCAAAAACCTTCTTTGGTAAGCTTGCACGTAGACAGTGGCCTTGCCAATGGAATAGCTTTGATGCTCGACGCTTTAAATTCAGGGACTCCAATGGTTGTCACTTCTGCCAACTACGACATCCGTAAAGTAGTTGAAGGTACTACAGACCTAGCAGAGCTGGTAAAGCCTGTAACAAAATGGTCAATTCAGCTAACTCATCCAGATCAAATACCTGGGGCAATCAGGAGAGCTTTTAATGAGGCAAATACCCATCCTAAAGGGCCGGTGTATATTGGATTGACAGCGAATGCTTTAGAGGATTCTGCAGAGATGAATATCATACCTTCGAGATACACATCAGATAAAATACGACCTGATCTAGATAGCATAGAACAGGCAGCCGATTCATTAATTAAAGCAGAGAATCCTGTTCTAATAGTAGGAGATCGTGTCTCTGATGATGATGCGGTTGGTGAGGCGGTGAGATTGGCTGAAATGCTCGGCTTGCCCGCGTATCAGTTTAGAGGAGCAGAAGTCTCATTCCCAACGACCCATAAACAATATCTAGGAATATTGAATTTGCGTAATTCTGCAAACAGAGAATCTTTAAAAGCCTGTGACACAGTGATTGCTGTAGGTATGAATGCATTTGAAGAACTGTTTTATTGGGGGGATGTGATTCTAAACGAAGAATCTACATTGATACATATAGATTCCTCCGCAGTTAACATAGGGAAATCAGAACCTACGAATATAGGAATTATTTCCCATTGTAAAATGGGTCTACAGGAACTGAATCATAATGTTTCTGACAAAATGAGGACTATTGATTCTTCTATTATTGAGAAAAGATTGCAACGAACATTGGATGAAAAAAAGTACAAACAAGATTCTTTTGTTGAGAGCACGAAAAACAAATGGAATGATAAACCAATGTCAGTGGCTCGCATGATGCATGAATTTGTAGCGGGGTTACCTGAAAATGCGGTCGTTGTTGATGATTCCATTAGTAATAGGGCAATTGTAAGAGAGTATCTAGAAGGTATAGAACGAGGCGACATTGTAGGATACAGAGGACAATCGATTGGCGGAGGGATAGGTGTCACAATGGGTGCCCAATGTGGGTATCCAGACAGGAAAGTATTTGGGCTAATAGGGGATGGTTCAGCGATGATGACCGTTCAAGGTCTCTGGACGGCGGTAAATGACAATATACCTTGCGTGTTTGTAATTCTCAATAATGGTATGTATAGGGTACTAAAAGTGAATTTTAATATCTATCAACAGGACATATTGAATGTCGAACCTGCAGGTGGTAGTTTACCTTATTCGGATTTTCCTAGTCCATTTGATATGGCGGCTATAGCTAAAAGTATGGGTATGGAATCTGAAAGAATTACAGATCCAGAAGATATTAAAGATGCAGTGGTTCGGGCGTCTAAATTGGATAAGCCTGTACTATTAGATATTGTTATAGACGGTTCATTATAAATAGACCTTAATTAGTAAACAGGTCTATGACGTTAGAAATAACACCAGAGTTTTGACGTTTGTAGAATTCTGTGTAGCCACATTCTGTGCAGGATACAAAGGTGAACCTACGATTTTGAATGTTAAAAATTTTAGTTAAGAATCCGCCTGTGACTCTCATGTCGCCTTCTTCGTAAGAAGAATTTCTACATTTGTCACAGGCATATGACACTGTATGTTTCATGGCAATTAACCTTGTGGGATTATATATACCACTTAGAATCTAAAACCTATTATAATGATAAAGGTCGGGTACATAACATAAAAAAACAACGCAAAAAAAAACATTATTTAATTTTGAATGTCAGAAGTCTCAACATCAATTCGTAAAGATATATCGCTCTATTGTTCAAGTTGCGGAGCATCCTTTCCGCCTGATATGCGATTGTTAGCATGCACTGTATGTGGTGAACCGTTATTGGTTAAATACGGAGAAATTTCAACGAACCCCCACATGGAAATTCCTGTTTATTCCTGTAACGCACTTGTTAGTTTAGGTGAAGGAAACACTCCAGTAATAAAAATGGATAAATTGGGGTCACGGTTACCCTGCGGAAATATATTTGCCAAATTAGAATTCATGAATCCCACAGGATCCTTTAAAGATCGAGGAACTGCAATGATGATTTCTGTAGCTAAAGGATTTAATATTGCTAACTTGGTAGAGGATTCTTCTGGGAATGCAGGATCATCGGTTGCTGCTTATTGTGGTAAAGCAGGTATTACAGCCCATATTTTTGTACCCAGCTCTGCTCCTCAGCCAAAGTTAGATCAGATATCAGTATATGGAGCAATTGCGCACAAGATTGAAGGAACTCGGGAAATGGTTACAGACGCTGCCTCTGATTTTGTAGACGAAAAGGGATACGTGTACGGAGCCCATAAATTGAGCCCGTATTTTTTAGAAGGTACTAAAGCATTTGCTTATGAAATTGCAAGACATAATTTGGGAGAAATGCCAGAACATATAATTATGCCGGTAGGTAATGGAAGCTTATATATTGGTGCCTGGTTAGGGTTCAAAGAACTTATTTTTAAAGGTGTTATATCAAAAATGCCTAAGATGCATGTGGTGCAAGCTTCTGCTGTTAAGCCGTTGGTTAACCTGTTTTCAGGTAATCGCAAGGAAGAACCTATTGGAATCACTGTCGCTGGAGGTATATCAGTTAGTAATCCTCCTCGGTCAAAATTAATCGGAGAAATTCTACTGGAGACAGGAGGGCATGCCGCCGCAGTTGATGACGAAGTTATTTTAGAATGGCAGAAGATTTTGGCTCAAGAGAATGGAATATATTGTGAGCCAACATCTTCATCTGCATTTGCAGGGTTGGAATATTTGATTCGGGATGGAATTATTGCAAAAAAAGAAAGCGTGCTAGTAGCTGTGACTGGTTTTGGTTTGAAAGATAATCTTTACATATAGGTTATTAATTAACACATAGATATAATTTTGAGAGATTGTTAGATTAACAGTAATATTTACTGTATTAATATATACACGAGTATAAATTAAAACGTTTTGAGGAGTTTATATGTACGGTACTATTTTCAACATTAAGGTTAAAGAAGGTCATGAACAGTTATTATTAGATCTGTTCAAGCAATCAGAACGTGTACCAAAAGGTATGGTTGCTTGGTTTCTAATGGATCCTGATGAAGATAAAGATTGGATTGGTGTAGCAATCTTTGAAAGTAAAGAAGCTCATTTATCTAATGCTAATGATCCTGAACAAGGTGCTGAATTCACACAATTAATGGAGCATATTAAGGAAGAACCTACGTGGACAGATGGAACTTTTGTTATATCTGAAATTATGCAGACAGGATAAAGTTTACTTTATTAAACCTATTCCTGGTTCCGTTGGAGGCAATACGTATCCATCTTCTACAGCCGGCAATTTGTATTGTGCGGCAAATTCATATCTAACCCATGGTACTTCTTGCCAAGCAGTCATAGGTGAGTTAAATCCCCATTGTATGGAAGCGCTCAATGCAGGACCGATTCTCATATTATGAGGGGACAAAGCTGTGTTATAAAGTTCCGTAAGGCCTGTGATGCGTTTTGCTGCTGTGATTCCTCCGATTTTGGTTATTTCAGGTTGTAAATAAGTGAGAGCTTTGGACTGTAGAATCTGTTCAAAGTTCTTTAATGTATATTCATTCTCTCCTGCAGCTATCGGCACATTTGCTCGGTCTCCCACTTCTTTGATAGCGGCATGATCTCTCATAGGACGGACAGGTTCTTCGTACCAAGTTACATTACCTTTGGCTAGTTCTTTCCCTACTTCGATTGCTTCTATTTTGTTGAAGTGACCGTTCACATCTACCATGATGTGTAAGTCATTTCCAAACTCTCTTCGGATGTTATGTACATGTATTGGATCTAGTTCGTGCAGTTTGACCGCGAAAAAACCAGCATCCATAGCTCTCTTGACTTCACTGAGTACAACTTCTGGGTCTCGTAAGGCTGGGAGACTAGCATATCCAGGGATTTTTTCATGGACAGGTCCTCCCAAGAGTTGGCAGACGGATGTGTTTAACTCTTTGCCAAGTAGATCCCACAAGGCTATATCTATTCCAGATAGTCCCATCAAGAATATTCCTTCGTCTGCATATCTATAGCCATAGTCCCATAAGTCGAACCAATGTTTTTCGATATTTCGCGATGATTTGCCGATTAATCTAGGGGCTAGCAGGTGCTCTATCACGTTAGCTATTGGTATTGAAGTTGAACCAGGGTTATCAGCGCTTGGTATGCCCCACCAGGCTTCACCTACGCCTACGTGCCCAGACTCAGATGTTACATAAACCATAACTTGGCTCATATGGTTATAGTCTGGTATTTCAACTTTGATATCAGTTATTAAGCTCATGATAAATGCACCTAGTTTTAAGATTGGTGAGTAGACAAGAATTGACGTACCTGATTTATAGTATCAGCTTTAATGTCTTCTTGTTCTTTCCACGGGTAAACTGTTAATTTTGCTCCAGGTGCAAGCTCTGCTACTTCAATTGCAGCTTCATAGGAATGAGAAGGGGTGTTATCTGGCATTACTAAAATCGGCGTACCGCAATTGCTAACAAAGTCTCGTGACACACTGTATACAAAGTCGGCATTTGGCTCTATGCGATACAAATTATTTAAGTATGCATTACATTGATCCATATTCAGGTCAGAACGCTGACTAAGTAATTCAGGAGCCCAAAGATCTCTCCCAGAATCATACATGGAATCAGGGAATTCAGCGTTGTGTCCGACTGGTTGGCACAGTACCGCCGCGGTAACTCTTTCTGGTGCTCGCTCAATAAGTTTAAGAGCGAAAGGTCCCCCAATGCAGAATCCCATGAACCCAAACTTTTCAATTCCCAGATGGCTCATAAGTCCTAGTTGGTCATCTGCAAAAGCTCCCCAAGGATCATCTACTGGGATTGGTCCTTTAGATTGCCCGCCGTAAGCATTACGTTGATCCATAGTAATGCACCTAAAATCGTTTTTGAATTCCTCCATAACATTTATGACTTGTGTGGGCCAATTACCCATATGGGAATTCAGTCCTCCACCAGGGGTAAATAATACAGGGAATCCAGAGCCTTCATCTTGATAGTGAATTTGTACATTACCGTTTGTATAAAATGGCATTTTACTCCTCCTTACATGTGGCCAATGCAGCTAAATTATCTTATATTCTCGATAATTCGCATTCAATGTCTATTTGGTACCGAGGGAGGGACTCGAACCCACACGCCTTTAAAGGGCAACGGATTTTAAGTCCGCCGCGTCTACCATTCCGCCACCTCGGCTTAGGTTAATTAGTGGTAAAGCAATGGAGGCGACGGGCGGATTCGAACCGCCGAATAGAGGTTTTGCAGACCTCCGCCTTAGACCACTTGGCTACGTCGCCTGGTTTGATCTTTTGGTGCCGAGAGCGGGACTTGAACCCACACGGGCTTGCGCCCACGGCCCCCTCAAGACCGCGTGTCTACCGATTCCACCACCTCGGCCAACAGGACGCTCATTATATCATAAGGTTTCAATAATTCGTACTTGAGATTATTATGGTGGAACATATCATTCAAAAGGAGTTTTAGACGTAATAAATGGCAGTTCGTTATAGTTTCATCTTGATACCTGATCCATCTTTCTTAAGGTTGATTCATACTTCTAGGCAAATTCTTTGTAATCAATTTGGTTGTTGGACGGCTGAAATGTTTATGATTCATGTACCTTTAATCAATTTCTTTCAATCAACACCTGAGGAAATAGAGTCTAATAAAGGATTGATAAATCAGATTGTCAGTGATGTCACCAACAAGAATTTGGTTTTGGTCCCTACTGGAATCACTAAACAAACAGCAGAGACATCAGATCTTTATATAAATTGTACATACCCAAACGGGGATAGCCCATTTGAAGGGATTAGAGGCAGGCTAATCGAAGAATTAAAAATTGAACATTTTGATAATAAAGGAAGGGTTTTACAAATTCCTGTATTAGAGAATTTTCAAGGTAGTAATACGGTTTTTGAAGAAGCTTTAGAGATGGCTACAGACTTGTTTGATAATTTTGGTTTGGATACACCATTTGATGTTAAATCTTTGAACTTGGTTAAATATCATTCTAGGACTGCTAGTGAAGAGTGGGAGCGCGAAAAATGGTGTAGTGATATCAGCTGGGATATACTGGAGTCGTTCAAATTGGGATAAAGAGGTGAAATGCATGAAAACTACTACAAAGCTTAGAAATTTACTGAAAGAAGATAAACTGATTGTAGCCCCATTTATATTGAATGCGCTCCATGCCAAAATCGCAGAAGAAGTGGGATTTGAGGCAGTGTATATGACAGGTTGTGGTACTGCNGCAGAACGAGGATTTACTGACGTAGGTNTGCTCACTATGACAGAAATGGTNGCTAANGCAAAATATATAGCTCAGGCNGTAGATATTCCCGTCATTTGTGATGCTGANACAGGGTATGGCAATCCAATTAATGTGAGNCGAACTGTCAGAGAATATGAAATGGCTGGGGTTGCTGGAATACATTTGGANGATCANGTGTTNCCTAAGAAATGCGGGTTTTTTGAGGGGAAGCAAGTNATACCCATGGAAGAACATGTTCAGAAAATTAAAGCGGCATTAGANGCACGNACNGATCCAGATTTTGTAATCATAGCCAGATGTGATGCTTATGCAGTAACTGGATGGGAAGATACTGTAANACGTTGTAAAGCATACATAGAAGCGGGNGCAGACTTGGTGTTCGTTGATGGTATTAAATCTAAAGAAGATATAGATAAATATGCCACTGATTTGAAAGATATGCCAAGATTATANAATGGTGATCTTGCGTCCACTCAGGAAATGAANGAACTTGGATATAAAATCATGATTTGTGGTAGCACAATTTGGTTGATATATCAGCAAGTAAAAGATGCTTTCAAAGAANTGAAATCAACAGGTAGNGTAGATCCTGAACGATATGGCACCAGATGGGATGTTGCTAGCTTAATGGGATTAGATGACATATATGAATTGGAACGTAAGTTTGGAACGGTCGAAGTGACAGCCGATTAAGTTTTATATACAGAGGGCAACAGCCCTCTGTATGATTTCATCTAGGAATGAGACTAATTACATCTTCAGCAAATTGTTGGATATATTCATGAAGTTCGGTGATATCTTCAGAATTGAAGCTTAATATGAAGTTCTGAACCCCTACATCTTGATATAGTCGTATGTCAGCAGCGATTTGTTCTGGTATACCAGTCATCATGTGGTCCCTGCTGTCAGGTTCGTCCCTAAAGCTAATAGTGGAAGAGAAGCATAAGTCTACAGAATTTTCACTNCTCCCGTTATCAACTGNCATCTCCTGTATCNGTTTGTATTTTTCAGANAGTTCATNAGGATCCANAATAGCAGGAGGACGTTGCCCTATAGGCATCCANGCNTCTCCGAATTTAGCNGCTCTTCGTAGAGCTGGTTTNGAATGNCCNCCAATCCATAGAGGNGGNTGTGGAGTTTGGAANGGTTTGGGAGAAAATCCNACATTATCTATTGCGTAATCNGTTCCGTTATACATGCTGGGTTCGTCCATCCATACAGACTTGTATATGGATAAATATTCATCAGTTTTNATTCCTCTTGCTGCGTAATGATCTANCCCNAGGGCTTCGAATTCTTCTTTCATCCATCCNACNCCAACTCCCACTATCAGCCGTCCTTCAGATAAATAGTCTAATGTGGCNAGCATTTTAGCTGTCAATACAGGATTTCTGTAAGGGACTATAAGAACATGAGTGCCTAATTTAAGTTTGTTTGTGCATCCAGCAAGAAAATTTAGNGCCGAAATGGGTTCAAAGTATGGNTGGTCTTCTGAGAANGGNCTCGCTCCNGTAGAAGANTATGGATACTTTGAATCTATGCTACGAGGNATTACTATATGGTCACTCACCCATCCGGATTCATATTGGAATTTATCNACTAANAGTGCTGTTGTTTTTAAATTATCTGGACTAGCTAAGAGTCCTCTACTGGGTAATGATACTCCGAAAGTAATGCTCATTAGTAACCTCCAAAGATTGATTGTCACCTATTATCACTGATATCAAATGATTTAGANATAGCTTAGATCAAACTGTNATATATTGTGTTTGGCTTGTCTGAGTTATATCCTATAGTGTGAAATGAGTAACGGAAAAAAAGTAATAGTAGCTATGAGTGGAGGTGTTGATTCATCTGTTGCATGTTTACTGCTTCAGGATCAAGGCTATGAAGTAATTGGTGTAACCATGAAGCTTTACGATTTCGACACCTCTGATTTACCAGCAAATTATCAAGGGTGCTGCACTGTTGATGATGTGGAAGATGCTAGAAAAGTGTGTGGNATATTAGGTATCCCTCATTATGTTTTTAACGTNCAGAAAGAATTTCAAGAGCATGTAATTGATTATTTTTGTAATGAATATCAAAAAGCAAGAACGCCTCANCCGTGCATCGCCTGTAACGATAAAATAAAGTTTAATTTTTTGCGACATAGAGCGNTACTTTTGGGNGCTGATTACGTAGCTACGGGTCATTACGCTCGTATAGAAGAAGATAANGGGCAGTATNTGTTGAAGAANGGNATCGACGAGANTAAAGATCAGTCATATGTCCTTTTCGGAATGGGNCAGTCAGAATTNAGTACNACGTTNATGCCATGTGGGTCATATGATAAANCANCAATCAGACGATTCGCCNTAGANNNNAAATTNCCNAATGCAGAAAAAGCAGACAGCCAAGATATATGCTTCATACCTTTTGGTGANTATAAAGAATTTTTAAAGACAAAAATTGAAGCAANNCCTGGGGAAATTGTTGATCTGGAGGGTAACGTNCTNGCTACTCACAANGGAATAGAGTTTTTCACNATTGGACAAAGNNGAGGTTTNGGNATTGCCTCNGAAGATCCTTTATATGTAGTTGACATAAATATAGAACAACGAAGNGTNATAGTAGGNCCTGACAGTGCTNTATTTAAGGACTNTCTTGTGGCAANTGGAGTAAATTTNACTAGNGATGTATTCAAAAATTTCCCGCAAGATGTCACAGTCAAAATCAGATATAANTCGGAAGAAANTCCNGCGAAGATANTAAGTATGCAAACTAANGAGGCAATNATCCAATTCGATGTTGCTCAAAGAGCAATCACCCCNGGCCAAGCTGTAGTTTTTTACAAGGATGANGTGTTAGTAGGTGGTGGAGTAATTGATCGATCACTAGACATGGTTGCTGNGCAATAATTTATTCTATATGGCAAATTTNAATCACGAAAGATCGGTAGTAACAATGGGNTACGCCAGTGTATGTGGGNTAGATGAGGTAGGAAGAGGTTGTCTTGCNGGTCCACTTGTAGCTGGAGCTGTAGTATTTGATATTGTTGATTCTGAATGGATTACTAGGGTAAATGATAGTAAAAAGCTTAGTCCTNCNATTCGATTAGAATTGTCGGAATTGATTAAAATAAANGCAAAAGATTGGGCGTTAGGTTTAGTCAATGCGCAGGAACTAGACCAAGTGGGACTTACAACAGCCACTGAANTGGCTATGAAACAAGCGATCGATTCATTNAATGATGTACCTGATTATTTGTTGTTGGACTATGTGCCAATAAGTTCATGGAATCAACCATACCAATTAATAAAGCAAGGCGATTCTAGTAGCTATTCCATAGCTGCGGCTTCTATCATTGCTAAAGTGCATCGTGACGAAATTATGACTGCTATTGATGAGCTTTATCCTCAATATGATTTCGCTTCTAATAAAGGATACGGTACAAAGCTGCACATGGAAGCTTTGTCTATACATGGTCCATGTGATATACATAGACGAAGTTTTTCTCCTGTTCAACGGGCAGGGAATAAATAAAAAGGATGAATAAATGANAATTAATATAGTAGGGGGAGGAATTGTAGGTACTTTGTCTGCATTTCTTTTGTCAAAATCTGGCCATGAAGTTTTTATTTTTGATCCTGATTCTCCTGGAAGCCATGCNTCTGGGTTTGCCTTTGGCGAAATGAGTGCATTAGANGGATCAGGCATACCTGACCCANTACTTGGGTTCACATTATCATCCTTCCATGCACATAAGTCTCTTATCCCGGCAATAGAGGAAATAAGTGGCATACCTACCAATTATCAAAGTAATGATAAATTGAACTTAGCTTTTACTTCAGAGCAAGCAAATAAGCTACAATCTGAGATTAAATGGCAGAAAAATATAGAAGGGTTTGAAGTATCTTGGGTTACAGGTAAAGATCTCCTTGATATTGAACCACTGGTGAATCCAGAATGCATAGGCGCAACTTTGATCAAAGATCAGAGTTCAGTAGAACCATATAAGCTAACTTTATCAGCAGCGACTGCAGCAGAAAAATTAGGAACTACTATTATCACTAGAGGGATTACTGATTTGCTGTTTNCAGGTGACGAATGCTCTGGAGTTAAGACAGAATCTTCAGAACATTTGGCTGACGTCACATTATTAACTATGGGGCCTTGGAGCCAAAAGGCGTCGGAATGGATTGGTTATGATATTCCTGTAAGACCNTTGAAAGGTCAAATTCTTCGCTTGGATGCCCCTGGTATTAATATAAANACTTCTGTGTTTCATCAAAGCAATTATGTAGGACTCAAACCAGATGGACTTATTTGGGCTGGTACTACAGAAGAGGAAGTCGGATTCGATGAAAATACGACTAATGAAGCGCGAGATCAAATAATGATGGANTTATTGACTATGATACCNAGTCTGGACGAATCAAGACTNGTTCATCATACTGCTTGTCTTAGACCATTGTGCATTGATTCAATGCCTATTGTAGATAAAGTATCAGGTTTTTCTAATTTGTTTATCGCTACAGGCGCAGGCAGAAAAGGTATACTTTGGAGTGCCGCAATGAGCCACGGGATTGTAGATATGATTTTAGGCAATGTTGCTAGCATCCAAGGATTAGAGCACTTAAAATTGGATAGATTCTAAGATTAAGGATTCACTTTGCGGGCTACTAAGTGACCATCTTCTACATTAGCCTTCATGCTAAAATTGAAATTATTAAATTTTAATGCCCAGTCTACATCTTCAGGCAAGTATTGGGATTGGGAAGAATCATAGAATTTCTGGGTCGCGCCTCCTGTCATAATCAGCTTTCTTACTGACTCAGTATCAGGGTCCCTGCCCTCTAGCAGATTTCTAAGATAAAAAGCGCATTGCTCGTCTTCATCGGACTTGATAACTCCTTGGTCTCCCATAGCAATAATGGATACTTCAGGGGGATTAATTCGAAGTATTTCGTTCACTGTTGCTTTAGCTACCACAAAAGAGCCTAAAAATATTTCTGAAGCGGTTTTAGAAGAGGCAGCAGCTCCTACGGTTCCAGCTCTAGTGGATTGTACTATATCCATATTTTCGAATTTGAATTTGCTTGCTTCGTGAGGAGAGTTTCCCAAATCGAAACCTTCGGGTTTCGCACCATTCACTTCTCCCATCAATACTTGACCATATCCCGACTTATACAGTTCGAGAGCGTCTTCAGCTTCAGCTACAAGAGTAATCTGGGAAGCTCCTCTTTCAAATGCTATCGCAGCGGTTGTGAAAGCTCTAAAGACATCTATGACTATTGTTACACCTTTTGCTTCCAAGGCGTCTCTAGTGAGACTTCCAACATTGATTTTCATTGTTCCTCCGCTAATTACGATTTATTAATGACTAACTTTTGTAAGGATCTGATTTCTCTTGGAGGGTTCAAATGGCTTCCAGTGTGCGTCCATGATACTTCCCCTACATAGATTGAACGTTCTGAATCTACACATATACCGTGAGGAGCTATAAATTGGCCTGGTGCTTCCCCTTCCGGTTTATTTCCTAGCCTTTCTATGAGTTCACCATTAGTCTTATATATGCTGACCCTAGGTCCTAGATTAAGTGCGTCATGGTTCGGTCCTATTGCTGATCCCAATTCACCTATGTATACAAGATCGTTTTCGCTATCGATATATAGTCCGCAAGGTCTCGCCATATTAACCCATTGAGTTTCAAATTTCCCATTAGAGTCAAAAATTTGCACTCTATGGTTTTCTCTATCTGCTACGTATACCCATCCTTCTTTATCTGTGCATACATTATGGGCAATGTTGAATTGACCGGGATCGTTTCCGGGTTCTCCCCAGGAGAACATCAATTCACCGTCAGCTGAATATTTGTGTATTCTTGCATTGCCATAGCCATCTGAAACATAAAAATCTGCTGTTTTAGGGTCAAATGCGACGTGGGTACATCGATTGAATGGATTACCACTCATGAATTCACTTGGTGTCCCGCTAATCCCTAAGGTGAATAAAATGTCGCCATCTAAAGTGCATTTCCTTACCGTATGATCTCCATCATCTGTACAAAAAACGTTTCCATCTGGGGACATGGTAATTCCATGTGCCCTAGGGAAAACTCCTTCGCCCCAAGACTTTATGAATTCTCCATCTTTATTAAACACCATCATCGGATGGTCGCCTCGATTGAAGACGTAGACATTGTCATTTGCGTCTGTGGCAACTCCAGCAGTTTCCTTTAGTGCGTAGGTTTCTGGTAGATGTGCCCAGTTCTCTACAACTAAGTATTCGTAGTTTCCTTTTCCTAATAAAGCCATAATTTCCCCTCTAACTTTTAGTGCGATTGTAACACGTAAGATAGTTGAAGAGTTGGGTGAAAGTAATCCATTGTTTACTGTATAATTGTTAGGTTAATTGGTTAGTTAGAGGTTTACTATTTATGTCTACAGCACCGGATACTCGAATGTTTGTTAAATACAGTTTGTTCAAGGTAAGACCCGAATGGAAACGATTGCCGAAAGAAGATAGAGAAGACTCTAAAACTGAATTTTGCGAAATAATAAGAAGATTTGAAGATAAGATGTATTGGGCCTCGTATTCTACCGTAGGTACTAGAGGCGATGTAGATCTTGTCATATGGAAAGTTAGTGAAAGCATAGAAGCGATTAATGAATTCATGGCTTCAGTAAACACTTCTTCCTTAGGTGGATATCTGGATATGCCTCATTCCTATTTTGCTATGACAAATCAATCTCCTTATGTAAGTGAACACGTACACGAAGGACAAGAAGGGACTTCTGCAGCTATGAGGATCATTGGTAGGAAATACCTATTTCTATATCCGTTTACAAAGACTCATGATTGGTATCAATTAAGTTTTGAAGAACGTCAAAAGATGATGACTCAACATTTCGAAGTAGGACACAAATATCCGAATGTCAAAATTAGTACATCATATTCGTTTGGACTAGACGACCAGGAGTTTGTTCTTGGATTTGAAACTGATGATCCTGGAACGTTTTTAGACTTGGTAAAAGACTTACGAGAATCTAAGGCGCGACCATACACTTTGTTCGATGTACCAATTTTCTCGTGTATTTACAAAGATATAAGGGATTGTCTAGACGACTTAGGGTAAGTTGATATCATATTATAGGACTAATATTTTATTTCAGGACAAATCCTTCGTAATTGTTATTAGCAATTTCTTCCCGTTTCGCCCTCATTACAGGTGCACTGTCAGGGGCGGTCAATAGTCCTCGAGCTTTGCCAGGTATATTGGCTCCTACGAACCAAGAGTCTGCTTGAGACCTCAGTATTTTTGCCCCTTCTTCTTTTACATGCTGTCCCCAGTCTTGTTCTGATTGTGACGAAGGCTCAATAGTTTGAAACTCATTTGCTCGCATGTACTCTATGGCTTCTATTACCCATCCTACAAGTGGTTCTGCAGCTCTTGGGAAGTTTCCTACTGAAGCGGCATTAACCGTCCAAAGATTGGGGTAGCCGGCGCTCATTANTCCCATANAACTTTTAGGACCATCAACATATTTTTCTCGTAATGATTCTCCGTTTCTTCCATAAATGTCTATNCCTANTAAGGACCCAGTAATAGCATCGAAACCAGTAGCGTAAATAATNACGTCAAATTCGTATTCATTATCNGTTGTTTTGANCCCCGTTTGGGTGATGCGCTCGATAGGTGCACTTTTCACATCTACCAGTAAAACATTATCTTGNTTGTATACTTCGTAGTATCCACTTTCACAAGGAAGCCGTTTTGATCCAAACATGTGATCTTTAGGTACAAGAAGTTCTGCTACGACTGGATCATGAACTCTCTCTCTGATTTTATTTCTGAAAAATTCTGCATAGTCTTCATTGGCTTCACCCGGCAACATTACATCATAAAAATTACCCAGCCATTTTTTGAATCCAGNTTCCTGCCATAATCGTTCGTACTGTTCATNTCGTTCTTCTTCAGATACTTCCATAGCAGACCTAGGATCAAANTTATGCATGAAAGAACCAGCTGTATCCATACATTTCTCAAGAATTTCAGGGAAACTAGATTTGATTTCCTTTTGTTCTTCTTCAGTAATAGGCCTATTTCTCAAAGGAGCGCAGAAGTTGGCGGTTCTTTGAAATACGGTCAAATGCCCAACCTCTTTGGCAATTTCGGTTATTAATTGAACGCCACTAGCACCGGTGCCAATCACACCGACCTTTTTGCCTTTTAAATCCATTCCTTCTTTAGGCCATTTACCAGTGTGACACCAAGGTCCTTCGAAGTCGTGGATCCCTTCAAAATTAGGGACATAATTTGCAGATAATATTCCAACGGCCGTGATTACGAATCTGCCGCGTGCTTGATATCCGTCTTCGATATTAACAGTCCAGTCTTGGGTGTCTTCATTAAAATGCAAAGATTCTACGTGTGAATTGAATCTGATGTGTTTTTTCAGGTCAAATTTATCTGCCACGTAGTTGAAGTAACGTTCATTTTCCGGCTGTCCAGAGTAATGTTCTTTCCAATCCCATTCTTGAAGCAATTCTTCGGAAAAGAAATATCCATACGTGTAACTTTCGGAGTCAAACCTGCATCCTGGATATCTGTTCCAGTACCAGGTACCTCCAACTCCGGAGGCATCGTCGAATGCCTGTACCGTAAATCCTTTGTTACGCAGATGATATATTGACAGTAAGCCAGTTAAGCCCGCACCNATTACTACTACATCGTAAGTAGGTATATTTCCATTCTGGGACTGTGNCATCACNCACCTCTTTTAAACTTAAATGGTTTTATTATTAACCTTCTAGGNNTTTCATATGATTCATGGCAGAACCTGCTTTAAACCAAGCGATCTGAGTGTCGTTTAAAGTGTGTCTCAGATTGATGGTTTCCTCTGAACCATCTGAATGCTTGATTACGCAGTCTACGGTTTTGTTAGGTTGCAAATNTGATAACCCTGTAAGGCTGATCCTATCATCGACGAGTATACGGTCATAATCTTCAGGAACTTCAAAAGTCAAAGGTAATATACCTTGTTTTTTTAGGTTNGATTCATGTAGTCNAGCAAAGCTCTTAACTATTATGGCNGCAGCTCCTAGTTTTCTTGGTGACATAGCTGCATGCTCTCTACTACTACCTTCNCCGTAGTTTTGGTCTCCGATTGACACCCAGCGCATTTGTTGAGCNTGGTATGCNTTAGCAACCTCTGGAGGTGACATTATTTGCTCTCCTGACAATTGGTTGACGCTTTCACCTGTNCCATCTGTGAAACTGTTAACTGNNCCTAAAAGCATGTTGTCACTCAAATTNCTTAGGTGTCCNCTATAAGCTAGCCACGGGCCTGCCGGAGAGATAGCNTCTGTTGTNCATTGCCCTTTNGCTTTCACNAATATCGGAAGCTCTTCATANTCTTTACCATCCCAAGCTGGCCATGGATTTAAGATTTCTAGGCGAGTNCTGTTGGGATCTATNTTCACTTCTANATCAGAACCATCNTCTGGTGGTNCTACAAAGTAGGATACCCCTNNTTCNAATCCATTAGCTGGTATTTCTGGGGCTGGTTTGGGGGGATCGAGTTTTACTTCGCTGCCATCGGGAGCGGTTATCGTATCGACCAATGGATTGAAGGATAATTTACCACTTAGGCTCATAGCTAAAGCTATTTCCGGACTGGATATGAAGTTCATAGTTCCTACGTGTCCGTCATTTCGTTTTGGGAAGTTTCGATTGTAAGATGTCACAATTGCATTTGGTGTACCGTCACTTCCTTCATTCCGTCGCCACTGCCCAATACAAGGTCCACATGCGTTTGCTAATACTGTTGCCCCTATATTCTCTAAAGCTGCTTGCTGACCATCTCTTTCGATTGTTGCTCTGACTTGTTCAGAACCTGGGGTGACTAAGAAGGGTGTTGCGGCTTTGATTCCTTTATCTACCGCTTGCTGAGCTAAGTCTGCACACCTGCTCATGTCTTCATAACTTGAGTTCGTACAGCTACCAACTAAGGCTGCTGATACAACTTCAGGGAAGTCATTTTCTTTAATTTCTGCTGCTAATTCTGATATTGGTCTAGCTCGGTCAGGTGAATGAGGACCTGTTATGTGAGGTTCTAATTCAGATAAGTTTATTTCTACAATTTGATCATAGTACTGTTCAGGGTTAGCTTCGACTTCAGGATCGGCAGTCACTAGATGTTTGTACTGTTCTGCTAGTTCAGCTAATTCACTTCTGCCAGTCACACCTAAATATGTTGCCATTCTACTGTCGAACGGATAAACATCGCCTGTAGCACCCAATTCAGCTCCCATGTTGGTAGTGGTAGCTTTGCCTGTGCATGAAATAGATTCAACACCTGGGCCAAAGTATTCTATGATTGAATTAGTTCCTCCAGATACGGTAAGGACTTTTGCTAGATATATAATGATATCTTTTGGAGCGGTCCATCCTGACATTTCCCCGGTTAGATGCACCCCAATTAATCTAGGGTATTTAACTTCCCAAGGGAGCCCGGCCATCACGTCAGCTGCGTCTGCGCCTCCGACTCCGCATGCTAGTGTACCAAGGCCTCCGGCATTTGGAGTGTGAGAATCAGTCCCTATTAGTAGTGCGCCAGGGAAAGCATAATTTTCTAAGACCACCTGGTGGATAATTCCTCCGCCGGGTTTCCAGAACCCCATGCCATATCTTTTGCATGCAGATTCTAGGAATTTGTATACTTCGCTGTTTTCAACGACCGCTTCAGATAGATCAGATCCTGCTCCTACTCTAGCTTGTACCAGGTGGTCGCAGTGCACGGTTGTTGGTACCGCTACTTTATCTCTTCCAGATTGCATGAATTGAAGAATAGACATTTGCCCGGTTACATCTTGTTGAGCTACTCGGTCTGGTCTTAAATTAAGGTAACTTTCTCCTGGAATCAATTCTGCACCCTCAGGGTCGTCCAAATGAGAGAACATTAGTTTTTCAGCTAATGTCATAGGTCTGTTTAATCGACCTCTGACAATTTCTAGGTTTTTCTCCATTTTTTGGTATGTTGCTAATACAAATTCTGGGGTCGAGTCTATAGATACCATGAATCCTCCTTCTTACCTTTATTCGTAGTGGTCTAGTTAATCTATAGAGGACTCAGCCATAAATCCTTCTGATAAACTAGTTATACTTGACTGGAAAATGTAACAGATTGGGTGGTTATCCTCTTGATAACTCTGATAAATCTTTGTCTTTGAAATAGTCGTAATTTATAGTTATGAATTCTTGTTGGTCTCCAGGTACAGCATCTTCAGAGAATATAGCTGTCACTGGGCATACTGGTTCGCATGCAGCACAGTCAATACATTCGTCTGGGTTAATGTAGAATTGGTCATCTTCATCTCTGGTGTAGATGCAATCTACTGGGCATACGTCAACACATGCAGCATCTTTGACTCCCACGCATGGTTGTGTAATTATATAGGCCATTGTTTTCTCCCTCTCTCTTCAGGTTTAGGCTAAATAATGCCTCAATATGAGTTCATCATTATTATACACATAATTGTGTAACTTTTGTATTACGAGCCAATGAGGAATAAATCGACTAAATTACTAATCCGGAAGTGCGTTTCTTTATCGACAAATTTACGAATGTTTCGGTTCTTTGCACGCCATTGATAACCCCTACCTGTTCTCTTAAGAAAGATCCAAGGTTCTCTGCAGTATCGGTGCCTACCCAAACAAATACGTCAAAAGATCCGGTAGTGACAGCTACATAATGAGCTTGTTCCAATTCAGAAATGGTGGTGGCGACCTTTTCAGACATCCCAGGTTCAGTTTGTATGCCTATCATTGCTGTAGTAGCGAACCCAAGTCTATCTAGATTGGGAATAGCTATCACGCTTAGATATCCATCTTCAATAAGTTTCTTCAGCCTGCGACGTATGGTTCCTTCACTGACTCCAGCTTCTCTTGCGATCTTCGCATTAGAGGCTCTGCCATCCAATTGGAGCAGGTTGATTATGTTTACGTCTAGATCATCCATGTAGGACTCCTAAATTCTAATTGCCGATTAACGTAGATAATACTAATTCTTGTGCCGAGTTGTGTCAAATATACTGCGAATTCTGATGGTTTAGTTCAATAAATTCATCGAAATGATAACGGTAATGATGGAATCGTTAATAGTGTATTTGATTGCTGGAATGAATCCAATTTGATAGAATTCAATACTCAAACGGAGGGGTCGCATAGAGGTCTAGTGCGGGCGCCTGCTAAGCGCCTATCCTGAGTAATCGGGATCGAGGGTTCGAATCCCTCTCCCTCCGCCATTGCATTTTCAGGTACAATTTCAGGTACAATATGAGTATGAAAATTAATAGTTATAACATCTGGACTATTGGATGTCAGATGAATGAAGCTGATTCTAACAAACTGGCATCTGCCTTAGATCAGCTTGGATTGACCAAGAAAGAGAATGCAGAAGAGGCTGATTTAGTAGTATTAAATTCATGTGTAGTTAGGCAGAGTGCGGAGGATAAAGTTTCCCATAGAGTGTCCATTTCGCAAGAATTTAAAAAAGACCGTCCAGATCAAATGCTTGTATTGATGGGGTGCATGGTAGGGCCTCAGAGTGAGAATTTACGAAAACGATTCCCTGCTGTTGACATGTTTGTCCGTCCTCAAGATTTCGACCCTCTTTTACGCCAGATTTCAGAAACGAATGATTTGGATATTGAAGGTTGTATCTCCAATTATGCGCAAAGTGATCCAGGAATCAGTTGCCATGTCCCTATTATAAAAGGATGTGACTTTATGTGTTCATTTTGCATTATTCCTTATCGTAGAGGAAGGCAAGTTAGTAGAACTATCGAAGACATAGTATCTGAGGCCTCTATATTGGTTCACAGAGGAGTCAAAGAGATTACTTTGTTAGGTCAGACGGTAGACGCTTACGGCCATGATTTAGATGAGAATGTTGATCTGTCAGATTTGTTGAGTCATGTTAATGAGGTTGAGGGGTTAGAACGTATCAGATTCTTGACGTCCCATCCATCTTTCATGAGTGAGAAAATTATTAAAGCCATTAGAGAACTGCCAAAGGTATGTGAGCATATCAATTTGCCTATACAGGCCGGTAGTGATGTTGTTTTAGAACGAATGAGAAGACCTTATACAAACGATCATTATAGGAGACTTGTAGATGATATTAGGAATATTGTGCCAGATGTCACAATTAGTACAGATATCATAGTTGGTTTTCCGGGGGAATCAGATCAAGACTTTCAGGACACAATGAAAATCGTGGAAGATATGCAGTTTTCTAAAGTACATTCAGCAGAATATTCCAACCGGCCAGGTACAATCGCTTCAAGGCAACTCAAAGATGATATTCCTATACAAGTCAAAAGAGAACGCAGGAAAATGGTCGATGCTCTTCAACAAACAATACAAGACACAAATAACAGGAGATCTATAGGAGGCCACCACGCTGTGTTAATCGAAGGCCGACGCAAGCAACAATGGTATGGAAGGAATAGAAACGACAAATTAGTGTATACTGGTACGAATAAAGAAAACCTAAGAAATAGTATTGTTGAAATTAAAATCGAAGATAGTAGTCCTTGGTCCTTAACTGGATCAGTAACCAAAACGAATTTAGGTTAGTAGTGAAGAGGGACTTGATATGACAATAAGAAACAAACCATACGCATTACCATTAACAGAAATAGAGCAAACTGCTTTCTGTAGTACTGAAGATGATTTGCCCGCAAAACCTTTGTCAGAAGAAATGAAGGTAAATGTGAGATGGCAAAATATACCTTCCGATTATTTACACCTTACCCCAGAAGAATTAGACAATCGTATCCATGAAGTCCGGAGCAGACTTGGAGATAAAGTGACTGTTTTAGGTCATCATTATCAAAGAGAAGANATTATTAAATATGCAGATTTCCAAGGAGATTCTTTTCTNTTGTCNAAAGAAGCTGCAGCATTGCCTGATGTAGAATACATCGTTTTCTGTGGTGTTCATTTTATGGCAGAAACTGCATGTATTCTAGCCGACGATTCTCAAAAAGTGATTCTNCCAAACATTACTGCTGGTTGTTCTATGGCAGATATGGCACCAATGGAAGACGTCGACGATGCGTGGGAAGACCTGNAGAATATANTNCCTGAAGATAATTCNNTAATTCCTTTNACNTATATGAATTCTATAGCTGGGATCAAGGCTTTATGTGGAAGAAACAACGGNGCTGTTTGTACTTCTTCGAANGCAAAGAAAGTGATGGAATGGGCATATCAGCAAGGTGACCGAGTGCTGTTTTTACCTGATCAACATTTAGGAAGAAANACAGCCTTGGAACTCGGAATTCCGCTAGACAAAATGATTCTATGGAATCCTTTCAAGGTTTTGGGAGGTAANACTCCGGAACAGATCAAAGAGTCAAGAATTATCTTGTGGCAAGGTCATTGTTCCGTTCATACAAGATTTACCACTCAGCAGATTGAAACAGCAAGAAATAGATATCCAGATGTTAATGTCGTGGTACATCCAGAGTGTCCTATGGAGACTGTTCAAGCTGCCGATATGATTGGGTCAACTGAATTCATTAAGAAAGTAATAAATGAAGGTGAGTCAGGAANTGTATGGGCAGTTGGCACAGAAATAAGCTTAGTGAATAGATTGGCTCAACAAAATCCAGATAAAACNGTGTTTTGCCTGGATCCAGTGAGTTGCCCGTGTTCTACAATGTACAGAATACATCCGGCTTATTTGTTGTGGGTCTTAGAATCTGTTGATAGTGGAGAAATGGTTAACCAGATTACGGTTTCCAGTGAAGTTAAATCTTCCGCTAATATAGCTTTAAGAAGAATGCTCGATTTAGCTTAGACCCTTTTCTAACGCTGGGATTCGATTTTTCATAAACTAATTGGTAATATCTATTCCAAAGAATGATTAGGGAGATCGGTGTGCAAAATTTACCCATAGAAGTGTTAGGGCTGATCAAATCAGCTCTTCAAGAAGATCAGGCATTCAATGATCCAACCACAAATGCTTTGATTGATCCTTCGCTGGAAGTTTCTGGTCGATTAGTGNCTAAGCAAGAAGGAATAATCTCGGGAATAGAAGTATTTATTGCTACATTTGCATATGTAGATGATGGCATTGTATTTGACCGAGTTATTGATGATGGTGCTGAGGTGACTACTGGACAAACAATAATCGATTTTCATGGTTCTGCGTCGAGCATCTTAAGAGGTGAAAGAACAGGACTTAATTTCATCCAAAGAATGAGTGGCATCGCTACNGAAACTAATAAGTANGTCAAATTGGTGCAAGATCTTAAAGNTACAATTGTAGATACCAGAAAAACAGTGCCGGGACATCGNTACCTTGATAAATATTCNGTAGTAATGGGTGGAGGCAGTAATCATAGATTTAATTTGTCTGATGGAATATTAATAAANGATAATCATTTGGTTGTNCTAGCNAAATTAGGATTAGACAACAAGCAAGCNGTGCTTCAAGCCGTAGAGCGTTCNTCTCATACTATCAATGTTGAGATAGANGTAGANACGATAGAAGAAGTGGAAACNGCGTTATTAGCNGGNGCACAAATAATTATGCTTGACAATATGGATATCAAGNCGATNTCCGACGCCGTTAAACTAATTGATGGNAAGGCAGTTGTTGAGGCTTCAGGCGGGATTAATTTGAGNACTGTTCGAGCTGTGGCTGAGACAGGTGTGGATTTGATATCTGTGGGCTCACTTACCCATTCTGTTCAAGGATTAGATATAAGTTTAGATATTTTAAAAGAATAAGAGGAGGNTAGAAATGGCAAGATTAAATAATATTAACAGGGAAGAACTATCCNGCTCGGATCAGGAATATTATGATTCAATAGTTGGNAGCAGAGGGAGCGTTAGAGGCCCTTATGGTGTATTACTCCATAGCCCTGATTTGGCGTCTAGAATAGCTCACACAGGAACTTACGTTAGATTTGAACTAGACNTNCCAGAATCGCTAAAAGAAACTGTAATTATTACTGCGGCTAGAGAAATTCGGAATCAGTATGAATTTGCTGCCCATGCCAGATTGGCTAGGGCTGCAGGTGTTGAGGAATCTACGATCACTACCATAGCTCAGGGTAAATCCATAGATTCATTGCCTGAAGAAGAGAAATTGTTAGTGACTTATACTCAGCAGCTAATAAGAGATCATAAAATACAAGATGAAGTTTTTAANGCNGTGAGTAANAAATATGGAACAAAGAAAACAGTAGACATAACAGCTTTGATTGGCCATTATCTTTTGGTAGGTCAGATTTTGAGTGCGTTCGAAGTTGATTTNGCTGAAGGTATGACAGCTGAAATAACAGACTAGGNAAANACTGTATGGTGACTCCTCATAAAGAAATATTGTTTGGGTGTTTAAGCTTNACTTGGGAAATGATTGATTTNGCTATTGAGGATTTGACTNAAGAGCAGATTGTTCAGATGCCTTCCTCAAACAGTAATTCAATAGCATGGACTTTATGGCACATGAGTAGAGTATTTGATTCTCTNATAAGTGTGCATTTGCNNGGAANNTCCCAATTATGGGAATCAGGAGNGTGGAGAGATCAATTTAATATACCTTCNGGATTNGAAGACCGNGGTGTCGGATGGAGTATTGATGCCGTANCNGATTGGACTCCNCCAGATAAAGAAGTATTGATAGGTTATTACGANGTTGTTNGGAAGCTCATGNCCGATTATATAGAATCTCTAACAGAAGAAGAAATCANAAGNANTGTNGATATTCCTGTAGTCACTNAGGGTAACCCTGGNATTGACTCTAGGTCTGTGGGNTCAGCTTTNGGGAGACGGATTTGGGATTANGTGACCCACGCGGGNCATATATCTTACATCCGTGGATTAATTCANGGTCCTGGNTGGTATATTCGGTAGGNCTNAGGATAAATGTTAAGCAGTGCAGCTATCGATTATTAGAGTTACTGGTCCATCATTTACAATTTNAACCTGCATGTCTGCCCCAAATTCACCTGTTTCCACATGGGTTATNGTGGATTTACATTTATCTACGAAAGATTGATAGAGAGGTTCAGCGATTTCAGGTTTGGCGGCATTGGTGAAGTCTGGTCTGCGACCTTTTTTCACAGAGGCAGGTAATGTAAATTGACTTACCAATAATAAGTCCCCTTGGATATCTTGAATTGAAAAGTCAAAGTTATTGGTGTTTGACTCAAATAGTCTCAATGTAAGGACCTTGTTTGCCACGTAATCCACTTCGGTGGAGGTATCAGTGGAGGTGATACCTAAAAGTACAACTAGACCACGATTTATAGTGCGTTTGGTCTGGCCATTGATAAGAACGGATGCCTTTGATACTTTTTGTACTAGGCCAATCAACTTACTCAGATTATCTCGTTAGTCTGAAGAGGATGCAGATGAGGAACTTGTAGAAGAGGTATCTGAACTTGTACTGGTATCACTTTTAGATTCTGTAGAGCTACTAGTTTCCTTTTTTGTTTCTGGTTTTGTTGAAGGGCTTGAAGAGGACTTCTGCCGACCGTAGTCGGTTGTGTAGAATCCTGAGCCTTTGTATATTACTGGTACCGAATGGAATATTCTTCTTCCGGCTCCGGAACAGTCTGGACATGCTCCTTTCCCTGCTTCAGAAAATGACTGAGTTAATTCGAATTCATTTTCACAAACCGTGCATTTATAATCGTATCTAGGCATTGACTAATCTCCTAAAAAGAAAGATAACGGGGTTATCTTGTTCTTTGTCTACGACGACGACGAGCGGCTCTCTGTTCAGCTATACGAACTTTCTGAGCTTTGCTTCTAAAGAACCGTCGGTCCTTTAACTCTCTCAATATACCAGCGTGTTGTACCGATGCTCTGAATCGGTTCACTAAGCTTTCTGGGCTTTCACCCTCTCTAGGGGTTACATACGCCATAAAAATTCCTCGATAATTAAATAAAATTCCTAATTCACGAGCACACAATTTATCATATCCGAGGCTATAATTCAATGTCATTAGATATGAAAATGTGTATCATGGAACCTAGCAAGCAGTTTTATTGAAACCTACAAACTTTCCATAAGGAGGAGTTTTGAAAGTTTGCATACCTGGATCTAACCAAGGCATCGGAGGCCCCAATTCCTTTAAACGCAATCTTATTAAGCAATTGACTAGTCTAGGAATTGATGTTGATACTCGATTTTCGACCGCAGATATTGATGTTGTTCTATTAGTAGGTGGTACTAGGAATATTAAATGGCTTAAAACCATTCGACGATCTAACATTCCAATAGTTCAAAGGTTAGGTCCTATTAATTGGCTTCACAAATACACTCCCATTACTAGTAAGCATAAATGGATGAGTATAGCTAGAAATTCTCTGCTGTTCAAAATCAGGGAAAATTTTGCGGATTATGTTGTTTATCAAAGTCAATTCTGCAAAAACTGGTGGACAGAAGTCAGAGGACAAGATAGGAATGATAATGTTGTTATTTATAACGGAGTGGATACGGCAATGTTCAATCCAGGGCCTCGCAGAGCGCCGGGTAGCAAAGTACGATTGGTATCTGTGGAAGGGAACTTGTCTTATACGCCGCAAGTTTATAAAACCCCATTGCAGGTAACTGATTTGTTGAATTCTGCTGGTTTGGATGTTGAGNTGACTCTGGTAGGAGATATTAACAAGAAAGGATTAGATGAAATATATCTTCATGATCGAACTGAATATTTGGGCAATATTCTACATTCAGATGTGAGAGATATTCTNATAAATCATGATTTGTTTGTTTCNGGAGAAATANATCCAGCTTGTCCNAATTCTCCNNTAGAAGCAATGGCGTGCGGCCTACCAGTAGTCGGATTTGACACTGGAGCCCTGNCTGAACTGCTTATTGNTAATTCAGGTTTGTGTGCTGCGTATGAATCAAATTCATGGAAACTGGAGTCTCCCAANATGGANAANCTAGTAAACGCAGTTCTTAAAGTCACTAATGATATCTCTTATTATTCTGATAATGCTTTGGCTAACATACAAAATAATTTCACCCTTGGTAATATGACCAATGAATATGTTAAAGTGTTTCAAACAGTGATTTGATTACATCCCAATTCTACATAAGGCTGGTGCAATGATGGCGGTTAATGTTGGTGAACCTGTAGATCAAGAATTAGTTCTTGCTAATACTACGGTTAAATTGAAGAAATCGGGTTCAGGAGATCCNCTTCTTATATTNCATAGTGAAATGGGCAATGCCGGATGGCTTAAGTATCAACAAGAACTCGCAAAAGATCATACAGTCTATATGTTGTCTCATCCTGGTTGTATGGGCTCCGATCAACCAGATTGGATTATGAATATGAGAGATCTAGCAGGTTGGTATNTACAAGCAATAGAAGAGCTTGGTATNACNCCAATGAATGTTATTGGTTTATCTTTTGGAGGATGGATAGCTGCTGAAATGGCAGTTATGTCTCCGCAAACTTTCAATAAGATGATTTTGGTAAGCGCNACTGGCATCAAACCTGANGAAGGAGAAATATTTGANATCTTTGGAGTTACTCCTCAAGTATTTCAGCAGAAGTCTTTCTTTGATCCATCTAATACTTCTGAATATCAGATAGTTTGTCCTGATGAATTGACTGAAGAGCTTGCTCTTGAATGGGAATATGCACGGGAATCAACATGCAGAGTTAGTTGGAGACCTTATATGTATTATCCAGCTCTTCCNAATTTACTTAACAGGCTTAAAAATTTAGAAACCTTAATTGTGTGGGGTTCTGAAGATGAAATAGTTCCTCTAAATTCAGGGCAAATATATAATCGGAACATACAAGGGTCTAGGCTAGAAGTGATTAAAAATTGTGGTCACAGACCTGAAATAGAAAAAGTGGGAGAGTTCCTGAAATTGGTAAAGGAATTTCTGTAGGATTCCAATTCCAGGAATCAATTAATTTTTTANTTTAGGAGATTTAAGATGCTAATAGGACATTTTACGGAGCAACCATGGCAAGACGATAGCTCTGGATTGATGGGTACTCAAAGTACTGACTTGGGCATAAGTAATTCTTTTTATAATCCAGCAGTAGGTGCTAGCTTATACAATCGATATTTAGATGAAAAATTGTATGCGGANGAAATGGGATTCGACGCATTTATGCTAAATGAACATCATAGTACCCCATTTTGTATGCAAGGCGTCACCAACATCGGAGCTGCTATATTAGCTCGTCAGACCAAGAAAGCAAAGATCATAATTCTTGGCAATGTACTTCCGATTTGGGATGANCCTTTATGGCTCGCAGAACAATTGTCTATGATAGATATGATTTCATATGGCAGATTAGTGTCTGGCTTCGTNAGAGGNGGGGGTAGGGAAAGTTTTGCCCACAATGCACCTCCACACTTTAATAGGGAGAGATTCGAAGAAGCACATGATTTCATCATTAAGGCTTGGACTGAACCTGGTCCTTGGAGATGGGAAGGGAAACATTATCAATATAGGTATGTGAATCCTTGGGCGAGGCCTTTGCAGCAGCCTCATCCTCAAATTTGGATTCCTTCCACAGTCAGTGTGGAAACAGTTAAATGGACAGCTGAGCACAGATANCCATTAGTATTATTAGCAACCAAATTAGAACCCACTAGAGATGCTTTCCAGTTGTATCACGATACAGCGAAAGAAAATGGTTATAAATCAGGAACTCAGAATCTAGCGTATCTCTTTAAGGTTCATGTCGATGAAACAGAAGAGAAGGCTGATGAAGTAGCTAGAAAATATTTATCGGGAGTCAGTAATCCTTTCTTGGCTGGAAATGAAGGGCAAATCAATCCTGCGATAATGAGTTTGCCNGGTCATACTTCTAGAACCTCAAACCGATTACAAGCCGCAGCTTTTGGTCCTGCAGGACGATTTGGNACNAANCGAAGACCTTATGAGGATCAAGTGGAAGATCTTACTATCATAAGTGGTACACCAAAAACAGTACTNCCCAAAATCCGACACGTTTTAGAATATTTGAGGCCAGGAAGCATATTCTTCTGGGATGGTGATGGNGCAATGACTCATGAAGATCAGATGCGAAGTTTAAGACTNATGGGAGAAGAAGTTATCCCGGCAGTGAGAGANATGGGTAAAGAGTTGGAATTGTTNAGCTCATTTGAAGTAGATCCGCGTACTGGCGAAAAAATTGAAAGTGCAGAAGAAGTCTCTAGTTAGAGTGTATTACTGAAATAAGTTTGTCTATNGTATCTCCTGATTCGTTAGTAACGTTTATNTTGATNAGATTNAGNCCTGCNCCNAGCNGGTACATATGATCAAATANACCNANNATGTTAGCTGGATCNAGTCGCTCTATTGTGATTGGTACAGAAACCCCGTCTATCTTGAGTTTGGCATCAGGNGANGTNAAACCNGATATNTGAACGTAAGANGACGTAATNACGGTCTGATTTAAAGGTTTNGTAATACTTATAAATAACGTTTGGGGGGCTGTTTTAAATATATTAATGGATTTCGTCGTTAGGGCATTGCTTTCTGATGTGGATACTATTGTAAATTGGTTAATGCCCGTTATGAGCTCTACTTCTGAGTAGAAGTTTCCGTCTGAATCGATCTGGGATGAGGATCCATTGATGGTTATTTTTGACTTTGCATCAGATGTCCCATATATGATCACGGAGTCAGAAGAAAACGAGGAATTGTTTAATGGGCCCAGTATTTCCAATGAGGGAAGGGTGGGGCCTTGGTCAGATTCTTTGGTAGGTGTTGGTACTTGGGTTGCTACTATGGTGGGCTGAGGAGTGGCAGTCGGGATGGCTTTGGAGGGCTCTATTGGTTTCGGTGTACTTATAGGTTCAGGTGTTTTCTGTTTTAGATAAGGAGTAGGTTCTGGAGTGGGCATAGTTGAAGGCATTTCGTTAACCTCAGTAGGCACCTCTACCACAACGGTGTGAACTTCTTGATTTAGACTTTCTCTAGGGATACTAGTAACACACCCAATACCAAGTAGTACACACAAAAATACTGGAACCAAATTTAATAGTATTAAATTATGTGTACGAAACTTCATTTAATTGTTAATTCCTGACCAGTGGCATACGGAGGGTAAATTCCGTATATGAATCGTCTGAATGATTCTCGCTTTGCACGGATAATTTTCCTCCATGTCCTGTAGCTAGTGTATGGGCGATAAATAATCCCAACCCAGAGCTTGTTTTTTCTTCACCTCTTCCAATTTCAGGCGTCCATCCCCTCTCGAATATAAGCTTCTGGTAGGGTTCTTCTATGCCTGGTCCGTCGTCTCTGACCCTAACATCGAACGTATTCTCATTTTTTGATAGGCATATTTCTATATGCTTGTCTGCATATCTGATTGTGTTGTCCACGAGATTAGTGACAATATGTTCTATAGCAGCACTGTTTGAAGGAACTACTCCAAATGAAGAAGGTTCACTCCACCAAGTAATTTCCTTGCCACTTTCTTTGGCTACAGGGGCATAACGATCTACTATTTTACGTATTATGGATTCTGGTTCTACGGGTTGAATTTCTGATGAAGGAGTGGGTAGTTCAAGTTGAACCAAGGCCTGAATGTTAGACATCATGAGTCTGAAATTGGGGACCTGGCGTTCGATTTCGTCCAATAAGTCTAGTGTACCGCTTGAATCTTCGTCTGTTATTGGTAATGACGCGCGAAGTTCTCGTTCTTTGCCTAAAATTCTACTTAAAGGTCTTCCCAGATCGTGATGGAATAATTCGAAGTAGCGTTGTGTGATAATACTCCATTGTTCGATAGTTCCTCTATCTATTCCAGCAGAGTTCTTAACACCGATAAATCTTGGAAGTATATAGGCACTTAAGATTATTATGGATCCGAGCAGGAGTACAATCAGTCCGGCGTAGGTAAGAGGCTCTATGATTAGAACATACGGGAAGTATTCAGTACTAAATAAGGGTGATATAAGTACCAACAGCAGCCCTGCGAAGCTTATGCCAGCCCCGGTGAATTTAGCTATACGCTGTAATTTAGGGTAGTTATACATCTAAGAGTTTTCGGGTGGAGATAGGCGGTAACCTTGATCTCGGATGTTCATGATTAAGTCGTTTGCTCCGAAACGCACTCCCATAGACTTGCCAAGTGAGTCTTTGATCTCCCTAATGCGGACTCTGAGAGAAGCTCTGGCCTCTTCGCCTTCAAAATAACGTTCTAGTCTACTAAAAGGAACTAGCTCTGCAGGGCTTTTATACCACGTAGTGGCCAACTCCCTAAGAATTTCAAATTTAATACCATTTATATCGTCAATTAAGTTTTGATGTCCGTCGTTAGATTTAACATAAACCACTTTGTTATTTATGTCTAAAGATATTTGGTCTCCTAAGCTCATTGAAGCAGGGGCGTCACCAATAAGCCGCCTTAGTCTTAGGATTACTTCATCTGCCCCAGCGAGTTTGTCAATAAAGTCTACTGGCGAATTCCACTGTAATGTACCTTTGACTGCGATTTCTCTTTCAGGCCCTTGGGCATATTGAGTAAACATCAACACAGGTAATTTAGGATAGAGCCGGACAATTTTCTGGAGAATTTCTAGGCCTTTGAATTGATCGTCTTTATGCTCTCCAAATCTTACATCTAGTAATACCCCGTCAGGATTTGAGTCTTCAATTGCATAAAGAGCAAAGCTCTCGTAATTATCGCCTGTCTTATGAGCATCACCTAGGTCTACGCATTGTGTAGACCATCCTTCTTCTTCAAGTTTACGGCACATATGTTTAACGATAGGGGATTCCCATTCGTCATCTATAACAAGTATTAAACCTTGTTTGGTTTCTGTTGCCATATCGAAATTCCATTTTAAGCTTAAAATTGATGATATTTTAATTTATAATGACGCTATTAGTCGTGGATTTAATAATCTAAATTATATCAGTATTTGCTTAAAGAGTAAGTTTGCTCCTTTTCAGGAGTAGTTTAAGCATGGAGCAAAAGTCGATATGGATATAGGAATAATATTCCCCCAAACAGAGATAGAGACAGGCAAAGACGCCATAATGAAGTTCGCTAAAACTGCTGAGAATTTGGGTTTCTCTCATATTTTTATGGCTGACCATGTGCTAGGTGCCAATCCAGCAGTGCACGAACATGTAAGAGATCACTACTATACCCATGACAGTATCATTAACGAAGTTTTTGTAACATTGGGTTTCATCTCCGCGATTACTGAAAAAATCGGATTGATGACGGGTATCCTGATATTACCTCAACGTTCGGCAGCATTAGTAGCAAAGCAATCTGCAGAAATTGCTGTTTTGAGTAACGATAGATTCAGATTAGGAATTGGAGTTGGGTGGAATCATGTAGAATTTGAAGCACTTGGCATGGATTTTGAGAACAGAGGCCCATTTGTCACGGAACAGATCCAATTAATCAGAGAATTATGGAGTAAGGATATAGTGGACTTTCACGGTCAATGGCACGATGTAAGTCAAGCTGGCTTGAATCCTCGCCCTAATAAAAAGATTCCGCTCTGGTTAGGTGCGGGCAGTAGTTTTTTCCCTAAGCCTCCCAAAGTAGTGTTGCAAAGAGTGGCAGAGTACGCAGATGGATGGTGTCCGAATTTCGAACCCGATGACCAGGGTAGAGAAATCGTAGATACGGTCACTCGAATGATGGAAGCAAACCATAGAGATCCAAGTACTTTGTTGTTAGAGGGAAGAATTAGAACTTCCGGTAAGACTCCTGATGAGATTAAAAAAGAGATTGAACAATGGAGAGAATTAGGAGCTAGCCACATAGGTATCGAAAATAGAAGAGCGGGAATAAAAGGTATACAATCACACTTGGAAGCTATGAATGATTTCGTAACTCAAGTTGGATTTAGTTAACATAACAATTAAGGAGAAAAAATGAGTTTTTATAGAATTTATACTGGTGATGATGGGCAGTCCCATTTAGAAGAATTAGATATGAAGTTCGCACCGTTTACTGATGTAGAAGGTGCCTTTGGAGTGGGAACTGAATTATTCCCATCAAAAGGAATAACATTTAGAGTCGCCGAAGCGGGGTATGAATTACAATGGCATTGTGCCCCTAGGAAACAATTTACTATTTCATTATCTGGGACAGCTGAAATAGAAGTTGGTGATGGTACTAAACAGATAGTAAATGCCGGCGATGTTTTGCTAGCTGAAGATCTTACCGGACAAGGCCATATAACAAGAGTAATCAGTAAAGAGCCACGAGTGCACGCTGTAGTCCATTTATAGTTCAATCGATTAGAGGTATTACCTCTTCTGCGACTCGGATACATTCTTCTACGTGCGGAAAGCCAGAAAGAATAAACTCTTCTATTCCTAAGGCTTTGTATTTTGTTAATTCTTCAGCGACTGTTTCTGGGGTTCCTACTATAGCTGTGCCACAATTCACGCGTACTTCGGATAACCCATTCCATAAGTGGTCAGAGACTTTGTGATCTTTGACTCTTTGTGATTGAGCTATCTGTCCTACCATAGCCGTACCTTGAATAGAGGTATTTCTTTGCGCTTTTACTTTGGGAGCAGCGAGAGATATTAATTCATCAGCTGCTTTCCATGCTTCTTCTTCGGTATTACGAACAATAAGGTGAGTCCTCAGCCCAAATCTCGGTTCACGATTGTTGGCTATAAAACTCTCTTTAAGCTTATTTATAAGCTCCGTAAAAGGTCCAATAGGTTCTATCCAATTCAAATGAATATCTGCTAATTTCCCAGACATATCTATTGCTCTGGGAGAAGCACCTCCCAAATAGAAAAGGGGAGGGCTTTGTTTTGGCCTAGGGGAGCAGTATGCATTATTAAGCTTATAAAATTCGCCATCGAATTCTATGGGGCCATCTTCATTCCATAGCGTTTGGCAAGCCTGAATGAATTCTACAGCTCGTTCATATCTGACATCATGATCGATGTACTGCCCAAGTCGTTCAAAATCGTTCTGGATTCCTCCTGGGACTATATTGATATCTATTCTCCCATTTGAAATCTGGTGTAAAGCTCCCGCCATTTGGGCAAATAGACCTACGGGGATAAATCCGGGTCTAACTGCTATCAAGAATCTTATTTTTTGTGTGACTGCGGCGAGTGCAGTGGCTGTGGTCCATGTTTCTGCTAAAGGAGATTCTTCTAGAAATAGACCGTTAGCAAATCTGGTTGGTATTAGTAAGGAATAAAAATCGTGTTTTTCGGCTGTTTTAACTACCTGTGAAAGGTACTCAAAAGAAGGTTCTCTTTCGGGGAATTCAGTGCCCGCGTGATAGCCATCTCCATCTATTGGGATAAACCAGCTAAACTTGGTTGAGTGAGTTTTCATCTATACTGCCTTACCTTAGACTGAGATTTCAAGTTCAAATATTAGTACCTTTTCCTTCCTCTTTATTGTACCAAACTCCCATTATGACAGCTGCAGCTATAACATTCATCATATCTCCAGACATCCACAATATGAGCCCTCCAATTCTTTGGTCCATTATTAATGATACTGGTATGGGGCTATTTAANGGGTCGTACGCGGTATAAAAGGCTGTNCCGGAAAATGNTATTAGTGAGCCTAGGAAAGTGTTTGGAAATATCAATAATCCTAGGAATAAAATGCGCAGGCCGTAATGTAATCTGGATTGATGAGGATGACTGTCAATCATAAGCCACCAGAATANAAGGCTAGATACTATCATAGTGATATGCATTATTTGGTGGACGTAAATATTTTCCACAGATAAATTGTGTATAAATGAGACTTGCCACACATATAGGATTAGCATATATAGGATTACTGTGACCAGTGGTTTCGTTATGAAATTATAGTAAGCATTCACTCCTCTTGAATTCATGATTGGGTTGAATATTTTGTTAAATGCCCAATTAGGTACTCCTCTNAGTAAAGGGGTGACTGGATTGCCAAGTAGGAAGAGTGGTGGGAATATCATGCGGATGAGTGCATGTTGTATTTGATGGATTATGAAACTATCATCTGCATAAAGATCTATAGGTGGTTCTAATGACAAAAATAGGGCTACTATAGATAGATGGAAGCTGATTTTNCGCCATCTTGATATNTTGTAGGAAGGGTTTGGATTGTTTTTGATGCCTTTGTTGTAAAACCAAATTAGGCCAACGCACAAAACTAATGGCACGATGTTCACATAATAGAATGGAAATGGGATATCTAGAAACCCTACGTGATTTAAATGCATTCTTATCTACTTGATTGTTTTTTTCTATTGGGAGCAGTCAAGTAAATTAAGAAAGCTCCAATNGCAATTACAAGAGCAACCCCCCAGAATACAATAGTTCCAGCAGAGAAACTTTNATTTTCCCTAATTAGAATATCTNCTACATCAATAGCAATATTGTTTAAGGAATCAGTGATTTCTATAGATGTTTNCCAGGATCCAGGTGACTTAAGATTAAGTTCAGCAACATAAATATTGGAACTATCGTCTAAAGGGATGGCGTGTGCCCAGCCTTGATTATCTGTTGAAGAGTGATCTACTAGAATTTTGACTTTTGCATCAGTAGCTGGTTCGTCTGACGCGAGATCAAATAATTGCACTGTTACAGTCGCTTTTTCTAGAGAAATACCTGAGGTGTTTTGATGATANAGAATTTTATAGGGAGNACTGATAATTTCAGTTGCAGAATCCTGAGATTGAAGGTTTGTGGGATATAGTGCCGCAAATACTAATATAAGAAACAGTGGGACATATTTTAATTGGTCCAGAGTCAAATTTTTCACCTTTTTGATATTTAAGTAAGATCTTCAGAGCATATGTCCCTCAGATCTTACTTAAATTATACTCCTATAACTGGAATGTTTTCTTCCATATGCCGGGGGATAGGTCAGCGTGTGTCATCATTGGACGTATCCTAGCTGTATCAGGATGAGCATCTCTTACGTCGTCCCATTCCTTAGTCTCAGATACGAACTCATTTTCGAACTCATACATAACTGCGTAATCGGGCTCCCCTCTGTATGCTTTCCAGCGCCTTCCACGAATTACTCCAGGTACAGTTTCGTAATTTGGAACATAGACAGTGCTGTACCAGTTGTTCCATTCCACTTCATTTTCTGAAGAAACTCCCATTCTTCCAATTTGCAATGCAGGAGCCATTTCAGAATTAGCGATGCTATCGGATACAGATGTAGGGTGAATCATCTCGTACACATTGTTGATTCTTGTAGTTGCTATAGCTCTAGGTCCCACCTTTTGGGCCCATGGTGTGATAGGCCTGTTTTTAAATGCGTCTGTATCAATCACTTGGGCATTTTCGAATTCGTAAACTGCAAGATGCTTAGGGCCGCTTTTTACAGCCTCATAACGTGCGCAGTTTANTATTCCGGGAACTGACATTAATTCTTGAAGATGTTCAGTGTTGTACCACTCATTGAACTCTTCTTCGTGTTCTGACGGTACATCAACAAACACAAGCATTAGTCCTGAACCTTTTTTAGGTGCCATATANTCCTCCTATTTGACTGGATTNCAGTCATCTTNTATGAGAAATATATCATATGTGTAGGCAATAGTTTAAGTGGAGAGTAAGGGTACNGGTAGAAACTATGGGGGAGGGCGCCTACCTGTAAATTAATTTATTATAATAACCCTTGAATTGAAATGATACCTGCGATTGCTACAACGATGTAGATTATCCTGGATANACTTTTAACTTCCCCGAAGTTAGCGCCACNAATAGTAGCGACTAGGTCAAATTTGAATAGGCCTACNAGGCCCCAGTTTAATGCTCCTACTATAGCCAAGATTAAGGCTACCAAGCTTACAACTTCCATAGTTTCCTCCGTTTAGTTAGGAGCCCTCCAATAGTATTGGTATCACCAATAAGTAGTATTAGTCAACATAATTTTGCATTAGAAGCTGTTTTTAGATACTCTTTATGTGCAGNCACTGATTTTCTATTTACATAACGGNCATAATGTGTCTACTGCTGATTATGGNTGAAACNCATGTGGAAGATTCNGTGAANAAAGGAAGTATTTCGTAGCAAAAGGAGGATGATATGGCGAATTGTTGCTTGGAAGAGACGTATTTAGCTAAAGAGNATGTATGNGGCTGATCTGGTTCGTTCTCATGGTGTNACTGATTTAGAAGGTGCTTACCAAATACAAGGATTATGGAATGAAATTCTTGATAAGCACTATGGAGGGAAGATAGGTTATAAGCTTGCTTATACTACTGCGGTGATGCAGGAAAGAGTTGGGCTTGATTCTCCTGCCTATGGAGTGTTAGCTAAAGACAAAGTTTATTACGAAGGTCACAAACTTTATTCTGCCGATTACTACAAGTTAGGATTTGAGGCTGAAATTGCAGTAAAGCTTGGAGAATCTATAGGCTCTGACGAACCGATTTCCGATATACAGCAACTGGGGAATAAGATTTCTATGATAGCCCCTGCTTTTGAAGTGATAGATGCTAGAGCTGATCCGGATTTATCTAATGAAGACCGATTATTATTAAGTGTGATGTTTAACATATTCAATGAAGGTATAGTTCTTGGTGATTGGTTAGAAGATTGGGGAAATGTGGATCTTGCCGGCATAGAATGCTCAATGAAAATTAATGATGAAATCGTAGGAACAGGAAAGGGGTCAGATGTAATGGGTAATCCCTTAAATCCTTGTTTGTGGTTGGTGAATAAATTACAAGAGTCTGGATTAGGTCTGGAAAAAGATATGGTAATTATCACAGGTAGTATGATTAGCCCTAAAATGGCGGTAGAAGGTGACGTTATTTCAATTGAAATGTCTCAATTGGGAGAGGTAAGTACTTTGGTAATTTGATTGACTGAGAGCGGCTGCCAAATGACAGCCGCTCTACGGATTGTTTAATAGGTTACTCCCCATTCTTCTACCATTTTGATCATTGCTTTGGCAGTTTCTTCATGGGCTACATCTACCATGTCTCCGTTATAGGTGACGGCAGCCCCGCCTTCTTCTCGCATTTTATTCATGGCTTCGATTAAGCCTTTATAATGTTCAATTTCTTCTTTCGAAGGAGTAAAGACTTTGTTAACTACTGGCACATGATAAGGATGAATCAAGCTCATACCGGTATACCCAATTTGTTTTAACTGAATGGCTAATTGTTCTAAACCGTCTAAGTCATGAATATCAAACCATCCTCCACTCATAGGATATGAAACACCCGCGGAACGGGAATCTATTAACACTTTTGATTTGAGGAATAAAGTTTCCATGCCTTCAGGAGTCCACTGAAAGCCAATAGACCTTGCCGTGTCTCCGCCCTTTCCTCCACTGCCTCCCATATGAGTAATTCTGGATGAGGCAGTCGCTATTTCATAAGACTGTCTGATTGCTTGGGCAGTTTCTAGACCAGGATCTACCAGAGTATCACCTTCGGGGATTCCTGCTCGTCTTTCGAATAACTTTAACAATGTGTCAATTTCTACTATGTCTCTGGGGCTTTCCACTTTTGGTAGTAAAATACCGTATAGATTCTTACTAATTACTGCTTCCAAATCATCGCCTGTCATTCCGGTTTCTAATCGGTTGACTCGAACAAATAATGCTTGACGTCCTCCTCCAAGTTCTTCAAGCATTTTCCTGACTATTACCCTAGCTTCGGCTTTCTCNGCATCAGGTACAGAATCTTCCAGGTCAAGGATTAACGCGTCAGAGCCATATTGAGGTGCTTTTCGTATCCAATCTTCTTTATTTCCAGGCACGTATAGTGCTGATCNTATAGGTCTTGCTTTCGAATTCATTTTTTCTCCTTATTTATACAATTTTCTTATCAATGAGTTCTTGTATCTCTTCNGAATCTAATCCTAACAAATTACTTAGTATTTCTTCATTNTGCATTCCCAATGTAGGAGCTCCTGGTACTTGTGGGAGAGCTTCTCCATCAAACAGAACAGGGAAACCTGAACCTACTCCTGGAACTGAAGAATTTATCCCAGCATGGAACAACTTACCTAGAGATCCTCTCTTAGTAAAATGTTCATCATGCATTACCTCCTTGGCTGTGCGTACTGGGCTGCAAGGGACATCATGTTCTTCGAGTAGTGACAACATTTCTCCTCGTGTTAGGCCTGATACGCGGCTTTGAATTTCATGTCTAGCTGATTCCACGTTGTCTACTCTCTTTTGAAATTCATTGTAGCGTTCGTCGGTTATTAATGATTCTGCATCTAAAGCTTTAGCNAGTCTATTCCATTGGTCGTCACTGGCTACGGTAATTATTACTCCGCCATCAGAACCCTGGTATAACCCGGTTGGCCCACCTCTACTGTTGTTGCCTGTTCGAAGAGGAACTCCTGAATCCATGTCTTCCTCTAAATTCTCCATAAACATGAGNGATGTTAATGTNTCCATCATAGAAACATCTAAATATTTNCCTTGCCCTGTCAGATCCCTATTTCGCAGAGCTCCTAGAATAGAATAACAGGCAAAAATAGGAGTTACTAAATCTCCTATATAAAATCCTACGCGAGTNGGATCTCCATCTGGATCTCCATTGATATCCATCAGTCCACTCATTCCTTGAATTTGCGGATCATGTGCTGGTTTTGAAGCATAAGGACCAGTTTGCCCATATCCTGATATGGAGCAATAGATTATCTGAGGATTGATTTCTTTTATNTCCTCATAACCCANCCCAATCTTTTTCAAAGATCCNGGTGCTAGATTTTCTAACAANACGTCGGATTGTTTTGCTAANTCTATGAACATTTCTTTACCTTTATCTGTTTTAAGGTCCAANGTGATGCTTTTAACTCCTTGGGTTCTTTTTAGAAATCTAGTGGATATATATTCTTCAGACAATTGTTCTGCTTGGATTCCTTCTGGCCCAGCGAATGGTCCGTTCCCTCGTACTGGATCTCCCCGNTTGGGTATTTCTACTTTTATCACTTCCGCTCCGAATCTAGCTAAGTTCATACTTGTATACGGGCCAGCTAAAAACACTGTTACGGCTAGTACTCTAATATTTTGTAATGGCTGCATGAATCCTCCTAGGGTTATTTGAATATGTATAGTCTATAGCCGATTTATNGATGTGGCTAGTTGTATGAATGTGATAGAATTCCATNACCAACAATCTTTGNGGAGATGATTATGGTAGTTAATATTGTTTTATCTGAAAAAGAATATAAGGTCGTAGGTACACGACCTATACGTCATGACGGCGTTGATAAAGTTACTGGTAGAGCTAAATACGGTGGTGATTTCACNACTACCGGATTNCTGTTNGGAAAGATTTTNCGTAGCCCTCACGCTCATGCTCAAATTGAATCTATTAATATTGATAAAGCTTTGGAATTGGACGGTGTCGTCTCTGTAGTGACAGCCTCTGATTTACCGGTTTCATCTTTGTCAAAACCTTCAAAAAGTTTGGAATTGGAGAGCGATAATATATTAGCTCGCAAGAAAGTACTTTACAAAGGTCATGCGGTCGCAGCTGTATGCGCAACAAATAGCCACATTGCAGAAGATGCCTTGAAGTTGATTGAAGTCAAATATAAGGCTCTCGACCCTGTAATAGATGTTCTCAAAGCNATGGANAAGGATTCTATTCTACTTCATGATGATTTGACGACTAGAGAGCTTGGTCAAGATTCTGGAGTGGTTAGCAATATTGCCACGCATCTTAGGTATGAATTGGGAGACGTTGAGAAAGGGTTTGCGGAGGCAGATGTTATTGTTGAAGAAGAGTTTGATACNTCGACTGTTCATCAAGGATATATTGAACCTCATAATGCTACGGCTTTTTGGAGCGCTGATGGCCATATTGATATTTGGTGCAGTACTCANGGCTCGTTTACAGCTAGGGAGAAGATTTCTAAAGTATTAGATGTCCCTGTCTCTACTGTTACAGTGACTCCGATGGAAATAGGCGGAGGTTTTGGGGGNAAAATACCAGTGTATTTAGAACCTATAGCCGCTTTATTGTCTAAAAAGTCTGGGGCTCCAGTTAAGATGTTAATGAGTAGATCTGATTGTTTTGAATCTACAGGACCTACATGCGGTTCTTATGTGAAAGTAAAAATGGGTGCTAAAAATGATGGTNCCCTTGTGGCCGCACAAGCCTACTTAGTTTACGAAGCTGGAGCCTTCCCTGGGTCTAATATCAGCGCAGGAGGTCAATGCGTGTTTGCTCCATATGACATCCCTAATATGGAAGTTGATGGATATGACGTATTGGTTAATAAACCTAAAACGGCTGCTTACAGAGCTCCTGGAGCACCTAATGCTGCCTTTGCTTCTGAACAGGTTGTTGATGAATTATGTGTGAAACTTGGGATTGACCCAGTAGATTTTAGGATTAAGAATGCCTCGACTGATGGTACCCGAAGAGTAGATGGGCCTATTTTCAATAATATTGGGAATCTAGATTGCCTGGATGCAGTTAAAAATTCGGAACATTACAAGTCAAAATTGAAGGGTAAGTACACTGGACGCGGAATCGCTTCCGGCTACTGGATGAATATCGGNAAACAATCNAGCTGCTCTATCGGAGTAAATGCAGACGGAACTCTNGGTTTGATAGAAGGTTCTACTGATATAGGTGGTTCTAGAACCTCTATTGCTATGCAAGCAGCGGAAGTTTTAGGTGTGCCAGCGGAGAGCATNAGGCCTTCGGTTGGTGATACAGACTCGATTGGTTACACTTTCCTAACAGGGGGAAGTCGAGTGACCTTTGCAAGTGGATGGGCTGCATATGAATGTGCACAGTCAATAAAGACATTGATGGAAGAACGGGCTGCTGCCATATGGGGAGTTAGCGAAACAGACGTTGAATTAGTGGATGGTATATTAAAGCATAAGTCAGATACTGAATTAGTAATGNCGTTTAAAGAATTAGCGTCCCAGCTTAATGATACTGGGGGGCCAATTTCAGCGCAGGTTAGCGTGGATCCTACGGGTTCNCACGGNGCTTTTAGCACGCATATTGTTGATGTNGAAGTTGATATAGAGACCGGTAAAGTGTCTGTCTTAAGATACACATCAGTCCAAGATGTTGGTAAAGCAATCCACCCGAGCTATGTAGAAGGTCAGATGCAAGGAGCAGCAGTTCAAGGGATAGGTTGGGCTCTGAACGAGGAATATTATTATAATAGTGAAGGTGGCATGAATAATTCGAGTTTCTTGGATTACCGTATGCCCACTTCTCTTGACTTACCAATGCTTGAAACAATAATTGTTGAATGTCACAATCAGAACCATCCTTACGGGGTTAGAGGTGTTGGAGAAGTTGCCATAGTACCCCCTCTGCCAGCGATAGCTAATGCAGTTAAGAATGCGATTGGACATAGAATGTGTCATCTTCCGATGTCTCCTAAGAGAATATTAGAAGCGGTAGAATCGATTTAGTATTTAGAACATATTATTTGGGGAGTGTTCACCAAACACTTCCCTAAATACGTCCATAATCTCGCCTAAAGTTGCATATTCTTTNACCGTTTCGACTAGGAGTGGCATCAGGTTCTGATNTGACATAGNAGCAGACCGTAGTTCNTTAAGCTTTATTGACACTGCTTTTTCGTTTCGTTCTCTTTTGATTTTTTCAAGCTCTGAGATTTGGAATTCCAGTCCTTGCGTATCNACCGTTAGTAAAGGGATNCTAGGTTCATCTTCCACCTGATATTCGTTAACTCCGACGATGATATTCTTCTTCGAGTCTATTTCCTGCTGACTCTGGTATGCTGATTCTGTTATTTCGCGTTCAAAATACCCTGAGTGAATTCCTTGCATGACTCCACCTATGGAATCTATCTCTGAAAAATACTTGTATGCACTTTTTTCCATTACATCACATAAATGTTCTAAGTAGTAGCTTCCCCCTAAAGGGTCTACTGTTGATGTGACATTGGTTTCATGAGCGATAATTTGTTGTGTTCTTAAAGCTTGTATTGCCGCATCTTCGGAAGGTAAAGCCCATGCTTCATCTTTTCCATTGGTGTGCAAAGATTGGCAACCTCCTAATACTGCTGCNAGGGCTTGTAAGGTTACTCTCGAGACGTTATTGTCAGGTTGTTGAGCTGTGAGCGCGACTCCTGATGTTTGTGCATGGAACCGCATCCAGAGTGACCTTTCTTCTTTTGCGTGGTACTTGTTGCGTAATACTTCTGCCCAAATTTTTCTGGCTACTCGGAATTTGGATATTTCTTCAAAAAAATCGTTATGTACGTTGAAGAAAAAGCTTAAACGAGGAGCAAAATCATCTATGTGGAGTCCTCTCTGTATAGCATCTTCTATATATGCGAACCCGTTGTATAGGGTGAATACTAATTCCTGTAGTGCTGTAGCACCTGCTTCTCGTATATGGTAACCACTAATACTAATGGGATTCCAAATAGGCATGTTNTTGGTAGCAAACTCTACTGTATCCGTCACCAAACGCATGGATGGTTCAGGAGGGAAAATATATTCGTTTTGAGCTATAAATTCTTTCAGTATGTCGTTTTGTAAGGTACCACCAAGATTTGATATGTCTACTCCTCTTTTTTCTGCTACCGCTATAAACATAGCCCATATGATTGCTGCAGGGCTATTGATNGTCATGGAAGTGGTTATCTGTCCTATTGGTATATCATCAAAAAGCCTTTCCATGTCTCTTAATGAAGAAATTGATACTCCGCACCTTCCAAATTCACCGTAGGCGTTAGGATGGTCAACATCATATCCGTATAGAGTTGGCATATCGAATGCTACACTCAATCCGGTCTGTCCATTTTTTAGTAGTAATTTGAATCTGGAGTTAGTTTCTTCAGGCAGTCCATATCCAGCAAACATNCGCATGGTCCATAATCTGTCTCTGTATCCCCCTGGATATAATCCCCTTGTGAAAGGAAATACGCCGGGGTCACTNNTTTTTTCTGAGTTCTGCTTAGGAATGCTGTAGAAGGCGCTATCCATCGAAGACTTGATNTCTTTGAAGTTGGCTTGTGAGTTATTTTCCACTGTCATATTACTAGTCCAGTTTGGGCTTAAGCCCTAGATTAATTTAATGTACCTTCTTTTGCCAACTTTTATAACTGTGCCAGATTCAATGTTCGTAGTGTCAACATCGTTAGTAAGACTTGATGTTTCTCCNTTTANGGAAATCATTTGCACTGCATTTTGTTTATACAATCTCTTTAGTTCGCTGTTGCTTGATACTGATCCGGATTCGAGAAGNACTGAATTCAATGAAGGNGNTTTTGCAAGTGGAAATTNGGGAATGTCGTCAGGTATTCCNCTGTTTTGGACAACGTTTTCAAAGTTTTGCTGAGACTCCCCAGCAATTTGAGAGTCGAAAAAAGTTTCCGTTATAGTATGNGCCAGTAATTTCTTTGCATTCATGGCATTGGCAGATAATTCTCGCTCGATTGCATGTAATTCTGTGGTTGGGACATCAGTAAGTAGTTCAAAATATGTCATGATACAACTGTCTGGCAATGACATTACTTTACCGTACATATCATTCGAGGTATCGTCTAGAGAGATATAGTTATCCAAGCTTTTACTCATCTTATTAATACCATCCGTTCCAACAAGTATAGGCATCATGAAGCATTGCTGTGGTCTCATACCTTTGATCTGTTGAAGGGTTCTTCCAACCAGAAGATTGAACATTTGATCGGTGCCGCCGAACTCAACGTCTGATTCTATTGCCACAGAGTCATAAGCCTGTAGGAGTGGATACAAGAATTCAGTAATCGCAATTGGTTTATGCTCTTTAAATCTTAGAGCAAAGTCATCTCTTTCCAAGAATTGAGCAACCGTGAATTTACTTGTCAGTTCAATCACATCCGCTAAGCTAAATTTTCCGAACCATTCACTTTGCCAAACCACTTGGGTTTGGTTTTTATCCACTACTCTAAAGAACTGATCCATGTAAGATTGAGCATTTGCTATTACATCATCATGAGTTAACATGGGCCGAGTTACGGATTGTCCACTGGGATCACCTATTTGGGCAGTCCAGTCNCCGACTATTAANATCACTTCATGGCCAAGATCCTGTAGTTGTTTTAATTTTCGAAGACCTACAACATGCCCCAGGTGGATATCAGCACGGGAAGGATCAAAGCCCATTTTAAGTCTCAGCTTTTTCCCGGATTGTAAAAGATTAACAAATTCAGTTTCCGAAATAATTTCTTTGACGCCACGTTTAGTAATTTTTTCTATTATTTCATTGTCGATCATTCTGAATCCTAGTACTAGATTTTATGATTCGCTTTGATTCTTCAACATCAGACTCGATTTGTGATATTAATTCCTCGATTGAGTCGAATTGCACTTGAGGCCTTATTTTATCAAGGAAGTGGATTTCTAGATTACTATCNTACAAATCACCNTGNTAGTTCATTATGTAAGTTTCAATTAATCTTTGTTTCAATCCAAAAGTAGGCCTTATTCCGATGCTTGTGACAGATTCATACAATTCCTCATTTATATATGTNGTGGTGCTATATATACCATCAGCNGGTGTGATGGTTGTAGAATTAATATTCATGTTGGCTGTTGGATATCCGAGTTCTCGGCCTCTTTTATTACCATGAACAACCAACCCGTTGAGCTCGAATGGNTGACCTAGGAGGATGTTTGCTTCTTTGACGTTTCCTTCTAGCAATTTTGATCGAATTAATCTGCTCCTAACTGGTTCATTATTTATAGTGAAATCGTCTATGGTGCGTACCCAAAAATTGTGTTTCTCCCCCAACTCTTTCAGAAACTTAACGTTCCCTTCCCTTCCTTTCCCTACAGAAAAATCATTTCCTATAACGAANCCTATGGGGTTTAATGCAGAGATTATGGTGTTACAAAATTCATCGGCTGATATCGCAGCTAATTGTTTTGTGAATTCAATTGGTATAACTTCATTTATGCCAAGATTTTTAATTAATTTGATTTTNGTTTCTGAATTTGTAATCAACTGTGCAGANTGTTCAGGGCGCAGCACTTCTGAAGGGTGATTTGAGAATGTAAGTACCACCGGTGTAACAGTGGAGGTTTTTTCTTGGATTAGATCANTAATGAGCCTTTGATGACCTTTATGAACACCGTCAAAAACTCCGATTGTAACTGCTGTATTACAACCATTTAAGTGTGATATATTTTCAAGAAAGTTCATACATTTTCTAGCGTACTAACGGAGGTTTATATTCAAAATGTTAGCATAGTAAGGCATGGTTATCAATTTGATGAATTTACTGAAGGAGATGAATGAGAGTAATTGGTGGAAATGTAGGTGGTCTGAATTTAAAAGGTGCAGTGGATAAGACTGTAAGACCTACCACAGAACGTGTAAGGTCAGCTATATTCAATATTATTGCTCCAGAACAATACGTGAATGGGAGGACATTAGACCTATTTGCAGGCACAGGGAGTTTAGGCATAGAGACTTTAAGCAGAGGTGCATCTCACTGTGATTTTGTTGAACGTAATTCTTCGCAATTGAAAATACTTCGTGACAACTTAGCATTTACCGGATTCACTGGTCAATCTAAAGCTTATCGTATGGACATATTAAAAGGACTAGGTTCTTTGAAAGGTCCTTACGATATGGTATTGATGGATCCGCCATATAAAATGGCGGAAATATCTGAATTCTTAGTTCAATTTTCTAAGTATAACAACATCTTCGATGAAAGGACTCTTATAGTGGTAGGGCATTCTAAAAGGATGCCTCTTAGGGAATCATATGATACATTACATTGTGTTGATTCCAGGTCATATGGAGACAATGCTATTAAGCTATATGAATGTAGGGAAGGTTAATAAATGGTCACTGCGTTATATCCAGGAACTTTTGACCCTATCACAGTGGGGCATTTGGATATCGCCGAGCGAGCGGCAGCTTTGTTTGAAAAATTAATAATAGGCGTATATAAACTTCCTGATAAGAATTTGCTATTTTCTACTGATGAACGAGTTGCTTTATTTGAAGAAGCTGTTAAAGATATACCCAACGTAGAAGTAAGAGTGTTTGATGGACTGGTTGTCAGGTTCGCAAAGGATATAGGAGCCTCTGTGATAGTCAGAGGTTTACGAAGCGGTACCGATTTTGAGTATGAATTTGATATGACATTCATGAACCGGCGATTGGAACCTGATGTAGACGTAGTTTGTTTGATGACATCTCAAGAATATAAAATGTTCAGTTCGAGTTTGTTGAAGGAAGTTGCTAGATTAGGTGGCGATGTTCAAGATATGGTCCCAGATGGTGTCGTAAAGGCGTTGAAAAATAAATTTGAATAATAGTATGATAGGTCTAATGTGAAATAAGTGTTTCGGAGGTGTGGTGTGGACATTATAAACATACTTGATAGATTAGAGACTTTGGTAAATTCTAGTAAGAAAGTACCATATACTGACAGTGCAATTATAGATAGAAAGAAGATTCTTGATTTACTGGATCAGATGAGACTAAACATCCCGCAAGAAATCAAAGAAGCCGGTGAAATTCTGTATCAAAAAGATCAGATTCTTAACACAGCCGTTATGGAAGCACGATCTTCTAAGACAGAAGCAGAAGCAGAATTTATGTCTAAGCTCAGCCAGTCTGCGTTGCAACAGAAAGCTGAAGAGCTATTTGCTGATGCCGATAGAAAAACTCAGAAACAGATAGAACAGGTCGAGAAAGAGTGCGCGGCGAGACGGATTGAAGCTGATTCATACGCATTGAAGAGCCTAAGAGATTTGGAACAAGAGCTCACGAAAATCTCCGGATCAGTTCGGAAAGGTATAGAATTACTCGCCAAGAACGCTAGCGACGGTCAAAATGATGCAAATTCTAGTTCTATGGCCGTCACCCAGGCTGCTGACTAGTTTTTGAATTCGAATTTGTTGACCGCTTAGATAGCAAGAACTAAAATTAGGGATATGTATACATTGAGGGGTACGTCATGCTTGAGATGACCATAGATAGTATAAGAGTAAGCCCTATGAACTATCAAAGGATAGTTATTCTAAAGCAAAAAGATGGAGACAAATTTTTACCCATTTGGATTGGTCCTCAGGAAGCAGATGCAATAGCAGTTAAGTTACAGGATATGTCTGTTCCGAGGCCTCTCACACACGATTTACTATGCTCATTCTTGGATATTGCCTCAGCTTCTGTGGAACATGTGCTAATTAACAATTTAGAGAGCGATACATTTTATGCTCGTATTTTGTTCAAAATTGGAGATAAAGTAGAAGAGATAGATTCTAGGCCGTCGGATGCTATTGCGTTGGCTGTTAGAATTGGTGTTCCCATATATGTAGAAGAAGAAGTTATAGAAAAAGCTGGAGTAAAATTAGACGAACAGGGTAAACCGATTACACCGCCTCAAAGTGAAAGTCCTGAAAACACACCAGTTAGAGAAGAAGAACTTAAGAGTATGTCTGCGTTCACTGATTTCATCAACAATTTAGACTTGGAAGATTTCGACCAAAGCTAAGGTTTGTATTCTTGGCACTCCACAAAAATAGGATGTTTCTTTGAAAGAAAAACACACCATTTGGGGTCCTGCTTCGATTGACTTTGTAAAAGCTATCATGGTACGATTCTGCACGTTTTGTGAGCGGTAATGACCAAATTAGTTTACGCACTGAAATTCACTGGTTTGGGATGGTATATTGCAGCTTGCATAATCTGCGGAACTATTCTAGGGATAGCTCTGGATAGAGTGAGTGGCTTGAGTCCTCTCTTTATGATTGCTGGGGTCTTGTTGGGATCAGTAGCGGCATTCTGGGGTTTATTTAAAATGGTGAAGCAGTTTATAAAACAGTAGGTGAGAGGGATTTGGCTAGTTCGAAAAAAATGATCAAGTATCTGGTAATCGCTGGAATCGTAGCATTACTGGTAACGGGATTCATTAATGGAGCAATAGGATCATCTATTTTTGGGAAAGAGAGATTTTTAGAAAAACCTCATATTGCTCTCCCTCCTCAACCAGTGTTCCCACAATCTGTAAGAGATCATCATCTGGGTTACTCAGATGAACACAGTTACGAATCAGTAACAAAACACCAAGATGACAGTCATGGCAAATCAGATGGCCATGGAGATGTACATGATTCCAGTGACCATAAAGGTCATGATGATTATGGACAAGACAGTAAAGACGGACATGCAGATGAAGGACATCATTCAACTCCTTTAGGTCTCATGGACTTTGCCATTACGAACACGATGATATCTTCCTGGTTTGCAACGATAGTGATTGTGCTTCTGTTTGTTTTGGGTGCTAGGAAAAAGGCTTTAATCCCTGGGCGATTTCAGAGTTTAATAGAAATAATGTTTGAAGGTGTGTTGGGATTTGCTTCCAGCGTACTTGGTAACGATATGGCTAGGAAAGTTTTTCCTGTGGTCGCAACAATCTTTTTCTTTGTACTGTTTAATGCCTGGTTAGCACTGTTACCTTTCTACCAGTTCTTAGGATTTGTAAACGAATCTGGTACTATAGAAGCTCATTTCATAAGACCAGCTGGTACTGATCTAAATATGCCGTTAGCCTTAGGACTGATTTCTTTTGTTTTAGTCGAATACTGGGGTATAAAATCTCATGGTCTTGGCTACTTTAAGAAATTCTTTGCATTTGGGAAAATATTGCGAGGTAAACCATCAGGCATAATAGATGTGTTTGTTGGGCTACTTGAATTGATTAGTGAATTAGTAAGAATTGTAAGTTTTACGTTCCGATTGTTTGGAAATATGACGGCTGGTGAAATCTTAGTGGTTATGGTGACATTCTTGGTGCCATTTATAGCGACGCAATTTGTATTTGGTCTAGAATTGTTAGTAGGATTAATACAGTCAATCATATTTGCCGGTTTGACTTTAGTATTCATCTCTGTAGCAACGAGTCATGAAGAACATTAATAAAGTTTAATATAAGAGAACCCAAATATTATGGATTCTCTAAAAACGGCTTGGAGCCGATATTAAAAAAATAATAAGTATAACTAGGAGATGTAACTTATGGAAGCTGAAGCAGCTAAATTTCTGGGAGCAGCCCTTGCAATCGCGTTAGGAGTTGTTGGACCAGGTGTCGGTATAGGAATATTGGGAGCAGGTGCTATGGGTGCTATTGGTAGAAACCCTGAAGCAGCTGGCGCAATCACTACTAACATGATTCTAGCTATTGCATTCGCAGAAGCTTTGGGTATTTACTCATTGATTGTAGCGGTGATTCTTCTATTCGTGGTTTAACGTATTTAGAATAGATAGTTTAAGGAGGTACATATGACTGAACTAGGTTTAAACATTCCTAGTCTGGTCGCATATCTAATTAACTTCGTAGTTCTGTTGGGTATTCTAATAGTTTTTGCCTATAAACCATTGATTAGTGCTATTGACCAGCGGGCAGAGAAGATTCGCGAAAGCTTGGAAGCTGCGGACAGAGCCCAAGAAGATGCGGATAATTCTAGAGCAGAGATACAAGCTCAAATAAATGAAGCTAGGGTTGAAGCTCAAAAGATATTGGATCAGGCACGTAGTGCGGCGGACAGATTTAGAGAGGAGAGGATGGCGCAGGCTCAAGAAGAAGCCATAGCGTTTACTGAACGAGCTAAATCAGACATCGAGACAGAGCGGGATTCTGCGATCAGAGAACTAAGGGAAAGTTTCGGAGAATTAGCAATAGACGCTGCTGAGGCTGTTGTGAAGAAAACACTAGATGCTGATAGTCACAAAGATTTGATAGATCAGATATTGGAAGAAAGTACAAGTGCGGGTGGTAAATAATGGCATTAGGTAGGTCAGGTGCCAGATATGCCCAAGCATTGTTCGAACTGGCTTCTCAGGAAAGCAATTACGAAGGCTGGTTGAATGAATTGATAGAAGTTCAAGAGGTACTAAGTAATCAGGACTTCAAAAATTTGCTTAATCATGCGGAAGTCTCAGTAGAACAGAAGCACTCTGCAGTGGAAGAGGCATTCAATGATAATCATCAGATGATTAAAAATCTGGTTTTACTTCTAATCAAAAATTCCGCGACTGATTGCATTAACGATTTAGTAGAAAACTACGAGAATCTACTAGATATACATTTTGGAAGGCAGAGAATTGAAGTTACGACTGCGGTGGCTTTGGACGCTGCTCAGATTACGTCTATGACAGAGGTAGTGAGACAGATCGTAGACAAAGAAGTGGTTTTGGATAGTCACGTAGACGAATCAATCATTGGTGGAGTCGTCATACGGATTGGAGACCAATTACTAGATGGAAGTATCAAAACTCAACTTAATGATATGCGGAAAGCAATCAAATCTGGAGTAATTTAACTTTTTGATAGATTGCATCAAAATACAAAATAAGAGGAACCAAGTATGGCTATAAATGGACAAGAAATAGTTTCTTTAATAAAGCGTCAGATTGAAGAATTTGGTGGCGATTTGTCGCTGGTTGACGTTGGAACTGTTGTACAAGTAGGTGACGGTATCGCCAGTATTCAAGGATTGCAAGGTGTTAGATCTAATGAACTTCTTGATTTTGGAGAAGATATCGTGGGTCTAGCATTGAACTTGGAATCAGATATAGTAGGAGCTGCTATATTAGGTGATCCTAACGCTGTTAAAGAGGGAGATACTGTTAGAGCAACTGGTAGGATTATTGAGGTTCCCGTGGGTGACGCGTTGATTGGTCGAGTAGTGGACCCATTAGGGAGGCCACTTGATGGAAAAGGAGCAATAAATACCGATAAAACTTTACCTGTTGAAAGAGTTGCTCCTAACGTAGCAGTACGTAAATCTGTATCCACTCCCGTACTAACTGGCGTTAAGGCTGTTGATTCTATGGTGCCGATAGGAAGAGGTCAGAGAGAATTAATTATCGGTGACAGATCCACTGGCAAAACAGCTATTGCAATCGATGCGATTATTAATCAGAAAGGTGGAGACCTTATATGCATATATGTAGCTATAGGTCAGAAGCAAAGTAAAGTGTCCGAAGTGGTCGGTGCATTAGAAAGATACGGTGCAATGGAGCATACTATAGTAGTTACCGCTGGTGCGGCAGAATCTGCTCCTCTTCAATATATCGCTCCGTTTGCAGGATGTGCTATGGCTGAGGAATTCATGGAACAGGGAAAAGATGTACTAATTGTCTATGATGATCTTACGAAACATTCATGGGCATATCGACAAATGTCATTATTACTTAGAAGGCCAGCTGGTAGAGAGGCGTTTCCTGGTGATGTATTTTATGTCCACAGCAGATTGCTTGAAAGAGCAGCTAGGCTAGATGATGACCATGGTGGGGGATCAATAACCGCTTTGCCTGTTATTGAGACTCAAGCAGGAGACGTGTCTGCTTATATTCCAACTAATGTAATTTCTATCACTGATGGTCAGATATTCTTGGAATCAGATTTGTTCAACTCAGGAATACGACCTGCAATAAACGTGGGATTGTCTGTATCTAGAGTAGGTAGTTCTGCACAGACTAGGTCAGTAAAGAAAGTAGCAGGAAGTTTAAGAATTGACTTGGCTCAATACAGAGAATTGGCAACGTTTGCTCAATTTGGTACTTCAGATCTTGATGCTGCCACAAGAGCACAATTGAGCCAAGGACAGATGGCAGTAGAAGTACTAAAGCAACCTCAATATTTGCCACTGAATTTGGTTCAAGAAACGATTATTTTGTATGCCTTGAACGCTAGACATACAGAAGGAATAGATTTGGAACGTGTTGGTGATTTTGAAAGCCAACTGGTTAGTTATATTGAAGCTAGCCATCCTGATATCGTAGCAGATATAAACGATACGACAGATTTAACTGATGACACGGAAGCTAAATTGTCGCAAGCGATTCAAGATTTCAAATCAACTTTCGTATAACTGAGGTGTGGAATAAATAAATGCCAAGCGTAAGAGACATAAAAAGAAGGATTCGCAGTATAGAAAATACTGGGCAGGTGACTAATGCCATGGCATTAATAGCTGCTTCCAAGATGGCAAGGGCCCAAAACGCAGTTCAATCCAGTCGGCCTTACGAAGAAAAAATAACTGATGTGGTTACTGCTTTGTCCGCTCAAGTAAGCGGTACTGAAAGTGTTCATCCTTTACTAGAAGAACGAGATGTAAACACTATTGGTCTAATGGTGATTGGACCTGACAGAGGATTATGCGGAGGGTTGATTTCTAATTTGAGCAGATTTACATCCTCCTTTGTGAGTAGCAATGAACAAGAAATAAGATCCATTGCGGTAGGTAGGAAATCTAGAGATGTTCTAGTCAGATGTGGTTTAACTCCTACAGAAAGTTTTTCAGACCTAGGCGACCGAGTGGTAAAGTCAGACACTGAATCCATAAGTAAATTATTAATGGATCAATATTCGTCTGGTGAAATAGATGCTATGTACCTTTGCTACAGTAAATTCATATCCACGACTACTCAAGAACCAGTAATAGAGAAAGTTATCCCTATCGATTCAGGTGATAGTGAAAATAATAGTACTCTAGATTATATATATGAACCAAGCACCGATATGGTATTGGGCGGATTGATTCCCAGGTATGTTGATATGAAAGTATTCCATGCTATTCAAGAATCTATAGCGAGTGAACTCTCTGCGAGAATGGTAGCTATGAGGAATGCGACAGATAATGCAAAGAGTTTGGGAGATGATCTAACTGTTGTGATGAATAAATTACGACAAGATAGCATCACTAACGAATTGCTAGACCTAGTTGGAGGGCAGGCTGCTCTAGAGTAATAAAATAATTATGGTTGTAAGTATTTAGGAATAGGAGAAAATCATGAGTTCAGGCAAAATTATACAAATAATAGGAACTGTAGTAGACGTTGAATTTGCATCTGATGAACTTCCAAAACTGTTTGACGCATTAGAAGTGGACAACAGCGGAGAGAATTTGGTGCTAGAGGTGCAACAGCATATAGGTAACAATTGGGTAAGATGCTTAGCCCTAGGAACTACAGATGGTTTAGCTAGAGGCATTGAGGTCAATAATACTGGCGAAAAAGTGACAGTACCTGTAGGAGAAGCTACTTTAGGAAGATTGTTTGATGTGACCGGGACTCCTTTGGATGGACTCGGACCTGTAGAGGCTGAAAGTTCTTTACCGATACACAGAGATCCTCCTGCTTTTGAAGATCAAAATACCTCAGTAGAAGTTCTCGAAACAGGAATCAAGGTGTTTGATTTGATAACTCCTTTCCCTAAAGGTGGTAAAGTCGGAGCATATGGTGGTGCAGGAGTAGGTAAAACAGTTGTTATCCAGGAATTGATTAGGAATATTGGAGCTGAACACCAGGGAGTATCGGTATTTGCTGGTGTAGGCGAAAGATCTAGAGAAGGAAACGACTTGTGGCATGAAATGCAGGAATCAGGAGTTTTAGATAGTACTGTATTGGTGTTCGGACAAATGAATGAGACGCCTGGTGTAAGAGCTCGTATTGGTTTGACCGGACTTACAATGGCTGAATATTTCAGAGATGAAAGAAATCAAGACGTTCTTCTTTTTGTGGATAACATTTATAGATATATTTTAGCCGGAATGGAAGTATCTGCTCTTTTAGGTAGGATGCCTTCAGCTGTAGGATATCAGCCCACCTTAGGTACTGAAATGGGAGCTTTGCAAGAAAGAATCACCTCAACCAAAAATGGTTCTATAACTTCTTTCCAAGCTATATATGTACCAGCAGATGATTATACAGACCCGGGTATTGTTACTACATTTGGACACTTGGATGCTGTTGTTTCATTAGAACGTTCCCTTGCTGCACAGGCGTTGTTTCCTGCAGTGGATCCGTTAGCATCATTCGCTAGGATATTGGAACCTAATGTGGTTGGAGAAGAACATTACAATACTGCCAGAGGAGTTCAACAAGTTCTTCAAAGATATAAAGACCTACAGGATATTATTGCGATTTTGGGAATTGAAGAATTGTCAGATGAAGATAAACAAGTTGTGTTTAGAGCTAGAAAAATACAAAGATTCTTAACCCAACCATTTTTCGTAGCTGAGCAGTTTACTGGTAGCCCAGGGAAATATGTACCAGTGAAGGAAACTGTGAGAGGTTTTGCTGAGATACTAGAAGGAAAACATGATGACTTGCCTGAACAGGCGTTCTACATGGTCGGGACTATAGATGAAGCTGTAGAGAAAGCGAAACAGATGGCTGAATAGGAACAGAAAAAATTTATGAGTAGTACACATGTAGAAATAATAACCTTGGAAAAAGTGGTGTATTCCGGAGACGTAGAATCTGTAGTTGTCCCTGGAGCTGAAGGGCAACTCGGGATTTTGGCTAATCACGCATCCTTGATGTCTATATTGTCTACGGGTTTAATAAGATTAATATCTGAAGGGAATGAGGTCAGATTTAATGTTGACGGCGGGTTTATAGAAGTTAATAAAAATTCCGTTACGATATTAGCTGATTCTTGTGAGACAGTCGAATAGGAATAGATATTAACAGACCTTTATGATAAATGGTGATCGGATCCTTTAGCGACGACATATAGAGGATTCCCTTGTGCGAACGATTCTAGATTATCTATGGTCATTTCTAACCCTTTCATGGTGGCGGCTTCTGCCATCCCTCCTACGTGGGGAGAGATTACAACATTTGACAATGTTGTAAGAGGATGGTTTTCCGGTATAGGTTCTTGAGGAAAAACATCCAAGCCTGCTCCAAGTATAGTATTATTCCTCAAAGCGGAAATAAGAGCCGCTTCATTTATGATATCTCCTCTTGCTGTGTTTATAATTATGCAAGTATTCTTCATTAGTTTGAATTCTCTTTCGTCGATAAGATTAATTGATTCAGAGGTTGCCGGAATATGAAGAGATATCACGTCTGAATTTTTGATTAAGTCATCAAATTCCACAAAGTTGATACCATATTGAGCTGCTCTTTCAGCAGAAGGATTAAATGTCCAAGCTATTACGTTCATTCCTAGAGCTTTCCCCAATTCGATCATCCGCTGTCCTATTGCTCCAGTGCCAATTACCCCTAGGGTCTTGTTGTAAAATTCATTTACATAACCTGCAGTCCACCCTCCTCCGACTACTCGGTTGTGATTTGATACTATTTGCCTCCCTACTGAGAGACCTAAGGCTAATGCTTGTTCAGCTACGTAAGGCGCTCCATATGCAGGAGTGTTACTTACCCAAACACCTTGGGATTCAGCGAATCCTAAATCTACATGGTTCACTCCTGTCCCCCAGACCGATATCAGTTTAAGATTTGGGCATGAGCTCAGTACATTTTCGTTGAATTGAACACTCCCTCTAATATTTATCACTGCGTCCGCATCTTTGATCAAATTAATAGTTTCGTCGTCTGTAAGAGGTCTTGTAGTGTGCCATTCCACTGTTTCTGCAAGATCATAGACCTTTTCCGCCAAAGGTGTAGTTTTAAGGACAACTGGTTCATCATCAGGTATCACAATTAGGTTGAAAGGTTTGTTATTTGGCATTGAATCCTCTCTTTTGGTTATTATGAATTATGCACATCATACCGTAGTATATATAGCTCTGCAAAGATTACAGAGAAGCCGATTTACGTAAGGCTAATGTGTGTTCAAATTGCGGAAACACACCTAATCCACAGTGTAACAACATTGCCTGTATTTATTACAAACATTAAAATTTTTTCATTACAAAATACTTAGAGATACAAATGAAATTAATCCGATTCAAAGTTAATAAATCAGTTAAATATGGTGTGCTCGCGGAAGATTCTGTAATAGAACTTCGAGGGAATGTGTACACTATGTTCAGACAGACCTTTATAAAACATTTGTTATCTGAGGTCGAGGTTGTTTGTCCGGTACGTCCCAATCAAATCTGGGGACCCAAATACAATATGGTAGTGGGTGATGAGGGTTATGTGGTTAGGGAATACGGGATAGACCCTTGGTTAAAAGGAAGTAATGCTATTTGTGGACCTAATGAAGCAGTTATGATTGAGAATGATTTGTTCAGCAGATTGGGTGTTACTACATCACTAGTGGCTGTTATAGGGAAACAGTGTAAAAAAATTAATGCTAAAAACGTATCCAAGTATATTTTGGGTTATACATGTGGCATAGATGTTGCAAGTAAACGAGTCAGTAAGGAAGGAGTAACCACGTGGAAGGCTAAATCAGCTGATAATTTTTCACCTGTAGGTCCTTGCATAGAAACTGATTTCAATGCTGATAAGTTTTCTGTGACCATGGAGATTAACGGAAATGTCGTACAAACTTTCAAAGGCTCGGATCTACCGTATTCTCCACAAGAAATGGTGAGTTATATAAGCCACCAAGCAACTTTGCAGCCAGGTGATTTAGTGTTTGTTGGTGGGCCAGAACCACACGCTCCTGTGTTGTATGAAGATGTGATTAGTTGCACGATAGATGGGATAGGGGTATTGACTAATTCGATGGTTGAGGAATATTCCTCTAAGAAAAATGGGTGTATGGAATCAAGCCAACAACTTTTCCAAGGCAAGCTGGTGATTTGATACTTTAGCTCCTCCTATGGATAAGAATTTGGGAGTGTTTGTAATCAATGTGCGGGACATTTCGTGAAGATTTTCAACGGTGAAGCTATCCCATTGTTCTATAGTTTTGTTAAAATCTAATAAGGTCCCAGAAAGTAGTGTGTGGACACCAATCATAACCGATAATTTCTCTGTGTCTTCCATGGCCATTAGTAATTTACCTTTGGCGTATTGTCTTACATTTAATAATTCTTGGGTGGTTACTGAATTAGTAAGCGAATATAATTCTTCTAGTATAGCTTCTACTGCTGGCATACAATTCGAGTTTTTCACGCTGCAATTGATTAGCCAAGTTCCGGTTTCATGATATGTGTTTACACTACTGGAAATATCATATGCTAATCCCAGTTCCTCACGTATTTTTATGAAGAGGCGGCTGCTCATGCCTTCTCCAAGTATTATGTTGGTTAGGTTCAATAAAGGCGATAAAGAATGTGAGAATTCTAGCCCCTGAATCCCTAAATTTATGTATGTATGATCTGATATTTGATCGTAAGTAACTAATCGGCCTGCTATGTGATTAGGAATGTGTTCAACAGAATTAATATGACTATTTGAACGAATCCATGAGTTTGTTGTGCCACTTATCGACTGTATTAATTCCTCTTCAGGAAAGTTCCCAGTGATTGTGATAATGAGATTTGATGGATTGTAGTGTTCATAGAAGTAGGCTTGTATTTCTGATTGTTTCAAACCTTCTAAAGATTCGTGACTTCCTACTATTTCTCTTCCCATGGGATGTTCTGGAAACATTAGTTCATCAATACCTAGTTCGGATTGGTAAGAGGGGTGGTCGGTGTACATACGTAATTCTTCATGAATAACATTACGTTCTCTGTCAATCTCAGCGGATTCCATTAGTGGGTTCATGCACATATCTAATAATATGTTTGTAGCGATCTTCCATTGAGTATAGGGTACTTTGGCCCAATACATGGTATATTCTTTTGAAGTTAAAGCATTTATTTCTCCACCAATGTTTTCAATTGCACCACTTAAGCTTTCTGGAGTAGGCCATGATTTTGTTCCCTTGAATAGCATGTGTTCTAGGAAATGAGAGACCCCGGAATTACTGCAGGTTTCATATTTAGATCCCGCTTGGACACATATGTTTGCGGATACTGATGTAGCACCTGGTATATTGTGAGTGATAACTCTCAACCCATTATCTAAGGTTGTTAAGGTTGGATTATTCCAATGTTTCATAAAGCTTTTATATTATAAATGAGAATCAATCTCATTTCAACTTTTTAACCAATCGATATCTCCGCAAAGGTCTGGTGCATGGGATTTAGAGCTGAATATAGCAAACTGTTTTAAGGCTTCTTCGATTGTTGTATTTGTATCACCGTGACCTGGATACACATCTACTTCAGGTGGTAGCACGAAAAGTTTGCTTTCGATACTTTGGAGTTCTAATTTGAACGCTTCAGGATCTCTGGATTTGCCTGGCCCTCCAGGAAATAGAGTGTCACCGGAAAACAAGTGATTCCCTAGGAGATAGCAGGTTGATCCATTAGTATGTCCTGGAGTGAATAAACAAGTAATCTCTTGATTACCGAATGGAATTTTTTGATTATCTTGTATTTGATGATCGGGAGATCTAGGAAGTAATTCTAAGTCACCTTTATGACAATAAACCGGGCAGCCAGCGGCATTTACGATCTCGTCAAATCCTAGGAGATGGTCTTGATGCCCGTGGGTAATGAGGATCGCTACGATATTGGTATCTCCAATTTCTTCGATTAGTTTTTCAGGTTCAGCAGGTGTGTCAATTATGATACCTTCATTGGTTTGGTTGCATTTAATGATGTAACCATTATTTGAGTATGGTCCCATGTTAATTTGGGTTATTGTGGCCTGTATGTTTTCGTCTTGATATATGTTCATAGTTATCTCCTATGATAAATTTCAATCCTGATTCTGGTACTGTGTTTTCAAGGTTTCTTTTAAGAAAGTTCCTGTTTTTGAAGATTTATTGCTGCTAAGCTGTTCTGGAGTTCCTTGCCCGACAATTTTACCTCCTTTGTCACCTGCTCCNGGNCCCAAATCAATGACCCAATCACAGTTTTTGATTATGTCCATGTTATGTTCGATTAACAATATAGTATTTCCTTGATCCACAAGTTTGTGCAANACTTTAATAAGTTTGTTGCAATCATCAAATGATAAACCTGTGGTAGGTTCATCTAGCATGTAAAATGTTTGTCCGGTGGATCTCTTAGACAATTCTGAAGACAATTTAATTCTTTGAGCTTCACCTCCAGATAGTGTCGTAGCCGATTGCCCTAGTTTGATATATCCTAGACCGACAGCTTGCATAGTCTCTAACCTACTGCGNATTCTGGGTAGTCTGTCAAATATCTCGATTGCTTCGTCTACGGTCATATCTAGGACTTGAGATATGTTTAANCCACGATACTCTATCTGTAATGCATCATGGTTATATCTAGCTCCATNGCATGANGCACATGGAATCGTTACGTCTGGTAAGAACTGCATTTCAATATTTATATGCCCTGCACCTTCACATGANTCACATCTTCCACCTTTAACATTAAAGGAAAATCTACCGGGCTTNTAACCTCGAAGTTTTGATTCTGGTAATTGGGCGTACAGTTCTCTCATGGGAGTAAAAAGTCCAGTGTAGGTTGCNGGATTGCTCCTAGGGGTTCTTCCTATGGGTGATTGNTCTATNTTAATAATTTTATCTATATTTTCAGTGCCATCAATAGTTGCAAATTTACCTGGNAGGTCTTTTGAAGAGTTTATTTTTTGGGCAAGTGCTTTATAAATTGTTTCAAAAGCTAAGGTACTTTTTCCGGAACCAGAGACNCCNGTCACGCAGGTTAATGTACCTAAAGGGATTTCAGTTGAAATATTTTTTAAATTATTGGCAGAACATTTAGCTATTTTGATTGAAGTACCATGNCCTGTTCTACGGGTTCGAGGNTATNCAATGATTTTTTGNTTACTTAAGTATTGGCCAGTTAATGATTTTTTGTTGGCCATTATTTGACTAATATCACCTGTTGCGACGACTTGCCCTCCATATTCTCCTGCACCTGGTCCCATATCTACAATAAAATCGGAAGCTTTCATCATATTTTCGTCATGTTCAACCACAATTACGGTATTACCCAAGTCCTTGAGATTCTTAAGTGTACCTATCAATAGGGAATCATCGTACGGATGAAGGCCTATGGTGGGTTCGTCACAAACGTAAAGTACTCCTGTNAATCCTGAACCTATTTGAGTGGCTAACCTNACACGTTGGGCTTCTCCNCCAGACAATGTTTTTGCTGTTCTATTNAGGCTTATATAGTCTAGTCCGATNTCATTTAAAAACNTTAATCTAACTAAGATTTCTCGGATTATTGGTTCTGCTATCATACTGTCATATTCTGATAAACTGTTAGGACGACCATCAGATATAGNCAAANTNTTGATCCATTTNAAAATCTCACCAATGCTCTCATTGCTGACTTGCATTATATGTTTCCCGAGTACAGTTACAGCTAATACNTCATCTTTTAGTCTATTTCCATCGCATGAGCTNCATGTTTTTTCTGCCATGTATCTTTCTATTCGTGATCTTATNGATTCCGATTCGGTTTCTTTGTAACGNCTCTCCAAGTTTTTGACGATTCCATCAAAAGTGACNTCCCAGACATAAGTTTTTCCTCTCCTGGTGTGATGGGAGATTTGTATTTTTTCTGAACTATCCCCATNCATTAANAGTTCGATAACATTGTCTGGGAGNTTANTCACAGGAGTACTCAGATCGAATTGGTATTTGTCAGACAAACTTTTCAGCAAATTCTTATACCAAATAGATGTTGATTTCCCCAATCTGGACCATGGCGCGATTGCTCCTTCGAGAAGNGANATGTCTTTATTAGGNATAACCAGTTCTGGTTCTACTGATAAGTTATATCCCAGTCCAGAACAAGTGNTGCAGGCNCCATGAGGNCTATTGAAACTAAAAGTTCTGGGTTCCATTTCTTGTAAACTGATGTCGCAGTTTACACAAGCAAAGTTTTCTGAATAAATGATATCCNCTTGGNCTTGAGTAGCNGCAATTAACGTGCCCTTTCCTTCTCTTAGTGAGGTTTCAATAGACTCGGTGATACGACTTCGCTCCAGAGAGGGGCGTATTATGAGTCTGTCTACGACTATTTCCAAGTTATGCCACTTATTTCGTTCTAAAGTAATCTCTTCTGAACCATCTAGATTTATTATTTCTCCATCGATACGCATTCGAACGAAACCATTTTTTTGGGCATCTTCTATGACTTCTCGATGATTGCCNTTTTTGTGTNTTATTTTGGGTGCAAGNAATGTAAGTCTGGTATTATCATNCAAATTTAATAAAGATTCAGTTATTTGTTGAATTGTTTGTTTGGTGACTGGTTGCCCACACTTGTGACAATGGGGTTTACCTGCCCTTGCGAATAATAATCTTAAATAATCATAGATTTCTGTAACTGTGCCTACTGTGGATCTAGGGTTATGTGATACTCCTTTTTGGTCAATTGATATAGAGGGCGATAACCCCTCTATATATTCGACGTTTGGTTTCTCCATACGTCCAAGAAATTGTCTGGCATAGGCTGATAAAGATTCCACATATCTTCTTTGGCCTTCCGCGTAAATTGTGTCGAAGGCCAGAGAACTTTTTCCAGAGCCAGATACGCCAGTAATGACGACAAGTTGGTCTTTGGGGATTTGGACTGTTATATCTTTGAGATTGTGCTCTTTAGCACCCTTAACTTTGATGAATTTTTGAGTCACTAATAAATCCTTTTGAATACTAATTAGGATTGNTTAAATGTCATTAGAGTGTGTCCACTCAAGACACTTTCCATTGGNTTCACATGTATAGTGTCAATTACACCGTCTATTGGAGACTTAATGTTTTGTTCCATTTTCATCGCTTCTATAGTGCATAATAGCTGCCCTGCGGATACTAATTCACCAGGTTGTACGCATACAGCTATGACTTTACCTGGCATTTGAGCGTCAATATTAAGATTGCCACCATAGAANCTTAGGATTGGTTGGTTTTTAGAATTATCCCNCGANTGATACAGATCATNTGAATGATTGGAATTGTGTATTGANGGNGTAATTTGTAATTCGAAAAATTTGCCATCNATACATAGNTGAATGGAATGGTCATTAATTGANGAAACGNNCACTTCGTGAGTGACNCCATNTATGTTTATTTTTATCGNATTAACATTCATTGTAGTGCCTATATTATACAATCATGGCGCTGATANGATTTTTGTATCGATTTAAGGTGTTCNATAAATTGTGANGATTTTAAATCTNTTTCNAACCAAAATATAATAGTTTCTATTAGCAAGCTTTTCAATTCNGTATANGTTTCTGTTTTGATCTTAAATGNAGNTTCTGCAGTGATATTGTGGCGNTTAAAATACCTCAAAACTTTCATGGTTGCCAAAGATAATTCTAAGGTGTTATCTATGTCTGAACAATCAATACAAATAACACCACCACTNGAGACACTATATCNNTGCTGTCCTGCGATNATNTCACACCCGCATTTGAGGCAGGTATAGAGTTCTGGTAAAAATCCGGATAATTTCAAAACTTCAAATTCGAAGTTGCGGATACTNAAATCTGGCTCTTCAGATGTGGATATGATGTCTAGCACTTTGATTCCGGTNTCGAAAAGTTTTGTGTTAACCTCTTTGTCTGGTGTGAATTGATCAATNAATTCNGAAANATAAATTCCATTGGCGAGTTTATTAATGTNTGNATACANAGATGGATACGCTTTNTAAGTTTGAACTTGNGTTACTGTTTCAATGGATTTCCCTTTTGCTAATTGGATGTCCACNACTGTTAAGGGCTCTACGTGTCCAGAGAACTTACTCTGTGGTTTACGTGCTCCTTTAGCNATAGCTTGAAGCTTCCCGTGCTGTTTGGTCAACACAGTAAGAATCAAGTCAGCTTCTTTATAGGGAAAGTATTTTAATACTAACCCTTGGCTAGTATATGTTCTNCTCGAAATCATTCGCTGANTTGTTGCCGTCCTTGAAATGCTCTGCTTAGAGTGATGTCATCTGAGTATTCTAATGAACCGCCTATTGGCAAACCTCTGGCTAGGTGTGTTATNACCAGATNTTTTTTAGCATTGTTATTACTTATGTATAGAGCTGTTGCTTCACCTTGAAGNGTTGGATTTGTTGCAATTATCATTTCGGTTATTTCTTCGTTTTGAAGCCTTTCAAATAATTGTTGAATTCTTAACTGATCAGGTCCTACGCCGTTGAGAGGAGATATTGAACCATGGAGNACATGGTATAGTCCTTTNAAACAGTTTGANTTTTCTATGGCTACAACATCCATGGGTTCCTCTACNACACATAATTGNGATGTATTCCTGTTTGGATTTGTGCATATAAAGCAAGGGTTATAGTCAGAAAGATTTTGACACTTCTCACAGTATATTATTTTTGTGGTCACTGCAGATATAGCCTCTGCTAACTGAAGATTCTCNTNNTCTGGNTGTCTCACTATGTAATAAGCCAATCTTTGAGCCGTTTTGGGACCAATACCAGGCAATTTACTCAGTTCTTCAATTAAAGTGTTTAGAGAATCGGACACATTCGAAGCATTGTTAAGATTCATGTTCTAACCTGTANCGGCTATTAAGTTAGNCCCGGGATATTNAGGCCTCCTGTGACGGCTCCCATTTTTTCTGAAGCTAATTGCTGAGANTTTTCCATAGCGTCNTTAATNGCAGTTAGNACCAAATCTTGCAGTAATTCTATATCTTCAGTTGCTTCGGGATCTATAACAACACTTTTCACTTCNTGCTTGCCNGTNACNTCNATTTTNACTACTCCACCACCTGANCTACCTTCAACAGACAGAGTNTCTAGTTCNTGNTGTATTTGAAGTAGTTTGGTTTGCAACTGCTGTGCTTGTTTCATCATATTTCTATTCATCTGATTTCTCCTGTACTACATGTGCTCCCATGCCCATAGCGACTCTAACAAGTGGGCTGTTTTGCAATGCGTTTGAGCTTGTTTTCTGAGTACCATTATTGTTGATGATATCTAAGTTGATTTCTACATCTTGGTTGAGATGTTTCTTGAATGTGTCGCTNACCTTATTATAGGATATTGGGCTAGACATTTCCTCTTCCATTCGTTCAAAGTTAGCTCTGTTTTTGAAATACAATGTCATTTTACCGTCGACTATNTCCAGGGAAGTTTTATCACAATCTCTAAGAAGAGCTCCCAGGTTGAATTTCTCNCCNTTTTGGCGNCCNAGAGATCGTATTATNTCGTTCCATGTGGATAAGAGCTCTGANTCGGAATTAACNTCGGTGNGTTTAGGTATGNTGTGGTTTGNNNCACTACCTTCATTGGNATNANGTTGATTTTGAGATNNGTATTCTTTAGNAACATNTGGTTTGGTTTCTTGAGATGCTCGGGTTTCNTTAGATATTTCCTTGGNTGATGTAGNGGTNACATTCTTGGGNACAGGAGATGCTTCAGGTGTTTGANTATGNTGGACTACTNCTGGTGNATTANTTGTTGTAAGCTTTACGATTAGNAATTCAAGCAACANAATACCTGATTCAGNGTTTTTAAAANTAACTTCATTCCACAGACTNAGATATTGAATTATTTGTGAGTTATTAGCTNTGTTTGCCAANGGTTTGATNTCTGATTCTAAATTGTATATAGAAGTTTGTAGTAAGGATGGATCTAGTTGNTATANCATGACAGATCTTAATAAATTCATTACGTTTTTATGTACGGAAGAAGATTCGATCCCGAGACTTAAGGATTTGTTTACCAACCTGATGGATCCGGCTGTGTCATGATTTAGGATTAACTTTACAAGTTCTACCCATTGGGAGGGATTGCTTATACCAATGAAGCTCTCTACATCTGCTCTGGTAAGATTTCCATTGGTAGACACTATCATTTGTTCCAAGATAGTTTCAGCGTCTCGGAGGCTTCCGTCACAAGATTGGGCAATGACTTCCAAAGAAGAATTTTCCGCAACTATCCCTTCTGATTCAATTATTGATTGCAATCTTTGAACGACGATAGGATGTGTGATTTTCCTGAAGTCATATCTCTGGCATCTAGACAGAATGGTGGGCAGTATTTTCTGGGGTTCTGTAGTGCATAAAATGAAAGTTACGTGGCTAGGCGGTTCTTCTAGGGTTTTCAGGAATGCGTTAGATGCTTGATCTGTTAGCATATGTGCTTCATCTATTATGTAGACTTTTTTTGAACCCTCAGTCGGAAGGAAATTGATTTTTTCTTTGATACTACGTATCTCATCGATTCCTCTATTACTTGCTGCATCTAATTCTATGGTGTCTAAGAATTTCCCTTCATTGCTAGAAGTGCACATGATACAGTTATTGCATGGATTTCCTTCCTCAATCGCTAAACAGTTTATCGCTTTGCTTAAGACTCGAGCGGTAGTGGTTTTACCGGTTCCTCTAGGCCCACAAAACAAATAGGAATGGGAGATTCGTTGTTGCAGAATCGCTTGTTTTAAAGTCGATGAAATATGGTCTTGTCCTGAAATTTCTTCAAAAGACTGTGGTCTCCATTTGCGATACATAGAAATTGAAGTCATAGCTACCCTTCTAGTCTGTGAGCTTCATACATTTTGTATACGATGTTATCGGGTATGTTTAATTGATTAAGTAGATCAGATTCTTTATGTTGCATATGACTTTGTTCCTCAGGGGTTGTGTGATCATATCCAGAGAGATGGAGTAAGCCATGTATGAGTAAAAAGTTCAGCACTTCTTCTCTAGATTGACGGTATTTCGTGGATTGGCGTTCTATTTCTTCGTAAGATATCACTATATCCCCTAGTTGATCCGCTTCTAATTCGGTAACTCCTGGTTCTTCATGGCTTATTCCTTCAGGAGGAAAGGATAACACATCAGTGCTTTCAGGGATTCCTCGGAAAGACCGATTTAGTTGAGCTATGTTTTTATTGTCGGTAATAAGTATACTTATGGTCAAATTGTCATTGGTTGGGTTCAGAAATGAAATGGCATCTTGCATTGCGGAGTTAATAGCGTCAATCGACACATGTTTTGAGTATTCAGCACAGACTCTAGTGTCAATGTTATGCAGCATTATACCTACCATATCCATTCATTGAACAATACTAGCATGTAAATTGATTTATATTCAATGTAAATTAGTCAACGGATATTTGATCGACTCGTGATACAATTCGTTGGATTGGAATTTGGAGGCAACATGCCTGAATATCAGATAGGTTTTTGGCGTAATAGTGACCATAGTGATTCTATACTCAATGAAGAAGCAGTTACGGAGCTGTCAGATTTAATTCTTCAGTATATGACAGAAATTGATTTCAAAGATTTGCCTCCTATCGTAGGGCAAATACTCGATGATTTTGCTGATCAAAGTGGATGTCTGCCAGATGATCTTGAAAAAGCAGATGCTTTTCAAGCGATTATAAATGCCCAGTTGGCCGTGACCTTGGCGTATCAACTTGGAAGACTTGATGGTAAATCACCTCAAATCATTGATAAATTAGTTGATGAAGTGGTATCCAATGAATCGTTACTGCAGTTACTAGAGACTACTGAAATAGGGAGACAAGACTTAGACAAGCCAGTTGAAAAAGTATACCCACAATTGAGGTTAATAAATTTCACAGACCAATAAAGGAACTAATTCGTATTTAGGAGAAATATGACAACGGCTGATTTACTACTAAAAAATGGAACAATAATAGATCCTGCAAATGGAATGAATACAACTAGTGACGTATTTATACAAAATGGATTGATATCGGCTGTTGGGAAAGAACTAAACGTTTCCACCGAAACCAGAGTAATTGACGTGAGTAACAAAGTGGTTACACCGGGACTTATTGATATCCATGGGCACTTTTATGATGGAGGTAACGGAAGTTCAGTTCATGCAGACAGTAACTGTTTGCCGTATGGAACAACCACAGGAGTTGATGCTGGTAGTTCTGGGTATCTCAACTACAAAGCTATGAGAGACTATGTTTTCCCTACGCATAAAACTACTCTCCTATGTTTTTTGCACATATCTGCAATTGGATTAGCACCAAACAGGCAACTTGGTGGTGGGTTGCATGACATGAATATTATCAGCATAGAAGATACTGTTGCGGCTATAAAGGAAAATCCAGGTTTTTGTTTCGGGGTAAAGGTAAGGATGCATTATAATGCGGTGTCTTACTGGGATGCAGAGAAAGCGCTATGCATGGCAAAAGAAGCGGCAGTCCAATCAAGTACTAGACTTATGGTTCATGTAAGTGGAACACCGATTCCTTTGCCAACAATTCTCAAACACATGACTGAAGGTGATATAGCGACTCATGTATTTAATGGAGATAGAGAAAATATATTGGATAACCACGGTAATATTCGCTCTGAAGTAAAGGACGCCGCTGAGAGAGGAATCGTATTCGACGTTGGGCACGCTGGTATTCATTGTGATATGGCTGTGGTAAGAAGTGCCATAAGCCAAGACATTCCTATAGACACCATAAGCACTGATTTACATATATCACCGGAAGATCGTACTGTGTATAAAATGAATGATTTAGTTAGTCAATTTCACGCTGTGGGATTGTCCTGGGATCAAGCGATTGCAGCAGCCACTACTACTCCGGCTAAAGTGTTGGGGTTAGCTGAATATAAAAACTTAAGTGATGGGACATTATCTGTGGGTTCTGTCGCAGATATAGCGGTGTTCGACCTTTTGGAAGGGAGATTTGTATGGCATGATATGTCAGGAAATATGGTAGAAGGAAAAACTAAACTAGATACAGTAGTTACAATAATAAATGGGCAAATTGTTTGGTCTAGGGAAGCACTCAATGATATGGGTGAATGTTAATTTGGAGTAATTACGCAAAATGAGTAATGTATTTAAATATGTGGATTTGTCTGGAATAGAACTCAGATCTCCACAAGTAGTAATGGTGCTTAAACCTTGGATAGATGTTGGCAGGGTAGGCACGAGAGTTATAAGATTCTTAAAGGACGCCTTGGGAGCTGAAGAATTAGCAACAATGCGTAGCCCTAGTACTTTTTACGATTATACTATTTATAGGCCTCGTACCTATTTTTCGGATGGTAAAAGAGTTTTCCGGCAGCCCCAAACTCGGTTGTATTACGTAAAACGTCCTGAGCAGACGCATGATCTTATATTAATGGAAATGTTGGAACCCCATATAAATAGCGAAGAATTTATTGAGGCTATTATAGAATTATCAGATAGGTTCCAAATATCAGAATACACGATGATTGGGGGAATGTACGACATGGTACCCCATACAAGGCCTCTTGTAGTATCTTCTATCACTAACAATTCGAGGTTACTTGAATCATTAATCGATTTACAGGTGAGGGAAAGCGATTATGAGGGGCCAACATCAATAACTATGCTGATACAACAAGAATTAAGAGACAGAGGAATTACAACGAACACGTTTGTTGTACATTTGCCACAATACTTGGAAATCGATGAAGATTATAACGGCCAGGCCAGAATCATGGAGATATTATGCGCGTTATATGATTTGCCTAAAAAATATGTGGATAAACAGCAAGGNGAGGACCAATATTTAGAAGCTGCTGCTTACATTCAAAGCTCTGAGGACATAACTAACCTTGTAGANATGCTAGAACAGTCATATGATTCTACCTATTTAGANACTCNGGATTCATTGACTGAGTTATCTCCTGATATAGAAGAGTTNCTCAAAGATATAGGNGGCACTCTGTAGTTNGTACCATAGGGTATTTAATTGACCTATANAAGCTAATTGTGTTAAATTTTACACTCATTCGCAAATACAGGAGAAACTACTATAGCGCGACAATATAAAGTAAATGAACANATTTCTGCTTCAAAAGTAATGTTGATTGGAGACAGAGGTGAACAACACGGNGTCATGNCTATNAAACAGGCTTTGGAATTTGCAAGAGATATTGGTACGGACCTAGTCGAAGTCTCTCCGAATACAGACCCNCCAGTATGTCGNCTGTTGGATTATGGCAAANTGAGNTATATGTCAGCCAAGAAAGAAAGAGAATCCAGAAAGAGTCAGAAAGGAACCGAACTTAAGGAAATGAGGTTNAGGCCTAATATNGGAGAACATGACCTTCAATCCAAACTACGAAAAGTTAAAGAAATGATTGNTGATGGNGCCAAAGTAAAACTAACCGTAAGNTTCAGAGGAAGGGAAGCCATNCATACCCAACTTGGATTGACCGTTTTAAAAAGAGTNGCGGANGAACTCAAAGATGATGTAAAATTGGAAAGTTCGCCAGCGATGGAAGGNAGATCTCTTTCGATGACGTTAGTACCCAATACAAAGAAATAATAATTATTTAGGTAGAATANAAAATGCCAAAACTTAAAACCCATAAAGGTGCTAAAGCTCGGATACATGTAACGGGCTCTGGTAAATTAATGAGAAGACATAGGAATAGTAGTCACTTAAGGAGAAAGAAACCCAACAAAGTGACTCATAAATACGATCAAAAGTCCGTGGTTAGTGAGAAAGATGTCAAACGTCTCTCCAAACTACTGCCTTATCAATAGAGGACGCTTAGGAGATTATTAGATGTCAAGAGTTAAACGAGGGGTAACAAAGAGGGCAAGACACAAGAAAGTCTTGCTTGCTGCCAGAGGNTATCAAGGATCCTCACATCGAAACTATAAATGGGCCAAAGAAGCACTTATTCATGCATGGTCACATTCTTATAGACACAGGAAGCAACGTAAAGCTGATTTCCGTAGATTGTGGATCGCAAGAATTAATGCGGCTTGCAGAAATTCAGATATGAAATATAGTGAATTTATTGCCGGGCTAAAGAATGCTGGNGTNGAAATAGACCGGAAAATGATGGCAGANTTAGCTGTCAACGATATAGCCGCTTTCAACAAATTGGTTGAAATTGCANATCAGAATTTAGTNCGNGGATAATACCNCTTATTCTGAAAGTTCGAAACCGTAATAATCATCAAGTTCTATAACTTTTACTAGCGAAGATTGGGATAAAGTTATAGGTTTTACTGGGGTTGACCAAGTGCCTGTTAGAAGTTTGTGGAGATTACCTATTGTTCTNGGTTTATTTTTACTGGTTAATAGAATTCTAAATATCATTTCTTTTATAGGCATGTCAGTATTTATATAACTTTCATCTGCTTTGCAGTTAGCGGTTATCTCAGCGACAAGTTTCTCGGGTGTAGGAAGTTCATTTATTGATTTCTTCCAGGAAGGACAGTCAGGATGAAGCCGTTCGGATAGTAANGTCAATGCAGACCGGTTTAACTCGGCTATTCTAGCGAAACTAATCTTGCATGTTATTTCTGATATGTCTGTTCTTGTTGTCATAGATTTACCTCTTCATTCCAGTTAGTCATTATTATATTAACTATATCACCACTTTGTTTTTTTGTTTCATCTTCAGGACATATTGCAAGTCCATTAGATTTAGATAGTGACGTCAGTATGTTTGATCCTTGAGGTCCCGTAGGTGTGGCAATATAAGCACCTTCCGATTCTTCAATTATCACGCGGGCGTATACTCTTCTCCCGTCAAAGTTATTTATAGTACCATTCAATTTACCAGATATTATGGGCCGAGTGAGTCTCTTTTTGCCGCGCATTTTGAGTATGGCGGGTCTTCCGAACATTTCAAAGGCGACTAATGCACTAACTGGATTACCTGGAAGTCCAATCAGNGGAACATNTTTCTTGGCTATATTGATTAACCCAAAGGCTAGAGGCTTTGCTGGGNGCATCCTTACAGACCAGAAATTCATTTCCCCATTTTGAGTTAGTACTTCTTTAACNAAGTCATAATCTCCTTTAGATACACCTGCTGATGTTATTATCATGTCACAGTCAAAACATTCATTTATGGCGCTNTCCAAATCCTCAAAAGTGTCTCGAGCGATACCAACACGTTTCGCTACTCCGCCCGCAGCTTGTATAGCTGCGCATACTCCATAACTATTACTATCATAAATCTTAGAATGAGATAATTTGTTACCTAATTCTATTAATTCATCACCTGTAGAAATCACGCCTACTACAGGTTTTCGAACAATCTTTGTTTCAGCTAGACCAAGAGATGCTAGTACAGCTATTTCTTGCTGGCGAATTGTTATTCCTGATTCTAATATCAAATCCCCAATTTTTACGTCTTCTGCTGCGGCTCTAATGTTGGCTCCATCTGATATTNTTGTCTTTATAGTAATTTCGTCTAATGGGATTTCANTTGCGATTCTTTCTGTTTCGTCAGTTTCTTCAAATGGGACTACAGCGGTGGCTCCGTTAGGGATTGAGGCTCCAGTCATGATTCTAACTGCGGTTCCATNGGATACTTCTACTTGAGGAACCGAACCNGCAGGTACTGTACCTATCACTTTTAAAGTTACTGGGTTAGATTCATNATAATTAGCTAGATCATTTGCGATTATCGCGTATCCATCCATTCCTGAGTTAGCATTAGGAGGAATGTTTATAGAGGAATACATATTTTCAGCCAATGTGTAACCAAGAGTGTCTAANATAGGNAATGAAATTGTGGATAANGTCTTGAAATATTGCATTATTATNGATGANGCTTCCTCTACNGATAGCATATCTTCATCAACATGTTTATGTACGTGTTCTTCCATTGTTACCTCAATTGAGCATTGAATTTATTTGATACAAGCCTCATAATTTTATCAATCTGTTCTATGATCAATTCATTAGTAAGAGTGTCGTCCATACTTTGCATATGGATGCGGAATCCTAAAGATTTCTTGTTTGNTTCTACTTCTTCTCCAACATAGACATCAAATATTTCTACGGAAGTTACATATTTCTGAGTCAATATTTGTTTAGTGATGTCATCTGATGCTATACGCTGGTCCACCACAAGAGCTAGGTCCCTTATGGCTTCNGGAAACCTNGAAATNTGTNCGAACTTATTTGCAGTTGAAGTTTTGNATTCAATGATTTTGTTGAAATTGATATCAAACATGAACACTGTTTCNAANTGGATATCAAAATTTTGGAGTACGGATTTTTTCACCGCTCCTATTGTTCCTATAACATTGTCGTTATAGAAAATAGTAGCAGATTGAGTTGGAATATAAGTACCATCTGCATTAATGACATATGTAACATCCATATTCAAGTGAGAAAACAGTTGCTCAATTATGCCTTTTGTATCATAGAATGATATATTTTCTGAACCATCACTCCAATGACTTTCTCGCTTCTTTCCTGCGCATACGCCGGTTATCGTTTCGATTTCTTCGGGAAGTCCATTGTCACTAGGATAGAACACTCTGCCTAGTTCAAATAGTTTGAAAGGACCTTCATGGTTATATTGGTTTTGCTGTAGCGTAGCTAGCAAGTTCTGTCTGAGGGATGTCCGCAGTTGCGTGTAGAGACCACTCATAGGATTGAGTACATTAATGGAATTAGGCAATATATCAGACAATTCTAATTTGGCTAATGATGTTGCATCTGTTAGAGGGTAGGATATTATTTCTTGTAAACCTGAAGCTACAAACAAATCTCTAACNGATTCTTTCAATGTGTATTGGTTATCTGTTTTATGATGAGGTATCTCNGTGGTAAGCATTCTTGTTGGGACTTCATCATATCCTATGATTCTGATAATCTCTTCGATTAGGTCTTCTGGTAGCGTTACATCGTTGCGCCAGTACGGGATTGTACAGGTAAGTTGGTTGTTAGTGACATTTGAGCATTCGAAACCTAAGCTTTGTAANACCTCAGTNCATGTATTAAGNTTGANTTNCATGCCCANAACCGACTGAATTTTNTCTGTATCTAAGNTNACTTTTAATGGTTNCCTTTCAGGATTTGTATCGATGTCCAAGTATGCTGCTAATGTACTAGTGTCCAACATATCCGTAATCANGGAAATAGCTCTGTTTAATCCTTTAATAGGTAATTCTTCGCTTAGTGANTTTTCAAATCTTAGGGAGGCATCTGTTTTAACTCTATATTTATCCGAAGACATTCGGTTGTTAAAACCATCAAAAGTTGCTGCTTCGAGTAAAATATCGGTAGTTGAACTTGTGATTTGAGTGTTTTGGCCTCCCATAATACCGGCTAANGCAATAGGCTTTGTATCATCCGCGATAACAAGGGTATCTGAATCGAGTTTCAGAGATTGACCATCTAAAANTGTTAAGGGTTCGTCTTTCACAGCTCGCCGGACTTTGATTATNCCGTTTGGNATAGTATTTAAGTCGAATGCATGCATGGGCTGGTTGAGTTCGTACATNACAAAATTTGTGATGTCGACAATGTTATTAATTGGATTTAGGCCGGACTTTNNTAATCTGTCTTTTAACCANTCNGGAGATTCTTNGATAGTAACATTTTTGATGATTGCACCAGTGTANCGAGGGCATAAGTCTGGGGCTTCGATATTAATAGATAATGGAACATCTGTGTTACCTGNAGGANAATCTAAGTTTGGTAAGCATAGTGNTTGTCCNGTCAGTGCTGATATTTCTCNCGCTATTCCTGTTACTGAATAACAATCTACTCTATTGGGGGTGAGTTCAANATCAAGNATCNTATCTGACAAAATGGATTCTATATTCGTGCCTACCGCAGTTTCTGCCGGGAGTATGAGGATCCCGTTGTGATCTTCACCTATACCAAGTTCCAATTCGGAACATATCATACCTTCTGAAGTTACACCCCTAATTTTGTTGGCTTTCAACTTTTCATATGAATTCGAACGCGGGTTATATAGGCGAGCTCCGGGTCTAGCCAAGCATATTTTTATACCTGCTTCTACATTAGGTGCGCCGCATACAACTTGGAATCGTTCAGAATTGATTTCTNCGCTGCATAAAGATAGCCTATCGGCGTTCGGGTGTTTTTCTACTGATGTGACTAATCCCACGTAGCACTCGCGCCAATCACCTATGGTAATAACCTCGTTGACTTCTAGTCCTGCCATAGTTAAGTTGTGCGCTAGATCTGCTACATCTGTATTTATATTCACATATTGCTTGAGCCAGTTTAAAGAAAGTTTCATTTCACAGTTCGTTTTAGTTTTAAAATTGTCGTAAGAATTTCAGATTGTTGGAATAAAAATGCCTAATATCATCAATACCATATTTGAGCATTGCAATTCGTTCAGGGCCTAACCCAAATGCAAATCCAGTATATTCGTCTGGATCATAACCTACACCAGAGAGTACTTTTGGATGAACCATTCCTGCTCCCATGATTTCTATCCATCCTGTTCCTTTGCAGATTCTACATTGGACTAAGGATCCTCCGCATGAAAAGCAGTCTATAGACATATCGACCCCTGGTTCTACAAAAGGAAAGTAGTCACATCTGAATCTGACTTTTCTGTCTGACCCAAACATTTGTCGTGCAAACTCATAAAGTGTNCCTTTTAAGTCAGAAAAATTGATGCCTTTATCCACTGCTAATCCTTCAATTTGGTAGAAATGCCATTCGTGGGTTGCATCAGTGGCTTCATATCTATAACACTTTCCAGGTACTATGACTCGTATAGGTGGTGATGTTTGTTCCATCAATCTGGCTTGCATAGGTGATGTATGAGTTCTTAACAAGATAGTATTTTGTGTATTGAGCTCTGTGTTATCTATCCATAGAGTGTTCCACATATCTCTAGCGGGATGGCCTACAGGTATGTTAAGTTTTTCAAAATTGTATATATCCCATTCAACTTCAGGTCCTTCAGATATGTCAAATCCCATGCGAAGGAAAATTTGCGATATCTCTCTTACTACTTGGGTTGTTGGATGTAATTTCCCTTCGTAAATTGGTACCCCTGGGAGAGTTACATCCAGATGGTCTGTTTCTGGTATGTTTGCCTCATCCAATCTGCTTATGGCTATAGATAGTAGTGTCTCTAGGGATTGTTTGGTTTTATTGGCTTCAATTCCGACCGCTCTTTTCTCGTCGTCAGAAAGGCTAGGAATTTGGCTAAGTAATTGGGCTAACTCTCCTCTCCTGCCAAGAAATTTAATTCTCCAGTCATCGATTCCACTGGATGTATCTATAGAGTTCAGCTCTTCCGAAGCATCTCTATGGAGGTTTTTTAATGTTTGTGGGCTTAGTTTGCTCAAGTGGAACTCAATCTACTGTTTAATTTGGAATGCGAGTGAATCCAATATATTAATACGGCCTCAATTATAGTTTTCTATGTTACAGTGGTCAAGAATCACATCAATAGTGTATTTGTGAATGAAAAAACTTCGAAGCATGGTTAAACAGCTTAAATATCCTGGTTGGACAGTATTTTTCTTGTCATTTAGTAATTTGATAGTAGAGGGTGGTGCTAAAAATACTGAGTCAGTATTTTATTTAGCTTTAAAAAATGGGTTCAAGACGGGTGCTACTGTTACATCTTTGGTCTTTTCTCTTGGAGGATTATTTGGCGCGATAACATCTCCATTACTTGGTCGATTACTCGATAACTTAGGCCCCAAAAAATTCTTTGTCTTAGCAGGTATAGTTATTATTATAGGGTGGCAACTAAGTAGTTATGCCCCAAATATTTGGTATCTGTATATTTTTTATAGTTTCATTGCAGCGGTAGGCCACACATCAATTTCTTCGTTTACCGCTATGGCTACTCTGTCACCTTGGTTTCCTGCCACCAGGGGTACGGTTCTTGGATTGGCAGATGCAGGTAATCCTCTAGGGCAGGCCATTTTTACTCCTCTGTCCCAAGCGTTAGTGTTAGGATTAGGTTGGAGATGGTCATTTAGGATTATTGGTTTGATATTTTTCACGCTTGTTTTTCCTTTGAATTTGTTTTTGCAAAAACCCGCTCCTAAGGAACTGGATGAAACAGATGAGTCTACCATTGACGGTGAACTTATAAATTCAGGTCATTCTTTTAAAGCACATAAAATTCAATCTGTTTGGTGGATGATAGGAGCTAGAGGATTTCTGTCTATTTCTAATCAAATGATAAGATTGCACATTTTGGCATTCTTTGTGCTGTCTGGATACGATCAAATGAATGCAGCAACAGCTGTAGGTATGATAGGAGTTGTGAGTGTACTAGGAAGACCTAGTTTAGGATACCTGTCAGATAAATTGGGACGAGAAATAATGTTCACTTTAGGGATTGGGTTACAGTTAATTGCTATATCAGTCTTAATTCTAACTAACAATATGAATAATTTGTTGCCAATACTTTTATATGTCGCATTTTCTGGGCTTACGGATGGAATAGGAGGCTTAATCTTATCCGCTAAAGCTGGAGATATATATCCAAGAGTGTATTTAGGTGAGATTTTAGGATTGGTTGAAATTGGCAGGGGCTTAGGTATAGCCATAGGCCCGATTTTAGGAGGGATTTTATTTGACCTAAATGGGGATTACTTGTTAGCATTTACTATCGCTATGATTTTGTCTCTTGTATCTATAGGGTGTAGTTGGATGATAAGGTTTTCCCATTATTCAAAACTGACACCTGTATCATAGTGAATGAGGAGGTTATATGCCTATAATTCAAAGACCTTATGTCCCACCGGATGATGAAATACCAAAAGATGAAAACTTTGCTACGCCTGGTTCTTTAAATGCCGAAGAGATTTCTGATGAACCTATAACCTTTTATGCGGACTCGCTTCATATATATTCTAGTTTGTATTCTGCGGTATTATTTTTTGGGGAACAAATGGAAGAACGTGAACCAATTCTGAGAAGTAGAATAAAAGTAAGCCCTCAGATGCTCAAAGCAATTGCAGTGTTGGCCACTAAACATGTTAAAGATTATGAGAACGCGATAGGACCAATTGAGTTACCTCCGCAAGTATATGACGCTTGGGANATAACATCAGATGAATGATGAGGAGCAATTNATTGGTGAAGACTGGAGTACTCCTGTAGAAGTCACTCCAGGCATGGATNAATCNACTCCTCTNGTTTGGGATTGGAAAAAAATAGATGCTAGTACATCNACTAAAGCCGAATATCACATAAATCATAGTGACGTTAGNANGGTCACTTTTGACGAANTATCTGATGATGATCTNGGAGAAGATTCACAATTTAGAATNAAAGGCGTAATNCCAATTGTGNTTATTGATTCATTAGATACTTTTTGGGCAGGTGAATCTAAGTCTAAATTACCACTTACAGGATTAAGAGTCCCNGTTTCAGGAGATACATTAGCAGAGGCTAAGTCAAAATTGGCNNAGGATCTNGCNGCTCAGTTCAGATTGTTATTAATATTAAATTCGTCTATGGAAGGGAAATTAGCTCCCGGACTAAAAGTAAATTTGGAATTATATTCTTCAGTGTTAGAGAATAGGAATTCTGAGAGTTNGATTAAATAGANTTAGCTATGTGCTCTATGGNGTCNTCTAGAGGTATACTGTAAGTTTCGAGGGTTTTTCTCACTTTAATCTCGCAGACACTATTCTGGATGTTTCTAGGACTAATGATTACTTGCAGCGGTATACCAAACAGTTCGGAATCTCGAAATTTTACCCCTGCGCTTTGGTCTAGCCTATCATCAAATAAACAACTAATCCCTCGGTCCCACAGAGAATTGTATATAGACACTGCTGTATCACTACATTCCTGGTCGGTAGAATTTAAGGCAATAAGATGGACTTGATAAGGGCTTACAGATTTTGGGAATATTATCCCTTTTTCATCATGATTCGCTTCTACTGTTGCTGCTAACAATCTCCCGACTCCTATCCCATAGCAGCCCATCAATGGAAGTTGTTGTTTCCCATCTTGGTCGGCGAAATGTAGCCCTAAGGATTCTGAGAAAAAAGTTCCTAGCTTAAATATATGGCCAATTTCAATTCCTCGTATTGCTTCTAATTTATTCTCGCATTTTGTACATACATGAGTGTCGGTTACCATAGATATATCCGTTATTTGACTGACATTGAAGTCTCTAGGGTAATTTACATTTTTTAGATGTGTTTCAGGTTTATTGCCTCCGGCTGTGAAATTTCTTCTGGTGGTTATGGACTCATCCCCTATTATTGTCATATTGTCTATACCGACAGGTGATATTGAACCTAATGAAAAACCTAATTGTTCGATTTCTGTGTTTGAAGCGACTCTTAGTTCTTTGGCGTTCAAAGTTTGTTTGAGTTTTATCTCGTTTACAGTTAAATCTCCACGTATGCAAACCATTATTAATTGACTATCTGCGCTATAGCATAGGGATTTTAATGTTTGATCAGGAGTTACATTCAGGAATGTACAAGCTTCTTGTATACTTGTCACACCTGGGGTAGGTATTTCAATTTGAGGCTCCTCTGTTTCCGTGTTGCTTGATATGAGAAGACCTACAGCTTTTTCAACGTTGGCAGTGTAACTACAATTAGAGCAAGTAATTACAGTATCTTCGCCCGATTCAGTAGGGAATATAAATTCATGCGAGTCTTTGCCTCCAATTGCTCCACTATCTGCTTCTGCCATTAATACAGGTATTTCACACTTCCTATATATATTTTGATAAGCAATTGCCATTGCCTCATAAATTTGGTCTAAAGATTGCTCGTCAGGGCTGAAACTGTACGCATCTTTCATGGCAAATTCACGTACTCTTATTAGGCCTGCTCTTGGCCGTGCTTCGTCTCTAAATTTGGTTTGTATTTGATAGAAGGTAAAAGGAAGATCTTTGTAGCTTTGTACTATGGATTTACTTATGGTTGTGACAGATTCTTCATGAGTGGGTGCTAGAACAAGCCCTCTATCTCGGCGGTCTTTTAAAGTGAATAAATTATCTCCAAAGGCAGTAGATCTGCCAGTTAAGTCCCACAATTCTTGAGGCTGTATGTGAGGCATTAATATTTCTTGAGCCCCAGTTTTGTCCATTTCAAAACGTATGATGCTTTCGATGTTTTTTATAGCTTTCAAGGCCAACGGAAGATATGAGTATATACCTGCACCAAGTTGATGAATAAAGCCAGCTTGCAGTAATAAAGAATGGCTGGATGTCTCTGTATCTGCACCCGTGTCACGAAGTGTTTTGTAAGCTAGTTGAGAGAGCTTCATTTTGGATTATCCTTATCTCTTTGGTTATTCTAAGTTATACGCTAGAAGGAGTGTTTTCTATTTCTTCCATTAGTGCTGCCAACATATTTTCTTCAGGTACTACCTTAACTTTTTCGCCTTTTTTGAATATTATTGCTCTGCCTGCACCTGCGGCAATTCCTATGTCGGCATCTTTAGCTTCTCCAGGACCGTTAACTTCGCATCCCATCACGGCGACTTTTATATTCTTGTCGGTTTTCTTAAGTAGTTGGTCAACGTCGTTAGCTAATTTTCGAACATCTACGTCTGCTCTCCCGCAACTTGGGCAAGCAACAAGAGTTGTACCTTTATTTCTTAAGTTTAGGGATTTGAGAATTTCGAACCCTGCTTCTACTTCCTTAACAGGATCATCACTTAATGAAACACGTATCGTATCACCAATTCCTTCGTATAGGAGAACACCTAATCCAACGGCTGTCCTTATGGAACCCGCGAATGCTGTGCCTGCCTCAGTGATTCCCAAGTGGAATGGGTAAGGTACTAATTTAGCTAGCCTTCTATACGATTCGATAGTGGTTGGCACATCAAAAGCTTTCAAAGATATTTTGATATCGTCGAAATCCATTTGTTCTAATAAGCTGATCTCCCAGAGCGCGGTTGCTATCATGTGGTCTACCACGCTGTAGGTGTCATTCGTGATTTCGCTGGCCTTGGGCAACGTATTCACCATGTCCATATGCCGTGAAAATCCTTTTGTCTTGCCTATCCCTCCTACTGGAGGAAGACTTCCAAAATTTACACCGATCCTGATAGGGATAGAGCGTTCCTTAGCTATCTTAACTACGTCTTTAATTTGTTCTGAGTCTCTTAGATTTCCAGGATTTAGACGTAAACAATCCACTCCATTGCGGGCTGCTTCTATTGCTAATTTATAATGGAAATGGATATCTGCTATGACAGGTATGCTTACCTGTTGTTTTATTGATTTTAGCGCTTCTGCAGCTGCCATATCTGGAACTGCGCACCGAATAATCTCGCAGCCTGCTTCTTCTAAATCTTTTATTTGTTTCACTGTAGCATTAACATCACTGGTATTTGTCTTCGTCATGCTTTGAACTGTTATGTCGTTATTACCACCAACTTTAACGTTTCCTACAGATACAACACTTGTATTTCTTCTCATTATCAGACCTTTTTGTTAGTAGATTAATTATTATCCACCCAGGAAGGATTCCCCTAACAATATTTTTTGTATATCTTTCATTGTAACAATTATGATTAAAGTTATCAGGAACACAAATCCCATAGCGTGGAAAAAGTTTTCTCGTTGTCTGCTTAATTGTTTGCCGCCTCTTACCATCTCTATCATTACAAATAATAATCTACCTCCATCTAGCATTGGAATAGGTAAAATATTTAGGATAGCCAGATTTATGCTAATAATGATGGAAAGAATTACTACTCCTTGGAAACCAGCCTGTTTAGCCACTTCTCCTGTTATCTGAGCTATCCCTACCGGTCCAGTGATTTGATTCTGCACATCTTGGGTCACCATGTTCCTCACTTCGTACTGGAGTGCATTTAGTAACTTTATAGTTTCGGCGAATCCATCATAGACAGCGACCCATGGAGGGTTAGACTTTCTGGTGTACTGTTGATTAACTGTGGTTATACGAATTCCGCTGACCCATTGTTCATAAGAGTTGTCATATTGAGGGATAACCTCTAGGTCAATTCGTTTTTGAGACCTCTCAACAGTCCATTTTGATGATTGGTCTTGGTTTAAATTCAGGACATCTTTTAGACTTGAAGGTGAACTGATCGGGGCTTCGTTAACAAAAAGAATTTTGTCTTGTGCTGCGACACCTCCTTGATCTGCTGGTGATCCAGGAATTACCTCTACAATTTGAATTTGTCCTGAGTTTTCTATAGGAACGTTGTGAGGAACCATACTTAGTATGGTGAATACTAGGATTGGATATATTAAATTCATGAGAGCCCCAGATATTAATATGATGGCTCTTTGCCAAGGTGGTTTGCTAGCTAAACTCATCGGTAGAGAGGCATCCGTTTCGCCAGATAAGCGTACGAATCCTCCCAGTGGAAATAAGTTTATAGAATACATCATATCTGCAACAATTAGCTCTTGTTCAGAGATACTAACAATTTTACCGTGATGTATTAATCCTGAAGTGTTCTGGTCATCATGTAAATTTACAGGATCATCAGTTAAATGGGAGGCATTTAATTTATTATTGATCCATATGGATTTTATATGGATAATTTGACCTTCATGGATTGGGGTTTCCATGGAATAAATAGTGCTTGCAGATAATGCGATTTGAGTCTTGCCTGTGTAGACTTTAAAAATCCTCGGAGGATAACCTACTCCAAATTCTAAGGCCTTGACTCCAAACCATCGGGCAGTAAATAAATGACCAAACTCATGTACCAATACTACTACAAGCAGAACCCCTATAAAGCTGACTAAAGTGATCATTAAACTCGTCACAAGGATTTAGACATGCAAAGTTCTTGAGTTTTTTTAGACGTATCGTCTATGATGTCATGGATGTCCTGAATGTCACGGTAATTGGTGTTTAAGTGAGTATGGACTATATTTTCGATTATTCTGGGTATATCAGTATATTTAATTTTGCCCTGTAAGAATTGTTCGACAGCTATTTCATCGGCAGTGTTAACCACTATAGGATAGCTTCCTCCTAATTTAGCTGCTTCCAGAACAATGTTAAATGCTGGATACCGTTGATGATCCATAGGATAAAAATCCATGTTGATAACTTTGCTGAAATCAAGACGTGTAAATTGTGGATTCGTCACGTTATTAGGATAGAACAGTGCATACTGTATAGGAATGTGCATGTTCGGATTGCTTATCTGAGCTTTTATAGAGGCATCATCAAATTCTACCAAAGAGTGGACTAAGCTCTGTGGATGTATTACTGCTTCTATGTTTTCCCATGGCATCTCAAATAACCAGTGAGATTCTATTATTTCGAATGCTTTGTTAACCATAGTTGCTGAGTCGATCGTAATTTTCCTACCCATAGCCCAATTAGGATGTTTTAGAGCCATCTCTGGGGTTAGTGAATCTAGTTTATCGATCGGAATGTCTCTGGCTGATCCTCCAGAACCCGTAATGATGAGTTTATTCACATTAGTAGACCCTGCGATACACTGCCATATTGCACTGGGTTCACTATCTACCGGGTAAATGTTGCCACTAGAGTCTTTCTCTGTTTGCTTTATTAGATCTCCTGCAACAACAATAGGTTCTTTGTTGGATAATGCGACATTTTTCCCTGATTTGAGGGCGGCTATTGTTGGTTCTAATCCAATGAGACCTGACGTGGCCATGACTACAATATCAACTTCAGGTAGTGAACACATGTCGACTAAGTTCAGGAAAGAAACATTTGTATTAGTGATAGAGGCGTTATTGTTACAGTTGACATATTTAGGATTGAATTCATCGATCTGTTTGTTAAAGGCTTCTGTATTATCNCCNGCAGCCATCGCTGTAATTGACAGATGACCGGGGAATTGTCGGACTANATCAAGAGTCTGAGTACCTATGGATCCTGTAGATCCAATAATAGCTAGTGTTTTCATGTCAAATATATTGTCCAAAATATGTAGTATGAGATTGGGAGAGTAACCAANAGACTATCTATTCTGTCTAGTAACCCACCGTGTCCTGGCATAAAGACCCCTGACTCCTTTGTGTTGCTGAGTCTCTTTAATTTAGACTCCAGTAGGTCACCAAGCTGTGCTGATAAGCTAATCGCTGCTCCTGTAAATATGATTTGTATAATTGTAAGCTCGATCCCAATCAAACTTCCTGTTAATACGAATATTATAACCCCTGATACGAATCCTCCGATACTTCCTTCAAGTGTTTTGTTTTTGCTGATAGTAGGAGCTATTTTTATTTTCCCGAAAAAAGTGCCAATTAAATATGCACCTGTATCTGTCGCAAAAGTAGNAGCTATAGTTACAAGTAACACTTGCAGACCAATATGTGTTGGAAGAGATGTTCCCTGATATATAAGTAAGACGTGGCTAAACAAGAATCCTGTGTACAAAGGTATCCCTACGGAATAAATAAGCATTTTATACGGGCTTTTCTCTCGATTGTTACTCACTACATATAGGCAACTTATAATTACGAGAAAGATAATAATCAAAACACTAAGGTATATGAACCTTGTAATATCTGGGGAAATTATTGCTGAAATCAGGAAAAGCAGGACGAATGTGTAAGTTATAANTTTAGAATAAGTATATGGTGTGAGTTTTAGGCCTTCATAAGTGGCCATTAGGCTAAGAAGGACACAAGTAATCACTACCCAGATTCCACCCAAATATAAGACAGTCCCTAGAACCATTCCGCCACATATCGCAGATATTACCCTAGNCTTCATCCGACTTCACTCGACCGAATCTTCTTTGCCTGGTTTGATAGGATAGTATGGCTTGTTTAAGATGCTCCACTGTGAAATCGGGCCATAATGTATNTGTTATATAGTATTCCGNATATGCTGATTGCCACAGAAGAAAATTACTAGTCCTAAATTCTCCTCCTGTTCGTATGATCAAATCTGGATGAGGGATACTTGAGGTGTACAGATGTTCTTCTATCGTAGTCTCTGTTATTTCTTCCGGTTTGATGTCAGCTGCAATAATGGTCTTCACTGCATCTACTATTTCTTTTCTTCCGCCGTAATTAATGGCTACTATAACTGTCATTCCTGTATTACTTATTGTTGCATCAATCGCTCGCTCAATTGCTATGCGTGTGGTGTTGTTAATACCTTTCAAATTTCCTATATGTCGTACTTGAATGTTAGCTTCTATTAAACGTTCGAGTTTATTGCTTAGAGTAGACCTAAGTAGGCTGAAAATGGAAGTGACTTCTGATTTGGGCCTATTCCAGTTTTCGGTTGAAAATGCGTAAAGAGTTACATATTGGATTCCAACATCAGACATATGTTGGATCAAATTTTCTATTGAATCAACTCCGTATTTGTGACCGTCTTCTCGTTGTAATCCATGGCCACTAGCCCATCTTCCATTACCATCCATGATAAACCCTATGTGTTTAGGTAATGTTAAATTACGCTGTATGGAGTCTGGAGCTTGGTCCGCCATACCTATATTTGCATGATCTCTTTTTCTTTATTAGAAAATATTGTTTCTACTGTACCAATATGATTGTCAGTTAGTTTTTGTAGTTGATCTTGCAATCTTTTGTTATTGTCTTGAGAAATTTCTTTGTTCTTTTCTAGTTTCCTGAGGCTGTCTATGCCATCCCTTCGTATATTACGTATTGAGACTTTACTTTCTTCTGTGCGTTTTTTTAATATTTTAACCATTTCNATTCTACGTTCTTGTGTTAAAGGAGGAATTGGTATAGTGATCATATTTCCGTCATTGCTAGGATTGAATCCTAATTCAGATGTGCTGAGGCTCTTTTCTATGTCTGCTAATGATCCTTTATCCCATGGCTGAAGCAGAATTGTTTGTGCGTCTGGAGTAGTGATGGTTGCTAGCTGTATGATTGGTGTAGCTGAACCGTANTAATCTACCATGATATTCTCTACTAGTGATGGAGTTGCCCTGCCGGTCCTGTATCCATTCAGGTCTCGGATCAATGCCTCAGCAGATTTATCCATGCGGTTATCAGAGCTTGNAATGATGCTCTCTGGATTATTGCTGGATTCGTTATCATTTGCCATTGGTTCCTCCATGAATTAGTGTACCTTCTTTCGTTCCACTAATTATATTATTCATACTNCCTTTTTTAAATATGTCGAACACAATAATTGGTAGGTTATTATCCATACATAGTGTTAGCGCAGTAGAATCCATGACTTGAAGTCTATCGTTTAAGGCTTGCATATATAAGAGCTCTTGATGTTTTTTGGCGTTCACATTTATTTTAGGATCCGAGTCATATACTCCGTCTACTCCATTCTTTGCCATTAAGAGTACATCAGCACCGATTTCTAATGCTCTAAGTGATGCTGCAGTATCAGTAGTCATATAAGGATTGCCGGTACCAGCACAAAANAGTACCACTCTTTTTTTGTCTAGGTGTCGTATCGCCCTTCTCCTGATATAAGGTTCAGATACTGTCTGAATTTGGATGGCGCTTTGGGTTCTAGTTGTAACTCCATTCTTTTCCAGCGAGTCTTGTACTGCAAGACCGTTTATTACTGTTGCTAACATCCCGGAATAGTCCGCCGTTGCTCTGTCCATTCCTCGCCGCTCCGCATCTTCACCGCGCCAAATGTTTCCTCCGCCTATTACAATCCCAAGCTGTATTCCTAGGTCGCATGCTTGTTTTATTTCTTTGGCTAAGTAATCGACAGTAGTAGAATCAATTGCCTCTGCTGAGCTTCCTCTAAGGGATTCACCACTAAGTTTTAATAGTATTCTCTTAAATGGTGGAGTGTTCATGGATGTTCTATTCGCCTAATCCCAACCTGGAAAATCTAACTACTCTAACGTTTTCCCCAACTTTTGCTGCTAGTTCTTGAATCAAGTCGTGTATGGATTTCGAGCTATCTTTGATGTACGGTTGCTCTAACAGTACAACTTGTGCATCTGGATTATCATCATCGCTGTCTTTGTCATCAATAGATATATATTTAGGCGCCATTGCTGCTACTTGCATAGCAATCTCATGGGCTAATTCTTGGAAGTCTTCGGTTCGGGCTACGAAATCAGTTTCACATCCTAGTTCTATTAAAGCTCCTACTCTTCCTCCGGTGTGGATGTAGGATTCAATTAATCCTTGACTTGTTTCTCTGTCAGATCGTTTTGCAGCTTGCGCAAACCCTTTCTCTCTGAGGAAAGCCATGGCTTTTTCAGGATCTCCATCGTTCTCCTGCAATGCTTCTTTGCATTCCATGATCCCAGCACCTGTTAGCTCTCTTAATTGACGTATTTGATCTACAGTAACCACTGATTTGACTCCTAGATGCTTATTCTTCTGTTGTGTCTGAAGTCATTTCTTCCGTTGTTTCTGAAGTGACTTCTGTGCCATTATTTTCTTCAGCCTCGGAGCTGACGGGTTGTTCTACAGCTTACTTCCACCACCTGGTGTTTCGGCAGCCGGTGTTTCAACAGCTTCTACCACTGGTGTTTCGGCAGACGGTGTTTCAACAGCTTCTGCAACTTCTGTAGGTGTTGTATCTACAACTTCAGGAACGGAAACTTCTTGCTGAGGAACCTCAAAATCTTCTTCGTTAATGGAGTCAGTGGCTTGGTTACTATTAAGGATGTTAGTACCCGCAATCACTGCATCAGCCATTTTTGCTGTTATTAGTTTTATTGCTCTTACCGCATCATCGTTACCTGGTACGATATGTTGAACCTTATTTGGGTCACAATCTGTGTCGACAATCGCGAAAATTTTAACTCCCAATTTTTGGGCTTCGGCTATGCAAATATCCTCTTTACCAATGTCTACTACGAATAGTGCATCGGGTATTTTTTCCATTGATCCAATGCCTTGGAAGTACTTTTCTAACTTAGCTAGTTTTTCACCTAACTTAGTACCTTCTTTCTTGGGCAGAAGTTCGAAATACCCTTGATCCCTTTTTTCTTGGAGGTCAAGCATGTAGCGTACCCTGGATCGAATGGTAGTAAAGTTAGTGAGTGTTCCGCCAAGCCAACGCTGGTTCACGTACCACATGCCGCAGCGTTCTGCCTCTACTTGTATAACTTCTTGGGCTTGTTTTTTTGTTCCAACGAAAAGGACTTTCCCTCCGTTTGCAACTAGTTCAGTCAGTTCTTGGGCAGCGTCGTTGATCATACCTAGGGTTTGCTGGAGGTCAACTATATGAATTCCATTCCTTTGAGTAAAAATATATCTCTTCATCTGGGGATTCCATCTTTTAGTCTGGTGACCGAAATGTACACCAGCTTCAAGTAAGTTTTTCATAGATATAGGAGCATTGGGCTCTCTAATCTCAGTTACATTTTCCTGTTTAGGTAGCTCTGACGACTGTACCATTTGACCTGCCTTCGTTTATTTTTGACCATCTAGGGCTATGGCGTATAGATATACACCATAGATTCTTAACTTGGAGAGTATATCATACCCCTATATAAATACCAAATTGACGTAGCTAGAATTATGAGGTTGCCAGAGTCAGGCTAATCACCAATAATATTAACCCTCCAATAACTCCTGCAGCTAGATCATCGAACACTATGCCTATCCCTCCGTGCAGTTTCTCAAGGGAGTTGATGGGAGGTATTTTTGTAATATCTAGGATTCGGAATAATACAAAAGCTAGTATGTACCATCCAATACCACTGGAAAGAGGCATAAATAGGCAGGTAACCCACATACCCAGGACCTCGTCTATTACTATATGTTTTGGATCAGATGTCTTATCAGGAATCACATGATTGCTGGTAACTATAGCAGTGGCCACCCCTAATACTGTTATGCAAATCATGGCGGGCAATGAAATATAACTTAGTAATATGAAATAAGTAATTGCCCCAACCAGACTCCCCCAAGTACCAGAGGCGAATGGCACGAAACCAATCCCTAAGGAAGAAGTGTATAAGTATGAAAATTTGGTCTTCAAGAAATATACCCCCCAATAATTTCATTATGGAGAGATTTCAAGTCAGAAATGCTTTGGTTNTCCGGTCCTTTTTTTGAGTATCCGGGTACTTCTAGAATGAATGGGATATTGGTTNGTAGTAAGCAGTGCATCATATTCTTAAGTCCAATATTCCCAATATGGCCTTCTCCAATATTTTCATGCCTNTCTAGATNTGACCCCAGTTCAGTCTTAGAATCATTGGCATGTATTAAATGTAGTTTGTCTAATCCNATTCTAGATTCAATCAACGAAATAATCTGNTGGCATGTGCGNTATTCTCTGATGTCGTATCCATATGCAAAGGCATGCTGCGTATCTAGACATATTCCTANNCGATCGCTGCCAATGTTTTCTATAATGCTAATTATTTGTTCGAAGTCTCCACACATCTGAGTTCCTGCTCCTGACATGTTTTCTATGGAAATCTTGNTGGTATCAGGTGAGTTGTCTAAAATATTAATAAGTGATTTTTCTAGTATCTTCTGACCAGNTTCTTGACCGATTCCTTTATGGTTGCCAGGGTGCAGCACTACGCTATTTACCCCAATTTGTTCAGACAGATTTAAAAACTCGATCATTGCTAGTGTGCTTTTCTTTAGATGAGTTGCATCTTCTGTTGCTAAATTAAGTAGATATATTGCATGGAAATATACGGACGCAATGTCTGAAGAAGTAAAAGTATTGCTAAATGTTGTAATCTCTTCTTGCAGAATGGGTTTGGTAGCCCAACTATGGGGAGCTGATGGGAATATTTGAATGGATTCACACCCTAATTCCATTCCTCGCTCTATTCCCTTANAATATCCACCACTTGCAGATACGTGAGCACCCATTAACATAATATTCATCCAACTTGTTATACTGCTCGACATTATACATAAGGTTAAGGCAATGAAAGCAGCATTGTTTCACAAAGAGTCAGGAGATCTGATAATTTCTAATAAAANCATCCCAAATTTAAGCGANAAGGATGTATTNGTCAAAGTGCACTATTGTTCGTTTTGTGGTCATGACTTGGCNGTTATACAAGGNATGCTTAAAAGAGGTGTTGGTANTNAANTTATTCTNGGGCATGAATTATCTGGAATTGTTGACTCAGTAGGATCTCAAGTTTCTACTTGCTCTCCAGGAGACAGAGTGGTGTCATTATTGACTAATTCTTGCGGGATATGTGATAGATGTCTTAATGACCAGTCTCACCGATGTAGAGTAGGCGNAGGTATAGGACATACNTGTGACGGAGGATTTGCCGAATACGTTGTTGTATCAGAGAATTCGGTATTCAAAATCCATGACGATTTGACACTNAAAGACGCTTGTATGCTAGTCTGCCCAATAGGAGTTATTGAAGAAGCTTTTAGCAGATATAAAGGGCAATTTAATACAGCTGTAGTATCTGGAGCGACAGGTGGGTTGGGAATCCATGGGATACAAAAAGCTTCTAGCTTGTTTGATAGAGTTATCGCTTTGACTACAGACGCGTCCGCTGATAAGTTTTTGTCACAGAACGGGGCTACTGATGTAGTGGTCTACGATGCGTCCGATACATTCAAATTCAAAGAGATAATTATGGCACTGACAGAAGATGAGGGTGTGGATTTGTTTATTGATCCGGTTGGNTCGGGATTGTTTAATGAGTCTGTAGCTTGTGTTTCACAGTACGGATGCCTAATGTTGCTTGGTGATATTCAAGGCATACCATTGGATATCCATTTAGGAGATATGCTTTTCAANGATTTAGAGATAATATGTTCGACAGGCAGTAACAGAGAAAGTGTGAAGCTAGCTGAACGAATGATTCTCAACGGAGACATGAAACCGATTATTTTTGATGTTGTTGCATTGGAAAATATCTTAGATGTCTGCATTAAAATGCAAGAATCCTCAGTAATAGGGAGAATCTTGATAGATATGACACTAGGTTAAAATTATTAGGAGAAAAACTATGAGTGATAAACCAGACGGNACGATTCCTTATGTGATACAAGGTGCTGCTGATGCAAGCTTGACTTCCCAAACTCCGGGTATGGTCAGAAGNCCAGGAGTTACGAAAGAAAGTACGGGGTCTTCCAAAATATGGCTNGGACTAGTGACTGCTGCCCCAAATGAAAAAGGTCCCCCTCATCATCATGGAGAAGCTGAAACGGCGGCATATATTTTAAGCGGACACGTGAGAGTGTATTTTGGTGAGAATTTTGAAGAGTTTGTTGAAGCTGGACCGGGAGATTTCCTTTTTGTCCCTGCTAATACGCCTCATATAGAGGCTAATCCGTATGATGTGCCGCAGGAGGCTGTTTTAGCTAGATCCCCAGATAACATAGTGGTTAATTTATCGGATTAGGTGGTCCTGCGACGTCTTCGGTTATCCCAGAATATTAAGAACTGGCTTGCTACAAATATAGAGCTGTAAGTACCTACCCCAACTCCTATAGCAACGACTATTAATAATTCTCGGATACTGCTGCCACCAATAAGCAACATCGCCAAGATCACAACAATAGTTGTGAAACTTGTGTTTATTGATCTTCCGATACTTTCACAAATGCTAAGGTTAATATTTGATGCTAATTGAGCGTTTGGATATTTGGCTGTATTTTCCCTTATCCTATCAAACACTACGATAGTGTCATTGACGCTGTACCCTACTACAGTTAAAAGGCCAATTATGAACATCGAATTGACTTCTATGTTTAATGTTCTACCTAGGATAGAGAATATGCCTAGGACAATTATCAGGTCGTGTACAAGGGCCAATATAGCACTGAATCCAAATCTATGAGCGTTGGGAGCTTTTCTAAAGGCATACCAGATGTAAGCTAAAATGAAGAGTGACGCTACTCCTAGAGCTAGCATGGTATTCCTAATAGTTTCTTTGGCAATAATAGGGGATACTGTGTCTACATCTACACTAAGGACGGGCGATATTTTTTCCGATAAGGCTGCCTCTAGTTTTTCTCTTTCAGATATTCCGTCTACTAAATCCTGAGATAATACTTTTGTGCGTATTAAGTAATCTCGGTCATTTATTCTTTGTATCAGTACTGATGAATGCCCGTTCTCTGCCATTACGGCTGATATACTAGAATCAGTGGTTCGTTCTGCGAATCTAACTGACAGAACAGTTCCGCTGGTGAAATCGATCCCAGGTCTTAGTCCCGAATCGAAAGTGGACCAACCCGGAGGTATAATAAGAGACACTACTCCCGGGGTGATCAATATTAGAGATATTATTAGATACCAGAATCTTTTTCCAACTATGTCAATCATTGTTTATTAATTACCTTTTGTTTTAATACCCTATATATGGTTAAGATCTTGCTTCAGGAGTTTTTTCTGGAGTGAATAGGAATTTTTTACCTGATAATCCAAGGGCTGCCAATATTTGGAGAAGGTTGTGGCTTACAATTACGGCAGTAAACATGCTCACTGCTACTCCGATAAGTAAGCTTAGTGCAAAACCATTTATCAAGCCCCCTCCTAATCGGTTACCAAAGAAGAGCAAGACTCCGCAAGTTATCAAAGTAGATACGTTACCATCTCTTATAGCAGGCCAGGCTCGATTGAAACCGACTTCAATCGCTGAAGTAACTGTTCGACCAAGACGGATTTCTTCTTTCATACGTTCGAATATCAGTATATTAGAGTCCACAGCAAGTCCAATAGATAGAATTAAGCCACCTATGTGAGGCAACGTAAGAGTGATAGGGATTATTTTGAATAATGCCAACACTAATATGGTGTAAAAGATTAGAGCTAAGCCTGCAACTATACCGCCAACCCTATAATAAGCGATCATGAAAATTAAAACTAATGATAGACCAACAATTCCCGCTAGCAAGCTTCGTTGCAGCGATTCTTCCCCCAATAGTGCATCTACTGAGCTTTCTTGAATTAGGTTTAATGGTATGGGTAATCTACCTGAATCCAATTGGATTGCAATAGTCTGAGCTTCAATACGAGAGAAGTTTCCTGTAATTTCACTTCTGCCGTCTCTGATCCATGCTCGTGATATAGGTGCAATCAGCTCTTCTCCGTCTAAAATGATTGCAATTCTTTTACCATTATTACCAACAATTCTTTGAGTTAGGTTAGAGAATATTTCAGACCCAGTGTCATTGAATCTGATATTTACCCCCCACTCTCCCGTTTGGCTATTGGTCGAAGCATATGCTTCTGCGAGATCATCGCCAGTGAGTCCTATGTCCGAGTCGGCGTATTCAATGCAAGTTAGGTCTGTGCAAGTACGCTCTTTGAACTCTAATAAAGCAGTTTTACCTATAAGTTTTTTAGCTCCTTCTACTCCACCAATGCTTTGTATGGACTCTAATTCACTATATTTCTCTTCCAGTGCAGTTTCTAATCCATCTACCATTTCCTGAGTTAAAGATACAGATTTTAAAATATATGTATTAGGTGCGGATAATTCTATGGATGGTTTGGATCTTACAAAAAGTGTGCTGATGAAAGATTCTAGTTGAGATAACTCTATGTCTTCTGGTTCTTTAAAACTAAAAGTAGTTCTAGAACCTCCGATCCCTGGTAGTTGTACTAATATGCGATCATCTCCATATTGCTGAATGATGGGTTCATCGGTTCCGTACAAGTTAACTCTACGCAGAACGGTATCAACAGCTCCAGCCATTTGCGCTTCTGTAGGCTTTGGAACGTCTTTCATTTCCAATTCTATTTCGGTATTTATCAGCAGCCCTTGATCTTTGATGTTCATGATTGCTGTTTTCATGTCATCGCTTAAGTTAGTAGTTTTCACGTAAAACTCAGTATTCTCTTCGTTGCTTATTACTTCTAGAATCTCTGCTTTAGATTGCTCGATTAATTGAGCAACAACTTCAGGCTTAACCCCTGTAGTGGTTTTAATATAAGTGGTAGTACCGTAGTCTGCCTGGTAAACAAGGTGAGCTCCTCCCTCGAGATCTAGTCCTAGTTTCAATCCTAATAAGTTTTCAGAGCCACGATTTATTGTGGGCAGAAACCTACCTTCTATATCTATGTTTTGGAAGCTCAATGCCAAGGTTGCGAGTATTAATAATGTTAATACGATGATGCTTACTCTAATTAAACGGGTTTTCATGGTTTATTGTTGTCCTTGGATAGTATTCAGTATTTGGCGAGCGTGATCGATAGCTTCTGAAGTGGTATTTACATTTCCTAAAGCATGTTGTTCATTGATGTCTGCAAGGAGACGGCCTAGGANCGGCCCGGGTTCTATATTAAATTCAGTCATTAAGTCGTTTCCATTTATTAACATTGGTGTTTTGTATACTTCCGATACTTGTTCGGAGTGTGTATCAATCACATGAGACATCATTTTAGCACGAGTTGCCCAATCTGAAATGGTTAATTGAGGCCCTTTGGCCGATAAATAGTCCGCTAGATGCAAAAACAACACGTCGATACCGTCTGATTTGAGCTCATTGAAGTATCTATATATAGCTTTTCGCGTAGGTTCCAGAACTCCTTGTTGCATATGATGAGGTCGTAAATGATGAGTTATCAAAGTGGACACATAATTTATGGTTACAGTCTCCATTTTTAATCGTTTTAAAATCACAGACGACATATCCGCACCCACATGTTCATGGTCAGGGAATCGTGTCCTACCAGAATCTTCGACAGTTTTTGTGTTGGGCTTTGCTATATCGTGTAGTAAAGATGCGAGTTTTAAATGGGTGCCTCGGGTATGGGTGGTGGAAAATAATTGATTGAAATGGTCTTCAAGTTCTTTTGTCCAAGGACTCATAGAATAAATTGGGGAATTTTGGTGGCCTAACATTAATTTTTCTGCATGATCCAAGCAATGCAAATTATGATTCCATACGTCCCAATAATGTTCTCTGGGTTGAGTAACTCCCTTTGTAAGAGCAAGCTCAGGTATTACATGCTCTAGCAGGGACAATCTGTCTAGGATTTCAATGTGGGTTTTGGCATTATTATTGGATAATATTTGTAGGAATTCAATTCCGACCCCTTCTTGAGGGATTGATAGTATGAGATGTGAATCCTGTTTTATTTGCCTCGCTGTTTGTGGGTGGATGTTGAACCTCAATGATGATGCGAGTCTGATAGCTCGGAGTAGCCGTATTGGATTATCTACAAATACTGAAGCATTTATTATCCGTATCGTCTTGGTTTGAATATCTTTTATGCCGGCAAAAGGATCAATCAGATCTTGATGTGAATAATTGGTTGAATAGTGTGATAGATCCAAGGCCATGGCATTGATTGAGAAATCTCGTAGTGACAAATTTGCATTAATTTCTCCCTCAATAAATTTAATATCTATCTCGCTAATTTGTGTGTCAGCTAAAGGTTCAGAGAGCGTCAGTTTAGTTATATCGTTTCTGGAGTCATTAAAAATAGCGGTGACGCCTGTAGAGGATACAATTTCTGGAAGTATAGCACTCTTGGGTCCTTTGATTATTATGTCTATGTCCTTGGGTGATCGTTTCACCAAGGTGTCTCGTATGAACCCTCCTACTAGATATCCCTTTCCTTCATTGGAGGTTATCGACTTATTAATTATATTTATAAAATTAGTGAGTTCCATGAAGTTTAAAGCTGANTTTAGNTTTTCAGGATAGTTCTGAATCTTTGTTTATCTGGACGTATTCAGCATTTCCTTCATCNTCAAATTGGATTTTATAAAATTCGTCCTTGGATACTAACCTGTCAATNTACAGAATACCATTTAAATGGTCGATTTCATGCTGAAGAGCCTGAGAAAATAAACCTTCGGTTTGTATNCGGACCGCCTTACCATCTAGTCCTAGTGCTTTCACTTTAACTTTTTCGGATCTTAAAGTTATNCCTCGATATCCNGGAAGACTTAGGCACCCTTCNTCNAGTTCTACTTCGCCCTCTGCTTCTGTTATTTCAGGATTNATCAGTACTATGGCTTCTTCCCATTCGGGTAATTGAATAACGCAAACTTTTTGTAATGACCCTACTTGGTTTGCTGCAAGCCCAACCCCGTGTTCGTGAATCATGGTTTCTACCATGTCATCAGTAAATTTAGGTAAAGTTGATGGTATCTTTGATATTTTTTTTGCTTGTGTCCTTAATATTGGGTCAGGCAAGAATCTCATTTGCAAAAGAGCCACGGTTATACTCCTTCAAGTAGTGATGGATAAAAATTATATGGTGGACTCAATATAGTGTAAAGTTTCTTAAAGTACATGGATTGGATCAACATCTATNGTACAAGTGGATTTGTGAGAATGCTGGTTGAGTACCCTGTGAATATTTGAACCCCTCACTAGGATATGCCAGCGATATTTGCCTCTTGTCTTTTTGGGTAATCCTGGAGCTGGTCCTATGATTTCTATGTCTTTCAAATCTGATTCTTCGATAATGTCGCGTAATAATTTAGCTGTTTCAGACGCATGCTTTTGACAGTTTGTGTTATTTACATGGGTAAATACCATATGAGCAATTCTACTGTACGGAGGATTGTTGAATCTTTTACGATTTGATATTTCTTGATTGTACATTGTTAAGTAATCATATCTTGAGAGNAGAGATATGGTTGGATGATCTGGCTGGAAGGTTTGGATTACTGCAGTGGCTTGAGAACCATCTCTACCTGTACGTCCAATAAATTGATATAAAGTGGTGAACCATTGTTCTGACGCACGGAAATCAGGAAGATTGATACCAACGTCTGCGTGAATCGCTCCAACTAATCTTACATTCGACACATTTAATCCCTTAGCGATCATTTGGGTGCCTACTAAAATTTGCGTTTTGCCGTCTTTAAAGTCGTTGTATATATTTAAATTGTCTTCAAAAGAATTGGAAACATCTCCGTCCCATCGTCCTATATTCGCTTTAGGAAAAAGTTCTTGTAATTCATCTACCACTCCTTTGGTTCCGCTGCCTAAGGTTCTCACTTGATTACCTTTGCAACTTCTACATATTTCTGTGAACTTTCGTTTCTTGTTGCATGTATGGCATACCAATGAATTGTAGTCTTGGTGATATGTCATGATAGTGCTGCAACTAGGGCAGGAAACTTTTGCCCCGCATTCTCTACAGGAAACTATTGATGCTGTTCCTCTGCGGTTTAAGAATAATATCGCCTGTTTGTCATTGTCTATGCAATGACGTAATTCTTCTAGAAGTTTTTCACTGAATATACTGCTATTCCCATCTAATAATTCTTCTCGCATGTCCACTACTTCAATAGTTGTTTTACTTGTATCATCCATAGAAGAGATAGCTTTATTGGGTAGATTTAACAATTTATAGAATCCCTTTTCAGATGCATTGAAGAAAGTTTCCACAGAAGGGGTTGCGCTTCCCAAAAGTAGAGTGGCATTATGTTTAAGACATATTTGTAATGCTAATGTCCTGGCATGGTAAAAAGGTTCTATATCCTGTTGCTTATAATTCCATTCATGCTCTTCGTCTATCACTATCATTCCCAGTCGTTCTACAGGTGAAAACAGTGCACTCCTTGGACCTACTACAATGTTGTATTTTCCTTCTTGGATGTCTGTCCATATTTCAAACTTTTGCCTAACGGTTAGATTGCTATGAAGGGTGCAAACTTTACCAGGGAATCGTTTATCCAGTTCTTGCAGAGTTTGAGTTGCTAGAGATATCTCAGGGACTAAGAATATTACGTTTTGACCTTGTTTAAGTATCTGGTCAATGACGGTCATATAAACTTCTGTTTTACCACTACTAGGAATCCCATGTAGTAAATATCTTTTGTCGTTTGCCTGGGTAGAGTTAATGCTACTAAGGACTGTGTCTACTGCTATCTTTTGATGTTTATTTAATGTAGGACCTTCAGGAGGTGTGTTGTATGTTCGTGGAGTAATCTGATTTTGTCTGGTCCAAGATACACCAATAATTCCTTTGGAAAGTAAATTATTGTATGCTTTAGCTCCGATGGTTTTTTTCACTTGAGCGGCTGGGAGGAGTGGGGAATTATTGAGTAGCTCCCTTGCGGCTTCATAGCCTGGATGTTCTTCTGCAGATTGTTTTGCGTAAGACTGTGATAAGACAATTGCTTGTGAATATTTGACCTTTAAAACAGATGGATATCTTTCTATTTTTGTTATGATTTTTTGGTTTAGTAGTTGCTGGATAAAGTGATCAGATTTTGGTCCAATCATTTTCTTGAGTTCCCGTTCTTGGATGGTCTTAATACCTGATAATTTATTTGATATTTCAGCCAAAGATTCAGGAATAGGCAAAGATTCTTCGACGTTTATATTATAAGAGAAAGAAATTTTCCTTTTTGCACCAGGAGGTAGGAATAAAGCTAATGCTGTGAATAACGAAGTTTGATAATGCCGACTAATCCAGACGCCTAATTCTAATTGTTTATTACTGAGCCTATAGTTGATCCCCACTGTTTTGATAGCTGGCTTGATACGATTTAGGCTGCTGTCAGTTTCATTCTTTACTACTATGCCTTGTAATATATTCTTTCCGAAAGGTACCCAAACAAGGTCTCCTGGTACCATAGGCATGGTTTTATTGTTCGAATAAGTATAGGTTCGTAATTTACCTATAGGTGAATCTACTGCTATTCCAATTAATTCCATTGATCGTTAACAGCGCTGGGAGTAGAGTTTGTAGTGTTCTAAGATTGGTTGGTGTAAGTGTTTTTCTCTTTGATTCTGGCGGCTCTCCCTTGTAACCCTCTCAGATAGTACAGTCTAGATCTTCGCACTGAACCCCTTCGTGTAACTTCTAGTGAATCTATAAGTGGAGAGTTATACGGGAATACTCTCTCTATACCAATGCCATTTGCAATTCGACGTACAGTGAAATTTGATGCCGGCCCGTTACCGTTATCTCTCTTAATTACCACGCCAATAAAGGCTTGGATTCTTTCTCTGTCACCTTCTTTGATCTTGAAGTTTACTTTTACGGTGTCTCCTGGACCAAAATCCGGTAATTCGTTTGTGTTAGTTTGAAATAATTTGTCGACTTGCATATTTATTTACCTAGGCATCCAATATTTGAGCTAGCAAAGTATAACTCGATGGGTACAAACGGTCAATATTCTGTGGTGGGCGATAGTGGACTCGAACCACTGACCTCTTGCGTGTCGAGCAAGTACTCTAACCAGCTGAGCTAATCGCCCTATAATCACATTTATATCGACGTTGACTATATGTTACGATACCAGCCTAATTTATTCAAAATTTGATTGGATTATTGAGGTGTCCCACATGAAAATAATGCGATTTAAACCAGAAAACCGCTTGAATGAGGTTCAAGTAGGAATTGTTGATATATCAAACAATCGTGTGCTAAGTGCTCAAGAAGTATTGAGACAAATTGGGGTGAATACTATTGAAAACACCGCCATTGAAATTATTCAGCTTAATACCAATTCCCAGGGGGAGCTTTCAGATAAATTAAAAGATTTAAATTCCGTGGAAGCTGCTAATTGGAATTTGGACGATATCGTATATCTGCCTCCGGTTGAGGCCACATCTCTTAGAGATTTCATTGCTTTTGAAGAACATATCAAAACTGTTAGAGGGAACAGAGGGGCAGAAGTGCCTGACGCTTGGTACGAAATGCCTGTTTATTATAAAGGCAACCATAAATCATTGCTGGGCCATCAAGAACCTATTATTTGGCCTGATTACAGTGAGGTTGTTGATTACGAATTGGAATTGGGAGTTGTTATAGGTAAAGAAGGTACTGATATCTCGGAAACGGAAGCTAATTCTTTTATAGGTGGTTATACCATCATGAACGACTGGAGTGCCCGGGATATCCAATTCAGAGAGCAAAGTGTCGGATTAGGCCCATCAAAAGGTAAAGATTTTGGAACATCCCTCGGGCCTTGGTTAGTGACACCTGATGAATTCGATGTGCTGAATTCTAGGATGATTGCTAGAGTAAATTCAGAGATTTGGTCTGATAATAATATTGGGAATATATACTGGTCCATCAATCAAATGATAGAACATGCGTCTAAAGCAGAAATTTTATACCCAGGTGATGTTTTCGGATCAGGTACCGTGGGTGGTGGATGCGGGGCAGAACATGGAAACTGGTTACAGAACGATGATGTAATTGAGCTAGAAGTAGAAGGAATAGGCAAATTAAGATCTAAAGTGTCAAAATTGCACTAAGTTTTGTATTATTAGACGCAAATGATTTCTACGAACATGAGCATAAAATTTTATTACAGGAGTGAATAATATGACTACTAATGATGGTGGTATAGATGCATTATTACAAGAAGATAGGACTTTCCCTCCTTCAAAGGATTTTGTATCGAATGCGAATATTTCAGATCCTGATATTTATGATAAGGCTAAGGCGGATCCAGAAAGTTTTTGGGCAGGATTCGCCAAAGAATTAGATTGGTTTCAAGGATGGGATCAGGTCCTAGACTGGAAAGCTCCTGATGCGAAATGGTTTATAAACGGGAAGCTCAATGCTTCTTACAATTGTGTGGACAGGCATGCTAAATCAGAAAAAAGAAACAAAGCTGCATTGATATGGGAAGGTGAGCCAGGAGATTGGAAAGTATACACATATTGGGATTTGTTACGTGAAGTCAGTAAATGTGCTAATGCTCTAAAGAGTCTGGGAGTACAGAAAGGAGATAGAGTTACCATATATCTTCCAATGGTCCCTGAATTGGTGATTTCTATGCTTGCATGTGCCAGAATCGGTGCTCCGCACAGCGTGATTTTCGGAGGGTTTAGTGCGGAGTCAATACGAGATAGAGTTGAAGATTCGCAATCTAAATTGATTATCACAGCTGATGGTGGATACAGACGCGGAAGTATTGTCGAATTGAAACAGAATGTTAATGATGCAATCAATGCAGATAGCCCTATTGAAAATGCTCTAGTCGTTCGAAGGACTGGACATGCTGATGATTTAATGGTGTCTGGCAGAGACGTTTGGTGGCATGATTTAGTTGATTCACAGTCTTCTGTTTGTGAACCAGAGTCCATGGATAGCGAGGATATGCTGTTCATGTTGTATACCAGTGGCACTACAGGAAAACCAAAGGGCATTGTTCATACCACTGGTGGTTATATGGTGGGAACTTACGCAACGACTAAGTGGATTTTCGATTTAAAAGATGATGATGTTTATTGGTGTACTGCGGATTGTGGTTGGATAACTGGCCATAGTTACATTACCTATGGCCCTTTATCAAATGGAGCAACTCAAGTTTTGTACGAAGGTTCTCCTGATTATCCTGACAAAGATCGATTTTGGGATATTGTTGCCAAATATGGTGTTTCTATTTTATATACTGCGCCAACAGCTATCAGAACATTTATGAGATGGGGTGAGGAGTATCCTAACAGACATGATATGTCTACCTTGAGACTATTAGGTACCGTTGGGGAACCTATCAATCCAGAAGCTTGGGTATGGTACTGGAAAAATATTGGTGGAGAACGTTGCCCAGTTGTTGATACCTGGTGGCAGACTGAGACTGGTTCAGTCATGATTAGTCCTTTGCCCGGAATAACCACTTTGAAGCCAGGAAGTGCTACTCAAGCTTTCCCTGGTATAGATGCAGATATTGTAGATGATAAAGGTAATTCTGTTCCGCCTGGTGGTGGAGGTTATCTGGTTGTAAAACAGCCTTGGCCATCGATGTTAAGAGGCATTTACGGAGACAAGGATCGTTTTGTTGAACAGTATTGGAGTAAATATCCTGGAGAATATTTCACGTCTGATGGAGCTAAATTGGATGAAGAAGGGTATTTTTGGTTGTTGGGACGAGTGGATGATGTTATCAATGTTTCAGCTCATAGAATTAGTACTATGGAAGTAGAAAGTGCATTGGTTGATAATCCGAAAGTTGCAGAAGCTGCTTGTATAGGTAAAAGCCATGAAGTTAAGGGACAGGCAATAGTCGCCTTCGTCACAATTAAAGATCAAATAAGCACTTCTGACGACCTTGTTACGGAGCTTAAACAACACGTAGCGACGAAAATAGGTCCAATGGCGAGACCGGATGATATATATTTTGCTGCAGAACTACCTAAAACAAGAAGCGGGAAAATAATGAGAAGACTGTTGCGAGATGTGGCGGAAGGTAGGACTTTAGGGGATACGACAACGTTGGCAGATCCGGCAGTGGTAGAATCTTTGAAATCGCAATACGAGGATGATGAGTAATTGGCAACGGGATATGAAACAGTTATAGGGCTGGAGGTCCACGTGCAACTAGCAACAGCTAGTAAAATGTTTTGTGCTTGCGGTTCTGATTATCAGTCTGCTGCACCAAACACCCGAGTTTGTCCGGTGTGTTTAGGATTGCCCGGCTCATTACCACAAATTAATAGTAAGGCTGTGGAATATACAATTCTCACCGGATTGGCTTTGGGATGCCAAATACCCGAGTATACTAAATTTGACCGGAAAAATTATCCCTATCCAGATTTGATGAAAGGATATCAGATATCTCAATACGATAAGCCATTAGCTTTACAGGGTATTATGCCTATTGATGTAGATGGACAACAGAAAGACATTAATGTGACTAGAGTTCATTTAGAAGAAGATGTTGCAAAACTGAGCCATATTTCTGATTCTTCAGGTTCATACTCGGTGGTTGATATTAATCGGGCTGGTGTAGCTCTCATGGAGATAGTATCTGAACCAGACATGAGATCAGCTGAAGAGGCAAGGCAGTATTTGATGAATATGCATTCTATGGTGCAATATTTAGGTGTGTCTAATGCCAATATGGAAGATGGTAACTTTAGATGTGATGCAAATGTCAGTGTGAGACTTAAAGGGCAAGAAGAATTTGGTACTCGAACAGAGATCAAGAACATGAACAGTTTCAGGTCTGTAGTCTCTGCTATTGAATATGAAACTCAACGACAAATTGATGTCATTGAGTCAGGCGGTAAAGTTGTTCAAGAAACCAGAGGCTGGGTTGATGATAAGCAAGTTACAGCCTCTCAAAGAAGTAAAGAGCAAGCGCACGACTACAGATATTTTCCTGAACCAGATCTACCTCCATTAATTATCTCCGCTCAAATGGTAGAAGAAATTAAAGCATTATTACCTGAATTACCAAGTGTTAGAAAGGAGAGATTCATTAATGATTTGGACCTGACTGAATATGAGGCGGATCTGTTAACTTCAGAAAAGTCTACAGCCGATTATTTTGAGAATGTAGTGAACAAATTACCGGAACAATCAGATAGATATAAACCGATTAAAACAACTAGTAATTTCATACTTGGTGATTTGACGGCTTTGATGAAGGATGCTGGAGAAAATTTCTCCAGTTGCTCATTCCCTCCTAATTATCTTGCGGAACTGGTGATGACAGTTGTGTCTGGTGATATTAGCGTTAATATAGCCAAAAATGTGTTAGCTGAGTCATTTAAAACACAAGATAGCCCATCAGTTATAATAGAACGTAATGATTACGCAGTTATTTCAGATACTGATGTTTTGTTTGCAAGTGTGGAAACTGTAGTGGCGAACAATACTAAAGCTGTTGAGGATTACAAATCAGGAAAAGAATCAGCTGCAAAATTTTTGGTAGGGCAAGTTATGAAAGAGACTAAAGGACAGGCTAAGCCCGATGTCGTAGCAGGCATCGTTTTGGAAGTCCTATCTAAGTATTAAAAAGGACAAAGTATGACTTATTTGAATATAGCGCAGATTTTGATTTCTATTTTCATTATTTTGATTATTCTGCTGCAAGTCAGAGACTCAGGAGCAGGTATATTTGGTGGTGGTCAAAGTACAATTCGAAGTAGAAGAGGTCTAGAAAAAGTGCTTTTCCAGTTCACCATTATTCTGGCTGTCTTGTTTCTAATCATATCGATAGTTAGTGTTAGATTAACTTAAATAACAGGAGTCTGCGGTGGTAAGTGTCATATCTTTGATGACTGATTTTGGAAGCAAAGATCAGTATGTCGGAGTTATGAAAAGTGTTATCCTTGCCCGTAATCCTGCTGCCTCAATTGTAGATATAACACATGAGATAGACCCACAGAATGTAAACCAAGCCAAATTCCTAACAAAATGCAGTTATAACTATTTCCCGAATAAGTCGGTGCATATCATTGTGGTCGACCCAGATGTTGGAACCAATAGAGAAATAATAATTTTAGAAACACCAGAAGCTTTTTTCATAGCTCCAGATAATGGAGTGCTTAGCGAAGTAGTGCGCCCTTATGTTGATATTGGTTATGACTACAGTGAATCATTCGTTAATCCAGATGGATTGTGTAAATTGTACGCATTAGATAAAGAACAATATTGGAATCAACCAGTAAGTAATACCTTTCATGGTCGGGATATTTTTGCTCCAGTTGGGGCATTATTGGCTAATGGACAGAAGCCAAAACAATTCGGAAGATTAATAAAAACTATGATGTATGATCCACTGCCCTTGCCAATAATGGGTAAAAATCTTATTGAAGGCGAGATTATTTATGTAGATTATTTTGGTAATCTCATATCAAATGTAGAGTCTAAATATATATCTAAAGATAGGGATTTGAAAATTATTTTGCAGGGAATAGTTATAGAAAATATTGGGAACACATTTAATCAATCGAAAACTAATGGAGAATTTGTTGCCCTAATAGGTAGCCATAATCATCTTGAGATTGGTATATATAAAGGTAATGCAGCAAAAACAGCAAAGATTGGAGAAGGTGCGAAAATAACTGTACAATACTCCTAACTCATAGATTACATAACATTAAGAAGTGGGGATAATATGGAATTAAACAAGGAAGGGTTGCTACATCTATACAAAGTGATGTCTACTATCAGACATTTTGAAGAGAGAGGAATCCCCGAAACAGGTCAACGCGGTATGTCTGCATCAGTGCATTCTTCGGTGGGGCAAGAAGCGGTACCTGCTGGAGTATGTGCTCATCTGTCAAGTGAGGATTATATAGGAAGCACGCACAGAGGACATGGACATTGTATCGCCAAAGGAGTGGATCCTAAGGCGATGATGGCTGAATTGTTTGGCCGCGCCTCGGGTCCCAATAAAGGGAAAGGCGGTTCAATGCATATAGCTGATATGACTAAAGGTATGTTGGGTACTAACGGGGTAGTGGCTGCCAGTATACCGTTAGCGGTGGGAGCTGCGCTAACGTCTAAAATTAAGAAACTTAACCGGGTTGCCGTCGCTTTTTTTGGTGACGGGGCAGCTAACCAAGGCGTTTTGCATGAGTCAATGAACTTAGCAGCAGTATGGCAATTGCCTGTTATTTTTTGTTGTGAAAATAACGGTTATGCAGAATCTACACCATTTGAATATGCATCTTCAGTAGAAGCTTTGTCTGATAGAGCAGCTTCGTATGATATGCCAGGATTCAATGTAGACGGGATGGACGTATTTGCAGTATATGAGGCTGCAGGGCTAGCAATAGAAAGAGCTAGGGCCGGAGATGGTCCTTCTTTATTGGAATGTAAAACCTACAGGTATTATGGTCATACAGTATTTGATGATCCCCTTACTTATAGGACAAAAGAAGAAGAAGATTATTATAAATCTAGAGATCCACTAAAATTATTTCGAGAGAAGGTGTTGCCTGAAGGAGAAATATCTCAAAGTGAATTAGATAGCATTGACACTGATTGCTTAAACCTTATGGAAGAAGCGGTTGAATTTGCAGACAGTAGTCCTATGCCAGAAGTGTCAGACTTATATGTGGATGTCTACAGTGATTATCCTATCTCAATGATGAAACGTGGCACTAATATGTCAATATGAACAATATTTAAGGAGTTAATAATGGTAGAAATGATACCCTCTGTTGGCAGAGAGTTGTTATATAGAGAGGCTATTAATGAGGCCTTAAAGCAAGAGATGAGATTAGATGATAATGTCATCATAATGGGCGAAGAGATAGCTGGAGGTGCGGGTAGGGAGCACTTAGGAATACAGGATGCTTGGGGAGGACCATTTAGGACCACTGTCGGATTGATCCAAGAATTTGGCAACGAGCGTGTATTAGATACTCCGCTCTCAGAAGCAGGATTTATGGGCGCTGCTATAGGAGCTTCGTCTACTGGTTTGAGAGTTATAGCTGAATTGATGTTTGTGGATTTTATGGGAGTGTGTTGGGACCAGCTAATAAATAATGCGGCGAAGATGAGATATATGTTTGGGGGTCAGGTGGAAGTTCCGTTCACAATGCTTACTCGAATAGGAGCAGGCTTTGGCAGTGCTGCTCAACATTCAGAATCTTTCTATTCATTATTTAGCCATATGCCCGGCTTAAAAGGAGTAGTTCCATCGGACGCATACACAGCGAAAGGATTATTAACCGCTGCAATCAGAGATAATGATCCCGTTATCTATTTTGAGCACAAAGGCTTATATACACAGCCTTCTCTCGTACCTGAAGAGACTTATGTGTTACCTCTTGGAAAGGCAAGAACTCTCAAGTCTGGCTCTGGAATAACTCTGGTGGGAATATCTAAAATGACTTGGGTATGTATGGACGCTGCTGCCGAGCTCGATAAGTTGGGGATAGACGCAGAAGTGATTGATCTTTTAAGCGTGTCACCAATCGATTATGACCACATAATTGAGTCGGTTAAGAAGACACATGCTCTGGTTGTTGTAGACGAAGATACACCGGTATGCAGCATAGCATCAGATATATGTGCTAGAGTTGCCGAAGAAGCATTCGATTATCTGGATGCTCCTCCAACCAAAGTCACTGCTCCGCATACCCCTGTACCTTATAGCAGGGTGTTGGAAGACCAATATGTCCCTAACGTTCCTCGGGTTGTTACTACAGTAAAATCACTATACGAAGGGTATAGATAAGAGAAGAAGGAGATAAGCAATGGCTAATGAATTAGTTGGACAAGGCGATTACAAATTCGAGTATTATCCAGACTGGGCTGTTTTACCAAATAATGAGGCTTTGGGAACAGTGAGTGCTGTAGCAACAGATTCAAACAATAATGTTTATGTGTTCCAGAGAAAAGACCCTCCTGTTTTGGTATTTGACGAAACAGGTACATTTTTGAACTCTTGGGGAAATGGTATTTTTGTTAGCCCTCATGGTTTATACATTGAGGATGATATTGTGTATATAACTGATAGAGAAGGTCAGGTAGCATTGAGATTTACGTTAGATGGTAAACCTTTGCAGATAATAGGAGAGCACGGGGTATCATCTGATACGGGTTGTGAAATTCCAGGTGAGTTGCTAAGCAGAGCATCTGGACCGTTTAATTTACCTACAGAAATGGTTCCACATCCTAATGGTGATTTCTATATTGCTGATGGGTATGGGAACGCACGGATACATCGTTTTACATCTGATGGGGAATTGGTTAAGTCATGGGGTAAGCCTGGGAAAGTGGAACCCTTTGAATTTCATTTGCCACACAGTTTGATTATTGGTCAAGATGGAAATATATATCTATGTGATCGTGAAAACAGCAGGATACAAATTTTTTCTCCTGATGGTGACCACTTGGGAATGTGGACGGATATGCAGCGACCATTGGATATTTCTTGTGATTCAGATGGATTATTTTATATAAGCGAAAGACCGGAAGAAGATAAGCCACCACAATTTAGTATTTTATCTAAATCTGGTGATGTTTTATCACGATGGCCTTGTCGGTCGGCACACGGTTCATGGGTAGATCAGAAAGGTGATATATATTTGGGACTAACAGCAGAGAAATCGGTAGACAAATACGTAAGAGTAAGATAACTAATTATTTAATCGGAGGATTTATGGATATAGGGCTTTTTTATCAAATACAGGTTCCTAAACCATGGAACGCTGGCAGTGAATCTGAAAAATACAATCAGATGTTAGAGCAAGTTTCGTATGCTGATGAAATTGGGATGAGTACAGTGTGGTTTGTTGAGCACCATTTCAGGTCTGAATGGTCCCATGCAAGTGCTCCTGATTTGGCTTTGGCTGCTATCAGCCAAAGAACCGAGAATATCAGATTAGGCATAGCAGCTGTACTGCCTCCATTACACCATCCTCTTCACACAGCGGTTAGGATGTCCACTTTAGATATCTTAAGTAAAGGTAGGGTTGATGTCGGTATAGGTCGTTCTGGGTATCCTTATCAAATGATACCGTTTGATCGGGATTTGAAAGATGCCACTAGTATAGTTGAAGAGAGTTTGGAGATACTACCCAAGGCTTGGACAGATGAGGTTTTTTCCTATCAAGGAGAATATTTCAATATTGCTGAACGAGAGGTGGTTCCGAAACCAATACAGACTCCTCATCCCCCTATATGGCAGGCGTGTTCTCAAGAACATACATTCGAAAAAGCAGGTAAACAGGGATTAGGATGTTTAACCCAAACTAGTATTGGGATAGATAGGACGCAAAAGCTTATAGAAATATACAGAAATTCTATTGCAGCAGCAGAACCAGTTGGCAAATTGATAACCAATAAAATATCAGGAAGTACAGTTGCATATTGTTCTGAAAATAGAGATAAAGCCAGAGAACGGAGTGCAGAATTAATTGATTGGTATAGATACCAACAAAAAGTAAGAGATTCTAAAGTCTGGGAGGGCTACTCCCCAGAAGATGTACCTGATGATTATAAATGGCATTATGATCGGGCTACAAAGATAGATACTGCCAGGAAAGACGAAGTCACTTCGATGGATCTTTTGGATGAAGGCGATAGATTTTGTATGGGGGATCCGGATGACTGCATACGTTATTTAGAAAAGTACGAAGAATTGGGGATAGATGAAATAATGCCATTATTCCAGGTGGGCCCAATAAATCATGAAGAAGTTATGGAAACTCTTAGACTGTTTGATAAATATGTTATCCCATATTTCAAACAAAAATCTAAATCTAGAACCATAGCGGCAGACTGAACCATTTAGGCCAAATAGAAAATCCTCTAATATGCTTGTGGATAAAGAAGGAGCTTCTATTTGGGGGTTGATTGGCGCTCTGCTAGGTATATTGATGTTTTTTGTTATATAACTTACGAATTAATTACTTTATCTATATGAATGTTTATTTAAACGCAATATTATAATTAACAGACCGAGAATTACGCCAATTATAAATGCTCCACCATGACCATGTTCCATGAAGCCATAAGTATCTGGGCCAAACCCCCAAAGAACATCCAGCAAATTCTCCTTAAAAAGTCCGTGAGCTGTCACGAATGTTCCTACTATGCAAATCGCCATAACAGGACCATACAATAATGTAGATCTAATACTTGAACCAAACAAATCTTCCTTATGAGCAATCGAATATACTAGAAGAGCGCCAATCAACCCCCAAATACAAGTACTTGCTCCAAATACGGACTTGCCGGCCCCCATATCACAATTTTCAATCAGTAAATCCACTCCACAAGCTACTGCAAGGTCATAAGTTTGCGCTAATAATCCAGATATAATATAAACAAGAATATAAACTCTCTTACCAAAATACCTCTCGGACAAAGTCCCAAAAGCCAAAATTGCTAATGAATTACCCAATATATGCCACCACTCCACATGGACAAACATAGGTGTAACGTGTTTCCAATATTCACCATGAAATGCTTCCTGTGTGAATCCAATATACGCTTTAACAAAACTATAGATTTCTATACCATTCCAAGCAAGAATATTAAGGACTATATATACAGATATATTTATTGATAGTAATACGATTGTAACTAGATAATTATTCCTCATAACTTATAGGCTAAGATAGAAAATCCTCTAATATGCTTGTGAATACAGAAGGAGCTTCTATTTGAGGTACATGGGCTACGTTATTCATGGTTGTTATAGATGAACGTATGATATTGTTCTTTAATATGGGGCCTCCAAATATAAGACGATCTTCTTCTCCATACAAGACTAGAGTTTTACTCGCTTTTATTAGTGGAAGGCGAGCTAGTAAATTATAATTATTAAGACTATTAGAAAGGTGCTTTACCCACGATCCTGCTTCCGTTCGGGAAAAGTTTACTAGGTCTAACAATTCTTGGGTTGGATTTGCGAATGTAGTTCGGTCTTTTAGGTCCTTAATGGTTCTTGGAATAGGTAACCCATCTTCGGTAAAGTCATTTTGAGAGGCTTGGATTCGGACTGATGCTTCAATAGGACTATATACTGGGCATCCTACCAAGATAAGCTTGTCAATTCTATCAGGGTATCGAGCGGCCATTTCAGAAGCTAAGCAGGCACCAACTGAATTTCCAACATAATGTGCTCTGTGTATGTTTAAAATTTGGCACGCATCATCGAGAGCTTCAGCATAGTCCGGAATGGAGAATTGGGTATGAGGTTTGTCAGATTTACCGTGTCCAAGCATGTCAAAAGCATAAGTGGTGTATGAGTTACTAAGTTCTCCTACGATATCTTTCCATACCCAAGTAGACATTCCCAATGGATGCAGAAGTACCACAGGAAACCCTGTTCCGGCTTTCTCGAAATACATATTCCCATTTCTGGTTTCAACGAAGTCGATTAGGTCTCTTTTAACAAACATTACAGCTCCGATATTATAGATATTTTTTAGGAGTTTTGTGCTTCTATGTCTAGCACTTTGTTTAATCTTCTAACAAACCTTTCTTCGTGGTCTGAAAAGGATGCGTTTATGAATAATTCTAATATGTCATGAATCATTTGCTCACCAATAATTTTGGACCCTATGCAAACAATGTTCATATCGTCATGTTCAACACCTTGCTTAGCACTATATGTGTCATGACATATAGCAGCTCTGATTCCTTTAACTTTGTTTGCTGTGATACTTGCTCCTACCCCGCTTCCACATATGATTATCCCTTTTTCAGCTTTACTAGAGGAAATTGCCATTGCAACATTATTGGCAAAATCAGGGTAATCATCTTCACTATTGTGGTCGTAAGCGCCAGAATCTATCACTTGGTGACCTTGGGATTTTAGCCATGGTATTAAAACATTGTTTTTAAGCTCAAATCCATTATGGTCCGCACCTATCGCAATTTTCATAACAAGTCCTGTCAAAAGATTTTGGTGTTAGCATACCCAATTCTCCATCAATATTTCAACGTGTGCTAATGGATTGACACTAATACTTGAATAATATATATATCATTTATGGGAATTAAGGTAGTATTTTTCGACTTTTACAATACATTGGTTAAATTTTGGCCTCCTTTGGAATCTATTCAAAAAGAAGCTTGTTCTAAATTTGGATTTGATGTTCACGAAGATAAATTATCAATTGGTTACAAATTTGGAGATGTTTACTTTAATGAAGAGAACGATCGATCACCGTTAGGATTACGGGATTCTTATGAGCGTAGCAAGTTTTTCACGGAATATGAACGTATTATTTTGTATCATGCCGGACTAAATGTATCAGGCGATTTGGCGTCTAATATCTGGAAAGAAGCTATAAAGATCCCGAAAGAGTTTGTTCCATTTAATGACACGGTAGAGTGTCTAAAATTCCTTAAGAGCCAAGGTTTGGACATAGGTATTATCACTAATTTAAGGCAGGATATGTCTGATTTGCTTCAGAAGCTTGATTTGTCTGACTACGTGGATTTTTGTGTTAATTCTGAGGAAGTAGGGTTTGAGAAGCCTGATCCTCGGATCTTTGAATGGGCTCTTAAAGAATATGGGGTCAAAGCTACAGATTGTTTACATGTAGGGGATCAATATTTTTCCGATGTTCAGGGAGCGTTGAGAGCAGGGATAACACCTGTGTTATTGGACAGAGAATCATGGCATCAAGACGTAAATGATTGTGCTGTTATACATTCATTGTGTGCAATGGAAGGAGTGCTTAGAGGGCTCTGATTACCAAGTAGTCGAGTCATAGTTTGGTTGAAGGGCAAACAAGGCGTGTGTTAGTATGGACATACGCTTGAATTAGAAGAGGGAACTCGATGGATGTGCTAACGACGGCTATTTTAGAAGCCGTTCGTAATCAGGAACAACCCACAAAAACTGTACTGTCATCTTTACTAGCTATACAGGATGCTATGGGATACATACCAAAACAGTCTATGGAGGTGGTTGCATCTGAAGTTCCTGACACGACCGTAAATGATGTATGGTCCGTAGCTTCATTTTATCCAAACTTTAAATTTGAACCTCGCTCAGAATGTACTGTTGAAATCTGTTGGGGGCCTACGTGTCATATAGCTGGGGCTATGGGCATTTTTGACGAAGCACTCAATCTCCTGGGCTTACAATCAGAAGGCAAAACCTCTGATGGTTCGGTTGAGTTGGATTTCAACACATGTTTAGGCGCGTGTGCTCAAGCTCCAGTGATATCTGTTAATCACCATTTGATAGGACGTGTTACTAAGAACTCCTTGAAAGATGCTATAGAGAAATCCAACTAGGATGGTATGGTAAAGGATTTGGTTACTGAAACTAATACGTTTGAAGTACTAGAATCTGTTGCAAAACAGCGCTGGGAAGATTTGAATTCTGGCTCCAAGCCTTGGATACGTATTGGTACAGCTTTATGCGGTGAGGCAGCTGGAAGTAAAAATTTACTCCCGAGGATACAAAATATACTTGATGCTTTGAAAATAGATGCAAATGTCAGTGAAGTTGGTTGTTTAGGGCTATGTTTTGCTGAACCATTATTAGATATACAGTTACCAGGCCAAAACAGAGTATTTTATAGAAATGTCTCTGAGGATGATCTAGAACCAATTATCACCTCACATATCAAAGATTCTAATGTCAATTCTGATTTAGCTTTTTTGTATTCTGGAGGTGATGAACTAAGTGATGTGAATCGATTGGAATCTCATCCAATGAAGGCGAAGGAACAGCGAATTGCATTGAGGAATGCAGGCAATATTGATCCATATGACATTGATCAATATATTGCTAATGGTGGGTATCAAGCTCTCAACAAAGCTCTCGCAGAAATGGATTCAGAAGCAGTGCTCAATGAAGTTAAAGATTCAGGATTGAGAGGAAGAGGTGGAGCAGCCTTCTCGACAGGAATAAAATGGAGCTTCTTAGCTTCCAATGATGCTCCTGATAAATATATATTATGTAACTGTGAAGAAGGAGATCCTGGAGCATTTAACGATAAAGGAATACTAGAGAGTGACCCTCATACTGTTGTAGAAGGTGTCATCCTAGCTGGATATGCTACAAAGTCTAATTATGGATATATATTCATACGTCATGGTCACGATGGCCCAATTGAACGGACTAAAAATGCTATCAAACAAGCATATGAAAAAGGGCTGCTTGGAGATAACATTTTAGGGTCGAATTTTTCTTTTAATATGGAAGTAGCTTTAACAGGCGATTCATATGTGGCAGGCGAGGAAACAGCTTTGATGGAAGCTATAGAAGGAAAAAGGTCAATGCCTCGCTATAGACCTCCATTTCCTGCTCAAGTAGGAGTTTTTGGCAAACCTACTAATATTAATAATGTTAAGAGTCTATCTTACGTGCCTGAGATTATTCGCAATGGTGGACAATGGTTTTCAGACATTGGGTATGAGCAAAGCAAAGGCACTGCTATATTATGCTTGTCAGGGTCACTAAAGTTCACAGGAATGATTGAGGTTCCAATGGGCTTGAACTTGAAAGATGTATTGTATGAGATTGCGGGTGGAGTACCTGAAGATAGAAATTTGAAACTTGTTCAGACAGGAGGCCCTTTGGGTGGAGTTTTAAATTCAGAAAATATAGATCTAGTGTTGGATTATGAAACATTTAGAAATGCAGGAGCTATATTAGGTTCAGGCGGTATAATCGCTGCTGATGATAGGACATGTATAGTTGATCTTACACGCTCTCTGATTGCATTTTGTCAATATGAATCTTGTGGTAAATGCTTTCCATGCCGGATGGGCATGAGTCATCTGTTAGAAGTGCTAGAAAGAATATGTGATTTGCAGGGCACTGATGAAGATCTAGATTTAATGCGTAATATTGGGGAAAATATGCAAGCTGGATCATTATGTGGGCATGGACAGTTAGGCTTTAATCCCGTTGCGTCCGCAATAAAATACTTTCCTGAGGAATTCAATCAGCATATTATTGGGCATACTTGCCTCACCAAAGTTTGTAATAATAAAAGATTTTCCCCAACAAGAACTAGGAGATAGTGTAGCTATTTATGGAAGATAAAATAACCATCCATATTGACGGTCAAGAAGTTCAAACTGAACCAGGTAAAATGGTGTTAGAAGCCGCTATAGATGCAGGTATATACATCCCGTACTTATGCTATCACCCAGGTATGAAACCTTTCGGAGCCTGTAGGACTTGCGTGGTATCAGTTGTTGATGGTAGAGGTATGCCTGCATCATGTACCTTGCCTGTACAAGAAGGTATGGTAATTAATAGTAATGTCCCAGAAGTTAATGAGTTAAGAAAATCTATAATCGGTATGATGATTGCTGAACATCCGAATGGATGTCTTACTTGTCATCGTATAGATATATGCGGACCAAGTGACGTATGTCTGCGACATGTAGATGTAAATGACAGATGCATAACGTGTCCCAAGAACGAACGGTGCGAATTTAAGGATACTGTTAGATACCTTGGGATGGAATTAGAATCTCATTTGGATTATAACTATAAATCTTTGCCCCTTGATCTCAAAGACCCGTTTTATGACAGGGATTACAATTTATGTATTACCTGTGGGCGTTGTGTGAGAGTTTGTGAGGAAGTACGTGGAGACTCTGCGATTGCATTTGTAGACCGAGGAGGTAAGGCTCTAGTCGGTACTTCATTTGGGAGTTCCTTGCTTGAGTCAGGATGTGAATTCTGTGGAGCCTGTTTGGACGTGTGCCCGGTGGGAGCTTTAGTAGAGAAAGAAAATAAATGGGAGAAACCTAGAGAGATAAAGAAGACTATATGTACTCAATGTCCTGTAGGATGCCAACTCAATTTAGAATTGAATGATTTTGGTCGAATGATACGTGTGGTACCTGAATTAGATTCTCCTGTGAACCATGGTCAGGGATGTTATCGCAGTAAATTCGGGCTTGGTCATCTAAATTCTACCTCTAGAATTAGACATCCTCAAATTAGAAAGAATGGTCAACTTGAGAATGTGTCTTGGGAAGAAGCAATTTCATATATTTGTGAGAAATGGTCCACTGGTGCCAAATCTGAGTTCTCATTGTTGACTGCAAGTGATAGTACTAACGAAGAATTGTATTTATGGCAAAAACTAGTTCGTTCCTACATGGCAACCAATAATATTGATCAATCTACCAATATCAAACCAAAATTAACTGAAGCAATGCAGCAAATGTTAGGAACTGGAGCTGCTACTGGTTCGATTTGGGATCTTGCAGATTCAGATACGTGCTTAGTTTTTAATGCCAATATTACAGAAGAGCATACTTTGGTTTCATTGCCAATCAAGAAAGCTAGGAAATCAGGTGCAAAAATAATAGTTTTGGACTCCAGAGAGATTGAGCTGAGTAGACACAGTGATTTGTGGATTAGACCTTATCCAGGGACAGAGAACTTAGTATTGCTTGGTATCATTACAATGATGATAAATGAAGGATTAATATCGAAACAACAATTGGAACAACGTATAGATAATTCAGATGAATTATTGGAACTTGTGGCAGGATTAGATTTACATGAAATATCCATAAAATCTCAAGTCGGTGAAGATGTATTGAAAACTGCAGCTAGCTTGTTAAGCACGTCTGATAAGAACTCAATAATATATTCTTTAGATACGGTGAATGACGAACAATCTGATGAGATTGTGGGACATTTGGTTAATTTAAGCTTGATTACTGATTCATTGGGCAAAAAAGGAGGAGGAATCTACCCTATGAGACAAGGTGGTAATGAACAAGGAGCTCAAGATATGGGTTCATTACATGGGAGATTACCTGATGGNANAGTCATTNCAGNCACAGAGAATCAGGGGNTNTCGGTCAGTAATTTGGCGGATTCAATAGNGAACGGTACTACNAAAAGNATGTTAGTAATAGGTGAATTGTTGAATGAAAGTCANCCNACAATAAATGGCTTAAAAAACAAATTGAAAGATTTAGANTTTCTAGTAACGTTGGAATGTTATCCTAGCGATCTAACGNAANATGCNGATGTTGTTCTTCCTAGATTAACATTTGCGGAGAAGACTGGAACCTACACCAATCTGGAGCGAAGNATTCAGAAAATTGTTCCNGCTATGGAATCTAAAAACAATGAATCCATATCTGAAATTNAACTGATAGGTGANATCTCAGAAANACTCAAAGTAGANGGGCTAAGCTTTGATTCCGAAGAATCTGTGATGAATGAAATTGCNTCTGNTGTACCGAGTTATCAAGGTATTTCCTATGACTTGATTGATAAAAATGTTCAGTTAGTACTGAGATCAGGNTACGATATGCCGAAACCNACTCAAGAGTTATACACTACCTACAAATCTCTAGGAGTTCAATGGCCTTTAGACGANGAGCAAAATAGTAGCCCAAGATTATTTTCTGAACGTCCTAAATTCAGTGCTTATATTAATCACTCTTCAGGAAATTCCTCNCAGGATGAATGTTTCTTAGTGCAAGGCAGAGTCTTATTTATGGATAATGAANTATTCTCTATTTCTGAAACTGATAATCATAATATTATTGAGAGACCAGATATTTTTGAGATAAATACTGAGTCTGCGGGTACAATGAAAATTGAAGATGGCGATAAAGTCACCTTGCACACTAATGAATATGCCGCTAATGGTACCATTCGAATCAATAATGAGCTGCCTGATGGTGTTATTGCTCACACTAGNTTATTTGGNGAACTGGCNGTNGCCCTTCAAAACAACGATAAGATTAATCAGATGGCAGATGTACCTAAATTAAGGATACTCCCAGCTAGTATAAATAAGGAGGGGGTAAAGTAAATGGCGATGCCTGAAGCCCGATTGATATCTAAGAATCANGTAACCGAAGANCTAATGGTCATTAAGTTNGANTGTNTAGATACTAGTTTTACGTTCAAACCAGGCCAGTACTGTACTTTGGGAATCCAAGGTGTAGAAAGAGCTTATTCGATAGCGTCTTCTCCGCACGAAGAACATTTGGAGATATTTGTCGAATTGGTTCCTGATGGTGAATTAACCCCTAAAATATGGGAATTAGCAATAGATGATAGAGTTTCTATAAGACCTCGTGCTAAAGGCATTTTTACTTTGAAGCCTGATTACAGGCATCATGTGATGGTTGCTACCGTAACAGGAGTTTCGCCCTATGTGAGTATGATTAGAAATCATCTAAATTCTAATGATGGCTCCGAACGCACATTTTATGTTTTANTAGGTGCAAGCTACTACGATGAATTAGTATATGATCNAGAACTACAAGANCTAGCAGATCATCATCCGAGTGTTGTCCAATTTGTTCCAACAGTAAGTAGGCCAGACGATTCCCGCAATGATAAGTGGTCTGGATTGACAGGGAGAGTAAATAATATAGTTAGGGATCAACTAGTTACTAGAGATCTCCCTAAAACGGAAACATTTATATACGCATGTGGACATCCTGGGATGATTGAGTCTGTTAAGGAAGAAGTTGTCGCTGATGGATGGAATTTCATAGAAGAGAGATTCTGGAAGGAATAATAACCTTTATTGAGTTGCATTAAATTCTTAAAGGGAATTCGAGGTGGTCGTGACTTCTATTAGGGAACAGTACTTAAACGTCAAAACGTCGTATGAGGATGCGATATTGTTTTTTCGGATGGGAGATTTCTATGAATGTTTTGATGAAGACGCTAAGGTTATATCTGAAGAACTAGACTTGACGTTAACCAAAAAAAATCTTGGNAAAGGTGTTGTAGTTCCTCTTGCCGGGATACCAATTCATGCGTGTGATTCATATCTAGGTAAATTAGTAAAGAACGGTCATAAGGTCGCTATATGTGAACAACTCAGTGATCCCTCTGCTTCAAAAGGGTTAGTTGACCGGGGAGTAGTCAGAGTAGTCACTCCTGGAACAGTATTTGAAGATCANTTTCTCGACCAATTATCAAATAACTATTTAGTTNGTGTTAGAAAACGACAAGATCAAATCGGATTGGCATACGTTGATATCTCAACTGGAGAATTTGCGGTGACCTGTNTAGGAGTTAATGCCTGTAAGACAGAATTAGTTCGGCTGGATGCATCTGAAATATTGGTTTGTGAATCAGATNCAGCTTTTCTTAAATCTCTGGAAGGCTATAGTGTTAAAAATGGAATAGACAATCTGATTACAGTGATTAATGATCAAGATTTTGATCTGTCGGTAAGTCGGCAGGATGCTGTATCACAAGGCTGTTTGGACGATTTAAGCCATAATACAGATGTTAATCAGGTTATGGCTGAGGCTGTATTAGGGCTTCTNGTTTATTTGGATAGGACTCATANAATGATGTTTGATCANCTTCAGTCNCCAATNGTGTATAAAACTGATGAGTTCATGATACTGGATCAACAAACAAGGATTAATTTAGAAATTTTTGATAATTATCAATCTTCTGAATCGCAAGCCAATTTATATAAGACNCTTAATTATACTAAGACCCCAATGGGAGGTAGGCTCTTAAAGAAATGGTTGGGTCAGCCNTTGNTAGATAGNACAAGCATAATCANAAGNTTAAAGGCNGTAGATTGTTTAGTAAAAAATATTACTATCTTGGATCAAATTGAAAACGCATTAGCAGATATATCTGATNTGGAACGTATTACAGGTAAGATTAAATTCAATAGAGCTAACCCCAATGATTTANTGAGTTTGCAGAACACTGTTAATGAATCTAATAAACTAGTGGATTGCTTAGATATGTCTGNCTATAAAGATATTCGAGANGTCTGCACTTTGTCTAGGATAACGACTGAANTAAGNAACCTTATAGATTCTGCGATTGTTTCGGANTGGAAAGGTAAAATAGGGGACGGTTATATAATTAAGGAAGGTTTTTCTGAAGATCTCGATAAGCTCCGTCAAATATCTAACAATACAAAAGATGTGATAGTGAATTTGGAAGCCAAAGAAAAAGACCGAACNGGAATAAAGAATTTACGTGTCAGATTCAATCAAGTATTTGGGTATTTTATAGAAATTAGTAAGTCTAATTTAGACANGGTACCCGATGAGTACATTCGTAAACAAACTCTTACAAATGCAGAACGATACATTACAGCAGAATTGAAGGATTATGAATTAGAAATTCTTACCTCTTCTGATAAGATAGAAGCATTGGAAAAACAGTTATTCTCNCAAATATGTAGTCAGGTCTCAGCATTTCACTTTTCTTTGCTATCGAGTTCCCAAGGGATCGCCAGACTAGATGTGATATGTTCGTATGCAAGGATGGCGATTCGTAATAAATATGTTATGCCTAATATCACTGAAAGTTCANACATTAGTATATCNGGTGGNAGGCATCCCGTAGTAGAACAGGTAATTGGGGACAACAATTATATTGCNAATGATTTATTATTGTCGGATGAATGCGGCAATTTAATTGTTTTGACAGGTCCTAATATGGCTGGGAAGAGCACGTATATACGCCAAACAGCTATCATTGTTCTTATGGCGCANATAGGGAGTTTTGTNCCCGCTGATTTTGCTGAAATAGGAATAGTNGATCGAATTTTTACGAGAATAGGCCTACAAGATGATTTGACTACTGGTCAGTCGACTTTCATGGTGGAAATGTCTGAAACAGCAGAGATATTAAACCAAGCTACCNATAGGTCTCTTTTGATACTGGATGAAATAGGAAGAGGTACCAGTACTTATGATGGTCTTGCNATNGCACAATCTGTTATTGAATATATACATAACTCACCCTTATTGAGCTGTAAGACGTTATTTGCCACCCATTATCATGAATTAAGTCAACTGGCTGAATCTCTGCCGAGAATACAGAATTATCATGTTGCAGTTTCTGANACGAATGGTGAAATTATTTTTCTGAGACGAATTTTGAAAGGCTCTTCTGATAAAAGCTACGGGATCCATGTTGCTAAATTGGCGGGCATGCCTAAATCTGTGTTACTCAGNGCTGCAGAATTATTAGAATCTTTAGAAGGGCAGGAAACTTTTAATAGTANTAAAGAGACCGATACTAAAGGGTCTCAGTTAACATTTAANTGGGCATCTGAAGAGTTATTAAAGCGTATAGCTGNAATCGATGTAAATAATATGACNCCAATGGATGCTATGAATTTCTTACATAAATTAAAATCTGAATTTTAAAGGAGGGATTGATACCAACTATGATTTATTACACTTGGAATAAATGATCGACATGCAAAAAGACAANAGAGTTACTTTTGCAAAATAATTTTGACATCGTTGAGAGAGATATTTTTGATGACCCTTTATCTGAGTCTGAAATTGTGGAATTCCTAAAATATACTGANATTGATTACATATTTGCTAAACGTAGTCCGTCGGTAAAGAAAATTGGTCTAGATGTTGACACNATGTCTGAACAAGAAAAAATACAAGAGATGCTGAAAGAACCGAGATTGATCAGAAGACCTTTGGTTGTTTATGAAAATCGAGTATCAGTTGGTGCTGACGTAAAGAAACTGGCCTGATATAAGATTAATTTGTAGAGAAATTAAATCTAAATTTACTGGTTGGGGTCATTTCTTTCCATTTGCTTATGTCAATNATTGAGATAGAAGCGGGTAGTTTGCGCTTTGGGCGGTCTTCCCCCCCACATAGGAAATATTCCCATTTCAGCCTTTCTATGTTGAACATCTTTATTATCATGTTACTGTCGTTTGGGATCTATTACAAAAGGTTTTGACTTATCTATAAGTCCTGCCTTACTTAACACTCTGAAGGACGCGGCCATTTCATCGTTAAGTTTTGGGAGCTCACTCAGTTTGCAATATATCTTGTAGATAGGCGTAGGCTCATCTTGTGTAGGGGTGTTGCGCATATTTGTGAAACTCCTTAACATAACACTTCATATGTGTTAAGTAACTAAGTTTTTGCTACAATGACTTGTAGAAGTTACGGCAACAGTATAGGGGCCCAAAATTACGGAAGCATTACGAGAACCGAGTTTTCACAAACTGATTTTCAGCTTGTTAGTGATGTTTCTGTGTTTTAATAATTTAATGGATCAATATTTTGAAAGTATTTTTTGATGTAGATTACACGATTCTTGGACTAGATAATTCCCTGAGACCTGGGACAAAGGAAACTTTCCAAAAGCTATTAAATGATGGGCATTCTATTTATATATGGTCTGGTATGGGAGAACGCTGGGAAGTAATAGAGGAACATGATTTAAAAAAGTATATATCTGGCGTATATGAAAAACCCAAAGATAATTTTGATAAAAAATTTAAAGAGCTTAAAGTGCCTGAAGTTCCAGATTTTGTGATAGATGATTACCCTGAAGTGGTAGCTCATTTTGGGGGATTGTGGGTTCAGCCATTTTTCTTCCAACGTAATAAAGATGATGCTATGGCCACTATTTATGAAGTGATTACCGAAGTCGCTGCTACAAAAACATCATCGAATAAGCACTACAAACCCAAAGGAACCATTTTACCGCTGTTTTAATATGCCTGATATACAGAAATTAGATTCCTTATTGATAGCAAAAATTGCAGCTGGTGAAGTGATTGAACGTCCAGTTTCTGTGGTAAAAGAACTAATAGAAAATGCGATTGATGCTAATTCTACAGATATCAGGATAGAAGTTGTAGATGGGGGAATAGAATCCTTAACGGTGAGTGATGATGGGATAGGTATGTCGGAATTAAATATGCCTATGGCTTTTGAACATCATGCTACCAGTAAAATCCATAATGATGATGATCTTTTCAATATTGAGACTTTAGGATTTAGAGGTGAAGCATTACCGAGTATAGCGTCAGTTGCTCATGTGAATATGCGAAGTAGAGTACGTGAATCAGATTTTGGATTTAATATAGAGAACTCGTTTGGAGTCTTATCCAATNCNCATCCNTCGGCTTGCCAACCGGGAACTGAAATTATTGTTTCAAAGATTTTTGATAATTTGCCCGCTCGCAAAAAATTTCAAAAATCAGCGAGAAGTGAAAATATCAGAATAAAAGGATTAATTGTTCGATATATGTGTGCTTATCCTGCCATCAAATTCAGGTTAATATCTGATGGCAGAACGATTCTAAATAGTCCTGGGAATGGAAGTTTAAAAGATGCTGTTTCAGAATGTTTTGGGAGCGAAATATCAAGTGAGTTTATAAATGTTGAATTTGAAAGAGATGGACATTTGGTTTCAGGTTATATATCTCCCACACATCTTCACCGTTCAAACAGGCAAGGAATGATTTTTTTTGTTAATGGTAGGTCTGTTAATAATCTTGTACTAAGCCGTGCATTTACAGAAGCCTATCATGGATTAATCCCTCAAAAACGGTTTCCAGTTGGGATACTAAACTTAGATATTCCTTTTGATGAGATCGATGTTAATGCCCATCCAGCTAAGACAGAGGTTCGATTTTTAAGAGAGGCACAGATATTTTCAAATATACAGAGGGCAGTTAGAGAAAATATATCCCAATTTTCAGGTATTGGTTCAGTCCAAAGTGTTAGTCATGTTACTGGTCCAACCTCGGTGAAGACTCATGAGAGCGTGAACCGTCAATTCGATATGATGCGACAAGATTATTCGGTTGAAAGCGTTGATACCAGAGAGCCAATTCCAGGTGGGATATTCAGGGCAACTTTGAAAGACTTGCATGTTTTAGGACAAGTTAAGTCCACTTTTATTGTTGGAGAAACATCTTCAGGGGTGTACTTAATAGATCAACATGCTGCTCATGAAAGGATTGTGTTCGACAAGCTGAATGATGACATCAATCAGTTTGATCAAACCCCTCAGATATTGCTTGAACCTATCCATTTAGAACTTAATGCTGAGCAATTGGAATATTTTAATGAAAATGAGACATATTTGAAAGCAGCTGGGGTTATCGCAGAGTATTTCGGTGATAATTCCTTCCTGATTAGAGCCATTCCTCAATCGATAGCTTTGTCAGGTAGTAGAAATTTTATAGAAGATCTATTGTTTCAATTGGAAGATATGAAATCTGGTATTCCTAACTATTCGTTACTTGCTACAATCGCATGCCACGCTTCAATACGGGCTGGACAACGATTACCTATGCAAGAGATGGAATCTTTGGTCAGAGAGCTCGCAAATACCACCAGCCCACATACATGCCCACATGGTAGACCGACAGTGTTAGAGTTGACGAATTATTTCTTGGATCGTTCTTTCGGTAGGGCCAAGTAGTTAGACTTTTGGGTTTTTTGGAGTAAATATAGAGTCTTCATTGTGGCTAGATGCGTAAGAAGACTCTTTTCGCAGCCAGTTTAGGAGAGGACTACTCCCTAGTGCAATGGCAGCTGTGCCAATACCTATTTTTGATAGGAAAGAACGTCTGGATTCGCTAGATTTATTTAGTTTAGACATTTTGAGCCTTTATTTTATCTTTTAATAATATTTTACACTGGGTGAATCAGTTTGCAAGCTAAATACGATTCAATGTTCTGAGGTTTGTTCGTATATGTAAAAATCCGCATGGAACCAATCGTTGGTCGTATTTCTGAAAAACAGATAGTCTCTCAAAGATAGCCAGTATTTTGAGTTAAAAGCAACGTTACTAAAATACATATAATCAAGTTTTAATTCCTCTGATAGAGTTTCGTTTATTCGATTCTCACCAGGTCTTCTGTAGATTTCTGGAAACCACAAAATATTGTATACAGGTCCAGTGATTATTTTGGATGATGATTGTGATTGATATAACGGATGATGGATTTCGCTTACCAGAAAGTTTTGTTTCTTGTTTATATCATTCAGAGACAGACAAGTTTCATTCCATTCGGGGTCTCCATGTTGTTTAAAGCATCTGAATTCAATGGAGCCATTAATATCATTGTTCCTCACGTACCAGTGCATTGGGTACCAGATATCGTAATCAATGCTTGTGAGTAAAGTGGATGCTTTGTTGGCGTCCATATGTTTAGAGTTTTGAGTAAAGTATTGCGATAATTCATGACTTCCTTGTGCGTAAATCATGAATTGTTTCAAAGAATCATCGTTCCGGTAATTTAAAAAGTAAGTATTGGTTAATGTTAATACAATGAGTATTCCTGCTACAGGTAATAGTATTGCAGGTTTGCAAAATTTAGATTCAATATTACGTATTAAAGTAGCTGCTATAAATGCAAATACAAGGGCTATGATTGCGAGGAACAGAATGATAAGAAAGCTGAGATTAATAGCTATAATGGTTATTAAAATTAAAAATATCGAGGCACAACACACTGATAGCAAGAAATATTCACTAGTCTTGAAGGCTATCGTTTTCCCTGTGTCTAGAAGTGACCCTATGAAAATCGCACTTACAAGTGATAATGGCAAAGCAATGTATGTAATAAGCCAAGGCATCTTTTCTGAAGCGATGGTGAAAAATACAATGCTACTAATTGCCCATAATGAAAATAAACTTCCTAATATGTTTTTGGTTTTGATCGACCAGAAAACACCTGCAATNCCAAAAATAACCGGTAGAAATTCATAAATGCTTAANCCTACAAAATAGTAATACCAGGGCTGATTCCCTCGCGCTACTTCTTGTTGGGCCATCCAGTAACCCAGACTTTGCCAAATTCCTGTGTAAAATCCTTGAGAATTAGTAAAATATGTCGTGTAAGTTATCAGTAGGATACCGGTGAAAATAGTGAACATCAATAACCATTTATATGAAAATCTATAGATTCCAATAGTTAATGATACAGAGTAAAACCCGACGATAATTATAAGAGTGATTAGACTAGATAGAGTAATGAATTCATTAAATACTGGTGTTCCTGGGAGTATCANTCTGGCCATACCNGGTATCAANCTTGCTCCAGTGCATATCAATACATGGTGCGCTCCTATGGCGAATGCACAGTATAGGAACGCACTTCGAGTAAAAAGATTTTTGATGTATTTAGACCAATACACAGAAAAACAGATCATCACTGATGAGACCATGATAGAGACTAGTAGACTATTATGGATATCACCAATAGCTGAATTAATGTAAGCGTATAAACTGAAAGCTAGTAGTAATGAGAATGTTACAGCTTTCTTTCCTGTAGAAGCTGTTGATCTTGTGAAAATACTAAGNGCAATGACACTTAGTATTACAACTGGGATTATNGTAAGAACTGGATTATGAATTAAATCTTGTATATTAACCCATGGATTACCATTTCCTAANGCCCCTGTTAATGTGCCTTCAGTGCCTTCTNTNGCAACAAGGGTTACTCCCAAGTATGTTTGGAAAAAACCTGTTAGTGCCGCNCTNAGAGGGAGTANCAATCCCACTAATAGAATTAATAAATCCCATAGTCTTATTTCANCCCTAGATTTNTCCTGNCCAGGTGACTTACTAACNGCACTCCAGATTATANAAGCAACTAATATGCCTGCCATTGTTGCTGCGATAAAATAGCTTGTTTCTTTTGTACTGAAAATGATTCCTAGTGTTCCTGCTATTAGGAACAAAAGTTTTAATTTGCCTGACAGGATATATTTATAAGCTAGTATGAAGAGCAATAAGGAAAGAAAGGCCATTATGATATCGTTTCGGCCAAACCTGCTCATATAAACTAAAGTTGGTGAAATACTGAGCAGAAATGCCATTAACAAACTGCTTTTTCTTCCTATATGCTCCCTAAGGAATACAGGCAAGCACACCAAACCTGTGCCAAATATGACATATANAATACGGCCGGAAAATAATGAATCGCCTGCGATTTTAAATATCCAACTNACCATTTCAATTTGCAAAGGGCCGTGCATCCATGCGGAATGCTCATATACTCCTTCTGTAATNAGCTTGAATGAAGCCATGAGATGAATAGCCTCATCATAGTGTACTGTGCGGGCATCTAATTCTATTACTCTTAGAATGAAACTAGATACGATTACTCCAAGATATATAATTNCATACCAATTGGTATATGAAATTAATTGTTTATTTAACAGAGTCATAATATTTTGTTCCGTAAATTTTGAAGCCTTGATTTGAATAATAAAGGGTTAGATATCCATCAAATGTTTTATCTACTTGCGTCCCATAAATAGCTCTTTCTAAAGGACCAACTGCGATCATACNGATGTAATATTTGTCGACGACAGCATCCATTAAATTCNTATCTTCAGTAGTATACAATTGATCAAGATCTATCTGTCGTTCATTAATAAGCATAGGGTTGTTTCGCCACTGTATTTGATGCCCTGGCCAAGTTAATACTGACTTATGTGCTGAAAATGAAGATAATCTTCCNTGCTCTGAATAATCTTCACCGTAGGATTCAGCTATAATTTGACTTGGTTGGTTTTTGAGCCANGATATAGTGTCATANTCATGGGTACGATTATTTTTTAGAAAAGAGCTGCCATCCATAGTTAATTGTTTTGGATTGGACCAATCATGATTAGCTATTAATGCAATTGAATAGTACCCAGGTCCAATCAACACAGAAAAAACAAGTAGCAAATTAATACCNATATGATATTTGGGTTTCGATGCTGAATAGCTTTGTATGATATTAATCAGTAATAGAGATACTCCAATGCCTAGGAAGAACCATGCCTGATAGTAGAATTTAAACATGGTATTCATTCGATTGTTAAATATATCTACAACGAAAAAAAGTTCACTTATTGACAGAATAAAATATCCAATGCCGATCAGAATGTGACTAAAACAAATTATACTGTTGTTTATTCTTAGTTTTGTTGGATTAAACGCAATGAATAGGCTAATTGCGCTCAACATAGATATGGGTAGAGTCAATATTAATTTGCTGAATATCATGTTTAACGATGCAACGTCTTCCTTTGAAAATGGTATTAAGAGTGCCCATACCATTAGAGGAATTAGACTCAGAAATAGAGGAACGATCCATTCTACAGGTGTGATCATTTTTAAATACGATTTTAAGGACTTGATTGAATATCCGTAGGCGATTAATGACCCTAATATCCAAGTTCCGTTTACTAATAATAAATGACTGANTCTTGTATTGGAAAAAGTGTTTAATGATATTGCTGCATTAGTACTTTCATAATTCCAAATAAAAGGTAATACCATGCATGCTACGATTCCTAAAACTATAGCAATATACNTTGAAGCATTGATTATAAGTATAGGTCTAAATTTGTTTTCTTTACTTAGGTAATACACCAANGTNGCCCCCAGTAGTACCAAACTGAAAGGTAAGTTCCACGGATTTATTAATGCTGATGTCGCTATAAAGAATGATGATACGAGTAATATTTTGCGTATTTCTTTTCTTATGGACATNCNCCTTGTAGCANGAGAATTCATCAAAATCATAATTGGNTACAAGACTAATAGTAGAAATGGGACGGACAATAAGTGAGCGTGAAGATCTCCAATTAAGAAACTAAATAATGGGAATTCAGTTATTGTATAGTCNAGACTTACTCCATTCTGATCAAAGGTGTTTATGACCCTGCTAGATCTCCACCACCACGATGGNTCTANAGGGAATAGGCTAAATGGTTTATCGGCTATGTAAGATANGGATTCTATAGATATCCAGTTCGAAAATCTTTCTGAATATAAATTTATGGANCTTAAGAACTCCAAAATCCCCAACTGATTTCCTAGGGTTAGAATAATCACAGGAGGTATTAANCTCAATATATAGGGACGCTTGGTGCGGGTTAGTTGTAAGACATTGTAAGCGATGCCATATAGTACGGTTGAGGAAGTCGCAAATATCAGTACTAATCCTAAATTATATGTCAGCGCAGGTGNAGTGTTTAACAGTGTACCGATAACGCCTATGAGGAAATGCCCAAAGTAATAGTAGTTAATATGATATGAAGCTAACCAGAGATCGTCAGGAGGGATGTTCCCAAGGCTCATGATCGAATTTAATATCATGAAATCCATTGGTTTTTCTGTTAATTCAATAGCTGGATTTTGAGCGATTAATANTGAACATGCTAGGAAGCTACAAATAAANAGTAATTCGATGTNGATTATTAAGATTTTGTTGTCTTGCACCCATTNCCAACAATCAGAAATAACNTTAGGCTTCATGNATATAAATTGGATTATTGTTAAAGAGGATATCAATAAGNCTATATGGACTTGACCATANTCCCAAAGGTTTAGGATAGTCACGATCCACATCACGTATGCNACCACTGCTAGGGTACATATTTTGGATATGGCATAGCCTTTGTCAGGTAGTTTATAGAAGAGTTTGTAGCACAATGGGAATCCTAGTAAGCCTAGGATTTGGACCAGTATGATCCATAATATAATTTCTAGCACGTCNACGCCNTNTAAAGTCAGGTTTCTAGTATTGCTTCTACGAATTGTTGGGNATNAAAATAAGCTATGTCATCTTCAGTTTCCCCCGTGCCTATGAACATGACAGGNATTCCCAATTCNGATGTTATAGGNAATACAACTCCTCCTTTTGATGTACCGTCTAATTTGGTTAGNAAGATTCCGGATGNTTGAGTAGTTTCAGTAAAGGATTTGGCCTGCTCTAAACCGTTGAGTCCAGTTGTTGCATCCAAAACTAGGATTACTTCATGCGGGGCAGTTTCGTCATGTTGAGTTAGAATTCGTTTTATTTTTGCTAGTTCATCCATAAGGTTGCTTTTGTTATTCATTCTGCCTGCTGTGTCAATTAACAGGACATCGATAGATCTAGCAACCGCTGCTCGGTATGAATCATATACAACNGCACCTGGATCAGAGCCTTGGGGTTGTTTTACTATTTCTACATCCAGTTTCTCTGCCCAGTGTGAAAGTTGCTCGGAAGCTGCTGCTCTGAAAGTGTCTCCTGCGCTTAAAAGAACTGATTGTCCTTGCCTAGAAAATAAAGCTGCTAATTTTGCTATGCTAGTTGTTTTGCCAACACCATTTATTCCCACAACCAGTATCACATATGGTTTCCCTTCAGTACCTTGAGAATTCCAATTAATGTCAAAAGATAGAGATTCTATAAGTATCTCTTTTAAAATTTGAATTGAAGTNTGAGAATTATCTCTAGAAGGATTGGTTAGTCTGGATCGTACTTGTTCAATGATATTAATAGTTGAACTGTATCCAACATCTGCTGATAATAATATTTCTTCTAGAAGCTCAAATTCTTCCTCTGACAAATTGGGTTTTGAAAANAANGATGGTATTTTAGAAAACCAATTTTGCTTGCTTTTTGAAAGAGCTTTAGAAGTTTGTTCTTGATTTGCTGTATTTGATTTCCTGAATATGTTTATCATGATTCTGATAGTTTAGAATTTAGTTTNCGCAATGCAAGTGAGGCAACTTTAGTTTCTGCCTCAGATTTNGAGCGACCAGTGGCAGATGCAATGATATCGGACTTAATTTGTACAGAGATTTCAAAAGTTGGTTCGTGATCAGGCCCGGACTGGGAAATAATGTGGTACTTCGGTAACTGCTGAAAAGCTCTTTGAGTATATTCTTGCAGGTCAGATTTGGGATCACTTTTGTGTACGTCTCTAGGTGTGATTGCAGATAGTCTAGATTCGAAGGTTTTTAGAATAAATTCTTTCGCAGTGTCAAAACCTTGGTCTAAATATATTGCNGCTGTTATGGATTCAAAAATTGCTGCAACTACAGATCTCTTTTTTGCACTGTTACTTAAGCCTTCCCCTTTNCCTGTGATTATAAATTGTTNTATNCCTAATTCCTGTCCAATTTTAAATAGAGATTGGCCNGATACCAGGGAAGAACGCATTTTGGTTAAATCACCTTCCAGCGTTTGGGGAAACTTAATATATAAACATTCCGCTATGATTTCTCCAAGTATTGAGTCTCCTAAGAATTCCAACCTTTCATAAGATTGCAGATCAGGATTGGCCTGTTCATTGAGATAAGATTTATGAGTGACTGCCTGCTCTAGTAATGCTGAATTACTGAACTTGATGTTGATTATCTTTTGCAGGTCTTGTAAATCTGCCAATTCAGGTCACCAATGCCTACGCCACTCCGAGTGGCCATGGTGGTTGAGGCCTCTTNATCTCACCCACGTAATTGAAGGTACCCATTACTTCCATAAGAGATGTGAACATCGATGCACTTTCATTCTCTGGAGGAACGAACATTTTCAGGAACGTAGATTGACCTGACTCAAAATGAAATGTAGGGACTCCAAAGGCTCCCAATTCTTCGGAGGCATAGGTATGGTTTTCTCCGATTTCTTTAAGTAAATNAACATCACTAAGATCGTTCTTAAATTGTTCCATATCAGCACTAGATTCAATCGCTGCAGATTCAATTACACTGTAATCAGTTAGGTCTANCCTTTCTTCATGTCGTTTCTTTAATAGGATAATCAGGAATTTCTCGAATGTGTCTGGACCTTGCCTCTTTATTGCTAACCCCGCTTGATGTGCCAGTAAAGTNTTATCTTTACCTGCTAGAACGTCAGGGTGTTCCCAAAATTTGAAGTCGTCCGGATTGTTCGCTTGAGCGAGCGAAAATGGTTTCCAGTCTATATTTATGTCTCCATCGAGGTTTTTGCGTACTTGCGTTAGCCATACAGCTACGTTGTAGACAAAGGGTCAACGGAAATCAAAATATATGGAGAAATTATGGGTTTTTGTATCTGTGGTCATTTTCCCCTCCGTATCAAGAGTCTGCGAATATGATTCTAACTTCATTCGAAATTCATTGTCAAAGAATTACTGTCAAATATAGAATGTGTGTACTCTAAATAAAATATGGTTGATTGAGTTATGGAACCCGAAATGATTGGCAATCCTATTGAACTTATCAGAGAGCAATTAGGTCATGAATACGCTGAATTGTTAGTTGAGATAACACGTACGGCAACCTTATTAGGATTTGGAATTTTTATAGTGGGTGGCACAGTTAGGGACTTAATTCTTAAAAGAGACTTAAAGGATATAGATCTGTCTGTTACAGGAGATGCCATATTGCTTGTGGANGAAGTTTCCAAATCTCTTGATGTGGATATTGTCAGATATAGGAAATTTCGTACAGCTACTATAAAAACAGGCAGGATAGAAATAGATGTGGTATCTGCTAGATCCGAGNTTTACCCGAATAGTGGCGCACTACCTGAAGTTAAATTAGGGGATATACACGATGATCTCAAACGCAGAGATTTTACTATTAATGCAATGGCCATATCAATTAACGAACCGTATCACTTGGTTGATTCAGAAGATGGTAGGTCTGATTTGAGTGCGGGTACTGTTCGGGTACTTCACAACAGAAGTTTTATAGATGATCCTACAAGGCTTTTTAGGATGTTTAGATATGCGAGCAGATTCGATTTTGATATAGATGAAAATACATATATCGCTGCCAAATCGGCTATCTCAAAGCAATGTTTAGCAACTATAAGTAAAGAACGACTGACTAACGAAGTTTTATTGATGCTAGAAGAACCACATGTTGATAATGCTTTTAGATACTTTATTGAATTTGATGTACTTGGTTTACCTGTTAGTGCCAATGAGAAAATATCTATTGAGCATACAAATTTAGAATTTAAATGGATAGCTTTGTTGTCTATGTACAGNGAAGACTGTTATGAGCAATTTTGTTCAATGTTTTCACTGGATAGGAAGAATACCAACATGATTAAGGACTATATTGATCTTTGTTCTCTGATTAAAACTAATGATTTGCTGGCCGTCGATCGGACTAATATATCTGCCACATATTTTCTGTTAAAACAAGTACCTCGGCCAGTTATGGATGCTTATGTAGCTTGCCATCCAAATCAGCTTAATGTGAATATGTTGATGGATTACATGATGTATACTGACCAAGTCAAGATTAATTTGGATCCGATTGGATTAATTAATTTGGGAGTAGACAGACATCACATTTCTGACGTGATGGATATCTTGATGANAGGAGCNCTTACCGGCAAAATTGNTAGTAGGTCAGATGAAGAGAAAGCCGTTGTTCAATATGTGAACGAACACAAGATTTGAAATGAAAAGTAGAACGACAGATTTACATTTGTGTGCCATGTGTGAAAAAGGTCTTGATGGTATAAATGAGACCAACTGCCAGAGATGTGGTTGTTTTTTTCATTATTATTGGACAGATTCGCAGGATTTTGAGTCTTGTGGGGCGTTGGCTAGTCATGATGATGCNCTAGCGATCGTNTTTTTATGCATTGACTGCATTAAGCATTCCAGGAATTAGTAAGGAGAATTATGAAAGCTGTATACATTAATAAGCATGGTGGTGTAGACGTTCTGGAATATGGAGATGTCCCAGAACCAACTGTNNATGCGGGACAAGTTAAAGTTCAGGTTAAGTCTGCCTGCTTGAATAGATTAGACTTGTATACAAGGGAAGGGGATAGAGGATTGCAACGAGAATTNCCCCCTAGTCTTATATTGGGAGGAGATTGTTCAGGCGACGTTGTTGAGGTAGGTGAAGGAGTAAGAGGATTATCGGTCGGAGACAGAGTCATAGTTTACCCTAAAATGACTTGCGGNCAATGTGTTGATTGTTTGTCTGCTAGGGACGATTTGTGTTCAAGGTCACAATTCTTAGGCACAGCTTCGAATGGCAGTTATGCAGATTATGTTGTAGTAGACAGTGGTAATGCACATGTAATTTCGGATGACATCACATACNATATGGCAGCCGCAGTACCTACGACNTTTTTNCCTTGTTGGAACATATTGGTTAGGCGTGGNAAATTAAAATCTTGGGAGACGCTATTGGTCTTGTCTGCTTCTGCAGGAGTAGGCACNGCGGCGATACAANTGGCAAAGAATGTTATAGGAGCGACTGTATTAACCACTACTAGTAGTGAGGAAAAAGCAAANAGAGCTACNGACATAGGGGCAGANNATGTTATCAATTACAAAGAAGAGTCTATNCGAGATCGAATCAAAGAAATTACGAATGGATCCGGAGTAGATTTTGTTTTGGATCATGTGGGGGCTGATTTCTTTAAAGATGCCTTTTATTCATTAAAACCAGGTGGACGCTATGGAATTTGTGGTGCAACTACAGGGCTAAGAGCGGAACTACATTTAGGCTTATTATTCTCTAAACAGATAGATGTTTTTGGCGCTTTCATGGGGTCCAAGAAAGATATGATAGAGATCACTCAGACGCTGAACAAAGGATACATTAATCCAAGTATCCATCAAACCTTCCCTCTTGCTAATACGGCAGAAGCTCACAAGATGATGGAAGAGACTAATTTCTTTGGGAAAATAATTATTAATCCGTAGGTTTACTATCAAGTAGTCTTCTACCGTGGAAAAGGTATTGTTGGGAGTAACCAGCATATTCACCAAAATACTCATTAGCCCAAACAAGTAAGTCTTGATTTGATGGAGGTTTTTGATTAGGGAAATACCAATCGGTTAAAGCTCGTTTCACCCAAACATCTATTGGGAAGGCCTCTAATTTGTCCAAAGAGAACACTAAAACACAATCGGCAATTTTGGGGCCAACTCCGTGAAGACTCATTAGTTGTTCTTTGGCCTCAGTGTAGGGTGTCTTTATTAATGTGTTTAGATCAAGGTCCCCCGCTTGAACCTTCTTCCCGCAATTTAATACATATGGAGCTCTGAAACCTAATCCTAGTTCACGTAGTGTTTTTTCATCAGTATTACTAATATCCTCCGAAGTAGGGAAAGTAAATCTTATATCTTGTCCCAATTCCAGTTTTTGACCGAAGTAATTTGACATATTCTCTACCATAAGTGATATACGTTTCATATTAGTTGTAGAAGAGCATATAAAAGTTACAAGGCATTCCCATGGGTCTTGACGAAGTAACCTGAGACCTCGGTATCGCTCGGTCATGGTTCGCACTCGTTCATCTTTGTTTATATGGGCATATATATGTTCAAGATCGTCATCGAGACGTAAGTATTTCAATAAAAAATCTTCTGATTCCAGGGTTGAAGAAGAGTCTATAATCAAAGTCCGTTCTGATTGCCGTATGTGAACCAGTACATTTCCTATTACCCCGGAATATTTGCCGTCGATTTGTCTCCATCGATGAGCTTGCCCACTTTCTAGAGTTTCTTTGAGATTTAAAGGCTCCTCTAGAGTGATGCGCATTTTATATCCAGTCCTTTATGCGTGTTGGGATATCACCTAAATTGCATGTTTGTATATTGAAATCAGGTAGTGACTCAAGGAATGTGCGGCCATAGGAACGCTCTATTACTCGATTGTCTAAAATAACGACTGTTCCACGATCTTCTTTACTTCTGATCAATCTTCCAATCCCTTGTCTGAATTTTAGGATTGCTTGGGGCACTGAATATTCCCTGAATGGATTTTCATAGTTGCTACTTCTTGCCTGAACTATCGGATCGGTTGGCACCTGAAATGGTAATCTAGTTATTATTAGAAGCTTAAGATTATTTCTTTCAAAGTCTACTCCTTCCCAAAAACTGTTAGTGCCTAATATCACGCTATTAGGGTTTTCGTTGAATCTACGAATGAGTTGCTGAGGACTCCCATCGATACCTTGTGCTAGTACTTGGACGTTATTTTGGCTCAATTCACTTTTGATTAAATTGGCTACGCTCCTTAAAGCTGCGTAAGATGTGAATAAAACTACCGTTTTACCATTTATCGCAATTGAAGATTTGATTACTGATTGGGCTATGGCAGATATATAGGCATCTTGCCCAGGGCCTGGTACATCTTTCGGNAGTAACAAGAGTCCGGCTTCTTTGTAATTATATGGTGATCCCAACTGTGATTCAGATGCATCTTCAGGAAGACCAAGACGTTCTTTGATGTGCGAAAACGAATTATATGCAGTTAATGTGGCACTTGTGCATATCACGCTATTTTTTTCTAAGAAAAGGTTAGATTGTAAGAACTCTGCCACATCTATTGGTGCAGAGTGCAGCCGGACTTCAGTCCTATTTCTATCTGAGGATACCCATTCTACAGAGTTTTCATTCGGAGGACTTAAAATTGAATTCATTTGCTCATCTAAAGATTCAATTTGTTCAATATTGGTATTTAGTTCAACTATTGCATGTGATTTGTTACTTAATGTTACATCTAGAGCGTCAATATTGTTACATAATGTTCGTATGCATGAGATATTTTCTTTACTTATGACTTGTAGATTTTCCCATAATTCGTAGATATTGTGCCATGACTGAGAAGAACGGAAGTCATTATGTATAATTATTTGATTATTATCATTTTCATTTGAAGATGATAGAAAAGTGTCGTTAATTACTCGCCACATATTGTTCCAGCTTGAGCTCATATGGTCGACTGAACGTTCTAGTGAATGGATATTGTTGAGTAAGATATTTCTTATTGAATCTCCGTTGGCAATATTAGTAAGATCGGCTCTCATTCCGTTACAGAGTTTTAATTGGTTATCTATGATTGAGGTTAAGTGATTTCCTGATATTTCGAATTGAAACTGTTTAGTGGTTTCGTCTTCTAAGTTGTGTGCTTCGTCTATTATCAAAGTTTTATAATGCGGTATTAATGTTCCTCCCATTCTGATATCAGATAAGAGAAGAGCATGATTCACGATTAAGATATCAGCTTCCTCAGCGCGGTCTCGAGCATTTTTAAGATAACAAGGTTCGTCGCCTCTTAGGTTAGGGCACCAAAGGTTTTCTGCAGAAGAAACTCTGTTCCAAATAATTTGATCTCTGGATGATAAGTTTATTTCAGATCTATCTCCATGCTCTGTACTATTCATCCACAAATGTATTTTGCTAAGCAGTCTAGCCTCGTCTGAGGAGATTTCACTATGATCCGACATATAAGTGAATCGATTAACGCATAAATAATTTGATTTTCCTTTCAATAAAGAAAATTTTATACCGTCTGTTGGAATAGCCTGAAGCTCTTCTAGTAAAGAGACCAATGCTGGCAAATCTTTTGACACCAATTGTTCTTGCAGGTTAATTGTATTGGTAGATATTACGACTTTTTCTTGATTATCTAAGGCATGTTTAATAGAGGGAACCAGATATGCTAACGATTTACCTACTCCAGTCCCTGCTTCAATGATTAGATGTTCATGGTTCTCTATTGCTTTGTTAACTTGTTTCATCATTTCTATTTGTTCAGGGCGATATTCAAAATGATTTGGGAGATATTTAACGAATGATTGCTGAGTTTCGAATATTTCTTCTAAATTAACGCTAGGTAGAAAGTCAGCTGCAGGTGTAACATTGATTTTGCCGCGATTTCTATCTGTTTTACGTGNATTTGAAAAAGGAGCANCTTGCTGCTTTGGGATGTTGGATGCCTCTAAACATTGCTCTATAAGATGACTAATATCCCAACCACTTTTTTNCCCTAGAGAAATGATGTGTTGTAATGAGCGATGATCGCATCGTCTGATGTGGTTGAGTAGTTTGATAAATACTTGCTGAGTTGCTTTTGCATCTTCCAGTGCTCGGTGTGGAGATTGATTATCAACTTGAAAGTATTTGCCTAGATAACTCAGAGAATATTCTGGTAGATTAGGNAAGAATACNGTTGCTAATTCCCAGGTGTCATAATTCTCTTGAATAAACTCAGCGTTGTTCTGTGACAAGAATCTAAGATCAAATTGAATATTTTGCCCAACAATGGGTAAATCTCCGATGAAGGATTTCAATTCAGGGATTACNTGTTCGATTGTAGGTTTNAATTTNACATCTTGTTCTGATATTCCTGTTAAGTTCTGTATCAATTCCGGAATTGGACGTTTGGGATCTATCAACGTCTGATATTCGTCTATAACTGNATCATAAGANCATTTGATTGCTCCGATTTCGATAATTTTGTCACTGTTTGCATGTAACCCGGTGGTTTCCAGGTCGAGAGATACATACTGCAAATTCATNGGAGTAGTTGATGCCATAAAAAAACCTATTATTCGTTGAGCTTAAAGCGTTTAGGATGACCTTGNCTAAGTCCTTCAACTGGCCAGAAAGCTCCCAGTTTAAGAGCTTTGAGGAATTCTTCTTGGGTGTTTATATCTGACTGGAACTCAGTGACAAAATTTCCTAAACCATGTGTGGAATGTGCGTCACTGCCTCCAGATATAGGCATGTCTAATTTATCTGATACTTCAAGTGCAAAACGATTTTCCGAATCTGCAGTACCGCCATTGCCTGCCTCTATGGCGTCTACAAGATTAAATACGTGGTGGGTAGACGCTTGTTCGGCTGTATCGGGTATTTCATCTGTGGGAGATTTATAAAGGTAGGGCCTCCCTCTGCCNGGGNGACTGAATATCCCTCTGAAAGGATGTGCGGATATAAGAAACCCTCCGTGATTGCGTACTGCTTTACTTAAAGTTGNGGCGTCATTGAATCCGGATTCGTATTTATCCATACCAAANGCNAGCATATGTCCNAGATCTGTGTCTACTTCCATGCCTCTGATTAGCACCACATTATGTTTATTTGCGAACTCTTCAAATTCATGCCTGTCCCAAGGCCCACTATGTTCAGTTATGCATAGTCCTTTAAGCCCNATTCTTGCTGCTTCTAGAATCAAATCTTCTGGGGTTAAATTGCTGTCGCTGCTACCTTTCGTNGTGTGTATGTGTAGATCGAAATATTTCGCCATAGAATCCTCATCCCAATGATAAACAAAATTACATTGTTATTATAGAGTAACTTGTCGCTTCGAAATGAATNCTGATAGAGTTGATTGTGCAGCTTCTTNGNTATACAATTTNATGNTGCATAGGTATAAGAAACTATGNNCTATAGGGAGTGTTTATTGGATCTAGGAATACATGTGATAGCTGACTTNAGGCAGTGTAATGCTTCATTGATTGATGATTTGGACTATGTGAAACATTCACTTCATTCAGCTGCTGAAACCCTAGCTGTAACTTTGATAGCCGAATCATTCCACAAATTCAGTCCTCAAGGAGTCACAGGAATNCTTTCAATCGCTGAGTCTCATATTTCTGTGCATACNTGGCCTGAAACATTATTTGCTGCAATAGATATTTTTACCTGTGGTACTAATTTTGATCCNCTGNAAGCGGCACATTTNTTGAGTGATAAATTTGAGTGTCAGAGTCCNGAGTTTACTGTGTTGCATAGAGGAGCAGGGCTNGGTATTTCTGCTCCTAATATCAGTGAAGTACGTTAGTAAGAGAGGGTTGCTTTGGAATCTTTTTCTAATTGGTACACGGAGCACNTATCACCGTATCAATCAGTAATGTTAAAAATAAGNAAAGTATTATTTTCNGGTAAAACNCAATATCAATCTGTGGANATAATTGANTCAGAAATATACGGACGAAGTTTGATTCTGGATGGCAAAACACAGTCCACTGAACGGGACGAGTATATTTATCATGAAGCATTAGTAAGTCCTGCGATGCTNATGCACGAAAGCCCCGCCGAAGTGTTTATTGCTGGAGGAGGGGAAGGAGCTACTCTACGAGAAGTATTGAATCATAAGTCTGTNATCAATGNACGNATGGTAGATTTGGATGAAGAGATTGTAGAGCTTAGCAAATTATATTTACCTAAGCACCATATGGGCGCATTTGAAGATCCAAGATTAGAATTGCATCATGTAGATGCTCGAGCGTATTTGCAGNCTGATGAAACTAGATATGATGTTGTAATCCTAGATTTGGTGGATCCTTTAGAAGAAGGCACTGCTTACCAATTGTATACAAAGGAATTTTATGAAATTGTGAAAAATTCTTTAAAACCCGATGGAATTATGGTCACTCAGTCAGGTTCTTCAGACATAACAAATTTTAGAGACTGNTATGTGCCAATAGTTCATACAATCAGGANTGTCTTTAATTGGGTAGATAATTATCAAGTAAACATATCAGGATTTGGGATGCCATGGTCATTTACTATAGCTAGCCAAACCCCCAGAGACACCAATGGTATCGGTTTGGATAAATGTAATGAACGGATTAATAGAAACCTTAGATTCTATGATTATGAATCACACGTACATATGTTCAGCATTCCCAAGTATGTGAGAGACGAACTAGCGATGGAAGCTAGGATAAATTCAGATGATAATCCAATATTCATGGTTTAAGACTTGGNTTAGATATACTTTTNTAATTCGGGGAGTTGATCTAATGNCAACACGACTCCGTNATTTTCGAATGCTTTGATAAGCNTTTTAATGTCTTCAGGNATTTCCTTTTTAGTTTGAGTATGTTGGTCATATCCAACATACACTGCAGTAATTACTGTTGTTAAATCACCAGACTGATTAAAAATGTGTACTTTGAACCTTATACTTGTTGTGCCAAGTTTTGTTGTCTTAGCTTTAAGAATTAGGATGTCGTCGATTTTGACTGGTTCTAGAAAAGTAAGTTCAGTATTTGCAATCACTGTGTCGAAGAAACCTGTTTGGGCCAAAGCATAGATGCTATATCCCAAATTCCGGAAATATTCAGATTGCGCTATTTCAAGATACTCTAAATAGGATCCGTTGAAGGCGATTCCTTGNCTATCGCATTCGGACCATCTAACCCTTATGTCAGTTTCAAATTTAAATATTTCATTCTGTGATTCCAATGTAATTAGTCTCTCTNTAGGTCATCGAGTATCTGTTGATCTGATNCATTTAGATCAGCAGATACTAGTAAATCGGGGCGATTGTGGAATGTTTTGATGATTGATTGAGTTCTTCTCCAATCTTCAACCTTTTGGTGGTCTCCATTTATCAAGACGTCTGGGACAGTTAATCCTCTATAAGTGCGAGGCCTAGTGTACAACGGATGCTCTAATAATCCGGAAGTAATGGAGTCAGAAGCTACGTTTTCAGAGGATCCTATAACTCCAGGNATGAATCTGGAAATACAGTCGACTAGTAACATCGCAGGAATTTCCCCTCCGGTAGTAATAAAGTCTCCTATACTGATTTGATGAGTGACCACTAATTCTATAATGCGTTCGTCCACTCCTGTGTAGTGGCCACATATGATTATNATATCTGCACTGCTGGATAATGATTCGGATACCGTTTGTGTAAATTGCGTTCCTTGCGGGGTCATTAAAACNACTGGTGTATTTTCTGGGCTAATGCAATTGCCCAATATGTCGTCTATCGCATTACAGATAGGTTCAGGCTTCATTACCATCCCANANCCGCCTCCAAATTGATAGTCGTCCGTAGTTGAATGTTTGTCTTCTGTGTAATCTCGGATGTCTATAACGGCAATGCTTACCAAATCATTTTTGATGGCCCTTGAAATCATGCTTGAAGTCAGGACCCCGTCAAACATTTTAGGGAATAGAGACAGTATATGGAAATTGATTTTTGCCATGTTGATGCAGTTACAGTATTCTCTTTGAGATAGGTATATTCTTCCCATCTTTTATAACATGCTTGATATTATTGCGGTCTCGTAACATGGAGATATTTTTTAGTGGATCTCCATCAACTATGATCATGTCTGCTACTTTACCCACTTCAATTGAACCAACACAATCGTCGACCTCCAGGCATTCCGCTGCTGTTATAGTCCCTGCTTTTATTGCTTCCATTGGTGTCATCCCATTGACTACTAATAATTCTAATTCGTGAGCATTGTCACCATGAATAAACCCACCAGCATCTGTCCCTGCTACTATTTTCACACCTTCTTTCATCGCTATTTCAAAGCTTCTGCGATGTTGATCTATCAATTGTTGTGCTCTGACTTGGACATGAGGGGCACTGTGAGATTTATGGTAGTCATATACTGTAAATGTTGGCACGAAGAAAACATTTTTTTCAGCCATTAGTTTTACTAAGTCTGGATCTTCTTCTAAGTGACAACCATGTTCAATAGAATGGACTCCTTCCTCAATACACACTCTTAATCCTGGTCCTCCCAATGCGTGACACATAACTTTTTTGTTGAGCCGAGCACTTTCGTCAATTATCAATCTGACCTCAGACCTAGAGAATGAAGTGTCTCTTGGCCCAAGCCCTTTACGGGAACTCGCCCCACCAGTTGTAGCTATTTTAATTACATCGGCTCCGCATCTTACCAGTTCACGTAATTTGTGGATAATTTCATCCGGGCCGTCAACGACAGCATTAGGTAACATTGGGTTCGTTACAAGACCATTGGTGTGTCCAGAACCACTTACGCGATCTCCAATTCCTCCAGTTTGTGACATGATACTGATTGCTAATACTAGTCTAGGACCTTCACATAGCCCTTCTTCTATTGCGAGTTTATATCCGGCATCTAATCCTCCTGCGTCTCTGATTGTTGTGTATCCGGACTGCAAGGTATCTTCTAAAACTTTATAAATACGAATTGAATTGGTAGATGCAGGTTCATCTAAATTCCATCGGCTAATTAGCTCATAATTCTTGGAGGCTAAATGGTCGTGACAATCTATTAGACCGGGTAGCACTGTCAGTCCAGATACATCGTAAATTTCTTCCATGCTGTCTAAATTAAGATTTGATGATTCTGCCGAAGGTATAATTTGAGCAATGGATGGCCCGTCTACTATGATCGTCTGGTCTTGTAAGATGGACTCTGTCTTAACGTCGATTATATTGGTGCCAATAAAAGCCTTCATAACACTCTCCATATAAGATTTATGTATCGTTGGGACATATTAAATATTATGCGTGGTGATAATAAACTTATAATGGCCTAATTACATTGTCAAACCAATTATTTTGCTACAATAGTAAACCCTAGATGTGAATATTAAATAATAGCCAAAACTTGATAGGGTTTTTGAAGGCATAAAATGGACAAATACATAGAGAAAGTGATCCAGGATATCCATACATCTGACATTAAAATGTCTATGGCAGTGGCAGGTGCAGGTAACCAAGCAATGAATTGGCTATTAAATGTGCCTGGGGCATCAAATACGATATTGGATATATCAGTACCATATTCAGAAAAAGCTATGTATGATTTTTTGGGATATATGCCTGAAAGTATAGTATCTCAGGAAGCCGCTTCCGCTATGGCGGTTCGTAGTTTTATAAATGCTAATAAATATAATGATTCTTCATCTGATCTGATAGGCGTGGGATGCACAGCAACCATTGCGACTAATAGGGAGAAACGCGGAGATCATCGGGTGATTATAGGAATCTGCTCAAAAAATGACCTTTATACTTTTACACTGATCCTTAATAAAGGTATGCGTACCCGTATAGAAGAAGACTTTGTTGTGAGTAATTTGTTATTGAACGTTGTTTCTGGGTATGTGGCAATTGATTATAGTATAGATAATCTTTTATTGGACGGTGAGATTATTCAACGAGAGGAGATTTCTGTAGACAAATCTTTAGACATGGTTATGCATGGTGACATCCCTTATGTGATTCTTGATTCTGCAGGGGGTATGGAATACTTATTGCCGCCTAAGCAGTCAACCATTGTATTTCCGGGTTCTTTTAATCCATTGCATGAAGGTCATAAAACTCTTGCATCAGTTGTGAAAAAAGAGTTTGATTTGCAAGCTTTATATGAGACATCGATTCTCAATGTCGACAAACCCCCTCTGTCTTATGATGAAATTCTTAAGAGAGTGACTCAATTTGAAGATGAAGAAAGACTTCTGATAACGAACCAAGCCACTTTTGTGGGGAAAGCAAAAAAATTGGGTGAATATAAGTTTTTAGTAGGATGGGATACAGCCAAACGGGTTCTTGATCCTAAATATTCATCGAGTGATGGGTCAATGTGGAAAGAATTATCGGAGATGTTAGCAAACAACAATCAATTTTATGTGGCAGGCAGATTGGATAAAGGGAAATTCAATGGTATTGATGATTTGAAAATCCCTGCTTCATTAAAACAATTATTTGTAGGAATTTCTGAAGATCTGTTTAGGTCAGATATCTCTTCTACAGAAATACGGGAGAGCAAATAAAGCGTTTGAGTAGTATTTTATATCAATTGACTGGAAATTCCGCGAAATGATATTCTACGGTTAAGCACATCTTATAAATTATTGAATGAAATTAATTAGGGAAATGTAAAATAAATGGATGTATTTGTTAATGACTGGATGGCCGTTGCGCTGTCTGTTTTAGTGGGCGCAGGCGCGATTATGGGTTTATTCATAGCATCCTTTATTTTTAGTGCTAAGCGCAAATCTCAAATCAAATTAACAACCTACGAATGTGGCATACCTAGCGAAGGCTTTACCTGGGCTAACATAAATTTCAGGTTCTATATATTTGGGATATTGTTTTTGATATTTGACGTAGAAGCTGTGTTTTTATTCCCTTGGGCACTGATATTCTTGGAGCAAAATAGTTTAGGGAACCCTATTCCGTTCTACGCTATGATGATGTTCTTAGTGATATTGTTTTTCGCTATTTTATATGGATGGAGGAAAGGAGTGTTTGAGTGGCAGAAGTAAATCCACCAATAGGAAATTTACCAGGTAAAAGTCGTTTTGACCAAGTATTAGGCTCTAAAGTGCCAGGAGTGATTACCACTACCAAAGAGCAATTATTCGGAATGGCACGAAAATCCTCTTTATGGACTCTGAGTTTCGGTCTGGCTTGTTGCGCTATAGAAATGATGTCAACTTATATGTCACATTATGACTTAGACAGGTTTGGAGTGGTTACTTGGCCATCACCCCGACAATCTGATGTAATGATTGTAGCAGGCACCGTGGTAAAAAAAATGGAAGAACCTATCAGACTCTTGTATGAACAAATGCCTGACCCTAAATGGGTGATAGCGATGGGAAGTTGCGCGACTAATGGAGGACCATATTACAAATCATACTCTGTTGTAATGGGAGTTGATCATATAATACCTGTGGATATATATGTGCCAGGCTGTCCTCCAAGGCCTGAAGCTCTGCTTTACGGGATTGTTAAACTACAAGAGAAAATAATGCGGGATTCAAAAAATAATGGCAGATAAGTCAGATTGTACTTCTGAAGATGGATCAGGTCCTATTGAACTCGATCCTCAGATTATTAAACTTAAAACAGCATTAGAAACAAAGTTTACAGGTGTAGATTTACTCTTCTCAATGACTGACCAGATTCCTACAGTTTTAGTGCCTACAGAATCATTACATGATCTTTGTATATTCTTAAAAACTAATGAAGATTATGATTCGAAAATGCTTTCATGTATGGCTGGGGTGGATTATGTGGATTATTGCCAGATCTTATATGTCTTGTATTCGATAAACAAAAATTGCACCGTTGGAGTCAAATGTAATATTAATTACGACTCTAGAGTACAGACAGTCTCAGATATTTGGAAAGCTGGTGATTGGTATGAAAGAGAAATTCATGATCTGTATGGAATTGAATTTGAAGGGCACGGGGATATGTCGCCTTTACTGTTGTATGACGGATTCGAAGGTTATCCAGGTAAGAAAGATTTCCCGTTTTATGATTATCAGGAATATTAATTAAGTATTATGATGCAGGACAATTCAGAGAATCAGACAATTGATATGATGCTAAATATGGGACCTCAACATCCTTCTACGCATGGAGTGTTCCGTATGGAGTTAAGGATTGATGGGGAAAAAATTATTGATGTTAAACCTCATATTGGATACTTGCACCGAGGGTCAGAAAAACTAAGTGAAGGAGAGCAATATCATCAGGTAGTCACATTGTTTGACAGAATGGATTACTTGGCCAATTTCAATAATGAACTTGTGTATTGTATGGCAGTTGAAAGACTTCTGGATATTGAGCCTTCCAAACGGACTGAATACATACGAGTAATATTGTGTGAACTAAACCGAATAGCAAGCCATTTGTTATATGTTGGGACCATTGGATTAGATGCAGGCGCTATGACTCCAGCATTATTCTCATTTATTGGTCGCGATCGGATCCAAACTTTGTTTGAGAGTATTTCAGGCGCTCGAATGATGCATAATTACTTCAAAATAGGTGGACTCAAAGAAGAAGTTCCAACCGATTTTGTGAGCATGGTTAAGGGCATCATGCCTGAGATACGTCAGGATATAGATCAAGCCGAAAAATTACTTACTTTTAATGAAATTTTTCTTAGTCGCACTAAGGATATTGGCGTGATAACTGCTGATCAAGCCATTGATTATGGATTAACTGGACCATGTTTAAGAGGTTCTGGTGTTAATTATGACGTTAGAAAATCAGAGCCGTACTCTGTATATTCTGACTTTGAATTTGATGTTCCCGTTGGACTAGATGGCGATTGCTGGGATAGACATTGGGTTCGAATTAAAGAAATGGATGAGTCGTTGAAGATAGTAGAGCAAGCAATTAACAATTTGCCTGATGGTGATGTGGAGTCATCACTAGGAAGACGCTTGATACGCCCATCTGCTGGTGAAGTATACGTGAAAGCAGAGAACCCTAGAGGGGAGATTGGAGTTTATATAGTAAGTGATGGAACCGATAAACCTTATCGCCTTAAAGTGAGACCTCCCTCTTTTTGCAATTTGTCTGCTATTGAACCGTTACTACAAGATTCTTGGATCGCAGATTCTGTGGTCATTCTAGGGTCTTTGGACATAGTCCTCGGCGAGGTGGATAGATGATTGGGAGGATGTTGAGCTATCAATTGTTGTGCTCTGACTTGGACACGGGGGCCACTGTGAGATTTATGAGTGACTATTTTCAAGATGCTGTAAGTACTTTAATTAGTTTGTTGACATTATTTTCGTTCTTGGCTGTTATGGTTTTGTCTCTTGTATGGCTAGAAAGGAAAGCTTTAGGAAGATTGCAGCTTAGGCTAGGACCTACTCGCACTGGTCCCTTCGGACTTTTGCAACCCATTGCGGATGCAGTGAAACTGGTATTAAAAGAAGATATAGTTCCTAATGATGCCGAACGAGTCATATTTTGGGTAGCTCCAATTATAGTTGTAATATCAGCATTCATGCTTTGGGTAACAATACCGTTCACTCCGGGGATTGTGGTAGAGAATCTTGAGAATATGGGATTGTTTTATATAGGTGCTGTAGGCGTGATAGGGATTCTCGGCCTTGTATTAGCAGGCTGGGGATCGGCTAATAAATATGGAGTCATTGGTGGTCTGCGAGCTGCTGCTCAATTAATAAGTTATGAAATACCATTGATAATGGTATTAATTTCTGTAGCTATTGTTACGCAAACATTTAATTTGGTTGACATAGTAAATCTACAATCACCTGTCCCTTTCGTACTAGTATTGCCACTGGGATTTGTATTGTTTTTTGTTGCAGGGCTAGCGGAAGTTGGAAGAACCCCTTTTGATATCTATTTTGCAGAGTCTGAGATAGTCGGAGGTCCCTTTGTGGAATACAGTGGAGCACATTGGGCAGTATTCTTCTTGTCAGAATACATTAACACTTTTGCTATAGCTACCTTAACCGTATTGTTATTTTTGGGTGGATGGTCTGGGCCGTTCTTGCCTTCCATAGTGTGGCTTTTAATAAAGATATATGCTGTCATTTTATTGATATTTTGGATAAGAGGAACTTTACCTCGGCTGAGAATTGATCAACTGATGGCATTCGCCTGGAAAGTAATGGTGCCGCTTTCGTTTTACTTAGTTGTATGTTGTTCTGTATATGTATTTTATGAAATGCCTTGGTGGGCACTGACTGTTATGTCTTTGTTTGGACTATTGGCAGTAGGTGTTATTATTTACAGGTATATCACAGCCCCAGCCCGTAAAGTAGCAGAAGTGAGAGAGCGATTACGTTCCCTTCAAATGACACAAGAGGAATGATATGTTAAGTACAGTAAAGGGAATGATTCAGACTTTATCCTCTACTTTTCGAGGACTGCGTGGACCAGTTACCAAACTATATCCTGAAAATCCTACAGTAGTCCAAAATAGATTCATGGGTTTTCCTGGATTGACTTGGGATAAGAACGTGGATGAACCGTTTTGTACAGGATGTATGGTATGCATTAGGAACTGTCCTACTCAATGCATGACTGCGACAATGAAGGACAACCCCAAATTCGCTGATGAAAGTAGTAAACGTCGTAAAATCGTAGATGAATTTGAGATAAATCTGAACCGTTGTATCTTATGTGGTATATGCGTTAATGTTTGCAATTTTGACGCTATCGTAATGACTCATGAACATGAAGAGAGTGGAATCTCTCGCGATGGCAGTAGAATGAATCTAAGCGGCTTGCTAGAGATTGGTGGAAGATATCAGACCCAGACCGGCTGGCAGCCATCTTCAAAGGATTAATGTAATGAATATGCATCTAGTTATATTCAGTGTTATATCTGCTGTGTTGATATCATGCGCGCTTGGGGTTGTGATATCTAGGAATATAGTTCACTCTGCTTTATTTCTCTTATTCGCATTGATTAGTGTAGCCGGAATCTACTTGGTTTTATTAACTGAATTCTTGGCGATTGTGCAATTACTGATTTACGGTGGAGCAATCGTGATTGTTATTCTATTTGCGTTGATGCTTACTAGGAATGAAGAGTACCCTAGGATACAAAACAATAAACTTTGGCCTATAGCTGGAATCTTGTCTGTTTTGGTGCTAATTACATTGTCAGTGAGTTATTTTCAATCCGATGTAATTCGGAATGCATCCACCACTATTTCTCCAGCTGGTGTGAAATCATTGGGTAGTTCTTTATTTACTACTTGGGCTATACCCTTTGAATTGGCATCTTTAGTATTATTAGTTGCTTTAATTGGCGCGATAGTTATTGCTAGATCTGATAAGGGCGGAAACTAAATGCTGGAATTGATTCATTTCAATATTTTAAGTGTGCTACTGTTTTCTGTCGGCTTATATGGCGTATTAGCTAGAAAGAGTGCGATTCTAATAATCATGGCGATTGAACTAATGTTAAATGCTGTAAATATTAATTTTATTGCAGCAGCAGCATTTAAGCATGGTGGCGGATTGTTTACCAATTTTGATGGTCATATTTTGACAATATTCATCATTACAATAGCAGCGGCTGAAGTTGGGCTGGCATTGGCTCTTATACTACGGATATTCAGGAATAAATCTACTGTTAATGTTGACCAGTTTGACATGATGAAGTTATAAACTTTGGTTTTTTAGGAAGGTATGGTTAGTTTAATATGCAATATTTCTGGTTAATCCCTGTAATCAGCTTTATAGCATTTATAATTACAAGTTTGGTAGGGAATAAAATTCTCAAGCAAGCTTGGATATTTCCTGTTGTTGCTATCATATTAGGTTTAGGGATTTATTGTTTTGGTCTTACTGAATATCTTCAGTCGCGATTTGATTTGGAGCATTGTGTAAGAAGCTCTGTCACTGGGATGGTAGGATGCAACTATAGTGTGGGGTGGTTCTCAGCGGGAGTTACAGGAAAGGAAACAGTTGATTCATTCCTTGGTTTTACAGTAGATCCTCTAAGTTTGTCTGTGGCAGGATTGGCAATTTTTGTTGCTCTAATGGTTCAAATATATTCAATAGGGTATATGAAAGATGATCCCAGATTCGGCTGGTATTATTCTGTTCAAGCCTTGTTCATTTCATCAATGATACTGTTAGCTCTATCTGACAATTTCTTGTTGCTGTATGTGGCGTGGGAGTTGGTTGGATTATGCTCATATTTATTGATTGGTTTTTGGTATGAAAAACCTGATGCAAAGGAAGCTGCTAAAAAGGCATTCACTGTTACTAGATTGGGAGATGTAGGTCTTTTAATAGGGGTACTATTAATTTGGATAGAAGTCGGATCGTTCAATATGAGTGATTTATTTAGTTACGTAGCGTCCGGTCAGATGGAATCTTGGGTAATCTTTTCTATCAGCGGTCTGTTATTCCTAGGCGCTATGGGGAAATCTGCCCAGTTCCCCTTCCATGTGTGGCTTCCAGATGCGATGGAAGGCCCGACCCCTGTTAGTGCGTTGATACATGCTGCTACTATGGTGGCAGCCGGAGTATATTTGGTAGCTAGAACATATCCTCTGTTTGTTGAATCTGAGGCTATGATGTTAATAGTGTCAATCATCGGGCTTATAACGGCCATAGGAGCTGCTTTGATCTGCTGCGTATCAATAGATTTGAAAAGAGCTTTGGCTTATTCGACTATCAGCCATTTGGGCTTGATGATGTTGAGTCTTGGAGCGTTCGGATATACAGCCGCTATATTGCATTTGCTAGCTCATGGATTCAGTAAAGCGTTATTGTTTTTAGGATCAGGTAACATCATGCATTCTATTGATGATTTGGATATCAATAGAATGGGTGGGTTGAAGTCAGTACTACCAGGTACAACAATATTATTTTGTATAGGAGCGCTTTCTCTAGCGGGTATCCCATTGCTGTCTGGTTTCTGGAGCAAAGACGAGGTTATTGTTTCAATTGTACATAATCGCAATATTTTATTTGCAATTTCATCAATGATATTGGTTTTCTTGAGTGGGTTTTATATGATTCGGTTGATTATAACCCCGTTTTTTGGGACTCAAAATCGAGATTATAGCAATGCTCATAAACTTCCTATGGTGATGCTTATTCCAATGGGCGTTCTTGCAGTTTTTGTGGTGCTTTTTGGTTGGGTAGCATTATATATGCCAGGACTTCCATCTAGTTTTGGTACATTCTTATTCTATAGTCACCCAAAAAATTTCCATCTGGAACCGGATATAGCAAGTATAACCTTAGTAGTCACATTACTATCTTTTGGTGCTGGATATTTATTCTATGTGAAAAGAATATCTATTTTCCAGACTTTTAAAACACGGATGAAATTTTTGATAACAATCATTGAGAACAAATATTATTTTGATGAACTATATCAAATTTTAGTAGATAAAATTGTACTGCCTATAGCTTCATTAGTGGCCTTGTTTGATAGGGTTTTAGTTAATGATATTGGTATAAATGGCCCAGGTCACATAACTCGCTCTATTGGTTCCTTGATCAGATATCATGTCACAGGGCGAATTTACGTTTACTTGGGGCTAATGACTTCCGGAATGATAATTTTGGGAATTCTATGGCTGTGGATTGTGAGGCTATGAACGATTTTTATAACATAATGGCTTTTGCGATCATAGCATTACCTTTGATCACATCTTTGGGATTTATGGTGGTTCCTAATTTAGCTTCCAGGACTTGCTGGTTGATATCATCAATAGTGTCACTGGTGACATTTGGCATTTCTGTGCTTCTTTTTGTGTCATATGACACTATGATTGGAGGAACGCAATTTGGATTTACAGTGCCATGGCTGAGTCAAGGTATTAATATCACGTTTGGGTTGGGACTTACAGGTATCAGTGCTTCCATGGTGTTGTTAAATGGCATAGTTCTATTGGGAGCGTGCCTCATATCGACTGATATAGAAACTCGGGGGCGGGACTTCTATGTTTTATTGCTAGCATTGGGAGGAGGAGTTTTTGGAGTCTTTTTATCGTCTGATTTATTTTTCTTCTTCTTGTTCTACGAGTTAGCCGTTTTACCTATGTATTTATTGATAGCGGTTTGGGGAAGTTCTACCAACTTCGGTTCGTTTAACCGGAGTAAGGAATACGGAGCTATGAAACTAATGATGGTTCTTGTAGCGGCGAGCGTGTTGATATGGATTGGTATCATTGCAATTTATGTTGAGACATATATGAATGGTACTCCAACTTTTGTGTTTGATGAGTTGAGAATTCTGTCTGAATCTGGATTATTTAGCTCTGGATTTCAGAACTGGGTATTTTTATGTTTCATGATTGGTTTTGGTGTATTGTCTGGATTATGGCCATTTCACACTTGGTCGCCGGACGGTCATGTTGCCGCACCTACAGGGGTCAGTATGCTTCACGCCGGAGTGCTAATGAAGCTAGGCGCTTTCGGAATTATTCAGATAGGAATAGTTATATTACCTTTAGGGGCTCAAACTTGGATGCCACTACTGATGGTTTTAGGAATTGTTAATGTGATTTATGGGGCAGTATCGGCTATGTCTCAGACTGATCTAAAATATATCATAGGGTATTCCAGTGTGAGCCATATGGGTTATGTGTTAATAGGGGCCGCAACTTTAAACTCAATAGGGCTATCAGGCGCAGTGCTACAGATGTTCTCGCATGGAATAATGACAGCTCTGATGTTTGTGCTAGTAGGAGCTATTTACCATAGAGCTCATACGAGAGATATATATGTACTAAATGGCTTGATCAAAACAATGCCTCATATATGTGTATTGTTTATCATTGCTGGATTTGCTTCATTGGGATTACCAGGATTGAGTGGATTTATTGCTGAATTTTTAATATTTTTGGGAGTAATTAAGATTTCATTATGGATAGCGGCATTAGCCGTTTTAGGTGCTGCACTGACAGCAGTATATATTTTGAGATTAATAGCAAGAACAATTGTTGGACCAGTAGATCCAAAATTGGAAAATCTACCTGATGCTAATAAGTATGAAAAAATTGTTTCTGTAGCTTTCGCTTCAATATTAATCGCAGTTGGTGTGTGGCCAGCCTTGTTGCTCGACTCCATCAATGTAGGTATAAGCTCCATAATGAGTGTATTGTGACGTTGTGATGATAGAAGGATCAAATAATTTATTGTTATTAACTCCAGAGTTTGTTCTGGCAGGATTAGCATTGTTAGTTTTTACTGCAGATTTGATAATTCCTGAAGGAAAGAAAGAGTGGGTAGGAAGGATTGCAGTTGTAGGTTTAATAGGACTTTTGTTCGTTACTGCATCTACTGTGATGGGAATAACCCAGCCTGTTTATAATAATTTCTTGTTGGTAGATCATTATTCATTTGTATTTAAAATGATTTTTATTACCGTAGGGATAATAACAATTCTGATGTCAGAAGAATTTGTTAAGACTAATTTGACCTCTCAAGGTGAATATTATGGGTTAGTATTGTTAGCTATTTTAGGTATGAATATTCTGGTGCAAAGTCAAGAATTCCTAACAGCCTATATATCATTGGAACTCTTAAGTTTTTGTTTGTATGTTCTAGTAGGGTATTCTAAATTCAACCCTAAATCTAATGAAGCTGCTATAAAATACATAATATTTGGAACCTTTTCATCTGCGATATTACTATACGGTTTGAGTATGGTTTATTCAGTTGTTGGTAGTACCCTATATAGCGATATTGCTCAAGTATTGTCAACTTCTGGATTCATGGATCCTGTGGCAATGTTGGGAATAACATTTATTATGATTGGGATAGCCTTTAAGTTAGGAATAGTACCATTTCATTCTTGGATTCCAGATGTATATGAAGGTGCTCCTATTCCTGTAACTGCTTATTTGGCGATCGGAGCAAAAATAGCAGCGTTTGCATTCTTGGCCCGTGTTGTCATTGGAGTGATGTTGCCCGCAGAAGAATTATGGTCCAGTTGGAAGATTATTTTCGCTATTTTAGCAATATCCACTATGGTGATCGGTAACGGCATTGCGATTGTACAAACAAAAGTGAAAAGAATGTTAGCTTACTCTTCTATAGGCCATAGTGGTGTTTTGCTATCAGGTATCGTAGTATTTGGTTCGACTAATGGGATTGTCTTAGAAAGTTTAGGGTACTATTTAGTAGGGTATGCTGTTACTAGTTTTGCGGTTTTCAGTGCTATTACGGCTGTTACGTACAATAATAATATCGAACTTATAAAGGACTTTGCAGGGCTTTCAGATGAAAAACCCTTATTATCTGCTTCGATAGCGATAGGACTTTTTTCTTTGGCTGGATTACCTTTGTTTGTCGGATTTACGATTAAATTTTATCTGTTTTCATCAATATCTATCGGCGGGTATTTATGGTTGGCAGGCATAGCTGTATTAGCGAGTTTGGTGTCGCTCTATTATTATTTGATAATGATAAAAAGTATGTATGTAGATGTCCCCGAGCAGGAAAGGGCTCACGCTGATATTACAGTAAGATGGCCAATGTGGATTGTCATCATTCTATCGATTTTGATGACTATAGCTCTAGGAATTTATCCAGACCCATTGGTAAATCAACTCAATGAGATTAGCGATTTATTGAAATAACAGTTTCTGTAGGATTGAAAATGATTGTATCGGTAATAGGTAGTAGTTCTTCTTTACCTCATCATACTGAACTTGCAGTAGAATTAGGAATAGAACTAGCAAAACATGTTCGAGTTGATTATGTGGTTTGTGGTGGTATGGGAGGGATAATGCAGGCTGTATGTGAAGGTGTCCAAATTGGCATCAAAGAAGGATTTGAATGTAAAACTATAGGTATACTACCTGGAAACGATAAATCCTTGGGCAATGACCATATTGATATACCAATCGTGACAGGAATGGGGTTTGCTAGAAATATAGTAGTGGCCCTTTCCGGAGATGTTGTAATAGCTGTAGGCGGAGCATACGGAACATTGTCTGAGTTAGGGCATTCATTGTCTGAGGGACGTCCTGTTATTGCTTTGGACTCGTGGGATCTAGATGTGACTGGAGAAGGCGAAAAGGTGTCAGACAAGTCGACGTTTGAGAGTGTTTCTAATGTTAAGGATGCTATAGCGAAATTAGATAGCATCATAAGCGGGTTGAAGTAGGTGATTAAATATGACAACCATTAAATCGATCACAGCTATAGAAATCTTGGATTCAAGAGGAAATCCAACTGTTGGATGCACTGTCACGTTGGGTGATAATACCCAAGCTACCGCTTATGTTCCTTCAGGAGCTAGTACTGGACAGCACGAGGCATATGAACTACGGGATGGAGAAGATGATAGATACTTTGGCAAAGGTGTACGAAACGCAGTTGCTAATGTTAATCAGGTAATACATGAAGCCTTAATTAATACGGACTGGGAGACTTTGTGGGAGTTTGATAAAGCTCTTATAGGTTTAGACGGTACGAATAATAAGAGTTTGTTAGGTTCTAACGCTATTTTGTCAGTGTCACTAGCCGCGGCCAAAGCCTTTGCACAATCGTCTGGCTCGATTGCACTCTGGGATTATTTGGCTAAAAATGGAGAGACATCTCCAAGGTTACCAGTACCAATGTTAAATATTTTGAATGGTGGAAGACATGCTTCAAATTCAACAGATATTCAAGAATTTATGATTATACCTGTCGGATTTGATTCTTTTAGTCAATCTCTTAGGGCAGGAGTTGAAATATATCACTCTCTTAAGTCAATTTTGGGTTCTTTGGGGCATAATTTGAATGTAGGAGATGAAGGAGGGTTTGCTCCACAGTTAGGATCCAATGAAGAAGCTTTAGAGTTAATAATGCAAGCTATCGAACTTTCCGGATATGAAGCAGGAACAGAAATAATGCTAGCCTTGGATGTTGCAGCTTCAGAATTGTATAACAGTGAGTCGGGGCTATATGTCTTAGAACGGCAAGGACTATCTGTAAACTCTCATGACCTGATCAGCCTCTATAAAGACTGGGTAGATAAATTCCCAATTATAAGTATAGAGGATGGATTAAATGAAGATGATTGGGATGGTTGGGTTGAATTACAAAATAGATTAGGGAATAAAGTCCAATTGGTTGGAGATGATTTATTAGTAACTAACATTAACCGGGTACGGACTGCGAATGATCTTGGAGCATGTAATTCCATTTTGTTAAAACCCAATCAGATCGGGTCAATGTCCGAAACTTTACAAGCTCTTACATTGGCTAGAGGCAATGGTTGGACCACTGTAATGAGCCATAGATCAGGAGAAACTGAAGATAGTACGATCGCAGATTTGGCAGTCGGATGGGCCGCTGGTCAGATTAAGACCGGTGCTCCAGCTAGATCTGATAGAGTTGCAAAATATAATAGATTACTGCAAATTGAGCACGAGTTAGGAGATGATGCTATGTTTGATGGCATGAAGGTGTTTTCTGATTTTGGATAGCAGAGTAAAACTTTGGTAAGAGCGAATTGGTATTCTGACCACCCAGCTGCATGCACTTGTAAAGATTGTGAAGAGAAAAAGAAAATTCAGAATCTTGAGCGTAAGATTGGTCGGAATGAGAAATGTCCATGTGGTAGTAACAAGAAATATAAGAGATGCCATGGCGGATAGATTTTGGTAGAATTTGGGCGAGTAGATAATGAATAGTATGGGAGGCAACACACAGTGACTACAAAGATAGGTATCAACGGATTTGGGAGGATAGGGAGATTAGTTACACGAGCTTGGTTAGAAGATTATCAGGATCTAGATATTGAAATTTGCGCTGTTAATGGTCTGAGTGATGTTTCTACCTACGCTCATCTGTTCAAACATGATACTACTTATGGCAATTATTCAGGCGATGTTAAATCAGTAGGGAATGATTTGATTATTGATGGACACAGCGTTCGGGTATTTAGTGAACGGGAGCCTTCCAATATACCTTGGTCCGAATTAGATGTTGACATTGTAGTTGAATCAACTGGTAAATTCACAGATTCTTCGAAGGCTATTGCTCACATTCAAGGGGGAGCTCAAAAAGTGCTCGTATCAGCTCCAGCAAAAGGAGCTGACGCTACTATAGTGTTAGGTATAAATGAAGGTATTTACGATGGAGAATCACATCAAATAGTTTCTAATGCTTCGTGCACTACAAATTGTTTTGCTCCAATGGTGAAAGTGTTGCAGGATGCCTTTGGAATAGAGCACGGACTAATGTCTACCATCCATTCATTCACAAATGACCAATCAGTGTTGGACAGAGGGCATAAGGATTTACGTAGAGCACGTACAGCTTCAATGAATATCATTCCGACTACTACTGGAGCAGCTAGATCTGTGGGAGTAGTTATTCCTGAGTTACAAGGCAAACTGCATGGGATTGCTTACAGGGTCCCTACTAATACATGTTCGGCTACTGATTTCACAGCTAATTTGTCAATGTCTGTGACTGTGGAAGATGTAAATGAAGCTTTCAAAAAAGCTTCAGAGACAAATTTGAAAGGCATATTGGAATATAGCGACGAACCACTCGTAAGCTCGGATTTTAGAGGCAATCCTCACAGTTGTATATTCGATTCGTTGTCCACTATTGTTATGCAAGACAACATGGTGAAAATTCTAGGTTGGTATGACAATGAATGGGGCTATTCGTGTAGAACTATTGAACTATGTTCTCTGATGGGTAAATCTTTGAACTGATAGGTGATTCCTACGATTACCTTTTTGCAACATGTTCGTATTCGAATGCTGGCCAAAGATTATGGTAGTTATGTAGTACTGTTTGGACTTTTGTCTTTAGCTGCTGTTTTGAGATTCAGTGGATTTGATTGGGATCAAGGCATTGGATTTCACCCAGATGAAAGATCTATTTATATGAGATCCTATTGCATGTTCTTGGATATGGTTGGTAAGCCACCTCCTGGATACTGCGGAATCGCCAATCTGGATATTGTCTTAAACCTAAGGCAATATTTTGATCCACAAGTAAGCCCTCTCAATCCTCATTGGTTTCCCTTAGGAACAATTCTGATTTATCTGTTAGTGTTCAGTCAATTTATCCTACCTGTTGCAGATGTTATGGATCTGAGATACGTAGGCAGAACACTTACGATTGTAGCTGAGCTGTTTACCATAATTGTGTATTATAGGCTCGCTTACAGGATGTTCGGAGTTAAAGCTGCGTTGTTTGCTGCTACTTTAATTGCTTTCTCCGTATCGCATATTCAGTATTCCCTTTTTTATAGACCTGAGCCCTTTATGGTTCTTTTTAGCGGTTTGGTATTACTTAATTGCTGGAATCGGTATACACAGCAATCATGGAAAACTTCTGTATGGATTGGAGTCACATTGGGTATAGCCGTATCCTTCAAAGTGACAAGTATATTACTAATTACACCAATCATTGTAATGTTTCTAGGATTGTGGTGGAGGGATATAAATTTTAGCTTCAATAATAAACTAACTGCTCTTCTGGGAGAAGGAGTGGTTATAGGTCTCTTGGCTGGATTAACTTTTGTTATTTTATCTCCATTCAGCATATTAGATTTCCAACAATTTTATTCAGACGTAAAAATACAATCTATGATGGCTGGCTCTGCAGGTATGTTCCCATTTACAACGCAGTATTTTGGGACTCCTTTTCTCTTATATAACGCACGACAAATTTTCTTTTGGGGATTAGGCATTCCTATAGGTCTTTTGACGGTAGTATTAATTGTTAAAGGCATATGGAATTTGTATGCGACTAAAACTATTAGATTTCAGTATATATTTCTTTTAAGTTGGGTCTTACCTTTCTTTTTTTTCATGGAGTCTTATGAAGTAAGATTTTTGAGGTATTTATATCCAATAATTCCGGTATTATTTGTGTTGAACGCCGATTTCATAACTCAAATACCTGGAGACTTTAGGCGTTATTTTAGTAATTTGTTAAGTAAATCAAACAACTTCGTGGTCGGATTTGGATTCCTTATTGTTTCTATTATTATGGCATCGCATTTGATTTACGGTATCGGATTTGTGCAGATATATAAATCAGACCATACTGCGATCCGAGCTAGCGAATGGATCCAGGAATCGATTCCTACAAATTCTAAGATCATTACTGAAAGTCATTGGGATGAACAAATTCCTGGACTTCACAATTATAAAACTTGGTTATATCCAGCTTATGAAGAAGATACCATAGATAAGATATACGAGCTCGCTACGTATTTAGAATCCTCAGAATATATAGTTTTTTATAGCAACAGACCTTATGTTGGGATCACTGCTGACCAAAGCAGATATCCTTATTCTTCTGCGTATTACGATGAGTTGTTCAATAATGGCTTAGGCTATGAGTTATCCAAAGTCTTCTATGAATACCCTTCTTTTTTGGGGTTCCACATTAAAAATAATGATTGGTCAAAAACTGGGTTGGTAGCGCCTGATGTTTTGAAACAGATTGATCAGGAAAATTTTGGTATAAGTGTAGGTTACGCTGATGAGAACGTAATTAATTATGATCACCCTTTGGTACTAGTATTTGAAAAGACAATGTATAGGTCTACGGAATCAATATTGAATGCTATATTGGAGAATGAATCCCAAAGTTTGTACCCTTATCAGGCGCCAAACTTGGAAACACAGAACATCTACGTTAAAGCAAATAATTATGAAGAGCCCTTGAGATCGGATTTTAATGCAATAATTATATGGTTAATGGCTCTGCTTTTGTTATCTACTCTATCAATTCCTACTGCATTGCTAATATGTAAATTCCTCCCAATGCAAGGATATGCTTTAAGTAAGATATTGGGATTGTTTATTGTGGCTTACGTCTTCTGGGCGCTAGTATCTACAGGGTTCATAACTAACACATTAATATATTGTTGGTTGGTTATAGTATTGTTTGGCTTATTTAACACTCTGCTATTTTACAAATTCTATAGTGACATTAGACTTTACTTTGTCAATAATTGGAAATACGTATGTACTGTTGAAGTTGTCTTCATAGCCAGTTTTGTGTTGTTTTTAATCCTGCGTATGAGTAACCCGGATTTGTGGCATCCATACCGTGGCGGAGAGAAGCCTATGGAACTCGCATACTTAAATGCTGTATTAAGTTCGATGTCATTTCCTCCATATGATCCTTGGATGTCAGGTTCGGTGATGAATTATTACTATTGGGGGTATGTTCCATTAGCCATACTAACAAAGGTTACTAGTTTGCCGACTATCATTACCTTTAATTTAAGCGTAGTGACCTTGTTTGCTATTACATCCACTTTGCTATTTTCTTTTGGATCAAACTTGTTTTTAGGATTGAATGGGACCTTTACGGATTGCCTGAAAAATAAATTCATCAAAGTTTGTGGTTGTGGAGCTCTAGGAATCTTATTCGTATTAATTTTAGGTAATACAGATGGTGCAATTCAGATTTGGGAAAAGATTGCTTCCGCAAGTCCTATCAGTAGTTGGTTTTATGGTTTTGACTATTGGAGGAGCAGTAGGATTATTCCAGTGCTTGAACAGATTCCCATCAGCCCAGGAATGTTCTGGATTGGTAATGAGGCTATGAATACCCAGAATTGGTCTCCACATATCACGGAGTTCCCGTTTTTCACCTTTTTATTTGCTGATTTACATGCTCATATGATTTCAATTCCGTTTTCAATAATGGTGTTGATGTTAGGAATAAATGTATATTGCTCTAAGTACTATGAAAAAGGAGTGATTGCATCATTATTTTTATTTTCTATAGCTTGTGGAAGTCTGTTTGCGATCAATTCCTGGGATTATCCTACTTATTGTGGTTTAGGATTATTGTTATTACTGGGCCGGCTTATGATTCAAGGGGTCACCAGATATGGCTTTAGAGAAACTTTATTTATCGGAGTCTTTTATATAGCGATTGGATATTTCTCGTTTTGGGCGTTTCATTTAGGATTCAATTCAGCAGGAGCATCTTTAGTCCCTTCTTTGTGGTCCACACCTGTGCTCCATTACATACAGATTAAATTACTCCCTCTTTGTTTAACTACAACATTGATAGGTATATGTATCGTTAAGGACTTGTACCTGAGACGAGGAATTGTAGGATTCAAAATTAATTACCCTATTCTAATAATGATCTTATCGAGTGTCTTAGTAGGATTATATGTGGGTTTCTTGGGGTGGTGGTTGTCAACTTTGTTGATAATGCTATTGTTGGGGTTAATTTATTGTGCCAAGTCATTAACAACCGATACCCGCCTGGACCTAAATCGGAAATGGTTGCTTCTTCCTATTATATTTATGTCTTACTCTTTATTGGTAGATTTGGGAGTTGAATTTGTAAGATACGACGATGATATAGGTAGGATGAATACTTTGTTTAAGTTTTATTTGCAATCTTGGGTAATTTCCGGTATTGCTGCTACTGGAATAATTATATTGATTGGATATATGCTGAGTAGGTTAACCAATGTTATTCACCGTGGTTTCCCTATCAGTTTCTTTGCTGTACTTTTATTAGTTTTAATGATTTATCCTGTCTTTTCTATATATCCACGAGTATCTGATAGGTTCTCCCAGACAATATTTACTATAGATGGATTAGAGTATGCAAAACACGCAATACATGTTGAACGTGATGAAATGCTTGTTCTGGATTCAGATAGAAAAATGATCGAATGGTTGAATAGGTCTGTTTCTGGAACGCCTGTCATTCTAGAAGCGACTGGTGATCAATATAGATGGAATGGCCGAGTTTCTTCCTATACTGGTTTCCCTACGGTATTAGGATGGTCCTGGCACCAAATGCAGCAAAAACCGTATTTGCATTTGAATATTATGAATAGATTCACAGATATCAAAAATATTTATTCAAGCTCCAATTTAGATGTCAAACGTAGATTGATAGACAAGTACCAGATCGATCTTATTGTGTGGGGAGATATTGAGGCAATCTATTATGGCAGAGAGTCATTAAACTCCTTAGACAAAATGTATGGGATGGGTATGCTGGATAAGATTTACTCAACGGACCGTAATATAGTTTACAAGACTACAGATTACTGAAGACTCTCATATTTGGGATAAGAACCAAATATGGTGAGATTATCAACTATCGGTTCGATTGCGATGAAACAATTTTTCAGTATTTCATCTTGACGATGACCAATACAATCAATCAAAAAATGGTAGCGCCCTAAAACTTCTTTGGTCGGTCTAGATTCAATCTTAGTCAGATTGATAGATTGTGCTGCAAAGACCCCTAATACTTCGTATAAGCTTCCTGGTCTATCTTCTTTGAAAGATATACAAATGGAAGTTTTATCGTTGCCAGTTGGTGCATGATCTGAATGTCCAAGTATTATAAATCTGGTTTCGTTGTTATCTTGATCTTGTATTTTTGAATCTACAATTTTCCCATTATAAATTTCTGCCGTTCGTTTAGGGCCTATGGCAGCGCAAGGGGACGCAGCAGCTAGCATAGTTGTTACAGCGGTGGCATTACTCAATGACGCGATTTGTTCAACCTCTGGGAAATGTGCTTGTAAGTAGTTTTTGCACTGTCCTAATGATTGAGGATGTGAATAGATGGATTCTATTTCTTCTAGCGATGTGGACGGCTTTGTTATCAAATAATGATTTATGGGTAAAACGACTTCACCTTCAATTAACAAAGTAGGATTATTTATCAGTAGATCTTGCGAATAAGTCACTGGTCCTTCGAGACTGTTTTCTATAGGGATAATCCCTTTTGTATGAGGGTCTTCTACTACCGCTGCTCCGACTCTTACAATACTGGGTTCCGCAACCCTAGTGATTGAAGAGTCGTATAGTATTGCAGCTTCTTCCGTAAAAGTGCCTTCAGGTCCTAAGTATGCAAAAGTTGTGGTCATCAAACTCCTGTGAGTATGTTGTATATTATTGTTTCATTAGAACTTGAGCTAGCTACTATAACTTGGTCTTCAGCTTTTAAAGTAAGGTTGTTTGAAGGCCTTATATGTTCTCCATCTCTAACCACTAAACAAACTAGCGTATTTTCTGGTAAGCCCAGACTAGATATGAGAGTGTTGTTCATAACTATTTTACTGTCTGCCGGTATATTGATTGATATCAGATTGGTGTTACTTGTTTCTATAGGTAAAATATGTTTGATTGCAGTGTCCGACACTGAATTCTCTAATTCTTTCAGCATGAAATAATCTTTATCCACAATGGAGTCAACTTTGCTTATACGGAATAATGATCTTAGCTTGATATCGTTTACAATGGAGACTGTTTGTTGAACATTGTATATCTCTTTAGCTGCTTGGCATATCAATAGATTTGCTCCATCGTCATCTGTGAGGGCAAAAACCACATCTGCAGGTCTGTTAATTCCTGCTTTCTCTAATTGTTCTTTTTGCGTGGCATCTCCATGCATTATCATACTTCCAAATTGATCCCATAAATATTCTGTTTTTTCATGGTTTTTTTCCAAAATGCATAATTCATTTCCCGCACTAATTAAAGATTCGGCTAATGACTGACTGACTGAGTTGTATCCTACGATGATAGCAAACATTAAGTTATTTAAAACATCCTCGTTTGATTAGTATCTACAGGGACAGGGAACATCGCCGTTAGAGTTTCAGACAAGAGATTTTCAACATTTATTACGTTAAAAGTTGTTGAGTTATACAATTCGGAAACCATGCTATTGTCACTCAAGCATATGGCTTTGGGGACATTGTGAACCAACTGAAGGTTCTTGCATACGATCAAGTTGTGGAGATAATTGTTAGATACTGCTACACAAACGTCAAAATGATCAAATCCTCGTATATTGTAGATGTCCTGTGCAGCTAGCGACAGGTTATGAACTCCTGTCACGTTAGGGAAATGCCCAAGAAAATCCAAGATTGACTGGTCTTCCGTCACCAGGACAATATTGTTTTGTTTGTTGAGCATGCTTCGTAAAGTACTCTCCACAATTTGGTCATTTCCATAAAGGTATATATTCATGAGCTTATTTTACCATCCAAACGTTTATTACTACTCCAGATCAGAGTATTACATTTGGAGTGGGTCATCACATATTTGCTGGTTTTATCGAATGCACTATCAGTTGAACCAGGGTTTTCAGGTATCAGCATTATGGTGTCTGCTCCTATACTATTAGAGCCAGCAACCAGAGTGGGACCAATGGCCCGACCTTGTAATATCAAGGTATGTATTTTTACTTTTTCTTCACTTGCTATGGCTTCGATAACACTTAGAACACTTTCCCCAGTGTTGATCTCTGGTATTTCCGCATTTAAAGGTTCTGAATAAGGCACTACATTGACATATGTGGCTACTAGCAGAGATTTCGTCCGTTTGGCTGTTTTGCAGATCCATCTGAAAGCGTTTTTATTTTGTTCGGTGCCATCTACCGCGACCAAGATTTTTTCTGATATCATTTCAGGCCTTTATTGAGGATCATCTAATGATCCTTCACTTAATTTTTCAACTTGTTCAGTTCTGCCAGTGACTACCAATAGGTCTCCAATTTTAATTTCCTCGTCTTTAGAAGGGTTTAATATGTAATTTCTTCCACGTCTCATAGCAAGTACAGCGACGCCATTCCTGAGGTGTCTTCCTCCAAACCCTGCTTGCTCGATGGTCATGTTGTACATCTCTTTTGGTGGACGAATCTTGCTGATGCCTGCGTTGGGTGCGATCTCCATATAGTCCAAAATGTTATCGTTAAAGTCTACATGTGCTACTCTTTTCGCGCTTTCCATTTCGGGGTATACGATCTTGTCAGCTCCAATTTTATCTAGTGTATCTCCATGAATATCACTCCCCGCTCTTGCGATGATGTGAGGGATATTCATACTTTTTAGAGTAACTGTAATCAATATGCTTGCTTGCATGTTGTCTGATCCTAATGCAATGGCGGCTACATCAAATTCAGGCACTCCTAATTCTCTTAAGGTAGTCTCATTAGTAGCATCGGCTCGTACAGCGTAAGTCACATCTCCCAACATATCTTGAATACGCTCATCATCTGTATCTATCGCTAGCACATCGTGTCCTGCTTGATAGAATTCCTTAGCCATAGTTGAACCAAATCTACCTAATCCAATCACACATACTTGTTTTTTCATAACATCCCCAATTTTATGGTTTGGCTACCAATTTAACGATGAACATTGTATACCAATAGCGTTAGCCAAGTGTTACCCGTTCTCGTACAAATCTATATGAAGTTCTTTCTGTAACAAGGGAGAACGCTAAATACAGCGGGACAAGTCTTCCTAATACCATAGTTAAAGAAAACAGGATGGTTGTAAATGTGTCCAAATAAGGGACAATACCAGTTGAAGATCCAGTAGTTGCATATGCTGAGAATACGTCAAACATGACATCTATGAAAGGGAGTTCTGGATGGATGAAAGTTAGTGTTGGGGCTACTACTAGAACTATGATGAGGGATAGTATAGTCACCGTGAGAGCTCTCATTACTTGGAAATGCGCGATTTCACGCCCAAACATCTCTGCCTGAGATCGGCCCCTCAAAGAAGAAATTACTGCAGCTGCTAGTACGGCTATAGTAGTTGTTTTAATACCTCCGGCTACTGATCCTGGAGATCCTCCGATTAACATAAGGATTGAATATAGTATTTTTGTGAAATCAGTGGATTCCTTGAAATTTATTGTAGTGAAACCAGCAGTTCTCCCGCTAACTGTGTGAAACACCGATGAGAATACTTGATCCACTACATGAATCCCACCGATAGTTTGCTCATTTTGGTATTCAAGTGCAAAGAATACCACAGCTCCCATGGCCCACAGTGCTAAATTCGCCATTATTATCATTTTTGTGTTCAGGGTAAGTCTATTAAAATGGCGGTGCCTAAATATATCCACCATAGAAGCCCATCCAAAACTGCCTAATATTATTAAAATTGTGACCACTATCATTAGGCCATAGCTTTTTGCTAACAGAGACGCTCCTTCAGCGTTAATAGTGAATCCTGCATTATTAAATGCTGACACTGATAAGAATAGAGAGTGCCACAGTTCCCCTGGAGTGTCTGTAGATTGCATGTTTGTTGTAAACACCCATATGAATAGAAAACCGATCACATAGAACAGCATAACAACAGCGATGATGTTTAGTGCAAGCCGTTTTAGGCCTTGCATACGATCGAATCCCATATCCCGCATGAGGAGCCTTTGGGGTAATGTTGATCTTTGACCAATGATTATTAGGATGAAGGTTGCAGCAGTCATGAAACCTAATCCTCCAATTGTCATCATGGCAAATATCACTAGGTGTCCAAATGATGACCAGTATTCAGCAGTAGGCACCGCTGTGTGGCCGGTAACTGTAGCAGCAGATGTTGCCGTGAGAAAAGCTATACGAAAAGGAGTGAAATTATTATTGGAACAATTAGCGATACCTAAGGTACAGTTGTTGGATATGGGTAATAGTAATAGGATTGTACCAACCACTATAAATCCTAAAAATGCTATCAGTATAAAAATATGAGATCCTTCCCATATAGAAGTTCTGCGGAGATCACTTGTGCTCACCATAGTCGGACCACTTTCGGTGATTCTAGGTTGAGTGACTATTTGTTCTTCGTGTGGATTGAGGGGTGAATTATTCAAAAACTGACATCCAGAATGTAGATTTGTCTATGTTTTTCACTTTGGCAATTATACCAGCACGGTATGATTATGTAACGATTACAGGGTGGACTACTTTTACCAATCTCTATAATATATATGGCGAAAACCTGTGTAACTAAGGTGTATTAATGTCAATTAGTCATAATCAAGTGTCATTGAGATATGACCCTTTAAAAATAGATACAAAATGGCAATCCAAATGGGCAGATGAACGTATATATGACGTTGATAATAAATCTGATAAGCCTAAATGGTACGAAATGACTATGTACCCATACCCGTCAGGGGATTTGCATATTGGTCATTGGTATGCTTTTTCCCCATCAGACTGCCACGCGCGTTTCCGGAGAATGCAGGGATATAATGTGCTGCACCCCATCGGATTCGATGCATTCGGATTGCCTGCGGAAAATGCAGCTATAAATAGAGGAATAGATCCTAAAAGTTGGACTATGCAAAATATTTCCACAATGAGAGATCAACTTAAATCTTTAGGTGCGGTTTATGATTGGAGTCGGGAAGTGATTTGCTGCAATCCCGAATATTATGAATGGAATCAATGGCTGTTTTTGAAATTTTTCGAACAAGGATTAGCTTATAAACAAAAAGCCCCTGTGGTTTGGTGTCCTTCCTGCAATACTGTGTTGGCCAATGAACAAGTAGTTAATGGTAATTGTGAACGTTGTGACACAGTTATTACGAGAAAAGATTTAGAGCAATGGTTTTTGAAGATTACTGATTATGCGGATGAATTATTAGATTTTGACGGATTAATTGAATGGCCTGAAAAAATTTTGACCATGCAACGTAACTGGATAGGTAAAAGTGAAGGCGTTGAGATTCAATTTGACTTAATAAACCCAGAAAACACTAATCTTACAAGTACAGAAATAACCACGTTTACTACAAGGATAGACACCATCTTTGGCGTTACTTTCATGGCTATTGCTCCAGAACATGAGTTAGTAGATAGTTTGACGACTAAGGCTAACTCGGATGCGGTTAAAAAATACATAGAACAGGCTCGTAAGACCTCGGAAATAGATAGACTGTCCACAGAAAAAGTGAAAACAGGACAGCTGTTAGGGTCATATGCAATTAATAGATTTAATGGAGCCAAAATACCGATATACATTGCAGATTATGTATTACCAAATTATGGAACTGGAGCAGTGATGGGAGTCCCTGCACATGATGACAGAGATTTTGTGTTTGCTTCGAACTATGGTATTGATATAGTTCAAGTTGTATCGCAGAATGATGAAACTGATATAGGTTTGGCAGAGGCTTATGTTGAAGACGGGAAATTGATTAATTCGGGCGAATATTCCGGGCTCAATAATAGAGATGCAATAAAGGTCCTAGGCGATCAAATCGAGTTGAAAAAATGGGGAAAGAAGTCAGTAACCTATCGGATTAGGGATTGGTTGATTTCAAGGCAACGGTATTGGGGAACCCCAATACCTATGGTGACTTGTAAAGATTGTGGCATTCAACCAGTAGAAACAACCTCCTTGCCTGTGGAATTACCTCCAAATGCAGATTTCACTCCTTCAGGTGAATCTCCATTGGCTAAAATTGAATCGTTCGTTAAGACTACTTGCCCGAAATGTGGGGGCGTAGCGGATAGGGAAACGGACACAATGGATACATTTTTTGATTCATCTTGGTATATGTATAGATACTTGAATCCTAAATATAAAGACGGTCCCTTCGAAAACAAAGAAGTCGACTCGTGGATGCCTGTGGATCAGTACACTGGAGGAGCTGAACATGCGGTTATGCACTTGTTGTATTCACGTTTTTTCACCAAAGCTCTTAGAGATATGGGTCTAGTAGATTTTGATGAACCATTTTTGCGGTTATACAACCAAGGCATCATATTAGGTCAAGATCACGAAAAAATGAGCAAGAGTAGGGGAAATGTTATCAACCCGGATGACGTTGTAGGCATAATGGGTGCTGATGCCGTTCGTGTATTTCTAATGTTCATTGGTCCTTGGGATCAGGGAGGTCCATGGAGCAATGTGGGTATCAATGGAGTTGCTCGATGGTTAAATAGAATTTGGGGAATAGCTTCAGAAAAATACGTCACATCTGCTGATAGCGTTTTGGATCATGAGATGGAATCCGAAACTCAACAAGCTGTTCATAAGACCATAAAAAAAGTTTATGAGGATTTAGATAAATTTAAATTCAATACTGCGATAGCTGCACTGATGGAACTTTCAAATCATTTGACCAAAGTTTGGAACGCCAAAAATGTAAGTGTTGAAGTCTGGAATGATAGTATCAAACAGTTTTTGTTAATGCTCGCTCCGATTGCCCCTCATCTATCAGAAGAACTTTGGGAAATGAATGGTTATGAATTTAGTATCCATAATCAAAACTTCCCAGATTGGGAAGAATCCTTAGTTGTAGATGAATCTATCACTTTAATTGTTCAAATCAACGGAAAATTGAGAGATACAATCAGTGTAGATTCAGGCATTAGTGAAGAAATGGCGCAGGAAGCTGCAATGTCTAGNGAGAAAATACAGGGACATATAAACGGGACAACGNTAAAGAAGGTAATTTATGTTCCAGATAGACTTATTAACATTGTTGTTTAGAAAATAAAGTAATTGTAAAAAGCNNCTACTGTCAGCTATAATGNGGGATAGTCTAGANGATCATNCTAGGGAAGGTGGTTCGATGCCACCACGGTTGCGCCACTGTATACACTTTTGAAANTAGGAGTGTGAGTCAGAAACCTAGAAAATGTTTGATATTCTGCGCAATACAGAAGACAGACCCAAGATGTTTCACTTGCCAGATGGCAAGTTTTTTTTTTGGCATCATCAAAGTCAGAGGAGGGATGGATGAGCTTAGTTGAACAACATGCTTTGTTGCCAGACGATATTGATAAAGGNAGTATCGGTATGGTCACACGTCATCTCATGGATGACGGATGGGATGACGACGAAAGGCTATTCGTTGCTTCACGAATTGTGCGTGCCGAAGGCGACTTAGAGATATCTAAATTTATTCAATTCAGTGATAATGCAATCTCCGAAGCAGTAGATGCATTGGTAAATAAAAAAACTATAGTGACTGATGTTCGAATGGTTCAAGTGGGTATCTCAGAAGCATTGCTTAAGACTGTAGGGGTCTCTACGGTTTGCAAAATTAATACTACTGAAGTTGCTGATAGAGCTAAGATGGACAAAACTACTAGATCCATTGCTAATATACGAGAATTACAATCATTTTTGAATGATGCNATTGTGTGTGTTGGTAATGCTCCAACGGCTTTATTGGAAATATTAGACATGGTTAGGTCTGGGAATGTGNATCCAGCAATGATTGTAGGAATGCCAGTAGGATTTATAGCATGNGCTGAATCAAAATATGAGTTAACACAAACAAATGTTGAATACATTACCGTGACTGGGAACAGAGGGGGAAGTTCTGCGGCGGCAGCTACTATTAATGCTCTAGTTTTGTTAGCACTAGATAAACTCAAAGGGAAAGAATAGATATGGATCCAGATAATATAGGCATAATTGTACTAGCTCATGGCAGCAGGAGAGGCTTCACGAAAAATGAATGTTCTTGCACGTTAGTTCCCAATGGGAATTATACTTGTACGGATGATATTCCATGGTGTTTGGAATGTCCCGATACNGCTAAAGGTGTATCAGAACTAAGGGATATGATTCAGGATAAAATTGATAATGATAATGATAATGTGACGGTGATTAGCTCTTTCTTAGAATTTTTGGAGCCAGACCCTTTTGAGGCAGTAGATCAATTAACTTCTGAAGGGGTTAACAATATAGTAATATTCCCGTTTTTGTTGGGTAACGGGAAGCACGCAACTTTAGAAATGGAAGAATTAAAAGAAGATTTATGTTCGAAACATCCTGAAATAATACTNAACATTACTGAAGGNATAGGTGCTGATTNTCGCTTAGCTTCNGTAATAAANGATAGAGCAAATGTGGTCTTAGAAGATTCTGTAACCAATGAGACACAAGGAATCATAATAGTAAAAGCNGGGACTAAAACGGAATATGATGACTGCTTATGGTTGAATGATTTATGTCTGGAAGTCCAGAAACAATTAAAGGANTCTTATGTCATAACTTATGCGCAGTCGCATTTCGGGTTGCCTGAAATAGACGAACGCACTAATCATTTAATTGAACAATANGGGGCAACAAGAATCACCTTTGTTCCGTATGTGTTTTTCCCAGGACTTATATTACAGCGNAATATTATGGGTAGTATTAANAAATANCAACAGCTATTCCCCGACATGGAGTTTGCGTTGTGCCCTCCATTGGGCATTACGTCCGAGTTATGTGATATAGCGATTGATAGAGTTTCATCTGCCTTGCAGGTAAGTTTCGAATGACATACGGTATATGTTATGTGTTAAATCTAGTAAGGAGCCGTAAGGAGTTTNATTTTGGCCAACAATGATTCGAATCTTAATCTAAGGACCGGATTCACTACTGGCTCTTGTGCGTCTGCCGCCGCTAAGGCCGCAGTGACTTCACTTATTACTGGCTCCCCGGTTAATACGGTGCAAATATTATTGCCTGTGGGTAAAGAACAGAGCTTTGATGTGAACAGGTGTGAATTTCTTAATGACAATGAAGTACTGTGTTCTATTATTAAAGACGCGGGTGACGACCCAGATGTCACTCATGGTGCTGAAATTTGTGCAACGGNATCCATCTATGAAAGAGATCAAAATTCAATAGACGTGATACTAAAGAAAGGAGACGGTGTTGGCCTGGTTACTAAACCAGGTACTGGCATAGAAGTAGGAGGCCCTGCTGTAACCAGAGTTCCNCGTCGTATGATTACGTCTTCTGTTGTAGATGCGGTAAAGGCCAATTCACCCGACTTTAATGGGACAGTAGAGGTTACTTTGTCTGTTCCTGGGGGTGAAGCCATTGCTGAGAAAACAACTAATGCNAGACTTGGGGTTATTGGAGGGATATCTATATTAGGTAGCACTGGTATAGTTCATCCTTACTCTACTGCTTCTTGGNGGGCGAGTGTTCATGTTGCNATTGATGTTGCGGCAACCAATAAAATTGATCATGTGGTTCTTACTACAGGTACCAGAAGTGAAGAATATAGTAAGAGACTGCTTGATCTCGAAGATATGGCATTTGTNCAGGTAGGCATATTTAGCGGNCATTCTATGAAAAGAGCGAGTATGCGAGGAATAAAAAGAGTCTCACATGTGGGGATGATAGGTAAATTTGCNAAATTAGCTAAAGGATATTTNGTGACACATGTGGCAGGGAATCAAGTTGATGTTCAGTTTTTGTCAGAATTGGCTGAGCAGGTAGGTGCTCCTNCCGATGTTTTAGATAAATTATTAGCTACAACTAGTGGGAGAGAATTTCAAGANATTGCATTNGATAATNAATTAGACGANATTTACCCTATACTCTGTGACCTTGTATGCCANAAAAGTTCCGAATTTATGGGAGAGGAATCAAGCAACTTGATAATTGATGCAATGTGCTTTGATTTTGAAGGTAATTTGTTGGGTTCTTCCTCNACATCTGGNTCTATNCCGATTGTGGCAAAACGGTGAAAACTATGAGCCGTTCATCACATTGTTTTGGAATAGAAGACGAATTGTTTGACAAAAGGGTCCCTCTAAATGGCCAAATCACCAAGAGAGAAATTAGAGCTTTAAGTATAAGTTATTTGCATATTGGAACCAATACCGTTTTATGGGATATTGGATCAGCTACCGGTTCTGTTGCAATTGAGGCTTCAAGAATAGCTACTCAAGGGAAAATAATAGCGATTGAAAAAGATCGGGATAGCCTGCCATTATTACAAGCTAATGTTGCTAAGCATAAGGCTAATAATGTAGAAATAGTGGAAGGGACAGCTCCTCAAATTCTTAAGGATTTGGAATCTCCGGATTCGGTCTTTATTGGTGGTACAGGAGGGGAANTAAGTTCAATCATAACTAGTTCGATAGATAGACTTTTCAAAGGCGGTAGTATTGTAATGAACTTCGCATCGATTGAGAGATCGATAAAGGCGTATAATTTAATCAAGCAAAATAGGATGGAACCAGGCTACTTATCGATAAATATCAGTAAGGGTAAAGAATTAGTAGATAATTCACTAGTTTTAACTCCTTTAAACCCNGTCTTTATAGTTTATGGAAGAAAACAATAATATATCAGTGAGTGTGTGATGTCTGATCAAAATATAGGGAAATTTTACGCTGTGGGTGTNGGGCCAGGAGACCCAGATCTTTTGACGCGTAAAGCTTATCAAATTCTATCTGAGGTTGAGGTTATCTGGGCCCCAATTGCCCGGACTAGTGAAGAATCTTATTCTTTAACAATTATTAATCAGGCATTGGATCTCACTGAAAAACTCATTGTGAAAAGTTCATTTCCTACGGATGATGAAGCAGGGGCACTATCCGTTTGGGAAAAATCTGCCGCCGATATCATAGAGTACTTGAATCAAGGTCGNGATGTAGCATTTATAACTGAAGGGGATCCTATGATATACAGCACGGTATCTTATGTGCTAGAAGTAATTAAAAATCAGTGTCCTTCTGCAGAAGTGGAGATTGTCCCAGGAGTATCTTCAGTGATGGCTGCAGCTTCTAGTGCAGGTATACCATTGGTCAGACATGGACAGAAATTGGCTATACTTCCATATGTCTATGGGATTGATGATTTAAGGGAAGCCATTTCTAACTACGATACAATAGTTTTAATGAAGGTTAATAAATTGCTGTTGACAGCTTTAGCGAATTTAGAACAATTAGGCTTGTTGGGGAAAACAACCTATGTTCGAAGGGCTTCAACGGATAGCGAGAGAATAGTTCAAGATCTAAATGACCTAAGCGAACAAGATTTAGATTATTTTTCTCTATTAATTATTAGGAAAGGTGAATAACATGTCTNANAAGAAAGGTAAGGTATATTTCATAGGCGGTGGGCCCGGGGATCCTGAACTGTTGACTATCAAAGCTAAGAACATATTGGAAATTGCTGANATAGTNATTTATGCAGATTCTTTGGTGCATCCATCTATTGTTGATTATGCTAACCCTGCTGCNGAAGTCTATGGTAGTAAAAAGCTTAATTTAGAAGAAATAACGGCTTTGGAATTGAAAGCAGCGTCTGAAGGGAAGATAGTTGCGCGTGTNCAAAGTGGCGATCCTTCTATTTATGGGGCTATATTGGAACAAATGAGAATACTTAAATCTAATGATGTAGATTTTGAAATAATTCCAGGAGTAGCTTCTGCTTTTGCAGCTTCTGCATTGTTACAGACTGAACTGACTGTCCCTGGGGTATCTCAGTCAGTGATATTTACTAGGCTTGAAGGCAGAGTTCCAATGCCACCTAGAGAACAACTTAAGGATTTGGCCTCACATGGATGTACTCTGTTAATATTTTTGAGTATAACTAGGATGACAAAACTAGTCGGGGAGTTACGTGAAGCTGGGTATCCGGAAGATACGCCAATTGCAGTCGCTTACAAGGTTGGCTGGGAAGAAGANCAAGTGATTCGGGGTNATCTTACTGACATAGCTAAAAAAGTGAGAGATGCAAAAATCACTTTGAGTGCTTTGGTTATGGTGGGTGCTGCCTTTGATCCCAATATATTAGATATNGAGAACGTTGATTCATCTAATTTGTACTCGCCTGGATACACCCATCTATATAGATCAGCGGTGGCAAATAGTAAATAATATTCAGGGGTAGCTCAGATGGACGTTGCTGTACTATCGTTATCCAAAACAGGTTCACGGAAAGCCTCTGAATTGGTATGTTCTTCATCTGATTTGGAGTTCCACGNTTATTGTTTAAGAATAGATGATTCAATTTCAGAAAGTTATACGATNATTGAGGCGCCGGTATCACAATGGATAAAACATTTATTCTATAACTATAGTGCGATTGTGTTGGTGATGCCTGTAGGTATTGCTGTGAGAATGATTGCCCCATTTATAACNTCAAAACACAAGGATCCTGCTGTCGTATGTGTAGATGATGGAGGTAATTTTGCGATTAGTATTTTGTCAGGACATTTGGGCGGAGCTGATGAGCTTGCTACAAGAATNGGGGACTTAATTCAGGCAAAACCAGTGGTAACTTCNTCTTCAGCAGTTTTGAACAAGCCAAGTGTGGATCTAATAGGAAGAGAATATTCTTGGAAAATAGAAAGTTCTCATCAAATGGTTACGGCGGTTAGCGCAGAAGTGATTAATGATTCAAGCATTGGAATATTTCAAGATGCAGGAGATTCGGATTGGATTAATGGTATAAATGACGATCAATTTCAATATTTTGAAGATTTGAGTGGTTTGATTTCATCGAATGTTGATGCTGCTATTATCATTACGGATAAAATTATTAAGCAAGATATTAAAGATGAACTTATGGGGAAAATGAATTGNGTCGTGTTCAGACCTCCAGTTCTTCATCTGGGAATAGGATGCAGGAAAGTCACTAATAAGGAAGACCTGTTGAAATTCACATCAAAAATCTTACAAGACCATGGATTGAGCATTTCTTCTGTTGCTTCGGTATCTACAATTGATTTAAAACAAAAAGACACTTCTATTCAGTATGTTGCAGCTTCTATTGGAGTCCCTTTAAANGTGTATACAACCGCAGACATTGAAGAACTTTATGAACAACAAAGTAATTCAATAGGTTTTGAATTAGGTAAAAGCATTAATCCTAAGCGCTTGATAGGTGTCTGGGGTGTAGCTGAACCTACTGCTATACTATCGTCTTGTGATAAGAACCTATTAGTGAAAAAGCACAAGAGCGATGACGCAACAATTGCTGTCGCTAGATAATATAAAGGAATAATTTTATGACTGTTAATCAAACAAAAGGCAAAATTTACTTAGTNGGAGTAGGTCCTGGAGAACCTAAATTACTTACTGATCAATGTAAAGAAGTGTTATCAGGAGTAGATTTTGTTGTGGGCTATGCCTTGTATGTTGACCAAGTTAGGCATCTGGCTATCAATGGCCAATGTGAGANATGGCAGATTGGTGAAGAATTGGAACGNGCACAACGNGTAATAGACCTTGCTTCAGAAGGGAATAGTGTTGCAATGGTATCGTCCGGTGACATAGGAATCTATGGAATGTCAGGNCCNATATTCAATTTACTTTCCNNACAAGNCTGGAACGGCTNCAGTCCTGAGATAGAAGTTGTACCAGGTATTTCTGCTTTACAGTCTGCCTCTGCGTTATTAGGAAGCCCATTAATGCAGGATTTTTGCACAATAAGTTTGAGTAATTTATTGACTCCATGGGAAGATATAGCGGAAAGGATACATGCAGCATCCCACGGTGATTTCGTGGTAGTTTTTTATAACCCTAAGAGTAAGACAAGGGATTGGCAATTACGGGATGCATTGATTACTCTTAAATCTCATAGGCCAGGGGAAACCCCTGTAGGTTTGGTGAAAAATGCTTATCGAGAAGGTCAAAATATAGTATTGTGCAACCTTGATAACGTATTAGATAAATATGATTATATAGATATGTTTACTACTGTGGTTGTTGGTAATTCATCCTCATACGTTCATGCAGAAAAGTTTATCACCCCTAGAGGGTANGAGAAGAAATTAGGAGTATCTGATGAGAAATAATAAAGTTAAGACGAAGCTACAAAATTCGGAATCTGTAGTTGTTGCTATGGGATTACTTACAAGTGAGATCATAGATTTTTTAGGGCCTTCGGGNGTAGATGGTTTCTGGATGGAATGTGAACATGGTTCAGTGGACTGGTCTCAAATCGGAGATATGACTAGAGCGTGCGATTTGTGGGGAAATGCTTCGATAACCAGAGTAAATGCTAATGAGCCGTGGCTAATAACAAGAACGCTAGACCAAGGCTCCATGGGAGTAGTAGTTCCTCACGTTAATAGTAANGCTGCTGCGGAAAANGCTGTTANNGGCACCAAATTCGCGCCNCTNGGAGAAAGAGGCACTTTTGGAGGGAGACAGTCGTATGGTGTGGATAATTATCAAGTTCAGGCTAATGACCAATCTTTATTAATTGTCTTGTTAGAAGAAATAGAAGCATTGGAAAACTTAGATGAAATATTAAGAGTAGATGATATTGATGTGTTTTTCGTGGCTCCAAATGACCTCTCGCAAACTATGGGATATTTAGGAAACCAAGAACACCCAGATGTACAAAACAAAATATCTGAAACTTTGGACAAGATTGTGAAAAGCGGTAGGACNGCAGGAACATTAGTTAACGACAATAATGTTGATAAATATCTAGATCTAGGGGTTAACTTTCTTGCCACNAGTTGGAATGCTTGGGCAATGCAAGGNGCAAAAGCTTTTGTAAACAAAGTTTCATCTCATGGTTAATAAGGATCGGCAAATATCAATTTGTTCTTTGGTTCCAGCAGCTACTGAAATACTTTGCGAATTAAACCTTGAGGATAACATAATAGGTGTGAGTGATTTATGTTCCTATCCTGATTCAATTAGGAGTAAGACTAAAATCAGTAAAAGCAGGGTTATCACTGAAGGTTTTACAAGTGCAGAAGTTGAGTCAGAAATGAATCGGATTTTAGAATTGGGTGAAGTACCGTATGAAGTCGATGATGAATGGTTTAAAAATGAGAAGCCTGATCTGATAATAACCCAAGATAATTGTTATATTTGTGAGATAGATGTTAATTACGTAGAATCTAGGATACAAGGTTTTGGATATGACCCAGAGGTTTTAGTTATTGATCCGAAATCAATTTCAGACATTTATGATGCTATAAAGAGCATAGCTTATAGTACCAATAAAACTTTTGAGGGCAATCGTTTAGTATCGAGGTTGTCAGAACGGNTAGATACAATTTTAGATTTGTTTAAAGATTATCGAGCAACTCGAGTTATTTCTATTGAAGGTGTCAACCCCTTGGTGTTAGGNGGNTATTGGATTCCAGAAATGTATAGAATGTTGGGCTGTGACTATGGGNTTATAAATCCAGGGTCATCAGCTTTGCGTATTGGGATAGNAGATATAATACGNTTTGATCCAGAGTTTGTTTTTGTCGATTTATGTTCCTCATCTTTAGANAGACAGATTACTGAAGTAAGATGGCTTTTTGAACAACCAGGATTCATGGATGTCAGCGCTATTCAGCAAGGCAATTTTTATATTTTGGAACATGAATATTTCAGCAATCCNGGCCCAAGATTTGTAGACGGTATTGAGNTGATAGCTAATGTACTNAAGCCTTTTAGTGGCANTTTCCCCAAACACGGAGNATTGAAATTGATTAATGTCCCNCCCCTGGCACATAGCATTGAAGATTATGTCGGCCTTGTGTAATTNATAGAGTACTATTAGAATNTGTTCATTGTATTAGAANGTCAACAGGAGTAATCATGGTTACNAACGATCAGTTCCGAACAGCTATGTCTAAATTTGCTACAGGGGTTACTGTAATCACTACTATTGATGAGAANGGTGANCCTCATGAGATGACGGCAAACTCATTTACATCTGTTTGTTTAGAACCTCCCACAATTTTAGTTTGTGCCGCTCATTCAACTAATAGTTTTGGCTATTTAGACCANAATAAAAAATTTGGAGTTAATATATTAGGGTCTGATCAACAGGAACTTGGCGCATATTTTGCAAAAAGACCAGAACAACAAGATGGTAGTGCTGTCTATTCGTATACTTATGGCACTACTGGCTTACCGATATTAGAAGGTTCTATCCTTTTTATGGGCTGCAAGGTAGTAGGAGAACACTTATATGGCGACCATACTATATTTGTTGCGGAAGTAGAAGAATTAACTGTTCCATCAGATGAGGATCCGTTAATGTTTTTTAATAGTAGATGGTACGACCCTAGCTCAAAGTAACTGCTTATTCTTAGTTATGAACTGCTCTATCGACTGATTGACTTGTTTATGACTGTCTAACTGCGAGAAATGTCCGGATTTTTGGATGATTGTTAGATCGGAATCTTTCAGATTATCATTGAGATACTGTGAGTATTTAGGAGGAGTGAGTTTNTCCTCTTCCCCGCAGATAATTTGAGNNGGAATGGAAAAGTTACTTAATTCTCCCATNATGTCAAAATNGTTACANGCTTGTAAGTCTANTTTCTCCGTGGAAGGTCCNATGNTTTCAGTTTTTTGTGTNAGGAGGAGTTTGATATCTTTATCGGGNCATTCGAAATGGGCTTCGTGATATTTAAGCCAGATGGCCTTTTGTTCTNCAGTNTCCACCTCGCAACTATCTAAAATGGTTTCGGACACTTTGAGTTTTGCACCTGTGTTCATCAACACTAAGCCCTTAAGTTCCTTAGGATATTTATGAGCATAGGCTAATGATATAGCTCCTCCCATGGAATGCCCGCATAGGACAACATCTTTATATCCTCGGGCAGCTATAAACCCACGCACCCATTCAACATAGTCATTGATAGACTTGCAGGGAGCACCAGCAGGGTGCCCCGGAAGGTCGATTGCTTTGGAGTTACGGAAATGCTTAGACTGATAGTAAAAACTTAGGCCGCTTGTTCCTGCGCCATGGATGAAGACTANTTTCAATTNTGTTTTCGTTACCTCTTTATGTTTCTGCCCAAAGGACANNGAAGTATTACNTNNGNCAATACTACCTTTAGCATATTATTTTATAATTATATTGTTATTTTTTTATTTTGACAATTAATTTATTGTTTCTTTCCATCCCTTTCAAAGGTGCCTATAGATACGATGTAGTCATCGGGTTCTCGGTCTCTCCAAAGGATCACACCTGACGTATTCCTGTCCGAAGTTCTGATTTGGTCTAGATCAATTCTGACTAATTGTGCCTTCGCTGAAATTATAAAAATATCTTGACTAGTAGTCGTAGGGACAATTTTGGCTGCTGCTACATTGCCTGTCTTCGCGGTTACTTTGAATGTTCGGACTCCTTGCCCTCCTCTTCCATGGACTGAGTATTTTTCTAGAGCCGTTGCTTTACCATAGCCACCTGAACTTACTATCAATAGTTTGCTGTCTTCTGTGATCTTCCCTACGGATATAACTTGATCTTTAGATAAGAGTCTCATACCTCTTACTCCACCTGCGCCTCGTCTTCGTGGGCTTAAGTTAGACATTGAGAACCGCATGGCTTGTCCGTTTTGTGACACCATTATAATGTCGTCGGATTCTTCGACTTGTTGGACCCCCACAAGTTCATCGTCAGATTTGAGGTTCATAGCAATTAATCCTCTTGCGCGAATGTTGACTAATTCTCCAGCTCTTAACGCTTTAACTTGACCCTGTTTAGTTACCAGGACCATTAGATAGTCTTCTTTTGGATCTTTTACAGGGAGGATAGTTTGTACGGTTTCTCCTCTTTCTAGTGGTACTAAGTTTATAATTTGGGTGCCTCTGGTAGTCCTAGAAGTGTCTTCGCTTATATCGAATGCTCTTAGAGGATACACACGACCACGGTTGGTAAAGAGAAGTATATGATCATGAGTGTCTGTTATATATATTTCCATTAATTCATCATCATCACGTGTAGACATCCCTCGGACACCTTTCCCGCCTCTGTGTTGAGTACGGTATGTATCTGCAGGGACTCTTTTTATGTATCCCCGTTTGCTCAGGGTAATGACTACATCGCTATGAGGGATTAAATCTGCATCTGTTTGCTTTGTCACTTCTGCATCGTGGATTACGGTTCTACGAGGATTTCCAAACTGTTTGTTTATTTCGTCTGTTTCTACCTTAACTTGTTCAAGAATTTTGGATTCGTCACCTAATAATTCTTCTAGTTCTTTGATTTCAGCTAATAATTCTTCGTGTTCTTTTTCTAATCTTTGGCGTTCAAGGGCAGCTAGTCGGCGTAATTGCATGTCTAGAATTGCTTGAGCTTGAATTTCAGAAAGGGTTAAAGTTGACATCAGATTTTCACGGGCAGAGGTCACATCATCCGAGCCCCTGATAATTGCAATTATTTCATCCATTCGATCCAACGCTAATAGCAAACCTTGAACAACATGATCTCTATCTTTTGCTTTTTGCAATAGAAATTCAGATCTACGTCGGATGATTTGCTGCCTGTGTTGAATGAATAGTTCAATCATCCTTTTTAGAGGTAATACCTGAGGTTGCCCGTTTACCAATGCCAGCATATTCGAATTGAAAGAGTCCCTTAGTTGCGTGTGTCTATATAGGTTGTTAAGGGTTATATTCGGCTGTGCATCTCTTCTGAGTTCGATTACGATGCGCATTCCTTTACGGTCAGACTCATCTCGGATATCAGATATACCCTGTATCCTCTTGTCTCTAACGAGTTGGGCTATTTTCTCTACCAAGCTAGATTTGTTGACCTGGTATGGTAATTCAGTCACTATGATTCGCTGTCTACCATTACGGGTCTCCTCAATATCAGTAGCTGCTTCCATAACGATCCGGCCCCGTCCAGTGGTGTAAGTATCTACTATCCCAGATCTACCTTTTATGATTCCAGCAGTTGGAAAGTCAGGACCTGGCACGATTTGCAGTAGTTCATCACTTGTACAAGTGGGATTGTTAATCACGTAGTTTATCGCTTCACATATTTCGGTTAGATTATGAGGAGGCATGCTAGTTGCCATTCCGACTGCGATACCAGACGCACCATTTATTAATAATGTCGGTAGCCTGGTAGGCAACACTTGAGGCTCTTGGATTGAATCATCAAAATTAAGGTTAAAATCTACTGTGTCTAAGTCAATGTCTGTTAATTGCTGTTCTGCTACGCGTGCTAACCTTGCTTCTGTATACCGCATGGCAGCAGGAGGGTCACCATCCACACTACCAAAATTACCTTGACCGTCAACTAAGGGGTATCTCATAGAAAAGTCTTGCGCCATACGGACCATGGCCGCGTACACCGAACTGTCGCCATGAGGGTGATACTTACCTAGAACTTCTCCTACTATTCTGGCACTTTTCTTATACGAGCTGTTAGCTCGTATTCCCATTTCATGCATGGAATACAATATTCTGCGCTGTACAGGTTTCAGCCCATCTCTGACGTCTGGCAATGCTCTCGAGACGATTACACTCATTGCATAAGTGAGATAAGATTCTCTCATCTCATCTTCAATTCGAATCGGGGATATTCTGTCTGGAGGAGTTGGGTCGGTTGTAACCATAATGTGTATACCTCTCTTTATTTTTCCGTTTTAGTTTCGCTACGTTCCATCAAGGCTAAAAACAAATTAACGAATAACCTTGGTAGTTCTTGTAATCTTTCTAAATTGAATTGGGTCGCTACTACCCATGAATGGTTTGGACTTTCTAAAATTTCGATCAAACCGTCGTCTACAGCATAAGCCATCGCAATTAAGTTATCGGATTTCTGTTTGTCGTAAATTCCATGATGATGATAACTGTTAACCTTAAAAAAACCGGTTGTCCCCATGGTTGCCGATGTTTTCGCTCCTGGAGACAGGAATATCAGATGTTCATGCCTTGGGTCTTCATTTTCTTTTTGGGTTAAATGGTTCGACAGTACGGTTACTGGTTTAGCCCCGCCCTCTAGAAGGTTTAATAAATGGAACCCTCTTCCTATACATAGTATTGGTAGGTCTCTGTTTAGTCCCTGTTTAAGTATTTCCATTTCTGCTAATGCTAGAGAGTCGTCTATCCATTCTTGGTCATTAAAAGTTATTTCAGGTCCGTCGAGGATTAACAGGCCTGTAGTTTGATCCTGTAGTTGCTTAGTGAAAACTGCTTCATTATTCAAGAAGTGAAATTTTGCTCCAATATCGTTAAGTGTAGTAGTGCATAGTTCGATATCTTTTGAGTTTCTGTCAGCTATTACTATTCCAATCTCTCCCATATCTAGATTATTATAATTGAAGGAGGCAGTTCGCACAGCTATATAGTGACACTATTCGTTCATTTGGTGTGCATGCATTATAATATGTTTAAGATCTGTTAAATCTGCTTCAAAACCTTTAGTTTTTGGGGAACGATTTCATCCAGTGATTTGATAGGAGTACTCTTATGGAAGAAGTTATAAAGGGAGCCGTACAAGCGCTGAAAGAAGGTGAAAACTGCGTTTTAGTCACCGTGGTGCGCACAAAAGGTTCTACTCCACAAAAATCCGGAGCAATGTTACTAGTTAAGGAAGATGGTACCGGTATTGGTACTTTAGGAGGAGGATGTGTGGAAGGCGACATTTGGTTCGCTGCTACAGAAATACTCCAGAAGAACACAGGACCAGAATTTAAAGATTACTATTTGAATGAAGACATAGCTGCTCGTGATGGCCTAGTGTGTGGAGGCTCAATGTACTTCTTTCTTGATCCATTGCATGAAAAAGAAGATTTTGTAGGCATAGGCGAGAAATTGATTGATGCTTATCAAGGGAATGCTTCGATCACTATGGCAACTGTGGTTCGTAGTGATCGCGATGAATTAGTTCCTGGATCCAAATTGATTATTGACAGTAACTCATCGATCTCTGGCACCCTTGGGACACAAGCTGTTGATGGCATTGCAGCTGAGATCGGGAAAGATATAGCAGAAGTTGGTCAGATTCATAACTTAAACGTGGATGATAATGTTGAAGTGTTCATGGAAGGGTTTACTATACCTCCTACATTATGCATGGTGGGAGGCGGACACGTTGGTAAAGCTACAGCAGATTTAGCTGAGCAGATTGGTTTTAAAGTCATTATTGTGGATGATAGAGAAGAATTTTGTAATATCGATAGATTCCCGTATGCTAGCCAGCTAGTACAGACCTCGTTTTCAAATTGGTCAGATCAATTAGATATCCACACGAACACATTTGTTGTAGTTGCGACAAGAGGTCATAATTATGATGATCTTGCTCTTAGATCTGCGTTAAATACTAAAGCGAGATATATAGGCCTTTTGGGCAGTAAACGTAAAACTATCATGATTTATAAATTATTAGCTTCTGATGGCATACCTTTGGATAGATTGAATCAGATTTATGCACCTGTAGGGCTCGATATAGGAGCACTTACTCCTGAAGAAATAGCGTTAAGCATTATGTCTGAGTTAGTAATGGTCAGAAGAGGTGGCAACGGTAGTCCTATGGCTATGGACAAAAAATACCTAGAAAACTTGCTTTCCTAAGAAATGGCTACTACGAGAAAGATTGGAGCACTTCTTTTAAGTGCGGGATTTTCTAGTAGGATGCACAGACACAAGGCTTTGTTAGATTGGGGAGGGACCACTCTAGTTCGCTATCAAATTGATACATTGTTAAAGTCAGGATTGGATGAAATAGTGGTTGTGTTGGGGGCAAATGAAACTAATATTAGGCCTGAGATTCATCATTTAGTTAATGTGACAGTTGTTGTTAATCATAATTATGAACAAGGGAAGACAACATCTATAGTAACAGGAGCATGTGCTTTACAAGAGATTAGCTTAGATGATTTGCTGATACTTAATGTTGATCAACCGCGTTCTTCAGAAATGATTCAAAATATAGTTCGTTTTCATAATCTTTCCCAGAAAGGTATCACAATCCCTAGATTCAATGCTAAAGGCGGGCATCCAATTATATTAAAATCTTCATATCTCGACGAATTGAAACTTATCAAAGAGAGTACCTTAGGATTGAAGCAATTGATGCTGGATAACGCGGATGATATTGATGAATATGTCCCGGATAATGAAGAGATATTGATCGATATGAATACTGAAGAAGAATATGAGGCCGCAAAACTTTTTTTTGGAATATGAGAGCCTACAGCTAATATTGTCATTGTGATATATCATACTCAAACAGAGGTATTATTCGTAGCGCGAATAAGACCTCTAATACAAGCTGTGATTTAAGTCGAGCTGTGGTATAAAATAGCTATATATTTATTGACATTACTGTTCTATATTGGTAATTTGAACGAGTGAGTCATATTGTAATGGCCCGCTAGCTCAATGGCAGAGCAACTGACTCTTAATCAGTAGGTTCTCGGTTCGACCCCGAGGCGGGTCACGAAGAATCTACATCGAGGGATCAAATGATGAATATTATAGCTGCGATCCTCCGGGGGAGTGTCGGAATTGGTAGACGAGCATGACTTAGGATCATGTGCCCTTGGGCGTGAGAGTTCGAGTCTCTCCTTCCCCACCATATAGAATAGAAAATTGATCAATATGAAGAGGTATTACATTGGCAACACTGTTAGAAGTTAAAGATCTACGGACGTATTTTTACACTTATGAAGGCGTCGTGAAAGCAGTCGACGGTATTTCTTATGAAGTCGAAGAAGGCGAAACACTTGCGATCGTTGGTGAAAGCGGTTGTGGCAAAAGTGTTGGAGCGTTATCACTGATGAGATTAATCCCAGACCCACCAGGAAAAATTATGGATGGGGAGATACTTTTTGATGGTGAAGATGTATTAAAAGTTGACCCCGATGACATGAGAGAGATTAGAGGCGGTAAAATGTCGATGGTCTTTCAAGAGCCTATGACGTCGTTAAATCCTGTGCTTACTGTTGAACGACAACTAAGTGAGACATTACAGCTGCATAAAGGTATGAGTAAATCGGAAGCTAACAAAGAAGCAGTGGACTTACTTGAAAGAGTCGGGATTCCTGACCCCGAGAGAAGAGTAAAACAATATCCTCATCAATTTAGTGGGGGCATGAGACAAAGGGTGATGATTGCTATGGCGTTAAGTTGCAATCCAAGACTTATTATTGCAGATGAACCCACGACTGCGTTGGATGTGACCATTCAGGCACAAATTCTCGAATTAATGAAATCACTGACAACAGAATTCGGAGTAGCCCTTATTATAATCACTCACAATTTAGGAGTGGTTGCCAGATATGCGGACAGAGTTAACATAATGTATGGTGGCAAAATTATTGAACGCGGTACAGCAGAAGAGATATATAGGGATCCCAAGCACCCATACACTCGTGGTTTGCTGAAATCTGTTCCAAGATTAGATTTGCCAAGGACTGATAAGTTAGATCCTATTGAAGGGCAGCCCCCTGATTTAGTAGATCCTCCATCAGGATGTGTTTTTAGAGAAAGATGTCCCGACCCAACTGATGATTGTAAACAAGGGGCAATCGAAATGAAATTGATAGAAGTTAGCCCAGGCCATTGGGTAGACCAATGCTGTGTTAATTGTGGATAAGTCTTGGATTATAGTACCAAATAAATTCCAATGATTGGAGCGATTTAGATGACAACTCAGACTAAAGATGAAGCAATAAAGACTGATACTTTGTTAGAAGTAAAAAACCTAAAAATGCACTTTCCTGTTACTGCAGGGATAGTGTTCCAGAGAGAAGTTGCGAGTATTAAGGCAGTGGATGATATAAGCTTTGATGTTTTGCGAGGAGAAACATTTGGTTTAGTAGGGGAAAGTGGCTGTGGAAAGACAACTACTGGGCGCTGCATTCTCCAGCTTAATACACCTACTGCAGGATCAATTAAATTTGAAGGTCAAGAACTAACAGAGTTCTCTAATTCTGAAATGAGATCTATGCGTAAAGAAATGCAAGTTATATTTCAAGATCCATATAGTTCGCTAAATCCTCGAATGACCACAGGCGGGATTGTTGGAGAGCCATTGGTAGTACATGGACTAGTTGATGGGAAAAATGAGTATAGAGATAGAGTGGAAGAGCTGCTTACAAACGTGGGACTGAATCCGTATATGGCTGAAAGGTATCCTCATGAGTTTAGTGGTGGGCAACGACAAAGGATAGGTGTAGCAAGAGCTCTGTCTGTGAATCCTAAGTTTATAGTATGCGACGAGCCCGTTTCTGCGTTGGATGTATCAATTCAGGCCCAGTTAATTAATCTATTAGAAGAGTTACAGGAGCAATTAAAACTGACTTACTTGTTTATAGCCCATGATTTATCAGTGGTTAGGCATATAAGTAATAGAGTTGCTGTTATGTATCTGGGGCACATCGTTGAGATTGCTGATAGGGATGAAATATATGCGAATCCTATCCACCCTTATACTAGAGCATTATTATCTGCGGTGCCTATTCCAGACCCTGTGATAGACGCTCAAAGAGAAAGAATATTACTTGCAGGAGACGTTCCTTCTCCTCTAAATCCTCCTTCTGGATGTGTTTTTAGAACAAGATGTCCTAATCCTACAGACGAATGCAAGGAAGGTAACAGTACTATGGGCTTGATTGAAGCCAGCCCAGGGCATTGGGTAGATCAATGTTGTGTGAATTGCGGATAGTACAGTAATTAATATTATATAGTTTTAATAACGACAGACCGTCGCAAAGCGTGTATCATTTCCGTATAAACTATATAAACTTGATGTAAGGTGACATGGATCCTGCCAATATAAGGAATTTTTCCATAATTGCACACATAGATCACGGAAAGTCGACCCTGGCTGATCGTTTTCTAGAAATCACTGGAACAGTACGCCCGCAAGATATGAAGGCCCAATTTTTGGATCGTATGGATCTTGAACGAGAACGTGGTATAACGATCAAAGGTAAAGCTGTTTCCATGAATCATACTGGTATAGACGGTAGCGAATATCAGTTGAATTTAATTGACACTCCAGGTCACGTTGACTTTAGCTATGAAGTTTCGAGGTCACTAGCTGCTTGTGAGGGTGCCTTACTTGTGGTGGATGCCAGTCAAGGTATAGAAGCTCAGACTATCGCCAATGCATTGCTAGCTCTTGATTATGATTTGGTGTTGATTCCGGTAATCAATAAGATTGATTTGCCCCAAGCTGAACCTGATAGAGTAGCATCTGAATTGATGCAAGTCTTTGGCTTCACTGAGGATGAACTTTTGTTTGTGTCTGCAAAGGAAGGCACTGGGGCATTAGATATTTTGAATGAGGTAATAGATAGAATCCCTAGTCCAGTTGGCTCAACTGATACAGATTTCCGTGCTCTTATATTTGATTCTTTGTATGATTCATACAAAGGCATTATAGGATATGTCAGGGCTACAGACGGTAGTATAAGTGATACCGATAAAATTCGAGTCATGTCTTCTGATAAAGAAGCAGATATAGTTGAGTTAGGAATATTCAATCCTACTCCGACTCCAGTTAAGACCTTGTATGCAGGACAAGTGGGATATGTTGCGACGGGTTTCAAAGATGTCAAAGAATGTACCGTTGGTGATACGCTAACCAATTCGTTGTATCCTGCTGCTACCCCATTAGAAGGATATAAGCCTCTTAAATCTATGGTATTTGCTGGATTGTACCCCTCTGACGGGGAAGATTATGATAATTTAAGAAGTGCGCTGCAAAAGCTACAGCTAAATGATGCCTCTTTGACTATTCAACCAGAAAACAGCACCGCTCTAGGTTTCGGGTTCAGATGTGGTTTTTTGGGATTGATGCACCTTGAAATAGTGCAAGAAAGACTTGAAAGAGAATACAATTTGGATATTATTGCGACTTCTCCCAACGTTTCATATCGAGTACTTTTACGAACAGGGGAAGAAATAGTTGTGGAAAATCCCTCTTACTTTCCCAACCCATCCGAAATTGATCATATAGAAGAACCGATGCTGAGATTAACCATCGTTGTTCCAGGGAAGTTCGTTGGAGCCGTTATGGAATTGATGCACAGCAAACGTTCAGAATATATACGAATGGAATATATTCAATCCCTTCCAGGAGATGAAGATACTTCTGACTCCAATAACACTGGCCGTGTAATGATGGAATACACTATGCCACTGTCTGAAATGATCACAGATTTTTATAATCAGATCAAATCTAAAACTCAAGGCTATGCCTCCTTGGATTATTCCCTTGATGGTTATAAGACTTCACAACTGATTAAGATTGATATATTGGTCAATAAGTATGCTGTTGAAGCATTGTCCATGATCGTACATAAAGATCAAGCTGTTCATTACGGTAGATCTTTGGTTAGTAAATTGCACGGTACGATACCTAGGCAAATGTTTGAAGTTCCCATTCAAGCTTCCATTGGCGGACGAGTGATTGCTAGGGAGACAGTAAGAGCTGTCCGGAAAGATGTTCTAGCAAAGTGTTATGGTGGAGATATTACCAGGAAAAGAAAATTATTAGAAAAACAGAAAGAAGGTAAAAAACGCTTGAAGAGCATAGGTAGGGTTGAAGTCCCNCAAGAAGCGTTTTTGACATTAATGAATATTAATTCTTAATGTTTTCTTGTCATATCGTATAAATGCTCGGACCAATGTCTAACAAATAACCTGTCTAACAGAGTTCTGGCCGAACGATCTTCTGTAATCCGCCTTTTGGGAAAATTAGTTTCTATTATGACTGAGNCAAGTTTGTCATCGTCGTATAAATTTAATACTTGCTGGAAAGATGCAGAATAATCCTCTAAATCACTAATAATTTGCGGTACACTCAATCCGGTCCTGTGCTCATTCAGATTGTCTAGATCAGGGATTATTTCGACTTTGGNTTTCGGGTTTGATAATGCTTCCTTGAGTATGGTGTGTAATCCAGCAGAGGGTGTATCAATCAAATGGTATATATGCTGNCGCAGATTCCATTCGTTAGTTTGTAAAGGTAGNTCAATGTCACAAGAAGAATCAGAGATTGTTGCACGAATTGAATAAATAAATGCATCTAGAATACTTTGGTAATTATTTTTTTGCAGGTGTAGTGTCATTACAGATTATCCTATANTTAGGTTAGGGTTTTGAGATGCGAATATTGAAGCAGATATTAATCCTGGAGGTGTCCCGATGTCAAAATGGTGTCCTTCTACTATGTAGTGGAAAAAATCCTGGTCTCCCATCATAGCATTAAGGCTATCAGTTAATTGAATTTCGTTGTTTACGGACGGCTTCGCTTTTTCTAGATAGTTGAATATTTCCGGTTCCAGTATGTACCTGCCTAAAGCGCAAAATTGGCTTGGAGCGTCGTGNGGATCAGGTTTTTCAATTATTCCTTCAACTTTGTTTCCATGTGGTTCGATCACTCCATAATTTTTAANTAAATTAATAGGGTTTTCTTTAACGCATAATATTGAGCCTCTTAACTGGTAGTGGAGCTCAATCATTCTCTTAAGTGTAGGAGGCTTAGAAAATATAATGTCATCTGGCAACATGATTCCAAATGCTTCCATTCCCACGGCTTGTTTGGCNTGTAGGATAGCATGCCCTAATCCTNACGGAAATTCTTGGGTCAATTCTATTGCCGATACTTCTTCAGATTGATGTTCTGTATTGAATCGGGAAATCCATTCACTCAATAGTGGTTTAGTCTTCGAATTGATGATGATTATTTCCCGGATGCCGGATTGTATTGCTTCGTTAGCTGTGTGTGTAAGAGCCGGGACGTTAAGGACGGGTATTAGCTCTTTAGGGGTGAATTGAGTGGCAGGGCGAAATCTTGTACCTAATCCTGCAGCAGGTATAACAACTTTATTAATCATTTTATCATTCAGTCTCATGGTTATTTAATATTAACTCTACGTCGTGTAAATATAAAGTGATGTTCAGTATGATTGACACGGAGGTGTATCTAAAATACGATATTAAAGGTCGTGCTAGATGGGGAATTAGCGGAGCCCTGTACCTGCAATCCGCTAGAGCAGGATTGAATTCCTTACTTAGGAATTCNNNGATCATTTCTCTGGTAGATTTTGTTATGTTGATGTTTGGGCCTNACGCGACAAAGCCCCGCGAACCCCGCCAGGTCCGGAAGGAAGCAACGGTAAGTGGACCGCTTTGGGTGCCGTGAGAACACTCAGACTGAGTGATGAAATCTGTTATGAATGGTTATTGAGTTACGAAGTGAGGTGCACGACCACCTTGANCATTAAATGATAGGATAAGTATTTGAGATATAGGGCTCAAAAATCCTTAGGTCAGAATTTCATTAATGATGAGAACGTCATATCGGCCGCTATAAGTGCTGCAGATGTTTGTAATGATGATTTGATTTTGGAAATAGGTCCTGGTACAGGGAANTTAACCAGACCATTATTGGGTTTGGCAAGACGAGTGATTGGTATTGAANTTGACCAAAATCTAGCCCCTAANTTGTCTAACTATCTNTCTGANTTCAATAATTTTTCACTGATTANNGAAGATGCGAGATATTTAGATTATAAGCAGGTTACTGANGGNCAGCCGTATAAAATTNTTTCTAATCTTCCTTATTATGCTGCTACATTTTTCCTGCGGACGTTTTTGGAATTAGAACANAAACCTGAATTGATGGTTTTAATGTTTCAAAAAGAAGTTGCAGAGAACGTTTTAGCTACTCCAGGTTCTATGAGACTTCTATCTGTCATCACTCAGATGCTGTGTTACTCTGAGAAAATTTGCGATGTTCCGAAGGAGTCATTCGAACCAGCTCCCAAAATAGATTCTTCCATAGTNAAACTTGTGCCTAAACAAGATAGTTTTATTACTCCTATAAATTATGTTCCATTTTGTGATTTGTTAAGAGCAGGTTTTTCCTCTCCNAGGAAAACTATATCTAATTGTTTATCAAACTCCTTGCATANACCCAAATCTGAATGTAATTCTATGTTGTTGAATTGTGGTATTAACCCACAACGGCGTGCAGAGACTTTAGAATTAGCTGAATGGGAATTTTTATTTGATAATTCTTACGAAGAATTGTTTAGTTTAGAATAGTAAAAGGTTCTGACAGATGCTTATTGTTCAAACTAGCGCAAAAATCAATTTAGGATTAGAAATAATTTCTAAACGTGATGATGGGTATCACAATATTAGTTCTGTANTACAAAGTGTGAATATGTNTGATGAAATATNTCTACAATTTTCCGATAATTTAACCTTTGCTTCAAACGTNGNATCTTTGAATAATGAATCTAACTTAGTTATGGNAGCNGTGAGGGCATTTGAANATCATACTGGTATNCTTGTGTCTTTGAATATAGTTTTGGATAAACATATACCTATTGGTATGGGACTGGGAGGTGGTAGTGGCAATGCNGCGGGAGTCTTGTACGCTCTCAACGAAATTTATTCTACTGGGTTATCAAATAAGGAATTACATATTTTANGTTCTAGCTTAGGAGCAGATGTACCCTTTTTCCTCCAAGGAGGTACTGCAGTCGTTGGAGGTATAGGTGANATNATTACNCCTCTTNACAATGTANCGGAAGACAATNTGGTGTTAATTTGTCCTANGATTTGNCTATCGAACAAAACNAAGTCATTTTTTGACAAGATTTGTTCGGANGANATTACAGATGGTTCTGGCATCCAGAAATTATGCACAGACCTGCTNGAGTTGAACACATTTCCTAGTNGTTTACCAGANAATGTGTTTTCTANAATTCTTAATGANCAATTCCCNCAATTGTTAGAATTAAGGAAATTGATACAGGATGAATTAGGTACAATTATGAATATTACAGGAACAGGATTAGGTATGTTTGCNGTTACTGAAGAATGGAAAGCATTGAAACATCTAGTAGACTCACAGTATTATGATATGTATAAAATGAAGACAACAGACCGAGCAATAGAAATGAGATCCAATATATGAACCTTATNGTAATTAATCTACCATTTAATCCTTANATAATTGATTTTGGNGCTTTGGCCTTGTCGTGGCATGGATTTTTTACTGCTGTAGGGTTGATTACGTCTTTATATTTAGTAGTCAAATGGTCTCAGAACCGNNCTAAGTTACTCACACAACATGGCGAATCAGAACTGCATTTGACTGCNGATACANTATTGCAGGTAGCACCTTGGGCCATATTATCAGGAATAATCGGTGCGAGATTGTTTCATGTGATTGATTTTTGGTCAGCTATATATGTTTACGATCCGATATCAGTCCTTTATATATGGAAAGGGGGAATTGCTATATATGGTGCCGTTTTGGGCGGATTTTTGGGAGGATTCTTGTATTTGAAAGTCAGGAATTCCGTAATTTTTCTAGATGTTATTGAGTCTATTCCATTTTTTAAGAGACCGAGTTCAATAGCTTTGCCTAAACCAGGTATCCTTGCAGATTTGGTAGCGGCTCCGATGATTTTAGGTATGGCCATTGGGAGAATAGGTGACGTTATAAACGGAGAGCATTTTGCAACGTATACTGATCTACCTTGGGGNATTATATATACCCATCCACTCAGCCCAGGTGNAGGCAGGCCAGCNAGTCATCCTGCTGTATTCTATGAGTTATTATGGGACTTAGCNGTGTTCGCATTATTAATCTGGTTGAAAGATAAAGTCAGGCCCAACGGTATGATTTTCGTAATATTTATATTGTTATATTCTTTTGGCAGATTTTTTATAATGTTCCTAAGGGAAGATTACTATATGAACATCCTAGGGTTTAATCAAGCACAAATAGTAGCTTTGGTTCTAGTCTTAATAACGTTGCCCATAGTGTGTTTCAGAGCACGTTTTTTCAAGAAGTAATGTTTCTACTTTTTAGTTGGTAAATAAGGGTCTTCGAATTTTTTTCTGGTTTGATTTATAAGAGAGACTTTTTTAGATATTTTACCTAGTATGATGTAATCAAAATCAAATCCAAGTGCTACATCTAAGGCTCCCCACAATGTGTATATTGCTGCTATGAACGCGATGCTAAATATAAATAATGTCATGCCGCCTTGTAAATTGAATTCCAAACCAACAAACATCGATAGCCCTAGAAGTAGATTAGCTATTGTCCCTTGAAAAGCCTGAGAGGATAACCAATTGAGTTGGATTGTCCTGTACCTCCTGCATATAAGGTACGAAATCACAGGGCATATCAGGAATATGACCGAAGATCCTGTAATTATCAAGGCAGGGATTCCGATAATTACTGATACACAATGTGAGAATGCCACGAATATACGTTGTGTGACAGGTACGTCTGAGTATGAAGGATGGGACCGCATTGCTATGAGTGTTTGGAAAAGATTAATACTGAGTTGTGTCCACCAAAACCAAATGAATTGCTCATGCAGGTGTTAATAGTCTTGTTTTTGCTTTGATTAGGAGTGTAATCTAGATCACACAATGGNTCAGGTTCTTCNAGGTTGATGGTAGGAGGTATGATTGAATCCTGNATTGCTTTCACGCATAGAGCCGCTTCCAGCGCCCCTCCTGCNCCNAGCAAGTGGCCAGTCATAGATTTGGTAGAACTTATGTGTAGATTGGATGANCTTTCTCCAAGAGCAAGTTTTATGGCTTTAGTTTCTTGTGTGTCATTCAANGGTGTTGATGTCCCATGAGCGTTCAAGTAGTCTATCTGATCAGGTGAAATTTTAGCGGCTGACAATGCATTATTAATCGCTTGTGCTGCCGTTTTACCGGTTGGGTTCGGTTCTGTAAGATGGTGCGCATCTGAAGATGAACCATAGCTGCTTAATATTGCCAGAGGAGTGGCTCCTCTGTTGATAGCGTGTTCCTCACTCTCAAGAACAAGTATTGCTGAACCTTCGCCCATTACAAAGCCGTCTCGTTTTATATCGAATGGTCTACTAGCTTGTTTAGGGTTTTCATTAAATCTAGATAAGGCCCTTAAGCTGTTAAATCCGGCGACTGCAATGGGAGTAAGTGGAGCCTCGGCCCCTCCTGCTAGGATTATTTCTGATTGTCCACTTTTAATTGCATACCATGCTTGCCCTATAGCGTCGGCTCCAGAAGAGCAGGAAGATACTACGCAGTAATTTGCACCCATAGCTCCAGTCATCATAGAAACTTGCGCAGATGCCATATCTCCTAGCATCATTGGTATTAAGAAGGGTGATACTCGCCTAGGTCCTTTTTCAGACAATATATTGTGCTGCTCTGATAAAGTGACGATACCTCCTATACCACTACCGATAATTACAGATAACTCGTATGGTTTTAAAGTTTGAGGAGATAAGTTTGCTGATTCACAAGCTTCCAAAGCAGCTACGCAGGCGAATTGGGCAAAGCGGTCCATTCTTCTGGCGTCTTTACGGTCTAGTTTATCTTCAGGAACAAATCCTTTTACTTCCGCTCCGAATCTTGTGTCGAATCCTTCTGTGTCAAAGGATGTCAAAAAATCCACACCACTTTCACCGTTGATAATCTGCTGCCAAGTGTTTTCGGTATTATGACCTAAAGGATTGATCGTACCGATGCCAGTTATTACAACTCTGGTTTCTTTCATAGCAGATAATGTTTATTTAAGGAGTTTCTGTTTGAGGTTTTGTATCTGACATTAAAGATCCCAGTAACCCATTTAGCTCTGTCACTGTGGATTCTAATACGGATGCATCTTGATTTTTGTCCGATTCTCCAGAAGTTGTTAAATCACGATAAAGATTGTTAACTTCTTGCAGTTTGGAAGAAATATTTTCAGATAACTCTGTCCTAGCATTAGATAGTGGTTGGCTAGCTGCCCTCAGACTGTCCAGTAAGTTTTCAATTGTTTTTGCTGGTACAACATTCTTTGACTCGCTAGATTCCCGTACTAATTCAGATAGCTCACCAATTCTAGATCCTATTGAATCAGATAGTTCTCTTCCGGTGGCTGCTAGACGCATCCTGTATGTTCGTAGCATGCGGAATATCCTTCCATACAGATTGTCTATTGAACGCAATTTTGCAGAATATCTTTCGAATAGTTCTTCGCTTTCTTGCATTGACCATCTCTCATCGTAATGAACAAATCTTCGCCCTGTGTAGAGGTGGTAAGGTCTCAGTTCTCCTTCTTTTAGAAGTTCGCCTTTTTCATTTAAGGGTTGCAGATCTGTCCAGTTGGATGTAGCAGGTAAAGGAGTAAGAAGGTTAGCAGTTTGGTAATTACTTACTTGGGTTACCCAATCAGCTAAGCTCATTATACTTTCTTCGGTATCGTATGGAAGTCCTATTATAGTCATAGCCACTACGCTAAACCCCATACCGTTTAGAGTAGTTAAATCAGTATGCATTTGCCCTGGATCTTGTCGCTTCCTGACAAGTTTAAGGTTTTCTGCATTATCCGATTCTACTCCTAAATACAACATCTTTATGTTTGCATCCTGCATAGCATTCGCAAGTTCCATATCCTGACCAACTTCTGCTCTGGCTTGGCAGATCATATACATGTTGTCTGTATGACCTTTCCAGTTTTTCAGTCGTTCAAGACGTTCATTTCTAAATTTTATAGCTCTTAAAGGAGGGGCATGTAAATCATCAGATATGAAAATGCTTATGTTTCCATTTTGTCCTTTATGGATTAGCCCATCTTCTGCTAGTTCCCGAATTTGGTCTATTCTTTTAAGCTCGGTTTCTCTGCTTATAAGTCTATACCCAAGGAATTGTTGTATCACTTGGCAGTAAGAGCAATTTTCTGTACATCCTCTGGTGGTCTCAAGTACGCCTCCAGTTAAGGGGGTTTGCGGTGTTAGGTCTTTAATTGACCTGTAATCTGGGAGTTCCGCAAAATCTGGGGCAACCAGACCCCTTCGAGGAGTTTGTACGAGTTGTGCAATTTTATCGCCTTTCAAGAAAGTGATTCCTGGAATCTTTTCCAAATATGATTCTTTTTGAGCGGCATTGTTTAATAGAACATCACATAATTGACCAATAATGTCTTCACCTTCTCTGTTTACGATGACATCGAATGATCCGTATTTGAACGCTTCTTCAGGAAGAGGACTCATTTGAGGCCCACCTCCGATTATTATTAGGTTGGGATGATATTGGCGTGCTTCTCTGCTTATTTGGAAAGCTCTGGGTGTTTCATTAATTAAGGCAGTAATCATTAAAATGTCTACGCCTTCAAGGTCTTTATCTGGATCCATAAGACCGGATCTGTCTTCGAACCATATACTTCTCTCGTATAGGTAATCTCCTTCCCACTGAGCTAATGCTGCAGAAAGAAATAACATACCCTGGCGGGGTATGGCCATATATTCAAAATTGCCTCCAGCTGATGCTGGTTGAACCATTACTACTTTTTTAATTTTGCTCATATTTTCTCGTATGTGTTCTTTTTTAGATATTAGTAATTATATTAAATCCGCTAGGTATTATATACTATAGACGTCAGAATTTGTTAAGTTATGACTAATTTTAGTGGTAGGATTCCGGAATTATATTAGCGTTTTCAAGATTTGAATATGCTTGCTAGGAGTGTGAATTGATTCTTGTTACTGGAGCTACTGGTTTTATAGGAAGCGAAGTTGTTAAACAATTGAGCGACGAAGGACTAGAATTCAAATGCTTAGTTCGTACCCCTGGTACTGAAAATCGAATAAAATCTTCTAGTGCAAAAATTCATTATGGGGATCTACTAAACCCAAAGAGTCTTCCGTATGTTTTCTCAGGAGTGGATACTGTAATCAATGTGGCAGGCACATTGCCTTTCGGACATAATGCTGAAGGATATCGGAGGAATAACGTAGGATCTGTAGTCAATTTAGTCGAGGCAGGAGAAGATGCGGGCGTCAGAAAAATAGTGCATATCAGCGCTGTAGGAGGATCGCAGGATCATAGTAATGTATTTTTAAAAAGTAAATATCTTTCGGAAAATGTAGTTACCCGTGGGACGGCGGAATCTACTGTATTAAGGCTGCCTCATGTTTTTGGTCCAAGGGATTCTTTTACAAATTATTGTGCTTCACTGATGAAAATCTTCCCGTTTAAACTGATGTATGGAGATCCAGAATCAATCTTGCAACCTATTCACGTGTCAGATGTAGCTCAGTGTATTGTGAGATCAGCGGTCAACGATGACATGTCCGGGAAGGTAGTTGATTTAGTAGGTCCGGAATCTATTTCTTACGCGGATTTGTTCACCATAATCAGGAATAGGTTCGTTGGTACTGTGATTCCATATAGCCCTGTAATAGAAATTCCTGATTGGGTTTCTAAGATTTTTTCGTCTTTATGGTCTGATATTAGNCCGTTAAGCTTCTCTTTCGGTCAATATTTGAGATCCGATATGACTTCTTCGGACGATGCTGTNGAGAAATTATTTGGNTTTGAACCTCGTCTTCTTTTTAACAATATNCAACANGTTCAGAGNATTAAATATTCNNTGGCATTNAAGGTGTTGTTTGGGGATAAAAACCAATGGTAAAGGATTCTGTCANAGCATGANTTACGATNANTCTTTGGTGAAATTAATGTCATTAATTGATCTNGAAAGGACTGACTTGTCCGGTNCACGCCAGAAAACTATTTATGATCTNTCTNGGGTAGAAACATTTTTGAGTTATTTAGATAACCCTGANTTAGATGTNTCATGCATACATGTGGCTGGNACTAAAGGGAAAGGTAGTGTGTCAGCTATCTGCGAAAGTGTTCTTAGAGCAACGGGTTTAAAGACAGGTTTCTTTTCGTCTCCTCATCTACATTCTTTTACTGAGCGTATTAGAATAAATGGTCAGCCTATAGATAAAAGCAAGTTTGGGGAATANTTTGAATTNTTGTGGNTNCATCATGAAAAATGGTNTGAANATATTTCAAAAACNAGNCTTACGTTATTTGAATANATTACGGTNCTNGCATTCTATATATTTTCAAAAGAATCAGTTGATGTAAGNNTGATAGAGGTTGGCTTGGGNGGTNGATTGGATGCNACNAATGTGGTTCANCCCGANGTTTGTGTGATAACAGCTTTGGGTTATGACCATATGAATATATTAGGTTCTGACATAGAGTCCATAACCAGAGAGAAAGCAGGGATAATAAAACCTAATACTCCTGTAGTAGTTTCTCCTCAAACATATGATGTGATAAATGTCATAAAGGGTGTTTGCGATGAAACTGATTCATGTCTTATAAATATCTCCGATACCAGTTCTTCTTCTTTAATTGAAATTGATAATACTTGGCAGCATATACTTGTAGATTCTCCTGTGTATGTAGGGGAATTGAGAACATCTCTTATTGGCGATCATCAAGCAGAGAACGTCTTGACGTCTTTAGGCGTGGTCAATGAATTGAAACGAAAGGGATGGCCTATAGGAAGCGAACACATAGAGAAAGGAGTTTCTTCTGTGTCATGGCCTTGTCGAATGGAAGTTATAGAAATTGAGTCTCAGCAGATAATATTAGATGGAGCACATACTTATGAGTCAATTAAATTAGTTATGGACTCCGTTACAAAATTGTTTAAATACAACAAGTTTGGAGTATTACTCGGACTCTCTAAAGATAAGGATATTGATGGGATTTGTAATTTGATTAGTGGCTATGACCCTGATTCCATTAAGTTAATTAAAAGTCGTCATCCCAAGGCTTTAGACCCAGAATGTATCAGAAAAAACTTTACCGAGTGTCGTAGTTCAATAACTGTTGCTGATTCAATACAAGATGCTATTGAGACTATAAGGAATGATTTGGGCTCTGGAGATCTTATACTGTCTATTGGTTCATTGTTTTCATGTGCGGAAGTGAGAGAATATCTGCTGTGTATTGAGTCTGAGGTCTATTAATCAAATGCATCAAACAAGGAGAAACATTCCGTGGAAATGAAAAGAGTAGTAATTACTGGATTAGGAGCCGTAAGTCCCAATGGGGGGACAGCAGAAGAGTTCTGGCATAATTCAATTAATGGAAAATCAGGCATAGGCCCAATGACTTTATGTGATCCTACTAACTATACTTGCCAAATCGCTGGGGAAATTGAAGATTTTGATCCTACGATTGCGATAGACCCTAAAGAGGCTAGGCGTATGGCAAGATTTTCTCAATTAGCAGTAGTTGCAGGAAAAGAGGCATTAACTAGTTCGGGGATAGATATTCAAAAATTAGATAGTTATCGGGTTGGGGTGATATTAGGCAATGGAAATGGAGGATTCCCCACATTAGAAGCAAACAGTAGAATACTGGCTGCTAGGGGTGGCATGAAAATGTCTCCATTTTTTTTCCCTATGATATTGCCTAATATGGCAACAGCTAACCTCAGTAGATTCATTGGGGCACAAGGATACAGCTCTACTGCTGTCACTGCCTGTGCAGCTTCAAATCAGGCTATAGGGGAAGCATTCAACGTGATACGTTCTGGAATGGCCGACGTGATGTTTACAGGAGGAGCGGAAGCAGGGATCAGTGAACTAGGATTAGGAGGATTTGCTGTTATGAAGGCTCTAACGACTCAGAATGCAGAACCGGCTAAAGCAAGCAGACCATTTGATAGCACTAGGGATGGTTTTATTCCTGCTGAGGGTTCAGGAATAATTGTTATGGAAGAATTAGAACATGCTATTAAAAGAGGGGCTAGAATCCTGGCTGAAGTAAAGGGTTTTGGGTGTACCTCTGATGCTTCTCATCTTGTGCAACCCAAAGAGGATGGTTCAGCTGCGGCCAGAGCTATAGAAATAGCGCTTGAAGACAGTGGTATTAGGAAAAAAGATGTTGACTATATAAATGCTCATGGAACATCTACTCCTTTGAATGATCTTGTTGAAACTAAGGCTATCAAAAGAGCGTTCGGGGAACATGCATACCAAATTCCAATAAGCTCGACAAAATCTATGATAGGCCATTCTTTGGGGGCTTCAGGTTCATTAGAAGCTGTAGTGTGCATTAATTCGATAACAAGTAATATGATCCACCCTACTATAAATTATGAATATCCAGATCCGGAATGTGATTTGGACTACGTCCCCAATGTTGCGAGATCGGCACCAGTGAATGTCGTATTATCTAATGCTTTCGGGTTTGGTGGACAGAATGCATGTGTAGTATTTTCTGGCTATGAATAGTTTTGATATTCGAAATTGACTGTATATTTCGAGTGCCATACAATCTTCAGGATAAACAAAAAGTCAAATTAGAAGGTCAGTTTTGAAAAGCTCCAAAATCCGGGAATCCTACATAAAATATTTTGAGAATCAAGGACATGTCAACGAACCAAGTGCTTCCTTGATTCCCTCTGGTGATCCAACATTATTGTTTACAAGTGCGGGGATGGTTCCTTTCAAAGCTTATTTTATGGGTGAGCAAGTCCCTCCTTCTACTAGGATGACTAGCATACAAAAAAGTTTTAGAACCACAGACATTGATGAAGTAGGAGATCATAAGCATTTAACCTTTTTTGAGATGTTGGGAAATTTCAGTTTTGGAGACTACTTTAAAGAAGAATCAATTACTTATGCATGGGAGGTTTGCACTAAGGTTTTCGGGCTAAATCCTGACAAATTTTATATCACTGTGCATTTGGATGATGATGAAGCTTACGATTATTGGCACCATACCATCGGCATCCCTATAGATAGATTATATAGATACGGGAATAAAGACAACTGGTGGGGTCCTGCCGGAGAAGAAGGACCTACAGGGCCTTGTTCGGAATTGCATTATGATACCGGAGCAGTAAAAGGATGTGGGGATTTACTCAGTGTTGATGAATTAACAGGATACGAAACACTTGAAAATGAAGGGAAAACAGTAAAATGGGGCCCAGGTTGCCATCCCAACTGCGACAATTGTGAAAGGTTTGTAGAGTTATGGAATCTGGTATTCACGCAGTTCTATCAAGATATAGATGGACAGCGCACTAACCTTCCCTCTCCTAATATTGATACAGGAATGGGGCTTGAACGTGTTACGGCCGTTCTTCAAGATAAAAGTAATGTCTATGAGACAGACTTGTTTTCTCCAATTATTAACTCTATTGAAGATCTGACAGGGTCAAAATATGGAGGAGAAGAATCTACAGACTACTCTATCAGAGTAGTGGCAGAACATGGTAGGGCGGCTACTTTCTTAATAGGTGATGGAGTTATTCCAGGAAACGAAGGAAGAGGATATGTACTCAGAAGGATCATACGCCGTGCAATAAGACACGGAAGGCTCCTAGGATTAACAGATCCTTTTATGACCGTAATAGCAAGAGCTGTTGCAGATAATTTTGGAGATATTTACCCGGAATTACTAGAACAATCAAATTTTATATCTGATGTGATTAGTAATGAAGAGGAGAGGTTTGGATTAGCTTTACAAAACGGATTGCCTATACTGGAAAACGGATTTATGACAGCAAGAAAGTTACTGGAAACCAGATCGAGTAATAGCCCAATTATTGATCTATTAAATTCTGAAGAAGTGAAGATTCCTGATGCTATTTTAAGTAGATTGATCCCAGTCTACGAAGGATTATCAAAGGAAGATCTCAAAGTGTTGTCAGGCCTAGAGATATTCATATTGTATGACACCTATGGATTCCCTCCAGAACTAACTGCTGAGATATGTGAAACCCATGATTTTGTAGCGGACATAGATGGTTTCAATAAAGAAATGGAGGCACAAAGGTCGGTAGCTCGCAACACTGATGCATTTACAGGTAGTATGGCAATAGATGGAGATATAGATAGCCTTGACCTTCCTTCTACAACATTCTTGGGATATGAGATGACCGAGACGGAAACAGAGGTACTAGCTATCTTGACAGACAATGGTGCACAGCCTGCATTAAATGAAAACGAAACAGGGAAAATAGTCCTTGCTGACACTGTCTTTTATGCTGAAGGCGGAGGGCAAGTAGGGGATAAAGGATACATCAAAGGTCCTGCAGGAGTATTCCAGGTAATTGATACAAAAGTATTGATAGCGGGAATTACTGAACATGTAGGGAAGGTGATATCTGGGCAAATAAAAATATCGGATGCTGCCATATGTCAGATTGATTTATTTCATAGGCAAGGTACTTCTACTAATCATAGTGCGACCCATATGATTCATGCTGCTTTGAGGGATATATTGGGTACACATGTGAAGCAAGCGGGGTCGCTAGTAACTGCTGATAGATTAAGATTTGATTTTAGTCATATTGGNCCAATGAAAGCTGAAGAAATTCAACGGACCCAAAGATTGGTTAATGAGAAAGTACGTTCTAATTTGGATTTGACAGTCAACGAATCGTCTTACACTGATGCCTTGGCAGGTGGAGCANTAGCATTTTTTGATGAGAGATATGGNGAGAATGTCAGAGTGGTGTCTATGAGNGATAACCAATCTGGAGAACGATTTAGTGTGGAAGTTTGTGGAGGTACACATCTTTCTGCTTCTGGAGAAATAGGTACTGTTTTGATTTTAGGTGAATCTGGGGTAGGCAGTGGGATGCGTAGAGTTGAAGCTATTACTGGTCAGCAAGCTGAGTCTTTAATGATTGCAAAATTCAATTTATTGGATGTAATAGCGGCTAAATTTCAGTCTCCTGTGTCCGAACTGGAATCTAGAATAGAAAATTTCATGGAAGAACGAGATTCTCTNAGACATTCACTAGAAAACCTGCAAAAAGAAGCGACTAGATNTCAGGCAGAAGGACTGTTAGAGCANGTGCAAGACATGGGNGGNATTAAATTAATATCTACTATTGTTGATGCTAATTCAGTAGACGAACTTAGGACTATGTGTGACTCAATTAGAAATGCTATCCATGATGTATTGATCGTNTTGGCATCAAATATATCTGGTTCACCNGTAGTTGTTGTNATGTGTTCTGATAANGCAAAAGAAAAGGGATTCCGCGCTAATGATATGGCATTGCATNTAGGTAAAATCATAGAAGGAGGNGGCGGTGGCACCNCNGACTTCGCGCAAGCAGGTGGNAAAAGAACGGATCTTTTACCTTCGGTTATTGATACGAGCATAGAATATATAAAAGCACAATTATGAGATTGCTTGGAATAGATTACGGTATGGCTCGTATAGGACTAGCTTTCACTGATACAAGCCTTGATTTAATTTTGCCTTTGGACGCAATAGATGCCAAAACTATTGAGAATCTGTTTGGATTTATACAGGATATCGTGGTAGAGCGGCATATAGATACTGTAGTGGTTGGATTACCACTCGGAGTNGATGCATCTGAGACTGCACAATCCAAACATACAAGGAGTTTNATATCTCAATTAAATTCGGTTTTAGATATAGATATTGTTACNATAGATGAGAGCTTCTCNTCTGTAGAAGCAAAGACTTACTTGTCAGGTGATATNTACAAGNGTCAATCTTCNGGGCGTCTNGATAGTGCTTCTGCGTGTGTGATACTNAATAGATTCTTAAAACAAACCGGCTAGANTGTTACTTCAATAGGGATCTGATGGAACNGTTCTGATACTACTTTGCCAGATTCTATATCCAGTTCGAAGGTTAAGATNGTTGAGTTTTCAGGTGATGCACTTAATACACGATTCCCATTTGCTGCCACTATCGATTCTGACCCAGTCCAGTCAACTACATTTAAATCTTTTCCCGTTCTGTTACAGACAATTAAAGGTACATGCAACTCACCACTACGTTGTTCCCATTCTCCATTTGGGGCACAATCTCCAGGTCCCCACGCCGAAGGGCAAATTAAAAGTTTTACTTTTTGTTGTTTGTATTGATCTGAAATTTGGGAACGGTATGCATCTGCGCATATCAANATCCCCGTCAACGTGTTATCNACCAATATCGATTTCACTTCAGTTCCAGGAGAAGACCANCCTTCAGACTGTGGTAGAACTTTGATTTTTTGATATTTACCAATTATTTGTCCTGTNCGATCAATGACGAAGACAGTGTTGTGTAATAAGTTGGTAGAAGTGTCTTTTTCAGGCATGGACAAAAATAAGTTGAAATTCCAAGCTGGCATATTTGAACATAAGTCAGTGACCCAAGNATCTGGTTGAGAGGCGATCCAATCTTTACCTATTACACGTTCGAAACTGTAACCACATANCCATAACTCGGGAGTTATCACCCAATCAGATTTAATTTGCGCACACAATTCTAGGCTTTGCATTAACAATATTTTGTTATATTCTAAGTCCCCGGTTNTAGGTGCTAAATGGAGTAATGAGATCTNTATTTTATTCATTNNNCCTCATTTTAAGCGATGAGCATGAGAATAGCACATGAGATAATTAGTCTCAAGTACTTGACCAAACGTATACATCGATTCAAAATATATAACATGATGCCCTATGGTGTAGCGGTAGCACACCGGCCTTTGAAGCCGTCAGCCCTGGTTCGAATCCAGGTAGGGCAGCCAAAGNATACGTTATAAGAGCTCATTGATTTGGGCTCTTCTCATTTTAGTGGGANACTGTAAGTATGAAAATNGCATTACTTGGAAATGGCAAAACCGGCGGCANGGTTAGTGAACTAGTCACAGAACACANTGTGCAGGTNTTCGACAGCCAAAATGTACCCACCTTAGATGGCCTTAAAGGCTGTGATGTCGCTATATGCTTCTTGCCTGGTCCAATATTGGAGACTTATATCGGNCTTCTCATCCAGTCTNCTTTGCCTGCAGTAATTGGGTCTACTGGTAGTAGATGGCAAGACGGCTTAGATGCAAAACTTGTTGAAGCTGGTTTGACTTGGATGTACGCACCGAATTTTTCTAGAAGTATGGGCAAGCTCAAAGATATGATTGAAATTATGGCTAGCATACAGGATAAGAACGCNAGGCCTCTCCTGGAAGAGACCCTTCACATAGATAAAGTTGATAGTCCAAGNGGCACTGCACTNGCTTGGGAGGAATGGTTAGGTCANGAAATTAAGTTCATTGACTACAGAAGNGCANATACATANGGAGTACACAAGCTTACCGTAGAGACAGAAAACGAAACAATATCGATTGAGCATATCATTAAAGACAGAACTGCCTATGCCCAANGAGCATTGGATGCAGCAGAAAAATTATACTCTGATAGTTTTATCCCGGGCTTAATTAATCTACTAGACTAAGCTATGCGCCTCTCTGGTTCACTAAGCCCTGTTAGTTTACACAGATTGTAAAAGCGTGTATCCTTTCTTCAAATTGGGGAGCTGAGCAATCGGCTGAGATGAAAGTTAATCTTTCGTACCCTTCAAACATGATCTGGATAATGCCAGCGTATGNAAATACTTACGAACAGCCTCCAGAGGCTGTTTTTTTTTGGAAGGTAAACNTATGTTAATTATGATAATAACTGCGGCATTTATGTTCGGATTTGCNGGATTAGGGGTAATGTACGCTAGGAAGTCTAGGATTACTCTTGANGATTTTATTTCTGCGAGNAAATCCGTTGGATCTATTGGTTCCATGGCTACTGTTGTGGCNTCAGTNTTGGGGGCATGGATTTTGTTTAGTCCTGCTGAAGCCGCAACNTGGGCAGGCCTAGCAGCGGTTGTATGTTACGCAATAGGACAGGCTGCGCCCATATTAGCTTTCACAGCCGTGGGCACAAAGTTGAGACGATTGATGCCTAATGGACATTCTTTGAATGAATTTGTCTGGTATCGGTATGGGAAGCTTATGTACGCCACAACTCTTATAATTGTGGTCTTGTATATGTTCACTTTTATAGCTGCAGAATTAGGAGCAATTTCAAGGGCACTGGAATTTGTGACAGGAGTTCCTCTGTTATTCACAATGGTATTAGTCGTGTTTTCGACTTTGGTGTATACAGTGTATGGAGGTCTCAAAGTATCTATATTCACCGATAAAATACAATTGATTGTGATAATACCCCTTNTTTTANTTTTGTTCTTGTTTACTCTGAATCAGTTAGGAGGATGGCAGNCATCCTTAAGNAATATAAGTAGTGACAGTAATCTGCTTTCATTAACTAATCAAGTGGGAATCGAATTTGGTATCACTCTTATAATTGCTATNTTAGCNGCAAATCTATTCCATCAAGGGTTTTGGCANAGGATATATGCTGCTAAATCTGACGCTGACATATATAAAGGCTTTATAGTAGGAGGGATTATAGTTATACCTATGATTATAATCAGTGGCTTCTTTGGATTATGGGCAGTATCAGAAGGATTGGTTACNGACCANTATTCAGCTTCAATCTCTTTGTTCTTGCTAGCTGATACTATTCTTCCAGAAACTATGCTTATAGTCTTAAGTATTTTGGNCTTGATGTTGGTGATGAGTAGTGTGGACTCATTACTNAATGGTATTGCGAGTATATTTACTAGTGACTTACCTAAAGTATTTAATACTATAGATCCACCCGATTTGATCAAATATACCCGTATCATCACAGTGATACTAGTAATACCAGCGATGTTTGTAGGATGGGCATTTCAAAGCGTTCTATATTTGTTTTTAATAGCTGATTTGGTATGTGCAGCTGCTATGGTACCTGTTTTTACGGGATTGTATTCAAAAAAGATAACAGGAATAAATTGTTTTATAAGCTTCTTAGTGGGATTAGTNTCTGGTGGATTGTTTTTNCCGAAGAGTGATCTTTCGGGATGGTGGGAGTTAGAATCACTGACTAACGTCTGGCATGTGTTAGCGTCTGGTAATCTGCTTGCTAGCTTTACTATAGCAATAGTCACGTCTGTGGTTGCTTTAGGTTTGCTGACTATGTTTACACCATCAAATGAATTTGATTTTGATTCGCTTAAAGAGGTTGAAGAAATCACCTTTTGAGTGTCTGCGCACTACCGGTGTTAAAATTGATCGAAAGTAGTCTTTGAGATTCTTTCAGCAATGTTTTTGGTTTCGATAATGTCGGAAGAACTTATTGCGAAAATGACGTGGTCTACGCCTTGTTCCTGATAGGTATTGACTATCTCGGCGATTTGTAATGGATCTTCCCCATTCAAGAANAGGTNATGTCTAGGNTTGACNGCACTTTTATTGGGAGAGACGTCCAATCGTATNGAATAATCAAGTTTTGTATTATCTCTATTGGTAGAGGCGCAGATTTCTTCGATTTTTGATTTACCTTCNTGGAATTCTGCAGGAGTTATNCCTGAAGGGTGCCAACCATCACCAAGAGTAGCAGCTCTTTTGATAGCACCAGGGCTGGAACCTCCNACCCAAATAGGAATACTGTGATTATACGGCTTAGGAGAAAATGTGACATTTTCAAAATTCCATCTGGGGCTTTTATATGTTGGTANTTCGTTCTCCCATAATTCTCGCATTATATTAATACTTTCATTAGTCANGANCGCTCTTTGTGACATTGAAATTCCTAAAGCTTCAAATTCTTCTGTCATTGCCCCAACTCCTACCCCTAAGATGAGTCTGCCTGCAGAAAATTGATCTAGAGTTGCAGCATATTTTGCCAGTTCAATTGGGTTATGGTAGGGCAATACCATGATTGAAGTGCCTAGTTGGATCTTTGAGGTAAGCACAGATATGCATGATAACGTGCCTAATGGGTGATAGTAAGGCTTATCGTTTAATCGTTTCCCAATGTAGCCTATATTGAACAGATGATCCATAGTCCACAAAGAGTCGAATTCTAAATCNTCGTAAAACTTTCCTATTTTAAATACTTCTGAAGGNTCTTCTATTCCCCAGTTGTTGGGTGCAGTTATTCCAAATTTCATCTTATTTGTTATTAATTTGGTTTATTACTGTCGAAGTCTCTATAGCCGCCTCTGCAGCATGTCTTCCTGCATTGCCCGATTTACCACCTGACCTGTTGATCGCTTGCTCCAAAGTATCCGTTGTTAATACTCCGAATATGATTGGTTTAGAAGTGCTTAAGGAGGTGGTTAAAATTCCACTAGCTGCATTGCCCGCGACCATATCATAGTGATCTGTCTCCCCTTTTATAACAGCACCTAAACAAATAACTGAATTCACATTAGTGTTATCTGCTAAATTCTTGGCAACTACTGGCAATTCGAAGGCACCTGGAACCCAAGTGACTGTAATGTCCGATTCTTTAACTCCGGAATTTGTCAAAGTTTCGAGGGCTCCTTCAAGCAACTGCTTGGTTATGAACTCGTTGAAACGGGCTATCACNATACCAATTTTCAGGCCTGTTCCATTTTGTGTTCCGTTTATTTCATTAAACACGTCAACCTCATAATTCTGCTAGGATAGATACATTCTACTATTTGCTTTCGCTATTGACCACTGTTTGGGTATTTGTNCTGATTATGTAGATTCTCTGAAATAGTGTGAAAGATGAAAATACTGNCATAAGTAAAATCGCCANAAATATATAACCAGTGACTAGGCCGAGTGATACTAAGATAACTCTCTCTGCTCGAGTCATCAGGCCGGACTCCATAGATGTCCCAAGACTTTCACCTCTGGCTCTTACATAACTGACCAATTGCGAAGAAACCAAAGCTATTAATCCTATAGGTATCAAATATNCATTTGTTTGGNCTGTTAACATATCGACTGCGTTGTAATTAGTGAGAGCAAAGGTGATTTGNTCNGAATTGATAACTGNCAACATNATTATAGNGGACAATAATACAGACTCTCCAATTCTATCNCCCAGAGAGTCTAGTAATGCACCAAATTCAGTAGAGCTAGATGTTAATCTAGACAAAGTTCCATCAAATAAATCTAGACACGAACCCAGGAAAAATATGAGACCAGCAGCTACCAGNTGCTGTGATATCACTAAATAGCCGCTTAGTATACACAAGAGCAAAGAGAGACCAGTTATGTGGTTTGGTTTCAANCCGCATTTATGCATACATTTAGCTACTGGAATCTCTATGTATTTGATGAGTATTGGCCTTATATTAAGTTTGTTAAACATTATTTACCGCGCACATCCCAATAAATAGATTCAATTTTAGGTCCAACAACGGTCCAATCGTATTTTCTCACAATATGGTTGCCAAGTTCAGCCATTTGGTGTCTCAGAGACGGATTAAGTAGTAATGTTTCTACGGCATTCGCAATAGCACCGGTATCATTGACNGGTATGGTCGGNTAGTTCNGTAAGGAAAGNACATCAGNATATCCTTTTATATTTGTAGCTACTACCGGTGTATGGCTCGCTAATCCCTCAAGTAGAATTATCCCAAAGCTTTCCCCTTCTAAAGAAGGTGCACACAAAACATCAGTTGCCCTAAGGATATTTGGGATCACATCATTATTTACCGGCCCGAGTAATTCAATTTCAGTTTTATTGAATAAATTTGGGAATAAATTGTGGTAAGGGNTCANGTCATGTGGACCTGCAATTAGGAGTTTCATAGGATAATTGGAATAAGATAATTTATTCATAGCTTCAAGCAATAATTTCAATCCTTTTCGAGGTTCATCTCGGCCTATGAATGTTACGGTGAAAGGATGACTAACTGCATTATGTTTTCTGGNACTGTTGAATCGTGACACATCTATACCATTGCCTATGATGGATACATCACCAGTGAACTTTTCCAACCATGCTTGGATATAAGACTGAGAAGTTTTGGAGACACANACCGCATGATCTATACGATTCATAAGTCGGGACATCATATTCTGTAGTATTTTGTAGTTATTCTTATATTCGTGATAAGCATGAAATGTNACAATAATGGGAGATTGGGCCAACAANAAAGTNGATAACGATACCAAGGGCATNAANGGTTCATGGATATGGATNACGTCAAATNGCTTTTTAAGTATTGNCCGGAGATTGAAGAATATNTTAGGGTTCAAAGAGATCCTGGTTGCGGTACTAGCAATAGGGAAAGATATACACTTNCCCAATGAATGNAATGTGNTCCCATCAATANTAGTCCTTGTTGAAGAAGGACCGATAATATCTACATTGTGCCCTANTGAAATTAGATATTTAGAAAGATTGATTGCTTGAGTGTTGACACCGCTTGGATAGGAAAAATCATATGGNGAAACCATTGCGATGGACAAAGTCTCCAATATAATGAGCCTTTAGGNTATCTCTATAAACTTGTCTAGNAGCGTACGAGCTTNATCGTCAGTAAATTGNTTAGGAGGTGATTTCATAAAGTATGCACTAGCGCTNTCTATGGGGCCTCCTATGCCTCGGTCTAANCCTAGTTTGGCACANCTGATTGCATCAACTACTACCCCAGCAGAGTTAGGGCTATCCCACACTTCGAGTTTCACTTCTACGTTAACTGGTGCTTCTCCAAATAATTTGCCTTCCATCCGTATGTATGCCCATTTTCTATCATTTAACCAAGGNACATGNTCGCTGGGNCCTATATGAACTGTNTTAGGGTCAACGTCATTGTCCATTTGNGAGGTAACNGCTGAGGTTTTTGAAATCTTCTTTGATACTAAACGTTCACGTTCTAGCATGTTCAAAAAATCTGTATTGCCACCGAAATTCAGCTGGTAGGTATTGTCCACAGTAACCCCTCTATCCTCGAATAATCGTGTCAATACTCTGTGCAATATCGTAGCGCCAACTTGGGATTTGATATCGTCACCTACAATGGGAACACCGGTTTCTTTAAATTTATTACTCCAATATTTATTCTTAGCNATGAAAACAGGGATGCAATTAACCATAGCGCATTTAGCATCTAGGATTTGTTCGGTATACCACTCTGTGGCTGTTTGGCTGCCTACTGGCAGATAATTTATCACGACATCCACTTCTTTTTCTTTGAGGATTTTTGATATATCTGATGTTTTCTGGGAAGAAGGTTCTACTAAATGTTCAGTGTATTGGCCTATTCCGTCTTGTACGGATCCCATTTGTACAACCACTCCACTCTTGGGTACTTCNGCAAATTTTATAGTNTTATTNGGCTCGCAGAAAATAGCCTCTGATAAATCTTTACCTACTTTATTCTTGTCCACATCAAAAGCTGCAACTACTTCTATNTCTTCTATNTTGTAGTCTCCGATTTTGTTGTGCATTATTCCAGGAACTCTGACGTTATCAGGAGTTTCTGGATACTGATGAATCCCTTGGACTAGAGAAGAGGCGCAATTTCCTACGCCAATAATAGCTACCTTAATTCTTCCCAAAATAGTCTCCTGTTTTTATTATGAGTAACGAATGTTATCAAATACGAATTTTTTAAACAACATTTGAATCAGAAAAACCTTGCGATTATACTTCTGTCATCATTACGTACCCTACCGCGCATTGATGTTGGGGTTCCGCCCCGTTGAGTACGCTCAGCTGAAGTGGTTTCTAGTGTTTGAACCAAGTCATCAGTGGTTTGTATGGTTGTCATGAATTCTTGTATTTCATTCAATTCAAGGTTATCACTTATTCCGTCAGATACTATAAGCAATTTATCTCCCGATGATATAGGGCAATCATGAGTTTGAAATGTCAGAGAAGACTGAGCGCCGACAGCAGAAGAGGCTGTCAGTCTTAAGAGTCCACCTATTCTTCCAGATAATTGCGAAAATTCTCCGTTTTGTAGTAAATAGATAGGACTATCCCCGACTGCAACCACGTAAATACGAGCAGAAGTTGTAATAACAATTGATGCGGTGGTCAATAGGAATCTTCCTCCTCCCACTTGATAGAATTCCGTATTAAGATCGGATAGTAGATTCTCTATCTCTTCAGTTGTTGTAGGTTTATCTGATTGGATGCGTTCTTTCACAGCATTACTAGCTTCAGCTCCTCCGTGATCTGTAACACCGTCCATAACAGCATCGATATATGTATCATTGTCAACACTTACAGTTAATAATGAATCATCTCCATGCACAGAATTATTTTGATGTGTTGTTACGTTATTTTCCATTTAAATCTCCAGATTATCAGTGCTTTTATCATAATTAGGATTGAAGTCATATTTGGACCAATGAGAATGATGTAAGTATTCTTTTGCTGAGTACCAACTAGCTAGAGTTTCAGGTTTTTCTCTGGCTAATTGTAGTCGTTCCCTCACAACGGAAAAATACTCCATCATATCTTGATTGAAGTCAGATACACTTTGGTAATATTCAGATTGTATTTTTTTTATTATATCCAGCATTGTGTGGGAATCGGAGGTTGTTAGTTGTTCAAATTGTGACTTAAGTAANTTGATTTCTGATTCTTTATTAATATATGGCTTATCTCCTCTTGGGGAGAAATATGCTGATTCCTCGGTTGGTATTTCTTCTGCGGNTACATAATATCGTATTAACTCTAAGAAATAATCCTCCTTCGTTTTGTTTGAGGTCTTGATGTCATTTTCTGCATCTAATTTATGGAGGTCGGCTGTATCTATCATATTTAAGNTACCCGTATCGGGTGAATAAAACACATTCTGGGGATTGATATCAAATAATAGGTATCCATGTTTATAAAGATCGTTTTGTATGTCCATTAATTTACATGGAATGTCAAATGGNTCATCCAAACCTAAGGGGAATAATGCAAACAATGTTTGCCCGAGNCCAGTTGGTACTTTTAAGATTCTAGCTCGTACATCTGCATTTAAAGGAATTCCAGAAGCTCTTTCCTGGCATACTACAGTGTAATCGTGATCTAGTTCATCAGTATACAAATGNTTATTTTGAGGAGTGTTTTGGAAATAACCTAGGATATGTGTGATACCTGTNATATCGTTTCCAATCTCTTTATGAAATTGAATCATNTTGTGGGTTCTTGTTTCTGTGGAAGCATGTAAGTTTTTAAGNATGGAATGNGGNTTTGGACGTTTCATTACCATGTTAGGAGTATCACCAATCTGCCCTGCTAATCTAACTTCGTAGTCCGCTCCTGTGCCTATCACATTATGAATTTCCAAATTATTTAAATNTAGTTCATTCATTATTCTCNTCCTGTGTCTCCTGTTTCCTGATAAGAAATGTGACCCAGTCATCTTTCCAATAGTGATTTTCAACTATCGCTATAGATTCGAAATGATTGATAGTAGATAGTGCCTGATTATTAATGATTCCTGACAATATTAGAATCCCGGATGGTTTCAATACCTCTAAAATATCAACCGATTTTTCTATTCCNATTCTAGAAGAAATATTAGCAACAACACAATCGTAATTATTGNGATGAATTTTTTCTGAAGGCAAAGAACCAGTAANGAATTGTGTTATTGAGGTTACGCCGCATGTTTTTGCNTTGTTGTTTGCTGCTTTNACGCATANAGGATCTATATCTAATCCTANAACATTGGCTGCTCCTAACTTCGCAGCCGCGATTGATAGTATCCCCGATCCTGTACCTAAATCGAGTATTTCAGCTCCTTGGGTAATATGTGTTTCTAATAACGCTAGGCAACTATGTGTAGTTGGATGATAACCGGTGCCGAATGCAAATCCAGGGTCTATTTCAATGATTAGTTCACTTTCGTTCGCTACGTACTCGATCCAGGACGGTTTTATCACTATACGGTCAGTAATATGGAGTACAGAGAAATGATCTTTCCATGCATTTCTCCAGTCTGTTTCATTATCTAATGGTGATATTTGTAGATCTCCCATAGACGTTATAGATTTCGCTAGGTTCACTCCGATTTCAATCCTTGCCAAACGAGAATCTGACCCAGACGGGAGAAATGTGGTGATTTCTGCATCAAGTTTATTGAGCGATTGGATTCCCACGCCATGTCCATATCGTTCAAACACGTGCGAAATAGGTTCTACAAATTCATGTGGTACTGTAATGCTGATTTGGTCCCATGCCATTAGTATTTCCTTTTAGCGTTGATGAATCTTAAGGATATAATCTCAACCCAGTGCATCTTTAATCTTGTTTATCAATTTGTTGTCGGTGGTCTTGTCCTCCGTTTGGTTTTCCGAAGGTTCTCCTTTTAAACTACGATTTAGTTCCTGCAGGAGTTCTTTTTGATACTTGGATAACTTAATAGGTGTTTGTACATCAGCGATAACCTTAATATCTCCTCTCCCATTGCCTCTTAAATGAGGCACACCTTTACTTTTAATCGTCAAAATGTCTCCTGGTTGGGTTCCAGATGGTATCTTCAGTGAATAGGCATCACCTTCAAGAGTAGGGATATCAATTTGAGTTCCTATAGCGGCTTCGGCCATGTTCAGTGATAATTCATAAATCAGATCGAATTTTCTGCGTATAAAGATTTCGTGATCTTCGACTAGAGTCTCAACATATAAATTACCCGCTGGTCCTCCGTTTTTACCGTGATTACCCCACCCGGTTAATCGGACTTGCATTCCATTTTCTATTCCTTTTGGAATTTCTATCGAAGTACTACGGTTAATTCTATTAAGNCCNATTCCTGCACATTCTTTACACGGAGAGCCTACGATTTGTCCAGTAGCTTCGCATGATGAACATCCAACNACTTGAGTAAACTGTCCAAAAACACTCTGCTGGCTTCTTCTTACTTGTCCACTGCCATTGCAAGANGANCAAGTTGTAGGGGAAGTGCCNGGTTCCGCTCTGGTACCATTACATACTTCACATGATTCAATTCTAGNGATGCTTAGAGTTTTCTCAATTCCAAATACTGCTTCTTCAAATGATAAATTGATAGAAGTATATATATCATCTCCTCTTGTGGGTTGGTTCCCGCCACGTCTTGAGGATCCTCCGAAAAAGGAATCAAATATATCTCCGAATCCACCGAAAGTTTCAAATCCTTCAAACGGAGAACCGGTGTTTCTCCCGGCGTTTACACCTGCATGGCCAAACCGGTCATACTGAGATCTCTTTTGATCATCTGACAATACTTGGTATGCTTCATTGATTTCTTTGAATTTTTCAGGAGCATCACTGGATTTGTTGCGATCAGGATGATAATCCATAGCCTTCTTCCGGAATGCTTTTCTAATATCTTCTTGGGAATCATTCTTGGTGACCCCGAGTACCTTGTAATAATCTTCAGGCATTNCTTCCTCTGCATGTCTCTGTGACTGCTATCACGCCCTAATTATAAGATAATGAACTATTTGGCTCAAGGATNAATAGAATGTATNTTCTCGGTTTTTCTCTTGACACTAAACAGNCCGTTATGTAGGATTANNTACGGAAAATACAATAAAATAGACGGAATNAGGAAGGGTATCGTGATCGAAACAATTCTGTTTTCCGTCCTAGCATTAATTGGAATAGTCGGAACTGTTTTTTCACTTTGGTTTAACCTAAAGATGAGATCTGACGGTAAATTGGTGGATAACGCTAAGCAATATTCAGCCAATTTGTTGAATCAAGCAGAGGAAGAGAAGCGTAAAGTACTTCTCGANGCTCAAGAAAATGCATTTAACATAAGAACCGAAAGTGAAAATGAAATCAAGGCACAGCGACAGGAATTAAATCGCTTAGAGAATCGAAATATTCTTAGGGAAGAATCCTTAGAGCAAAAAACTGTAGAACTACAGGAAAAAGAAGAGGAGCTTCTCTCAGAACGTGAACATTTGGAGACCTCTCAGAAAGAGATTGAAGTTGTTAAGGAAGAAGTACAAGNTACCTTAGAAAATATCGCTTCACTGTCTGCTGAAGAAGCTCGTAACCAAGTGATTACTAAAGCGGAAGACGACTTAAGATACGATCTTGCTAGGCGGAACGTACGTATAGAAAGAGAGTTTAAAGCGCAATCTGATGAAGTTGCCAGAAATGTCTTAACACTCGCAATAAACCGATTATCTACAGATGTAGTGTCAGAGGGGACGACCTCTGTCGTTCATTTGCCGAGTGATGATATGAAAGGCAGACTGATTGGCCGGGAAGGCCGAAATATCAAGACACTTGAATCTTTGACAGGAGTTGACGTCATGATTGATGACACTCCTGGATTGGTAACTGTTTCTTGTTTTGATCCAGTAAGACGAGAAGTAGCTAAATTAGCATTAGAAAAACTAATATCAGATGGCCGTATCCAACCTTCTCGGATCGAAGAGACGGTTCAAAGAGCAACGGACGACATCGACCAAATCATTTGGAAAGCCGGTGAGCAAGCAATCTTTGAGACAGGGATAAGCGGATTAGATCCTGAACTGATTAGGCATTTAGGAAGACTAAAATACCGTTTCAGTTATGGGGAAAATGTATTGAAGCACTCTGTTGAAGTTGGATTGATGTCTGGAATCATGGCGGCAGAAATAGGGGCCAATGTGGAAGAAGCTAAACTGGGTGGATTATTACACGATATTGGGAAAGCTCTTACTCATGAAGTTCAAGGGCCACATGCAGAAATAGGGGCTGAGCTCTGCGGAAGAAATGGAGTGTCTGAAAGAATCTGTATGTCAATCGCAGAACATCATGATGATCANCATAATACTGATGAGTCATTCCTTGTATCTGCTGCAGATACNTTGAGTGCAGCNCGGCCTGGAGCTAGNAAAGAATCCGTNGAGCTTTATGTTCAAAGGCTTCAAGATTTAGAGACTGCTGCTACTAGTTTTGACGGGGTGGATAAAGCTTTCGCCATACAAGCAGGAAGAGAAGTTAGAGTATTGGTTAAACCGGAAGATATAGATGACTTAATGTCTTCCGATTTAGCTCGAGACATAGCGAANAAAGTTGAAAATGAATTGGTATATCCAGGGCAAATCAAAGTTACTGTTATCAGAGAGACACGAAGCACGGAGTATGCACAGTAACAATTGTCTTAATAATGGTTAATGAGGAACTGTGGAAGTAGCTGANTTGCATCTTCATACAACACAATCAGACGGTAGACTGTCTGTATGTGAGNTAATTGATGTCGTTGCANTNAGCAATGCTTCCATATTTTCTATAACTGATCATGATACGACTAACGGTTTNGATGCTGCTGCAGAATACACTAAGAANTATCCCCATTTAAGGCTAATACCTGGTATTGAACTTAGTGCTGATATTGATGGTGATGAAATTCATGTGTTAGGTTATTTCCTTGATTATCAACAAGTAGANTTTCAAAGAAAANTGACTTCGTTTAGANATGGNCGTATCACTAGAGCCCAAATGATGATTGAAAAACTATCTTCATTAGGCATGGAGGTGAGTTGGGATAGAGTGCAGGAAATCGCAGGCGANGGNACGATAGGGAGNCCTCATATTGCCCTAGCACTTGTGGAGGNNGGGTACTTNGACTTACCCAAAGAAGCATTTGTTAATCATTTGAATCGCACTGGACTTGCTTATGCGGAAGTTCCCAAAATTAGCCCCCAGGAGGCTGTTCAACTGATAAAATCAGTCAATGGGGTGGCTGTATTAGCTCATCCATTTGAGATTACTGAGATGACCAAATGGATTGGGGTTTTGAAAGAAGAAGGGCTAGATGGATTAGAAGTTTATTATGGGAATTATGGGCCTTCCACTGTTGAACATCTGTTAAGGCTTAGTCGTGCGTATGATTTAGTGCCTGCTGGTGGGAGTGATTTTCATGGTCTTGGGAATCCAGGTGAGGTACGACCCGGTACCGTTGGCACCCCAATAGACATATTTGACCGACTTGAACGGTTGGTTATTTGATCCAAATGGAAGTCTATTTGTTATATTTGTTATTTGGTATTTTATTCTGGGTGATAGGATCTATTCCTTCAGGATATTTGATTGTTCGTTTGATTGAAGGGAAGGATGTTTTTCTTGCTGGTAATGGAAATCCAGGCTTGAATAATATAAATGAAAATTTTGGTGCGCAACTAACAGCGATGTTAGGTATTAGTGATCTGATTGTTAAAGTATTAATCCCGCGATTTGTCCTGTTTGCTGCGTCCTCTTATCAGGTTATTCCTCCAAATGATGAATGGGTTGTTTTGTATGGGATATTGTGTGTTTTGATCGGTAATGGATGGTCAATGTTTAGTAAATTTAAGGGAGGGAAAGGAGTTTATATACTCTTCACTTCCCTAATGTTTCTCAGCCCAGTTAACTGGTTGTGGGTCCTTTTAATTCCATTGTTTTCTAAAATGTTTCGGCTGGATTCAGCTCCAGTAGTTCTACTGTCTTTACTTTTAATCTTGGTGTTCTACCGTAATGATCCGCCTTCTCTGATTATATCGGGCTTGATAATTGGGGTTGTCATTGTTAAGCGATTATTTAGTAATAGAGTGTCTGAATCATCAGGACAAACAATGAGGACTTTAATTAATAGACTTGTGTACGATCGTGATACCAGAGGTAAGGTCTAACAAAAAATGAAATGTTATATACATCCTAAACTTCCAGCGTCTTTGACCTGCAATAGGTGCGGGGAATGGATCTGCGGAGATTGTGTTGGTGACGATTCCATAGGGATAAAATGCCTCCATTGTATTGTGTTGCAGAAGAATCCTTTGTATGTGGTTACTTTTCCTTTGTTATTATTTGGGCTAGGAGCAAGTTTGGGCAGCCTTCCTATAATGATGGTGGCTTGGGTTTTCGGAATAGGATATTTGCCTATTGTGTTACCTGGGGTGTGGAGCTACATGTTGGTTCCAGCGATTTTGGGTTGGTTGCTTTCGGTATTATTATCTAAAATACTCAAGAGCAAGCGATCCAGAATGATTTTTGTGACCGGATCACTTGCAATTGTTGGAAGTTATGTAGGAGTGTTGTTGTTGGGTTGGAGCCTCATGAATTTGTGGGACTTTATAGGGATAGGTATAGCCATATACTTCATGAGGCATAAACTGTTGTAGTGAATTATTCGTTGTTGGTTAGCAATTTGAGGTCATCTGCTAATTTACTGACATCTGCAGATTCTGTATCTGGTTGGTCTGTAGCGATCTGCTTAGTGCGTAAAAGACCCTCGATTTCCTGCATTACTGTAGGATTTTCTTTTAAGAAGCTCTTAGCTGCTTCTCTTCCTTGGCCAAGTTTTGTCTCTTGATAGGAATAAAATGCTCCTGACTTTTTGATTAGGCCTTCGGTGACTCCGAGTTCGATTAGGTCTCCGGTTTTACTTATGCCTGTGCCGAACATGATGTCAAATTCTGCTACTTTGAAAGGTGCCGCTACCTTATTTTTGACGACTCTGGCCCGGACCCTGTTGCCGATAATCTCTGAACCTTGCTTGATGGATTCAGCTCTTCTGAGATCAATCCTAACGGAGCTGTAGAACTTGAGGGCTCGCCCCCCTGGAGTTACTTCTGGGCTTCCGTAATAAACGCCTACTTTTTCTCTTAGCTGGTTGATAAACACAACGGCTGTGTTGGATTTATTAATAGTGCTTGTGAGTTTTCTGAGTGCTTGTGACATTAATCTTGCTTGTAGCCCTACGTGAGTGTCTCCAATGTCTCCGTCTATTTCTGCTTGGGGAACGAGAGCAGCTACGCTGTCAATGACAAGACTGTCTACGGCTCCGCTTCTAACAAGTTGTTCTGTGATATCTAATGCTTGTTCTCCACTGTCTGGTTGTGCGATGAGAAGCTCTTTTAATCCCAGGCCGCATCTGCTGGCATAGACAGGGTCGAAGGCATGTTCTGCATCTATGTACGCAGCTACCCCTCCTGCCCGTTGTGTCTCTGCCATGAAATGGACTGCTAATGTGGATTTACCTGCTGATTCAGCTCCGTATATTTCGGTGACTCTACCTCGTGGCAAGCCTCCTACTCCTAGAGCTAAATCTAGGGTCAAAGATCCAGTGGGTATTGCATGAGTCTCAACTTTGTCTGCTTTGTCTCCTAAGCGCATTATTGCACCTTTACCGTGGTCTTTTTCTATACTAGATATGGCTATGTCTAAAGCCGATGTCTTTTCTGAATTATTGTTAGTTCCTTGCATGAAAATCCTCTCGCAAATTTTATTTATATACAGAATAGTACAGATGTTCTATTTTGTAAATAGGTGATTAGAACAGATGTTTTTGATTCAAACTTGAATCGTTAAAAGTCTCAATATCCGCCTTTATACCCTATAGTCACGGTGCCGTTTTCCACTATTACGGGGGTGATTCTCTCTCCGTCAGTTAATTTTACAAGTTCGGGTATTTGATCAGGTTGCTGTGCTAGATCGACTTCCACATATGGAATTTTGCTTCGACGGTAGTCAGCTTTAGCCGCTGCTGAAAATGCGCAGTCTGGATGAGTGTAGATGAGGATATCTGCTGTATCTTCTGACATGATCTGCTCCTTGAATGGTCTGATGAGAAGATTTTACTACAGGAGAAAAACCATCGGACAGTATATTGCGACATATATTTAGCGTAAAAAGGGTTTTAAGAATATTAATATTCTGTTACAGGTTCATTTTGAACGTCTGCAGAAATACGTTTGTCTATTTTTGCTTTTTTGTACAGTGCATGGATGATAATACTTAGGGATAAAAGACTTAGTCCGATTGTGATCGTGGCGGGATAAACTCCTGATCTTCCCAGTACAAGGATTGCGATGGTGCATACAAATAACCCTATTGATGTTCTGCTATGCATCCTGCTAAAAAGGAGTATGAACATGATGCCTAGTAGCATTGAAACTACTGCTATGGAAGGAACCAACATGGTGATTATTCCTATCATGCTCGCCATCCCATCTCCTCCTTGGAATTTGGTAAATACAGAATGCCAATGGCCCAAGATAGCGGCGTATGCAGAAGATAACGCTATGGCATCCGGTAGGTTCAAGTAAATTGGTATAGCAACGGCAAGTGCTCCTTTTGCTATGTCAATCATCATTACTAATACCCCTTTTGTTTTCCCGATATTCCTAAATACATTGGCGGTTCCTGCCGAACGAGTACCTACTTGGAATATATCGATTCCTTTGCGTTTGCTAACAATGAATGCTGCAGGGATTGATCCTAATAAATAGGCGCCTATGACGCAAAAGATTGTGCTTATTAGTAATTCTGTCAATTTTGTATGTATCCTTGAGTTTGTAAATTTGGCTACAAGATGCGCCAGGTCGACGAAGTTGTTACCTTATCGAAATCTTTTAGTATGGATGAATTTGAGGCTATTATGCTTCCACTAAATATATGGGCGGGCTCCCCAGTCTTAGTGTGAACTTCTCCTCCAGCTTCTCTTACCAAGAGTAGGCCTGATGCTACGTCCCAAGCAGATAGAGAATGGTGGAAGTATAGATCTATTCTTGAGCAAGCTGCATATGCTAATCCTAAGGCAGATGAGCCCATCAGTCGAAACCCTTGAAGATTTGGCCACAGATCCTGGTGAATCATCGCCAGTGCGGAAGTTGCTTTATCATCAACATAACCTAAATCAAATCCTAATATAGAATCTATAACTTTGGATTTGTCCGATATATGAATGGGCTCCCCATTCAAAAACGCTCCTTGTCCTTTTTCTGCAACGAACATTTCGTTCCTAACGGGATCAAATGTGACTCCAACAATTATATCTAGGGTTCTAGTGACTGGATCGGTTATTCCTAATGCTACAACGACACAGAAATGAGGAATGCCAGATGCGTAGTTTTTAGTCCCGTCAATTGGGTCTATAATCCAAGTGTATTCCGAACCTTGATCAAACGGGTCAGATTCCTCAGAAAGTATGTTGTGGTGAGGGTATTCGGACTTTAGGTAATCTATAGCCAATTTTTCTGATTGGGTATCCACATCTGTGACTATATCTGTACGCCCTTTGAAAGAGATTTTCATTTCAGTATTGAATCTGCTTTGAATATAATCACCTGATATAGTAGCTGCTTCTTGTGCTACTAACAGAGCGGATTTGTTGGTTTCAGAAATTGGTATGTTCATCTAACAGTTAAAATTGCGAGTGCAATAATTAAGACAAAGATCCGTATTTAAGACCCATCTTATCTCTGACTTCTTCCATTGTGGCTTGAGCAGTTGCCCTTCCTTTTGCTGAGCCGTTTTCAATACATTCATCAACATAATTCCTATCCTGTTCATATTGGGTTCTCACTTCACGGATAGGCTCCAAGAATTTATTGACAGCTTCTATAAGTTTTTGTTTGACTTCTACGTCTCCTACTTTGCCTTTTGTATATCTTTCTTTAAGGTCAGCCACTTCTGCAACATCATCATTAAATGCGTCATGGTATTGGAACACAGGGTTACCTTCTACGTGTCCAGGATCTGTGGCTCGTAGCCGAGTGGGGTCGGTATACATTGACATGATTTTTTTTGTAACTGTTTCCGGTTCGTCGGATAGGTATATCACATTGCCTATACTTTTGCTCATTTTTGCCTGTCCATCTGTTCCCATTAACCTTGCTACTCGTCCAACTAAGCTATCTGGTTCAGGGAATACGTCCCCGTAACGGTTATTAAATCTCCTTGCGATTTCCCGTGTCATCTCTATATGAGGTAGTTGGTCTTCCCCTACAGGTACTAGATGGGCCTTGGGTAGCAATATATCTGCAACTTGGCTTACAGGGTAAGTGTAAAATCCAACGGATAGGCTAGTATTTGAAATACGTTCTCGCTCCGATTTCAATGTGGGGTTTCTGTCTAGCATTCCAAGTGGAGTCAACATAGATAGTAGCATGGCGAGCTCGGCATGTTCCGGCACATAACTTTGCACAATGAAGGTTGACTGCTCAGGATTTAACCCAACACTTAGCCAGTCAAGGACTACATCACGAACAGCAGTNTTGATATTTTCCATTTCGTCTATATGGTCACCAAGNGCTTGGTAGTCTGCTATTAGGAAGAAACAGTCGTATTCATCTTGTAGTCGAATCCAGTTTTCCAAGGCTCCTACATAGTGTCCTAGGTGGAGTTTACCTGTTGGCCTGATGCCGGTTAGTATTCGTTTCTTCATAAAGCATTTAATTCCGTAATGGGCTTGTCAACCAATAAATGTGGATGCTTGCAGCCTGTGGGCGAGGATTANTCAATCGCACACTGCCAGCCACTTAACATTGGACATCTAAACATTATATCAACCGAGGAAGTATAATACACTAAATTTTTCTAGGCTGGTTAAAATTGGACCATGTAANAGTTGGAGTAGGGGTATTATTGATTAAAGATGGTCTTATATTTTTATCCAAACGAAAAGGGGCGCATGCAAATGGCACTTGGGGTTCAACTGGAGGGCATCTGGAATTTGGCGAAACTTTAGAAGAATGCGCAAGAAGGGAAGCAAAAGAGGAATTTGGACTGATATTAAAANATTTACAGTTCCTCTGTGTGGCTAACGTTATTGAATATGGACAGCATTATTTGGATGTAGAATTTCTCAGTGTATTNANCGAAGNNCANTGNCCTGATATTAAAGAGCCTGAAAAATTTGAAACTTTTGGATGGTTTGCTCGGGATAATTTACCAGTACCATTGTTTAAACCTTTGGAATATGCCGTCCAGTCCTTTTTGATAGGAAATAACTATTGGGACAGTTGCAAATAAAACTAGACATTAAACTGTAATCCAGTGACATTATGACAAGGTTTTATAAGGTTATTTTTGGTAAAATAGAGTAGCTGTTCTCTATTTAGCGTAAATAGAAAATTTGTCAGCCAAGTCAAAGTATATGAGCACAAAGCAACCGAATAAATCTTATTCAGCAAAAGACATTCAGGTACTGGAAGGTCTGGAGGCAGTCAGAGTCAGGCCCGGAATGTATATTGGAAGCACTGATCAAAGAGGTCTACATCATTTAATTTATGAAATTTTNGATAACTGNGTAGATGAGGCAATGGCNGGATTCTGTGATACTGTCACGATCACAATCTCCGAAGAAGGNGAAATAGCTTTAACAGATAACGGTAGNGGTATCCCTGTGGATAAACACGCAACCACAGGCCTATCTGCTCTGGAAACAGTCATGACCACTTTGCATGCTGGNGGCAAATTCGGAGGAGGGGCNTATAAGGTCAGCGGTGGTTTGCACGGAGTAGGAGCATCCGTCGTTAATGCGTTATCTTGTAACGTCACAGCCGAGATACATAGNGAAGGCAAAATTTATACCCAAAAATATAATCAAGGCATATCAACCGGTAAACTGGAAGTGACAGGTACAACTGAAATACATGGGACCACGATTAAATTCACGCCGGATCCTGAGATATTTCCAAATGTGGACTTTGATTTCGATATTCTTACCAGTCACTTCAAAGAAATAGGATATTTGAACAAAGGCTTAAANATTCATTTTACTAGCTATTGGCATGACAAAAGCCGTAAAGGAGATATTGAACGAACTTACTTTTTTGACGGAGGAATAGCNAACTTGGTAAGGAACATGAATAAGAATAGGTCTTATCTTCATGAAGTACCGTTTTATTATCAGAAAGAAGTTCCGGAAGCAGTCGTTGAGGTGGCTGTTCAATACAATCAAGGATATACAGAATCCGTTTACTCGTTCGCCAATTGTATAAATACGCAGGAAGGTGGTACTCATTTAACGGGGTTCAGGTTAGCCCTTACGCGCATACTGAATGATTATGCAAGGAAGCAAGGGTTTATCAAAGAGGAACAGCCAAACTTAATCGGAGATGATGTTAGAGAAGGTCTATCAGCTGTGGTAAGTGTCAAACTTACAGATCCCCAGTTTGAAGGCCAAACCAAAACCAAATTAGGTAATGCAGAGATCAGAGGGGCAGTTGATACTATAGTGAGCGAAGGATTAGTTAGATACTTAGAAGAAACTCCTACTGATGCAAAGAAAATCATTGAAAAGTGTCTGACTTCCCAAAAGGCACGTGATGCTGCGAAAAAGGCAAGAGAATTGGTTATCAGGAAAAATGCCTTGGATGGTTCTTCTTTGCCAGGTAAATTGGCAGATTGTGCAGAGAGAGATCCTGGAAAGTCGGAATTGTATATTGTGGAAGGTGAATCAGCTGGAGGGTCGGCTAAGATGGGAAGAGATAGGCAATTCCAAGCAATTTTGCCCCTGAAAGGTAAGATTCTTAATGTTGAGAGAGTCCTGCAACAGCCAGATAAAATATTAGGGCATGATGAAATAAGATCTATGATTGCCGCAATCGGAGCAGGAGAAGGGGAGGAGTTTGATGCTTCGAAGGTGAGATATCACAAGGTAATCATCATGACCGATGCCGATGTTGATGGATCGCATATCAGAACGTTGATACTTACCTTTTTCTATAGACGTATGCTTCCTTTGATTGAAAACGGATTTTTATACATAGCGCAACCTCCTTTGTATAAAATACAGGCGGGTAGTGATTCCAGATATGCTTATACAGAAAATGAAAAAGATTCTGTTCTTGAAGATTTTGAAGGTAAACGAGGATTGCAAACCCAAAGATACAAAGGGTTAGGTGAAATGAATCCTGATCAACTTTGGGAAACTACAATGGATCCAGACACAAGGCAAATGTTGCAAGTCAACATAGATGATGTTCTACAGTCGGTAGAGGTATTTACAACGTTGATGGGAGAGGCAGTTGCTCCTCGCAAAGGCTTTATTCAAGCTCACGCCAGAACGGTTAAGAATCTAGACATTTAATAGGCACTCATCCCAAAATAGTGTATACTGTCGTATACAAATATCGTAGGTGACAAACAATGCCGGCTGAAAAAGCACATAGGCGATCTAAGACTAAGCAATTGCATAATCACAGTATAATGAGTGAGACGCGCACGATTGTGAGCGCCGCTAAGAAGGCCATAGCCTCTGATGAAGATACTGAGCAAGTACAATCATTAGTAAATAAAGCTGTACAACAATTGGACAAAGTGGCAGGCAAGAAACTAATGCATAAAAATACTGCTGCGAGGTCAAAGTCTAGATTAATAGCGTCTGCTAAGTCCGCTACTAAGTAGACTATCTTCCAACTACTACCCCTCGTTCTTCTATAGTTCCTTTGGAACCATAGTGTTGATGTAACATATACTTGACATTTGTGTAATAGACTCCGCCGTATTCAGGTTCATAATAAAAACAAAATATGGTATGAATATGAGGGAGGAAGTATGGAATCTGGAACTATTGCATGGATGCTAACGTGTTCAGCGTTGGTCCTATTTATGACCACTGGATTGGCCCTATTCTACGGAGGGTTGGTCCAANNTAAAAATCTTTTGTCCACTATCATGTATTCATTTATATGTTTAGGATTGGTCAGTGTAGTCTGNGTTTTGTGGGGGTATAGTCTTTCGTTTGGTGAAGGCGGTAATGCTTTCATAGGATCACTGAATAATTTTGCTTTGACTGGAGTAGATTCCGCTGAAGAGCAAGTTTTTGTGATTTTTCAAATGATGTTTGCTATTATCACTCCTGCTTTGATTACAGGAGCTTTTTGTGAAAGATTTAAGTTTAAAACTTATTTGGTATTTTTAGTACTATGGGTGACCTTTGTATATGCTCCGATCGCACATTGGGTATGGGCTAGTGATGGCTGGCTTGCTAATAGAGGTGCCNTAGATTTTGCTGGTGGAGCAGTTGTGCATATTAATGCAGGTATAGCTGCTATAGCGGCTGCCGCTTTGGTAGGNAGAAGAAGAAATCCAGGGGTGTCCCCTAACAACGTCCCATTTGTAATCCTCGGTGCTTCAATGCTCTGGTTTGGATGGTTTGGATTTAATGCAGGTTCAGGACTGGCTGCTAACGGTCAAGCTGTAAGCGCGTTTTTAGTGACAAACACTTCAGCGGCCACTGCTATGATGGTTTGGGTAATACTAAGCTTGATGCATGGCGGAAAAGTCAGTGGTGTTGGCGCTGCTACTGGAGCAATTGCCGGATTAGCTACTATTACTCCAGCTTCGGGATTCGTGGGTGTAGAGGCTGCTTTGATATTAGGTTTGATAAGTGGTGTCATCACATACTACGNGGTATACTTCAAGTCNAAGGTTAACCTTGACGATGCATTAGATGTTTTCGCTGTGCACGGCNTAGGTGGCATGATTGGACTTATAGGTACCGGAGTATTTGCNGCTGAGGCAATAGGAGGAGCCAAAGGAATCCTAGAAGGCTCNNCTGATTTGCTCATNGAAAANCTAATTCTTATAGTTGCCACNGTNGTCTACTCACTTGTGGCCACACTGGTTATATTAAAAGTATTGGATATTATNCCAGGCTTAGGANTACGTNCTACAGAAGCNGAAGAAGATGAAGGTTTAGATGTTAGCGACCATGGTGAAAATGCATACGGATAAATAATATACGTGTCATAATTCCACTTNTTGATACTTTCTCTACGTGCCAGATTGTGGTANATTAGAACAAATGTTTTAAAAGTGAGACTTTATGGACGATTCAAAATTATCTAATNGGCAANTNCAAATNATGGAGGCGATAAGCTCGTTNTCTGAAGAGAACGAGCTNCCTCCTACAGTNAGAGATATTCAGGGGCTATGCAATATAAGCTCCACTTCTGTGGTGGACTATAACTTAAAGATTTTACAGAAGAAAGGATTGGTGACACGTCGTAAGGATGTAGCTCGCGGGATTGAATTGTCCGAAGGCAATAATAGAGCCACAAAAACATCTGCCTACAAAGTTCCTGTGCTTGGCAAGATTGCTGCAGGCTATCCTCTACCCGTATATGGAGATATGGTTGCCGGTGGTGATGAATTCGATTCAGAATACATCGATGTGCCTGGTGGGATATCCAGGGATGAAAATCTTTACGGCTTGAGAGTTGAAGGAACCTCTATGATTGATTCCTGTATTGATGATGGAGACGTCGTGATCATAAAGGCTACAGATACAGCGCAAAACGGCCAAACAGTGGTTGCTTGGTTAATCCAAGAAGAAGAAGCTACCTTAAAGAAGATTTATTTTCATGAGAATGGAGTGGTTAGGCTGCAACCTGCTAATAGTAATATGGCTCCTATTTTTGTGGCAGCGGATAATATCAGTGTGAGAGGTACAGTAGTTTCTGTGATTCGTGAATATTGTTGATGATTATCTTACCCTGCTAATGAACGCAGCAGTAGTTATTGATACTAGGAACGGAACAAGGTAATTTAGGCCTAGTTTTATATAGGACTCAAGTATGATTGCGGGGTTAAGATAGTTCCCGTAATTAAGGATATTTAAAATTGACCCTACTACAAAACATATAATCAAACTTCGTTTGATTAGGTTTACGTCCAGTAAAAAGCAATGCACGCATTTTGTGGTGATTGGGTAAGAATTGTGTAGCCTATATTTATCGAGGACAACGTATTTAGTACGCCGTATTGAGGTGCCACAGATGCCACAGGTGTGTGTGGTTTTTGTGGATAGTTTCATTTAACCGATCGCTTGCTTCCTNNAGGAAGCAAGCGCCAGCTTGTTGTTTATGAAGATTTTCCGATTCTAAACAACTTGGTGCTACATACTCCACAGGTACCTTGTGTTGCGGGTCTTCCGTTTTTCAAGGTTACTGCCGTAGCATTTTGGATTTCTTTTTTGGATCTGCATTTAAAGCAATATGCTTCCATAGGCCCTCCTTATTTTCTTCTGTACTGTGGACGTTAATAATTAAAAAATTATAGCTACACAGTACTATTTTGGTATCCTATAAGAGCATAATACAGAAATAAGGCGCTAGATACAATCCTTATCTGTCAACAAGAGATACGGGATTTATGTACGCCGTACGTATTTATATTGTAAATGATAACCATTCCCATTAGTCCATATTGACTATTTATGATGGGAATGGTTTTTTGGTTTATTTCGAGGTGTTCTTTATGTCTTGGATCTTTTTTCTTAATTCTTTTCCGGTTTTTGTCATTTCCAGCAGTGCTTTCCTTGCTCGTGCGCCGGCAGATTTATTACCTGAATCAAAAAACTTTGAGACGTTTTCCTGATACTCGTTGATTTGTGCTTCGATCTTTTGTCTTAATCCATCATCTGTATGATTCGCTGCCATTGTGTGTCTCCTTTATTTTATGGTCCCTCCGGCAAGAAATGACCTGTAACTAGCTCAGGTCGCCGNAAGATTTGCTGATTATATATAGGAATGGGTCNCATTCTCAATATGTAGTTGTCACCGAAGATTAATAAAACACTTTTACAGGTTTCCAGGTGCCATTTGAATCGTTGAATTCAATGATGGAAATGAAGGTGCTGTTCGGGTTATAAGCACGGCNCAATGGCGACTCCGAATACAATCCTTGATGATGATGAGCAGGGATCGACCGTCCATGACGTAAATCGAGTGCACTCAGATGTGTTATTCCTAGTTTAGGCATGTGCTTGATTGGCGCATCTATTGGGAGGAGGTACTTCAGGAGGTGATCTGGTGATTGGGTTATGTTTCTGNTGATGTCAGTTAANGATATTGTATCTCTTATGTTGAAACCTGATGACTCTTCCCTGATCAATGATGACAGGTGGCCTCCACATCCGAGGGAATTGCCGAGATCGTGGGCTAGAGATCTAATGTAAGTGCCTGCCCCGCATTCCACTCTTAGGTCTATATAAAGGTTGGTGACGGCTAACAGGTCTATATTATGAATGATGACTTCCCGGGGCTCTATGTCGATTTGTTGGCCTTCTCGGGCATACTTGTATAAAGGCTTACCTTGTCTTTTGAGGGCGCTAAAAATAGGAGGTACTTGGCTGATATTGCCCAGATAGTTCTTTAGTGTGTCTTGGATCAATTCGGAGGTGATGTGGGACGTGGGCTGTGTGTTTGTGACAATACCTTCGGAGTCAAAGGTATTTGTTGTTTGGCCCAGCTGTATTCGGGCCTTATAAGTTTTGGATTCATGGAGTACATATTCTACTATACGGGATGCCGTCCCAATTGCTATGGGAAGTACTCCTTCTGCTAAAGGGTCTAAAGTTCCGCAATGTCCAACTTTGATTCTTCCTAAAGGTTTTTTGATTTGCCTTACGGCTTCCATTGAAGTGATGCCAGGAGGTTTGTAGAGGTTCAGGAACCCGTTGACCATGAAGACTCCTGATTTATTNGGTGTTGGCTTTAGAGATCAGGCGAAGGAGGTTATCGCCCAATTCTNCGGATTTGTCTAACTTGAAGGATAGGAAGGGAGTATTCCTCAATAGCATTCTGGATTTGAGTCCACGCCGAAGAAAACTAGCAGCTGATTTCATACCTTCAAGAGCATCNGTTTGCTGTTGCTCGGTCCCCAAAACACTCAGGAAGACTTGTGCGTTTTTCATGTCAGGGGAAACGTTCACTTCAGTGATTGTTATGATTCCATCTAATCTGGGATCGTTGGTATCTTTCATCAGCAACTGACTGAGTTCGGCCCGCAGAGTTTCGTTGATTCGTTCGATTCTTCTAGTCATCTAAACAATCTCCAATTACACTAATGTTATTGCTCTCTATGGATTTCTAGGATGTCTCCTTCCATGTAGTCATTAAAACTATCTAATTGGATTCCGCATTCTGTGCCAGTAGCCATTTCATTAACTTCATCTCTAAAATGCCTTAAGCTTAGGACAGCATAGTCCCCGATAATTTCTTCCTGACGTATAACTCGAACCATTGCGTTCTTGAGGATTTTACCGTCTATTACCCTGCAGCCCCCGATGGCAGTGTTTTTCTTTCCAGGGAAAATTTCTCTTATCTCTGCTTTCCCAATGTAGATGTCGTTGATTCCCCCATCAATCATTCCATCTACCGCTTTTTGCATATCTTCTAACAATTGATAGATGATGTTGTAATGGCGTACTTCGACTTTAGAACGTTCTGCTATTCTAGATACGCTTGGGTCTTCAGGTAGTGCAAAAGCCACTATAATGGCGTCTGATGCACTAGCCAATAAAATATCGGATTCATTGACTGCTCCGCTTCCNGTATGGATAACTTGTATTTGTACGTTATCTGATTCAATGGCTTCGATGGACTGGTGAACGGCTTCAACGCTTCCTTGGACGTCCGCTTTCAATACTAGATTNANGGTGCGTAGTTCTCCAGANTCTATTTTTTGTACTACTTCGTTTAGGGTTAAGGTTTTTGATGCAGAGTTTAGATTCGATGCTTCGTTAATCTGGGCACGGGCTTCTCGTTCTGAACCTACGACCTTCAATACAGCTCCAGCTTCTGGAGTAGAACTCATTCCGAGAATTTCAACAGGTGTACCCGGGGCTGCCTCAGTGAGGGATTCAGATAAGTGGTTTGTTAGAGCCCTGACTCTGCCCCAACTGTGGCCTGCGTATATGTAGTCGCCGACTTTTAGAGTTCCTTCTTGTACTAATATTGTTGCAGTTGGTCCTTTTTGCTTATCTAATTTCGCTTCGACTACTACGCCTGACGCAGTGCTATCAGGATTAGCATGTAATTCCAGAATTTCTGCGAGAAGATTNATGTTNTCTAATAAGTCGTCTATACCTTCACCTGTTTTAGCAGACACAGGCACAGCTATAATATCTCCNCCCCAGTCCTCAACNAGAAGTTCCTCTTCGCTGAGTTGACGTTTGATTTTGTCTGTATCNGCTCCNGGAACATCTATTTTATTCATTGCAACAATTAAAGGTACNTNAGCAGCTTTGGCATGGTTTATTGCTTCGATAGTCTGTGGCATGAGNCCATCATCTGCTGCGACTACCAGCACAGCTATGTCGGTTAANCTCACACCCCTTGACCTAATGGCTGTGAAAGCGGCGTGACCGGGAGTATCTAAGAACGTTATTTTGCCGTCGTTATAGTCCGCTTGGTATGCTCCAATGTGTTGNGTGATTCCTCCGTGTTCTTTATCCGCTACATTTGTTTCCCTGATTTTGTCTAGGAGGGAAGTTTTGCCATGGTCTACATGTCCTAGAATCGTTACGACTGGCGCTCTTATTGGGAAGTCTTTGTTAGTTGTGACCGTAGCTCCTAGTTTTTGGCTGGATGACTTGGAATCTCCGACGTACCTGGCAGGAATTCCGTAGGCGTTAGTTATCAGTTTTGCTACCTGATGATCTATTACTTGATTCATCCCAGCCATGATNCCGTTTCTCATTAATTGCTTAATTACATCGACTGGATCTTCATCNATTAANTCAGCGAGATTTTTCACNCTAATATTTTCAGGCAAGGATAGAGCTCTGCGAGATGTTGATCTCGTANNGCTTTTTTCNTTTGCCACGGATTCAGTTTGAGTTTCGGATGAGTTTGAATTCATCGAATCCTCCTTACGCCTTGAAGTATCAGCTTAAGTCCTAATAGACTATCTAGTTGATCCTTTTGANCTTCTTTGATTATTTGATCGNCCAGAACCTCTTCTTCGGGAGCTACCAGATNTTTCATTNTCTTCCACTATGTCTTCAGCGAATCTGATTAATCCTGCGNTTNNCCCCAANTGAGGGAAATNNANATCTCCNTCATTGATGTCATNCATGTCCTCGAGATCTTCGATTGTAAATTCTTCAAGAGCNTCAATAGATAATCCTTCNTCCGATTCTTCAGGAGCTNAATCTGCTTGTTCTTCTTCTAANATCAGAGCTTCGAGGATNGCGTCTTCGTCTTCTTTGGATATNGGAGTCTCTGTTNCAANTGTTGCCGTGGCTGTTGCTGTTTCNGNTNNAGGTTCNGATTGATCTTCTGAGNCTTCATTTGCCTCAACCAGNTCAACAGTCTNTTGAGCCNCNNCGTCTTCGGTCACTNTTTCTTCTTCTANAACTTCAGGTTCTGCAGCTTTTTGCTGGGCNAGGGTTTCTTCCATTTCTTTTCTNATTACTTCCCATTCTGCGTGGCCTTTAATGTCTAGCTTCCACCCAGTNAGNCGTGCCGCTAATCTTGCATTCTGNCCGTCTTTCCCAATTGCTAAAGATAANTGTTTNTCNGGCACTACCACAGTAGCNGTAGGCTCTCCTTGGGCTAATTCGACATGCACTACTTCTGAAGGACTTATNGATCGGGATATAAATACCTTAGGATCTGANTCCCATTGGACTACATCAATNTTTTCACCTTGCAGTTCGTTAACAATACTTTGGATACGATTACCACGNACACCTATGCATGACCCGACNGGATCTATTCCGTCTTGTGTGGTTGAAACGGCTATTTTACTTCTGGANCCNGCTTCTCGCGCTACNGCTTGGATGGANACTACNCCTCCATTTATTTCAGGAACTTCTATTTCAAAAAGTCTTTTGAGCAAATCAGGGTGGCTTCTGGAGACGATAATAGCGGGNCCTTTGGCTGAATTTCTTACGTCTACCACGAATACTTTTGTTCTCTGTCCTTTTCTGTAGCGTTCTACATATACCTGTTCNTCNCCAGGCATCACTGCTTGTGCTCTACCNAGTTCGATTATTACAGCTTTCCCNGGTTCGACTTGNTCTACGACTCCTGACATCACCGTATCTTTGTGTTGGTAGAATTCTTCATACAGNCTTTCTCGCTCTGCTTCACGTAGTCTTTGNAGNACTACTTGCTTAGCTGTTTGTGCNGCAATTCGGCTNGCATTNTGAGANANNGGTTNNGANGTNTTNANTTCATCTCCGACACTCAANCCAGGTTNNANCTTTANCGGCATCNTTTANTTGTATTTCNNTNGNNGGATCNNNTACTGTNTCNACNACNNNTTTTANTNNATATACGTTAATGTCNCCACTATTNGGNTCTAGNGTNACNGANATGTTGTCNGCNGANTCAGGNTANTCTTTNTTGAANGCNGATGCNANNGCCATNTCTATNGCNTCNAGNACTTGTTCTTTAGGAAGATGGCGTTCAGATGCCAATTGAGTTAGTGCTATAAAGAAATCACTTTTCATCGACTTGTACCCCATCTTTNAATTTTTTCACGTGCGTTAATCAGCAAGAAAGCGGGTCAGACCCGCTTTTGATATATTCTAGCACTCATACGAAATTGTTTCAACTAACCATTAGCTTTTATTCGTAGGAGATAATCNNTTACTTACCACCAAATTTTACCTTTGGATTCTTCTGCTAATTGAGGGTANTCTTTGGTCCAAAGACTTGTACTTAAGTATTTCCAGCCTCCATCAGCGAGAAGNCAGACAATTTTGCCTTCTTTNATTCTTTCAGCTTGCTTTATGGCCCCGTACACTACAGAACCACAAGATATTCCTGCGAAAATCCCTTCTTTTTCTAGAAGGTCTTTGGTAGTTTTAAAAGCGTCAAAGCTACTGATCAGAAGTCTGGCATCTAATACATTGATATCGAGGATAGGAGGNATAAAGCCATCNTCAAGCCTCCGTAACCCTGAAATNAAGTCATCGGGCTCTGGCGCCACGGCAATTATTTTTATATTTGGATTTTGTTCTTTTAAGTATTTGCCNGTTCCAGTTAAAGTCCCNCCGGTCCCNAGCCCCGCAATAAACATATCNACATCTGGCAAAGAGTTCAGTATTTCAGGCCCNGTACCTTCGTAGTGCGCACCTGGNTTGGATGAATTACCATATTGATANGGCATGTAATAATCGTCAGAATTCTTTGAGATTATGTCTTGAGCTAATTCNATGGAGCCGTTACTNCCTTTCTCCCCTTCTGAATAGATNATATTNGCTCCATATGCTTCTAAAANTTGAGTCCTCTCTTCNCTGACATTATCAGGCATCACCACAGTAACTTTGTATCCTTTCAGTTTTCCTACGAGNGCNATCGAAATTCCTGTGTTACCACTTGTGGGCTCTAGGATAGTACGGCTTNCTGAGATTTCACCGCTATTTTCAGCTTCTGTGATCATTTTGAGAGCTATTCTGTCTTTTACTGAGCCTGTAGGGTTTTGGCCTTCTAGTTTTACAAATATATCTACATTAGGGTTTGGGCTCATGTGATTGAGTTTTACTATAGGTGTGCAACCTATAGTTTGAAGGATACTATTTTGATAACCATTTGGCTCTTTAATTGTGCTCATATGCTTTTTCCTTAGATATATCTGTAAAAAAAAGCCCTCTATCCTTGCGGAGAGGGCTCAATACGTGTTGATTATGCCCTTTCCTACAATGGTGTACACAGGCAACAACAAGTTGCTTTATAAGTATATGTTTTGCAGATATCCATTTAAGACATTGCCGGAGTATCTTCTGTGATACCACAAAATATTTCGTAATCTATCAACTCGGTCACCGAGGGATTATCTCCGCATAGAGGGCAGTTAGGGTTTCTTTTTAATTTAAATTCTCTGAATGTCATACTTAGTGCATCTATTATCAAAAGACGGGATTCTAGGCTTTCTCCGATACCTAAGATATATTTCAGAGCTTCCGTAGATTGAATGCTGCCTACTAATCCTGTCAAAGCTCCCAACACTCCAGCTTCAGCACAATTGGGGACCATGCCAGGAGGAGGGGGAGATGGGAACAGGCATCTATAGCATCCGTTCCCTGGAGTAAATACTGTGGATTGTCCGTCAAATATCAGGATGCTTCCGTCAATAAGAGGTTTATTCAAGAGGTAGCACGCATCATTTACTAGATATCTGGTCGCAAAGTTATCCGCTCCGTTAATTACCATGTCGTAATTCCCAATAATTTCCATCGCATTTTCCGACTCTAATCTTGTTTCATGAAGGACAACGTTGATGTCTGGATTGTATGCTTTGATATTATCTCGAGCCGATTCTAGTTTGGAACGGCCTACATCTGATGTGTGGTGGAGTACTTGTCTTTGTAAGTTAGACAGGTCAACTACGTCGAAATCGACTAAGCCGATAGTCCCTACTCCTGCCAATGCAAGGTAAATTGCAGAAGGAGATCCTAGACCTCCTGCTCCCAATATTAAGACTTTGGCATCCAGCAGCTTTCTTTGCCCACTGCTTCCTACATCATTCATGATTAAATGTCTCGAATACCGTTTTACTTGTTCAGGTGTAAGGGTTATAGGTTTTTCATTCATGTTTTATGTCCATATTATGTGATTGACACCAAAACACCCTCCGGCAAGGAGGGTGTTTCAAGAATCGTGAGTGCTTACCCTCCATTTATGTTTGGAGGTTCATACAGGCGCAGATCACACTTATTTGTTTCATAATCCAAGTTTAATAATGGATATATTAATTGTCAAACGTTCTTATGGCTAACTATCCGCATTTTAGATTTTGATACAGAGATATATAATGTACAGGAAATTTGTATATGAGAGTCCTCAAATATGTTAAAGACTGCTTTTCGTTCCCTCGGTATTATGTTCCTTATGTGGGCTGCGTGTGCTCCTGTAGTGGTGATTCCAGGAGTGCATTTCCTTCTTATTATTGTTGTGCCTTTAGTCCCATTTGTGGCGGCTTACCGTACCGCAAAGAAAGCTAAGAATCTTAATGATAGCGTAGGGGTGCAAGGGCTCACGTTGGGTCTTATCGTGGCTTTAATAGTCTTACTTGCAATCATAATATTATTGGTTTCAGGTAGCCAATTGGGAGTGTACGAATTTGAGGGCAGGGCTAAAGCATTGGTTTGGATCATTGTTTTCATAGCCCCTTTATATAGCGGAAGTATGTCTGCTTTAGGCTTCATGTATGGAGCGTTGAAAAGTAAAAAACTAGAGTCGGATTAACATCGTAATGTCCTTGAATGCCATTACTCTAAATGTTTCCGAAATGGAAAAGTCTGTTCATTTCTATAAAGATTTATTAGGGTTCAAATTGATATACGGTGGATATCACAACACTTTTTCGTCTCTGGAATTGTCCGGTTCTTTCATAAATCTTAGCCTGCGCGAAGGTCCCATCATGAGTGGATGGGGAAGATTTATCATACACGTTGAAGATGTTGATGCTATGTATGATGCTTTGAAAGATACAGGAGTTTTTATCGAAGACAAACCTAAAAACGCATCATGGAATGAAAGATATATTCATTTGAAAGACCCTGACGGCCATGATTTGAGTTTAGCGAAACCTATTGAATATTAGGGCTCAGGCAAATGTTTGCTGAAATGTATAGCAGTGATTAGTCCGTGCGTTGTACGATCATATTCTTTGAATCCGAATTTTTGATATAAATTGATTGCTGGAACCTGAACCGTAGTTGTGGTAAGCCTTAATGTGTTATACATATTGTTGTTACAGAAAGTTTCTGCGGTTTCTAATAGAGAAGATGCTACGTGTGATCTTCTACTGGATTCTGAGACGCTCATTCTACGAAGCTCTGCAGTAGAGTCATTGATTTTCTTAATGGCGGTCATGCCTATGATCTCGGCGTCAAATTCTGCCACCCAAAAATTGGATCCTGTGTCCATTATGTAAGTGGATTCGATTTTTGAGAGATCGTCGCTGAGGGATTCTGAGATGTACGGCTGTATGTCAAATCCCTCGGGATATATCAATCTACTCAATCCATCTGTAAATAACTTACACACATCAGTATGATCAGATGACTTGTATTGGCGAATACGAATTGTTGGTTTAGCCATACTTATTACTGGTTTATCAAGAAATTGATAATATCACCGTCTTGCACTTCGTATGTTTTGCCTTCTGACTTGCATAGACCTTCTTTTTTGCTTTCTGTCCATCCTCCGCATTTGAGAAGATTTTCATAGGTTACTACTTCTGCCTTGACGAACCCTTTAATGAAATCAGTGTGGATTGCACCAGCTGCCTCAGGGGCAGTCAAGTTAGCTCCTACTGGCCAAGCTCGTACTTCATCAGGGCCTACTGTTAGGAAAGATATTAGATTAAGCCCTGAATAAGTCGCGTTGATAATTTGGTCACATGCAGAGTGCTCTAATCCCAGGTCATTTCTAAATTCCAACTCTTCCTCTAGTGACATTTGAGATAATTCTGCTTCTGTTTGAGCAGGTACTGATATTTCAGACAATGTACCATTATATGTGGAAATCTTCTCCAATAAATGCATTTCGTCTGAAGATTCTCCAATGTTATACACAACTATTACAGGTTTGTTCGTAAGAAATTGATAGTTTGACAAGAATTGGATATCTGCCAAGGAACTTTCTATTTCAGAGACAGGAATATTTTTTTCCAGAGCTTGTTTTATTTGAGACATACTGTCTATTTGGCGTTCTACAGTTGGGCGTTCTTCGGGCTTAGCCTTTTTAATCCCTTCTTGCAATCTAGTTAATGCATTGTCGGCCATATCTAAATCGGAATAGATGAGTTCCTCTAAGATTGAGTTGAGGTCTCTTAGAGGATCTACATCTCCTTTTATGTGAGGGATAAATGGACTCTCGAAAGCACGGATGCATATAAGTAACGCATCTGCTGATTGTAATATGTTCCGGTATCTTCCAGATACGCTTTCTGTTGAAATACCACTTTCCATTCCCGGGGGATCCCAGTATTTGATTTCAGCAGGGATTACTTTTTGGGGTTTGTACATTTCGGCAAGTTTGTCCAATCTTTCATCTGGAACTTTTGCGGTACCAATTTTCATGTCTATCCCGTTACCGATTCCAGAGGTTGCGGATATGCCTTTAGTTAAGGCATCGAACAATGAACTTTTNCCACTCTGAGGTAATCCAATTATAACTATTTCCATCGCTATTCGTAATGCTCGATTTAATTTACTTTTTAGTCTCTCGCTANGATNACAGTTCCGGTNGATGATAATGANCCNCCTGTACCATTCACTAGAGAGATTTGAGGNTCATCNTTAGGATTTTGTCTNGATTTGATTTGTCGGTCTCCCGCCTCTCCTCTCAATTGCCGTACAGCTTCTACTAATAGAAAACTTCCATACATGCCAGGATGGCTATATGACAATCCTCCTCCATTAGTATTCAATGCAAAGTCACCACCAGGAGCTGTACGTTGATTTTTAACAAAGTCAGCAGCCTCTCCAGGACCACAAAACCCTAATCCTTCTAGTGATGCCATGACTGTATATGTAAATGAATCATAAATCATTGTGAGGTCAATATCATCATGGTTTAATCCAGCTCTCTGTAAGGCCAAGGGCCCTGTAGTTCTGGATACTGTCGAAGTCATATCTGGCATCATGCTAATCATATTGTGATCGTGTGATTCAGCCGCTCCTAAAATCCATACNGGCTNTTTGGATGTCTCNCCTACAACNTCTGGNGAAGCTACAACAATAGCAGCTCCTGAGTCNGTGGTCAGGCAGCAATCNGGTAGATGAAATGGCCAAGATATCCANCGAGAATCGTGATAGTCATCGAATGACATNGGTGTTTCGTACATCATNGCCTTNGGGTTTAAATTGGCCCATTTNCGAGTTGAGACTGCGATCTCCGCCATTCCTTCTCTAGTTTTATCTCGGCCATATTTATCCATGTACCTAGAACATGCCAAAGCGTAGTTTATAGGCTGGCCAATAAATCCATAGGGGGTTTCATATTGGGCTATAGGGAGGTTTGCATCAACTGGAACACGGGCACGGGTAGATCTGCCTGCCTGCCCGTGTGTGATCAGAGCGACTTTGCAATATCCTGCTTGAATAGCTGCAACTGCATGTGCTACGTGTATAACGAATGAGGATCCTCCTACTGATGTGTTGTCAGTGAAACGAGGTTCAACGCCTAAATATTCTGCTGTGAGCAAAGTAGAGAACCCAGCGGTGAATAATCCGTCTACGTCTGAGATCTTTAGTCCGGCATCCTCTAATGCGTTATAAGCGGCTTCTGCATGGTGTTGCAAAGAGGATTTGTTAGGAACCCTTCCAATCTCATCTGATTCTGCTACTCCTACAATAGCGGCTAATTTCTTTTGGATTTGTAAAGTCATAACTCGTTCCTTTATTTTTGAACTGCCTGAATAGTACACCAAATCAAAAAAGGGAACAATTAGGTTTAAGGCAAGGATTTTCTAGTGTAAACTATTACTGTAATGAATAAACATAGCGAGCGTTCGAGTGCCTAGCAAACCGAAAAATAGTAATAATCAGACTCATACTCCACGGAATTTTTGGATGGTAGTGTGCGATCAGGCTAGTTTTGAGATCAGTATGGATAGAGATTTTGATATCTATCCTCTGTCAGGAGAACATCGACGTAAGATTCAGCGGATAGAAGCAGGAGATCGGATATTATTCTATGTCAATGGTACGAAAAAATTTCCTGCGACGGGTCATGTCAGTAGACCGTATCAGGATGTAACTGAAGATGTTTGGAATGACCAAGATATAATGGGATGGAGATATGAGATAGGGATAAAAACTGAAATCTTATTGGATCCAGAAGATTATATTGATGCCTACCAAATTGCTCCTAGGCTTGAGTATGTAAAAAGATGGGCGCCAGAAGACTGGCCAATGGCGTTTCAAGGTAATTTGCATTTGTTGCCTAAAACTGATTTTTATCTATTAGAAGATGAAATGAGAAAAATAAAACCTTAGTTACTTAATTTCTTTTAGTACTAACTCAATTTCTTGTATCACCTTGGGATCCTCTTCTTTATTAAACGCGTCCTGTATTAATTTAGTAGTTTCCGCCATTCCAAATTGTCCTAAAGCCCATGCTGCATGACCGCGCACTATGGGGTCTGATGATGATAGACAATTTGTGAGACCAGGTAAATGATCNTGATTAATTTGATTCCCNGCNACTATGCAGGCATTTCTCTTCATGCCCTGATATTTGGCTCTCATAACAGGGGTACCAGCATACTGCTTTTTGAATTGGTCTTCTGACATTTCTAGTAAATGTTTAATGGTTGTCTGAGTTCGAGATGTGTCGAATTCACGAGATGTGTGTTCTTTTGAAAATCGGTTTACTGGACATACGTCCTGACATATATCGCAGCCAAACACCCAGTTTCCGAATGATTTTCTCAATTCTGGTGGTACTGTGCTTCGGTTTTCAATGGTATGAAAGGAGATACATTTGGAATTTGTGATAACGTAGGGTGCTGAAATTGCTCCAGTTGGGCACATATCAATGCAGATAGTACATTCACCACAAGAGGTCTGCAGTGGTTGACTAGGAACCAATTCTAGATCGGTTAGTATCTCTCCAAGTAAAATCCAAGATCCATGGGTTTTAGTCAATATATTAGAGTTCTTACCAAACCAACCTAATCCGCTGCGAAAAGCAACTGATTTATCCATCATGGGACCATCATCTACATACCATTTTGCCATNATCCCGNAGTTAATTAACTCTTCGAGACGCGCTATGTAGGTTTTAATCATGCTTTTTATCGTTTTGTGATAATCGCGGCCTTGAGCATATCTCGCTATGTGTGCATCAGTCACGTCATTAGCATTGTAAGGTTGATAGTAATTTAGACCGACGCTGATTATAGATTGTACCTCTGGCATTAATTCTGAAGGTTGGGTTCCTCGCAAAACTCTTTGAGGGGTATACCAATTTAGCCCAAGCATGTTTCCTTGATTGATATGCTGAATTGCGAATGCTTGTGATTCTTCGAAATTATTGTTTGTCGTAATACCGACTAAATCGAACCCACATTCTTTTGCTAATTGAATCACAGTGTCTGATATAGACATTATATTAACCGGTGTTTTCGTGTTGATAAATTCCTGAATAGCCCTCTTGAACGTTAGAATCCAAGTATAAGAACACCATTTGGAGGATCCTACTGTCCTGTTTTATTTGGAACCTAGAACCGGTATTATTTACCACTAAACATTGGGATCTACCGGAATACCCTGCATCCCAAATGGCAGTGTGTATAGAAATACCAGAACGTAATAAACTAGACCTAGGTCTAGCCAATGCCATAAGATTATTAGGTATGTTAACTATTTCGTTTAATGTGACAAGGTAAGGACCTGTGTCTAGTCCGTAGTAGCCGTCACTATCAGGGAATAATGTCTCTGTGTCAGGCAGTTGCCTATCTACGTTATCAGTCCCTATCCTAGCGGGAGTTTTAAAGACTTCTATTTGTCTCAGCGTGCAATCAAATCCATTTTGTTGAATTTGCGCAGACAAATCCAAATATTCAGAAATCAGCGGAACTGAACTGTTGATCCTATTTAGCAACGACTGTTTTCCAAGTGCTCCACTTAACATAACAAGCCTCTATTCACATTGTGCTAACGAGTAATTATTGTTCTAGTCTCGCATGAAGCTTTGGATATCATCTGGTAGAGGTTCGAATACCGGTATTTCTGTTACTACAGCTTGTGTAGTTAGTAGCATTCCAGCTACGCTGCATGCATTTTCTACTGCAGATCTAGTAACTTTAGCAGGGTCTACTATTCCTTGGGCAATTAGATCACAGTACTCTCCTGTTTCTGCATCGAAGCCCCAATTTTCCTCGGAACTCTTTACTCTATCTATAATCACTTCACTTGGATACCCAGCATTTTTGGCAATCACACTTAGTGGCGCTGTAAGGGCTTCTTTGACAATTCTTACCCCCAAAGCTTCTTCGCCAGATAAGGAATTTTGCAGGTCTTCCAAGGTGGATTGAGCTTTGATAAGTGTGACTCCTCCTCCTGGAACAATGCCTTCTTCTACTGCTGCTCGAGTTGCTGCCAAAGCATCTTCTGCTCTAGATTTTCTCTCATTTAATTCAGGTTCTGTAAATGCACCAATTTTTATTACAGCGACTCCACCGACTAAGGCTGCTAATCGTTCTTGTAGTTTTTCTCGGTCATAATCAGACGTTGTATTATCTATTTGAACTTTAAGTTGGTCTACTCTTGCTGCAACATTCTGTTCAAGGCCTGCACCATCAACTATAAAGGATTCGTCTTTGTTAGCTATATATCTCCGGGTGCTTCCTAAGTGTTGTAGTTCAGCTGTGTCAAGGGATAATCCGGTGTCTGAACTAATTACGGTTGCGCCTGTCAATATTGCTACATCCTCAAGTAAAGCTTTTCTTCTATCGCCGAATCCAGGTGCTTTAACAGCAACACAATTTAGTGCTCCTCTCAATTTATTCACTACTAATGTTGATAGCGCTTCACCATCTACATCTTCAGCTATGAGAACTATGGACCTATTCCCCGATTCAGATACCTTCTCTAATAACGGCACTATTTCTTGAACGGTAGATATTTTCTGGTCCGTGAGTAATATGTATGGGCTATCTAGGGAAACTTCCATTTTTTCTGTATCAGAAACGAAATGAGGGGACAAATATCCTCGATCTAATCTCATTCCTTCTACGATTTCTAATTCATCACTCAATGTGTTCGATTCTTCTACTGTGATGATTCCTTCTCTACCTACTTTGTCCATTGCTTCTGCTATTAATTCAGCGATATCATTTTCATGGGCTGATAATGCAGCAACTTTATTGATTTGCTCTTTAGTATGCACGGGAATAGATGCTTGTTCAATTTGATCTTTGACTGATTGTGCGGCTTTATCTATTCCTGATTTTATAGTTATCCCACTTGCTCCAGATGCAACGTTTTTGAAGCCTTCTTGAACAATTGCCTGGCTTAAAACAATTGAAGTGGTAGTTCCGTCACCAACCATATCATTTGTTTTTGAAGCTGCTTCTTTTACTATTTGAGCTCCCATATTCTCATAAGGGTCCGGTAATTCTATTTCTTTGGCTATAGTGACTCCATCGCTGCAAACGACGGGCATTGCCCATACTCTGGTCAGCAGTACATTTCTGCCACTGGGGCCTAGAGTGACGCTTACGCATTTGGCTAGTGCGTCCACTCCTTTCATTAAACTCGAACGTGCGTTCTGGTCGAATACAAGTTGTTTTTCTGGCATCTTATCTCCCTATGTCTAAACAATGAAATAATAAGTTTTTAATATGCTTGAGATTAGAAGAATTGTCAACTATTTTGTAGGTTGATCAAACCTGAACTGCTCATGATAATGTCAGTCTGGGGATGTTCTCCCAATAGGTTGAGTAACTCTGATGGTAAATATTTAAGTAGTGGATGTAATTTTAGAGGTTGAATTTCTTTCAAAGGAATTAGTACAAATTCTCTGTCCTGCAAAAAAGGATGAGGGATTGTTAAATCGGGTTCGGATAGGTTTATGGAGGCATTTCCATAATAGATAATATCTATGTCTATGATTCTTGGTTGATATCTCTCTTCTGTGGTCACTCTGCCTAGATCAGTTTCGATGTTTTTTAGACTCCGTAAAAGAGCTAGAGGAGATAAATGAGTTCCCCCTGAAATAACCATGTTGTAAAACTGATCTTGATTAGGATTTCCCCATGGTTCTGTTTGATATATGGACGACATTTTATGAATAGGTCCTATTTGTTCGTTGATACACTCGAGGCAAGACAAGAGGTTCTGTAGTTTGTTTCCTATATTAGTTCCTAAAGCAAGTGTTATTTCTACGGATTGGTCCAATTTTCAGGCCTCCAGGAGCGAGTAATGGAATCTGTCATAGTACAAACTCGTTTCATTTGGGAAACATCGTGAACTCGAACTATGTCTACTCCTCTGGCTATACTAATAGCAACAGTAGCGGCTGTTCCTTCTAGCCGGTTTCCCACAGAAGTCCCCAATATATGTCCAATTGTCGACTTTCGGGAAGTACCAATTAAAGTTGGGTATCCTGTCGGATTAATTGACTGTAACTCATTAATAAGGACAAGATTATCATCAGGAGTTTTTCCAAAGCCAATACCAGGATCAATTATGATATTCTCTGGTTGNACTCCAGCCGAAAGAGCTCTTTGGACACTATTTTCTAANGCGTTACGTACTTCACTTTTAATTTCTTTGTAATCATAACCATTACTATTATGCATAATCACGATTGGGCAATCCCAATCAGATAGTATGTGGGCCATATTTGGGTCGCCGTTGAGCCCNGTGACATCATTAATCATATGGGCTCCCGCTTTTAATGCTTCCAAAGCTACTGACGATTTTGATGTATCTATGCTTAATGGCAGTGGTATTTCCTCNAGAAGTCTAAGGATCACAGGCATGATTCGATCTAATTCTTCTGTGTCACTAACAGGTACATGTTGTGGACGGGTGGATTCTGCTCCGATGTCTAGGAAATCCGCCCCATCTTGAACGAATTGCAAAGCCTGAGTCAATGCTTTTTCACTGTTTAAATATATTCCATCNCCGGAGAATGAATCTGGAGTCACGTTTATGATTCCCATAACGTAGGTGCGGCTGCCCCAGCTGATAAGTTCGTTGTTACCCACTTTTAGTTCAGTAAGTTTCATCACTCGTTNCCTTGGNATAAATAGCTAGTGAGGATTCTATCATTTTGCAGTTGATTGCACCTTAANTTGGCGTCTGCTAGTATTTAACAATTCGAGAGGTGTGTTTTGGAAGANAATAGTAATTCNATGGAAAGAAAATTGAATGATNTGAATACTAGACGAGATTCTGCNCGACTAGGCGGTGGTGTTNATCGGATTGAACAACAGCACAATCGAGGTAAGCTCACCGCTCGTGAGAGGATAACACTTCTGATGGATGATGGAGAATTTACGGAGATCGATACGTTTGTTACTCATAGAGCTGTAGATTTTGGAATGAAAGACCGGAAAATTTCTGGTGACGCCGTAGTTACAGGCTACGGCAAAATCGCAGGGAAACAAGTATTTGTTTATTCGCAAGACTTTACCGTTTTGGGAGGATCATTATCCGAAGTAGTGGGTGAAAAAATATGCAAGATAATGGACATGGCTGCTAAGAACGGCTGTCCTATCGTTGGAATAAATGATTCAGGTGGTGCTCGNATTCAAGAAGGAACTCTTAGCCTCGCAGCATACGGGGATATATTCTTGAGGAACACTTTGTATTCAGGAGTGATTCCNCAGATTTCTGTAATCATGGGTCCTTCAGCCGGTGGAGCTGTGTATTCTCCTGCAATAACTGATTTTATTTTCATGGTGAAAGGAACAGGTCAAATGTATATCACGGGTCCTGATGTTGTGAAAACTGTGACTGGAGTTGAAGTCGACCATGAAACTTTAGGTGGATACTTACCTCATTCAACCAAAAGTGGAGTGGCTCATTTTGTTGGTAATGATGAAGAAGATTGTCTACAAGAGGTCAGGCGGCTCATNAATTTCTTNCCTTCAGATAACACCGCGAAACCTCCTTCTCACTTTTATGCTCACCAGNNGTGGGANACTAATCCNAAGCTTAGATCTATCATACCTGCAGAACCTAATAAACCATATGACATGAAGGAAATCATATATNAATTANTTGATGATGAATTTATGGAAGTTCAAAACTCGTTCGCTAGGAATATTTTGATAGGCTTTGCGAGAGTGAATGGAGAAACGGTGGGAATTGTAGCGAATCAACCAGATCATTTAGCTGGTGTTTTAGATATAGATGCTTCTACAAAAGCGTCTAGATTTGTCCGTTTTTGCGATTGTTTCAACATCCCTCTCATCACTTTNATAGATGTACCTGGATTTATGCCCGGGGTAGATCAAGAATATGGAGGGATTATTCGTCATGGNGCGAAACTAATATANGCATATGCTGAAGCNACAGTGCCTAAAATCAGCGTNATAACTAGGAAAGCATACGGAGGGGCATATATTGTAATGAGTAGCAAACATTTGAGGTCAGATGTGAATTTAGCNTGGCCTTCTGCTGAAATTGCTGTCATGGGNCCAGAAGGTGCAGTCAACATNATACATAGAGNAGAGATTGCNGCTGCAGGAGACNNTATTGAGCAAGTAAGATTCAAACTANTACAAGNATACAGAGAGGGTATTTCCAATCCCTATGTTTCTGCAGAGCGAGGATTTCTTGATGATGTGATTGACCCCGCTGAAACCAGAGCTATGTTAGTCAAATCACTGGAGCTACTNAAGGGNAAATCAGATTCTTTGCCGAACAAGAAACATGGAAACATACCCCTTTAAGCAAATATTATATGTACACCACCATTTGTTGTTTGTTACGGTGTTGCTCTAGACCTTGCTTTTGGATTTAGGGCGAACTCGTCTTTTATAGTTATTTGAACTTGTATGAGTTTTCATCTTCTCACCAGAGCTAGAGGATCTGCTCCTNCTATAACCATTAACATNTTTTCGGTATTTATTNCCAGCTGATTTCCTATAGAANTGTGGAGGCTTCTTTGGCTTGGNTTCGCCGCTTTGAGTTTGTGAATTCNTCTTTATAGGATCGTTGAATGTAGAAGGATTGAATATACCGTAATCAAAATCTTTAAAAGATTCTAATGGAATTTCGATATCAAGTTTTTTCTTTGTTTGGTTAAATAATNNTTTGTCTTCTGGGGTTATTAAAGAGAATGCTTGTCCACTTTGTTTAGCTCTNCCCGTGCGGCCCACTCTATGAGTGTAATCGTCCGTTGTCCCNGGGAAATCGAAATTTATTACATGTGTTACTTCACTTACATCTATACCATGTGCTGCAATGTCAGTTGCCACCAATAAATCATATTTACCTTTTCTGAACCCATTCATAGCGTTAGTGCGTTGCGATTGAGAAAGATTACCTTGCAAAGAAGTGACTTTATAATCCTCTTTTGATAAATCCCTGGCAAGTTGCTTTGCTTTGTATTTGGTCCGAGTGAATATAACTACTTTACCGGTCGGTGTTTTATCCAAAAGGTGAAGTAACAGGTCTTTTTTGAGCCCGCTAGGGACAGGGAAAGCTGTATGAGNAACTGTGGNNGCACTAGTAAGGTTGCCCAATTGAATGGTTACAGGATCTTTAAGAATATTCTTAGTAAGTTTTCTAATAGGCTCAGGCATTGTTGCAGAAAATAGTAATGTTTGTTTACTGGTAGGGGTTTCTGAGATTATTTTGTTTACATCAGGTAGAAAACCCATGTCGCACATTGTGTCTGCTTCATCTAATACTAAATATTTAAGGTCTTTAANCTGGAGTGTTTTATCTCTCATATGGTCTAGGATTCTTCCNGGGCATCCNATTATNAGGTCCACTCCGCTTTTTAATTGTTTGGTTTGTGGAAATTTACCAACTCCACCGTATATAGATACTATTTTTAAACCGCAGTATTTATTCAATGCTTGCGCATCTTGATAGACTTGCTGAGCTAGCTCACGAGTAGGTACCAGTACTAATCCGCTAACTTTGTTATTNGGNGAATTTGTAATNAATTGTAAAATTGGTATCAGGAAAGCGGCAGTTTTACCGGTTCCTGTTTCAGCTAAACCTAATAAGTCTCTGTGATTCAGTACAGATGGTATGGCTTGCTCTTGTATAGGAGTTGGATAAAGAAATCCAAGATCTTGGACTCCTTTAAGAACGGGTTCCTCCAATGGGAGTTTGTTAAATTTCAAAGATTTCCTCACACTAATTATTTATGGATTTTGAACTTTAGATAACAGTAAAGCTCATGGGTTCCAGTGGAGGATCAGTCCTGAGCNTTAATTGATGGCACTAATGTCCCTTAAACTATTGTATCATGAGGCATACGTAACATGACGTATANAAACCCCAAGTTTCAAAATATAAGGANTAATNATGANTANAGAAGATAAAATTCATTGGGTCTATAGCTCGCNATCCATTCAAGAATTGGAGACNCGATATGATGAGTGGGCNTACTCCTATGATTCNCATCTAGCTGAAACGACGGGTTATGCTATACCTCAAGCGACTATGCTCGCAGTTAATAAATTATTGGATCCAACTGCAAAGATATTAGACGCTGGCGCNGGTACGGGCTTAACTGGCGAAACACTGTTTGCTAATGGATATAAAGATCTACACGCTATAGATTTGTCCGAGCAAATGCTAGCAGTGGCAGCNTCAAAGAACATATACGAAAGTTTACTCAAAATGAANTTGGGTGATNAATTGGATTTTGTGACCGACAAGTTTGATGCAGTAGTGGTGACTGGAGTGTTTACAACTGGCCATGCAAAACCGGAATCTCTAGATGAACTNGNAAGAGTCACAAAGAGTGAAGGTCATATCATATTTAGTATAAANCTGGATGCCTATGAAAANTTAGGTTTCAGACAAAAAATGGACCAGTTGTCAGAGATAGGGACTTGGAAAGAAGTTTATTGCTCCGAAGAGTTCAAAGGGCTCCCNAACTATGAAACTGAAGTTTTTCATCNGGTTTGGGGGTTCAAAATTCTGTAGTNCNTCTTCGTGTGTCTCAATTCCATAATTGNNATTAGGATAGAGATGCCATCACTTCAGACAAAGCCATTGCGGCGGAATCGACATCTTCTTCCCCGATATGTCTGTGGGTTACCATGCGAATATACTGTCCNCCATTTGGCACGATTGAACCGTAGGTTGATACTTTAACACCTTTGGACTTTAGNCCATTCACTACATCACTTGCAGGACTNACTTCNCTATCGATTTCAAAAATAACTATATTTGTTTGTATGGAAGATGGGTCAATAATGACTCCGGGTATTTCCGATATCTTATAGGCTAGATTTTTTGCAGTGGCATGATCCAATGCCAGACGGTCAATCATTTGCTCTAGGCCNACTACTCCAGCGGCGGCAATAACCCCTGCTTGGCGCATTCCTCCTCCTAGCATACGTCTCCATCGCCTAGCCTCATCAATGAAGTCTTTGGANCCGCATAACACAGATCCGACAGGGCAACTCAGACCTTTTGATAAACAAAAAGTAATGCTATCTGCATTTTGAACTAATTCTTGAGCCTCAATNCCAAGAGCAATGGCTGCGTTGAAAATCCTTGCTCCATCCACGTGTAAACTAATGTCATTCTTGTGAGCGATTTCTGCGACTGNATTTGTATGTTCTAGCGATATGGCTGCACCATTGCATCTGTTGTGGGTGTTTTCCAAACAAATGAGTTTGGTGTATGGGAATTGAGGACTGGATAACGGTCGAATTCCTTCTTGGAGTTGAGAAAGATTAAGNGTACCGTCATCATTATTTTGGATTAGTCTTAATTGNGCTCCCACGATAGTNGAGACGCTAGCATTTTCATTCCAAAATATGTGAGATTCACTACCCACTAGTATTTCATCCGCTTTGGAGCAATGGCTTAGNATAGCAACCAAGTTTCCCTGGGTACCACTCGTAACATACATCGCTGCTTCTTTTCCAAGCATAGCTGCAGCTTTTTCTTCTAAATTTATGACTGTGTTATCTTCTCCAGATAAATCATCACCTACTTCCGCAGAGTACATAGCATTTCGCATTTCTACCGTAGGCAGGGTTTGGGTGTCGCTATATAANTTAATTTCTGTCAATGTAACCTCTGTCTCTAAACTCTTTATGTTGCTGATATATAATAACCATATCAAATCATANNAACAACTTTTAAAAAGGTGATTTATGGGATACCAACATATAAAGTTTGACGCGGAAGGCCTCAAATTTGAAGGTGTATTGTCTTTGCGAGANAATTCGAANTCAGGACNTGGAGCAGTTCTATGTCACCCTCATCCTCTCAGAGGNGGNAACATGGATAACCATGTGATTANCGGNCTAAGTGNAGCATTGGATCAGGATGAGATTTCGAATTTGAGATTTAATTTTAGGGGTGTTGGGAATAGTGAAGGGGAATATTCTGAGGGGGAATTAGAANATTTAGAGATAATTGGGGCGCAGGACTTGTTATTAAACAACAATGAAATTNNTATAACTTCTATATTTACNCTAGGTTATTCATTCGGGTCTAGAGTTATATTAGGGCATATAGAAGTTATGACATCGACGTCTAAGTTAGTTTTGATATCCCCTCAGACTGAGGCAGTAAAACAATCTTATTTACATGAACTTGAGATACCTGTATTGATTATATCTGGCTCAAAAGATCACATATGCGATATTGATGNNCTGTTAGATTTTGCAAAAACAGAATCTGGACACATACATATCGAAAAAATTGAAGGNGCAGATCATTNTTGGATNGGCTATGAGGAACAACTAACAGATACCATACGCNGATTCTTACATGAATGATTAGGTTCAGATTAAGGTNTTNGTTCAATGAATGCTTATAAGAGAAATATATCAATCACTTTTGGAGTGGTAGTGTTGGTTTTNTGNNTGGATCAATTTACCAAATTGATTGTGAGACAGAACCTAATAAGNGGAGAATCTTTCCCNGACTCAGGACTTTTCAGATTCACTCATGTCCACAATACAGGTAGCCTATTTGGTATTTTTCAAGGCTATAACACNCCTTTAATCGTTGCTTCTTTACTAGCCATTATTTTGCTAATTTGGATTTACAAAACTTATGCCCACAAAGGATTACTAATTTCCCTTGCGCTGGGTCTTCAATTAGGTGGAGCTATAGGGAATCTTATAGATAGATTGGTTCAGGGACACGTTACGGACTTTTTTGATGTGGGAATTTGGCCTGTATTTAATATAGCGGATTCCAGTATTGTAGTAGGTTTAGGAGTGTTATTTTTTATCATGGTTACAGATAAGGAAACGGCAAGTGGATGACATGGATAATAGTGTGACGAATCTGATTGCCGATGAGTATTATGTGCGTTTGGACACATATATTCAACNTCAGGATATAGGGCTTACACGAAGCCGGATTAAAAATATGATNGTGGCTGGATTGGTTTTAGTAAATGGNAATCCNTGTAAGGTTTCTCAGTCTGTCAANCGAGGAGATTCGGTGACAATTGCAAAACCTATCCCTAAGGCTTCAAGTAATACTCCTGTAAATATCCCATTGGATATTGTATTTGAAGATGANCACATTATGGTTGTAAACAAACAAGCAGGANTGCCAGTACACCCAGGTCCAGGACATTTGGATGACACGATGGTTAATGCGATTTTGCATGTTTGTCCGGATTTACAAGGCATAGGAGATGAGATAAGACCAGGNATAGTACACCGTCTTGATAAAGACACTTCTGGATTAATAGTCGTNGCAAAAACTGAGCAAGCATTAGCTAACCTGTCTGAACAAATGAAAGAGAGGACCGTTAATAAACAGTACATAGCATTAGTGAAAGGNCATATGCCTAANTCTTCAGGAATTATTAATCTTCCTATNGCCAGACATCCCAGAGACAGAAAGAGGATGGCCGTTGTTGAAAACGGAAGAGAAGCAGTCACTGAGTTCAAAGTGTTAAAAACTTGTAAGGATATGTCATTGTTGCTCTTGAAGTTGCATACTGGAAGGACTCACCAGATCAGAGTACATTTGTCTCATATGGGCTGTAAAATCGTAGGNGATCTCTTGTACGGAGGTAATTCATCGTTATTAAAACGGCANTTTTTACATGCTCATAAAATGCAATTTATTCATCCTTATTATGAAACTTTGCAGACCTTCATATCTGAATTGCCGTCTGAATTGAGGTATATCGCTATCGAATTAGGATTTGATCCGGACAGAGATATCGATAGTAGTGATAATGTACATTAATTCAAACACTGATAATCGCCTTGTGCTAAACTAGCTGAGTCAAATATNTACTGGTTAATAATGAATGACAGATACTGAAAAAGCTACTAATTTTATCTTCCAAGCGATCAATGAAGATCTTGAATCAAAACGTTTCACAGGAAATGTGATCACTCGATTCCCTCCTGAGCCCAATGGGTACTTACATATAGGGCATGCGAAGTCTATCTGTTTAAACTTCGGAATGAGAGATGAATTTCCTGGAGCAGTGTGTCATTTGAGACTTGATGACACTAATCCTTCGACTGAATCCATGGAATTTGTTGAGGCGATTAAAGAAAATGTTCAATGGTTGGGCTTCGATTGGGGGGACAATATTTTTTATGCTTCCGATTACTTTCAGGATTTTTATGATTATGCTATCAAGCTCATTGAATTGGGTAAGGCGTATGTATGCGATCTGGATCCCGATCAAATTCGCGAAACAAGAGGAACNTTAACATCGCCTGGTACGGATAGCCCTTTCAGAAACAGAACAANTGANGAAAACCTCGAATTGTTTTCAAGAATGAAATCAGGTGAATTTCAAGACGGCGAAAAAGTATTAAGAGCTAAAATTGACATGAAGTCACCGAATCTTAATATGAGAGATCCAGCTTTGTATAGGATTCGACACGTTGCCCACTATCGAACTGGAGATGATTGGTGTATTTATCCGATGTATGACTTTGCGCACTGCATATCTGATTCAATTGAACAAATAACCCACTCTATATGTACTCTAGAATTTGAGGATCATCGTCCTTTATATGATTGGATACTAGGAACACTAGAATTGTTTCATCCTAGGCAAATCGAGTTTCCTCGGTTGAATATCACTAAAACAGTTTTAAGTAAGAGAAATTTACTTTCTCTTGTCAACTCATCTGTAGTAGAAGGATGGGATGATCCTAGAATGCCCACACTAGCTGGATTAAGACGAAGAGGTTATACCCCTAAATCTATAAAAGACTTTTGCTCTCGAGTAGGTTTNACCAAACGAGANAGCGTGATAGAAATTCAGTTATTGGAACATTGTTTGAGGGAAGATTTGAATTCACATAGCCCCAGANGGTTAGTTGTTATAGATCCTCTTAAAGTTGTTATAGATAATTTTGACGAGAACCGTGTTGAAATATTTGAAGCTAATAATAATCCAGAAGATTCATCTAGTGGGACCCGAAGTATTCCTTTCACCAAATACATTTATATTGAGAGATCTGACTTTCAAGTAAATCCTCAAANTAAGTTTTACCGATTCTATCCGGGGAATGAAGTTCGATTAAGGTATGCATATATTGCAAAATGTGTTTCTTTTGATACAAATCCTGATAGTGGTGAAATAGANGCCATCCATTGTGAAGTGGATTTTGATTCTAAAGGAGGCATGCCCGCTGACGGTAGAAGAATAAGAGGAACGATTCATTGGGTCTCGCAACAGGATTCTGTGGATGGCACAGTGAAACATTTTGATTATTTATTGNCTGACGATGAATCCTCTGATGGATTGACAAGTTCCCAGAATAGCCAAAGTATATATGAAGCCGCGAAATTTGAGAGTTGTTTGCTAGAATCCACCCCTGGAGAGGTATTTCAATTTGAACGTTTGGGATATTATTGTCGAGATCTGACTGATTCCGAATCAGGGAAAATGGTTTTCAACCAGACCGTTAGCTTAAGAGACAGTTGGAGCAGGATAAATAAAGCTTAGTGAAAGTGTATTAGAGCTAGTCATGAACGATATAAGAGTACGATATGCACCAAGTCCTACAGGTCAACCGCACATTGGGAATATAAGAACGGCATTTTTTAATTGGTTATATGCTAGGCATAACGGTGGAAAATTTGTAGTTCGCATAGAGGACACTGATCAGGAAAGACTTGTGGAAGGAGCCTATGAAGGTATTCTTGAAGCTTTAAGTTGGCTCAACATCGATTGGGACGAAGGTCCTGATAAAGGTGGGCCTTTTGGACCTTACCTACAGTCGGAAAGATTGGAGGTTTACAATTCTGCAGCGAACATTTTGATTACCAAAGGTGTTGGATATTATTGTTTCTGCGATAGAGATCGGCTGAACAATCTGAGAAAACAGCAACAAGAAAATAAATCCGATATCAAATATGATCGAAAGTGTTTAAACCTTTCGAATGATGAAATTGAACAAAATTTAAGTAACAATATTCCACACGTGATACGGTATAAAATCCCAGCAGATAATACTATTCAATTAAACGATATAGTTAGGGATGAAGTTGAATGGAATACAAATTTGCTAGACGATTTTGTACTTATTAAATCTGATGGATTCCCAACTTATCATCTAGCTAACGTAGTGGATGACCATAGCATGAATATCTCTCACGTGTTAAGGGCAGAAGAATGGCTCCCCAGTACCCCTAGGCACTTGCTTCTTTATGATGCTCTAGGATATGAACCTCCACAATTTGGACATTTACCGATGATTTTAGGTCCTGACAGATCTAAATTATCTAAGCGCCACGGGGCTACTTCCATTCTTGAATACAGAGACTTAGGATACCTGCCGGAGGCGGTTATTAATTTTATGGTTCTGCTTGGGTGGTCCATTGATGACCATACAGAGATTATTAACCGACAAGAAATGGTGAAGTTATTTGATTTAGGACGGGTAGGGAAGCCTGCGGCTGTTTTTGATATTGATAAACTAGATTGGATGAATGGTAATTATATTAGAGATTTATCTGATGAAGATCTTTTTGAGCATGTTAAACATGCATGTATTGGTGAGTTTGGAGAAAATATTGTAGATCAATATTCAGATCGGTTGACGAAAATGACTCCTTTGATATCTCCCAGAATGAAATATGTGACTGATGCACCTGATATGGTGTCTTACATTCTCACTGACAACTTGTCGGTAGAGAAAGAATTTATAGAAACTTGTAAATTATCTAGTTCAGACATAACGATAGCCCTCACAGCAACTATAAAGTATGTACAAGAAGAAATTGATTTCTCTAAAGACACCCTTGAATCTGAGATGAGGATAATTTGTGGTCAACTTGAATATTCTCCCAGAAATTACTTTGGATTAATTCGTAACGTATTGACTTCTCGGTCTGCTACTCCCCCATTGTTTGATATCATGGAAATCTTGGGCCCCAGAGACACTTTGAGTCGACTGGATAATGCATTAAAACTGTTTCAATAATTCTAAAAAGGGCACTGAACTTTGTGGGATCTGTTTGTATAAAGTTTGCTGTAACTTGCTGTTTGACAATTTTAATAATTTTCTTAAAATTGTAAAAAGAAATTGCTGAAAAAGTGCCTTGACAAAACGGTCGATCTGTATTGTAGATTACCAAATGTTAGGGCGCCTTGCATTCGAATAACTAGGCTGGTTTGGTTGGGATAAATGTAAGAGTGGTTCTTAGGAGGTAATTAGCCGAATGTTGTCAACAGAAGTGAAGATACTCAGCGACGGTAACATGAAAATGGATGGGGGATCCATGTTTGGATCTATGCCTAAGTTATCCTGGGAGAATACTGTTCCTACAGATCGGAAAAACCGGATAACACTTGGGCTAAATTGCCTGCTACTTCAAATCGGAGGCAAAAATATTCTGGTAGACACCGGAATCGGGCCTAAAGACCATGAAAAAAATAAAGAAGCTCTTGGATTAGTCCCTAGTAGATTGCTGAAAGGGCTTAGGAATCTTGGCATTAGACCTAAAGACATAAACAAAGTCGTACTAACGGATTTGCAATTTGATCATTCTGGAGGATGTACTAGGATGGACAGAGCTGGGAATTTGGTGGCTACATTCCCGAAAGCTGAATATTATGTGCAAAGGAAATGTTGGGATTCAGCAAGTAATTTGAATGAACGAAATATGGACAAGCACGATGTGGATGATTACCAACCCTTGTTTGAAAAAGGTCAGTTAGAAATGCTTGATGGTGATAGTGAAATAATGCCTGGCCTTCAGGTCATACGGACAGATGGATGTGCAGATGGTCACCAAGTGGTTTTGTTTAACCATGGGGGAGAAAGGATTGTGTTTTTAGGAGACTTGATCCCTACTCATCATCATTTGAACCTTGGTGTAATCTCAGCATTTGATCATGCTCCTGAGAAAACATTAGAACAAAAAAGATTTATTTTAGACGAAGCGGAGAAGCAAGGCTGGTTATTAGTTTTTGCCCATGGACACGATACCAAAGCAGGCTACTTAGAAAAAAGAAATTCCACTACTTATTTGAGACCGATAGAATTCGAATAAATCTGAAGGATGCTAGCACAGAACTGTGCCGTCGTCCTTTAATTCTTGTAGCACCTCGTTAGTGATTACGTTATTGTTCCGGGTTCCTGTTCCATTAACCCTTATATAATTTGCAGTATACCCAATTGCATGTTCGTTCTTGTCATAGGATTCCCATAAAACTGGAAATTGCTTGCCAATCATGCTTTGTTTAAAGGCCATTGAAGAAGCTGATTTTAAGTGTAAAGCAAGTGACATGCGTGTTTTTTTGACAGTAGCAGATACATGCATGCTCATATATGCTGCAGAAGTTCCCGCCCTAGTGGAATATGTAAACGGATGGATATCTGNAAATTTAGTGGATTTNACGAAGTTAACCGAATTTTCGAACTGTTGATCCGTTTCACCAGGGAATCCAATGNTCCAGTCTGTTGTTATAGATACATCACTGATGATTTCNCGAGTCATTTCTACGGCAGTTTTGAATTCCTCNGTAGTGTATTTGCGCCGCATATTTTCTAATACTNNATTATCCCCACTNTGCAAAGGTATGTGTAGGTGATTTTGAAGCCTCTGATCTTGCCATAGCAATAATAAGGAAGAATCAATTTCATGGGCTTGCAANGAAGATACNCTGATTCTAGGNATAGATGTGGATTGNAGTATTTCTTCNAACAAGTATCGCAGAGTGGTTCCGGGNGTCTCGAAACCATATGTNCCTANTTGTGTACCTGTTAGCACTACTTCTTGAAAGCCTTGAGAGTGGTATTTATTAATCTGNGAAATTATGTGATGTACAGGNATGCTCTTTTCCCTTCCTCTGACCTTGGGGACGATACANTAAGCACAAACTTGGTTACATCCCTCTTGTATTTTTACCATGGCTCTAGTTTTGTTCAAATTAGGCAAAAAACTGGGTATATCCAATTCTGTTTGGCCTATTTTTTCANTTACTTTAGCTACTAGGTTTGGTTTATCTTCATTCCCTAAGACTAAGCAATTTGTGTACATTTCNGTGAGTTGCTTCGATTGCGATTGGGCGTAACAGCCAGTAATAACTACTAGAGCATCAGGATGTTTTCTCGTTGTAGTGTTGATGTATTGCCTGGCTTTTGAGTCTGCTGTACTNGTTACAGTGCAGGTGTTTAGAACAACNACATCTGCATCTTNTTCATTATNTGTAAGCTCATAGCCATTAGCGTGGAACTCATTATTGAGTGTCAATGTATCCGATTGATTCAGTTTGCAACCATGCGTCTTTATATACACTGTAGGCTTTATATTCATATGGTGATCCTTATTTATATAGTAATGGTAACATGCACGCACTTCCTTGGACTATTTGGTAGAATACAACTAGGTTGATAATGGGGAAATGATTATGGATTTAAGATACTCAGGTTATCCTGTGAGGATACATTCGGGTACAGACAGTTTAAAGCGTTTGGATTCGGAACTAAATAGACTTAATTCAAATAGGGCGATGATAGTTTGTGGTCGCTCTATCGCTAATAAAACTAATCTGATTGANCGAATCAAATCTGTATGTGAACCTTCATCTAGAATTNCATGTGTTTTTGACAAAGCGGAGACTAGTTCACCATTACCTTCNGTTATGGAAGGAGTNCAGNTAGCTAAAGAGAACAATNTAGACTGTATTGTATCTGTNGGAGGAGGTAGTTCTATAGTNACTACTAGAGGNATTCTTATTCTNTTGGCCGAACAAGGANCTGCTTTCGATTTATGTACTCAATATCCTCCTGGGCAACGGCCNATAAGCCCACGACTTGATGAAGAAAAACTACCCACAATTTCCGTAATTACTACTCCAACCACAGCTACGAATAGGTCAGGGACAGCATTAAAAGACCCTGAGACTAGAACTAGATTAGAACTATTTGACCCTAAGACAAGGCCGATTGCTGTTATCTGGGATAAAGAAGCTTTAGAAACAGCCAGTCCACAATTGACTAAAAGTGCTTCAGCGTCTTTGCTGACGGGAGTTTTGGCGGGATTATTGTCTAAAAATTTGAACCACCTTGCGCTAAGCGATCTCAATGGGGCACTGGAAATTATGTTACATGACTTGCCGTTGGTTGATACTATGCAGTCGTATGGAGAAGTAGCTATGAAACTATGCGCTGCTTCATTTCTTTATAACAGAGCGTGTGACAGTGGAATTGGAGGGACGGCTTTGGGAGTAGTGAGCGCTATATCTCATGCCATTGACACTAAATTCCCAGATTGTAGCCATGGCGATGCTTATTCAGTTATGACATCTCATGGAATAAGTTTTAATGNTCCTGCTATTTTAGAATCAAGTGCCCGAGTTCTTGCATCATTGGAAAGATTTAATGCTAACGATATTCCGATGTCTGGTGATGCCGCGGGGCGTTTGTCTGAATGGTCTTTGCGCTTTTTCCAGTCGATAGACATGCCTACAAAATTAAGTTCTATAGGTGTAACAGATCAGGACATAAANGCNATTGCCAGAGATGCTATGGAAGATTTTCCCATGCACAGTAACATCCGAAGAGTCGAAAATATTGAAGAAATTGAGTCATTGTTATCATCAGCGTTATGAGGTTCATAATAATCATAAATGAAATATGATCATATAATCATAGGTGCCGGTTCAGCAGGGTGTGTGTTGGCGACAAGACTNACGGAAGATCCTGAGATTTCAGTGCTGTTGCTCGAAGCAGGGCCAGACTATTTAGACATTNATTCAGCTCCAGACGACGTAAAGTTTGGTAACAATATGTGGAAATCAGCTTATGGTCAACATAGTTGGGGTTACCCAGCATTCCCTACGAAGCACAGGAGTACTCCTATGATAATCCCTAGAGGGAAAGTTGTGGGTGGTTCAAGTTCTATAAACGGACAGGTGATATGCAGAGGCATCCCTGAAGATTATGATAATTGGGCAAAATGGGGAAATTCAGAATGGTCTTTTGAAAAAGTTCTTCCGTATTTTAGAAAACTAGAGAATGATCTGGATTTCGGCTCTAGTGATATTCACGGTTCTGATGGTCCTATTCCTGTTAGACGCTACAAAAGGAAGGAATTGCTGCCGTCTTTTGAACAATTCTACGAATCATGTATAAATCTTGGATATCCAGAGGATCCTGATCAAAATAGCCCAGAGTCNTTTGGGATTGGAATGAGGGCATTGAATAATATAGACGGAGTTAGAATGAGCACGTCGTTCACCTATCTCAATATGTCTAGACATAGATTGAATCTAACTGTACGTTCTGATGTTTTGGTCACCAAATTATTGATTGAAAACAATCAAGCAATTGGGTGCACAGTGATGAGCGGAGAAGATACTTATGATGTGTTTGGCACGAATATCATATTGTCCGGAGGAGCTATTGCCTCGCCGCAANTATTGATGTTGTCTGGAATAGGCCCTAAAGAAAATTTGGATNANAATGGCATTGAAACTGTGCTTGAGTTAAAGGGAGTAGGAAAAAACTTGAGAGACCANCCCGCTGCTTTTGTTCTGTTGAAAGCAGATTATGATTTTTTGGATGATTTTGCTCCTAACATACAGGTNGGTTTGACATGTACTCCAGAGAATTCAAATACTATCTCGGATTTAAAGATATGTCCTATTCTAATGTCGAGTGAACATGCNCCTCCCAGCGTGCAGATTGATTCAGAAGACTTTCATTTTGGTATCAGTTTTGCACTTCAGAATGCGATTGGGAGTGGTTGTTTGACTCTAGCCTCCTCGGATCCTTGGGNTTATCCAGTTATTAATTATAATTATTTGGATGAAGAGTATGATTTGGATCGGATGAGAGCTGCATTGAGAATTGTATTGGATATAATTGAAGAAGACCCATTGAGAAGTCATATTATCGAACGTGTCTCCCCAACTGATATGCAATTGATGGATACGAATTCACAGGATTCATGGTTGCTGGATAATGTTTATACAGATCACCATACATCCGGCACTTGTAAAATGGGACCTTCAGATGATGAATTTGCAGTGGTTGATCAGTATTGTAATGTATATGGAATTAAAAATTTAAAAATAGTGGATGCATCAGTGATGCCAGACGTGGTCCGTTCCAATACGAATGTTACGGTCATTATGATGGCGGAAAAGGTTGCAGACTGGATTAANAATACACAATAANAGGAGGAAGTATGAAATATGACTATATAATTATCGGAGCAGGTTCAGCTGGTTGTGTTTTAGCAACTAGATTAACNGAAAATACTAATGTTTCGGTTTTGCTGCTTGAAGCTGGNCCTGATTATCCAGACTTTGATCAAGTTCCTGATGATGTGAANTTAGGTAATAATATGTGGAGGTCAGCTTANGGNCCGCATAGNTGGGGATATCTCGCCACGGCTACACCTCAACAGTCAGAACCCATNATAATACCNCGAGGCAAAGTAACAGGNGGTTCTAGTTCNATAAACGGNCAGGTAGTGTTNAGAGGAGTGCCCGANGATTATGANAATTGGGCGNAATGGGGNAATGACGAATGGTCATTTGATAAAGTTTTGCCTTACTTCAGAAAACTTGAAAATGATTTAGATTTCGCGTCTAGTGATGTTCATGGCAATGATGGTCCTATTCCCGTNAGGCGATACAAAAAAAGAGATTTGCTTCCTTCATTTNATAAATTTTACGAGTCGTGNATGAGNCTAGGATTCCCGGAAGATCCTGATCAAAATAGTCCTGAGTCCGAAGGTATTGGTATGNGAGCTCTCAATAATATAGATGGGGTTAGAATGAGTACAGCTTTCACTTATTTAAGCTTNTCAAGGCATCGTCCTAATTTAACAGTCCGNGGAAANGTCTTGGTGAATAAAATTCTTTTTGAAGGTGACAAAGCAATAGGGGTTGAAGCAGAAAGTGAAGAAGAGATATTTAATATCTACGGTGAAGAGATAATTCTCTCTAGCGGAGCAATAGCTTCTCCTCAGATACTTATGTTATCAGGAGTTGGTCCTAAGGATGTATTATCTGAGGCGGGGATTCCAATCGTCAAAGAAGTACCTGGTGTAGGTAAAAATTTGAGAGACCATCCCGCGGCATTTGTANTACTGAGAGGNGATGGACCTTTACTTGATACTGATGCACCTAATATACANGTTGGCNTAAGATGTAGCCCNAATAATTCTGATACGCGTGCAGATTTGCAGATAGCTCCGATCTTGATGTCCAGTGAACATGCCCCATCAAGTGTANAAATAGATACCGATGACTTTCATTTTGGTATNAGTTTTGCGTTACAAAACGCTGTGGGATANGGCGAANTAACTTTGGATAATGCAAACCCTAGAACTCAACCAAACATTAACTATGATTATTTGAANGAGGAATATGATAAAGCTCGAATGAGAGAAGGACTGAAAATGGTGTTGGATATTGTTAATTCAGNTCCACTAAAAGANCATGTGGTAGAAATCATGAATCCTTCTGAATCAGACNTGCANGATGAAGATTCCCAAAATGATTGGTTGTTACGGAATGTGTATACNCAACATCATTCTTCAGGTACGTGTAAAATGGGNACTTCAGATGACAAAATGGCTGTNGTTGACCAATATTGTAAAGTGTTNGGGTTAAATAATTTACGCGTGGTGGATGCATCTGTGATGCCAGATGTTATCAGNGCCAATACTAATGCAACTACNATGATGATCGCTGAAAAAGTGGCAGATTGGATAAATAATAATTAATTGGAAGGTAATACAATGTCTAATAAAGTAAGAATAGAAAAAGATTCAATGGGNGANATGGAGGTTCCNATNGATGCTTTGTATGGAGCATCAACAATGAGAGCTGTACTGAATTTCCCGATCAGCGATCTAAAGTTTTCAAGAGAATTTATAAGAGCCCTGGGATTAATTAAACAATCAGCGGCTAAGGCCAATATGGATCTCGGTTTNTTGGACATAGAGATAGGNAAAGCCATTGTTGAAGCAGCTGAAGAGGTNATTGAAGGCAAATTAGACCANCACTTCGTGCTGGACATATTTCANACNGGATCAGGCACCTCTACAAACACAAATGCTAATGAGGTTATTGCCAACAGGGCTTCTCAACTGATGGGAGGAGAATTAGGTTCTAGATTAGTCCACCCTAATGATAATGTGAACTTAGGACAATCATCTAATGATGTAATCCCAACTGCGATTCATGTCTCGTCTTTAATAGCAATAAAAGAACAACTTGAGCCTGCTCTTAACACATTAAGCAAATCCCTCAATGACAAGTCACAAGAATTCTGGTCTGTAATTAANACTGGGAGNACNCATTTNCAAGATGCNACTCCCATAAGNCTGGGTCAAGAATTTTCTGGATTTGCCGGTCAGATTGAAAATGGTGTAGTGCGAGTAGAGNGNATCAAAGAAGCATTATCAGAAGTAGCTCTTGGNGGAACTGCTGTAGGGACTGGAGTTAATACTCATCCTGAGTTTTCTTCAAGAGTGTGTAAAATTGTTTCTGAAGTAGCAGGAATNNCTGTTAGAGAAACATCNAATCACTTTCAGGCGCAATCCACATTGGATGCAGCCGTGGAAGCTAGCGGTACTTTAAGAGCNATNGCTACAAGCCTCCATAAAATTGCAAACGACATCAGGTTCATGGCATGTGGCCCTAGAGCAGGAATTGGAGAAATAATTCTTCCAGAGGTGCAACCNGGTAGTTCTATAATGCCAGGCAAAATTAACCCTGTGATTTCTGAGTCAGTTATACAAGTTGTAGCACAGATTTATGGTAATGATGCTACAGTNGCNGTATCAGGGCAAGGAGGGTACTTTGAACTTAATACAATGATGCCGGTAGTAGCTTTCAATATACTTCAAANCATATCCTTACTTGCGTCTTCTGCCAATAATTTTGCAGTTCAATGTGTNGACGGNATTCAAAGCACTTCAACTGGNCCTGATATGGTAGAAAGAGGTTTGATGTTAGGGACAGCATTAGCTCCAGAAATTGGTTATGATTTGGCNGCAGATATAGCTAAAACGGCAGCCAGGGAAGGATCTACNATTCGAGAAGTAGCTAANATAAAGACGGAGCTTACGGACGACAAGCTNACAGAATTGTTGAATCCAGAAGAAATGACCAAGCCAAGCTTAGAAGTNTCGGGTGGNGGAGGTTAGATAGTANTGGTTTTTANCGTTTGACTTTTTTCTTTGATCAAAGGAATCAGTTCCTTACCAAANTCTATNGTGTCTNCCAANGGGTCAAACCCTCTTATAATGAATTTGGAACAACCTAATTTATAGTATTCTATGAGTGCGTCTGCAACTTGTTCAGGAGTTCCTACTAAAGCAGTAGTGCTGCCTGAAGCCCCACTCGCNAACGCGATAGGCATCCATAATCGTTGATCATATGTGTCTTGGTTNAAGGCTTGATCCAATACNCNTCGGGATCCAGTGGATTGTGGTCTGCTAGATTCTCCNGGCTTGATTTTGCTCCCAAGGCTCTGTTTAACCNTGTCTAGTATNTGNTTAGCTTTGTCCCAAGCNGCTTTTTCTGTAGGNCCAATAATAGGTCGGACAGATAAGCTAAATTGCATTGGCTTAACCCTTTNAGGATTAATTTGTGTGATCTTTGCAATTTGGCTACGAATGGCATCTAACGGCTCACCCCATAAAGCATANACATCGGCGTATAGCCCGCCTATTTTAATTGCGATTTCAGAAGCTCCACCAAAGTATAATGGGATGGAAGCATTACCGTAAGGTTTGATTTCACTAAAGCCGTTTTGGATTTTGTAATATTTACCNTCAAAATCAAAAGGCGANTTAGATTCCCATGTCTTTTTGATAACCTGCATGTATTCTTCAGTCCGAAGATATCTTTCATCGTGGCTTATCCAGTCTCCATCTCTTTTTTGATCTGCATCACTTCCTCCAGATATTATATGNAACGCAATTCGCCCATTCGTAATATGNTCTAAAGTAGCGGCTTGCCTTGCAGCTAACGTAGGGGCCACGAACCCTGAACGATGNGCAATAAGGAATCCAAGNGAAGAGGTTTGTGAAGCAGCGTATGATGCTATAGCGAATCCNTCTGGAGTGACAGCTGAGTATCCAATNAGCACTTTGTCGAATCCGCTAGTTTCATGNGCTTTNGAGAANTCTGATATATANGGNTTGTCTATGCCTANAGGTATTTCACTTCCGGGATTGATTACACCACCAAATACACTTAATGAAGCCCCTGATTGCCCTTCAGATTCTCTGTGGACGCCAATCATTCCTATGATTTCTGGAATTGCGTTCCTTAACATATCTAAAGTTAATTTATCCCAGCCGGTTGGGGCTATAAGAATCAGGACTTATGGAATTTAAAGGTAGACCTTTATCGTTTGCTGCTGTNATGCANTTATCACACCTATCTTGTGGATCGTGGTTAATAGCAGGCCATATGTCTTTACTAAACATTCCACAAATGAATAATGGAGATACTTCTTCGATACCTAAACTTTCAACGTAGTGGACTGTCCCTTTGCCGTCAGGTGAAGGCCGCCACCACGGAGTNGTNTTTTGCCCTACTGAATAAATATGTTCTCGGTATTCGTCTAGCCAGGNGCCCTCAGGTATTTCAACTACCCATGAGCTTCTTCCATTTGNGTTTTCTTGTTTGAAACCNTTTAGTTTGCCTTGNTGGATGTATTGTCTAATAACTCGCTTGGATACATTTAGGATTCTGGATGCATCTTGTATGCTTACTGTTTCTGCCATAATATCCTCGTATGAAATGCTATTTAGTTGTACATATTACCGTCAATCAGCAGAAGTTGCACTAGTTAAAGGATCTTCTATAGTATCNGGAAGTGATCCTCCAGGNGGCACCATGGGGAATACATTCACAGATGGATCAATCACGAATTCAATTAAATAAGGACCGTTGTGCTCTTGGGCTTTCAGNAAAGCTTGNGACACATCTTCTTGCTCAGTGACTCGCACAGCAGGGATCCCATAAGANTCTGATAACTTGACATAATCAGGCCCAGGCATTGGNATCTGATTTAAATGCCCGTCGAAATACATTTCTTGCCACTGTTTTACCATTCCAAGGACNCCATTATTCAATAGTACGATTTTTACTGGTAAATTTTCTTGGGCTAAGACCATTAATTCTTGCAACGTCATTTGGAAGCCACCATCGCCAGCTATGGTCCAAACAGTCGAATCTGGAGCTGCTACTTGTGCTCCCAATGCGGCAGGGATTTCAAACCCCATTGCTCCGAGGCCGCCTGAAGATATAAAAGTGTTGAATTTATCGAGAAAAAGGAATTGAGCAGCCCACATTTGATGTTGCCCAACTCCGGTCACAACATTCGTATTTGGATTGTTTTGGATAATATCATTGAGATCCTTGAGTACATGTTGAGCGAGCAGTTTTTCCGTTTTGGGTATTGCTAATGAAGGATGTTCTTCTTTGATCTTCTTGATTGAAGACACCCAATCACTATGATCTGNNTGGTNTAACAAAGGCAACAGTTCTGTTAAAACTGCCTTAGCGTCNCCGGGTAATCCNACTTCTGTTGGGACGTTTCGTCCTATTTGAGAAGGTTCAATATCTATGTGAATTATTCGTGCGTGAGGGGCAAAGGCAGAAGTATTGCCAGTAACACGATCATCGAATCGCATGCCTACTCCGAANATGACGTCTGCTTGGTCTGTTGCCATGTTAGACCAGTACATTCCGTGCATACCNAGCATGCCTAGCGACATATCATTATTACGTGGAAAGTTACTTAATCCTAGNAGNGTGTTTATCACAGGGATTCCAGTCTTTGAGGANAAATCNAGGAGTTCTTGGTCAGCTTTTGAGATAAGGACGCCATGACCNGCAATGATTACAGGTCTTTCCGCCTGNTTAATTAGNCGAGCTGCATCTGGTAGNTTTGCTCTAGTGTCTTCACTGATAGANGGAATTGAGANAGGTGTTATTTCAGGATAATTGAATTCNGCTAGTTCTAATTGGACATCCCGAGGTATGTCTATTAAGACCGGTCCAGGTCTACCTTCNTGTGCNACTTGAAAAGCCTCGTGTATTGTGTCTGCCAAATCATCAGTCGACATTACTAAGAANGTTCGTTTTGTACACGCTGCAGCGATAGAGCATATGTCGCATTCTTGAAAAGCTTCAGAACCTAGAGCTGTCCTGGCTACTTGTCCTGTGATCGCAACCATTGGTATGGAATCAGCTTTAGCTCCCATTATGCCTGTTACTAAATTAGTGGCTCCGGGGCCAGAAGTAGCAACGCATACGCCCGGTTTTCCTGTGATTCTGGCATATCCATCTGCTGCATGAGCGGCAGATTGTTCGTGCCTGACTAAAATATGTTTTAGTTGAGGATAACTCCAGAGAGCATCATAAAATGGTAGGATTGCTCCTCCTGGATGGCCAAAAAGTACTTCTACGCCTTCTTTAAGTAGACTCTCGCAAACTATTTCCGCGCCTTTTAATTTCACTTTAACTCCAATATTCGGGGCTATTTGAAATGAAAAATCCCGCCCCTAAATCAAGGGACGGGATTTTTACCCGCGGTACCACCCTAATTGCTTAAGTCTTGCTCAAGCCTCTCGATAACGACACCAACATGCCGCGTGGTATTTACAGATCACGACTCCTGTCCTAGCTTACTTGGTATAACTGTTCAGCAGGCCGCTCCAGAGGGATTTTCGTTTAGCATATAGTGTCTGCTCACACCGTACCAGACTCGCTTTACTTTCTGCGTAAATTACTCGTCTCTATCAACGCGTTTATACTACGATATCATGCAAAATTCTGTAGTGTCAATATATTGCAACTATTTATGATTTGTTTGTATTTATAATGTAAAATAGTTTCAACAGTTTTATCAAAGAGAACTCAAGTAATGACATCATATCTGTCCAAAATAAGAGATATCCCAATAAAAGGTGAAGCGATTGTCCGAATTATAGATAGTAAACACGGACTCGTTGCTGAGCCATCTGCGGATTCAGACCTACTGGTATCTACGCTGACACAAATCTTGATATTCAAGAAAGGAATAAATAGGTCGTCTACCATACTGGACAAAGAATCGGTTCAGAAGATAGAAATCACCGAGCAGCGGAAAAATATTCCTCTACTAACAATGATATCGTTCTTGGTGTGTTCCGTGATTGTGTACCTGGGTAGTTCCTATTGGTTGGTGGACAACATAACTCAGCCCATAGTGCCTGGAGTTAATTTGGCATTGATTCCTTTTTTGTTGCTCGGTTCCCTCATAGGAGGGGTGGCTTGGATTTGGAAAACTTATTCGTTTAGTAATAGGATCACTTTCAGAATTGTGTGCGCTCAAGGGGATGTTTCGGTGTTTAATTGCGCCTTTGAACACCGCGGGGACTTAATGGACAATATCGTATATTTTCAACCCAGGGTTGATATCTAATTTTAGGTCCCAAGGCTCTTGTCTTAATTGTTGGTAATACGCTGCCGCCGCAATCATAGCTCCATTATCTGTACATAGCCTAGGGACGGGTATGTACGTGGGAATAGGGCTGAGTTGATTTATTCGTTCCCTTAAAGGCAAATTAGCTGCAACTCCACCACCAATAATTATTCCCTTGGCCCTATGGTCTGAAGCAGCCTTAATGACTTTGCTAGATAATACATCTACTACAGACTCTTGGAAGGCTGCAGAAATTTCGATAATCAAATTATCGCGACTTTTCTTGTCTAGTTTGGAAGAGTCCTCAGGATACACGTTTTGGTCAATTGCTAATTTCAGCACCGCTGTTTTGAGGCCGCTAAAACTGAAATTGGAAGTTCCTGGCAGCCAAGCCCGTGGGAGGTGGAAATCACTTAGATGTTCACCTGCGGTCTTCTGAATTTCTGGGCCTCCAGGAAAACCTAGTCCAAGTATCCTTGCCGCTTTGTCAAAGCATTCACCTGCCGCATCATCTAATGTGTGTCCTAGTAGTTCATATATTCCATGGTCTTTCATGAGGACTAAATCAGTATGTCCTCCAGACGCGATCAGGGCGACTATTGGAAACCCTATTTGTTTGTCTGGTCCAGTTGCTTGATCTAACCAAGCAGAATACACGTGTCCTTCTAGATGGTTTACACCGTAAAAGGGTTTGCTCAGACACATGGATATAGTTTTTGCTGCATTTAATCCAGTGATTAATGATCCAGCTAAGCCTGGCCCGTAAGTGGCAGAGATAATATCGATATCAGTCATGTCCATTTCTGATTCTTTGAGACTTAAGTCGATGACTGGCATGATATCTCGGATATGCTGCCGGGAAGCTAATTCGGGTACTATTCCGCCATGTTGATTGTGGATACTAGTTTGGGAGGCTATTACATTTGATTTGATTAGATGACCATCTACTACAATAGATACTCCTGTGTCGTCACACGATGTTTCAATTCCTAATATGACTGTGCTCAATGTATCAACCTGTAAATAAAAATTAATTCCCTGAAAGGGATATTATAGCTGGTGTGAAATTATATATGATATATTTACTCTAGTCATTGATTAAAGGTGAATTGTTATAGTGTTATTTGTAATAATGAACGCTTCTGGTTCCTCGGTAGACATAGGTTCAGAGAACGTGGTGTTGCAGATTGTCCTCATACTTCTGAGCATAGGCATGGTGGCCATTTTTACTAGTGCTGAAGCGGCTATGATGTCAGTTAATAAATTTAGAACTAGGTATTTGGAGGAACAGGGCAACAAATCCGCTCGGATTCTGAACAAATTAATGTCCAGACATGAGAAATTTTTTTCAACGATATTGCTCACAGAGAACACTTTTATCATATTCGCTTCATCTGCAGGTACAGCACTAGCCATCAAAATATTGGGTGGTAGTGGATTAGCGGTCATTATAGCTCCTTCTATTATGACAGTGCTGGTGGTTATATTTGGTGAAATAACCCCAAAAACATTTGGTGCAATTTTCGCTGAAAAATGGTCGTTGTTTATCGGTAGACCTATATCTGTCGTGATGTTCTTAGAGACACCCTTGATTTTCTTGTTTTCATTGGTGCCCAGGTTGCTTAAGAAAATCTTTAAGGTAAGTGATGATCAAGGGCATTCAGTTTCTGAGGGGGAACTCCGCATGATGATCGGAATAGGGGAGGCAGAAGGATCAGTAGATGCGTCTGAGGCTGATATGCTGGAAAATATATTTCGCTTCGGAGATAGTCATATGACAGCTATCATGACTCCTAGGCCGGAAATTATTTGGCTTCAGCGAGGCACTACTTACCAAGAATTCTTAGAAGTCTACGCTTTGCATAACCACTCCAGATTTCCAGTATACGGGGATTCAACTGAAGACATATTAGGGGTTTTAAGCGTAAAAGATATAGTTCTGAAGGCAAGTAATAATGCATGGGAATCAGATCAAGATGTTACCGTTGATCTAAGGACGGCATTTTTTGTTCCAGAAACTAAGACAGTCAGTGAAACTTTTACTGAGATGAGACTGCATGGGCATTCCATAGCGCTTACGGTGGATGAATTCGGTGGTATAGCAGGTATTGCNACATTAAAGCAATTNGTAGGAGTGATAGTNGGTGAAGTNAATGAAGAAGAAGACGAANCTGAAGATGTNTTGCCTTTAAGTGAATTCAGTTATTTGNTAGACGCAGGGAAAACAATTGTTGANACTAATGAAGAATTGGANATCGAACTTCCAGAAGGAGAATATCAAACNGTAGCNGGTTTGATATTAAGAGAANTGGGNAGAATACCAACTGCAGGNGAGGTGCTTGATATAGGTAATATACGATTAACAGTNCAGTCNGTGATTGGAGTTCGCTTNGATAAAGTACAGGTAAGGATATTGCCGGTCTCAGAATGATTGTTCATTTAGTACGCCATGGCCAAACGGTGTGGAATAGAGATAGATNGTTTCAAGGTCAATCTGACGTAGANCTAACAGATTTAGGAAAAACTCAGTCGAGATTAGTTGCGGAAGAAGTCTTAGGATTTGGACCNGAATCAGTGTATACAAGNCCATTGTCTCGGACTCGATACATAGCNGATNTTATNGGNGAAGGTATAGATAAAGACATTATAGAAGTGCCAGGATTACTAGAGCTAAACCTNGGGTTACTAGAAGGGAAAACNGGAGAAGATNTGAGNAAGAATTGGCCAGAGATNATCGAAAATTGGCGCGAACATCCATCCAAAGTNGAAATGCCTTCAGGAGAATCTTTTTTNCAGCTACATCAAAGAGCTTCACATGCCTTAAATTCTTTAGTTGAGTCAGAAACTAAAGANGTGATTGTNNTGGTGAGTCATAATTTTGTGATCAAAGTTTTGNTATGCGGGATATTGGGGTTATCTGTTGACGCGNTACANAAAATACATGTTGATCTGGCTTCNATTAGTACAATACAGATTGATAACACAGNTAGTAGCCTGGTTTCTTTGAATAGNACATCTCANCTAAACTANGAAGATATTGTGAANACNTNCANTGACATACAAAAAATTACTATTAACTCATTAAGGAAGTACGAAAAATTAGTTTCTGATATTCCGGTAGTAGTCGCTTGNTCAGGAGGTCCAGATTCAACAGCATTATTACACATACTTACGAANANCAATTATTTNAAAACAACAAACTTGATTGTNGCTCATCTAAATCANGATTTTAGAGGTCAAGAAGCNGAAGATGACGCAGAATTTGTAAAAAATATGGCTTCAGATTGGAACTTAGCGTACAGAATAGGCAGAGCAGACCCTTTGAGCTACCAAAACGAGAAAGGNATATCTTCATTTGAACAAGCAGCACGAGANCTTAGATATANGTTTTTGAGAGANGTAGCAANGGATGTAGGAGCTAGATCGGTTATATTGGGACATACNNTGGATGATTTGGCTGAAACTGTATTAGGACACATTATCAGNGGGACTGGATTACAAGGATTAATTGGGATGGAAGTATGTAGTAACTGGCCCTTTCCTTATGATGAGGAAGAAATCATGATAATTAGACCGATGCTTGAAATTGCCAAGTCGGAAACAGAATCATACTGTGCTGAACTGGGAGTGGAATTTAGAAGAGACACNGGGAATTATTCTCATAGGTTTACGAGAAATCGGATTAGGCACTCTTTATTACCCGAATTAGCTATTGGGTACAATCCAGGTATTAAAGATGCGTTGGTAAGATTATCTAGGATCGCCTCAGAAAATTTGGAGTTTATAGAGAGTAGACTGGAAGAATATTGGAAAGAATTATGTTTCGTAGATGCTAATTTAAACTGCGTCNCAATTAATTTGATCAGATTTGTTGAAGCTCCTATTAACATACAAAGATTGTTACTCAGAAAGGCTTATGAAGAAATCATTGGGAATACAACTAGATTGCAAGAAAACCATATAGATCAAGTAGTAAATCAAGTTAAGGCTGGATCACATAATTCAAGCTATTACAAAATTGCGGATTGGCCAAATAACCTTAAAATTTTATATCGTAGTGGTGATTTAGTCTTATCTAAACAAGAACTTTCCAGTCAAACTCCTGAGNAAATATTGGTAGAACTANNAGAATTGTCGGAGGCTTGTTCTTATGTGTATAGAGATACTAAATTCACTTTTGAATTGATGNNACATCGNTTTGAGGACGTTGATTTTAGCAANCCTGACGTTGTGTATTTAGACGCGTCANNTATTCCCCAAACGTTAGTGATTCGATCGATGAATACNGGGGATANATTTCATCCCTATGGGTTTGANCATGAGCTCCTTTTGTCAGATTTCTTTTCAAAAAGGCAANTGGGTCAAATCGAAAGNCAGGTTATGCCAATTATCACTGATANCAAGGGAACCGTATGGGCTGTGGAGTCCAGAATAAGCGAGTTGGGGAAAATGGGTAAAGAAACCAAGAAGGTTTTGAGGATAACTAGATCAAAGGTTGACTAAGGAATATATGCTTCTGCTTTGAGTTGGAAGCCGTCGTTTGTATGTTCTATCAGATGCCATGATTGTTTTACGTGTTGGATTTCAGGGCTGTTCCGATCGTATACTAGTTCTCTGGCGCAGTTGTGGAATAAAGATCCATCCATTATCTCCTCTTCGGTTAGCAACCCTTTTTCNATAAGCAATCTAAGTGCAATAGCTCCCGTTTTATCTACNGGTCCTCCGTNTATTTCCGTGACATTTTCCATGTTATGGACTTCCCACGCTATCTCTAGCATACGATCCCATGCACTANGAAAAGGGTAGTCTGAGCCTTGAATTTCTGCAACTACTTTTTGTGAGAAGTAATTGGCTGCTCCCTCNACGAACCANAAAGTATTAGATCCTGGCTGGCGCGTTTTTCTCTCACATTGTCCTGGCATCGCTAAATCCTGTTGGAATGCGTGGTAAAACTCATGAATCAAGAAATCTTGGAAATTAAATAAAGGTTCATGCTCTCTCATGTTTTCTGTGATTCCCATTGCGATGATTCGGGTTTCTTCGCATAAAGCTGCTTGAGTGGACGCATCTGCGCCTTGTTCGAACCAGGCTCTGAATCGGTTGAGCTCATCCTGTAGATGTTCATTTTCATCTCTGTGTCCCATGCATTCATCATCTTTAAGCCACGATTCAATGTCATTCATCAAAATGTCAATTTCGGAGTTCTTGAGGACTACTTCATGCTTTATGAATGGCATGTCTTCTATCTCCTGCTCTGGTCGGATCATGTCACCTACTGGGTAGATCCATGCCAAAATATTGGACTTGCGAGATACCATTTTAGATTCAGCATAAGCAACCCATTTGCTTATATCTTGGGTTGAGTATGAAGAGTAATTNAGGATCGTAATNGTGCCGGTTGGTTTAGTGTGAGANTTAATATCCAANTCTANTTCTGNNNCTTCATTTGCCGTTTTNGGGCTTTCGGGTTTTGGCTTACTAAGTTCGGTTGCCATTGTAGGGGTAATTTGTTTGTTAGATGNGGTTGTTGGATNATCATTGGTACTGTATTGACGNGTTTGAGTTTTTTGACTTTCGTTAAGTTGTTGTTCCAGTAATTCTATTNGTTGCAATAATTCCAATGACTGGTCCGAAAGCTCATTTCTCGGTGTTGAAATTGGGGGNANAGTAGTTTGAGGCTGCTCTGGAGAGTNANGTTTGATTGTTGTGGGTTCAGGGGTGCANGATATGAGAATCATGATTGGNCCGATTAAGACCCACCATAGGAAATTANTTCTGTTNTTTGNAGTCATANCCAGTCCGACTTGCTGAAAACCTTNTAAGTTCTGCCGTGCTCCTTAAGGCTTTCGTTCAATTGATTGCAGATTACTTNATATTCTGAAGCTACATCAGNATCTAGGAGACAAGTGGGTTTTGNATTGTCTCTNTAACTTGATCTGAGCTCCAATGAACCCAGGAAAGGAGAACTTACATCTTCAGCAAGTTTTTTTGAGTTTCCTTCTCCGAATATNTCGCCGGTATAGTTTTCAACGATCCCTAANACGTTTAGGTTCAATTTACGTATCATGTTGATGCATCTNTTNGCATCTANGTTTGCTANTTCNTGNGGNGTACTNACCACTANAAATCCATCCATTGGNANTGTTTGCATTACTGTCAAAGGAGAATCCGAGGTGCCTGGTGGCATGTCAACAATAAGGTAATCAAGGGTTCCCCATTCAGTGTTCTGAACAAATTGGTTTATGGCATTATGAATCATAGGACCACGCCATATAATGGCTTCATCCTCATTTTCTTGGAACAAGGACATGGAGATTACTTTCACGCCGAATTCAGTAGATGGAATGATGATTCCATTTTCATAATCAGGTTTTTCTTTAACCGCTAGCACTTTAGTGACGTTAGGGCAATCTATATCAACGTCTAGGATGCCCACACTAGCCCCTGCCTGGGCCAATGAAACTGCAAGATTTACGCTTACTGTGGTTTTCCCGACTCCTCCTTTGCCGCTGTAAACACCTATTTTGTGCTTTACGTTCGTCAGTCTGTCAGAGATTTGTTTCCTTTGAGCCCATTGCTGTTTCAGTTGCTCTAAGCGAGCGTTTTGATTTCTATTAACCATGTTACCTCAGTTAATGTTGTTAAATCCCTAATTGGTTCCGAGCTTCTTCACTAATCAAATCAGGTGACCAAGGCGGATCGAATACCATCTCAATTTCTACTTCTTCAACCCCGTCTACGTCTTGAATAGCCCATTCGGCTTGTTGGGCTATTTGAGGCCCCATTCCACATCCAGGGAATGTGAGGGTCATTTGGACGTATACATTGTTTTCTTCATTTACTGCTACGTCATAGATTAATCCTAAATCAACTAAATTGATTGGTATTTCTGGATCGTATACTGTTCGTAGTGCTTCAATTATTTCTTCTTTTTCTACTGCTTGAGCCATGTTGATATGCCTCCTTAGTGTTATTTATTACAATACAGATTACATTTTATCACTGTTCTCTGAATGCTACTATTAGGACCATGTAATACAGACTTAGACAAATTGATATAAAGTCCTAGAACTGGTAATATTATACATCGTGTGAATTTCATAAAAATTTGCATTTCCGTGTCAAAAATAAACACTAGGAGAATCTCTGTGGCAAACTTCTCAGATTACGTCAAAACTCTTTTGACTAAGCCAAATGTAAGACATCTAACTCGGGATCAAATGGATGAAGAGACCAGTCAATACGGTAGAGTAACAAGAACAGGGGGACACGCTTATAGTTCCAATGTAAGAAATAGAAGCGCTGGTATTGCCGTGACCTTTGGAAGTGATGAAGTAGCTACTAAGAATCTGAATGCTCAACAGCAGGGTATCGCAGATAATCTTGAAAACACTTTAGACGCTTTATCAAAATATTTGGACAGAGCTCCTTTGGTTTCTGTTACTAGGACCATAGGAGACAATGATGATTTTAACGCCAAATGCACATTGTTATTGTCTGAACAAAGAAAAGATAATCTAAGACAGGGTCATCTTTGGACTCATACTTTAAGAGAATATAGTTCAGAATCTCCCGGTCCTGATTTGTATTTGGTTTCTGTGCCTGAGTGGCCAGAGAACGACAAGCAAGTTTTGTGCTTCCCNGATGAAGGATTAACAATTGTATTAGGNATAGATTATGTAGGAGAAGTCAAAATGGGATTTCTTCGAATGGCTATGTGGGAAGCAAANAAGGCTGGTATGCTAAGTTTNCATGCTGGGTCTAAATTGCTGACAGCAAAACAACCGGATGGTTCNACAGGTNATTACGGNATGTTGTTATTTGGGCTATCTGGCACTGGTAAAACNACGCATTCTTGTCACGACCATGGGCTAACTGGAGATGGNGAAGGCATTAACATTCTTCAAGATGATATTGTTTTCCTGNGCAAGGACGGCAGCGCCAAAGGAACNGAAAGAGGTTTCTTCNTGAAAACNGAAGGCTTAGAAGCAGACACTCAACCTTTAATATGTAATGCTCTGGATGCGCCGGAAGCACTNTTTGAGAATGTGATGGTGACACATGACGGAGAAGTAGATTACAACGATTTATCACTTGGTGGTAACGGTAGGGCTGTAATTTCCAGATCCAAGTTCGCTCCTCACATAGGGGAATCCATTGATTTACCATNTTTGGATGAAGTAGATGGCCTCATTGTAGCGTTTATTACCCGAAGGATGACGGTTCTACCTTTCATTTCTAAACTAACTCCTGAACAAGCAGCGGCTACNTTCATGCTTGGTGAAAGTGTTGAAACATCAGCTGGAGATCCTACGAGAGCAGGTGAATCTGTGAGNGTNGTGGGCACGAATCCTTTCTTACTTGGTTCCCCTTCNGATGAAGGTAATTGGTTCTATGATTTTGTGTCTAGCAACCAAGATAAAGTTCATTGCTACTTGTTNAATACNGGAGGAGTCGGAGAAATTTTCCATCGTGATGATAACGGGAAGATNGTGGTAGACCAACCAGTGACNNGAGTTGCTATAGATGATATGGCAAAGATGATTCAAGGGATCGCCAGAAATAATATAGAATGGGTTGAAGATGGANTATTTGGAGGNATGNTTCCAAGTAAGGTNGAAGGNGTAGACCTAAATAAGTATGANTTGTCGAACTTNTATTCACAAGAACAAATTAAGGAAATATCCGACAAATTAACTGCTGAAAGAAAGGATCATTTGAAATCATTTGTTGGACTGAATCCCAACATTGTTACCGCGTTAGACTAATTTTAAAACGAAGGACGCAAAAGGAGGAGTATTGAGTACTACATTAAACGAGGCTTATTCACAATTTGTAACCGAACGGAAAGCTAGTGCTAAGCAAAAAGAAGGTTATCAGGATCTTGGGAAATTCGTTAATCACTTTGGTAAAGACCGTGATATTAATGAAATATTACCCTCAGAAATAGCAAATTATGCCCAACACATTGGCCGAACTGCTACGGATCCTGCTAAACGTTTGTCTACTGTNAAACTATTTCTTACNTATCTTAAAAAACAAGAATTAATTGAAGGCAGTCTCGCAACACACNTAAGAATCCCGAGAACACGAGCGTCTGCATCTAAAAGAGCTGCAGCAGCACAGGAAGAGGGAACAGTGTTGAGCCAAGAAGGATTCGATATGCTCACATCTGAATTAGATGCTTTGAAAATTGAAAGAGTTTCTGTTGTGGAAGATATTAAAAGAGCGATGGAGGATGGAGACTTTCGTGAAAACTCCCCNTTGGATGCNGCAAAGGAACGTCAAGGTTTCGTTGAATCAAAAATAAAAGAACTAGAAAGTAGCCTNAGAGGGGCGACNATAATGTCTGCCTCTAAAGGTTCAAGTAAAGACCGTAGGGTTTCCATAGGTTCTAAGGTTACTGTTAGAGATCTTGGGACAGGAAAAAAATCNACCTATTCCTTGGTTGATATAAGGGAGGCAGATTTGGCTTTGGGTAAATTGTCTACGTCGTCCCCTGTAGGCCAGGCTTTGATGGATTCTCTAGTTGGAGATGAAGTCTCTGTAGCTGTACCTAGAGGTACAGTAGCTTATAAGGTTGAGCGGATCGCACGTTAAATCCTGCAGTCNACTAAAATTAAAAAGGCTCCANTTTTGAGGTGGAGCCTTTTTTTATCCTTCGATTGCTGCTAGCATATCGTTGGGATCGGGAGCTTTGCCTGGGGCATACACTTCCCTAAAGATTATATCTCCGTTTTTGTCTACGACGATCAAGGCACGTAGGCCTGCTCCTCGTTCTTCATTCCATATATCGTATGCTTTGGTGACTTCACCTTTCGGGTGGAAGTCAGACAAAATAGGATGAGGTAATCCTCCTAAAGATGTAGCATAAGCTCGATGAGCTGCTACTGAGTCACAACTTATGCTCANNACNTGAGCATCTTTTTCTTCGAATCGGTCATTGTACTGCCGAAATGAAGTTACCTGATTTGTTCAACCACCTGTAAAGTCGAATATATGGAACGACAGGACTACGTACTTTTTCCCTTTATAGTCACTGAGTGACACGTCTCCATGTTCGACTGAAGGTAGGGTGAAATTTGGCGCAGCTTCNCCNACNTTTGCTGACATNATAATACCTCCAGAATTTATNTTGCAATTATAACACTAGCCNAGTNCGTTNGNATGCAAAAACCATGGAATCTGTTTAAAAAACGGTTGTAGTGGAATGTTGTCGATGATAGGTTATATAAGCTTAAAAGGATNGTGCTGNTGGAAATCGTTTTTGACAAAGGTATATTTNTTCCTGGCTTGGATTTGTGGTTGGATTCCACACGGAAAAAAGAATTTTGCGTTGTGAGTCATGCNCACTCTGANCATGTTGCTAGGCATAACGTTCCAGTGATGACCAAAGGTACTTTTAGTCTGCTTAAAGATTATTACCGAAAGAGTAATCCTGTCGTTGTGGATTACGGTGAGGAGATTGAATATTCCGGATTCTCCTTGAGTTTTTATCCCGCCGGTCATTGTTTGGGCTCTGCCCAAATTTTGGTCAAGGACAAAAGCACAGGACTGAGGATGGTCTATACAGGTGATTACAAAATGACTCCTAGTCCAGTGAATGAGGATAGTAGTGTCATACCATGTGATGTGTTAGTACTAGATGCTACTTATGGGAAGACCCAATATATTTTCCCGAATGAGTCAGAAATCATACAAACTGTCGCCCAGATATTGAATGGTTGGTTCTTAGAAGGTTATCGGCCTATTTTGGAAGGCTGGAAGCTGGGTAAAGCTCAAGAAATTCTATTTCATATGTTGAATCATGGATTTAAAGTGGTAGTTGAAGATAGTATTTTTCAGATTTGTAANGTATATGAATCCGAAGGAGTTCAATTTCCTGGNANTTATAGGTTGTTTGAAGGGGACTGGGCTGCTGACGAGATATTGCTATGTCCNCCTAANCGAACNAANAAGCTTATGGTTCANCATTATAACGCTAAGCGNATAATGAGATTGACTGGTTGGGCTNTGGATTATGCATCAGGTACNCGNTACGGAAGGACAATGATTCCATACAGTGATCATGCGGATTTCAAGCAATTNCTTAACTACGTAGGTCAGTCTGGAGCAAGCACTATTTACACAGTGAATGGTTTTTCCGAATTATCAGGGTATTTGATNAACCTAGGNTANAATGCTAGTCATTTATCGTAATTTACGCTAGAGGGATCCACNAGCATTCTCATGCAGGAGATCCCTCTTNTGGTTGTTAGTCCGGAGTACCTTCTAACGCAGGCATTTTATAATTGTCATCGTTAGCTATCATCCTGTTAACGGCGCTTAGGTAAGCTTCAGCGCTTGCAACAATTATATCNGTGTTAGCTCCTCTGCCAGAAAATACCTGATCGTTGTTTTCAATNCTAATAGTAACNGTTCCTTGAGAATCAAGGCCTTCAGTCACGGACTGAACNTTAAAGTCTATCAATTTACATGTTGTGCCGATCACTCTATCTATAGCTTTACAAACTGCGTCAACAGGCCCATTCCCNGTCGAAGCGTCTGTGAATTGGGTGTTGTCAGGTCCTATTAAGCGAACGGTTGCAGTTGGAATGTCATGGTCTCCGCTNGAAAAATGTACTTGATCTAAAGAGTAAGTGATNGGTTCATTTGACACACGTTTCTCTTCGTCCATNAGAATCTCTAAGTCTTTGTCATTCACTTCNCTCTTTTTATCAGCCAGTACTTTAAANGACTCAAAGACGTTNTTTAGTTCTTCTCTCTCTAGGAAGTATCCTAGTGCTTCTAATCGAGATTGGAGACCAGCTCGGCCACTNAGTTTTCCTAATACTAGGCTGTTTCCNGGTACGCCAACACGTTCNGGTTGCATCACTTCGTANGTAGATCTGTCTTTCANAACACCGTCTTGGTGTATGCCAGAAGCATGNCTGAATGCGTTTTCTCCAACTATAGCTTTGTTCGCCTGTACTGCCATGCCTGTTATTCNGCTTACTAGNCTGCTTGTTGGNTATAATTGAGTGGTATCAATATTGCAGTCAATATTAAATAGATCTTTGCGAGTGTCCAATCCCATTATTATTTCTTCTAATGAGGCGTTGCCTGCGCGCTCTCCTAACCCATTGATACATCCTTCTACTTGNCGTACTCCNGCCTGAATAGCCGCTAGAGTATTTGACACTGCTAACCCCAAGTCATTATGACAATGTACGCTTAGGGTAGTTTTTTCTATGCCAGGTATTTTATTACGTATGTCGGTTATCAATTCCGCGAAATTNGANGGTATTGCGTAACCTACAGTGTCNGCAATATTGATNGTGGTGGCACCTGCTTTAATTACGGCTTCAAGCATCTTGTATAAATATTCTGGATTGGTTCTAGTAGCATCCATGGGTGAGAATTCAACATCATCGCAATAGGACTTTGCTCTTGTGACCATTGCTACAGCCATATCCATAACTTCTTCACGGTTTTTTCTNAGTTGGTGCAAAACTTGAATCTCTGAGGAAGAAAGAAACACATGTATCCTTGGTGACTCAGCCTGTTTAATAGCTCCCCATGCTTGATCCACGTCGTTAGGGTGCGCTCTGGATAAAGAACAAATGACAGAACTCCTAACTTCTTTCGCTATGTTTTCTACTGCCTGGAAATCTCCTGGAGAACTAGCAGCAAAGCCNGCTTCGATAATNTCAACTTGAAGNTTTTCCAGCTGCTTAGCAATTTCCATNTTCTCTTCGACTGTCATNCCNATNCCAGCAGATTGTTCTCCGTCTCTTAATGTTGTATCTAATATTTTTACTTTTTCGTTAGCCATTTTAATTTCTCCTGATTTTTGTAATTTTGAACANCAATTGGATATTACGAAGCCATTGATGTCAGGAGGAAGTAGTCCACCAAATTTGGTTCTGCCAAAACCAAATTTTGGTGGTGAACTACTCTGAGCGACTCCTTAAAGTTACTTNTGTTCTGCACTTTGTTCATGATTAGTCTTCAATTTCAACGGTACGCCATGGCATCATCGTTCGAAGTTCTTTCCCTACGCGATGAATGGGGCTGGTTCTAGCCGAATTCCTCAAAGGAGCAAACCTAGGTCTACCTTCCGCATTTTCAGCCATCCATTCTTTCGCGAATGTACCGTCTTGGATTTCTTTGAGCACTGATCTCATATTTTCTTTTACATGTTCATCAATGATTCTGTTACCTCTGGTTAAGTCACCATATTCTGCGGTATCACTAACTGAGTAGCGCATGTAATTGAATCCACCTTCGTAAATAAGGTCTACGATGAGTTTCATTTCATGCAAGCATTCAAAGTATGCCATTTCTTCAGGGTATCCAGCCTCTACTAGCGTCTCAAAGGCTGCATTTATTAACGCTGTTACTCCTCCGCAGAGTACGCTTTGTTCTCCAAATAAGTCGGTCTCAGTTTCATCTTTGAAAGTGGTGCCGATCACACCTGCTTTGGTGCATCCGATGCCTTTGGCATATGCTAATCCTACGGCCTGAGCATCCCCCGTAGCATCTTGGTGGACAGCTAATAGCCCAGGTACGCCAACTCCTTCTACATATAGTTCTCTTACTCTGTGCCCTGGTGCTTTTGGGGCCACCATCATAACGTTGATGTCTTTGGAAGGTGTCACTTCTCCGTAATGGATGCTAAAACCATGAGCAAACATCAGAGAGGAGCCTGGTCTGAGTGAAGGTGCGATTTGAGTTTTGTAAATATTTCCTTGGATGTGATCTGGAATCACCACCATGAGAATATCTGCTTCTTTTGCAACTTCTTGGACGTCTCCTACTTTAAGTCCAGCGTCTTCAGCTAATTTACGACTACTGCTTTCTGGGTGTAGGCCAACCATTACATCCTGCCCACTATCTTTCAGATTTAAAGCGTGAGCATGTCCTTGGCTTCCGTACCCTAAAATCCCTATAGTCTTGCCTGATAGTACGTTTAAGTCCGCGTCTTTGTCATAATATATATCCATGTATCCTCCGATTTTTTAAACTTCTTTATTATTGCCTCGAGTCATTGCTACCCTTCCAGTGCGCATCATCTGAATAACAGTGTATGGGGTTAGTAGGTCTTGGAGGGCAGCGATTTTATCTTCACTTCCTGTGACTTCTACTACAATTGAGTCAGTACCAACATCTACGATATGCGCTCTGAACATTTGAGCAATTTGAATGATGTCAGATCGAGTGTCTGGAGTAGATTGGACTTTAATCAAAGCGAGCTCTCTGGCGATGATTTTTTCTTCAGTGATGTCACAGACTCCTCTTACATCTATTAATTTATCTAGTTGCCGGGTAGCTTGAATTACTATGTCTGGACTGCCATCCACNACACATGTCATTCTGGANAGACCAGGTTGTTCACTTTTACCTACGGTTAAGCTAGCGATATTAAAGCCTCTTCTTCTAAATAGACCTGCTATCCTAGTCAGGACACCTGGTTTATCTTCAACGAGAGCTATGATTGTATGTAGTCGATCAGTCGTCATAACCACTATACTTTTATCTCTGGTTGAGGTTCTTCAATCATGTCATTGACTGTTTGGCCCGAAGGAATAAATGGATACACATTTTCTTCCTGTCTAACTATAAATTCCACAATTACTGGTCCAGGGGTATTGATCGCTGTTTGTATAGCTGNAGAGACTTCAGTTTTATCGGTCACCCTGATGCCAGTGATTCCATANGCTTCTGCTATTTTTACGAAGTCTGGATTNCCTGCGTATTGGGTAGCAGTATATTCGCTATCGTATGATAGATCTTGTAATTGTTTTACCATTCCCAAGTTATTATTGTTTAGGATAGCAAACTTGACATCAATATTATTTTCAACAGCTGTAGCTAATTCCGGGAAAGTCATTTGGAAACCACCATCTCCCGCTATTGACCACACAGCTTTGTCTGGTTGTCCTACCTTTGCTCCNAGAGCAGCAGGAACCTCGAANCCCATAGTCCCTAGACCNCCAGAAGTGACCCAACTATTCGGATAACTGAATTCGCAGAATTGAGCAGCCCACATTTGATGTTGNCCAACACCAGTAACAATAATAGCCTCTTGATTGGTTTNTTTGGCTAGTTCCTTCAATACATATTGAGGAAGCAATTCGGATGTTTCTCGAATGTTCAAAGACGGATGTTCGGATCGCAATTGTTCAATGCGGTTCATCCAATCTACATTTATATTATTATCGACTGCAGGAATCAGTTGGTTAAGTACTGTTTTGAGATCTCCTTGTATTCCTACATGTGGTTTTATATTCTTGCCAAGTTCAGAAGGATCTATATCGACATGTAAAACTCTGGCGTTTGGTGCGAATGCTTCAAGTTTGCCAGTAACTCGGTCATCGAAGCGCATTCCNAGAGCTATCAATGTGTCAGATTCTTCTATGGCTATACTGGCGTATGCCATACCATGCATTCCAGGCATGCCTAGGTTCAAAAAATGGTCAGTTGGCAATGTGCTTATGCCAAGCAGGGTAGTTATGACGGGAATTTGGCATTTTTCAGCTAATTCAATCACTTCATTGTGAGCATGTGAGATTAAGGCACCATGGCCTGCTATAATAACTGGCTTTTTAGCGTCATTAATTAGTTGTACTGCTTCGTTGATTTCTTCTTTTGATGCTTCCATTTTAGGTTTGTATCCGGGTAAATCAATGTTTACTGGATAGATGTATTCGCATGTTTCTGTCAGTACATCTCGAGGTATATCTACGAGTACAGGGCCTGGGCGGCCAGTCCGGGCGATATGGAATGCTTCTTTAATAGCCGTTGCTATTTCTTCTGTATTCATCACCAGATAATTATGTTTGGTTACTGGGAGAGTAATGCCAGTAACATCAGTTTCTTGGAAGGCGTCTTTACCAATAGCTGGTCTGCTTACTTGTCCTGTAATGGCTACTATAGGGACTGAGTCCATTTGAGCCGCTGTTATTCCTGTAACCAGATTTGTAGCTCCAGGGCCAGATGTGGCTGTACATACTCCTACTTTGCCAGTAGATCTAGCATATCCATCTGCAGCCATAGCNGCTGCTTGTTCGTGTCNCACTAGAATATGCTTTAACTCACTGTACTTAGGTAGAGCTCCATAAAANGGAAGAATCGCTCCTCCAGGCAACCCGAATAGAACGTCTACACCTTCTTCTATTAAGCTTTCACAGACAATCTCTGCGCCAGTTAACTTCATTTTATTTTCTCCAATAAAAAAACCCGTCCCTGAAGGGACGGGTTTGATTCTTATACCCGCGGTACCACCCTTCTTCTTGGAGTAGGTGCTCCAAGCAGCTTTGGATGTCGATTACGAGACAAACCGTTTCTCCTACTACTATTTCAGAGAAATCGCTCCTGGGCGAGTTCGCAATCCGCTTACCACTTGCTCTCACCGTTTACAAGCTCTCTCTAAGGCGCGCAATTGCTACTACTCCCATTCGTAGCGTGAACCTTTGAAATGTTATCAATTGAGGTGTTAGATGTCAATACAACTCGTAGTATAGGAGTAGCTTTGTTTATTTATGGGTAGATTTAAGCTAATATAATATGGTTAACATTTTATAAAAACGATTCAGNTTGAGGATTATTTGGCAGAAAATATTTTCATTGGAGTTGCGTGGCCATACGCCAACGGGCCACTTCATATGGGACATTTAGCGGGGTGTTATTTAGCTTCAGATATCTTTGCTCGTTATCATCGTTCAAAGGGCAACAATGTCCTAATGGTGTCAGGTAGTGACAGTCACGGAACCCCTATAACAATCAAAGCGGAATCCCAAGGAGTTTCCCCGGAAGATATATTCAGGGAGTTCCATGCACAATTTCTAGATTGTTGGGAGCAACTGGGTATTTCATTTGATTTGTTTACAGATACTCATACCCAAAATCACACTGAGGTAGTGCATCGTATATTTAATAAATTGTACGAACAAGGATATATATATATTGATAATATGCTCTTGGCATATTGTGATGAATGCAAGAGATTTCTGCCAGACAGGTATGTAGAAGGAGAATGTCCTAATTGTCATGATTTGAAAGCCCGAGGGGATCAATGTGACAAATGTGGCAGAACTCTAGATCCACAAGAGTTGATCAATCCTATTTGTGCAATCAGTGGTGCAACTCCAGAATTCAAAGAATCTGAACATTTTTTTCTCAGGTTATCTGCTTTTGAGGAAAGGCTTTTGGATTGGGTGGAAGACAAGAATCATTGGAGACCTAACGTTAAGAATTTCACTTCTAGATTTCTGCAAGACGGTTTGAAAGATAGAGCCATAAGCAGGGACCTTGACTGGGGTATTAGTGTTCCAGTGGAAGGATACACAGAAAAGAAAATATATGTATGGTTCGAAGCTGTCATAGGATACTATTCTGCGGCGATTGAATGGGCTAAGAGAAACGGATCTGACCATACTCCATTTTGGGAAGATGAATCTACTAGGGCCTATTATTTTATTGGAAAGGACAATATCCCTTTCCACACTATCATATGGCCTGCAATCATTATGGCATATGGAGGCTTNAATCTCCCTTTCGATGTTCCTGCTAATGAATTTTTAAGTTTGGAAAACAGAAAAATATCTACCTCTCAAAATTGGGCTGTCTGGTTGCCAGATTATCTGGATAAATTTGATCCTGATCCACTAAGGTATGCACTTTCAATCAATATGCCTGAGACGGGTGACACGGATTTTAGTTGGTCTGAATTTATCCGTAGAAACAATGATGAATTAGTTGCTACTTACGGCAATTTGGTTAATCGCGTTTTGTCATTTACTTATAGGAATTTTGAGCAAAAAATCCCTGANAAACTTGATCTTAATGCCGAAGATTTAGAATTATTGAGTAAGACCAAAAATGTCATGTCCGAAGTAGATAACGATTTGTATAATTGCAAGTTTAAGTCAGCGATCACTCGTATTTTCGGAATGGCACAGGAATGTAATAGATATCTAGATTATGCAGCGCCTTGGAAGGTTATCAAAGAAGATAAAGCAAGAGCTGGAACGATTCTTTGGACTTGCATTGCTACCATAAATTGCCTTAAAACAATGATATCGCCATTCCTTCCCTTTAGCTCAACTGAAATTGATGTAATGCTGAATTTAAAAGAAACAAATGGTGCATGGGATGCCGAGAATATTATTGCGCAAATAAAATCAGGTAATGGGTTAAATGAACCCACTCCGTTGTTTAAGAAATTAGAATTAGAAGATGTGAATGTCTAGGATTAAACCTTAAGTAAGATCAATGAAACTACAAAGTAAGATAGCAAGAATATATTCTCCTGTGTCCTCTGAACTAAAACTTGTTGACCAAAAACTAGTTGATTTTGCAGATATGGCTCCTGATTATGCCAAACCTGTCTTGCAGTACGCGGTTGGAAGGTCAGGTAAACGGGTGAGGCCTGTTATGACACTACTTGCAGCTTCAGTATTCGGGGAAATTGAAGAACATCCTATAAAAATGGCAGCTGCTACAGAGCTATTGCACCTCGCTACACTAATACATGATGACACTATAGATAATGCCGACCTTAGACGAGGTGCAGATACAATTAGTAAGAAATGGGGCAATCATGTGGCAGTTTTAATTGGAGATTATATATTCGCTAAATCTGCAGTTATGGTTTGTGAGACAGGGAACACTGAAGTGGTTAGAAGATTCGCAGAAACAATAATGGAGCTTTCTTCGGGAGAATTAAAAGAATACTTTGATATAGGCGACGTAAGTTGTGATATCAGCAGCTACTGGAANAGGATTTATAACAAGACAGCATCATTGTTTGCTACAGCAACAGAATCTGGAGCAGTCTTAGCAGGAGCAAGTGAGCAAGATGCGGAAAAATTAAAAATCTACGGTAATAAGATTGGTATGGCATTCCAAGTTATGGACGATGTTTTAGATATAACCGGTAGTTCGTCAGAATTAGGCAAGCCGGCAGGTAACGATTTAGCGCAAGGAGTCATGACACTTCCTAGTATCCTATTTTGTTCCAGATATTCTAGTGAAGAATCTGTTAAAAAGTTCATANAAAANCCCAAAGATCCAGAGATTATAATGAGGCTCTCTGAGAACGTCAGGGATTCGTCGATAATTGGGGAATGTGAAGCTATAATCGCTAAATACTGTGAAGAAGCGATAGCCCAATGCAATTCATTGCCCAGAAACAAAGCTTCTGATGCGCTGATAACGTTGGTTGAATATTTAATGGAGCGTCAAAACTAAGGCTTCAGAATCCCATACTATATTTCCGTTCAGAATGGTTAAGAGGGTTGGATTTGACCTTCCGATGCACGATGGATCTAAGATGGCCAGATCTGCTAGTAAACCCACTGCTAATGTCCCTTTAATGTCTTGGCTTCCTTCGACAATGGCTCCATTAGTAGTGTAACAATCAACGATTTCGTTAAAGGTTAATCTCTCATTTGATGTACCTAGTTGGTTCCCTCGCAATGTGTTTCGTGATTGAGCACTTATAAACCCATCCCAAGGATTAGGAGGAATAACGGGACTATCGGAGCTAAATGCTAGAACATGTGAGGTTTCCTGCATGGTACGCAATGGATATAAGTCGTTGTGTTTATCTTTGGGATGGGCTTCAATGTAGTAATCTCCTCGGTGTAGAATGAAACCAGGTTGGGTAACTGAGTAAAAAGGAATTGTTTTGGCCTTTTCAATAACTGAATCGGTATATTCACTACAGTGTTCTATTCTATTTATGATGTCTGGATAAAATTTATGAGCACTACTGAAGGCATCTAAAGTCATATCTATAGCTTGCTCTTCAACGGCATGGACTGCCACTCTGAAGTTCTTGCTATTGGATAATTTCACTAAATATTCTAGTTCGGATTTTGCAGGGAGATAGTCTCCGGTTGCTTCTGACAGCATGATTTTCAATCCAATGAATTTAACCATGTTAGTGTCTATCTCTTGGTGAATGGATGCCAGGTCATTTATATTTTGAATGTTACATCCAATCATCAAACCTATTCTTATGGCATTAACATCCGTTATTAAAGATAGCCTCTGTAATTTATCTATTTTGTTATTGTGCCCAGCGTCTTGAACGGATGTTATTCCTTTTTGATGAAGCTTAGTAAACAGCTTGGGAAGATTGTTATCTGCGTTAAACTGGTTAGTGAATGCGTTTATCTTGTGGAAAATGGCGCTGTTCAGGTCAAAAAATTTACCCGTGAGCTCCCCGTTTCCAGCTACGTCCATTACCCCGTGTAACAGGGAATCATCAGTTTGGCTGATGTGAAGCATCTGCATCGCTTTTGAATTGAGTATTATTGCGTGGCCGGTCTCATTGGAGATAAAAACGGGTTCATTTACAGCAAATTTGTCTAACCATTGGGAATCAAAATTTTGATCCAGGAAAAATCTATCATCTAATCCATACGCTCCAATCCATTCAGATTGGTTATGCTTGGTTTTAATGGAGGTCAAGGTCTTAGCTATCATTTCATAATCTTTTGAATGAATGCTGTGCATACTATGCTGGTTCATAACCGCGGCTGATGACAGGAGATGAATATGTGCGTCATTGATACCAGGAATCACCAGATTCCTAAAACAGTCAATCTCAATACAGCGCTCTGGAACGGTATGTTTGCCAGGGGGAGCATAAAAAATGTCAGAAATTTTATTGCCAGCTATGAGAATGTTATTACAACCCGCAATAGTAGGATTTTTTGTATAAATCTCACAGTTTGTTAAAAGTATAAGGTTACGAGAATCCATTGAATCGTATGTTGTCATAAGGAATTGAGGGTTTAGACGGTTGTAGCGGACATATGTTGCTCATCTGCGTGGTAAGAACTTCTTACTAGTGGACCTGATGCAACGTGTTTGAAACCTAAGTTTAACCCTACTTGTTTAAGATCCTCGAACTCGTCTGGCTTGTAATATTTAACGGTCTTCAGGTGTTTCTGCGACGGCCTCAAATATTGACCTATGGTAAGTAAGTCGCAGTCTACTTCTCTTAGATCTTGCATAGTACTTTTTAGCTGTTTTGTGTCCTCGCCCATTCCAACAATGATTCCTGACTTGGTTACGATGCTAGGGTCAATCGCTTTGCTTTTGGCTAGCAATTCTAAGGATAAGTCGTAATCACCTTTGGCTCTAACTGAAGGAAATATCTCGCGGGTCGATTCAATGTTGTGATTAAGAACGTCTGGTTTTTGGTCGAGAATCAGTTTCAAAGCATCCCAATTACCTTGAAGATCAGGAATCAAAACCTCTACTTTACAATGTGGGCTGGTTTCACGTATTCGCTTGATGCAATCTGCGAATATTACGGCTCCTCCATCACTCAGGTCATCTCTATTTACCGCTGTGATAACACAATAACTTAAATTCATAGATTTGACTGATTCTGCAACTCGGATAGGCTCAAAAGTATCGAGTTCGTTCGGTTTTCCAGTAGTTACTGCGCAGTATCTGCAAGCTCTAGTACAAATTTCACCCAATATCATGAAAGTGGCGGTACCTCGCTCCCAGCATTCTCCTATGTTAGGACAGTGTGCTTCTTCGCATACTGTATGGAGGTTTTTCTTGCGCATTAACTCTTTTAATTCCATGTATTTGGGGCCGCCAGGCATTTTGGCCTTAATCCAAGGAGGTAAGCGAGTTTCAGGAGTTCGTTTTTCAGGCATAGGTCACCTTATGTAATATCTATGTGAGGACGATTCAGTCGTTGTTTCTCTGCTGTGATTATAGTATCTATCTGTCTTACAGTGCTTTCTAAATTATCCTCTTCATTAATTATATAGTATTCAAAGTTATTTAGTTTGGTCAGTTCTGTCTTGGCAACTTCTAATCGTAACTTCAATTGTTCTTCGGATTCCGTCATACGGGTTCTCAGCCGGTTTTCCAAATCATTTAAAGTGCCCGGAATCATAAAGATGGATATTGCTTGAGGAATTAAGGACTTTATAGTTGCGGCCCCTTGGATGTCTACTTTGAGGATGACGTCCAATCCATTTTTTAAAGGTTCAGACACTTGGGATTTTGGGACTCCGTACCATCGCTCATATACGTTAGCGGACTCGAGGAATTCATTTTGATCAAGTGATAGTTTGAATTCTGATTCTTCCATGAATATATAATCAACACCGTCGATTTCGTTATGTCTGATAGGCCTAGTAGTAGCGGTCACCACATAATGCCAGGGGCGATCCATTTTCTTCAATTCATTTAAGGCCGCGTCTTTCCCGACACCTGAGGGACCAGTAAGAATCACTACTAGTGGCTGCTTATTCGCATGTTGTATTTGTTCAGCTATTTCCATTCATTAATCTATGTGCTTGTTCCCAGAATGAAGGGTAAGATATAGATGCTGATTCTGGGTTTATAATTTTAGTTTCTCCGGATGAGAGCAGACCGGCTATAGCTGAAGACATTGCTAACCTATGATCATGGTGGCTATTGCATTCCGCTCCTTTGAGATTTCCTGTGCCTTCAATGATCATTCCATCTGAGGTTGGTTCAATTTTACCGCCTAGTCTTCGNACCATTTCTACAGTGGTTGCGATTCTATCAGATTCTTTCACTCTTAATTCAGCTGCATCTTTGATGGTAGTAGTACCTTCTGCAAAGCATGCTGCAATGGCCAAGATAGGAATTTCATCAATTAATAGTGGAATCAAATCTCCACTGAGTTCGACTCCTTCTAGGNGGGATGAGGACACTTCTATATCTGCTACTTGCTCTCCTCCTTCAATTCTAGGAGATACTAATTTTAGGGTGTCAGAAGCGCCCATCATTTGTAGTGCTGTTAATATCCCAGTACGAGAAGGGTTAATGCCAATATTTTGTATTGTTAATTCGGCGTCTGGATGGCAGAGNGCTGCTATCATCCAAAAAGCTGCAGAACTNATATCTCCTGGAACCGCAACATCTATACTTTGTAGCTTGGAAGGTTGGATTGTTAGTTCTAAGCCTTTGGTAGATATTTGACCGCCCATAGCAGTTAGCATAAGTTCCGTATGGTCTCTTGATACTGCTGGTTGTATGAGGGTGGTGGAAGTATTGGCTGACAACCCAGCGATGAGCAGACAACTCTTAACTTGAGCGCTTGCTACTGGCATAGTGTATGTTATGCCGTTTAAATCACCCCCGTTTATTGCGAAAGGAGCTAAGGAATTATCTTTTCTTCCTAAAATTGTTGCNCCCATTTCTGTCAATGGATCTATAACTCTTCCCATTGGTCTACTGTTCAAAGAAGCATCCCCGCTCAAGACCGAAAATATGTTTGCACTAGCCAATAAACCTGAGATTAATCTCATGGATGTACCACTATTCCCTGCGTCTAAAATGTGAGGGCTTTCAGTGAATTCTGCTGAANACCCTGTTATTTTATACTCTCCAGGTTTTTCTCCATCTATGATTGAGACCCCGATGTTTTGTAGTATGCCTTTTGTGGACAATACATCTTGGCCACTTGAGAGTCCATTGACGTATGCAGTACCTGTTCCTAATGCGTTGAGAATGAGTGACCTATGAGATATTGATTTGTCTCCTGGAACGCTCAATTCACCTCGCAATCGCTTCGGTGACGATATTACTTCTTCCAATATACAACCCCGTTATTTTTGTTTTTTATCAGATCCCCAATACCCTAACATTCTCTTGCGGGCATCCATTANNCGCTTACCTAAAAACATTTCTCCCACACCATCAGAAAAGCTTGGNACTTCCTTGTTGAAATCGTAACTCNTAGCCGCTAGCCCAGGTGACTTNGTCAGCCAAGATTCTCTTGAAATTAAGGCTTTGCTGAAGTATTCNAGGACGTCATCNTCGGGACNATCTTCTGTTGGTTTTNCGAGTAATTCTTTGAAGGATTCTANATTGGTTATCAACATGTCAATCCAGTGTGCTATATGCTCTGCGTTNGAAACGGAAATATCTTTATGCATTATNGGATCTCCTGATGCAAGCCTTGTGATATCTNTGAATCCAGAAGCTGCCAGATGAGAAATGTCATCCCAATTTTCACTTTCTGANGTACACTGCATCAATGCNGTAGACATCACGAATGGTAAATGGCTAACAGCAGCTACATAACTATCATGTTCATCTAAGCTGATGTAATACGGTTCTGCTTTAACAGCCTTAGCTAATTTGCTGATTTGTTCTACAGATTCTTTGGACGCACTTGGACTGGGGATAATGCAATACACTTTGTCAGTGAAAAGATTAGCATCGGCATTTTCAGGACCATGAGTTTCCTTCCCTGCCATGGGGTGCCCTCCTACGTAGTCTACATTTTCTGGGAGAATGGATGCAGCCCACTCGGCGATGACTCTTTTTGTAGAACCTACGTCTGTTACTATGCAGCCTTCTTTTAAGTCAGATGCTATGTAAGTCATGGTTTCTTCCATAGCCATCACCGGTACAGCCAAGATTACAATATCAGCATCTTTGACAGCATTGAGTAAGCGGTTCTCTATTTTGTCGAAGCCTCCCGATTTCTGAGCTCCGATTCTAGAATCGCGACTATAGTCAGTCCCTACTATATCTAGGTCGTTTATGTTCGCTTCTTTAAGAGCCAAGGCTATTGAAGTTCCTATTAGACCTGTTCCAACTATCGATAATTTCGCCATATATTCCTCTTTAATACCAATGTTATTATACGGGTCACATACAAGTAAATATATCCTTGTTAGCAAACAAGTTTCGTGTGACAACAAGTTTGCAGTATAATGCGAGAGTTGATTATAACCTAATTGGAGGGGCAATTATGAAGTTATTAGTCTTAAGTGGAGGGAGACATCCTTACGAGGAGTCCACGCCTATATTAAATCAGTTTTTGAAAGATGCAGGTCATCAGGTAACAGTTACTGAAGATGCATCTATTCTCTCTGATGCAGGTCAAATGTCTGGGTTTGATTCAATTGTTTTTAATACGCGACGGGAAAACCTCCCTGATTTTCAACCTCTGGCATTTAATGATGCGGAGCGACAGGGTATAACTAATTACATTTCAAACGGAGGAGGATTTGTGTGTATACACATCTCAACTTGCGTTACAGATACATGGCCTGAATATCATGACATCACTGGAGGCGGCTGGATTACAGGTACTAGTTTCCATCCACCTTACGGTAAATTCACAGTTAAGGTCAGCGATGATAGTCATGCTGGAGTTCAAGGGGTTTCAGATTTTGAGACAGATGATGAGCTTTACATGGGACTAGCTTTAAAAGATGGTAATGATGTGTTTATTACCGGGGACTCTGAAGACGGTACTCATCCTTGGGGACCTGATCGAAACCCGATGTTTATGCCTGGAGGGACATTCCCGCTGGGCTGGACTAGGACATATGGCTCTGGAAAAGTTTTCGTTCTACTATTAGGCCATGATGGGGAAAGTTTCAAGAGCCCATCGTTCCAGAAACTGGTTTTAAATGGCGTTGATATCGTAAATAGTTAAATCCCAAGTATTGGCATTTTCATGAAGAACAGGATGCACATTGTATTAGTAGAGCCAAAAATTCCTTCAAACACAGGGAATTTGATACGATTGGCAGCCAATATAGGTGTATCCCTTCATCTTATTCACCCATTAGGATTCGATTTAGAGAACACAAACCTTCGTCGGGCTGGATTAGACTATTCCGACCTCTCTGAGGTACATGAGCATAAAGAGTTTAGTGATTACGTTAATAAATTTCCTGGCAGAAGATTGATATTTTTCACTGTTAAAGGGAATATAAGATATTCTGACATTTCCTACACTAATTCGGATTCCTTGGTGTTTGGATCAGAAGATACCGGCTTGAGCGACCTCTTATTAGAACAATATAACCAAGATATTAAAAGTTATATTCCAATGATGCCACATAATCGTAGTATTAATTTGTCCAACGCTGTTGCAATTACATCTTTTGAGGCTTGGAGACAATTGCGTTTCGTCGATTCAAGCAACGAGACTGAAAACAACTATTTTGGTTAACATAACGCAACATTTGAATCTGGGATCACTCTTGTAAATTATCAAATCTACCCATAAATGTCCTTTTTAATTTGACGAGCGGGGTGATTTCAGGGTAGGGTTTAGTAATCCAAGACGAAACATCGTGTTTTTTATCGCTTGCGAAATTATCAAGGAGGACTAAATTATGAAGCGCGCAAAATTATTGTTTCTTTCATTAGTTATTTCAATGGTTGCTGTTGCAGTAGTTGCTTGTGGTTCAGAGCCACAGGTTGTTACTGAGACTGTAGAAGTTGTAAAAGAAGTACCTGTTGAAGTAGTTAAAGAAGTAGAAGTTGTAAAAGAAGTACCTGTTGAGGTCGAAGTTAAAGCAACTCGGGAAAAACGAGAAATTATATTCGCCGGATTGGACTGGACTAGTGTGGAAGTTCAAAATGGTGTGGCCAGTTACATTGTAGAACACGGGTATGGATACCCCGTAGGTTCTGTTCCTGGCTCTACAGTCCCATTATTCCAGGGACTCATTAAAGGGGATATTGACGTCAACATGGAAGTTTGGCTCCCTAACCAGAACGAAGCTTGGGACAAGGGAACTAAAAATGGTCAAGTTATCGGCGTAGGCAAGAGCTTAGCAGATAACTGGCAGAGTACTTTCGTGGTACATCAACACACCATCGATGCTAACCCTGGTCTAGTAAAAGCTACAGACCTGTTGGAATACTATGAGTTGTTTGCACAACCAGATAGTGGCGGGAAAGGTGTCCTAGTTGGCTGTATGTCTGCCTGGGCTTGCCGCGGTGTTAACGAGGCTCAGATTGAGGTACTTGGACTATCTGACGTTATTGAACTCAGAGACCCAGGTAGCCAGGCTGGTCTGTTCGCATCTATCGGTGCAGCCGGTGACAAAGGTACAGACTGGTTAGGATATATGTGGGGACCCACTAAACCTGATGCAGAATATGATTTGGTTCAATTAGAGCAAGATCCTGCTGAAGATTGTGATGGAGAGCCTAAATTAGGTTGCGCATTCGGTTTGGCCCAGGTTTTGATCGCTGTTAACCAAAGTATGTTAGAAGATGCCCCTGATGTAGTATCTTTCTTGAACAAGTACAGCTGGCCAGCAGAATTCCAACTTCCTGCTGAGGAATGGTATGACAACAATAAAGACAAAGAAGAATATAAAGATGATCCAGGACATGCTGTTGCTGAATGGTTCTTGAGCGAACATGACGCTTGGGAAGCTTGGGTGACAGAAGAGGCGAAGGAGAATATCCATCACCATCTGGGACACCATTAATACTTAGAACTAATCTAAGTTTTTAAAGAGGGCAAAGGGCTTAGGTCTTTTGTCCTCTTTTACGTTGTGGGAACTTTCGGTCGTTTGATTGTGCACATTATAATTGAGTTTAGTACGCAGACTGATAGCAGAATCCACCATGACCTGAAATAATCTCCGTCCATGTCTCTTAAATAGCCAATGAGTGGACCTCCTATGCCTGCACTAGCGAGTGTGGCCGGCATGACTATGCCGCGTATAGATCCTAAGAACTCTCTCCCATAAAAGTGTGCAAATATGAACCCATGAAGCACCATGTTTGCCCCGACTGCCAATCCGAAAGTTATACCTGAGGCGAAGAGCCAGAAATTATTAGTGGCGGTAATCATCATTACGAACGATGCAGTGAATCCTAGGAAAGAACCTATTCCTATATGGACTATATTTACTCTGTCAGCAAGCCATCCCGCGATTAATGCCATAGTGGCTGCCCCTGCTGCGTCAGCTGCGAACGAATATGAAACAATTCGGGGATCGAATCCTTGCTCTACCCAGTAGGGTATCCGATGCACAGTAGTGCCTCCTTGGACGAGGCCCAGCAAAGTAAAAACGGTAATTAACTTCCAGAAAGTTGGGGTTTTGAATGCAGAGGATACTGTCCAAATGAAATTCAGAGCGGTATTAAAGTCGTGCTCAGAGGTATCTTTAGGAATGATTCCATCTGGGTATAATCCCATGTCTTCAGGTTGTCTTCTGAGGAATAAGATTGCTAATGGGACTGACAAAACCACAAATATGATGGACAAGGTGGCCCACGTGTTCCTCCAGCCAGTGGTTTCGATCAACACTTGGGTAAAAGGAAGGAAGAAGACACCTCCGACTCCAAGGCCAGATGTTGCCACTGCCAGCGCTTTACCCCTATTGCGTTCGAACCATTTAGCGACAGGCACCGAAGTGACTATGCTATTTGGAGCGCCAAGCCCCGAAATTCCTAGGATTGCAAATAGAACTATAAAATGCCACGGCGCGGTGATGATGGAACATAGAAACAACGCTACGCCTATCGTCAGGGAAGACAATACGATTAATGCTCTAGGACCATAAATATCAAGGATGCGTCCTACGAGTAAGCTAAAGCATCCAGCTGTGACTCTTCGCATCGTTGCGGCCCAACCAAATTGTTGCCTGCTCATATTCAAAGATTGTGCCATGGGTAGTATGAATAATCCCAAGTTGAGATTTCCTGTGGCCATGGTTGCAAAATTAATTGACCACATCGTCCCTACTATGACCCAGCCATAGAATATTTTTTCAGATAGTTTCTTCTGCATATTCGCAGATTGTATCAGGCAGCTTCGTTTTCTACACTTTTATCGCTTTTACGTAAGATTAATTCACCTTTCGTTACAGAGATTTGAATGTGGTCCCCGCTTCGGAATTCTTCATTTAAGATTTTTTGTGAGAAAAGATTCTCTATTTGGCGTTGTATCACTCTCTTTAGCGGCCGTGCTCCGAACACGGGGTCGAATCCTTGGGTTGCTAGATGTAGTTTTGCTGCGTGAGTGATTTCAAAAGATATGTTTTGTTCACTAAGCCGGCTTCTCAGACTGTTCATAATTAGGTCTACCATTTGGAGGACTTCATCCTGAGTTAAAGGATTGAACACTATTGTTTCATCGATTCTGTTTAAGAATTCAGGTCTGAACGATTTATTAAGGGCCTCATTCACAGATTGTTCTAACCTTATCTTTTCATCTTGGTCATCTGTATCTTTTCTGAAGCCAAATGGCACTCTTCGGAATTCAGAAGTCCCTAAGTTGCTGGTCATTATTATTACTGTGTTGGTGAAGTCTACAGTTCTGCCGTGACCGTCGGTAAGTCTGCCATCGTCAAGTATTTGCAGTAGGATGTTAAATACATCAGGGTGAGCTTTTTCGATTTCATCGAATAAGATCACTCGATAAGGTCGCCTTCTAACAGCCTCAACTAGTTGCCCGCTACTGTCGTCATATCCGACATATCCTGGAGGTGCCCCAATTAATCGAGATACTGTGTGTTTCTCCATGTACTCAGACATATCTATTCGTACCATAGCGGATTCATCATCGAATAGGAATTCTGCTAGAGTTTTCGTTAATTCCGTTTTGCCGACACCTGTGGGTCCTAAAAATATGAAACTTCCGATAGGCCGGTTAGGGTCACTAATCCCAGATCTGGACCTGCGTATAGCATCAGATACTGCTGTTACAGCGTGATTCTGCCCAATGATCCGATTATGTAATTCTTTTTCCATTTCTAGAAGTTTTCCTGATTCAGATTCTAGCAACCGTCCTACAGGGATTCCCGTCCATGAAGATACTAGGCTTGCTATGTCGTTCTCATTAACTACAAGCTCATTTTTGTTATCCCCTAAAAGAGAGACTTTTTCGTCGTCTAATTCTGCTTCTAGTTTGAGACGTTCGGTTTTTATTTCCGCTGCGGTCTCATATTCAGCTAATTGGGCTGATGCCTCTTCTTGGTCTTGTAATTCTGAAATCTTCCTTTCTAGATCTTGTAAGTTGGTGGGTAAACTTTCCATGTCTATTCTAAGTTTGCTTGCTGCTTCGTCTATGAAATCGACAGCTTTGTCAGGTAGTTGTCTATCTACTACATATCTATTGCTTAATCGGGCAGCTGCTTCTAAAGCTGAATCGTCTATCGTAACTTTATGATGAGCTTCATACCTAGGACGCAAAGCTTTCAATATCTCTACAGTTTCTTCCAGATTAGGTTCTTCTAAATATACTGATTGAAATCTTCGTTCCAAAGCAGCATCTTTTTCGATATGCCTACGAAATTCTTCTATCGTGGTGGCTCCAACGCATTGCAGTTCTCCTCTGGCTAGGGCGGGTTTCAACAGATTACCAGCGTCAATCCCTCCTTCAGACGCACCAGCTCCTACCATGGTGTGTATTTCATCTAAAAATAAGATGATTTCTCTGTGAGCTAATTTCACTTCGTCCATTACTGATTTCAGTCTTTCTTCGAATTCCCCGCGGAATTTCGAACCGGCGACCAGTGCTCCCATATCTAGGGCTAATACCTTTTTGCCTTTTAGCGAATCAGGTACATCATCCGCTACAATTCGAGCAGCTAGGCCTTCTACGATAGCGGTCTTGCCTACTCCTGCTTCACCTATAATCACAGGATTGTTTTTCTTTCGACGAGTTAAGGTCTGCATCACCCGTCTGATTTCTGCATTTCTACCTATAACAGGATCCAGTTTGCCTTCTTTTGCTAGACGGGTTAAATCTATGCTGTATTTTTCTAAGGATCCATACTTACTTTCTGCTCGTGGGTCATCTACTCTGTGATTCCCTCGCACTTGCATTAATGCGGAATATACTTTTTCTTGTTCAATACCGAATCGTTTGAGTAACACTGAAGTCACGCCTTGGGTTTCTCTCACAGCTGCTACAAAGATATGTTCTACGCTTATAAATTCATCGTTAAGCCGGTCGGATTCCTCTTTCGCCATCTCTAAGAGGTGAGCTACCCTAGGAGTTGTGTAGATTTGGTTCCCTCGTCTGGTTACTTTTGGAGAAGATTCCAAGGATTGTCCAAGTTGTGATTTTAATTCTGTGGTATTGATATCTAGATTCTTTAAAATTTCTGAGACAACTCCATTTTTAAAATCTAACAAAGCCATCAATACATGTTCGACGTCCCATTGTGAGTGGTTATATTTCTGTACTATTTCTTGTGAGTGTTGTAGTACTTGTTGTGCTTGTTCTGTGAATTGATCAGGTCTTAACATGGTTATGCCTCCTTTTGATTGTTGACCGATGGTTTTCTAATCACCCTGTTTTGCAAATTAGTAAGTGTCTCTTGAGTGTTATTCAGTTTGATTTCTAGTTCATCGATTCGCTTCAGTAGTTTTAATATGATTTCTGCTCCTGCTAGATTGACTCCTAAATCTTCAGTGAGTTCTTTAATTCTTCGTAATCTTTCGATATCAGCTGGCGAGTAAAGTCTCTGTTTACCTACTGATCTACTAGGCCAAATCAGCCCTACTCGTTCGTAATACCTTAATGTTTGAGCATGCACTCCTACCATTCGAGCTGCGATACTTATGACAAAACATGGCTCTTCTTCAAATTGTTCTTGGAAAACCATACTAATTCACCTTATTTCTGATTTGATTCAATTGTTCAAAAAGTTCTAATTCTTCTGAAGATAAATCACTGGGGATCACAACTCTCATTACAGCTATTAGGTCTCCTGTCATATCATTCTTACTTAAAGGAGGAATCCCTTTACCTGCTAATCTAAAACTGGTGTTGTTGGCTGTTTGCTGAGGGATTTCTAAGGTGTGCGTTATACCTTGTAAATCAGTTATTTCAATTTCTCCGCCTAGAACTGCATCTAATAAAGGGATATCAATATCAACGTACAGATCGTTCCCTTTCCTTGAATACCTGAGACTTTCTTCCATTGATATATTGAGATATAAGTCCTTAATAGTATTCGTATTTAGTTTGATGTGCACTCGAGACCCTTGATTCACTCCAGGAGGGATTGATATCTGGAGCCGTTTCCCGTCTATATTGACAACCCGTTTGGCTCCATGAAATGCTTCTTCTAACGTCACTTTAACGTCTAGTTCTTTTTCATGACTTACAGGGGAATGTTGGGGTTGTTGTGTTTGGCCGCCGAACATGGATGAGAAGAAATCAGAGTTTTGGAAATTACCTCCGCTAAAATTTACATTACCGAAGGGGTTGCCACCAAAAAAGTCTCCTGTCTGGAAATTATTCCTTGAATTCCCAAAAGTGTCGTACTGATTACGTTTTTCAGGATCAGATAATACACTGTGTGCTTCATTAATTTCCTTAAACTTTTCTTCCGCTTCTGAATTATCAGGATTTACATCAGGGTGATATTTTCTAGCTAACTTTCGAAAGGCAGCAGTAATTTCTTTTTGGGAGGCGTTTTTTTGTACGCCCAATGTTTCATAATAATTATCACTCATTGTTAAAACTCTTACCAGTTTCTTATGTATAGATTCTAATAAACTTGATAAAGCATTGTCAAGTTTATTAGGGTTAGGCAATCAAGATGTATTTTATCTTTGGGATGCGTTTGGTATTGAGGCAGGCACCGTAAAGTGCTACAATTTTTGTCTGACAGAAAGATCCGCAGTAGCTCAGTGGTAGAGCAATCGGCTGTTAACCGATCGGTCGTAGGTTCGAATCCTACCTGCGGAGCCACAACTGTGCCGGTTAATGGGGTTTATGGATATAAGAAGACTTGTGGTTTCGGCCATGTTACTGCCAGTACTAATGATCGCATGCGCATCCCCCTCTATTAATGACTCCCAGGAGGCTTTTTCAGAAACTCAAATTTCTCAAGACCCTAATTTGGGAACCTTCAGCCAAAATGAACGAGAAAAGGCACTCGAGGACCAAGTGGCCCAATTAGAACTGGAAAAACGTATTCTGGAATTAGAGGCGCAGCTAAGCCAATCCAAAGCCTTGAATTCTCCGAATTTGATCAATCGTTCGGATGTAACTGATAGTCTGGAGTTGCATCCCAAAACAAATATCATTGAGCCAACATTTGACGTGTACCATGACGTGGATCATCAAGAAACGCACGAGCCATCTGGAGAACAGCAAACAATTGATTCAGATATTCCTAGTTACTTCGCATCAACTAGTAATATTCTAAGTGAGGCTGCTAGAGTTGAGGGAGGCCATCTAATAAGCAAAGGATGGAATTCTCCTACCAAAATCGAGACCACATATATGCTTGCTTCGGATTTGGGCTCTGATTCCTTAGAGGAAGTCAAAAGAGGCATTGATGTAGCGGAAGACTATTTAGGGATTTATGGTCCTTACAGGGTTTATATTGTCGGTACTGATGAAGAAGAAGCTCAAATAATGGCCGAAGATTATTGTGAATGGGCGTACGACAGGCAGGATTTCAATCATTGTATGAACGATCAAGGAGTAGCAATCAAAGAGATAGCTCACTATAAAGGCGCTAATGCTTTTGCTCAGCACTCACATCATCTCGAAAAACCGAATCAGTCTTTTGTGATTGGGAATCCTTTACAAATAGGTGTTGGTTTTGGATCTAAAATAGCTGCTCATGAAACTGTGCATATATATCAAAATGCACATCATGTATATCGTTTCGATCCAGAAACCCATCAAGTTCTCAATTATGATAGTTTGCCTAGATGGCTGGAAGAAGGTTCTGCAGAATTCCTTGCTTTGTATTTGTCAGACAAGGAGGGCTGGGTTTCTTTTCGTCAAATGATGGAAGAGGCTATGGGTGCTGTCCATGAGCTCCGAAGGGAATATCCTAAGTTATCTATTCGAGATTTGCATGATGAAGAATCGACTTATGCCACCGAAAAAGTTTGCGACTATTGCGTGGGTAGGCTTCAGTATGAATTTGGGCAATGGGCTACAGCTTTACTTGTAGAAAAGAGTTCAATAGATATTTTGTACAAAAAATTCATCCCAGAAATGCATTTAGCCGGGAGAGATAGTGCTTTCAAACAATATTTTGGGCTTACAATAGAAGAATTTTATGCTGAATTCGAATTATTTTTGGAGCTAGATATCAACGCTCAAATGAAAATACTACCAAAATAAACCCAGGTTGGAGGTGGAAGATTGGATATATTAATATTTTCTTTTATATCAATATCCCTGCTGCTTGTATTGATAATTTTGATTAAATCATTAATGAATGCAAAGCATGAAATCCGTGACCTCGACCACCGGGTTAGAAGTCAGTCGGTAATGTCGGGCCTTAATTTTGAACAATGGGTCCCTTTGTCGGCGGAATATCCTTATGATCCAAGACAGTTCAGGTTTTTAGGAAATCCCATAGATGGTATCCAGTTTGAAGACGATAAAGTGATCTTTATTGAATTCAAATATGGAAAGTCAAAACTTAGCTCTCGGCAGATTCACATTAAAGAACTGATTGAAAGAGGAAATGTAGAATTCAAAGAGATCAGATCCTCTAGAGACTTAACATAATATAAAATACGATATGCGTACTAATACGAAGCCAAATGAATGAATCAGTAACTATAGTGTTAACTAGTACTGGAATAATAGATAGCTGTTACGAATTAAGGATATTTTGCGTCATGATGTAAGCCCGTCGATTTGACACATGTAGTGTCAACGGGTATCCTATGTCAAATGTTCCGTATTATGCAAATAACTAAAGAACCATTGTATTACGACTCTTAGCGTAAAACTCACCACTTGGCTACGTCACGCTGATTGACGAAAAGGAGGAGTTGAATGCAAGAAACGCTAACAAATACTACAGAATCACCATTAGATCCGATTATTTCCGTTAAGTCTCTATGGAAAATATTTGGTAGTAATCAAGAAGAGATTGTTAACTCAGATGATGGCGAAACAGACAAAACAGAAGTTCTTCAAGATTATGGAGACGTGGTAGCTCTTAACGATGTTTCCTTCGATGTGTATCCAGGTGAAACTTTCGTGGTAATGGGGTTATCTGGTAGTGGTAAATCTACATTAGTACGGTGTTTACTACGGCTTATTGAACCTTCTAGTGGTGAAATCAATATTAATGATGACGATATATTGTTGTATGACGCAGATCGTCTTAGAGAATTCAGGCGAAATGAGATGGCAATGGTATTCCAACATTTTGGTCTCCTGCCTCATAGAAACGTAATAGATAACGCAGCGTATGGCTTAGAGATAAAAGGCGTTGATAAAGACGAGCGGTATGAGATTGCTCAAGAAATGTTAAATAAAGTTGGTCTGGAAGGCTGGGAAGAAGCAAGGACTTCTGAACTCAGTGGTGGTATGCAACAGCGTGTAGGACTAGCTCGAGCGCTTACTGTTGACCCTACGATACTGCTTATGGATGAGCCATTTAGTGGATTAGATCCTTTGATTAGACGCCAAATGAGAGAAGAATTGGCTGATTTACAGGCTGAGCTACAGAAAACGATAGTATTTATTACACATGATTTAGATGAAGCGGTAACTATTGGCGATCGAATTGCAATTATGAGAGATGGTCGCATAACTCAATTAGGTACACCTGAAGATATCATTACTAATCCCATTGATGACTTTGTTAAAGAATTTACTAGGGACATAAGTCAAACCAGGGTTTTGTCCGTGCAGTCTATAGCTTCGGATCTAGAACAGGTCTTTGAGAACAACACTGGAGTTTCTGAGATCATCCAAGCAATGGAAGATACTGGAAAAGAATTCGCATTCATCGTCGATGATGATAGCAAACTACTTGGATTCATAGATAAAGAAGCCATTGAAGGGGCCGCAGACGATGTTTCCCTAAAAGATATGGACTTGTCTGTGATCGAACCCATCCACGAATCTACAGTGATTGAAGATGTGGTGCAATTAACATTAGATAACCCATATCCCATCCCTATAGTGGATGATGAAAACATTCTGACAGGGTTAGCAACACATGATGCGATATTACAAGCTTTCGCTGAAAATGCGTTGCAACAGCAAACTAATTAAAATAGGTTGGGTAATAGATTATGGCTAGTGAGAACCCACATAAATCTGATTACAATAGTGTTCCTCGTATTCGGGTGAACAAATGGGTAGTCTATGGAGCCATAGCTGTGGTTGCATTAATAGTCAGCTTTGTTCTAAGACGTGTTGATTTAGCATTACTATTAGACTTTCCTTTGGATGTTGAATATCCAGTTAAGACCTCAATGAATAATGGTTTAGACTGGTTGGTCATCAATGGAGCTTGGTTCTTTGATGGCATAAGTTATCAAATTAAAGTGTGGCTAGGAAGACTAAAGGATTTCTTAATTTGGCTCCCGTGGCCTGTATTTAGCGCCGTAATTATATTATTGGCATGGCGCATAGGGGGTAAGAAAATAGTCTTACTGGCTGCAGTTGCTTTGTTATACATCGGTGTTATGGATTTATGGGAAAGTGCGATGATTACTGTTGCTATTATGATAGTGTCAGTGTCACTTTCTATATTGTTTGGGATACCTATTGGAATATTGGGTTCAAGAAGTAATCGGTTCGATAGAATACTAAGACCTATATTAGATGGCATGCAGACAATGCCTAGCTTCGTATATTTAGTACCAGGCATCATGTTCTTTGGTCTAGGAAATGTATCAGCTGTGATAGCCACCGTATTATATTCAATCCCTCCTTGTATAAGATTAACTAACTTGGGAATAAGACAAGTAGATTACCAGGTAATTGAAGCTGGAACTGCTTTTGGAAGTAACAGAATGCAATTACTCACTAAAATCCAGATTCCACTGGCTATACCAACGATTATGGCTGGAGTTAACCAGACTGTTATGATGGCTTTGGCTATGTCCACGATTGCAGCGATGGTTGGAGCTGGAGGACTGGGACAAGATGTCCTACTGTCTATGGGACAACTGGACCAAGGAGGAGCATTCTTGGCTGGTATGGGCATAGTATTGATGGCTATAGTGATAGACCGAATCACTCAAGGATACATAGAGGCAAGTCAATCATCATCTAGTACGACTAACCAGGAATAAATGCGAATTGATCCTCAATAGACTTTGGTAGGAGCATGTTATGAAGATCACAGACGTTAAAGCGACCACAGTTAAAATCCCATTAGAGAAAGTATTTTCTGGAAGCGTGTACGATGTGGGATTCCGATGCACAATTATTACTAGCATTGAAACTGATGAAGGCGTAGTCAGCCAAAGTTATTCAGGTGATGATCGTTCTACCTTCGAATTCCAGCATGAACTGGTAACAGGGCCTCTTAGAGATGCTATTTTAGGCGAAGACCCTATGCGAGTCGAATACTTATGGGAGAAAATGTTTTCTTTAGCCCCTAATTATACTCATGACTTTGGGCCTAAGCCTGTGATGAGGGCTATTGGTGCTGTGGATGTGTCTCTGTGGGACTTAAAAGGAAGGATACTCAACACTTCAGTACATAAGATGCTTGGAGGATACTCTAACACCTCTCCTGTGGTGAGATTCAGATATTATGAAGAAGGAGCAGATGAAGAAGAAATTGCTCAGCTTATAGAGAGTAAAGCACAAGGTTTCGGAGGAGTTAAGCTCAAAGTTGGTAGAGCCCCATTATCAGAAGATATTGGAAGAGTACGGCGGATACGTGAAGCTTTAGGCGAAGATTTCCATATGATTTGTGATGCAAATGAAGGTTGGACATTAGAACAAGCTATTAGATTTGCTAAAGAGACTGAACAGTACAAATTGGATTGGTTGGAAGAACCAGTACAATGGCACAGCGCTATTGAAAACATGAGGAAAGTAAGAGAAGCAACCAGTACCAAAGTTGCGGCAGGGCAAGGAGAAAGCAACAAGTACGGATGCTGGCGTTTGATTGAAAATGAGTCAGTCGATGTAATTAATGTGGATGCCTCTATCGCTGGGGGCATTACTGAATGGCAAAAAATAAGATCGGCTGCCGAGATTAAAGGAATTAAAATGGGGCACCATGAAGAGCCCCATATATCACTGCATTTAATGTCAGCAATACCCAATGGGACTTTTGTGGAAGTATTTGAGGAACATAGAGATCCTGCTTACTACGAAATGAATCAGACGTTTCCCGTAATGAAAGAGGGGTACGTCACTGTTCCAGACGCTCCAGGACTTGGATTGGAATTCGATCAAGATTTTATTAACAAGTATAAAATCTTATAGATTAGTCACAGTTTTACCCGCAATTTACGCAACACTGATCTACCCAGTGACCAGGTGATACTTCTATAAGCCCCATTTCTATATTACCGGATGCACAGTCATCGGTTGGGTTAGGACAGCGAGTCCTAAATACACAGTTCGAAGGAGGATCAATAGGAGAAGGGACTTCTCCTGCTAGCACCAATTCATCTCTTTGTAACCTTGGGTGTGAAGGTAGTGCTGCAGAAATTAATGCTCTTGTGTACGGGTGCCTTGGATCACCAAAAATCTCTTTGGGATTACCAAGTTCCACGATTTTACCTAGGTACATGACCGCTACTTTGTGACTCATGTATTTCACTGTTGCTAAGTTGTGAGCGATCATTAGATAACTCAAGCTATACGTTTGCTGAAGTTCTTTTAACAAATTTAGAACCTGCGCTCGAATTGAGACGTCTAGAGCAGAAACTGGTTCATCTAGGACCATTAGTTTGGGTCTGGTAGAAAGAGCTCTGGCTATAGCGATTCGTTGTCTCTGTCCTCCGCTAAATTCATGCGGGTACCTCTCGGCGTGGAACGGGTGCATTCCTACAACGCCAAGTAATTCATTCACCCTGTCATTAATTTCGTTATTAGTTACTTTTTCATGTGTGACGATAGGTTCTGAAATGATGTCCCTAACTCGCATCTTTGGGTTCAGAGAGCTCCAAGGGTCCTGAAATACTGCCTGTACTGAAGACTTAAATTCTTTGCGAGCAGGATTATTAAACTGGGACATGTCTGCCCCTTCGTATTTGATTACACCTTCTGTAGGACGTTCGGACATAAGGATCATTTTGGTGGTGGTGGTTTTACCGCAGCCGGATTCTCCTACCAAACTGAAAGTTTCTCCTTTATCGATGGTAAATGAGACTCCGTCAATTGCTTTCACGGTACCTACTAGGGTTTTTGTGATTGCACCCTTTGTTACAGGGTAATGTTTTTTTAAACTATTTACTTCTATTAAAGCGTTTTCATTTACTGCCATGATAAATCCTCCTATTATGAGATCGGTGTGATTATGGGTCTTATTGGATGTCGCCGCAATTCACGCAACATTGGTCGACGAAGTGACCCGGTGATACTTCAATCATACCCATTTCGATATTCCCTTCTCTACAATCATCTGATGGATTAGGACATCGGTCTCGAAATGCACAACCCGATGGAGTATTCGCTAGGTCGGGTGGTTGTCCTTCGATTGTTGGGAGCATATCCACGTCATCATCTAAATCAGGTACAGATTTGAGCAGAGCTTTTGTATATGGGTGTTTTGGGTTATCAAAAAGTTCTACCACATCTGCTTGCTCAATAATATGNCCTGCGTACATNACNGCTACCCGGTCACACATCTTAGCTACGATTCCGAAGTCGTGAGTAATGAATATGATTCCTACTCCAGTCTCTTCTTGGATATCTTTAAGGAGCTTTAAATACTGTAGTTGTATTGTTACGTCTAACGAGGTTGTAGGTTCGTCCGCTATGAGTATATCAGGGCTTCTAGAAATGCTGATAGCTCCTACAACTCTTTGTCTCATTCCTCCACTCATTTCATGTGGGNATGAAGTGACTCTCATTTCTGGAGCAGGAATGTTAACGCTTGAGAGTAACCCAATTGCTCGCTGGACTAAAGATGGTTTATCTTCCTCGTATTCAAGCTCTAAAGTCTCTGTTAATTGTTTTTTTATGTTGATTACAGGGTTAAGGGATGTAAGAGGGTCTTGCATAACCATGCATATACCAGTACCTCTTATTTCCCNCATCTCATCATCTGNTTTTTGGACAAGATCTTCTCCGTGATAAAGAATTCTCCCNGTTTCTATGCGNCCAGCAGGTTTGGGTACCATACCTAGAATTGACCAAGCCGTCATGCTCTTTCCTGAACCTGACTCCCCGACCACTCCTAAAGTTTCNCCTTTGCGGAGTTCGAAATCGATTCCGTCAACAGCTTTAACGATACCTGTTTTTGTATGGAAATGAGTCCTTAAATTTTCTACTTTAAGTAATAATTCCTCACTCATAGCATCTTCCTCCTATCTTGCTCTTCTCAGTCTAGGGTCTAGGNAGTCTCTTAGCCNGTCACCGAAGAAGTTGAATGCCATTACTACCAGTGTGATCAAAATTCCAGGGAATAGTGACACCCACCAAGTTGTTAATAATTGTTGTCTGCCTTCTGCNACCATGATTCCCCAAGCAGGTTCACCAGGGCTCATTCCGATACCCAAGAAACTTAGTGAGGCCTCTAGTAATATCACTTGGCCAATCATCAAGCTAATCATCACCATCAAAGTATTGATTACATTAGGCATTAGATGTCTCCACATTATCATCACAGGTGAGACGCCTAGGATGCCTGCAAGGACCACGAAGTCTCGTTCTCTTACGCTTAATACTTCTCCTCTGATCATCCTAGCAAATCTTGCCCAGGTAGTAGCCGTCACCGCGATAATAACTCCGGTGTA
>PBNM01000007.1 GCA_002723125.1 Chloroflexota bacterium | reverse complement strand
ATGGGCGTCAGTAACTATACAGAAGTGGATGTTCGTGAGGCTTCAAGAGCTTTCACAGGATGGACTCTTGGTAACAAGGTTCCAAGATTGCCTTATGGAAGATTCTCATGGAGTTTTGAATATCGAGAAGAAGATCATGATGATACTGATAAAACCTTCTTGGGATACACGGGTAATTTCGGAGGAGAAGATATCATTGATATCATTCTGAAAGAACCTGCTACCTCAAGATTCATATGCAGACATCTATATAACTTCTTCGTGGCGGATGAACCACAAGTCCCAGCATGGACCATTGAACCTGCAAGAGACGAAGAAGCGTTAGAAGCTATGATAGATGTATTCGAAGAGTCCAACTACGACATGCAGGCAGTATTAAGATTTGTGTTCAATTCTGATTTCTTCAAGAATGCAAGATTTGAAAAAATCAAGAGCCCTGCGGAAGTGGTTGCCGGAACTTTAAGAATGGTAGGGCAATTCCAATTCCCAGAACCAGGTTTAAAAGATATTGGAAACCAACCTACTTATATGGGTCAAGCTCTAATGGATCCTCCTAGTGTGGAAGGCTGGCATACAGGTAGCGAATGGATTAACAGTGGTTCTTTGCTTGCTCGTATCAACTTCGTAGCTGATCGAGTGGCAGATACAACCCTACCTGGAGTGAAATCTATAGTAGATAAAATGAAAGGTGATGGTATATCCAGCTCCGAACAGTTATTGGATGCCTGCTTAGATAACATGGGTTATTTAGTATTGAATGATGAGACCAGAGATCATTTGTCACAGCATGCTGCTTTGGCAGGAAATGTGGATTGGTCTGACGAATCAACAACTTCAGAAAGAATTGGTGAAATGTTGGCACTTATTAGTGCTACCACTGAATACCAATTCGCTTAGATCTTAGAGAAAAGGAGATATATAATGACTAGCACTAAAAAAGATCCAGTAATAGTTGTACTGCAGCTAACTGGTGGTAACGATTACTTCAATACTGTGATTCCTTACAACGAGTCACTTTATTACGACAACAGGCCTGCTTTGGCTATTCCACAGGAAGAAATGTTAAAAATTGATTCCAGTTTGGCATTCAATCCAGCGATGGCTCCAGTTAAAGAGCTTTATGATGCTGGTAAAGTAGCTGTTTTACATGGAATTGGTTACCCTGATTCACCTAGATCCCACTTCAGGTCGATGGATATCTGGCATACCTGCGAGCCTGATAAGGTTGGGACAGAAGGATGGGCAGGAAGAGTAACACGAGAATTGGACCCTAATAAAGAAAACGTGTTGACTGCAATTAACTTCGGACATGGATTACCTAGAGCGTTGGCTGTACCAGGTGTGCCTGTTGCTGCTATTGCAGACTTAGGTACCTATGGTTTGTTGACTGGAATATCAGATAATTCACAGAGAGCTAAAGCTTTGGACATTTTCTCGAAAATGTACAGTCCAACTGTGGGTGGAAGTTTTGTAACTGATTATCTTAAGAATACAGGTATGGATGCGATGGTGGGAGCAGATATTGTAAAAGTAGCTCCAGAAAAATATTCATCAACTGTAGAATATCCTAATAGTTCAATTGCGCAACATCTGAGAGATATTGCTCAAGTGTATTTCGCAGATTTGGGCACTCGAGTGTTCTACACTCAGCATGCAAGCTTTGATACTCACGCTGGTCAAGGCCCAGCTCATCCTCAACTGTGGAAAGATGTTTCAGAAGGTATATCAGCATTTTTCCAGGATTTGGAAGAACACGACGCTGGAGACAATGTAATTATGTATCTCTTCTCTGAATTTGGAAGAAGAGGTCATGATAATGGCTCCGGTACCGATCACGGTGCTGCAGGTGTATCATTCGTAATTGGTAACCAAGTAAAAGGTGGAATGTACGGAGAATATCCTTCAGCCAAGGCAGAGGACCTGGAACAAGGGGACTTGGTTCCTAACTATGACTTTAGAGGAGCATATTCCTCTATCATCGAAGACTGGATCGGATTGGATGCTAATCCAATAGTGAACGGTAACTTCGAAAAGATGTCTCTGTTCAAATAAGACTGACATTTTAATAAACATGGACAGCATGTAGGTTACCTAATCTGCATGTTGTCTGTGTTTAAAGAACCAAAGATTAGAACAGAAAATTACAGATTTCGGAGGAGAGATGGCTCAAAATACTGTCGCCGCAGGGCGAGCATGGCTTTATAGCCACAATATAGGTAGAAATGCAGTAGCCGGTATGGGTTTTAGTTTACCCATAAGTGTTGCTTGCGCCGATGACGGCGTTTTATACGTCGCTAATAGAGGGAATGAACAAAATCCGGGAGGGATCAGACTTTCCAAACTAACCGTGGATCAAGAATTCATAAATGAATTTGGCAGGACTGGCTTGGCTTATGGATCTGAAGGTTCTAAAGAAGGCCCTCTGTTTAAAATACTTACTGGTGTAGCAGTAGATGCAGATGGAAATATTTACGCTACAGACGAATGGTATAACCGCGTTACGATATTTAATCCTGAAGGTGAGGTTATAGGACAATGGGGAGAAGCTGGCGAAGAAGACGGTAAGTTTAATGGATCTGGTGGAATATGTTTTGATGCGGACGGTCACGTTTGGATTGTTAACACATTCGACAGCAAGGTACAGAAGTTTTCTAAAGACGGGCAATATATATCAGGCTTCGGAGTGAAAGGCAGTGGTGATGGAGAAATGGAGATGCCTTATGGTATCGCTATTGATGATAATGGAGACATTTACATTGCTGACTGGGGGAACGATCGATGCTTGAAGTTTGATCCTTCAGGTAATCACTTATTGACGTTTGGTGGCCCAAGCGGTCCAGGGTCTCTTAAGAATCCAACCGGGGTATGCGTCGATGGTGATGGTGATGTTTATGTAGTGGATTGGATGCATGAAAGAGTGGTTATCTATGATGTAGACTCTAAGCCTTTGAGTTACTTGTATGGCGACGCCTTGGAAGTATCTAAATGGGGTCAGATGTCGATAGATGCGAATCCAGACATGAACAAAGCTCGAAGGAGAGTTCAGAATTTGGAAGAACAACAACGTAGGTTTAGGATGCCGACAGGCTGTGCTTTCGACAGAGATAATAACAGATTAATAATTTGTGATACTCAACGCGGAAGATTACAAATCTATGAAAAAGACAACAGTTACCTAGATCCTCAAGTTAATTTATAATAACGGATCTAGTTGAAACTAAAACAGGGACGCCNAAAGCGTCCCTGTTTTAGTTTTGCGATAGTATGTTAAAATTTGCAGTTGTTAATTATGACAATGGATTTAACATGAATTTTATTTCAGTAACAGATTTAACAAGTTCGCAAATATTGGATGTGGTATCTCGAGCAAAAGCAATAAAAGCTGGAGATGTCGATAGTTGTTTATCGGGAAAAACATTTGGACTACTATTTGAAAAGCCATCACTGAGAACTAAGATGAGTTTTCAAATAGGCATCAAAAAGTTAGGAGGATACGGTATATATCTCGGGCCTGAAGAAGTAGGACTTGGTAAAAGAGAAACCACCGAAGATATATCAACTGTGTTGTCTTCCTACGTAGATGGGATAATTGCGAGAGTAAATTCACACGCATCTTTAACCGAGATGGCGACCTTTTCTACTGTACCTATCATTAATGCATTGTCTGATGTAGAGCATCCATGTCAGGCTGTGGCTGATTTATTGACTATTAATGAAAATAAGTCTATTTCTCCAGAAACTAAACTTGCCTTTGTAGGGGATGGGAATAATGTATCCAGAAGCTTGTCTTTGATGTGTGCTTCTGTTGGGATGAGTTTTTCTATTGCGACACCAAAAAATTATGAATTAGATCAAGATACAGTGAACCTTGCTGCAGATATGGCGGCAAGATCAGGTGCTACGATGACATATTGCAACGACCCGATCGAAGCCGTGTATCAGGCAGATATAGTGTATACAGACGCATGGACCAGTATGGGCCAAGAAAAAGAATCAGAACAACGTATAATTGATTTTCAGGGATTCACGGTGACTGAGGAATTATTGACTAATGCAAACCCCGAAGTGATATTCATGCACGATATGCCAGTTCATTATGGTGAAGAGGTTCCCGAGAGTATGTTAAGGTCCTCCCAATCTGTTGCCTATAAGCAAGCCTATAATCGCTTACCTGCCCAGCAGGCAATACTAGAATATATATATAAGGGCTAAAGTTATGGAATCATCAGAATCCAATATGCCTACAGTTGCGATAGTGGGACGCCCCAATGTCGGTAAATCGTCATTGTTCAATCGAATTATTGATCGGAGACACGCTATCGTGGCTAATGAAGAAGGTACTACTCGTGACAGATTGGTGTCAGTTGTAGATCGTTATGAAAAAAAGTTTTTGTTAGTTGACACGGGTGGATTAGATTTGGGCTCTACTGACACTTTGGTAACCAAAGTGAAAGAACAGGCTGGAATGGCTATATCAGGTGCAGATGTGGTCTTATTTGTGGTTGATTGTGATTCAGGATTGACCCCCACTGATCAGTTGATTGCGGAACAGTTACGTACTGCGGNNATCAATATTATTCTCGTAATTAACAAGGTGGACAATGATGGAAGAANNAACAATATAGCAGANTTTTTTAGTATGGGATTTTGGAATTATGTTTGTGTAAGNGCTCANCANAATATAGGNATGGATGATTTGTATTCTTTAGTGTCTGAGNTATTACCTCATGAACCAGATGCANGTGTTTCNAANANNGAGGATGANTCCATCAAAATAGCGATTGTAGGNNGNCCTAATGTAGGTAAGTCNGCNCTAGTGAATGCNGTCNTGGGTGAAGAACGCACNATAGTGAGCCCAATTGCAGGTACTACNCGTGACGCGATTGATTCTGATTTGATGTTTGAAGATAGACAACTNACCTTGATAGATACAGCTGGNATCAGGCGGCCTGGGAAGGTTGGCGTTGGGATAGAAAAGTTTAGCGTNTTACGAGCTATGNCAGCAGTTGAGCGGAGTGATGTAGTTGTGATGGTTGCTGATGCATCATTATTAGCTACTTCGCAAGATATNCATGTTGCAGGCTTGGCATGGGAAATGTGCAAAGGAATTATAGTAGTAGTTAATAAATGGGATTTAGTTAATAATCCGACNGAACATGCACAGATGCGNGCTATGAATAGAGTTAGAGATAGAATGCATTTCATGAATTACATTCCGGTATGTTTTACGTCTGCTTTGTATGGTGAAGGGATTGATGGGTTATTAGCAACTGTGCTAGATCTGTACGAGGAACGNAANATTCGTGTTGATAACACGAAATTNCAGTACGCTCTGTATAATGCTTTNGCCAATCATATGCCAAAAGCCCCAAAGACGAAATCAAGGCGTGGAATCAAAATTCGTAAAATGTCTCAAGTTGGCGTGAATCCTCCAACTTTTACTGTATCTGTGAATAATCCGGAACTCCTTCATTTTACCTATAAGCGTTATTTAGAGAACCAGATTAGACAGGAATTTGGATTTAATCGAACTCATTTAAGGTTAATCTATAAAAAAGCATGATTAATTCAAAAAAGACATTTAGTGTATTCCTGTACATATTCATACCTGTCTTATTTGCGTCTCTGTTTCTGACAGTGTATTACGGGGAATCGTTTGCCTCCATCCCTTTGTTTGCAGTTATTGGCTTACAGCTGTACCTGTTAGGTTCAGTTCCTTGGGGATACATAGTGTATAGAATTAGGACAGGTAGAGATATNAGGGAATATGGCAGTGGGAAAATAGGTACATCTAATATGTTTNGGACATCTGGNAAATATATAGGTTTCTCAGTGTTAATATTGGACTGCCTCAAAGGCNGTATAGCTGTTTTAGTAACTTCTAACTTAATANATAACAATTGGATTATGGTATTAATGNNGCTACTGGTAGTAGTTGGACATAATTGGTCTGTATTTTTAGGATTTAAGGGTGGACGGGGNATTGCCCCNGCGTTGGGAAGTTTATTGATTTTGACGCCTGTATCAGCAGCTTTAGCACTGCTAGTTTTTCTACCNGTTACATTCATTTCNAAATATCTGTCCCTAGGTTCNATTTTAGGAGTTGTTATGGCAGTAGNATCTGCATGGATTCTCACCGCATTAGGTTGGTACNCTCCAACGNTATCNATATANGCCACNATAGTAGGAATCATGATTTTATTCCAGCATAGAGATAANATGCNGCGGATAATNACACGTACGGAACGTAAGATTGGNCAGCCTGCAGAGAAATTAACGAGTGAATAACATAACGGTGGTGGGTGTTACCACTTGGGGCGTTACCTTGGGAGTGTTAGCCGGACAATGCTCAAATAATAAAATTTCCATATTAAGCAGAACAGAAATTGAGGCTACTAAACTTTCCACTGAAAACGAATGCAGCCGATTTTTACCAGGAGTTAAATTTCCTGACGGTTGCAGGTTCACTCATTATGCTGACAAGGCGCTCGAAGATGCTAATGTTGTCATAGTGGCTGTACCTTCTCATACCTTCAGAGAAAACATTATTCATATTGCTGATGCAATACCCTCTGATGCGATCTTGNTNAGTGCAACTAAAGGCTTAGAAATGCCTCAAAAACTGAGAATGACGGAAATAGTAGCCCAAGAAATCTCACAAGAGATTTGTGATGCTATGTGTGTTATTTCTGGTCCTAATCTTGCTAAAGAAATAGTGGAAGGCAAACCATCATCGTCTGTTGTAGCAAGNATCAATGAATCTAATGCAGAGTNGGTCAGAGACATAATCATGAGACCTACTTTNAGAATTTACACTTCTNAGGATGTGTCAGGCGTAGAGCTTTGTGGAACACTTAAAAACATTATTGCTATAGGTGCAGGAATAGTAGACGGGTTGGGATTAGGAGACAATTCTAAAGCCGCTTACATTACACGAGGTATTGCAGAAATCACGAGATTAGGAGTTGCNCTTGGCGCTTCTTCTAGTACNTTTNCGGGCTTGGCAGGAGTGGGAGATATNGTAGCTACTAGTTTCAGTAAATTAAGTAGGAATCGCTATTTGGGAGAACAAATNGCTCATGGTAAAACGATTAAAGAAATTACTGGAAATATGCACAATGTAGTTGAAGGAATTCAAACTACTANGGCAGCNGTAGAATTGGGTGAAGAANATGGCGTTGAATTGCCAATCACNGAGNCTATATACNAGATTTTGTTTGAAGATATGAGTCCNCTTGAGGGGATACAAGAATTGATGAATCGACGACCTACTTCAGAATAATTACTCTTTNTCTCTTTTGTTTANNTCGATCATCTCCCATATAAATACGCCCCCTCCGATTAAAAGGACACTGAGGTAAGTGACCGATCTGTCCAATAATATCAGAGCTATAGAATTCTCTGGTGTCATATTTAANAGTAATGTACCTAACCCTGCCACNCCGGATTCTACTGCTCCTATACCTCCAGGTGTTGGCACTAATGTGAGCATNGCGTGAACCAAAGATAATATGGANGTATGTGCGAATTCTAGGTCAAACCTTAAAGCGGATGCAATGAAATAAACCCTTATAATTTCGCAGAGCCACGCTAAAACAGACATCAAGAAGGCAGGAGGAATATCTTTCTTGGGTATTTGTGCNCCNTCTTTNGCTTTTTGGATTAGATTGGTTAAAAGTGGGAATTTGGGAATATTCTTAATNTTGCTTACAGCTATGAAGGCTAGTAATAATATTCCTAGTAAGACAACAGGTAAGAGAATTAACATTTGTATCTCTTTATTGGATGTTTGGATTAGTACTTGCCCAAANACCCCGACGAGAATTGCTAACATAACACAGTCNAGCAGTCGTTCGGTAATCAGTGTTCCTAATAGATTTGTAAACCCTTTTGAATATTTCTTGTCAAATGCGTAGACTTTGTATAGGTCACCNATTCGGAAGAGTGATGCAGAATTAATGAAATTACTTAGATAAATTAATTTTATGTATTCTAAAGATGACGGTTGAGTNTTNCTATCTATATCTCCTACCAGAAACTTCCAGCGCAGACCTCTGAATACGAAGCTTAAATAGTGTGTTATGAATGCTAAAGCAAAAGGNATTGGANCAGCTTCTAGTATGATGGACATTACTTTTCCGATGTCTATATCAAANCCNGTTATGAGTACGATTATGATACCGCTAACTATNACAAAGCTAATGAAAGTCGGGATAGAAAGAATACGTTTTAANACTTGAGAAATATCAAGGGTTTTTCTTGGATACATCAACCTACCGCTAGAGCCTATGATTGCATCAGNTAGATAATTCCATCTCTTATCGTGAAAGATATATCTTCTTCAACTGTGGTTAAATAGGATATCTTGCTGGGTTTGAGAAATGCAATAATATCTTGAACCAAAGATTCCGGAGTTGAAGCTCCTGATGTTATACCNATCACTTCTTTATCTGCTATGAACTCATCAGGAATTTCATTTACTGTNTTGACAAGCATTGCAGGCACTCCAAGATTAATGGATAGNTCTTTGAGACGATTGCAATTNGAACTATTTTGAGCNCCTATTACTAGAATAGCGTTGACTTTTTGAGCCATGTCTTTTACTGCGTTTTGACGATTTGTGGTTGCGTAGCAAATATCGTTTCGTATTGTAGAGTTGGAGTATGCTGAAGCTATTTTATCGGTGATGTTTTGGGTGTCATTGACTGATAATGTGGTTTGAGTAAGTACTGCTATATCACTGTTTGTGTCCCAATCCGGAATAGATTTTAAATCTTTATCATTTACCAAGGTCATAGGGGTTTGCCCCATAGTTCCTTTAACTTCTTGATGTCCTTCATGTCCAACTAAGATAATTTTTTTGCCAAGAGCAGCATACTTTTTCGCTTCATTGTGCACTTTGGTAACTAGAGGACAAACCGCATCAATTACGTTCAAATTTCTTTCTCTGGCTTTGTNAAAATCTTCAGGTGGTGAACCATGAGCTGAAAATACAACATGNGAACCTTCAGGGATTTCTTCAACAGTTTCTACNGTTATTGCTCCTTTNCTTTCAAGGTCTTCAACTACATGAGGATTATGAACGATCTGGTGCTTGATATAGACTGGAGCACCGTATTTTTTAAGAGCTAGTTCAACCATATCTATTGCACGAACTACTCCTGCACAAAATCCTCTAGGGGAGCTTACAAGTATCTCCATTACGTCTCTGAAACCAATTCAAGGTATTTATAAGCTGAGCCAGTATTTAACAAGATNACTGTTTCATCTTGTGAGACCAGCCCGTTGTTTAATAGCTGTCTTAAGCCTACTAATGTTGCTGCTCCTTCTGGACAGATAACTACACCTTCATCGCTTGAGATTTCATACATTGCATCTACCATNNCTTTGTCAGTCACAGAAAGAGCTGTTCCTCCAGTCTCACGTAGTATCTNCAATATAACGTAGTCTGCGAAAGGTCCTGGGACTCTTAATCCGTCTGCTACTGTAGCTGCATTAGTCCACATTTCACTACTATCTGCACCCTCATTGAAGGCNTTAACAATAGGTTGGCATCCTTCCGCTTGTACNGCTATAAATCTTGGTTGTTTACCAGTGACCCATCCTAGTTCAAGTAATTCATTGAATCCTTTGTGCATTCCAATGATTCCTGTACCGCCACCAGTAGGATAAACAATNACATCGGGTATCTTCCAGCCTANCTGTTGAGCTAGNTCCAGAGCCATTGTTTTTTTACCTTCTGCCCTATATGGTTCTTTCAAAGTTGATAGGTCAAATAAATTTTCTTCTTTAGCTACTTGAGATGAAATTCGCCCTGCATCGCTAATTAGGCCATCTACTAGGTTGAGCTCAGCTCCAGTAAGGAGAGACTCCTTTTTGTTTGCTGAGGGAGCATCTTGAGGCATATAGACCTTTACGGGATGTCCTGATCTTGCTGCATAAGCAGCCACTGCACCAGCGGCATTGCCTGCTGATGGCATTGTGAAGCCTTTAACCCCGAGTTCGTTGGCTTTAGATACGGCAGCACCGATGCCGCGTGCCTTAAACGTGCCAGTGGGGTTTAGTCCTTCATCTTTAATATATAAGTTGTTTAGGCTTAATTTCTTTCCAAGTTCTGTAGCACGTAATAGTGGTGTACCGCCTTCACCTAATGTAACTACATTGGATGGATCTGTTACAGGTAGTAGCTCTGAGAACCGCCACATATTAGATTCTCTAGAATCGTAGACACTTTTGTCGACTTCTTTTTTTAATTTCTGTAAATCATATCTAGCGAATAAGACTTTGGCGCAGCATTCGCTAATGGAACTAACTTGATTATGTGGGAACTCTTTTTCACAGACCGAGCACTCTAAATGAGATATATAGCTGTACATGATTCCGCCTTCATTTTGATAAGAATATTTTACACCAAATAACCACAGCATTGTTATTGTCTGTAACTCTTGTTCCTTATTAAAATTCGTTCTTAAGTTTGCTCTTACCCTGTGCTATAATTCAAAAGCTCATAAGGGGGGGGAATGGCTGATTATAAGTATATCTTGCTTGAAAAAGATAAAGACACTCATATAGCACGTCTGACTTTAAATCGTCCTGATAGAAGAAATGCGTTGAATGATGTCATGCAAGATGAATTAGGAGATGCGCTTGAAGATGTGGATGCAGACGATTCTGTCAGAGTTTTAATAATAACAGGTGCAGGAAACTCGTTTTGCGCCGGAGGCGATTTGGCTGCATTACGTGGAGGTAGTGAACCCAGTGCGTGGGTTTCAGATAACCCCGATGAAATCAGGCGAGCATTCAATCGAACCCAAAGATTTATGCTAGCCTTGCAAAGGTTAGAAAAGCCCGTAATAGCAATGGTTAACGGTGTTGCGGTTGGTGCTGGATTAGATTTAGCTGCAGGTTGTGACATTCGTATTGGTACCCCGAGAACTAGATTCATGTGTGCTTATATAAAGATAGGGTTATTCCCTGGATTTGGAGGAACGTGGCTTTACCCTAGGGTATTAGGTAGCCTGGGAAAGGCAGCAGAGATGTTGTTTACAGGCGATTTCATGGAAGCTGATGAAGCAAAACAACTAGGTTTTCTCAATAAATTAGTTGATGAAGAAGATTTGGAAAACGAAGTAATGGTAATGGCCAAAAAGATTGCTGATGGTCCTCCCATTGCTATTAGGTTATCCAAATTGATGTTATACAAGGGTCTTGAATTTGATTTAGAGACAGCTATGAAGATGGCAGCAGCAGCAGAAACTATCACTTTGTCTTCTAAGGATCATTTGGAAGGGGCTGATGCGTTCAGGGAAAAAAGAAATCCAGAATATAGGGGACATTAGATGGGACCGGTAATTGATGATCTGAAGATTTTTAGTGGTAATGCACATAAGCAATTGGCTCAGGATGTATGTGACTACTTGAATATACCTCTAGGGAAAGCAGAAGTATTTAAATTTGCCAACGATAATACTTTTACGAATATTCAGGAAAATGTACGGCAAAGAGATGTATTTATAGTGCAGCCGATCACATTTCCTGTAAATGATCATCTAATGGAACTATTAATTATGATAGACGCTTGTAAAAGGGCCTCTGCTGGAAGAATCACAGCGGTTGTTCCCTACTACGGATATGGTAGGACAGATAAGAAAGACCAGCCGAGAGTTCCAATTACAGCCAGATTAGTTGCCGACTTATTGACCACAGCTGGAGCAGACAGAATACTAACTATGGATTTGCATGCTGGCCAAATTCAAGGATTTTTCAATATCCCTGTTGATGAATTAACAGCTTTGCCTATATTGACCGATTATGTGAAANCCAAAGAAATAGATGACTTGGTAGTAGTGGCAGTTGATATNGGGATAAGTAAAAAAGCCAGAGATGTNGCTGCCAGATTAAATGCNCCCTTGGCCATNATTGAAAAAAGACGTNTAGGGAATAATGATACTACTGAAACTTTAAATATTATTGGAGACGTTAAAGGNAAAACTGCTTTGACATTTGATGATGAAATNGACACNGGCGGAACTATTGTTGGNGCTGCTGATACTNTGTTGGANCGCGGCGTAAAAGAAGTATTTTGTTGTGCTACGCATCCGGTGTTTTCTAAAAATGCTCATGAANNTCTTGCCAATAGTAGTTTCACTGAAGTTGTTGTATCGGATAGTATNANTGTTGACGCGTCTAGAACTAAAGGAAAAGTAAAAGTACTNACTGTGGCGCCATTGTTGGGTGAAGCTATATATAGGATCCACAAGGGTCAGTCTGTAGGAGCTTTATTCAATTAAATNAATCTGTTCCTAAGGAGTAATGAATGTATGATCTTTTAGTTACTAATGGCAGGGTGATAGATCCATCTCAGAATATTGATGGGCAAATGGATGTAGCAATTCAANATGGAAAGATAAGCAGGATTGCTAAAGACATATCCGTAGATGATGCTAAAGAGACAATGGACGTTAAAGGCTGTATTGTGATTGCGGGTATGATTGATGTTCATACGCATGTATATGCAGGAGTAAATCAGAATGGGGAAGAGCCAGATGTAGCTGGAGTCCGTTCAGGTGTAACTACAATTGTTGATGCAGGTAGCTCAGGCTGTGACACATTTGGAGGGTTTCCAAAATATATTCTTCCCAATGCCAAAACTGAAATTAGACCTTTTTTGCATATCTGTCGCACCGGATTAGCCTCTACTCCAGATATCATGGCTGAAACAAGCATAGATTTAGAAAACACTATAAGGGTTGTTCAAGAGAGTAATGGAGTCATAAAGGGTATCAAAGCCCGTATGGTCTCTCCAGCTTTGGAGATATTTGGCATGGAAATGCCTAAATTAGCGAAGCGAGCAGCTAGAGAAACTGGTGTAAGACTGATGGTTCACATTGGTGATACAGAAAATAGATATGACGAGACAGTGATTAGTAAATTATTACCGATTTTAGATGAAGGAGACATAGTAACCCATTTATTTACAGCAAATAAAGGCGGCATTATTGATTCAGACGGTAAATTGGTCCCTGAAGCGAAAGAGGCGAAAGAAAGAGGAGTGTGGTTAGATACTGCTCATGGGAGATCGAATTTCAGTTTTGATATTGGAGATAAAGTTTTGGACCAGGGACTGATTCCTCATTGCATCAGTACAGACCTGACTGTTCCAGGAAGAATTAACACAGTTCATAGCATGACGGAAATGATGACTAGGTTCTTAGCTATGGGATTTAAATTGGAAGAAGTTATCAACATGTGTACCATTAATCCGGCCAGCGCAATCGGCGAACAAGATCGATTGGGAACTTTACATGCTGGTAAGCAGGCTGATTTATCTATATTGAAAATAGAGAATGGAGATTGGGTTGTTTATGATGTTCTTAATAACCCCAGAAAAATTGATAAAGCAGTAGTACCTGTAGCTTGCGTAAAGGAAGGAATTAAATATGCTGCAGATTGGGGACCTCGTTCTTGGGGATGGTTGCCTGATTCGTCTAAGTAAATAACTTACCTATTTTTTTTATCACCGGTGTTTTTGAAGACATATTAGTTGTGATGTAATCAGCTAGGCCGAACCTACACACTATTACAGAGTTTGCCCATTTTTTCAATTCACTTACCATGTCTGGGTCGGATTTCCATTCATGGATTAAGGGTTCTGTTGATTGCCATATTTTGTTATTAGGTTGTTTCGTGATTGATTCTCCACCAGCTTCTTTTACTATAGCTATGCCCCCTGCTATATCCCAGAGTTTAGGTGCTCCAAAAATTGAATATTGAGTAGAACCCATTGAGCATAGACAGCATTCGTATGCAATGCTCCCAGTGCCCCTAGGCTCACCGAATTTCTGAGCCATAGGCCCAGTAAATTTGTGATTAGATAAGAAAAACCCGGGCAATCCTATTAATTTGTTGGCCTCTGTAGAATTAACCGGATCATTGTATAGAGGAGATTGATTAACGTAACATCCATCTCCGGATATTCCGCTTAATACCAAACCATTTTCTTTGTTGGGCCATGGAATATATATCCAGCCAGCTATTATTGATCCCTTGTACATTAGACCTACAGATGATCCGAATAATGGTACGTTATTTATGTAATTTGTGGTGCCGTCTAAAGGATCTATAATCCATAGATAATCAGATGCTTGTTGATTGTAGCCTTCTTGTTCCTCTTCCTCTCCTAGGACATTATGTTTGGGTACTATTTGAGAAAGAGCTTTTATGATTTTAGTTTGAAGTTGTTTGTCAATTTCTGTAACTGGATCAGACTTTTGATTATTTTTATATTCTACGTCTAATGACGTCCCAAAATTATTGATAAGGATGTCTCCGCATTCCCACATGATGTCAGTAATTGGTTGCCTTAGTGATGTAATTTCTAGGTTATCAGTCATAAAAATCTTCCGGTAATGTGTTAATCCTATTATACATCTGCGTTCTGTTATAATCGCAAAAATCAAAGGTTTTAAATAGGAATCAATGAGGAGAAAGTTATGGATTTAGGACTTAAGGATAAAGTTGCTATAGTTGGAGGAGCAAGTAAAGGCCTAGGGAGAGCTTGTGCTGAAGTATTAAGTGAAGAAGGGGCNACAGTGGTAATGTGTAGCAGGACCCTAGCTGATCTGGAAACGTCCGCTGAAGAAATCAGGAAGTCTACTGNTGGAGAAATTATGGTATATGCCGGGGACTTAGAGAAACTCGAAGTCATNCAGGATTTAATAAATCAGACGGTTAATGAATATGGTCATCTGGATATTATGGTGAATAATTCAGGAGGACCGCCATTGGCTAGATCATTTAATGCTACCGAAGAGCAGTGGGATATTGCCGTACAACGATCATTATTATTTTTCGCAAGAATGTGCAGAGAATCTATCCCTCATTTAAAGGCTAGTGGTGGTGGTCGTATAATTAATATTCTGGCTAGCACTGTATTTCAGCCGATTCCTAATCTAGCTTTGTCCGGNGCAACTCGTATGGGTGTGGTCGCTTTTGCTAAAAGTTTATCTCAGGAAGTAGGGAGAGATAACATCTTGGTTAATAATGTGTGCCCGGGGTCTATTTTAAGTGATCGTATGATGTCAAATGTGACTGCTAGGGCTAATGAGTTAGGTATTAGCGTAGAGGATGCTCTTGGAGAACGAGCAGAAGATACAGCTGTAGGCCGTCTCGGAGAGCCTAAAGAGCTAGGCAACTTAGTGGGTTTTTTGGCTTCTTCAAAGTCTAGCTACATTACAGGTACAACGATCTTAGTTGATGGTGGTTTGGTCCAGTCTGTAATGTAAGCCTATGATACCGGTTTGAAATANGGGATGGTGATGAAGTTATTCGCTTTGACAAAAGTGACCTCTACATCCATTCCAATTTTGACCTCTTTGGGGTCACATTCAATGATATTGGTGAACATTTTGACGCCTTCATCTAGTTCTACTAGTGCGAGTACGTAAGGTACATCTTCTGCAAATCCTGGAGTTCTATTCTGATATGTTATGGTATAAGTCCACACTTTACCTCTGCCTGTAGAATGGACCCATTTGATATCAGTAGTCCAACAGTTGGAGCAGATACCTCTAGGATAGAATTGGTAGTCATTGCAACTGTCGCATTTTTGAATTATTAACTCACCTTTCTTACATCCGTCCCAAAATACTTTGGTTTCTCCTGCTATTGTTGGCAACGGTTTTTTCCATTCAGGCATCTTAATCCCTCCCTAAAATAACTGTTCCGCCACTGTGGCGTGATCCCAAAGCCCCACCGGTACCATGGCATAGAGCAATATTACAGTTAGGTACTTGTCTTTCAGTACCTTCAAATTCGTGTCTAAGTTGTCTAGTAGCTTCTAATAGAAGGAAAATACCTCTCATNCCAGGATGATTACTAGATAGTCCTCCGCCGTCTGTATTCAAAGGCAGTTCACCACCTAACTGTATTCTTCCATTTGACACGAATTGCCCACCTTCTCCTTTTTCGCAAAATCCTAAGTCTTCCAAGGTTTCTATAACTGTTATCGTGAATGAGTCATATACCATAGCCATGTCTATGTCGGAATGCTTGACTCCTGCCATTTCGAAGGCGGGACCATGACTTTGCTTGGCTGCTATGTACATTAGGTCTCTTTTACCGGCTCCTTGGTGTGCTAGAGCTTCACCGACTCCTAATATCCATACAGGTGTTTGCTTGCAATCTTTGGCGAGTTCTGGTGANGCTATGACTACGGCTCCTCCACCATCTGTAATCACACAGCAGTCAGGAAGATGTAATGGATCAGATATAACTCTGGAATTAACTACATCTGATACCGTTATGGGNTCTCTGAATTGTGCTTCGGGATTTAAGCCAGCGTGGCGCCGCATAGCCACTGCTACTTCAGCTAGTTGTTCGGATGTTGTACCAAATAATTCCATGTGTCTGCGAGCGATCATGGCGTAAAGTCCAACGGTAGTTAGACCATAGATTTCTTCAAAACTATCCGGTGATGGATCCAACCTAGGGTGTCCAAATCTTGCAACTCCNCCNGTTCCTACTGAGATGCCTCCGGATTTGGCTAAGCTACTATATGTGATCACCGCACATTTTATTCGGCCAGCTGCTATTGCAGTAAGTGCATGAGATAAATGGAATTCGAAGGACCCACCACCTACTGTNGTATTGTCTACNTATTTAGGATACATATCCAAATAGTCAGCTAGATTCAGTCCGCTGTTCCTAATGGTGCTAGAAGCGGTAAAAAGGCCTTCGACGTCATTTTTGCTAAGACCTGCATCTTCCAGTGCTTTAATTACACTTTCGCCTTGTATTTGTAGTTCGCTTTTGTCAGGAGCATACCGTGTCTGGTGTTCGTGAATNCCGACAATCGCTGCTCCATGGTTAAGATTTACCATTTACTCCCCCCAGTAGCTTGTAAGTAAGGCTCAACAACCTNGTTGATTTAATAAANCCTATTATATCCGAGGTGATTAAATAGGCAAGTTAAGTTGTATTTGTTGATAGAGCGTTTATCAGTTGCTGGGAGAAGGTAACAGATTGTTCGTTGGTCAATGATAAGTCTGGGGTTAGAGGCGTTACGGAAATGTATTGGTTATCTATAGCAAAAAGATCGGTCCCTGGATAGGCGTTTTCAAATAGTTTTTGATCTCTAGTGAAATAGTATGATGTTCCTTCAGTTGTGTTTGAAGCTTTAATACTTTCAGCCCAGGATCTTCCTCCGAGTTTAGTAACTTGTGCTCCCTTGATTTCATTAATTGGCAAACTAGGTACATTAATGTTAAGTAACACATTGGGTATGGAGGATTCTGATAACAGTTGCCTACACATTTGGGAAGCATATGTTGCTGCTGTTTCAAATATGGGTTCCTCTATAGATGCTATGGATATAGCTATTGAAGGAATGCTACGAACNTAGCCTTGAATCGCGGCTCCTACTGTCCCAGATACTATCGTATCGCTACCTACGTTCGCCCCTTTATTGATTCCAGAAACAACTAAGTCAATGCCAGCATTATCGTGAATGCATTCAATTCCTATAATGCAACTGTCTCCAGGTGTTCCTTCAGAGCAATAAGCAGATACATTATATTTGGGTTTACTGGTTAGGAAAGGTGATGGGTCAATTTGCTTAGTGTGCACACTTTTTCTTATTGATACAGATGAGGATGCGCCGCTGTGGTCTGTTGCAGGAGCAGATACGGTTATGTTGAAATATGGTGTGAGTGAGTTTACTAGTGACCAAATGCCTGGAGCTTCAATGCCATCATCATTTGTTATTAACAGTGTCTTTGCCATAACTCACTAATCGTATACTATATTGGACTATAAGTTTATTATATAAATAGGTTNGAGGTAACCCTAAAGTGTAGTTTATTTGTGTGGTTTGCATCCATAAGTTCATTAAGTTCACAAATAGAGTTAACATTAGACTTTAAGAATCCTAAATTTGGAGATAAAAATGTTCGTTAAAAAAGTGTTTCCTGATACAGCATCTGCTAGTGATACAGGAGAATTATGTATAGGGGGTATGACTAGTACNGATTTAGTAGAGCAATTTGATACCCCTCTGTATGTTTTAGATCAGAAAACCATAGAGGCCAGATGTGAATCTTTTGTAGATGCATTTACTGGTTTGCACTCAAATACTGATGTTGTTTANGCATCAAAAGCCTATATAAATGCGTCACTAGCGTCTGTGATAACTTCGAAGAACATGGGTTTTGATGTTGTTTCTGGAGGTGAGTTGGCTATTATAGNGGCNAGTGGCGCNGATTTGAGTCGGGTCTATTTTCACGGTAATAACAAAACGGAAGATGAATTAACTTACGCAGTTNGACTNGGNATTGGGAGAATTGTNGTTGATAGTTTCTATGAATTGGAATTNTTAAATAAAGTAGCGAAAGATTTAAACGTAGTGCAGGGAGTATTACTTAGAATATCTCCGGCGGTGGATCCTCATACTCATGTATACACAACGACAGGTATATTAGATTCTAAATTCGGCTTTGCAATTGATACTGGGGATGCAGAAGAGGCGATATTAGAAGCCATNGAGTCATCAAATATAGATTTGAAAGGTGTCCATTTTCATTTAGGATCTCCTATATTNGAGATNGAGCCATATGAAGTTGCTGTAGATTTGGTNNTTCGGTTTGTGCATANGTTTTCTGATANATTTACGCTTGAAGAATTTAGCCCTGGTGGAGGTTTTGCAATAGCATACACCAGGAATGATNATCCTCCTCAAATTCAGGAATATGCGGAAGCAATTGTGACTACGATGCGTAACACATGCTCGGANTTAAAGATGGATTTACCAAAGCTTATTATTGAACCTGGTNGGTCTATTATNGGCCCTGCAGGGGTAGCTCTTTACACTGTAGGCGCCATAAAAGACATTCCTGGTGTACGTAAGTATGTTAGCGTTGATGGAGGAATGGGAGATAATATCAGACCTGCGTTGTATCAATCTGAATATGAAGTAGTGTCTGCATGTAAGCTGAACGATGAAGACTTTGATACTGTGACGATTGCAGGCAAGTATTGTGAATCGGGAGATTTGTTAGCAAAAGATGTTTTAATTCCGAACCCGGAGTCTGGCGACATTATTGCCATACCGGCTGCAGGGGCTTACTGCCCGTCAATGTCGAGCAACTACAACATGAATCCTAGGCCTCCTATTGTGTTAGTGAATGATGGTCAGGCCAGAGTAATCAGGCGTAGGGAAACGTATGAAGATCTTATGATCTTTGACAGGTAGATTCNGGTGTGGAATACAACAGGGCATGCCACTGTTATCGAGAGATTTGAGTCGGCTATAACTAATCATAATGTNTCTCATGCGTACATTTTTTACGGTTCTAGGCAAGTAGGTAAGATGACGTGCGCTTTGGATATCGCTAGGGGNTTAAATTGTATTGACCCGTCGGACCTAGCCTGCGGTAAATGCATTCAGTGTTTGAGGATCCATAAAAAAATACATGCAGACGTGCACATAATTTCCATACAGAACTCAGAAAACAAAAGATCAATAGGTATTAGTGATGTGCGAGATATATTACANGNTTCCCATATGAAGCCATACGAAGGATCATATAGANTTACCATAATAGATGATGCGGATCTGATGACTTTAGAAGCCTCTAATGCGTTATTGAAAACGCTGGAAGAGCCAGCAGAACAGAATGTGTTTTTTCTGCTAACTGCCAACGAAGAAGCATTGATTCCTACTATCAAATCCCGTTGTCAAAGCATATATTTCTCCATATTAGACAGTGAATCAGTTTCTCAACATTTATCTCAAAACTACGATCTTTCTGATGAAAAATTAGGATTATTAACGACGTTATGTGCTGGCAGATTAGGGTGGGCTGTTGATGCTTTAAATGATGATGGTTTATTGGAAGAGCGAGATGATGCNATAAGATTATTTGTGGATGTTTTGAAAGGTGGNNTATATAGAGGATTTGANGTTTCTGAACACTTGTCTAATGAATATTATAAGAATTCTGAGTATGTATTAAACACTTTACATTACTGGACTGATATGTATCGAGATTTGTTGATTATGAAGAAAGCAGATATAAGTCTAATACATAACATAGATAAGGAAGAACAATTATCAGCTCTTATTGATGAGTGCAATGAAGAAGAATTGGCTGATAATATAGGATTGGTGTTGGACTCAACGAGCCAATTACTGGATAATGTGGTTCCTAGGTTGTGTCTTGACAATTTGATTATGAGAATAAACCATAAAATATAGTAGGGGTGTATCGTGTCTTATAAATTAGAAGGTATACATTTTATGTTGCCTACACCATTTGGTAACGATCAATCAGTTTCTGCTCAGTCTTTTGAGCCATTGATTGAATTAGCTAAAACTTCTGGATGTGTTGGAGTTGTNTGTTTAGGGGTTATGGGAGAATCTAGCAGGCTTTCAGATACAGAGAGAGTTCTAGTGATGGAGACGGTGTTATCAATGAGCAAAGCCAGGCAATTGAGCGTGGTNGTNGGAGTAAGTTCAGAAAGTATTCACTTGGTTTGTCAGCGTGCTATAGAAGCTGAACGCCTTGGAGCCGATGCTATTATGGTGGCTCCATCTCGATTAGCTAAGCCAAATGATGCATTTTTACTGCAGTATTACACAGCTGTTCATGATTCCTGCCAAATTCCTGTGATTATTCAGGATTATCCTGCTGAAAGNGGGATATTNATGTCTCCAGAAATTATTGCTGAATTGAATNCNAAGCTTTCCAGAGCGNATTATTTGAAATTAGAAGATTCTCCTACTCCTCCAAAGATTACTAGAATTGCGAATCTTACGGGAGACAAACTCGGAATATTTGGTGGATTGGGGGGCTCATTTTTATTTGAAGAGTTGCAACGAGGAGCAATTGGTACTATGACAGGGTTTGCTTACCCTGAGGTTTTGGTAGCTATGTACGATAGTATTAAATCTGGGAATGTAGAAAGAGCTAGGAAAATATTTTATGATTGGGTCCCTTATATAAGATATGAGAATCAGCCAGGGATTGGACTTGCTATACGNAAATATGCAATGGCTAGAAGGGGAGTTTTGTCTGATGCTACTGTNCGNCCTCCAACACCATCTTTAGATGATGCCACTNTTTCCGAGCTTAATGATATATTGAATAACATTCCATCTATTGATGATTTATAATTAGACCGAGTGCTTTAAAGCACTCGGTCTAATTTGTCTTATGCCAGATTCTTATTAAAGAATTCTAATATTTTAGGCATCACATCTACGGCTGCGTGTTGCCTGTAACTGTCTCTATCTCTGGCTAGNAATCCATGACCTGCACCATCATAACGGTGGAATTCATAGTTTTTATTATGNTGTTTCAACAAAGCTTCNGTTTCGTTTACTTCNTCCGGACTTGGCCTAGCATCGTCATTACCAAAGACTCCCATAAGTGGGCATGACAAATCAGCAGAAAATGTATGAGGTGACACTGGTTGAGCNGNNGTTAACTCACTGTCTGGTGTTATGACNCCGCCACCCCAGCAATCTACAGCTGCGTCTATACCTGATAGTGTGCAGGCGGCTAAATATACCTGTCTNCCTCCAGAACAGTATCCAATGATNCCGATTTTACCGTTGGTGTAGGGCAANTTTTTTGCCGTTTCAATGGCAGCAGCTAGNTCTGCCATTGTTCTACTATCTGGCATACCACCTTTGGATCGGATTGAGTCACTTCTATCNTGCGGNGTGANTCCTTCTTCTCTGAAGTGGAAATTAGGGGCTAAGGTTACGAATCCCTCGGATGCNAAATCTCTNGTTAAGGAATGTATCCATTTGTCCCANCCAGGCATATGGTGAATATTGATGATAGTTGGGTATGGGCCGCTGCCGTTTGGACGAGCTAAATATCCATTGATTAAGTCTCCGTTGTCTCCTCGGAAATTGATCGTTTCAGCTACCAGTCCTTCGTATGTTACTCCTTGATAAGGCATAAGTTATCCTCCTGAACTGTATTATGGGGTTACCATAATATATTTAGTTAGTGAAGTCCAATTTTTGAATGTAATGTTAATACCCAGAAGATAGTGACCAAGGGGCAGATTTTGACACTTTTCTTAGAGAATTAGATGAATTGTTCTGATTCATAAGCCGCAGTTAGCGGGACATCAAAAATACGACTGTGTCCCGCTAACGATATAAAGGCTTGAAGAAGCTGTGTAAAAAGTTATTCCTATGAGCCCAAGAATGAACTCTCTTTACTACATTGTCTGGTATTGACTTGGCATTTCTATTTGTGATTCNNANNGTTTCATANTCNCGTANTTCTGGTGGNGCATCCATNGTNAATATCATTTCGCAGCTTTCCGAATCNGTNAATANTTTNAGNCCNTCAAATCCTTTCATNCGNCNTCCNGGNGGNCNNTAAACGTATANTTCNCTGCTNCCATANAATTCATCCACATGGTCATTACCNCTGCCTCGGCCCCCGCCTTGNCNNATNTGANTNCTNNTNAATCTTCNNTCTCCAAGNTTCATGGCTTCTTANCCNACNCTNTATTNTTCTAATTCTTTNTNNTTNGGAGTNATGCCNAACCCNGGNGCATCNCTNGGNGATACNNATCCNTCTTTNATCATTANGGTTTCTTCATACATTTTGCCCCACATTGGATTCGTAGANTCTCTGTAGAATTCTACTGTTAATCCGTTTGGAATAGCTGCTACTAATTGAACATGCACTTCCTGGTTGCCATGAGGAGCTATGGGGAGGTCATGAGATTGTGCCATTGCAGCTACTTTCATGAATTCGGTTACNCCACCCATTATTTGCGCGTCAGGTTGAATGATAGCAGCACACCGATTTTCAATCAGATCTCTAAATCCGTACTTAGTGTATTCATTTTCACCTGTTGCAATAGGTACAGTAGTGGCTTGGCTAATNAATTGATGTCCTTTGTAGTCATCAGGTTTTACAGGCTCTTCAAACCAGGTAATATCGTATTGTTCTATTCGGGTTGCCAACTGTATGGCTTCGTAATACCTGTAAGCACAGTTAGCATCAATCATCACTTTCACATCAGGGCCTACGGCATCTCTGACAACTCTGACTCGTTCCACATCTTCATTTATAGGAGCGCCTCCTACTTTCATTTTCACGGCTTTTGCACCTATGCTTAAGCTATCTTCTACTTCTTGAGCCAGTTCTTTTAAGCCTTTGCCATCTTCATAATATCCTCCAGCTATATATACAGGAACTTTATCAGCGTATCCACCAAGTAATTGATGTACTGACTTACCCGCAGCTTTNCCTTTTATATCCCATAAAGCTAGATCTATAGCAGCTATTATGCGAGTTGTGATCCCTCTCCTACCAGTTAGTTTAGGAACCCACATCTTGTCCCAAATCCTTTCGGTATTGAAAGGGTCTTCTCCGATTACGAACTTTTTGAAGAAGTCTACCATTGCAATACCAACAGATGGTGCTTCTCTAATATCTCTGCCTATTCCGATCCCTGTAATTCCTTCGTCAGTCTCTACTTTGATCACGTTNAGATCATATTCGCTATAAACATGTAGTCCATTGCGAATTGGTACCTTTCTAGGCCATCTATATGCTTCTACCTGTACGTCTGTTACTTTCATGTATTGTTTCCTTGTTATTGATTAAGGATATATTGCCCATCCAGTACGATCCGTTTTAGCCTTAAAGAAATGTCCTTGAGTACTGGTCACGTACACTGTGCTGTANTCGGGTCCTCCAAAACAAATGTTGGTAGGCCGGTTACAGGATATAGGATGTGTTTCTAATATTCTTCCGGTAGGCGAAAAGACATATATCATTGGCCCAGGGCCCCCTAGTTCCCATCCAGCTGTGGTGAGTATATTGCCTTCTGAGTCTAGGCACATACCGTCAATACCTCTATGGACTGAGTATGAATCCTTACCCCAGGCGTGAAGTAATTTGTACGGAGCTAAACTTCCGTCAACTAATATAGGATATGCTCGGAGTTCACGGTCAATTTCATTGTTGTCACTGTTGCTTTCGGCAACATANAGAGTATTGCCGTCTGGCGATACCAATACTCCGTTTGGCATGGTTGTGTCGAAAGTTACTCTGGTGAGTTTGAATGTACCGTCTGGTTGAGGGTCTCCTCTCAGGACCGAACGGTTATCCAATTCTTCCTTTTCAGCAGGATCTATGTTNCCTCCATTCCAAGGATTGGTAAACCAAATTCTTCCTAANCGNTCGACTGCTATGTCATTAGGGGTATTGAGTTTTTGTCCATCNACTTCGTTTGCTACAACGGTGTTNGTACCATCATCATTGAACCTGATGATAGCTCTTCCTCCAGAACAACATCCATATAGGATTCCTTCTGTGGAAAAAGCAAGGCCATTAGTATGATTAGTGTTTGANATATATTCACTTATTTCATCGGTCTTCGGATCACATTTCAATATTCTACTAGTTGGAATGTGACTGAATAAAATATTTTCACCGTCCCAAATTGGGCCCTCACTGACTCCACCATAGGGCTTTGCTAATAATTTAAATTGCCAACTCATTTGTTCCTCCCTCAAATACGCTCTGTAANACGTGGATTGTAACAAAACTGATATACTGACTCAAATGGGAATCAAGAGAGAAATATATCAACTAGTGGTCGTTGGATTATCTATCTGGGTAGTTCTTAGTGTAACCATTCAAAATTATCGAGTTTCTGGGATAAGCATGGATCCATATCTTAGTGCAGGTGATTATTTGATAGTTGATAAATTTAATTATTTGTATTTGGAAGGGGAGATATTAGATAGAATAATACCTTTCAAAGGAATTTTTGATGACACGCAATACTCATTTGAAATGAACGCTCCCAAAAGAGGAGATATTGTAGTATTTCAGTACCCTCTNGATGACAAACAATATTTTGTTAAGCGAGTCATAGGTATGCCAAATGAAACTGTCACCATAGAAGATGGCTCTATATATATAAATGGGTATGAGCTCATTGAGCCATATTTATTAGACGTGAATTATTCCTTCGAACACCAATATTTTATCGGGGAAGATGAATATTTTGTATTGGGAGATAATAGGGATAACAGTAATGACAGCCGTCACTGGGGCGCAGTACATAGGAACCAAATATTAGGTGAAGTGTTGTACAAATATTGGCCTTTGAANTGATTTACNTGACTTGGAAAGATGAGATTAAANTTCAGTAATNGTTGTTTATAATTTCTCCGGACCTATGTAAATATCATTATCTTCTACTAGCACCTCAAATATTCGTATGGGCTCACCTGCAGGAGGAGAAAGGGGTTCCCCTGTAATTAGACTAAATAAAGCTCCGTGAAGAGGACATTCTATTTGATCTCCATCTAAGTCTCCCTCTGATAGCATAGCATAGGCGTGGCTGCAAACATCGTCAGTAGCATAAATGTTTCCTCCAACGTTAGCTACAAGTATTTGATCATCGCCTACTTCTACGGATATGGTGTCACCTGCCGCTAGTTCATCTAGACTAGCGACTTTTTCAAAATTAGCATCTGCCATGATAATTCCTCTCTTNTCAGTTTAGNCTATTGTATTAGNTGCAGTATTTCCATTCAATAACATATGTGATAAAATTCCAACCGATTAACAAAGGAAGTAGAATAAAAAAGAAAGAATAAATGCTAGATACCGAAACTAAAGCTAGACTAACAGAAGAATTTAAGATTCACGAAACCGATAACGGGTCTACCGAAGTGCAAGTNGCACTGCTTACGGAACGAATTAGACAAATCACAGAACATCTGCAAACAAATAAGAAAGATGTCCATTCCAGACGGGGTCTTGTAGGTCTTGTTTCACAACGCCGTCGACTTTTGAACTACCTGAATAAAGAAGATATCAACCGCTATCAAACACTGATTGGTAAGTTGGGACTTCGAAGATAGTTAAAATAAGAACCGTACTCTTTCAGTAACCCACGCCTTTAGAATTCTTATTTATATCTACGAATCACAATTAACGTATAGAGGTAAATTCCCAACATGTTTGATGTAACCACAGTATCCCGAGAAATTTCGGGAAAAACTATTTCCATAGAGACCGGCAAATTAGCTGGTCTTGCTGATGCGGCAGTAACCGTAACTTGCGGTGAAACCGTAATACTTGCAACAGCGGTGATGAATAAGTCACCCAGAGAAGACGTAGATTTTCTTCCATTAACTGTAGATTATGAAGAGAAATTATACGCTGCAGGTAAAATCCCNGGTAGCTTCTTCAGAAGAGAGGGTAGACCTACATCTGAGTCTATTCTNTCAGCTAGGCTTACTGACCGATCTATCAGACCATTATTCCCTAAAAATCTACACAANGAAATACAAATCGTGNTAACAGTGATGTCTGCCGATCAAGAAAANCCACCAGAAATATTGGCAATGATAGGAGGATTTGCTTGTTTAACNATTTCTCCTATTCCATTTGATGGACCTATAGCAGCAAGCAGAATAGGTTATAAAGATGGTGAATTCACTATCAATCCTACTTTCGCAGAAATGGATTCCAACCAGCTTAATATGATTGTCTCAAGTACCAAAGAAGCCGTTGTAATGGTTGAGGCCGGCTGTGATGAGGTTAGTGAATCGGTGATTCTTGAAGGGTTTCAAAAAGCCCAGCAAGCTAATTCTCAAATCATTGATATGATTGATGAACTCAGAGCTTCAGTAGGTAAGGAAAAATATGAAGTAGCTCCTATAGATCCAGAGTCTTTGAANCAAGAAGAAGAAATCAGTGGATTAATATCTGANGAATTGACTAAAATATTAGATAAATTCCCAACAAGATTATCCAGTGAACAAAGCTTGGATGAATTAAAAGCAGAAGTAATTAACTCCTTATCGAGTAAATACCCNGCGTCAGAATTGGGTGGAGCTTACAGAAATGTACTTAAGCAAAAGATTAGAGATAGGATATTACAAGAAGGTCTACGACCTGATGGCCGTAAAGTAGATGAAATAAGACAGATAAGTTCGGAAGTGAACCTACTACCAAGAGTACATGGGTCTGCTTTATTTACTAGAGGCCAAACGCAAGTAATGTCGATAGCTACTTTAGGTTCCTTAACATTAAAGCAAACTATTGACGGAGTATCNCCAGATGACACCAAACGTTACATGCATCATTACAACTTCCCTGGATACTCAACAGGGGAAGCCAGAAGAGTAGGNTCTCCTGGCCGACGTGAAATAGGCCATGGAGCATTGGCAGAACGAGCANTTATGGCTTGCTTACCTACTGAAGAGGAATTTCCTTATGCAATTAGAGTGGTTTCTGAAGTGTTAAGTTCAAATGGTAGTACTTCAATGGCTAGTGTGTGTGGAAGCTCGATGGCTCTCATGCATGCAGGTGTTCCAATGAAAGCACCTGTTGCCGGTATAGCTATGGGATTAATATCAGATCCTAAGGGTCATGCGGTATTAAGTGATATACAGGGATTAGAAGATTTCTTAGGAGATATGGACTTTAAAGTTGCAGGAACTGAGAATGGCGTGAATGCTTTGCAAATGGATATCAAGATTAAAGGTCTGACGGAAGAAATATTAACGCAAGCTTTAGAACAAGCACGAACAGGGCGATTATTTATNTTAGGAAAGATGAACGAAGCGATTAGTGGNACGAATGAGGATATAAGTCCGCATGCACCTAAGATGATTAGAATAAGTGTACCAGTGGACAAAATCGGAGCAGTCATTGGTTCCAGAGGAGCCACTATTAAAGGAATAATTGAAGAAACTGGTTGTACCATTGATATCAACGACGAAGGAGAAGTAACTATCGGTTCTACGAACGGTGCAATGATTGAGTTAGCTAAGTCGCAGATTGAGAATTTAACTAGAGAATTAGANGTTGGTGACATCATTACCGGGAAGATTGCCAGANTTACAGACTTCGGCGTCTTTGTCACATTGATGCCGGGTAAAGACGGATTAGTTAGAAATGAAGAACTAGGCGATATAGAACAAGATGATGTAGAAGAAGGNAAAGAACTNACCATANTAATNAAAGAAGTTGACCGTATGGGTAGGATTAATTGCTCACGGAGNGCTTTATTTGAAGGTGATGATCAGCCTCCAGTAAGAAATAGCTACACTCCTCCTCCTAGATCTAATAACAATGGACCAGGAAANAGGAGAGGAAATTTCAGGGATCGTAACAATCGTAATTCTGGATCTAGGCCCAGAAATAATAGNTAATAGGNCGGTTTAGAATGGGAAACGTCAGAGTTCTNGTNACTGGAGCGACAGGCAAGATGGGGCANCATACTATCAATGCNGTTAATAGAGAGTCTCACTTAGAACTAGTAGGCGGAACCTGTTCTACCNAACGCGGTACNGATATCCAACTCGCTGATGGCACATCAGTGCCANTGAGTACTAATTTGGAAACATTATTGGATGCTACTAAGCCAGACGTTGTAATAGATTTCACAAATGCGCATGCTGTCATGTCCAATGCTGATATGATTATTTCAAATGGNGTACATTGCGTAATTGGAGCAAGTGGNATCAACCCATCAGAACTCGCTNCTTTAGAGCAAATGCAGATGAAGCATAGTGTTGGGGTGGCNGTNATACCTATGTTTGCTATAGGAGCAGTGGTATTAAAAAAATTAGCATCCGAAGCGTCTAAGTTTTTTGATTATGTTGATATTATTGAAGCTCATCATGAGAACAAAATAGATGCTCCATCTGGATTCGCTATGGATTTATCAAGAATGTTGAGTGAAAACAAACAATACACTCGAAATCAGGTTGAAGTAGAAAGTGTACCCAATTCTCGAGGTGGTGAATTAAATGGAGTCAGCATACATAGTGTTAGACTACCGGGTCGTTCTGCTCACCATGAAATAATATTTGGAGCAGCTGGTCAGACTCTTTCTTTGAAACATGACACATTGGATAGAGAATGTTACATGCCAGGNGTAATTCAAACCGTTGATTATGTATGTGAAAACCAAANTTTTGTTGTTGGTTTAGAAAATATATTAGGTATTTAGAATGACAAAAAAAACTATTTCAGATCTTCATATAGCAGTAGTGGGAGCTACTGGAGCTGTTGGTACAGAATTCTTGAATATACTNAAGGATCATTATACTGATTTGCCACAATTAACTTTACTCGCATCTGCCCGTTCTGCGGGAAATACGATAGAAGTGAATGGGGAAGCAGTGGTAATACAAGAAGCNACTCCCGAATCCTTTGAAGGAGTGGACATAGCATTTATATCGGTTAGTTCGGAAATAAGCCTTGATTTGGCGCCTCATGCAGTCAAAGCTGGAGCAATAGTTATAGATGATAGNTCAGCTTTTAGAATGAATGACACTGTGCCATTAGTGGTGCCTGAAGTAAATGGAGATGACTGTAAATGGCACGAAGGGNTTATATCTATTCCTAATTGCTCTACTACTCCATTAGTTATGGTATTGCAGGCNCTTAGAGAGTTAAGTGAGATAACTAGAGTNACAGCTTCAACTTACCAATCTGTATCCGGGGCTGGTTCAGCAGCAATGACCGCACTAACATCTGAAAGCACAGATCTTATGAATGATAAAGATGTTAATCCNGATAAGGATCAGATTGGGTTTAACGTAATACCACGGATAGATGANTTTTTGGATAATGGCTACACCAAAGAGGAACAGAAAATGATTGATGAAAGCAAAAAGATATTGCATTTACCTAATCTTTCTGTTTCTGCAACATGTGCTAGNGTTCCTGTATACATATCACACTCTGAGGCAGTACATATAGAATTTAAAAANTCNNTANATCTAGAAGATGTNCGTAATCNATTGAATNACTTTCCAGGTATAACNGTCATGGATGATCCAAAAAGAGACATATATCCCATGCCATACGATATTGAAGGTAAAGATGATGTCTATGTCGGGAGAATACGGAAAGATGCTTCTGTAGATAACGGTATAGTACTATGGATCGTTTCAGATAATTTAAGGAAAGGTGCTGCTTTAAATTCCTTGCAGATAGCTGAGACTTTAGTGAAGTTGGAGNTAGTATAAGTCCACCNAACAATTTAACNTNAGATTGACATGATGATAATATCTNTAATTTGATGTACAATCNCAGAAATTAGTAGTGATTGGTGAATANAATGANTGATTTAGGCCGTCTAATAACTGCCATGATAACCCCTTTCGATGATAAAGGTGAAATCGATTATGAAGAAGCTGGTCATTTAGCCACTTCATTGATTAANTCAGGTAGTGATGGAGTAATAGTTTCAGGTACTACAGGTGAGTCCCCAGCNTTGTCTAAAGAAGAAAAAATTAAATTATTATCCGCNGTGAAAGAGGCAGTAGGNAATAAAGGATCTGTGATTGCAGGTACCAGTAATAACAACACTCAAGAAAGCATAGAAATAAGTCAAGCTGCTCAACAAGCCGGAGCCGATGGGCTACTTTTAACTGTCCCTTATTATAATAAACCGCCTCAACAAGGTTTGTATGAGCATTTCAAATTGATAGCTGAAAGCGTAGATGTTCCATGTATGTTATATAACGTTCCAAGTAGGACTAGTACCAATATGACAGATGAAACCACAGTAAGATTGAGNCACATTGAAAATATAGTTGGTGTTAAAGAAGCNAGTAGTGATTTGGCTCAAATATGTAGGGTNATNGAGAATTCTAAGGAAGGATTCAAAGTNTGGAGTGGTAATGATGATGAAACTTTTCATATCATGTCAATGGGCGGATATGGAGTAGTTAGTGTACTATCCCACTTAGTGGGCATTCAAATAAAAAATATGATGGGAATGATACTAGAAGGTGATATAGAAACAGCAGCAGCTGAGCATCGCAGATTGTTCAACATATTTAAGATAATGTTTTCAGTGTCTAATCCGATACCNATTAAGCANTTCGTTAACCAAGCAGGATTTCATGCGGGTACACCAAGATTGCCTTTGGTACCCCTCACACAAGAAGAAGTAACAACCATAGGGGCAGTGGTAGCNGACTANGANATTGATATTAAACCTTAGTTNCCGTACACTCCCCTCAATTCTGGTGGCAACAAATAGGCTATACGTACCATTATTGTATCCGTAATAGAGTTTAAGACGTCGTTACTAATGTTTCCATGTACTATTGGNGGAGTAAAAGCTGNCCCAATATNCACGTGAACTTTTTTGAGAGGCATCCATAGNCTCCAAGCGGGNAAATGATTTGTNCCCGTTATACTNATTGGCAATATAGGGCATTCAGATTTGATTGCTAAGTAGCTGACTCCGCTGCGTCCTTTGATTAANCCTCCAGTGTCACTTGTGGTGCCTTCTGGGAATATAACAACCACTTGGTCTTCGTTTAATAATTCCATTGCTGATTTTAATCCTGAGAGCCCGACTCCACTGCGGTCTAAAGAAATCACATTTACATTTCTCATAATAGACCCCAGAATTTTGTTTTTGAATAACTCTTTTTTACCTAGAAAAAACACAGGGCGAGGGAATATAGCAGCAATATATGGAGGATCATTATATGAGACATGATTTGAAACAGCTATTAGAGGCCCATACGGCGGAATGTTTTCTAGGCCTTCAATNCTTGTCTTACTGAATAATTTAAAGCATATCCTTGCCAGACCTCGCAACAGGTAGTAGACAGGGGAGATATGCTTCTTATTTTTTTGCATGATTGGAGATTAGTTCAGCAACTGCATTTTGATCCAATTCATCTGTATCTATGATGAGTGCATCGTTTGCTGCTATTAATGGAGANTTTTCTCTGGTGCTGTCAATTAAATCCCTTTTCTTAATTTCTTCTATCATATNGGGTAAAGTTGTAGGGGANCCCATTTTNATTCGATCGACCACNCGTCTTTGGGCACGATTTTGGATACTAGCTTCCAAATATATTTTCAAGTCGGCNTCCTTCAATACTACCGTGCCTATATCTCTGCCAACCATTACTATCCCTGAGCTATTTGTAGCTATGGACCGTTGCTGCTCAACGAGTAGTTCGCGAACAACATTAATTTTGGACACATCTGATACTAATTGGTCTATTAAAGGGCTCCTAAGTTCCGATTCCAGNATTTTTCCTCCTAAACTTATTTGNGTACCCATTTTATTTAAGATCTTTATAGGGTTATTGATAATTTGGTTTTTGATTTCATCGTGATTTTCTATGTCTGTTTTCGAAAAGTAGGCTAACCAAGTAATNGCCCTATACATTATCCCGGTGTCTAGGTACTGGAAGTTNAATTTTTGCGCCACGAGTTGGCCTACTGTACTTTTCCCNGANGCAACAGGTCCATCTATTGCGATGGTGATAATTTTGCCATTATTGGTNTTTTGATTATTTGTCATATATATTGACCGGNAACTAGTGAAATGTTTTACATAATATTGGATAATTATAAATGAAATATAAGAGCATAATCTATGAATTTAGTTGATATATTCGTATTAACCACAATATTAATAACNACCTTCATTGGGTTTAAGAACGGCATACTCAATATGATTATCCCGATTATTACTGTAATTATAGGTTTATCTTTTTCTTCCCGTGTTTCAGGACCTCTAGGTAGTTTAGTAGCAAAGGTTATAGATCTGGGNGATTTCCAGCAATATCTCGTATTCGCCTTGTTTTTTATAATACTGTTGATTGTTGGCACTTGGATTGCTAGATTCCTCAAGTCTGTGATCGTTTTGATACCGTTTGGTGGCTTACTGAATCGTTTGACAGGAGGAATTGCGGGATTNTTNGTGGGTTTGTTGATATGCACTGGANTGATTTCAGGGATTCAACATTTTGGTTTTAANACTAATGCNGAATTATCAAAACCAATTATCCAAGGAACNTCTGCAGNGNTGCAGACAACAAAAATATTACCAGCGAGTTGGCAACAGATTAATAAGATACAGTCAAATATTCAATAAATAGNCGGCAATTAATAGTGTAGTGGGGGAGTCTTTATGGTGATACAAGATAAATCACTNGGGCCTGAGGAGCTTTTGGAGCTAACACAAACGGGACANAATGACCCTGTTTATTTGCATGATAAAGTTCTTGTGCTCAATTTGAATTATGTCCCAATTAATATCAGCACTCTNAAGCGGTCCTTGATATTGATTAGTAAAGGAAAGGCTGAAATTCTGGAATGTAGNGATGCCGCNATNCATACGATTGATGATGATGTGTTGGCNCCTTCTGCCATTCGACTGAGCTATATGGTTAAGAGATCTTACAAAAAAGGCCCTTGTAAGCTATCAAAGAAAGAAGTATTTCTTAGAGATAATTACACTTGTCAGTATTGCTCGAAAAAAAGTAATAAAATGACCATAGACCATGTGATTCCTAGGAAGCACAATGGGCCTAATACTTGGGAAAATGTNGTTACCGCATGCTCCCCTTGTAANCTAAAAAAAGCAGCTAGGTCTCCAGATCAGGCTCAAATGAAGCTGTTAAGAGAACCTAAACCTCCNCAACCTAATCCCTATAGNTTGCTTCAGAATCAGACATTGCGAGATGAATGGAAGGTATACATACCCTGGGATTGCTAGATAAGNGCTTCAGGAGTAATTATTCCTGNAAAGTCGCTCTCTGTAGCTGGAGATTCGATGTTTATATTTAAATGTTCTTCCATATACATGTAGGTCTGTTTTAAATGATGGGTNCTGTGACTCAATATTATGGTGAGTAATTCTANGACAGTGACTTCTCCTCCATANTGAGCAGGTACTACTCGGTCAAAAGAGTCATAGTCGTTGGAGTCTAAGAAATCNGAAATATGAGAAATTACNGTATTTCCGTAGAGCTCGATTTGTTCNGGTGTNGTAATGTTTTTTAAGTTTTCATACGAAGCGCGCATGTCGTCAGTAGACATGCTTCCNGTAGAGTGGCTGGCATATGCTAGCTCTGGGAAGGATATNATATGCTTCATATGATCTAAAAGGGTTTGTGGACGCCAAGGTAATGTCGTCTCTAATTGTTCGATACTGAATTGGTTTGAAGCTCTTATAGATCCACTTAAAATAGCTCTATATTTTTCTTTTAGCCATTCAGTTTTTGCTGATAGATCTACTTGGGTTTTGATATTTAATGTTGCGATNAGTTTTCTTGGATAAAATCCTATGATTACTTCAGAGTCGTCAACAATTGTGATTGGTGCNGATTTAATACCTTTNGATTCAATCAAGGCTGCTGCGNTTTTATCAGAAGCCAAATCAAAGTGTGTGTAATCGATNNCATGAGTTTTTAAGAACTCTTCCAGAGTTCGGCAACTGAATCAACCAGGGTGTGTAAATACATCTACTTTCATGATTAAACCTCTNATTTAATTTAGTCCTTCGTTTGAAAAGAACATTTGTTCTGAATNTGGGTTCTCTTCATTTAAAACGTGATATGTGTACATTTTATTAGCTCTGAAATGCAGTAGNAATATAGCGTTAGTTATCTCATACCTTGGAGGAGTGATGTCGTACCCTGTNTTCTTGGNGAACCATTTTTTGAATCCNGTTTCAAAGAAACTTTCTAAGAATGGAGTCGGCTCGGCNTCATGNGAGCATTCTTCTAAGATCTCCAATGGGGCATCTTTGCAGAGGACATCTGGATGTTCCTCTGCAAATTTTAATAGTTCATCTTCTTGAGCCCTGTCCATATTGGGTAGTCCAGAACTTAAAGATTAAGTTGTGGAACCATATAGCCAGACAGTTTGTTATAGATTTGTAATCTCTGCCTCTGNCAATCTGCTACGACTACTCTGNCATTTTGCTCGTCAAAAGCAATACCTGTAGGTAGAACGAAGGACCATTCAGATTCAGTTGATTTAACTTCTCTGCGTCGTCGTAAATAGTCTGTATTAGCTGCAATAGTCATTTCAGCCCATCGCGATANCTGCTGAGCGTCGCCAGCGAGTGACACGATATACTTTTCATCTTTCGAAAATATATGAACTTTTCCCCAATGCATGTCATTAGGAGCCCAGTCACTAATGTATATGTCTCCATTAGNATCAACAGCAACTGCTGTAGGGTGGTCTAGTTCACCAAATTTGTTTCCGTAAGAACCTATGGAGCTTTTAAAATTACCATCTGTATCAAATAATTGCACTCTGTGATTCTTGTGGTCAGCCACATATATAGTGTTNTCNGAGTCAATTGTGATGCCCCAAGGTCTATTGAGTTGTCCTTCCTCTGTCCCTTGTTCTCCCCATGATGAAATTAGGTCTCCAGCGGTAGAGTATTTTCGGANTTGGCTAGCAAAACTGCCGGTGATGTATAGATTGTCTTCNTTATCAATNGTTATTCCGGCTGGTCCAAAGGTGCCAGGTTCATCNGATANGAAGAATTCACTAATGAATTTTCCGTCTAAATCGAAGCTTAATATTTTGTCCATATGTTCATCAGTTACATATAGAGTGTCGTCACTTGAGATGGCTATATCAGTTGGCCATATAAACTCACCTTCACCATTACCGTATTTACCAAATTCACCTGTAAAGGTTTCTTCTCCATGTCCGCCACCGAGCGTAATCATACTTACTCGGGCGCCGACTCCTGTTTTGTTCCACGGAACGTTACTTATTGTTTCTGCTCCTCGGTTTATCACATATGTAATACCGTTAGGACCGAAAGTCATTCCGCACGGATAATTGAATCCCATGCCTGACTGAGCGCCTCTGCCTATTGAGTGACTGTAGTCATACGTACGACCACTTGCTGTTGTAGTTAACATTATAGTCTCCTTATACTGTAAGGCTTGAGCCTTACTTCAGATAAGCTAATTTTTCAAAGTTGCCATTTACTATGGGGTTAGCATCCAGGCCGAACCATTCTTCGACCATGGTTGAATAAACACCTCTAAAGTCTACGTTTGGAACTACGTCTCCTTGCTCAAGGTGTTCTGGTTTCATACTAGGGAATTCTCCATATTGTCCGCCCTTGATTTGATCTCCTAGAGCGAATGCAACTCCACCTGCTCCGTGGTCTGTGCCTGAGCCATTATCAATAACTCTGCGACCAAATTCAGAGAATAGGAACATAATTACGTTTTCGCTGGCGTTATGCTCTCTTAGGTCAGCAAAGAATGCTCGAATGCCTTCTGAAACATCTTTCCAGAGTTTGTCATGCATCCCTACTTGGTTGGAATGGCTATCGAAGCTACCATGATCACAGTAGAAAACTCTAGTACCAAAGTTTGCCAAATGAACTTGAGCGATTCCTTTAAGTTTCTTAGCTATCGTACTATCAGGGTATTCAACGGTAGAAGAATACATTTTAGGAGCATCTTTTAGAATGTCTGCCCCTTCGAGTGTGTCTAATCCAGTTTGGCCTAGGTAGTCCATTACGGCGCCTGTTCCAATTGTGGGGGAGTACATTCTTGCGAACCTATCGAGAATTTTGTTTCTTTGTTCGTTTGCTATTCCGGGTAGAAGTCCATAGTTATCAAGGTCATCTACGCATGCTACTGGCACTCCAGGTAAAGCCAGTGCTCTAGGTAATGCTGCTCCGAAACTGACAGCTGTGAGAACGTTTTCTTTGTTAGGGTCTAATTCTCTAGTAACTTTACCTAACCATCCTTCGGTTCCAATCTTGTCTGGCTCACATGTGTGCCAAATGTCCATAGACCTGAAGTGGGACCTAGGGGAGTCTGCATAGCCTACTCCATGGATAATAGCCATATCTCCTGCGTCATAAAGTTCTTTGATTGGAGCCATTTCTGGGTGAAACCCAATCTGGTCATCTATCTTGATAATTCTGTCTTCAGGAACTCCGACTACAGGTCTTGAGTCCCGATAAATGCCGTCGGCATATGGGATTGTAGTGTTGAGATAGTCATTTCCTCCAGACATCTGGAGGACTACTATTACTGGATCTTTTTTTGTACTAGTCATTTCCTTCTCCTAACTTACGCGTATTGAAATTCTCTTAAAGATACAATTAGTTGCAACAGCTCGGTAATCCTGATTTCACAGTTGTCATCGCTGGAGCAGTCTAAGTCTCCTCCTTCTTGAGCATAAGCGACTAGTTCTGTTTTTGAGGCTTCTGTTACATCAAGCGGACCCATCAGATCTAGACAGGTATCTACTAATTGTTCGGGGCTAAGTTTCCCGCCTTGTTTAACTCTATTAATTATGTTCTGAACCCCGGGTTTGCTGGCATCTCCAAACATGTCTGCAGTGAAGTTGATTCTTCGCATTAATGAACCACTGTTGATCCATTCTGCTCCATAGTGCCAGCCTTCTACGGAAGGAACATTTAGAAGATCTTGTCCCATATACCCGTATTGTCTGCTCATGTCTCCCAGACCAGGGAAGGGTTTTTCATAGCCGCCTACCATTCTTAATGTGGAAACTACGATTTCTGCAGGGTTTTTGATTTTTTCAAATCTAGCATTCTTGAAGAAGTCTGAATTGAATAAAACTCTTAAGGTATGTTTAATGTCATAATCAGTTTCAATTAAAGCATCAGCTAGCATTTCAACTGCATCTTCATCTCTAGGAGGTGTTACACCCCAAGCAGGTACTTGAACTTCATCTGCTACGAAGAAATTGTATAAGTGTCGTGCTAGGAATTGAGCAGTTGCGGGCTGTTCAAGAATGATCCGAATTATGTCGTCCCCATTGAAGTTACCCGTTTGTCCAAGGAATGTTTTTTCGCCGTCATCGTGTAATTCTGGCTTGTAAGTGAAGTCCTGGTCATGTCTTCCAATAGGTCCTCGAGGAAGCATTAAATCGTACGTCCATCCTGTAAATGCTCTCGAAGCTTCTCTTACGTCTACTTCGGTGTAGTTACCTACTCCCATTGAAAACAGTTCTAATAATTCTCTGCCCCAGTTTTCATTAACAGCAGTGGCAGTGTTTTCGATATTGTCCAAATAAAACAACATGCCGGGACTTTTAGCGGTTGCCAGGAGGATATCTTCGAATTTGCCCATACCTATTTCTTTGAATTCGTGGATCCTTCGGTTTTCATTTTGGTAATGGTCAGTTTTGGCTACTCCTGTAGGTATCAACATGTACCAGAACAGTGCCAGTTTTTCTTGAAGGGGTCTCTTGGATGCAATCATTGCTTGTAGCCATTCAGCACTTCCAAAGTTTTGAATGGTACCGCTTCTGAAAGCCCAAGGCTGATACCGCATGATCTCCCAGCGGTCTACAGCTGGCTGACTTTCTGGGTCTAGTAGCTCTTCTACAGTGGCTTCATAACCCACTTGTACTCGTTCTTCGAGTTCTTCTCTTGTAGCTCCGAAACCAGCCCTTCTCATAAGGTGGGCCATTAATTCCAATTTTTCCGACATAGTGACTCCTCCATCATATAATCGATTCTCATGATTTTATCTTAAATGACATCATTTGTATACTTAAAATGTGTTTGAGTGGATGGTGTATGGCAGGGCTTGGTGGGCGATCCTGGACTCGAACCAGGGACCTACGAATTATGAGTTCGGTGCTCTAACCAGCTGAGCTAATCGCCCGTTTTTTTACATATGCAGCTTGAGAACAATATTGTACCAGTTACTATTAACTTATCAAACTAAATGCCTAGATTTTTCTTATATTCAGGGTCCCAATCAGCAAGTGTTTTTGCTTCTAATCGTTGCAGGGGGTCAAATGTAGCAGATGGCTCTCTATCTCCTGGTACATCTGCTATGAGACCTTGTTCATAAAGAGAGTCGTATTCTTCATCAGACAAACCAAGGATTGTTTTGAGATAGTATTCGTTATGTTCTCCAAATTTTGGAGCTGGCTTTGTGATGTGTAAAGGATGGTTGCTTAACTTATAAGGTCTGCCAAGAAACATCCTAGTGCCCATGTTTCTATCTGAAGGATAATCAACTTTCTCTATAAAATTTCTCGATACAAAATGTTTGTCATAATGTATGTCTTGGCTGTTGATAACAGGGCCTGCCGCTATACCGTTTTCCTGTAGTAAATGCATGATGTCATATTTGTCCTGTGTTTGAGTCCACTCATTTAGGATAGCATCTATTTCATTATGATTTTTTATCCGATCGTTTAGATGGATGAACTTGGGGTCTTTGGCAATTGTGGGTTTATTAATCAGGGAACATAGTGTTTGCCATTCTTCGTCACTATCAATCGAAATTGCAATCCATTGGTCAGATCCTTTGGTTTGGTAGCAATTCTGAGGGGCTCTATGTGGGTTTTTATTACCGATTCGTTGAGACTCTTGGCCATTCAATTGCGCATCAAGCAAATATTCAGATATAAACATTACTCCTGTTTGATACATGCCAATATCTATCCATTGTCCTTTACCTGTTTCACTACGATATTTCAGTGCTCCTCCTAGGGCAAAAAGTGCAGTCCATGTGGCTAAGAAATCAACAAATGAAGCTCCTGCTTTGGATGGGGGACCATTTTCGTAGCCTGTTAGATTAGCCATCCCATGACTTAGTTCAGCTGTGGTGGCTTGACTTGGATAGCTGGAATACGGCCCATCTCCATGGCCATATCCGGTGTTACTGACCATAATTATGTCGGGCTTGAGTTTTTTAAGATTAGGATAGTCTAATCCCCATCCCTTCATTACTCTAGGAGTGAAATTTTCCATTACCACATCACTGATTTTGACCATTTCTTTAAACAGTTCTCTTCCTTCAGGATCTGCCATATTAATCACTAAAGAGTTTTTCCCTCGGTTGATAAGGTTGAAAGTAGAAGGTCTGTTCCACCAGTCATCTCCGTGATCATTGTCAGCAAATACACCTGCGTATCCACCAGTTCTGGTTACATCAGGCCTAGAAGGGCCTTCTATTTTTATTACTTCGGCTCCTAAGTCAGCCAAGTGGCCTCCAGCGTAAGGAAGAGCGAAAACATAAGTTGAGTCTAATATGCGCAATCCATCGAGGGGTTTAGGGTTAGTCATTTAGATTACTCCAGTTTGTCGTAATTTCACTAGTTGGTTGGCTGTGAAACCTAGATTTTCTATGTAAATCTCTTCGTTATGCTCACCGAGTGTGGGAGCAGAATATCTCATTTGAAATGGCGTTAAACTGTATTTAAAAAGTTCTGCGGGGACATTTATCTTACCAAGATAAGGATGTTCTATTTCATGGTAGAAATCACGTGATTTTAATTGCTCACACTCATTTAATTCTGTTGCAGTTTGTGCTACTCCGAATAACATTCTTGCTTCCGATGCTTTTCTAAATAATTCCCATTTACCTTTGGTTTTCATATAATTTTCTACGATTTCATCAAGTTCGGCCCCATTTGCGATTCTTTGTTCACGCACAGCAAACTTGGGTTCAAGTAATTCAGGCGCTTCAAAGAAGTTTGCAATGTCTTCCCAAGAGGCTCCACCTCCTGTTTGCCATACTACCCATCCGTCTTTGGTTGCTTGGGCTGCTTGCTCAGAATTGCTTCCTTCAGCTTTTCTTCTGGTTTGAGTTCCTCCCATAAATGGGTATATCGACTGAGTTGCCATCATAGTGGAGGCTACGCACTCAGTGATTGATACATCGATATGCTCACCTATGCCGGTCAGGCCACTTTTGAAAAGTGAAATACTAGTTGCTCCAGCCCCAAACAGTCCTCCTTCGTACTCTGCTTGCATNCCGGCGTGTTTTAAAGGCTGCTGTCCTTGTACACCGCTGATACTCATTATCAAGCTCATTGCGTAATTTATGAGTTCAGAAGATTTNTAATTCTTATAAGGTCCAGTCTGACCGAAAGGGGTAATNGATGTCATACTTAACTTAGGATTTATTTCTTGCAAAGAGGGGAGGTCTAGACCTAGTTCTGTCATGCGTCCTGGTTGAAAACTTTCAACAATGAGATCTGCTCTAGACGCTAAATCCTTGAAAATATTTTTCCCTATAGTTGACTCAAGGTTAAGCGTTATTCCTTTCTTGTTGAAGTTGTGAGTAAAAAATGAAAAACTTTTTTCATGATGTGTATCATTCTCGAAAAAAGGAGCTTGTGTCCTTAATTTGGCTCCATGTACTGGTTCTATCTTCAGAACGTTAGCTCCATAGTCTCCAAAAAGCCGCGCGCAGAAGGACCCAGCAACATCTTCGCTGATGTCTAAAATCGTGAGGTTTTCAAAAACATTGTTAAGCATTAATATGTTTGTTAGTTACGGCAAATTATTGATTGATAGTGACTGGATTGTATCGGAACAATATCTTTAAGGCAACTTGATAATTCAGTACAATTACCAGTGTGAACAACTTAGTTAAAGGAGACAGGAATGGTAAGAGAAAACAGAGTAAAGAAAGTAATAAATTCGGGTGGTTTGGCATTAGGCACTTATGTAGGTTTAGCCGATCCTCAAATTGTAGAGATTATAGGCTTAGCGGGTTACGATGCCGCTTTTATTGATATGGAGCACACTACGTGGGACTTATCAACAATAGGCGAAATGATTAAATCTGCGGATTTAGTAGGTATAACTTCTGTCGTGAGAGTACCTGGGAATGATGAAAATTTGATACTTCGTCTTTTGGATATGGGTGCGGAAGGAATTATTATTCCTCATATTGAAGGATTAGAAGGGGCTAAACGTGCCGTGGATGCCGTTAGATATCCACCTATGGGAGCACGAGGCGCTGCGGGTAGTAGTAGAGCAGCTCGATTTGGAACTGTGAAATGGGAAGACCACGTGAATAGTTCCAACGAGCAGATTTTATTGTCTGTAATGTGTGAGGATGATAAAGGCATAAGTGAAATTGAACAGATAGCCGCCTTAGATGGAATAGATTTAGTTTCAATAGGTCCCACCGATTTTTCAGAATACATGGGTATAAGGGACCCGAAAGATGATAGATTAAGAGGAAAGTTGAATGAGTTAGCTGATGCGGTGAAAGCAGTTGGAAAAGCCAAATTGTCTGTTCCTATGAATCATCCAGCTCTTCCACTGAACGCTAATGATTTACTGGAACTCGGAGTAGGATACACTCACGTAGGCCCTCCTCCAGGATCTATCCTGTATCAGTCTTTAGCATCTAGGTTAAAAGATATTCGTTAATTGTCAGTTTTAAGACACATCATTTGTGTAAAGTCAGCATTATGCGCTAAATTAATCGTTATAATGCTGGCTATCTCTTGCCAAGTTGAAGAGATTGATTCTTATAGTTGGGGTGATCATTTAGGGACATCTGTTCAGTTAGGTCTCAACATAATATCTGTTGATGTGGCTGATACCAGCGAACTCCGAACTATAGGTTTATCAAATCACGATAGCCTGGGATTGGAACAAGGGATGTTGTTTGTATATCCAGATTCGTCCACTAGAACATTTTGGATGAAAGGTATGCAATTTCCTATAGATATAATCTGGATCGCAGAAGACTGTAGTATCACGAATATTACAGAGAATGTTCCTATCCCCGATCAAGCATCAGTGAAAACGGAGGGTTATGACACATACAGTTCTAGGAAGCCGGTGCGATTTGTGTTGGAAGTGAATGCTGGTTACGTAGAAGACTATAAAGTTTTTGTTGGTGACAAAGTGATTTTCTTAGATGAATTAGCTGAACGGTACAAATGTTAAGAGGTTACATATGAAGATTTTAGTATCTGGATCATTAGCTTATGATCGGATTATGGATTACGGAGGTATTTTTGGAGATCATTTACTTCCAGATAAATTGGATGATATTAATGTCAGCTTTACTGTTGATAATTTGACGGAGAATTTTGGAGGCACGGCAGGTAATATAGCCTATGCACTTCACTGTATGGGTGAAACTCCTGTTTTGTTAGGGACTTTAGGGTACGATCATTATCGGTATTCAGATCGTTTGAAAGAATTAAATATAGATACTGAATTTGTGAAAATAATAGAGAGTGATGCTACCTCATCCGGATTTGTTACAACGGATAGCCAAGATAATCAGATTACAGCATTTAATTTGGGCGCTATGAAATATGAATGTGATTTCACTGATGAATCACTAGATCTTTCAGAGGCAATGGCTATTATTGCTCCTGGTAATATCCAGGATATGGTAAGGCTATCTCAGATATATCATGACAATAATGTTTATTCTATATTTGATCCAAGTCAATCTCTTCCTATTTGGAATGGTGAAGACTTAAGAACAGCAATAAGTCAAAATGACGTCACTATAAGTAATTTATATGAATTATCTTTGATTGAAAGTATCACTAATTTAAGTAAGGCAGACATTATTGAACTTGCGGGAACTTTAATAACGACTATGGGGAATGAAGGTTCGAAGATTTTTCAGAATGGGAATATCACTCATATAGATTGTATCCATGTTGAAAATGTAATAGATCCAACTGGTGCAGGGGATTCATACAGAGGTGGATTATTGAAAGGACTGATACTAGGATGGAATTTAGAGAAGAGCTGTCAATTAGGAGCGATTGTGGCGAGTAGAGCAGTATGCAGTAGAGGCACGCAGAACTATTCCATATCTTTTGAAGAAGTATCTGACGTTATTTGTGATAATTAATTAGCAGTATGTTTATGTCAGGCTATTTTAGATCTGTAACTGTTCGCTATAAGCTTGGTAAGAGTAGGCATAGCATGTTTAAAACATTGCCCCCAAATGTAAGATTCTTAGTGATACCAGATCAGGAAAACTCACACTATGAAAAAGGTGACATCTTAGTATTCCACGATATAACACCTAGTGGCTCCCATATTGTTAAAAGGGTTGTAGGATTGCCTGGCGAAGACATATTGATTGATGGTCAGGAACATTATTTAGGACCATCGGAGTATTTTGTACTAGGTGAACAGGAAACTTCTAAACCAAATCATGAGCCTTATGACAGCAGGTATTTTGGGCCAGTGCCCAAAAGTCACATTATTGGCAAAGCGTGGTTCATATATTGGCCGTTAGGGCGGATAGGCAGAATTTCCTAGAAGTTCCAGAAATTACCCACTTGGCATACTAAGTCTATAGAATGAATGGATTCTGCTTCCCATCCAACCATCTTAATCCAGTCCTCGAAATGTTGTTGCTCGGCTGCTTCGCATTCAGATACTATCTTGCCATTATCTATATCTGCGTAAACTTTTAATATAGTAGTTCTTCTGTCGGGTCTCCATTTTGCTACGCCTTGTAGTTTTTCTTTGAATTGTTCCTCGGTGATTCCGGGAACATTGTGTATTGCCATAAATCTAGCCATTGTTTATCTCCTCTAATCCTGTGGGGGTATGAATGGGTAAGGTATCTCTTTTCCGCCTCGTATAGGTAACACAACTGTGGCTGTACCAGGCATACTTTCAACGCCATCTTGAGTCTTCATTCCAATTTCCAATTCGATGATACCCATGCCGTCTTTCTCAGTTTTGTCGACTACAGTGCCCCACATTATTAGCACGTCATTAGGGGTCAACATTGCACGATGTTCGAATCTAGCTTTCCAAGGCCAACCTCCTGGTGATACCCAATCTTTCAAAAATTGAGGGACTACAGATTGTTTCCATGACCCATGAACTAAAATAGTTGGATTCTTGTCATGATTTAAAGCAAAGTCTAAATCGTAGTGAATTCTGTGGAAATTCTCTATACTTGCCGACCATCTGAAAAGATGAGTAGGGGTTTGGCGGTATATGTATTTGGGGAGTTCTTGACCCACTTCTACATCGTCATAGTAGATTTGTTGTTTGTTTCTAATCGCCTGGTCATCGGGACGTTCATTATGTTTTAGAATGTCCTCGGGATCCATATTTAATAAATCATCAACTGTAACCATTTTTAACCTCTAAATTAATTATCTTCTGATTGTTGTTGCTCTAGTGATACACAACAAATGATCATCTTGATTGTAGAATTTCGTTTCTCGAGTGATTAATAAGAATGGGTTTCCCTCTCTTCCTACCCGTTCTCTTATGTCAGAATATCTGTGTTGAAACTTAATACGATCTCCTATAGACGGGTATTCGTATAGTTCTAATTCGTTTCCTCCATTTACAACTCTAACCAAGTCAGTAGGAACATTTGGAAGCTCCCCGAATTTTTTGACGGAGCCTATTCCATCAGAGAATGGGTTTTCTTCAAAGGCTTGAGTGACTGGGTCTCCGCCGCCCAAAGGAATTCGGCTACTCATATAGGAAACCATAATTGGCGGTACAGTAAGACGCCCAAATTTGCTGTTTTTAGCCCATTCTTCATCCCAGTACATTGGGTCAGGGTCCATAAGAGCTTGGGCGAATCTTCTCAAGTATTCTTGGTCTACTACGCCCATCATCTCGACTATATCGCCTTCTACACCGATCATTGCTTGCACTTCTGGTGTCATCTTGGATTCTGCTTGTTGACTACTCATTTGTATTCTCCGTAAGGTATTTGTTTATAAAGGCAGGCTGATTTCTTGACCTGTCTGCCAGCTGCGGGTTACTGCTTCAGTGAATTCCATGTAGTGGACACCCACATCAAATGGAGTTCTTGTTATAGGTTCTACTCCGTTTATAGCATTTATGAACTCTTCTTCTACTCTCCAATACGCTTGTTTGTCAGACGGATTTTCTACAAGTTCTAGAGAAGAGTCTCCCCTTTTTCCAGCGTAAACATTGAGTTGATTATCTACTTTAACTGTGCCTTCACTTCCATATATCATAACTGAATTTCCTGAGGATAAACCTGTTATGGTACTGAAGCTAAGTCTAGCTTGTGCTCCATTAGCCAATCTGGCCAATATATCTACATGATCAGGTATAGTAATTCCAGTGTATGTTCCGGATTCATCTTTACGCGCCGGTACATTTATTGATGCCATTGCTGATACTGATTGCGCTTCACCAACCCACCTAATCATTGCTTCGTACCATATACCCATATTCATAATATTAAACCCACTAAAGCGCCGTTCATTCCTCCAGTGTAAAGGTGCATCACAATCTAGGAACCCAGGTTGTAATGACTCTACATGGATAGCAAGTAACTTCCCTATGTATCCATCATTGACCAACTCTGCGACTAAATTATCAATCTTGAATGATAAAGGAGATGGGACGATTTGAGCTACTAGATGAGGATTCTCTCGAGACGCTGCTAGCATTTGATGAGCGTCTTCTGCTGTCGCTGCCATTCGGGCTTCACANAGTACGTGTTTGCCACTTTCTAGNGCATTGANTGTTATAGTNGAATGCATGTAAGGCCAAGTNCCTATGCATATTGCATCAATATCTGGATCCAANAGTANCTGTTGCCAGTCACCATAGACTTTAGGNATATTGAACTGGTCAGCNACTACGTTGCCNGATTCTATAGATCNNTTGGCAACTGCTACTAGTTCTACNTTATCNANTTTTTGNAANCCNGGNATATGTCGATCCCTNGTATTTCGGCCNGCTCCAATTANTCCTACTCTAACTTTTTCTGCCATGACGTGCTCCTATACAATCTAATCTCTAATGAAGGCATTATATTGCAGGTAGGAGTGGGAGTCTATGTTTATGGNAGTTTTCTTAGAGTNCCTGCTCNNAAGGATTTGAATAAGCCTGANTGTATACCTGCGACNATGGCNCCAGATAACATTGTAAATATTACTATNGAAGTCGCTGTTGANAATCCNTCNCGGTATATGTTTTGATATTCAGNNAAGGATTCAAGCCTTAATTTTTCAAGNACNCTAGCNGCNGGTAATGCTAAAGCCATNACTGTAGCGGAAATAGTTGANCCAATTGTATGACCGAGNTGNCTGTCCATTTCTAAAGTNCCNGAAGCNAATGCTGNATCTTCTTCTAAATTATTCATCACATTNGCATTTGAAGCNGCTTGAAACGCATGAGTNCCTAGGAAAGCAATCATGAGNAGNAGAGCTATTCCCCAGACTGGCACCATGTTTGAGAAGATTGCAAGGCTACCTATTCCTATTACGATCAGTAATANGGATCCTGGTCTTAACCAAGGAGGATCGTTTTTGTCGAATATAAANCCNGCNAATATNGGNANGAATANTCCTAATGACTGGCCTGGTACTAAGACCCAAGAAGCAACTAATGGTCCATATCCTCGGCCTTCTTGTACCAAAATCGGGATTAGAACTACGGTGCTCATCATGCTCATATGGAAGACGAAATCACTAAACACGGCCATGCTGAAACCAGGTTTTTCTTTAAAATAACTAAACCTGAAGAAAGGAGTTTCATCGTTTCTTTGAAATATGATGAAACAGATCGTTAGTCCTATAAAACATAGGATAATAGGAATCTGTAAATTCATTGAAGCGAGGTCTACACCACTGCTTAAATCTGACCATAACGTGTTGATACCTGATGAGGCGTTTCTAAACCATCCAGATGCATTAAGTGATACTACTAAGGCTATTATCATAGAAGAGAATAGGAAAGCTGCAAAATAGTTAATTGATACGGTCTTTGATTTATCAGGTTTTAGGTAATCAAATTTAACTAATCCTCTAACGTTCCATAAGCACCAGAGACCAATTGGTAATCCGGTAAGGAATACAAACCTCCAACTACTGAATTCGAGTAGAGGTCCGAATGCAATCATGCCCATTAGCGTTCCAACTCGAGCGGCTATAATTGGGATTGAATATGCTTTACCTCTTTCATTAGGAGCGAAAGTAGCAGTCAAAATAGGGTTTGCTGTGGCTGTTATCATAGCAGCCCCAAGGCCTATGAAGCCGTTAAATAAAATTAAGAAGTATATGTCTGGAGATACTGCTGCTAGGCCAGAGGCTACAGTGATTAAGACGGCTCCCCCAATAAAGATGGGTGCATAACCGTGTTTTTGCCCTAGTCTGGCGAATAAGAGCACCGTACTGCTTAAAATTAGAAGACGTATTATAACTGTCCAGCTAGCTGTTATTAGATCCGTTTCAAAAAAATCTTTTACGGTAGGAATAGTGAGAGCTACAGGAATAGTAGAAATTTGGACTAACAACTGGGTCGCAGCCAGAGAACGTAATACTGCTTTTTTCTCTGAGGTTGACCCCATTACTTTGAAGGCTGAAACGATATTTAGGCTGTCGAAAAGTTTCTTAAGCATCATTTATCCGTATTGAGGATAGTTAAGGACAAACAGTATCACAAAGTGCTATGTTTGTATATTAAATAGATGATACCCAGTGGGAATAATTTAGTTTATTCGTCGTTGATCCCTGTAGTTAGGGCTTATGATGGGTAACCAATCTACTACCATTCCGTCAACCAAACGAGATGCTATTCTTGGTTTGGATCGTTCTAGTTCATCTAGGCTCAGTGAAGACGTTATTATTGTAGGCATTCGGAGCTCGTGCCTATGGACAATAATTTGGTAGAGCTTTTCTTCAGCCCAAGGTGTGCTGCTTTCGCCCCCCAGGTCGTCTAGTATTAAGACTTCACTTTCTTTTAGAGATTCAAATACAGAGTCGAAATTGACACTACTTGTTGGTGAGAAACTTGCTCTGAGATAATCCAGTAAATTAGGAACGAATGCGTAATATACATCTATATTTTTCTTTTCTAGTTCATTGGCGACGGAGATTGCTAAGTGAGTTTTACCAGATCCGTTAGGGCCGGTTAATAAGATCCACCCCTCTGGATTTTCTGCGAAAGTAGTACATCCATTGAGTGTTTGAATTAAAGCATTTTGTTGCTCTCTATTAGAACTTGAATTACCAGCGGGATCAAATTTATCGAAGGTCATCCTTGAAGACATCGGACTTGGTACTTGACCTAGGCTATTATTAGTAAGTTGAGATTTGCTACCTACTTCAATTAGTTTAGAAAATTCTCCATTAGTTTGTAGTTTTGAAGAAATAGATTCGTCGAGAGCATCGAAAGGATCTCGGATTGTGAATACTGTTGGGAGTTTGTAATTGAATCTGTGATTTAAGATTTGCAGTAATTTTTCATGTGCCCAGGGAGTTGAGGAATTGGTATTAAGATCATCTAGCACAAGAAAGGGTACAGATTTGATTTGTTCAAATAGGGAATCGTATNGGGAGTCTGTATCTGGAGCAAAAGCACCCCGAAGGTGGTCTAATAATTCTGATACAGACACAAAATAAGTCATGAGGTCTTTTTGGATTGCTTGGTTTGCTAAACATGCCGCCAAATGAGTTTTACCGGAATTATGTGGGCCTGTGAAAACAATCCATCCTGTTGGTTCGTTTCCATACGCAGTTGCTTCTGCGAGGGCTTTTTGGAACATTTCGGGATTCTGAGCTGAATTCAGGTACTCTGCAGAAGTGGATTCAAAAGTTATGGAAGAGAGTGGGCCTAAATTACTCAATGTTTGTAGNGTTGCGAGCCGGCTATTGGAATTCTTGGATTCTTGGCATGAACATTGGAATGCAGCNCCGAAATCCGGATGACCGAATGGGAGTTGTTTACTAACCCAGCCAATATCTTGGCANATCGCGCAGTTAATCTCCTCAGGAGTCCCGAGTTCGGAGGCGTCTGTACTCGTTAATGTACTTGTTATTGTCAGGCGCTTGAGTATGTCTCCTAAACTTTCCATCTTTTTTACCTTCTAAATTCCATCTGGTTAATATGGTGCTNATGTATCTCCAATTATTTTTTTCACCTGTCACTGCTATGTTAAATGCTTCTGTAATCCAAGCAGGGTCATATAAGGTTTCGGCTTCTTTTAATTCTTCAGAAATTGATGGTGTTATGGTACCAATGTGGGTCTCATAAAGTCGATAGATATTAATTGGTTCGCTAATGTGTTGTGATTTTTCCGGTTGGTTAGGGGGATTATTGTTCCCAATATTTTGTAAAAGATAGCCTGAAGATTTTGCTGATTGGATCCAATGTTCTATGTTTGCAATGTAGAAAGATGTTTTTGTTTCATCATCGCTTTTGTACAGTTTGAGGATGGCTTGATCTTGAACAGCTGTATTTAGTCCGGTTCTAATACTATGTTTATTAAGTAAGAGGCCTTTGTTCAGCATTTCATTGTTGAGTATTTCATTCTCTTCTACTGGAATGGGATTTTCATTTTCGATAATCGATAATAAAGTTAAAGACACTTTTAGTGCTTTCGCATCTGTTACGCTTTCTATCAAATAGCGCATTAGAGAATCTGTTGAGTGTTGGATGCTCATTTAATTGCCTTGCATTCTTGGCAATGAGTTGAATCTTACATAATTTTCATTAAATACTAGGTTCATACTGCCAGTAGGTCCGTGCCGATGTTTTGAAACTATGATTTCAGCGATTCCTTTGGGATATGGTTTGTCGGGGAACATGCTGTCCCATTCAGTTTCTGTATAGTAGACGTCCTCTCTATATATGAAGAAAACCACATCTGAATCTTGTTCGATAGATCCTGAATCTCTTAAATCTGATAATTGAGGCCTGTGAGAAGGGCGATTCTCAATAACTCTACTTAATTGAGATAAAGTCAGTACAGGGATATTTAAATCTCGGGCCATTCCTTTTATAGAACGAGAAATATAACTGATTTCTTGGACTCGATTTGTTACAGTGGATGCCGATGTTCCTTGGATGAGTTGAAGATAATCAATCACCAACATGTCGAGGCCATGTTCTAGTGCTAGTCTTCGACTTTTAGTTTGCATTTCTAAGATGGATTGGAANGGAGTGTCATCAATAAATAAAGGTATATCAGACAATTGTCCGATAGAGTCGGTTATTCTCTGCTCATCTGCCTCTGTAACAAGCCCTAAACGCAATCTATGAGCATCTACCTCAGCTTCCGAAGCGAGCATACGCATGGCTAATTGCTCTCTACTCATTTCTAAACTAAATATACCTACTTTTAGGCCATTCTTAGCGGCTGTGACTGCCATAGTTACCGCAAGAGAACTTTTGCCAAGTCCTGGTCTTGCTCCCAATACGACCATGTCTGATCTTTGCAATCCGCCAAGGAGTTGATCAAAGTCTTCATACCCAGTCATTATGGGTCCTGTGGTTGCGTCTAAATCATCTGCGAAAGTTGCTCTATCTTCTAGATATTCATCGAAGATTTGTCTAAGCGGAGCAAATCCTCTATTCGTTGCCACATCGCTTATTTTAAAAATTAAATCTTCTGCTTGCCTTATTGAGACATCAACATCTTCATTATCTGCATAACCGATAGCAGAGATTTTGGAGGCAGCGTCGATGAGCTGACGCATTTTTGAGGCTCGTGATATCAAGTTAGCATAGTATTCTGCATTGACTGATGTGGGTGTTATTGCTATTAAATGGCTCAAATATGCCATTCCGCCTATAGCATCAAGTTGATCGTTTCGGTTTAATTCTCGGGATAGCGTTATTTGGTCTATAACTTCGCTACGTTCAATAAGCTTGGTGCAGGCTGCGAAACAGAGTCGGTTTTTTTCTCGGTAAAAATCATCTGGTGTAATCCTGGATGATACTTTTAGGAAAGCATCACTGTCGATGAGAATAGAGCCTAAGACAGCTTCTTCGGCTACAACATCATGTGGCAGAAGTTGTTCTGCATACATGCTTACTCTTCAGAGGTGGCAATAATTTGGATATCAGCGGTTATTTCGTTGGCTAATCTTAATGTGACGTTGTAGTCACCAGGTTCTCTGATGGCTTCCATCACATCTAGAAGTCTACGTTCTATAGTTCTTCCTAATATTTCGCTTAGTTCATCTGCTACCCTTGTGCCAGTTATGGCACCGTAATAACGTCCTGTCGGAGTAACGCGCCCAGTTATTTCTATGGATGTACCTTCAATAAGTTTAGCCAATTCTGCCATTTCTTCTGTGACTTTGATTCTAGCTAAGTCCCCTGCATGTTTAATCTTATGCAGTCTTTTAATAGCGTCTTGAGTGACTAATTCCGCATATTTTTTTGGAATTAAATAATTTCTAGCGTAACCATCAGCTACGTTTTTGATTTGCCCTGCATCTGCAGTTCCTGGTACGTCTTGCAAAAATACTACTTCCATATTAAAACCTTCATGAATTTATGAACCCCTATTATACATTAATGATTAAAAAATAGGTGAATTAAACGGATTTCACACATTTCATAACGGCGCATGGCCAAGAAAAAAGGATGTCCTTATCTATAGATCGTATTTGGAATGCTTCCTTGATATGAGGTTCAGCGTTTATAAATTTTTGTTGTATATGATTCTTGTAAGATTTTGATACCCCTGTTCTACCAACCCAGCTATTGAAAGACAAATGAATTCTAGTTAATTGGTGTTCTATAGTTTTTAAGTGATACTTGTTAAGAATCAGATTTATTTCCGATAATTTTCTGTTACGAACATGAGAAGGATCTCTTTCTAGTTCGATCTGGTTTAACCATTGGTCTAAATCTTCATTTTCTGGACTGATGCTATCAGCAATAATCAGTATTCCTTTTTGCTTCAGGATTCGTGAACATTCGTGTATATATTTATCAAACTCAGGGAAATGATGTCCCGCTTTTCGGCATGTTATGAGATCAACTGTATTGGTTGATATAGGTATTTGTTCGGCGATGTTTTGAATAACACTGATATTGGCAGAATTTGTGGATATACTGGTTTTCCTAGTTTGTTCTAACATTGGGCGAGTAGGATCACTTGCCAACACTGTATTCGAGATATTTGAGATGCTTATGGCCGTGAATCCAGCTCCTGTACCTACATCTAAAGCCATTTCAAAATTATGTCCTGCTAGCATTTTTTCAATGATATCTAGACTATCATCGCGTACATGTACTGGACTGTTAGCGTATGCTTCAGCGTTGTCTCCAAATATTTGTTGAGCTTTGGATTTATTCATAAAAACCTAATTATTTAACAAGTAGATTCTTACACAATAATACAGCAACACTAGGCCCAATGTTATGATTGAACCTAGTAGTAGTTTAATCAAGTTAGTTTTATTCATTGTCTGTGCTCATTATTTTTTTTAGTCTCGGTACGTCAACGTAAAAATAATTGTAGTATTCAGAAATCACTGTCCAGAAACCATCATTATCAGTCTGACTCCCATCTACTTCTCCAAACCACACTGGCAATTGGGATTGAAGATCAGTAAGAATATTTTGTCCATTTGCAATCAGATGATTTATACCCGTGTCGGTTATGACATATTTATCAGAGGATGTTGTAGTCAACATATGTTGTGATAGTAATGAATTAATGCATGTTGCTATGTTTGCAGGAAGGCTTTGAGTAACTGTACCTTGAATTTGGGAAGGAACTCCTTTGGCAATTATTTTATCTGCTATAGCTAATATATCTTCTTGCGTTTGACCGTCTTTCGGGTGATTGATCGCATTATAATTAAGCACAAACATTTCATAATGTTTATTCATCGCAATATCACTACTTAAGTCTAAAATGGTCGGGGTGATAGGATTTGAACCTACGACCTCCTGTTCCCAAAACAGGCGCGCTACCCCTGCGCTACACCCCGATATGTTGGTACCCCCGGAGAGGGTCGAACTCTCGTCTCAGGCTCCGGAGGCCAGCGCTCTATCCACTGAGCTACGGGGGCCTAGAGCTACTAAGAATACCATGGCTCTCAGATACTAACAAGAACTTTATTTGTCTGCTCGTAGACAAATTTAGTCACTGAATATAGACTAGGTTTGATTTACAAGGAGGGTACTATGCCAAATTTTGAACCAGACCATTTAGAGAAATTAGCCTTTGCTATTTACGTGGCAAAAGGTACACCGGAAGAAGAAGCGAGCGTAGTGGCTTCGCACCAAGTAAAAGCAAATTTGGTGGGACATGATTCACATGGAGTGATTCATATCCCTGAATACTGTGAGCGGATTGATAAAGGTCATATAGTACCTGGAGCTCCATTTGATATTGTCAGCGAGACAGATTCGACTGCCGTAATAGACGGGAATTGGGGTTTTGGCTTTGTTGTCACAGAAAAAGCAATGAAAATGGCTATAGATAAAGCTAAATCTACAGGCGTTGCTACCCTGACTGTTAGGAGGCAAAGTCACATAGGCAGATTAGGAGACTACGCAACTATGGCTCTTAATTCTGACATGATTGGTTTGATAACTGCTGATTCAGGCGCAGGTCCTAAAGCGGTTGCTCCTTTCGGTGGGAGAGCCAGAAGATTGGGCACAAATCCTATTTGTATAGGAGTTCCGAGCGACTTGGATGGCCCCGTTGTTCTTGATATGGCTACTAGTGCGGTGGCAGCTGGCAAAATCAGCCTAGCTCGCAATAGAGGAGAAGAAGTACCGTTGGGTTGGATAGTTGATAAAGATGGAAATCCTACTACTGATCCAAATGACTACTATGCTGGTGGCGCGATACTACCAGTAGGAGCTGATCAAGGTCATAAGGGTTATGGATTATCGTTTATGGTAGAGATGTTTTCTGGATTATTTACAGGCTTAGGATTTGGGATAGACCCCAAAGCAAGGCATAATGATGGTTGTTTTATTAGTGTTTACAATGTTGATTATTTTAGGCCTCTAAAAGAATTTAAAACAAGTGTCAAAGAATTTGCAGAATTCATTAAGACCTCACCTCCTGCTGCTGGATTCTCTGAAGTGTTTTATCCCGGTGAAGTCGAACACATAACCGAACAGAAGAGGCGAGCAGAAGGGGTTTATATTGAAGATGAGACCTGGAGACAAATCACGGAATTAGCTCGCTCTTTACAGGTGCCAGAAAGTATAATTAATAATTAAGTTTTATTAATATAGGAGAGATGGCTGAGCGGTTGAAGGCGCTGGTCTCGAAAACCGGTATATCCTTTCGGGTATCGTGGGTTCGAATCCCACTCTCTCCGCCACCAATATTGAGGCATAAATGACAANTCGNGCCATTCACTGGTTTAGACAGGACCTTAGACTATCNGATAANCCNGCACTTTTTGAAGCATGTAAGACCGGGCANGTACTTCCAGTATTTATATATGATTCCANTTCTNTGCNAAAATTAGGTANTGGCTCAAAATGGTGGTTGCATCATTCTTTAATATCATTAAATCAATCTTTGAATGGGAAATTNAAGGTATTTGCAGGGGATACAATAACTACNTTATTAGAGGTAATAGAGGAATCTAGATCCACTAAAGTGTTTTGGAACCGAGNTTATTCCCCANATAATTGGAATCTGGACGCTAAATTGCGCCAAATACTGACTGATANGAATATAGACTATCAAATTTATAATGGATCATTGTTATGGGAACCGTCAAAAATTTTAAATCAAGATAACTTACCCTACAGGGTTTTTACACCGTTTTATAAAAAAGNATGTTCCTCTGGTCCTGAGCCTAGATTGCCGGTAGGGCTACCAGATTTGGCTTCTATAGATCANATTGAAACNGGGGTTCACNTTANTGAATTATNTTTATCATCAGNGAATANAGTAGNAGATAAACTTGGAACTAATTGGTCAATAGGTGAGACTAATGCAAACCTCANTTTAACGAATTTCATCTCTCAANNCCTAGCAAATTATAAAACAGGAAGGGATTTCCCTGCTCTTCCAAATGTATCAAGACTTTCNCCACATCTGCATTTNGGNGAAATATCTCCAAACCAGATTTGGCATAGGATATTGGCTTTANGGTCATNAATGAATGGCAATTCAGATAAGTTTCTTTCTGAATTGGNNTGGCGTGAATTTGCTCATTATTTGCTATGGCATTTCCCGCATCTNCCATATGANANTTTACAAGAAAGATTTGATGAGTTTCCTTGGTCATATGACGATACATATTTGAAGCAATGGCAATCAGGGANAACTGGATACCCTATAGTGGACGCTGGCATGAGGGAATTGAACCAAACTGGATATATGCATAACAGGTTGAGAATGATTGTTGGATCATTTCTGGTGAAAAATCTCTTGATTCATTGGCATGCTGGCAGAGACTGGTTTTGGGAGCGTTTAGTGGACGCTGATATAGCGAATAATAGTGCAGGTTGGCAATGGATAGCGGGGTGTGGCGCAGATGCTGCTCCATATTTCAGGGTTTTCAACCCTATATTGCAAGGAAAGAAATTTGACCCGGATGGTCTGTATATAAAAACCTATATACCAGAACTAAAAGATGTGCCCCTAGAGTACATCTTTTCTCCTTGGGAGGCTCCGCAATCAGTATTAGAAAAAGCAGGTGTTGTTCTAGGGAAAGAATACCCGTTGCCTATAGTGGATTTAAAAACATCTCGCCTCAAAGCGTTGGAGGCGTTTAGCTATATAAAGATTGATAAATAGTCTGCATAATATATACTCATAATATATTAAGAGATAATTGGTAGGTAATTAATGAAATTTTCGAATTTTCTGTTTCCTGAAAGTAAAGTACCCGGTCAAGATTATGATGTGATATCTGAATCTTTGAAAGAGGCTCAGTTATGTGACCGTTTAGGGTTTGATACGGTATGGTTGGCTGAGCATCATTTTGACGGCGGATGTGCTTATGTGGACCCTATGACCTTTGCTTCTGCGATAGCTAGTTCTACAAATGACATCAGGATAGGTTTTGCGGTGGCTCAAATGGCGTTGCATCATCCTATTAGATTCGCTGAACAAGTGTCGCTGATTGATAATTTGAGTAAAGGACGTATCACAGTAGGAGTTGGCAGAGGTACGGCATACAATTATTATGAATTTAGAGGGTTCGGAGTAGATCCTACAGAGTCGGCTGATAGGTTGTTGGAGATCGAAGAAATTCTGTCTAAAGTATGGACGACTGAAAATTACAAACATTCAGGTCAATTTTGGGACATAGACTTACCAGCGTTGCGGCCTGGTGTATTTCAAAAACCACATCCACCAGTCATCAGAGCTTGTTCTGGTGAGGAATCCATTAAAGAAATGGCTGCTACAAATCGTCCGTTCTTAATGAATATACAGACCAATGAAGTAACTGCGGATAGGATTAATACTTACAGAGATACGATGAGAGCTAATAATTATAAAGACACCCAGATTGAACATAACCTTCAAAATTCTTGGGTTTGGCGAAACATAGTAGTAGCTGACACTGATAAGGAAGCTGAAGAGATTGGAGTAGAGAATTTTGTGAATATGAGAAAGTTCCTTACAGAAAATCGGACCAGATATAACACACAAGAAGAAATAAGTTCTCAAACGGCTGTGACTACTAAGAGAGCTTTAGATAGCGTTGAGCACGGGCTTATAGTTGGATCTCCTGAGACTGTATCTGAAAAACTAAAAGCAATTAATGAAACAGGTATAGGGGGGATGATTATTCATTTCCGATTAGGGGCAATGTCTTGGGAAGTTACTCAAAATAGTTTGAATTTATTTGCTCAAAAAGTGATGCCAAACTTTCAATAGCGTTTAACGATTATCATCTGAACTATCAGGTTCGACTTTTAGCATAATGAAGAATCCTATCACAAAAAGGATTAAAACTGATGCCATGCCTGCTTTCGGGGACGTTAATAAAAAAGTGACTGTTCCAAACAGGGTGGGCCCTATAAAAGCACTAACCTTCCCAGAAAATGAATAGAACCCAAAAAACTCGTACTTTTTAGAATCTGGGATTGCTTTTGCGAAATAAACTCTGCTTGAAGACTGTATAGGACCAAAGAACAAACTCAGTGCCATGGCTAGTAATACAAATGTTAAAGGTTCAGATATTATTAAAATTATTATGCTTATTAGGGTGATAGCGACTAGTGATACTAAGATTATGCTACGAGATCCGACATGATGCTCTATGAAACATAATATACTCGATCCCAAACCAGCTGCGACATTAGTGCCTATTGCTAACATAATTATTTGATTGGTATCCATGTTGAAAACAAGAGTTGCATAAATAGCAGCTACTGCAAATATTGCATTAATACCGTCTGTATAAAATAGGCGAGCCAATAAGAATATTGCTAGATTTTGATAATTTCGGATTTCTGAGAATGTATTCTTTAGGCTTATGAATGGAGTTTTTAAATTGAGATTTTTATATGTATGTATTTTTGATTTTTGCACACAAACAAACAGAGGTGCGGAAAAAACTATAATCCACAAGCCAGTCATTAAGAAACTAATTCTGATGTGTTCGAAATTTTCGTGATTCAAATTCAGAAAAGATTCTTCTGGCAAGAAAAACAGAGCATAATATACTCCAAAAATGACAACGGTACCGGCGTATCCCAAGGCCCAAGCTAAACCTGAAATCTTTGCGTAATTTGTGGGATTTGTTACCAATTTAAGTTGCCCGTTATAAATAATTTGAGAGATTTCATAGGCAATATTTCCGATAAAAATGATGCATGCAAAGACAAGTAATGGAAGATGGTCCGGAACAGCGAACCATAGACCGATTGCTATNATNGAATATAGACAAGTGGTCACAATGAGCCATTGTTTTGCGCCATTAGAAGNGTCTGAAATGNTACCTACTATTGGGCTAGCCAANGCAGCTATGAANCTAGATAACCCNANTGTCCATGTCCATATAANNGTGCCTGTGTTCGGATCATTTGATAGTACATCAACGAAGTATCGTGAAAATATAAATGTAATTATTATGGCTGACCAGGCAGAATTGGCCCAGTCATAAAGCGACCAGGAAAACTGTAATACTGGCGAACCAATATTAATTTTAGATTCGTTGTTCATTTGTAATGAAAATAATAGAGTTTTTACACGAGAATAATACAGGTTGAAGTGATTTATCCAAAGGTTACGACCTCATCATTTGCAGAGCAACGTCTTTACCCATACGAACGCTGTAATTTGTTCCTCGGTCTTCTGGATAGATTTGGGCAGTATTAGCGACATATAGGTTTGTTATAGGAGATTCGTGAGATGGAACGTTTTGCGAATAATTAATTCCCATAACTGGTTGTGCTCTACCAATTTTGAAATGGAACGATTCCTGTATCCAAGAGGTTTTAAACTCTGGGTTGATAAGTTTTACAAACGGGATGTAAGTTTCCAGCAATTCCTTTTCATCCATATTAAAAATAGGGTGATCGGTTGAAACATAATTTGTTATATAGGCGATATGTTTACCATTGTATTTTTCTGGCGGAATTAGGTTGGTATGTTCTATTATGCCTAAGAATGGGAAGGCACTGTCCGCGATGTTTAGCCAATACACGTTAGAGATGGGTTCGGACAGCACTAATATTTCTACAACAGCTGATAGATATGAAATTTGATTTAGTTGTTCCGTGTATAAAGGAGAGTCCTGTAATTGAGGAGCAAGTGCAAGTAGAACATCATTACTAACTGTAGAAAGAACTTTGTCGAAGTTGTGCGAATCATTATTCACTTCTACGGTGATGGAATCTTCTGCCTGAGTAATCTTAGTAACTGGAGTATCAAGATTAATGGCCACTTTGTTTTGGTNNAAATGTTCGGTCAATTTATCTAAAATTGTCTCGAAGCTTCCATTTGGGTATCCCAATAATTCGCCACTAGCACCAGATTTCCTGGATTTTACCCTGGTGTTCAACTTTCCCCATATCCAAGCCATGGGTACTTTTTCATACAATGTTGATCCGAATTTTGCTAANAGTAGNGGTTCCCACAGCATTTGNTAGGCTTGGTTTCCTAATTTGGATTTGAGCCATTCGNCAGCAGTTATATGGTCATATTTCATCCAGTCTTTTTGGGTCTGAAGATATTTAAGAACGAATCCTAACCGAAGTCTATTAAATAAGTTTAAAGGGGNTAATTTCAACAAATCTATTGGTGAATTTAAACTATATATAGACCCTTTTGCGTATATTCCTACTGAGGATGGAATCCATTCAAGAACATCGGGTATGCCTAAGTCTTCAACGAGGTCTTGTATATCTATGTCACTTGTGAATAAGTGATGATACCCACGTTCAAGTAATGTCCCTTGCACAGTAAAGGTAGAGGCATGNCCTCCAATAAATGGTGCATGCTCATAAATAATGACCTCGTGGCCTGCTTTACTTAAATGATATGCAGCTGTTAAGCCGGTCATGCCAGCCCCAATTATTCCTATACGCATGCATTAACTATACAGGGTTTTNCTTAATTAAGGCGCGTTTTTCACTAATACAAAAGCATGATAGTTTTCAAGATCCTGCACAATGTTNGCGTCTAATTCTATTTCAATAATCACGGGGAAGGTAATTATCCCTCTTTTTGTTATAGGTTCTTGTTTGATTTCTTTAACTAATCCTNTGAAAGGTTGGGNNCNTAATTNGGGTATNTNTACTTCCACNNTTTGATTNAATGTNATGTCATNAAGGTAATCGCCTTCTAATGAGCCGTTAAANATCAAAGATTGAGGTTCAACTAACTTCATGACTATTGAANTGTNNTTAATNAAATCNTCTAAATCNGCGTTTATAGAATAGACGGTGGCATCAGCTGGGGATTTCAGAGTGGCTTTTGAAGCATTCTCAAGAGCATCTTCTAATTGTTGNNGGGCTAGTTTTACAGACGCAGCGTTTAGTTCATACTCGCTATTGTTTGGGTCATAGAGTAGTTCTTCAAGTTCAGCAGTGAGCTTTTCAATATTAGTACGTGAGTCAGCTACAGATAGGTCACTAGGTTTTTCTCCTAGGTCTTCGATGTCACGGATATATTTTTCAACTTGTTCCTCAGCCACTGTGACAGCTATTTTACGTTCTTGATAGGTTAGAGTNTCTGAACCATCAGTAATATTTTTNAAATCTTGCTTGGCAGTAATTAAGTCGTTGTTNGCTGTATCAAGNTCTAGNTCAGCAACTCTTAATTTGTTGGNGAGATCTATTTTNTNGAGGTCTTCATCATCNTCAAGTAGATTTTCCAAGTCAGAGTTTGCTTTGTCTAGAGCTTTTTGAGCGACATCAATGTCTGCTTGGTATCTGTCGACTTTGTCAAAATCAAAACTTCCTTTTCTGAATGGTGCTTGTGTTTGTAGCCACCCTATTTTTAGGGTTTGCATCGCATCTTGTGCAGTCTGCAACGTAAGTACCGCAGCTTCTTGAGTTTTTTCTGCTTGTGCTAAGNTTTGTGATTTAACTATGTCGCTAGCACTNAGATTGTCTTCTGCCGTTTCGATTTTTAATTTTGCAGCAGAAACCGCCTGTTCGGCTTTTTTAACCGCCTGTTCAGCTTTGGTGATTTTAGCGGATTGAGAGTGTTCGAAGTTTGCTAAAGTCTTCTTAGAAGAATCTAAGGTTGAATTAGCTGCAGCTAAGAGTTTTTCTTTATCAGCAACTTTTTTATCGTGATCATTTATAAGTTGTTCATAGGTAGTGGTTGCAGTGTCTAGAGCTAACTTTTTCGCGGCTATTTTGTTGTCTTGGTTAGTTTGGTACAAGTTTAATTTTTCTGTTGCGGTATCCAAATTAACTTGTGCTTGTTTTGCAGATTGCTCTAAGGTCATTTTAGTAGTAGGATCTAGCACCATTAGAGTCTGTCCCGCTACTACATTATCTCCGAGAGACACATTGATTTGGCCTATTTCTCCATTAGTGTCGAATGAAATAATGTGCCTGCTAGGAAAATAGAGACTACCTTGAATTTTTATTTCAGAAGTTACGATATTTATGTCTTCGGCTGTTTCATCNANTTCTTGTTCAGAAGAACANCCATATGTAAATNCAATGGCACAGAATATGACCAAATATAGAATATACTTCATCTTGGAAGTATAGATTGAGTTGTTATCTGTTGTTGATTTCATTTNTTATTCCATATCTCCTTTATCTTGAGAAAACCTTTGCTGTGACATTTTTAACTCTTGTTANTATTCCTGGNCCATTATTTTGGAATAAAAGATAAATAGCAGGAATCACTAGAAGAGTAAGAAATGTGTTGCTCACCAACCCCCCGATTACCACAGTCGCTAATTCTGCACCAATNATTCCTCCGTCTCCTGCTGANGAATTCAATGCTAGAGGTAATAATGCGAAAGTTGTGGTGAAGGCGGTCATTAAAATCGGCCGNAATCGAATTCTTCCCGCTTCTAGAATAGCGTCATAGGCATTTAGGCCTTGATCTTTTAATTGCTCTACAAAAGTTAGTAACACTAGTGCATTAGTCACTACTACTCCAATTAGTAATAGAAATCCCATTAATGCCGAAAGACTTAAAGTTCGATCAGTAATGGTTAGAGCTACGAGAGCTCCAACTATGGCAAGAGGCAGGCTAAGAATGATTATGAAAGGATTCCGCAGAGACCCTAAGCATATGACCATAACCAGGTATACAAGAATCACACCTACAAACATAGCGAAGTATAAGTCTTGAAACCCTTCACTAATTTGCTCGAAAATTCCCCCTGTCTGTACTGTGACGCTAGGAGGTAGTTCTGATGTTTCTATGACTGAATCAACTTTCCNTCCNATGCCTTGGGTATCTTTTGCTGTTATGTTTCCGCTGATACTGATAGATCTTTCATTATCATATCTTGTAATTGATGTCGGTCCATCTTCGATGACTATATCTGCTAGACTTCCTAATTTTGTTTGACCTGATGGGGTTTCAATATTTAATCCTTTAATAAGATTAATGTTGTCTACATCAGGGATGTCTGAGATTATTAGTATGTCTAATGTCGTGTCGTTGATATCTATTTCAGAAATTTTCCTTCCTACTAACATCTGATTAGTCTGTGANGCTATAGAACTGACAGATGTTTGCTGAGCTGTTATTTCTTCCAAATTTGGTTTGATTACTATTTGAGGTTTGGAGTCTTTAACGTCACTAGTAACATTTCTCACCCCCTCGATATTAGATATTCCTGTCACCAAGGTGTTGGCCGCTTGGTTAATTTCTGTGAAATTTGTTCCAGTGAGGGTCACTTGTAAATCTTCAGCAGGTGGGCCACTACCTATNCCTTCAATATTGATTTCTGTGGACTCGTTGAGTTTTAAATTNTTATTGAGGAATTCAACGGTTTCGGANTGTCTGGTTTTATCTACTGTGAGGAAAAAACCNGCGAGATTGTATCCTGCACTAGCTGCGTCTATACCTTGTAAATTCGATGATGCCCCTATNGTCACNTGGTATGTCCTNACAATGTCTTCATCNTCTAGTTGAGAAAGAACGGCTTCGGTTTTGAGAACTTCTTGGAAAGTTTGGCCGATTGAGCTNCTGGTAGGTAGTTTAAGGTCTAGAGTAATATACTCCGATTCAGTTGGAGGGAATAAAGTGGCAGGTATGAATCTTAGTAATCCTAAGCTGGATCCGGAAATGATTACGGCNGCAANTATAACCAATAATTTATGGTTAATTGCCCAGCGCAAAATAGGCAGATAGACTGATTGTGCGTAGGTAGAACTATCGGTNGTNGGATCCACTGAATCCCGAATCTTTTCAGCATTNAGAACAAAAATACTTAGTACAGGAACCACTGTNAAAGCTACGGCAGTTGATGCTAATAACGCAAAGCTTACCGAGATNGCAAANGGTGTGAAAAACTGCCCTACTAGTCCTTCAATGAAGGTNAGNGGTATAAATACCGCTACTGTAGTCAAAGTAGAAGACACAATNGCGGCNCCCACTTCTTTGGTTGCTTCAATCGCGGCTTCGTATTTGGATTCACCCATCTGTATGTGTCGGTAGATGTTCTCTAATACTACTATGCTNTCGTCAACGACTCTGCCCACCGCGATGGCAAGGCCTGCTAAGCTCATGAAATTGAGTGATATCCCATATAGATTAACAAAAATAACCCCTGTTAAAACGCTCAATGGGATAGAGCATGCAATGATGAATGTTGGCCGGATGGCTATTTGAGTTCCTTTTAATAGACTAGGCCTGAAATTGAGCAGGAAGATGAATACCACCGATATAGCGAATAAGAATCCTACTGAACCTTCACCAAATAATTGGGCTAATGATTTCTCGACTTCAGGACCGTCATTCTGAAGTACTAGAATGCTTATATCTTCCGGTAAATTGGGTATATCTTGTGTGATTTCAGAGATGCCGTCTGTTACATCAACAGTGTTTGCATCGGGATCCTTTAANATAAATAGTGTGAGGCTAGGCTTNCCGTTAGTTCTCGATATGGTCGTAGCATCATCAGTGTCTATAAGTACGGCTGCTACATCTGTTAGATATACTGGTCGATCGGTATAAGAACGCATAGAACGGGTGGTTGGGTCCCATTGTTTTTCATGGCCTATGATTAATTCTCGAAGTTCTACGAGGGAAGTTAGTTTGTTTGAGGTCTTGATCGGATATTGCAGGCCTTGATCTGTCAAACTGCCTGCTGATGTGTCTATGTTGCTGTTCTGAACAGCCAAAGTGATATCCGATCTAGTTAACCCAGTGTCTTCAAGTTTTTGATCATCTATTCGTATTTCTACTCTTTCGTCTGTTTGACCTGATACGTCTACTCTGAACACACCGTTTACAGATTCGATTTCAGGAATAATCATTTCATCTACGACTGTTTGTAAAGACGGAATGTCTCGATTTCCAGCAATAGTAAGTCTCATGACAGGGAACTGGTTATTATTAATCCGGTTTACTTGTGGGGTTGTACTGAACTCAGGAAGTCTAACACTTGAAATACTACTTTCTATAGTGCGTTCAGCCTCTTTCATATCCTCCCCGAATTCGAAAGTGGCTAAGATGACGGAATTTGACTCAGATGATGTGGACTGGATCGTCCGGATTCCTTCTATAGATTTGATTGAGTCTTCCAGAGGAACGGTTATATCTCGGTCGATGGTTTCTGGGTTGGAATCGGGGTAAAAAGTTATTATGGTTATGTTCGGAAATTCAATGTCTGGGAATAGTTCTTGCTCGAGAGTTAGGTAGGAATATACGCCTAATGCTGCCACTAGTATGATTATCAGTAGAGATACGGATCTTTTTTCCAGCGCCAGTTTAGTTATAAATGTCAATAGTGTTCTCGTTTAATAGATTTGAAAATTTATTTATGTTTCTCTTTTAGGTTTATTATATCGCGTTGAGGGAACGTATACCATCCACATCAACCGTATATATTCTACAATATAAACAATATTTGTCAACTATATACATCTAATAGCTATGCTAAAATTATGTTCCGGAGTTTCGTGATGCCGGTGTAGCTCAGTGGTAGAGCGGCGGTTTCGTAAACCGTAGGTCAAGGGTTCAACTCCCTTCATCGGCTCCATCTCAAGTAGGAATTAATTAGCCTTGGAGTGGGATGATTTACCTAAGCACAGTATTAATAACCTTAAGACCATGGCAATGGATTAAAAATGGCCTTTTATTTGTACCTTTGGTATTCGCTCTTAGATTGGGAGAAATATCAGAAGTCTATGTTGTATGTATCTCTTTTGGAATTTTTTGCTTGGCTTCAAGTGCCGTTTATTGTGCGAATGATTTATTTGATGCGAAAACAGACTTAAATGACGTGGTGAACAAAGATAGACCTTTTGCCTCTGGAGCGCTTGGGATGTTACCAGTTGCTGGATTATCAATCGTGTTATTGGGAGTATCTGTAACGATCAGTTACATCTATGTGTCACCAGTGTTAACAGCTATAGTCGCAACTTACTACGTTATTAATTTATTATATTCTGCGTACCTTAAAACATTAATACAATGGGGAGTAATAATTGTTTCTTTGGGTTTTGTATTACGTGTTTATGCTGGGGCAGTTGTAATTGACTTGGAATTATCATCGTGGCTGATTTTGGTAACATTTTTTACAGCTTTGTTTATTAGCCTCATAAAGCGGAAGAATAAATATCTGAACAGTTCTAATGTGACGGAAGATTCAGGGATAGTTGATTATTTGGACGCTTCAATCAATATTACTGCTGGTTTGGTGATTATTATTTATTGTCTCTGGGTGATTTTGGGCCAGCAAATATTCAATGATCAACGGATGCTGATTTCCATTCCATTTGTAATCTGCGGAATACTAAGATTTATTATGCTTATGCGAGAAGGTAATTCTATGCGAGATCCAACAATTTTACTGATTAAGGATACTCCATTACTTTTAACCTTTATTGCTTGGTTTATGGTTTGTTTTGTAGCATTATATTTCGAAAAGGTTTTCTAGATTGAAGAACCTCAAATACAATCCTTGGTCTATGCACGCTAAGCATAGTCCTGTTGGTATCGTGACTGACGTTGAATATTTAGATCCACAAAAACTGTCTGAGTCTGGAACCTCTATCATTCCTTTCGGTAAAGGAAGATCATATGGGGATGTCTGTATGAATAATCAGGGTTTCCTTTTTGATAGTGAAAGTTTGGATGGTATTGATTTCGATAACATTTCTGGAATGGTCAGGTGTGGAGCAGGAGTAACCCTTAAACAGATTTTGGATAAAACTGTTCCATGTGGTTGGATACTGCCAGTTGTTCCTGGGACAAAAGAAGTTACTGTTGGCGGAGCCATTGCGAATGACATTCATGGTAAGAACCATCACAGGATGGGTTCGTTCGGCAATCATGTTGAATCATTCACCCTTTGTACTAGTTACGGGAATCAAATTGTTTGTAGCCCGGATACAAATTTCGACTTATTTCAGGCGACCATCGGGGGACTGGGACTAACTGGCTTAATAACTTCTGCAACTATCAAATTGATGAAAATTTCTTCGCCGTATATGCATGTTCGCAATATCCCATTTAATTCTATATCTGAATTTATTGAATTAAGCCATAAATATGACGGAGAATTTCTGTATTCTGTTGGTTGGCTAAATGTGTCACAAAAACTTGGTTCTGGCATATTACAACTGGGTAATCATTCTGAATCTTCTAGAGTAGAGCACGATTATAAGAAGGCCAAGCAAGTAAAGGTGCCACAGTTTTTTCGGATTCCGGGAGTGATAAATAAATTCACTGTACGAATGATCAACTCGTTGTATGCTAAGTTAAATTCTAAAGATTCGGGCAGTAAATATTATGATGCATTTTTGTTTCCTTTAGATGGACTGCCTTCATGGAACAAGATATTTTTCCCCAAAGGATTTTTACAATATCAATGTTTAGTGCCGTACCCAAATGCTTCAGTGGCGTTGGATGAAATCTTGCGAATAGCGGAGACTTCTGGAAGCCTGTCATTNCTGAATGTGATCAANATTTTCGGNNCCCATAGTTCATTGGGTAAAATGTCCTTTCCTCAAGAAGGAGTGACGATGTCATTGGACTTTTTTAAGATTAATTNTNAATTGTTNGAATTGTTGGATGATATGGATGCTATNATTTTTGATAATGGAGGNAAGATATATCCCGCCAAGGATTTTAGGATGAACTCTCAGTATTTTGGTTCTAATTTTCCTAAATACAGAGAGTTTGAGAAATTCATTGATCCTGTATTTTCTTCTAATTATTGGAGACGNGTTAATAATGAGCANTAATAAGAACATATTAATCATTGGTGCCAATTCTGACATCGCTAAGGAATGTGCTTCGATATGGGCAACTAAAGGACATAATTTGTTTCTAGCATCAAGAAATTTAGATCAGCTTCAAAAACAGGAGGCTCAATTGCGTATGGCTGGAGCTAACGCAGTTAAGACNACTAGTTTTGATGTTGCTATCAGAGAGGAATTGGATAAATTAGTGATGAAATGNACCAAAGAAATCGGTGGTATCGATTTAGTATTAATTGCTCATGGACTTTTATTGAGTTCGGAATCTCCAGAAGCTAAGCAATTGGATCCTTTGGAGCGATTCTTGGATGTAAATGGTTTAAGTACAGTGTTGATTATCAGAAAGTTCATGAACGAATTTGCTAAATTGGGGAAAGGAAATATAGCTGTGATATCTTCTATAGCTGGTGATCGGGCTAGNCCTAGTAATTTGGAGTANGGTTTGTCCAAACAGATGGTCAATTTCTATATGGATGGTTTGCGNAAAGAGGCGAATGAATTAGGGATTGGATTAACGCTGATAAAACCTGGATTGATAGCGACTAAGATGACAAATCATTTNGATGATGGAATTTTGTTTACATCCGCTAAGTCTGCTGCTAAATNCATAGTNAAAGGGATNGAATCTAAGAAGTTTCAGTTTTATGTGCCTGCATATTGGAGGTTAGTTTCATTTATACTAAAACTAGTTCCCTACAAGATTCTGGCTAGGCTTAATGTGTAGTTCCGAGACATAGCNNTGGTTATTTGCTAGAGAATAGGTTCCAAGGCCAAGATGAATATATAGTGTCCCATGGAGATAAGGTGAAGCTCAGAAGGCCTACTGTTCCCAGACCAATCAGTCCGGTAAGTAGCACAATTAATAACATCCCCTGTTTCCCAAATGGTAGGTTTCCCATGTTCATATCCCTGTGTAGTTTATTTTGTAATTATTGTAGCAGATTATATGAGTAAGGTGTGCTTTGTATCTTTCCATGATTAGACTCTATGTGAATTTGTGTTGGTCTGGATCTTGTAAGTTGTTTTGTAAAAATATCTGACCATTTTCATAATAGTTTTCTGAAGTGCGTTTTATCATCTCATGGTGTTTTGCATCAGTTTGTTTAACTACTTTAGCAGGAGCTCCAACCACGAAGGAATCGTCTGGAATGATTACATTTCCTAGTACAACTGCTCCAGAGGCGATTATTGAGTTTGAACCAATACTTGCCTCATTGTTAACGATAGCACCATTGCCTAATAAAGTATTGCTACCCACATACTTGGCGTGACACATAACCAAATGGCCGAGTGTTGTGTTATCTCCAAATGTACAGTCTGAATCGCTATGAATTACGCTACCGTCTTGGATGTTAACATTCGCTCCAATTGTAACCTTATGTTTGTTAGCACGAATAACAACTCCGTGCCAAATGGAAGATCCGGGGCCAATTTCTACGTCACCAACGACGTATGCTGACTCGCTTACAAATGCGGTAGGGTGGATTTTGGGGACTTTGTCTCCTAATGCTCGTATCACGGTGAACCTCTGATTAATTTTGGATTGTTATAGATGATTATGACNTATTAAAGATTTTTGTAAAGTTTTTTAATNATCACAGTTTGCATAAAGGTGATTGTCAGAGATNAAAATCTTTATAATGNATATAAANTATNNGTANGGTATATCAAAATTATAATGGGTTTCNTTTTTAAAATTAAAATCAGCTTTTGTTGTCTGTTGTTGATGTTATTTAGTATTTCGTGTTTGATAGAGATGGAAACAGGCATAGAAAATCAGGAAGTTACTAGTGAACGTATTGCCCTAGCGACTAATGTACCCGAATCATCACAGTTATATAGAGTAGAGGAAAATACTTCTGTATCCGAATTATCACAGTTATATAGAGTAGAGGAAAATACTTCTGTATCCGAATCATCACAGTTATATAGAGTAGAGGAAAATACTTCTGTATCCGAATCATCGGAGTCGTATATTCTGAACGAAAATACTTCTAAGAGTTCTGTGACTTTTGATATTGTTGATAGTCACCCACAACATGAATGCTTGAATTTAGATCTGAATAGATTTGTGGATGTGTTCGGTGTATACGTTATATCTCACAGTTCAATTCCAGATGAATATATATTGCATACAGCTAAGATACTGGCTGAGTATATAGATAATGATATTGATGGTGTGCCAGATGATATGAAAGTTCTCACCCAACTACTAGAACGAAATTATGTTATGCCTGTGTGGACAGAAACCTTAAGAGAAAAAACCTTTGAAAGTGTGCGCACCTATTGTGAAGATGATATTGGGTTTGCTGCTAGCATGTATTACGNCGGGGATAAATGGGCTTTGAATGGAATNATNTATGATGGAACTTGGGATGGTAATTTAGAAGAAGTATGGCACGTTGTTTCTTCTGGTTGGTATAAAGCGTACCCTGAATATTTTGGGGATGGATATGATAATCAATCAGTTTTGTCTTATTCAATGGATTTAGCGAGAGGGGGAAAATTTAAGGAAACACCTGACATATATCCAGATNATGCGTGGTATTCATATGATGATAAAACCTGTGGTTATGGTTGTCAGATTCATGAATATTTTTACTGGGCTTTAATGGCCAATATAGGTGCTTTGGATTCAGTCTATACGAATAAATGTGAATCTAGCGAGGATGAATGGCGAATTTGCGCACAGGACGAACTCTTTGAAATTGATCGAAGTGTTTATGACTTGTTAAACGATGAACGTTTTAAACTACCTAAAAACATACCTCAAGGTAATTACCCATTAGGGGAGTCAAAGTCTAGCAACTCAGTTGGTGATAGTNATGAAGAAGTAGATAGCCTAATCAATTTTGAATGGATGACAGATAGTGTTGTTACTTATGAGGAATCCGCATTCATTAATAATTTGCGCATACTAGAAGATAAATTAGATCCTGAGGCATATCTAGATTTAGTGTCTAGCAGTTGGATGTCTGACCCAATCAAAGATGATGAATACATGCTGCTGTATTACTTGCATGAGTTATGGGGAATTGGCCTTGCAAGTGCGGTAAACCAAATTATTCAGATGCCATTCATTCAACAATCATATGAACCACATGATGCATTAGCTTTGAGAACGTTATATAGACTCAACATTAATTTTCCAGTGATTTATACCGACATTATAGATTCAGATTGGTTCCAAGATGGCGTGAATGATGACGAAAGTATATTGCTTCAAGTTCTTGGAACCAACAGCGAGCCTTTAAACTCCGAAGATCTTAAGTACTTTGTGGTCAACCATGAAATTTCTACTAGTAACGTAAATCTTCCAATAGGTGGTTTGAGAAGTATTAGTTTTATTCAATCAGGATACTCAAAGAAAAACTTAGATGTTGTAGACCAGGTTCATGAAGCAGTTGCAGAGATTGAATCATTCATGAATATTCCATTTCCTAAAGAGGAAATTATTATGCTTTTTGCTAACAAAGACCAGGTGCCTGATCGTATAAATTGGATTGGGATTAACTTTGGAGATCATATGGTGATGCTGCCTACATTGGCAAAAGGTAAAGATGAAAATACTACCGTTGTACATGAGGTAGCCCATTATTACTGGAATGCAAATAATGCCCCGCTTTGGTTTAGAGAAGGGATGGCAGATTTCTTAGCGACTTATGTGAGAGATAAATTGGGTAGAGAGACATTTGCCGAGAGATTTGCGTTTTCTTCAGGAGCCACGAGTTTGGAAAAAGGCATTCAAGGGTGCAATTCCCTGGGAGTCAAGACCATTAAAAAACTAGTAGATTTATTGAATCAAGATGGGTATGCAATTCATTCTGAATCAAAATTGTTCTTATGCAATTATTACTTGGGAGAATGGCTCTTGACGCAAATTTATGATCTACTTGGGCCAGATGATTTTGCAGATGTGATCGGAGCATTATATTCAACAGATACGTTGTTGGATGACAATGTTATTTATGAGGCTTTCTTAGGTAAAACGACTGATACTAATAGGACACAGTTCAAAGAACTCTACGAATCATTGTACGGAGAACTTTAGAGGTTAGATACTTTTTGTTCTAGGTCATCTAAGAGAGCTTTTTCATTCTGGCTCAAGTATGGAGTCATCCATTCAATAAACCATCTCGGATTATCCGATTCATTGTCTAGTAACAAAATTTTCACCAAGGCAAGTTGTTCTTCCTCGCTCCAATGTTCACGTATGATGGGGAGTATGAAAGCCTCTTCATTTTCAAAATGATCGTCTTGGGTAACTCTTGCATTAACAACCTTTTCGAATAAATGGCGTTTAGTTCTTGGTATCAGAGCCTGCTGGCCAATTTCTTCATCTAACACATCCATCACGTCTTGTAGCTTATTTATCACTTCCACATGAAGAGCGTCTGATAATGACAAAATAGCTTCTTTTACCCGGTATTCTAGGTCTTTGTTTTCATTAAGGTTTATTAAACTTTCTACTCCTTCTAAAGCAGTGTGAATGTCTGTATGTTCGTTTTCATTATCCCTGGCATAATCAATTTCCATATCAACTGTCATATGAGCATCTTCCATGTCTGCATGGTACATCATTGCTACTGCCCATTCATTAAATGATAAAGTGAATGACTGCATACTATGTTCTTCATCGAAGTCACCTATGTATTGCTCCACGTCTGCTGCGTCGGCAGAGAAAGCTTTGTGGATCAGTAGCATCACATCTATCGGGTATTCCATCTGGGATAATACATCTTGTTCTTTCATATAAATCTTAATTTTACATCTTTTAATTTGATCTTAGACCAGTCTTAATTTTAACATAAATCATATTTGCTAATCTGTATTTATGATACTATCGAAGTAATTATATGTAAGGTGCAGTTGAGATGGATTTTGGCTTGATTATGTTTCCCACGGGGTACGCAATTCAACCTAATGTTTTGGCTAAAGAAGCTGAGTTACGAGGATTTGAATCGATATGGTTTCCAGAGCATACTCATATTCCGGCTTCGAGAGAAAGTGCTTGGCCGGGAGGTCCTGATTTACCCAAAGAATATTGGAGTACATACGATCCGTTTGTTGCGTTATCTTTTGCAGCCCAGGCTACGAGCACCATAAAGCTAGGTACAGGGATTTGTTTGGTTATTGAAAGAGATCCTATAACTCTTGCAAAAGAAATTTCTAGCATTGACCAATTGTCTCAAGGCAGATTCATGCTAGGTATAGGAGGGGGGTGGAATGCAGAAGAAATGGCAAACCATGGCACAGACTTTAAAACTAGGTTTGGCCGCCTTAGGGAAACCATTTTGGCAATGAAAACTATTTGGAATAACGATTCTGCAGAATTTCATGGCCAATATGTAGACTTTGATGCAATTTGGTCTTTCCCAAAACCGCTTCAAAAACCGAATCCACCCATATTGATGGGAGGGGATGGCCGTTCAACCTTTGACAGGGTTACAGAGTTTTGTGATGGATGGATGCCTATTTGGGGCAGGACGACTAATAGTGTCAATGGTAATAATTTAGAAGAAAAAATAGAAAACTTGAGGTCTAAATGGACTAATTCCGAACGGGGAGACTCAGATTTGGACATAACTCTTTTTGGGGTGCCTCCAGAAGGTGAAGCAGTTGAGAAGGCTCTTAGTATGGGCGCTAATAGAGTGATATTTGCAACCCCCTGCGCGGAAGAATCTGTAGTTATACCTCATTTAGATAAATGTGCTCAATTTATAGAAGGTTATTAATATGAATAAGATGTTGTTGAAACTCAATAGAATCTGTTTTTGGGTGGTAGTAGTGGCTGCGATTACATCAATGGTCGGAGCTGCTGGACTTCCTTTAGTAGGTTCTGGGAATGAAGTTTATGCAGAGTTCGATAAGGTTAATCCTGAAAGAATTTATAGCAGTGCTGTTGCTGATATAGAAGATGTTAGAACTAATAACAGATCTAATATTAACAAAACTTATGTGGCACGGGCGTACGTTTTAACCAAAACGATGACTTCTATGTCTGACCAGTTGGCTTTATTGTGGACAATTTCGTTTACCCTGATTGGTATTTTATTGCAATATTCTTACTATCAGATGCGTAAGTGATTTCAATTATAATCTTCAATGTTTTGAATGAGTCCTAAAAGAGTTATGCTTAGTGGGATTGAAAAGACCTGTATAAATTTATGGGTCTTTTTTAATTCTCGATGTATACTTAGCAACAGTAAGAAATAAATAATAGAGGTTCATAGAATGATTTTCATGTGCACATATCAAATCGACCGAGAAAAGCAAGCGGATTGCCAAGCATTTTTTGCGACGATGACTGAAGAACAAATCGCTGGAGAATACCCAGATGGGGTTAAGCAAATAGGACGTTGGCACGACTTACCAAATGGGAGAGGGGTAGTAATACTAGAAACCGACGACCAAGAAGCGTTAACCATGTGGATAATGGGTTGGTCAGGGCTAGCTACTTTCCCGATTGTAACACCGGTAGTGGACGACACTGATGGACGAAAAATTGTTAACGCAATGCTAGCAGCACAGGGATAATACGAACTTTTCTGACTTCGAATGTTTTAATAGTTCGTTCTTTTAAAACGTGGAAACTCCGCATTATTTCAGAGTTTTAATGTAGTTTACTAGGTGCCATATTTCTTCGTCAGATAGAATAGATTCATGNGGATACATGCTGGTGCCATCTTTGCCGTATTTGATGATAGAAAATAATTCGTAATCAGTGTGTAATGGAACGTGCACTAACAAATTGTTAGCGTCTTTTTCTGGTATAGGTCTGAGGGTTTCGTATAATGGGCCGTCACCTATACCAGTTAGTCCATGACAAGCTACACAGTTTTCTCTATATATGTTTTTACCTATTTGAATAGAAACAGAGTCTGGAAGCATTGGATTGGTTACTTGATTGTTCAGCTCGATTGAGCGTGAATAAATAGAAATNACCAATCCTATTGAGACGGNAGTAATTCCNATNAANAAATATAACCGTCCANATTTATNATGCCATCCCCCATAAATAACACTCAGTACTAGAAGAAATATTCCTAGTGCTAGGATCACTAAACCAAACAATATTCTTCCAACAAAAATATCCAGCTCTCCGAATTCTGGATTGCTGCCACCTATGCTTTCTCTGAAAGCAAATCTGGAATCTAGACCAGAAGACTTTTGTATCAGAACTTCAAATTGCCAAATTCCTTCTAGGTTTAGCATCAAGGNATCGGTTTCGTATGTTCCTGTATCCGTCAAATACGCGTAGAGAGTTGTATTTCCGACNTCTTCATTTAGGTATGTCGATTTTATGATTACATTTTCTGCGTTTTGGATTGACTTTCCNGTTATATCTGTAAGATTCAGACTCATAGAATTTAAACCTAAAGAACCAGGCATGATTGCCATGTCCAAGTNTATTCCTTGCTCATATTGGTCGAATTGAATTTGGTCCGACAGGATGCTNTGTGCGCTTTTAGCAGGTTCTAAAGATTTTAGAAAACCTACAGATATTATGATGAATATTATTAGAATGGATTCAACCGTAATGAGAGATATCGCAATTCGGGTCATAGAAGTTGGATTTTTGAAGAACTTGATAATGACATAAGTGTTGATACCNGCAATAATGATAGCTAGGNTAATTAATATCATTTTGGTTATTAGAGATATCCCGTAGAGAGTGANTAGAGCTTCTGGTTTATTCACTTGCATCCAACCTACGTACAAGCCTGTGACACTTAATAGTACAATTGATAAAATCCCAGTGTTTCTGAATCTTATAAATGATAGTTTAATAAAATCTGACAGGTTGGTAGTGGAGAGCTTGTTTTTTAGAAATTGAGAATACACCGTTAATGCCACAACGCTGCCTGTCCAAATACCACTGAATACTATGTGTAACATATTTATTACCACCCCTTGGTAGTAGAGACTACTTATGGATGCATTGTGTCCAGATAAGCTATGAGCTATAAAAAAGACTATACAGGTGGCTAATATTAGATATTGTAGTCCCAGTAATTCAGATTGGTTTTCATCTGTTTGTTTATAGCGGTAGATTACGTAGCTTATCGGCAAGGTTAATAAGATACAGAATTTAGCCCAGGCTAGTTTGCCCCACGTGGTATCTGAAAAAACGTTTACCATAGAGTTTAGGAATGCGCTCAACGTAGTGACTTCGTACAATGATGATGTGTGGAGGACTAATTGAGCTGAGGATCCAGTTAAAGTAATAAGAAACCCAGTTAATATGAGTATGTTTCTTGGGATTAAAGTTGTTTGCCAAATATTGTTACTTGTACCATTTAACATATCTACTGAAATTGGTTTTAGAATAGCTAGATTGAAAAACGCAGTACCGAATAATAATAAAATTCCAATTAAAATGATTGATTTTACTACTGGCTCCGCATTGTATAGGAACACAGATTCTTCTATAGAAAATGAGGAAGAAGATAATGGTTCCCCCACGGAGTAAAAATAGCTTCCTCGTACTTTGTGGCCATCTATCGTTGATACATTTTTCCAGATTACTGTGTAAGTACCATTAGGACTTTCTGGTAAGGTCACGCTTAGTAAAGTTGCATCTGCTGGGTCTAGTTTGCTATCTCCGTTATCTATTTGATTACCCTGTGTATCGTATACTTTGATAGAACTTAGATTCTCAGACAGTGTCTCTGTAAATGTGAGATTGATAACAAGTGGGCTGGTGTCTAAGACACTGTTTTGTTTGGGTATTGCATCTATCAAATTGGCGTGGCCGTATACTATGTTTGAAGAATTAAAGGTTATATAAAGGGCGAATAGACTGCATAGAGTTAAGCATGCTATCCAGAATTTGACCGGAATGAGTTTCATTTCACTCGCTTGCCTTTTACACCTAAGACCGCAAGAATTATAGAGGCAATTAATCCTATGAACAAAAGCCCATAAAAAATTTCATCCCAATACCAATATTGACCATGTAGAAGAAAAATCATGTGTGCAACCTTAAGAATAATTCTATTTAAATTGTATATTAAATAGTATTATCTGGCTTGAAAGTCCAAGCCAGATAATACTTACTTGCTCAGGAATCATTTTTTGCGAAACTGTAAACCCAGACTTAAGCAGCTCACAGCAATGCCTATACCACCAATGACTAAGCTGATTATCACCCAAGTGTTTAATGTATTAGATCTTATCAATGCTAACTGTGAAATTTCAGTCGCTTCCGTTATGGCTCCAGTGATTTCTCTATCAGAAGTTAGCTTCTGAGGAAACTGAATTGAAGTGGGTGGGACAATGTCATCAAAATCACCACCTCCTCCCATGGAGATAAAAGTTTCATCTATTTCAACACCATCAATAGTTCCATATACACGGATTTCATATACTCCTGGACTAGTTGGTATGAAAGGGGAAGTGTATCTTCCGGGGTTATCGCTATCTTCATTTAAATTTAGGATCACAGAAGATTTGCTACTTACATGGATTAATTCAGCTTTTAGGGTTTCAGAGAGTCCTGATATGGGCTGCTTCTCAGTTTGTCCAGAGTCCATAACTCCACTGGTTATAGCATGTAGTCCTTTACTGTAATTCGTCCAGATTATTGTGGCTCCGGGTTGTACATGAATATCCGATGGCATAAGAGAGGTTTCATGGATCATCACCTTAACCTCTCCTAAATCTCCTTCATCGGATACTTTAATAGTTCCAGTGATATCATGATTCATGTGGTCGTGATACGGGATTTCAACATTGTTGATATCTTTTGCAATAGTGGTGGAAAATTTGTCTCCTGCTGACAGTAACTCACTTGCGAAAATGCCGCCATGTGCATTGACGTCTATATCAGAATGACCATGTGAGTGATGGTCATGGCCATGGCCGTCACTATGTGTATCTTTCTGGGACGGTTTCCCAGTAATTTTCAGTTCTATAGCATTGATGATCCCCTCATAGGCGGGTTCGCTTGCAAATCCTATGACAAAATTGAAGTCATTTACATCTCTGCCTCCATGGGCAAATGCATTATTTGGAGGTAACCAGGACAATAAAATAGCGGCAAATGATAATACTAATAAAGTTTTAATATATTTCATAATACTCCTTAAAATTAATTGGTTTGTAGGTGAATCTATTAAGGAGAAGCAGGAGGATTAGTTTGAACCAGATGAAAAATATTTATTAAATGTTTGTGTAAAACGGGTTTAAAATTATTTATTAACGATGCTGACTCGGATATAAAATTGATTTGAGTCCATTTCCATATCAATGACATCCCTATTAAGCCTGGAGTAAAAGACCCATTGGGAATAAAAGCCAACTCTGTACCTGGGATTGATTGACCGGGGGTTACCTCGTAGAAAGTTTCAAAATTTTGGTGCATATGAACGCTGATGTAGGAATGGGAATGTTGTTGGGAATTTGGTAAATGTGGATGGTTTGGATAGAACTCAAAAGCGTGATGATTCATTATTGGGAGTATTATCTGGCAGACTAGCATTATGATCAGCGTGACTGAGATCACTGTTAACTGATTAGTTGGTTCTTCGACTGGAATATAAGAATCAGGTTGCATGATATCTAATAAATACCTTTAGATTGCATACTAAAATAATTGTAATTATATAGTATNCTTTTTTCAGATGCATCAAATTTACGAATTACTTCAAAATGTATTCATAAATTATGTTAAATTTAATTAAGCGAAGAGTGTTTGACGCTTTGCTGATGGATGGATTCCGTATTGTTTAAAATGCAGTAAATGAATGACGGAATCATTCATTATGCCGCATTAAAATCGCAAACAATTGATATGGAAAACTCACTATGTTTGCAGTATTATGTCTACATGAAGTGATTATTTCTGCTGATTGGAACTTATAATTGAAGGGATTAGATTACCAAGGATCTAGTAAATAAGCATAAGAGTTCTGCAGGTTAAAATANATGATTAGGATTGACTAACTAATTGAGTTAGTGTAGCCTAATTCTGGGGAGCAACCAACATAGGATTTCATGTTTGACAATGAGAATGATTCTTATTTAAAATGCGAACTGTGACGGTGAAGGACCACCAACTGCCTCATTAGAGTGAGAGGCAGAATGGTTAATTCGGTAAGATAACCACTAATGGAATTATCTATTTATTATTTGAGGCGGCAGACTTATGCATATATTGTTGTGCGATGATCAACAATCGTTAGACAAACTCGACCCTATATTGAGTATCTCTGGATATACCACCATTAAATGCGAGGATGGGATTTCTGCTCTCCGTGAATTTTTAATCAGTGAGCCAGAACTTGTAATCACTAATTTAAGATTGCAGTATATGGATGGGCTTGAACTTACCAGGCGAATTAGGGAGCGTTCTGATGCTCCTATCATAGGACTATCTGATACCAATGATGTTGAAGCGAAAATCGAAGCGTTTAANGCAGGGGTAACTGACTTTCTACTTAAGCCAGTTTATGAAAAAGAATTATTGGGGCGGGTGGATGCTTGTCTTTTGAGATTGGGCAAGAACGTGAAACCTATGACTAAATATGATGATGACTTGCTGGAGATTGATTTTATAAAGCGAGAAGTTAAAGTGGCTGGTCAAAAGGTTGACCTTACTAGAACTGAATACAATCTTCTTTCGTTACTTATAAAAAGAAACTCTCAAGCTCTGTCTTTGGAATTTTTGTTAGCTAATGTATGGGGCAGAGAATACGACACATTTGATTTGGTTAAATGGCATATTAGTAACTTAAGGAAAAAAATTCGAAAAATCAGTAAGGATCAAAATCCTATAGTCACTGTAAGAGGGTACGGTTATATCTATGATAGTTCATTGATATCTACTGCACCCGGATCATATGATGTCATGTCGGGCTATCGTAATAAAGCGAGCTAGTTTTCCTAGCAGAATAGTGAGTTGACACTATGAAATTAGCTACGTTGTCTCACATCCCCTGGCCAGAGAATAACCTGGATCCTAGGACATTAATGAAAAATGCTTGCGCTGAAGNGGTTTTAGCTGAAAATCTAGGATTTGATAGTGCTTGGTTTGCAGAGCATCATTTTTCCCGGTACGGGTTAGGGTCGTCCTCCTTGATGGTTCTGTCGCACATTGCTGCTATCACAAAAACTATAGAACTGGGGACTGCAGTTTTATTGCCTACCCTGCATAACCCAATCAAACTTGCCGAAGATACTGCGACTTTGGATGTTTTAAGTCAGGGAAGGTTGAAGGTAGGATTTGGCAGNGGGACCGAAGGATATGAGTACCACGGGTATATGGTTGATTGGGAAGAAAGCCAAAGCAGATTTAGAGAAGTTATTCAAATAGTCAGAGATCTTTGGACTCAGACTGATTTTGAATATGATGGGGAATTCCATAAAATTCCTAAAACCAATTTGGTACCNAAACCNTTACAGAGTCCACATCCTTCAGTTTTTATCGCTGCGACACGAACTCCAGAAACTCTTAACTATGCTATAGAGTCAGGATATCCTATTTTAAGTGGCCCTGTGGCAGATACTGATGATGCTGTAAGTATGTGTCAGAATTTTGTTGATGTAGCATCTCAATCTGGGNCTCAAGCGGATATTGCACAAATACCTTTTTTTAGATATGTATATGTAGGTGAATCAGAGCAACAGGTCAAGGAAGATACGGAAATTGCGCTTCAATGGACATTTGACATGATTAGATGGCGTAGATCTTTATTGCACGAAAGTGAAGTTAATCAAAGTATGAATGCATGGAAACGAGAAAATAATATTGAGTCAGCTAATTTTGAAGATTTACTGAAAAATCGAGTAATTGTGGGGACACCTGAACAATGTATCGAAAAGATTCTGTCATTAAAAGAGATNGGGATAGATTATTTTGGATGTAATTTTGCATTTGGTGGTTTATCCCATGGAAAAGTTACAAAAGGGATGAAATTATTTGCTTCCGAGGTTATGCCACATATTTAAGTANAGGTTATTTTCGGATNATAGTGGCGATTAAGCCAATTGATAGCACTANAAAAAGAGTAAAGAANGTAGCGTGCANTCCGGTCATNAAAGCTCCAGACATNTCTGGAGTGATNTTATCAAGATTGGAGCCTAAATNNTTNATTTGAAAGCTAATCACAATNATGCTGGTTGTTACGGACATGCTTATCACGTTTGCGGAATTCCGAACTAGTTGAGTCATTGCAGACATAACGCCGAATTTAGTGTTGTCTACTTCATTTAGGATAGAGCTATTATTTGGGGAATTAAAAATACCATTTCCGGATGTTTGTAACATCAGCATAGGGATTAAAAATATNAAAGGNGATGAATCTGAAACCCAAATAGATAATGATAAGCACGCAACTATGGATAAACTCAATCCTAGAATTGTAAAAGCTTTCCAGCCAAATTTATCCGATAGATATCCACTCATGGGTGATAAGAGAGCCATACANATAGCGGGAGGAATCATTGATAAACCAACAACTAAGGGCTCAAGGTTAAGTATTTTTTGCATGTAAAAAGGCATAATAAAACGTACGCCTCCTGTTCCAAAAAATGAAATCCAACTAGATAAAAACCCCAAACCTATTATTGGATTTGTAAATAATTTAACATCTAGCATTGGAGAGGTAACTTTAGTTTCAACTACTATGAATAATATTAGGAGACATACGAGGATTAGGCCTCCTGCTAATATGGGAAAAGAATTCCAGCCGTATTCAGTAACTTTGTTAAAGAGTAATAGAATNCCAATGAGGAATATTGTGGATATGATTGAACCTTTCCAATCAAAGGGATTATTTTTAAGGTCTATGCTTTCTTCACTTCGGACCCCCATTATGATAACTGCTCCGGCGACAGCAATAAGAGCTACTGGTATATTAATTATGAACACCGACTTCCATCCGAATAGGTCTACTAGTAATCCACCTAAAGCGGGTCCGGTGATCAGACCTGTACCGACTACGCTCAAATGACTCCCGAGAGCTTTACCTCGTTCAGCAGCTGGAAAAGTTGATACTATGATCGCAATAGCGTTCCCTTGAATCATAGCTGAACCAGCTCCTTGGAGTATTTTCGATAGAATGACCATGATCAAATCCGATGATATGGAAGCGAAAAATGAAGCGACAGCGAAAATTATCAAACCTAAAATGTAAATACGATTCTTACCCAAATAATCTCCCAGACGTCCCATGGGTAACAAAAGGGCACTGATTGTAAGTAGATACCCAGTAACGACCCATTGAACTGCGGGAAGGTCACTGCCAAAATGAGTCTGCATTACTGGTAAAGCCACTAAGACACTTCCGTGATCCACTACTGATATGAATGTGCCTATAGCTATACTAAAAAATACGAACCATTTGTAATATTTAGTGTTTTGAGAAATGTAAGGTAATTGGGTCATATAACTAGAGTAATTTACGGACTCTGTGGAACGTGATCGTAAAATATATTCCTAGTATTAAGCCCATTGTTCCTAAACAAGCTATGCCTACACGTACGGACGTTAAATCTATCAACCAACCAGCTCCGATGGCTGATAGTATTACAAATCCTTTAACATAGAAATGCAGAGTACTGATCCTGCTTCTAAGATGGTCAGGGACAAGAGATTGTATTAATGCTCCATTAGTGGTTCTAAAGAAAGATTGCGCAAAGGCCATTATGAAAATCAAAAAGAAAGCAGCAGGCATCCAATTAGAATAAGCAAATAATATTACGGATATAGAACTGAGAATTGTAGTCCCTAAGACAATATGCCCTTTTTTGAATACATACCCAAACGAAGATGTGATTAACGGTGAGAAAAGCCCCCCAAGACCAGTAACAGCAAATAAGTATCCCCCAATTTCAGGCCCTTGGAGCAACACTTCAGCGGTGAATATAGGGAGAAGAAACCATACTGGATGTAAAAGTAATTCCGGTATTACAGTTAGTACTATTAGATTTAGTAATGCTCTGTCTACTTTCCACAGATATACTAATCCCTCTTTCAGCCCACTAAATATACGAAGTTTTTCTTTAATGGTATTGCTGCTGGGATTCGATCCTTTGAATGGTATTAGGAAGAATATAGTTCCCATGTATAGCATAGCTTCTATCGCAAAATTCCAGCTAAATCCTAAATTNGCTATTAAGATTCCTCCCACAAAAGGAGTTATTAATCTGGTTCCGGTAATGGTGAACACATTAGTGGCCATGGCGTTCCCTATTAAGTCTCGTGGCACTGTAGTGGCAATTAATGCATTGCGGATTGGCTGTGTGATGCACAAACAAGAGCCTGAAATAACAACGTACGCTATCACGTGCCACACTTCTATATAGTCAGTGGTATTCCAAAAGGCGAAAAACCATGCTACACAGGCCATAAATCCTTGCAGGCTCATGATCAAATATTTTCTATTTAATCGATCTCCTAGAACTCCACCTATAGGCCCTATGAGTAAACTGGGTAATAGATTGATTCCACCTACTAAGGCCACTAATAATCCGGTTGTAGCTAAATCAGCACTTAATGTTTGTACTAACCACCCAGCGGTGAATAATTGTAACCATTGAGCGCCATTTGAACAGATATTTCCTAGGAATAAAAATCTGAAGCTACTTGAACTCCGCCAAGAATCGAAAGTTTGTATGTGGGCTAGTTTCAATCTGAGACCTTCGTAGTTTGTTTAAGGATACATGGAAACTAGGATCATAACACAATCCGGTTGATTGTTTGCCTACTTAAACAAACTCAGAAAATTCAGTAGGATATCTTTGCCATTTGGTGTCATTATAGATTCTGGATGAAATTGGATACCTTCTGTTTGGTATTTAGTGTGCTTAAGCCCCATAATTAATCCATCTTCCGTCCATGCTGTAACTTCTAAACAATCAGGGAGATTTCCTTTTTCTACAATTAAGGAATGGTATCTGATAGCTTGAAATGGATTAGGTAATCCTTGGAAAACCCCAGTGTTGTTGTGATGGATCATAGAGGTCTTTCCATGTCTAATTTCATCTGCTTGAATAACTGTTCCACCGAATGATTGCCCGACGCATTGATGTCCTAAACAGACTCCTAATACAGGTACTTTAGGCGCGAAATATTTGATCGTTTCATTAGATATTCCAGCTTCTGTTGGACTGCAAGGTCCAGGAGAAATAATAATGCCATCCGGATTTAAATCTTCAATTTCTTCTATAGAGGTTTGGTCATTACGCAAGGTAAATACTTCTGTCCCTAATTCTCCAAAATATTGGTATAGGTTGTAAGTGAATGAATCGTAATTGTCTATCATTACTAACATAGTCTCATCTTTTCATTGATTTTTGTTAATTATATCAATTAAGTAATCCTTTTCTAGTGTTGATGTGAACGAAGTCATATTCTCGNGCCCGTAATTCTATTGATAAAACAGTANGATTGTTGCAAACTGTAGAGATGATCAAAATACTACGTAGTATACGTAACAGAATGTTAGGATTAGGTTCTAGGAAGTCTCCAGTTCCATTGACTGCCAGCTCAATTCATAGAATAAGTATGTTTGACTCATTACTGCGTTCTGTTGGTGATTTACCCGGCGATGTGGTTGAATGTGGGGTTGGACATGGCAGATCCTTGTTAATGATGACAACTTTATGTTCCTGTTATGGAGAGCGAGAGATTTTTGCCTTTGATAGTTTCGAAGGATTTCCGGAAGTNTCTGAATTGGATAGAATGCACAACCCTGCAGCCATAAAAGGCCATTACAAATCACAATTAGAATCGGTAAAATCATTTTTGGCAAACAGTAATTTGCCAGAGAATCAAATACAAAAGATTTCCTTTATCAAAGGNTTTTTTGACGANACATTAAAAGATTANAATCATCCCATAGCNTTTTTGCATATTGATGCAGATCTAAGTACCAGTTACTCAACTGTGCTGACGTCATTATTTGATCAAGTGGTTANCGGAGGNATTATATTGTTTGATGAATATAATGAATTGAAATGGGCTCAGACTACAACAGTTATTGATGAATTTATGAAGGATAAATATGTGCAGTGGGGCACCTATAAAACCAATTTAATTGAAAAGTACTATGTCATCAAAGAATAATAAAATACTTGAGGTTACCCAATAACTGGAATGCAAAAAAGCTTAGTTGAAGGATTTCAAAACGTATCCATTTTAATGCGAACAAGAGATTTTAGAGTACTATGGTTCGCGGGAGGCATTTATCACATAACTAGATGGATGGATCCTGTTGTGATGGGACTAGTTATGTGGGAATTGACTCGNTCTCCTGCTCAAGTGGCTATATTGTTGGCATTAAAATGGTCTCCAATGTTGATCTTCGCTTCTATTTCTGGCTATCTTTCTATGGCTTTTAATCGGAAGATATTGATGTTAATAACTCAGGGAGGCACAGTCGCGATTTTAGCTATNTTTGNTACACTGGCCTTNTACCAATTGATTCAACCTTGGCACTTGCAGTTAGGTGCATTCGCACTCGGGGTATTTTATGTTTTAGACTTTCCAGCAAAACGAACTGCTATACATGATGTTGCTAAGTCTAATCGTCTATCGAATGCTATGTTTTTGGATATTATTAATCATGCTTTAGGNAAAGGNGTAGGGCCATTTTTAGCTGGATTCACAATTCAATTTCTGGGTCCATTAGGTGCGTTTTCTNTATTACTGGCATTAGCTAGTACATCGTTTACTATTTTGACTTTTTACGGATATAAACAAGAGAAATTCACAGTACACATTTCTCAGATTGGTGGGACTTTGGTACAAGGTTTTGNGTCTGCGTTTAGGAATAAGGTTGTTTTTGGAGCATTGTTAGCGAGTATGGTGTTCAATTGGTTCGTTTTCAGCTGTGAAGCTTTGTTGCCTGTGGTCGCGGTGGATGATTTACAAGTGAACGCATTTTGGGCTGGAATTTTAGTATCAGCATTTGGCACAGGGTGTTTATTTGGTGGGCTATCAATGTCATTCATAGGGAATATAGAGCTGAAAGGTCGGGTNTTAATCGGNGGCTTTGTCATACAAATGATAGGATTCGTGTTTTTTGGGTGGCTANATATTTACTTACTATGTTATGTGTTTTTATTTATGGCTGGATTCGGCAACGCTTTATTNAGTGCTATGTCAACTCCTATAGTNATGTTAAATGTAGCTGAAAAGGATAGACCGATGACGTTAGGAGTTGTGGCGCAATGTGTTGGGGCAGCGGCTTTTGGTGGATTTACAACCAGTCGTTTAGCAGGAATTTATGGCGCAGGTGATACCATGATAATAAATCAAGGGATAGGGTTTGTTTTATTAGCTGTGATATTGGTATTTACGCCTCTTCTTACCAACCGAACTTAGTTATAGTTGGATCAAACTTGATAAAAGACATCAAATTCAGGGTGAATGGGCCAGTTTAATCCCTCACCAGACCCGAGTCTGTATTCATCCCAGAATACCCAATCATGAGGTTCACTAAGACAATCCTTGTAGTAACAATTTACGAATGGGGATTCGGAGAATTCTGCGATTCCAAGTAGAGATTCCAATTCTTCAATGACTTCTTTGACTGTTTTGAAGTTGTTTAAATTAATATCATTATTGTCTATTACTTCTAAATATGAAGCTCTTTCACAAGTGGTGCAAAATATATATATTTTCATAACTGTTTAAAACAGTTCAACCAATTCTATCCAATTTCCATCGGGATCTTGAGCATATAAAGCTTTTCTTAGTAATGTGCCATTTTCGTCATGAAGTGAAGCAGGAGAGTTAACTGGTTTTAGGCCTTTTTCTTTAGCGTTAGCATAAAATGAGTCAATGTCATTTACTAAGAAAGCAATATGCGATGCCCCTACATCATTTTTTTCAAAATTCGCTTTTGAACCAGTAGGAGTCATATATTGTATTAATTCCAATTGATGCCCATCCCCTAGATCTAAAAAAGCGTTCTGAACATGTACTCCAGTATACCCAAGCAGTGTTTCAGCAAATTCTCCTGTTCGTTCTGCCCGTCCTGCTAGAGATAGGCCAAATACAGAACTGTAGAAATCTATACTTTTTTCAATATCTTTAACTATGAATCCAGTGTGGAAAAATGATTTCAGCATTGATTTGGCTCCTAAGAATTAAATTGGGACTCTGCGTTTTCTATTGCTTTGAGTAACGCTCCTGATTTGTAATAAGTTTCTAGATACTCGTCTTCATCTGTACTATCTGCTACTATCCCGCCTCCAGCTTGTATGTAAGCTGTGCCGTTCTTGATTACGCTAGTTCTTAAGGTTATGCATGTATCTATATTTCCAGAAAATGAAAAATATCCTACTGCTCCAGCATAAGGTCCTCTTTTTTGTTGTTCTAATTCCGATATGATTTCCATAGCTCTTATCTTAGGTGCTCCTGATAACGTTCCAGCAGGGAAACAAGAGCGTAAGGCGTCAAATGGATTAAGACCATGCTTCAGAACGCCTTTTATATGCGATACTAAATGCATCACATGCGAGTATTTTTCTATACTCATTAAATCCGTGACTTCAACAGTACCGATTTCGCTAACTTTACCTACGTCATTCCTTCCTAAATCTACTAGCATAATATGTTCTGAAGTTTGTTTTTCACTAGTACGGAGTTCTTCAGCTAGCTCATTGTCTTCCTCTGGAGTTGCTCCTCTTGGCCNTGTTCCTGCTATGGGGTGATAATCTATAAGCCCATTTTCTACTTTCACCAATGTTTCGATTGAAGCTCCTACAATGTGAAAGTCTGAGAGGTGCAAATGATACATATATGGTGAAGGGTTCAGAGCCCTTAAGGAACGGTANATGTCGAACGGTTCAACGTGAGTTTTTCGTTCGAATCTTTGCGACAGTACAATCTGGATTGCATCGCCTTTGTTGATGTAGTCAATGCATTTGTTTACTGCATCAAAGAATTCTTGTTTAGTGAAATTTGATTTAATTTCAGCCTTAATGGGGTCTGTGTTNGTNCTGCTCTTGTAAGCTTGNGGTGGNAGAGGNGCTATNAGTTTNGTTACTATCTNTTCTATTTTNTTTACTGCNTCTTTNTACGACTNNTGGACATCATCATTGAGATTAACNTGGCTAACTATTTTTATATCGTGCCTTANATGATCGAANATCAAAAGNGTGTCTGTGAACATAATTACGGAGTCAGGCAAATTAATGTCATCTTTNTCNAGCATNGGNACTCGTGGTTCAAAGTAATGGATATTGTCATAGGATAGATATCCNACCCCCCCTCCATTNAATGCNGGTAGNCCNTCCACNGAGACCTCTTGAAACTTANTGAGNTCTTCTTGAATAAGNGTTAAAGGATCTATNGTTCCTTGNGGTTGATNNTTGCCGGTTTTGATTACTTTGTAAGGTGCAGTNCCAATAAAGCTATATCTGCTNAGTTGCTCTCCNCCGGAAACACTTTCNANCAGAAANGAATATTCNCCTTCAGCTACCTTTAGGTATGCCGACACGGGGGTTTCNAGGTCTGCATTGATTNTTCGATATACCGGAACTAAGTTACCANCNCTTCGGTANGATTCAATGTCTTCTAGTTTTGGGTAGTACATTATTATNATTGTTGCCTTTGAAATTTAGTTCGTTGCAAACAATTATATTCTATTAGTATATTTCTGAGATAGACCATTNGTTACACTGTGAGTATAACTTTACCAGTGGTTAGTCTTCCTTCGAGTCGCATGTGTGCTTCTNCTGCATCTGCCAAAGGTAATTTTAGNCCNATACGGATCTTGAGTTTGTCCTGTTGAACCCANTCAAGNACAGTGTTGGATCTTTGCAGCAATTCNTCTCTGGTTCTTGTGTAATCNCCAAGCATAGGTCTGGTNAGAAAAATTGACTTGCCTCTCAATAAATTAGTGTCGAAAGGCGGAACNGGAGCACTGGCTGTNCCATATAGCACCATGTATCCGCGTGGCTTAAGTATATTTAAGCCTTTTTGNAAAGTAGTGTCTCCAACTGCATCGTAGACTATGGNAATCCCTTTTTCATTTGTTTGGTCAAGAATAATTTTTTCGAAGTCATCTATAGTGTACTGAATTAAACAGTCAGCTCCAGCTTCTTTTGCCAATTTTGCTTTTTCTTCGGTCGATATTGTCGTGTAAACGTATACTCCTTGCATTTTCAACATTTGTATCAACAGCAGACCAACGCCTCCAGCTCCAGCATGCACCAAAGCTTTATCAGATTCTTGGAGTGTTGTTATGTCGTTTGCTAAGAAATGTGCCGTCATAGCTTGTAATAATATTGCTGAGGCCGTTTCGAAAGACATGTCGTCTGGAATAGGTACAGTTAGCCATGCTGGCACGGCTGCAAATTCAGCGTAAGAACCAGTTGCCATTGCATAGGCTACTCGATCTCCGACTTTCACATCTGTTACATTCTTACCTACTTCTACAACAATTCCTGCTGCTTCTCTGCCTGGTATCCAGGGAAATTGTTCAGGAGTGTTGGTTCCTCTTCTACTAGCGACATCAGTATAATTGACGCCTATGGATTTTATTTCTATCAAAACTTCACCGTTCTTGAGTTTAGGATCAGGTACGGTTTCGAGTTGCATAACTTCTGGGCCGCCAGTTTGGTGGATAGTAATGGCTTTCATTTGTTCTTATCCTCCTAGTATAGATACTAGTCCTGTGATATCGTGAATATTTTCAAGATTTCCTATTTGGTAGATTGCACCTTCTATATGATCTGGGGGCAATATATATCTTGAGCAGTATAAAAATTTAGCTTCTAACTCTGTAATGTCCAATGGAACTTCTGAGGTGCCCTGTGCAAATTCTACAGTGGTTTTTAAGATTTGTCCGCTAATTAATTTTATTGATACTTGCGTGGCACGTGGTGTAGAAGGATTCACATCCGAGTTTTCTATTATTTGTATTTTGCTCATACATTCGTTTATTTCTTCGTCATAGAAGTATCCAGGGGTGAATTGTTCTATTAAAGGTTGGCCATAAATCAAAGTGGATGCTGAGATAAAAGGAATGCTGTTTCGTAATTCGAACTCTGTACGCGGGGGAGCTGGTTTTAATTCTTGAATGGATCTTGAAGGGAGAAGTATTTGCATGGTTTCTACTTCTTTGTAGTCAAAATCGTACAGTTGTAGTAGTTGTAATATGGCTTCAATACATTCATGAGAGGTAGCAGGGCAAGGGTAAAGCTTTAAAGAAAGGCCGTTTTGTTCTAATAATGAATCACTTGCCAAAGTGCGGAGTATATTATTGTGGGTCCCTGCATCTAGCCCCAGTTTTTGTAGATAATATTCAAAGGTTTCTACTGAGAAGTCGTCTAGGTTGAATTGTTTTGATACGGTTAGTCCGGCGGTAATTGTATTCATGGCAATTTTGCCGCTGGTGAATAAATCTATGCTTGAACGTTTGTCGGACATTGTTGGGTCTAGGGTGTCAAGTAAAAGGCATAGGCCTTGCTGGAATTGTTGATCATTNAGCTTTAATAGAAGTCCTGCAGCTAGTAATCCTCCCAAGCTTACACATGCATAGAAATTACTTCGAGTTTGTTCGATAAGATGGCTAGTATATTCTATTCCAAGCAAGTAAGCTCTTAAGACCTCTTTCCCAGTGTATCCATTAGCTTCTCCAAGCGCAGTTACGATAGGGAAAATAACGGAAGATAATGAATGATGGGAATCNGGTATCTCCTCTGCGTAATCTAAGATGCTGATGATTGCACTATTGCCAAATGCGGCATAAATAGGAGATGTTCTTACTCCCATACCAATTAGAGTACATTTGCCTATACTGCCCATTTCTTGAACTAGACTAGATATTGAAACAGCTTGTTGTTGTGAGGCACCAGCTAACCCTGCTGCGGATGCATTAAGCATAGAATGTTTACCTATTTCGATAGATTTATCTGACAATGCCTCAAAAGGAATATTTTGTTCTAGAAATGTTAATGCTAAGTGTTCCATGAATGTTGACCTGTCTAGTAGTTTATTTAGATGACTAATTGAGACTAACTTTGTATGATCCTAATTGATTATACAGTAGCCGACTATAGTGTAAGGTTTACATTGAAACTCAGATGTGATTTATTTGTACATGTGATTATGGAAATCAAATGGTTNAAGGAGGCCATATGTCTTACGAAAATATTTTAGTAGACCAACAAGATAGAGTTGGTATCATCACATTAAACAGGCCTAATGTTTTGAATGCACTGAATCTGCAATTAGTTACAGAAGTGAACGAAGCTGTGTCAGCAATGGANGTTGATGAAACAATTGGAGCAATTGTTGTAACAGGAGCAGGAGACAGAGCATTTTCAGCAGGGGCAGATATCCACGAAAATAGAGAGTTGTCCCCGGAACAAAGAGATGCTAGTCAAGATACTCGAGCNGAAATCACTTGGCACATGGCTACATCTTCTAAACCAATTATTGGTGCTATNAATGGACTGTGCTACGGTGGCGGTACGGTGATGGCTACCTCGCTGGACTTTTTAGTGGGGTGCGAAAAATCAAGTTTCCGATTTTTAGCTGTAAATTATGGGCAAATGAATGCTACTTGGACACTGCCTATGTTAGTTGGTATAAACAAAGCAAAGGAATTACTTTACAGTGGTAGAGAGGTTTTTGCTGATGAGGCATACCATTTAGGCCTCATAAATCATTTGTTTGATTCGAAGGACTTGTTAGATAAGGCTATAGAGATTGCTAGTGGTATTGCCGCTAATCGNGCTCAAGGCGTAGCTAATATAAAACAAATGGTCACNGAGCATATAGGAGAACCTTTAAAGGATCAATTCCANGCAGAGATCGATGCNAGGAAAGGACGTTTTAAAGGCTTATCAGTAGAGGAAGGATTTAGTGATTTTCTTGCCAGAAAAGGCAGAAAACCTAATGCAACCACTTAAAAAGTATTGAGGAAAAAGAAATAATGAGTACACAAAAAGCAGAATTAAGCCCAGAGTTAATAATTAACGAATTTAAGAATCAAGGAGTCACTCATATTGTTTGGTTACCTGACAGTGAAACTAATTTCCTGTATTTATTAATGGAACAGGAACCTTCTCTGACCTTGATTCCTGTGAGTAGAGAAGGGCACGCATTTTCAACTGCCGCTGGGTTATCAACAGGAGGCGCTAAACCCGTGATACTAATTCAAAATACNGGATTACTAGAATCAGGTGACTCACTNAGGGGATGGTGTATGGGAATGAATATACCTGTGGTATTAATGGTGGGATATAGAGGATACACCAGGCATGGCAGGAATGCTGATACTGCCGCAACTTACACAGAGCCATTTTTGAATGCATTTAATGTCAAATACTACTTAGTAGAAAATAACGATGATGCAGAAAGGATTTCTTGGGCATTTGAAGATGCAGAGAGATTGCAAAATCCAGTTGCTGTATTGATCGGAGACGAATTCCACGGATTTAACTAGACTTTTTATTTGAGGAGAACCCCAATGATAGACACATTAGAGATGTTTAAAATATTTAATAGATACAGAGGGAACAGTATAGTNCTTTCTGGTAGAGGTGGCAGACATTGGCAATCTGTCAGTGAACAGCCTGACCTAGATATTGCTCTAGGAGACCCCGCGATGGGGGGACATTCTTCTTTTGCGCTAGGGCTAGCCTTATCTAGGCCTAACGAAAAAGTGATTCAGTTTGATTCTGAAGGTGACGTACTGATGGGATTAGGCGCACTTCCAACGATTGCAGATAAAATGCCCAATAATTTTTACCACTTCATGCTTGATAACGAGGTTTATGGAACCACAGGTGGGCAACCGGTTCCAAATGCCCAGAATATTTCTTACGATGTTATCGCAAAGGGTGCAGGTTATCCAAATACGTATGCNTTCGATAATATTGAAGATTTTGCATCGAGCATTGAAGAAATATTGAGTCTTGAAGGTCCAGTGTTTATTGCTTTGAAAATAATTCCTGAGGTAACAAATGTTCCNATAGGNCAACGTGTTAAATGGCAAAATCGCACAAGAGACCAAATAATTTCTGATTTCAAGAATAGAATTGGTGTAAATAACTAATCTTGTTTTTATAAGGCGCTTACGGTTATGGGAAAGAACTATGATGCCATAGTGGTCGGAGCAGGCGCAGTCGGAGGGGCGGTTGCCTATTATCTGAGTGAACTAGGTTTATCTGTGGCGTTACTCGATGAGAACGCTATTGCTAGTGGTGCATCAGCGCATGCCACCGGGTTTTTATCAAACACATATGACTATGATTCAAATCCTAATATAAATGAAGCTTTATTTGATAGCAGTGAGTTATTCGATAAAGACATTCCAAGAATCAATGAGTTAAGTCAAATTGATACTCTTCCCGTAGTAAGACCAGGATTAAGATTAGCCGCATCAGAATCTGAAGTTGCGATCCTTAAAGCCAGAGTAGAGTTTTCAAAATCCAGACACAGATATCCATTTGAATTCTTGACTGGAGATGAAACGAGAAAGTTAGACCAGAGACTGTCAGACGGTATCCTGGCTTCTGGTTATATTCCCCAAGAAACCCAGATTGATAGTTACAAATTTACCTTAGCATTAGCTGTGGCATCTGAAAAAATGGGTACAGAAGTCCATCAAAGAAAAGTANTAGATTTAATCAAGNATGGGGGAAAAGTTTCAGGAGTTATTTGTGAATCGGAAAAAATTTATGGTGATAATGTGATACTGTGNGGAGGATTAGGCTCAAATTCATTGATGTCTGCCTTAGGATTGAATGTTGATATTACTCCTTTGAAAGGTCAATCTATAAGNCTTAGATATTCCGGTCAACCTCTAGGGTTCCATTTTGGAGGNGTAGACTCTTGGCATCTAATTCATAGAGGAGATAATTTAATTAGCGCCGGGAGTACGTCCGAATTTGATAATTATGAAGAGCCTCCAAATCAAAAAGCTACTCAAGAGATCATGGAGTGGGTAATGTTCGTCATGCCAGAATTGGATGAAGCTCAAATTGTTGAAACTATGTATGGTTTCAGACCTATGTCTCCAGATAATTTGCCAATTGTTGGNCCATTAAGCTCATTAAAAAATGTTTATATAGCTACAGGCCATGGCCACAAAGGGATACATCTAAGCCTGATTTCTGGTAGGATAATTGCTGATTTCATTCTTAAAGGTTACTCTGATTATAATAATGATTTTATGAGTCCTAGTCGTTTTATTAGTTGAACATATAAATTATGAGTATCAGTAAAATTTCAGGTATAGCAGGAGTATCACTCGCTGGCATGGCCGCTTTGTTAGTTGGTATTTTTGCAGATATAGATTTACAGACCAAAGTTTGTGTTATCGTGATGATGATAGCAGTTGCCATGTGGATCACAGATTGGGTGCCCGCAGTTACNACCAGCTTTTTTTGTATTTTATTATTAACATTTGCTGGTGGTGTAGATTCCTTTACAGAAGCATTGGTGGGTTTCAGTAAACCTATATGCTATTTCCTAATTGGTATATTAGCTATGGGTTTCGCTGTTAGGGTTTGTGGTTTAGCTGAAAGAGTNGCAAGTTATATAATTAATTTATCTCTTGGCAACCCTGTTNTCATGTATTTTCAGATGTTACTTTCCTTTGTCCTGTTAACTTTTGTATTGCCTTCTGCAACTACGAGGGGTGCCATTATTGTAAATATGTACGAAGAAGTACTAGACAGCTGGCACGTTGCAAAAACCCATCCGTTTCACAAAATGCTGATGATGGCAATGTTAGCTTTAAATCGATGTGCTTCNACCGCTTTGTTAGCAGGAGGNATTACTCCAGTGGTGGCATCAGGTTTACTGGGTGATTTTTCCTGGATTGAGTGGTTTGTAATAATGAGTGTTCCGTTCTACTTAAATCTATTTGTGGGTGGAACCATATTATATTTTTGGTATTTGAAAGGTGTTAGAGAATTGCCTGTCCAAGAATTAAACAAAACAAGTTTTGGTCCTCTTAAGCCTCAAGAAATTAAAGTAATTATCATAATTAGCATCACCGTTATTTTGTGGTTCACTGATTTCATCCATGGTTTCCATGCATCAGTTCCCGCTGTTTTGGCATTTGTTTTACTTATGTCTCCTAAAATAGGAATACTTAGTTGGGACGAACTACAAAAAGGAATAGCTTGGAGCAATTTTTTTATAACTGCTGCAGCGTTGTCATTGGGGCTCGCTTTTCTAGATAGTGGAGGGGCTCAATGGATGGCAACAAGTATTTTAAGTTATGGATTACAGATAACAGAGAATCCCAGCGCGCTGCTGGTGTTGGTTATGGTATTAATTGGATTAGCTAGGATAGCATTCAACAATATTTCTGCATATTTAGTTATTATGATCCCCTTGACTATGGGATTCGCTAGTATTTTAGGATTTGAACCAATTGTTATAGGGTTTATCACCGTTGTAATTGGGGACTCAGTAATCTTTTATTGTGCTGGCACTGGCTCAGGACTTATTATTTTCGAGAGAAGTGGATTGACTAATATGGAAGTCTTTAGGTTTGCTTGTGTGATGATGTTGTCAGTAATTCTCGTGGCATATTTCATAGTTTTGCCTTATTGGAGTTTGATAGGATTTACTGCCTAGATACTCGTCATTCACTGGCAGTAAATATGTGGTTTGTGAAGTTATTTACAGATATATTCAATAGACAGATTTACTTTGGAGATTGTTATGTCGGAAGTGGTTAAACAAGGAGACAATGTTAAGGTTCATTACACAGGCAAATTATTGGATGGTAGTGTTTTCGATTCGTCTGAAGGAAGAGATCCGCTAGAATTTACTGTTGGTACAGGGCAAATGATCGCAGGGTTTGATAAAGGTGTTGTAGGAATGGTGCTCGATGAACAAAAAGAAATAACTATTCCGCCAGAAGAAGCTTATGGAATTTATGATCCAGAAAAAATAATCGAGGTGCCAAATGATCAGTTTCCTGAAGACTTATCACTGGAAGTAGGTATGCAGATTTCCGCTAGTCAGCCTGATGGTAGCCCAATCCCATTCACCGTAAAAGAAATTGGAGAACAGAACGTTACTCTAGACGGAAATCATTTTCTTGCCGGGAAAGATCTGATATTTTCAGTGACGTTAGTTTCTATTACTTAGTACTTTTGCTGGTCTAATGTGCTAAAGGTTACAGGACTTGTAGCTGCTAGACCTGCATCTACTGGCATTGTAACGCCTGTCACCCATCTTGATTCGTCACTAGCAAAGAATAAAGCCGCATATGCAACGTCCCATCCTGTGCCTTCAGTTCCTAATGGCGCCGCATTTTTGCGAACTTCTCTAAGATCATCATTCATACGGGGAGCTACCATAGGCGTATATGGTAAGCCAGGCGCTATACAGTTGACTCTAATCCCGTCTCTTCCATGGTCTGCTGCCATAGAAAATGTAAGTCCTATAACTGCTGATTTGGATGCCGTGTATGGAGTGCTACTGTGAGCCCTAAGACCCGCAATGGATGATATGTTTATGATTGACCCTTGCCCATTTTCTATCATGGCGGGAATGGCGAATTTACTGGCCAATACTATACTTTTGACGTTAACGGCCATGACTTGGTCCCAATCGGTTTCTGAAACTTCTAAAACTGTGCCTCTTCGAGAGATGCCGACGTTGTTATCTAGTATATCTACTCTACCATACCTAGACATAGCAGCTTCTACCATTGATTCGCAATCAGAGGCGTTTGTTACATCTGCTTGGAATACGGATGCAACTCCGTTTTCTTCTTGAATCAGTTTTAGAGTTTCTTCAGCTCTGTCTACTTGGGAATCAACAATTAAAACCTTCGCTCCTTGCCTGGCAAATAGCATAGCTGTAGCTTTTCCGTTTCCGATACCAGGTCCACTTGAACCTGCACCTGTTATGATTGCAACCTTATCTCGCAATCGCAATTCATTTGTCATAATTACACCTTTTATTATGGATGTACCTTTAACTTTATTAGTTTAAGCATACACATCATACCTTGATATATTCTGTTACATGATAATATATGTATTAAAGTAAGATATCAAACTTAAAAAGTTTAATATCTTACTCAAATTAAGGTAATAAGGATATTAATGAATAATGATTTTGTGCTCGGAGACGTAGCACTATTTATAGACTGGGAAAATTTTAAAATTAGCTTGGCCGGTGGTAATCGTGTCCCAAACGTGTCTGCTTTGAAAGAAGAAGTCTCTAATCACGGACGTGTGGTTGTGGCAAAAGCATACGCGGATTGGGTAACTCGTTCTCCTGAATTGAAAGGAGCTAGTCAATTTGTAAATGATCCTCCCGCATTGTATGCGTCAGGCATAGAGCCCGTTTATGTGCCAACAAGACTTCAACTAGGAAATTCCAATAATAGCAATCGTACAATAACGGTCAAAAACAGTGTAGATGTGAAAATGACCGCCGATTGTATAGAATGCGCCCATTCTTACCCCAATATAGACACTTTCGTAATAGTATCTGGAGACTCTGATTTCATACATGTAATTAATGCTTTAAGAACAATGGGAAAGAAAGTGATTATCATAGGAGTTTCTTGGACTACTTCTCGTAGGTTATCTGCTTTAGTAGATGGACTTATTTTCTATGACATTGATGTGGATCAAGATTCAAATAATGCTAGTAATACTTATAATGCTCCTGCTACTCGCAATAATTACTCACGACAAGATGTTCCTGACATTTTGCAATCGATAGAAAATATAGTAATTAGGGAAAGAGAAAGTGGAAGAATTCCTCTACTTACTTCGGTAAAACAGAGGCTAATACGACAATATCCCGGATTAGATGAAAGAAGACTAGGTTTTACAGGATTCAAGAAATTGGTTCAGGCAGCTACAGAACAAGGAAAGATACAAATGGTGACAGTAGGTATGGCTGACTGGGTAATATTAGCTGACGAGCCAGTACCTGAAGAAATAACTTCTGAAGAAACGGACATCTCGGAAAATATTGATAACGCTATTGATGCTAATACCGAAGAGTCCAATGAGTTAAAAACAAGTACCAATAATTCTGAGAAACTCGCAGCATACAGTGGATCTATGTCAGAATTACTATCTTCATTGGAAAAGGCTAGCAGTACCAGAGATGACAATGATGAATCACGGATAAATCAAATTATAGTTATGTCTGATTATTTATATGATGTGAAGGAAAGTACTAGTATAACTCCAAACACTTTAGGGGATGAGATCTCTTCTAATATTAAAGGTGCGCTTGATGCTGAGGTTGAGGAGATTAAGATTCTTTGGGAAAAGACATTTTCTAAAACTTATGTGAATAAGCTTATTAAAGGGTTATCAGATGAGAAAGTGTTCACAAAGAGTTGGGGTTCCGTGCAGGAAGAAGGCTCAGATAAGCCAAAAAGGAAAAGAACACTCAGCTTAAACCGTGAACATCCAGTGGTCTGCTATGCTTTGGAAACTCATTGGGGACAATCTATGGAAAATAATGCGTCGTTTGCCTCTAATGAAGATGAAGATTCTGGCTCTGGACTAGCTGGCAGAGTGATGAGGTTATTTTCCAGGTAAAGCTGATGACCATGCCGATGTTAATGTGGAAACATCAGTATTTATTACTTCGCCTAATTTGAATTTATAATCTGTCGTAGTTCCTAAGTGGATTATCGGGACATTAACCATTTGGGCTTGTTCAATAATTGCTTGGCTGTCAGATTTCCTGCATGAGATTATTATTCTTGATTGAGATTCTCCAAATAAGTCAGCTTCCCAGTCATTAAGGTTGAAATTGTTAGAAATGAATCCTATGCTCCCGATACAGCTGCACTCAGCCAATGCTACCGCTAAGCCGCCTTCTGAACAGTCATGAGCAGACAATATGACATGTTTAGCAATCAAATCTCTGCATAAGCTTTGCACTTGTAACTCGAGTTCTAGGTTGATTTTAGGACTTCCCGTGACGGATTGGTACAAGGAACTATAGTATTCAGATCCAGATAAACTGCCCCTCTCTAGTGTGAGTGTATTTGTTCCTAGTATGAATACATCCGCATCCACTTCAGTGAAGCCAGATTTAATAGGGGTGACAGAATTTGGCATCACTCCTAAACAACCTATAATGGGTGTTGGGTAAATTTCAGATAGGTCTGACTGATTATATAAACTAGCGTTTCCACTTACGATTGGTGTATCAAATGTTCGAGCTGCTAATCCCATCCCTTGTATAGACTGTTCGAGTTGAAAATATATTTCAGGTCTTTCTGGATTTGCAAAATTAAGACAGTCAGTTAATGCAATGGGCGTTGCGCCTGTGCAAGATACATTCCGGCATGCTTCGGCAACGGCTATTTGCGCACCTATATATGAATCTAAATAACAGTAGCGACTGTTGCAATCGATGCTAAGGCTTATCATCCTAGTAGTATCTTTGATTCTTAATACTGCGGCGCTATGTTGCGGGCCTATGATCGTGTTAGTTTGTACCTGACTATCATATTTTTGAAATACTGATTGTCTACTTCCAATGTTATTGTTCTCTAGTAATGATAGAAGAGAATTTTGTGCAGATAACGAAGGGTCAGGTTGATGGAGAATATTATTTAGAGATTTAAGATCAATAGATGAAGTGTCGGTGGAATATGAAGGTGCCTCGGTAAGAAACTGAATTGGAACCTTTGCAACACTTTTGGTTCCATCATTAACTTCTATATGAGGCTCTTTGATAACCTCACCTATTTGCGTGGCATAAATGCCCCATTTTGTAAATATATTGGAGATTTCTTCCACATATTCTGGGCGTACAAAGAGTAGCATTCGTTCTTGTGATTCCGATAGCATGATTTCGTATGGAGACATAGCATCTTCTCGTGTAGGTACCATGGAGGTATTAATGAAAATACCTAACTCGGCTTTACTAGCAGCTTCCACTGTTGAACTTGTAAGTCCTGCTGCTCCGAGATCTTGGATGCCTTCTACGTGTCCTGTGGCAAGGGCTTCTAAGCATCCTTCTATAAGTAGTTTTTCTAGAAATGGATTACCTACCTGAACAGTTGGTCTCATTTCTTGTTCAGCGTCAAGATTTCTCGAAGCTAGACCTGATGCGCCATGTATACCGTCTCTACCTGTATCTGCTCCTACAAGCAAGACCGAATTACCTATGCTTTTAGCAGATGAACTAGCAATATTGTCTGATTCCACTAATCCTACGCATAAAGCGTTTACCAAAGGATTATCTTGATAACATGCATCGAAATATATTTCTCCTCCTACATTGGGAATACCTAGGCAATTCCCATACCAAGATATACCCTCTACCACCCCTCCAAATATATGATCAGTTTTGGATTCTCCTAGCGTTCCAAATCGCAACGAGTTCAATATAGCTATTGGGCGGGCTCCCATAGCTAATATGTCCCGCACAATTCCTCCCACTCCGGTTGCTGCTCCTTGGAACGGTTCAACTGCCGAAGGATGATTATGAGATTCTACTTTGAATANCACTGCATACCCGTCTCCGATATCTATAGCCCCTGCATTTTCTTGNCCTGATTCAGAAAGCACTCTGGAAGATTTNCTTGGTAATGTTTTGATAAGGTGTTTAGAGTGTTTGTACCCGCAGTGTTCGCTCCACATTGCTCCGAAGAGACCAAGTTCTACATGATTGGGAGACCGACCCAATAATTCAATNATNTTTTCGTATTCTTTTTCGCTGAGTGCTATTTCTTCGAGTGTTTTTTTATCAATATCCATAAATTCACTAATTGGTCTATATGTTTTTGTTTATCCATTTGGAAATGGATTTGAAAATCAGAGNACCGTCCTCACTGCCTAATANACTTTCGCAACATCTTTCTGGATGANGCATCATACCTAGGACGTTTTTAGAGGCATTTAAAATCCCCGCTATATTATTGATTGATCCATTTGGATTATATTCAGCACTAGTGTCCCCGCCTGGGCTGGAATATCTAAATGCTATTTGATTATTAGCTTCTAAATTACTGATAGTTTCTTGGTCAGCGTAATAGTTACCCTCTCCGTGAGANATTGGTATGTCTAATATCTCATCTATGTTGCATAAGTTACTGAAGGCATGGTCATTAGACGCTACTTTTAGGNTTGTTTGGACACAGCGATATTCGAGGCAGTCATTCTTTAGGAGTACTCCTGGCAAAAATCCGCACTCACACAGNATTTGGAAACCATTACAGATTCCTATAACAAGTTTGCCTGAATTTATGTAGGAGTCTAATGAAGCAATTATAGGGGATAATTTTGCTATAGAACCTGTGCGTAGATAATCGCCGTATGAAAACCCGCCAGGCAGTATCAAGCAGTCAAATCTGCTTAAATCCGTNTCTTCGTGCCAAACATATTCAGCTCTGAACCCCAACACATCTTGGATAGCATAGAAGCAATCTGTGTCACTCCATGTTCCAGGAAATACAATTATCCCAAATANCACGTAATCACCATTAATCAGATAGTAATTTGGTTACGATTTCGTTGACCACAGTGCCGTCTGCGTTGCCTTGAAGCTGCTTCATGCAGTAACCCATAACTTTGCCTTTGTCTTGCATTGATGTAGCTCCTAAGCTTGTTATTGCGTCGGTTACTATAGATTCAATGTCAGCATATGACATNTGAGGTGGAAGATATTGTTCAATGATGTTCAGTTCTTCAGTTTCCTTTNGGACCAAATCGTNTCTTCCNCCTTGTTCGAACATCTTTATGCTCTCTTTACGGTCTTTAACCTGTTTGGCTACNACTTTTTGTACCCCGTCCTCATCTAGTTCTGCTAGATCATTTTTTTCNACGAGTTGGATAGCNTTTTTTAGGAANCGCAANGCATTNAACTTNGTTTGCTCTTTGGCTTTCATNGCTGTGATGATATCTTGTTCNATTTGAGATTTAGTAGACATAANATAACTCATTTTATTATTTGGAATGCGAGTTCAATTTTAGGATTGTTCATTTGAGNCTGTCAATTGATTAGAAGTCATTAAATGTGTATTTGGCTATACGTTTATAAACTGTGTATTTCATTTGACAATTTTATGGAAAATTAATAGACTTGCTGCTGTGAAAAAACTAGAAGTAAATCATATGTGTATGTGTTGCTGTCCTGGCTAAGGAGTGGCAGATTTACGCGTTACAATGTGAAATGCCTTCTCCGCTAGAGAGGGCATTTTTTTTTGGCTAATTTGATTATAAGAACTGAAAATATAAGAGGATCTAAGCAAAGAGTTTTAGGCTGGAGTTTCTTCCTGGCCATTATCCTGGCGGGATTTGCTATATCATTGAACAATTTTTCTGATGCCGCGATTTGGATTACTGCTTCTGCTTTGGGATTCATTTTACAAAAATCTAGGTTTTGCTTTGCATCGGCATTCAGGGACTTATTTTTATTTGGATCCGGACACAATATGAAGGCGGTCCTATTTGCTATGGCAATAGCGTCAGTAGGTTTTGTGGGTATTTTGGTATGGATTTTGCCAGACCCTTTACCTGGTGAATTTCCATCGTCTGCTCATGTGTTGCCCTTCGGGTTGTCGACGATTATAGCCGGATCAGTATTTGGAATAGGAATGGTCTTAGCTGGAGGATGTGTATCAGGGACTATTTATAGGATCGCGGAAGGATATGTTGCTTCTATCGTGACGATGATTGGGATTTTTACAGGGACGATATTATTGATTATAAGTTGGGATTTTTGGTGGGATACATTTATCAGTAATGAGCCTAAAATATTTCTGCCATCAACACAATCCATTGGATATGGTTTTTCTTTATTGCTGACCTTACTAGGTATTGGGGCGGTATATCTTATTGTGATCTACGTCGAATCAAAGTCTGGAATTATTGAATTTATTAGTGCAAAAACGCAAAATCAGAACTCTACAGGCTTCCAACAAAGAATTTTAGAAAACATAAATAATGTGGTCTCTAGGAGCTGGACAGCTAAGTCCGGGGGCATAGCATTGGGATTTATAGCGATAATTTATTTTTTGTTTCATTCGCCTCCAGGTGTTACAGGCGAAATAATGAAACAATCAATGAACATTTCTGCTATCCTGAATCTTACGGATGGTCCGCTCAAAGGGATCGCTTCTTTAAGCGGGTGCTTAGGGTCTAGTATCGGATCAGGGGTAATATCTCATACGTTTGTGTCCACTGTTGGTGTTTTCTCTGGTGCTTTGGTATCGGCCCTACTGTCTCAAGAATTTAAAATTAGAACACCTAAAGAACCGAAAAGATATATACAGTCTATGACGGGGGGTATCTTGATGGGATACTCAGCAAGTTTAGGAATCGGCTGTACTATAGGAGCATTTTTCTCCGCTATTCCTTCCCTTTCTTTGTCAGGATGGCTTTTTGGATTAAGTCTTGGATTAGGCGCATTTGTAGGTACTAAGTTAATAAAGGCTATAGGGTAAATCGTGACTTCAGTAGTTGAAATCAATCTGATAGATGAGAGTGCAAAAACGCAGCTGGAAAAAGTTAACGAAATTGTAAAGAATTTTGCTGCAGGAGATAAGACAGTACTTCTTACAAAAGATGAAATGCTAGTTAAGGTCATACCTATGTTGGCAGTAAAAAATAAAATCAAGATGAAAATAAAAATGAGCGAAGATATTTGGAATATCACATTGGAAAGGAGTGAAAATGTCTGAAGAAACTAATAAAGTCTTGGATTTAAGAGGCGAAATATGCCCGTATCCCATGCTGAAAACCAATGAAGAATTGGACGCAGATAAAAACATACAGATTCTAGAAGTGATTACTGATCATTCCCCGGCTTTATCTACTATTCCTCCCCAGGCGGTCAAACGAGGTTACGAAGTAGAAATTATGGAAACAAATAATAGCGAATGGAAACTAATTCTCACGAAAGAAGTGAAATAAATAAAGGAATAACGAATACCATGAAATTTTTGAACCTACCCATACTACTAATACTGTTGGCAGTGTGTATTGGCTGTACCACTTCTAATGCAGTAGATAATTCCTTTGAGTCAAGGGGATACGCTAACACCGATAAGTTGGTTTCAGCTGAATGGCTTAATAAAAACTTAGGCCAAGTTAAAATAATTGATGTCAGAAAAGAAGAGGATTTCATTGCTGGGCATATACCAGGGGCAGTTAGAATTACTCCTAATGAGGTTTTTCAATGGGAAGACACCAATGGAGTAAAAGGCATGTTACCCTCTGCTGATCATATTGCAACAGCATTGTCCGCAGTTGGAATAGATAATGATGATACTGTTATATTTTATGATGGCAAAAGTAACTTATGGGCTTCAAGAGGTCTCTGGGCTTTGGAAGTTTATGGTCACGAGGATGCCCGATTGCTTGATGGATCTTGGGTTTATTGGTCAGAAAATGGTTATCCAACAAGTGTAGAAATAAATAGCATTACTGAAACCAATTACGAATTTTCAGGAACTCCTGATAATGATCTGGTTGCTTCATGGGACGAAATATTAGAGTCTGTTGATGATCCGTCTAAAATAGTCTGTGATACTAGGAGCCCGGATGAATATGTAGGTAAAGATGTGAGAGCTGACAGAGGTGGGCATATCCCAGGATCTGAGAATGTTAACTGGGTGAATGCAGTGGATGATAGTGGACAGTTTTTGAGTGCAGAAAAATTGACCTCTATTTATGAGAGTAAAGGCATAAGAACAGACAAAGCTGTGTACACATTGTGTCAAACAGCTGTTAGAGCAACTCACACTTGGTTTGTTTTGCAAGAATTACTTGGTTATGATAATGTGCAAGTGTATGATGGATCATGGATCGAATGGGGTAATTCGGATTTACCCATCGAAACCAATTAAATCGATAGGAACTAAAATATTAAGATGAAATTAATTCAAATGGCTTGCGTATGTATGTGCTGCGTCCCTAAATAGGGAGGTGACTGCTAACATACTGGTTTTTGCAAACACCCCCCTGTGATCAGGGGGGTGTTTTTATTTACAGAAGAGAAAGAGAGAAGAGATGACAAATATACAAATAGAGACCGATCAAGGCGCTATTCATAGCCAAAGTTTAGAATCATCAAAGAAAGCTAGAGGGATCATACCCTTTTCAGATGAAGAAGTTGTTCGATTTGAAGCTGAATCTAAAAAATATTCAGATGGAGAACAAGATAACCTTGAATTTACTCCTTTTAGATTGAAACAAGGAATCTACGGGCAACGGCAACCAGACGTGCAAATGATACGGATCAAATTACCCGGAGGTATCATTACGGCTGAAGCAATGGATGTGATGGCTACTATTAGTGAAACATATGCTCCTTTGCATAAAGGGCACATTACTACTAGGGAGAATATACAATTCCATCATATACCTCTCTCAGATTGCCCTGATGTGATGAGATTGCTTGGCACAGTTGGATTATCTTCTAGAGAAGCTTGTGGTAATACTGTTCGAAATGTGGTTGGGGATGCTATAGCGGGAGTCGCTGATGATGAAATATTTGACCCCACTCCCTATCTAGCCGCATATGTGCGTTTTGGTGTACGCCATCCTATCACTCAGAGTTTCCCGAGAAAATTCAAAACTGCTTTTACAGGAACCGATAAACAGGACCGTGTCGCAGCTGCAATTCAAGATTTGACATACGTATCTCAAATTCGTGTCGTAGATGGCAAAGAAGAAAGAGGATTCAAAGTTTTTGTGGGTGGTGGAACTTCGATAATGCCAAGACTAGCGAAACCTCTCTTCGACTTTCTACCTGAGAAAGATTACTTGAGACTAGCCCTCGCCATATGGACTGTGTTTAATCAAGCTACAAGTCTACGCAAAAATAGAATGATGGCTAGATTGAAGGTTTTGATAGACCGTATAGGCCTCGATGAGTTTAAAGTATTGGTAGATGAACAGTTGGAGCTGATAGGAGAAATAGATTTTAAACCTTATGTAGGCCTGGACAGTAGTCTAGATGAAAATGCTGGAAACACCAATTTCGAAGATATAAGTTCAGAAGTTAGGAATTCTGCAGAATATCAAAAATGGCATAAGTATAATGTATCAACTCAAAAGCAAGAGGGGTACAACTTGGTGTATATAAAACCTACTAGAGGAGATTTAGACACAGCTCAATTCAAAGCTTTAGCTGAGATCATTCGAAAATATACAGGTGGTCAGGCAAGAGCAATGCAAGAACAAAACATGGTTTTNCGNTGGGTATCNGATTTAGCANTACCTCATGTTTGGAAAGCTTTGAAAGANATAGGNTTAGCAGAATANGGNGCTCANACTATATTGAATGTNGTATCNTGNCCNGGNACNGATAGTTGNAAANTNGGNATTACNTCNTCTATGGGNTTGAATAAAGCTATTAAAGAAGAATTAGACACTTGGGACAGTTTNATNGAAGATGANGATGTNCANAAAATNCGCATCAAAATGAGTGGATGTCCTAACGGATGCGGACTGCATCATATTGCTAATATCGGTTTCCATGGTGCTGCTATCAAGGGACCAGATGGTCAGCAAGTTCCAGCTTATGAAGTATTCTTGGGTGGTAACTANGGTGGACCTAGCGTAGAGGAATCTNGAATAGGAGCCAGAATACCTAAAGTGAANATCCCCGCGAAATTAGCTCCGAATGTGTTGAAGCAAATGGTATCGTATTACAAAGATAACAAACAGTCGGGAGAGTTATTCAATAAGTTTGTTGATAGAGTAGGAACTGGTAAGTTTGAAGAATTAGCGAAGGCAGCNCAGGAACAAGGAGAAACGGCTGCCGGTAATTCTGACTTAATAANGGATTGGGAAAGAACCAATTTGTATAAAGTTGAGAGAGGAGAAGGAGAATGCGCAGTCTAGTNGNCTGAATTGTATTTATCGCTTCCTCANATATGACATTATAATTTCTAAGATAGTAGGCCTANTATCTTCTATCGGCTTNCCTCGCCACCGTTTTTCATAAGTGAGTTTGGGGCGTATATTTAAGACTATTATAAGGGCACCGGATAATACCAGCAGTATAGCTATTGTCCAGCTATTGCTTACGATGAATATCAGAGCGGTGATTAATAGGATGCACACTGAGCTCTTCAGGAACGACATTTTNCGAGTCGGTTTTCTNAACATAGGCTCGTGTTGATCTTCAGGTAGTTCTTCGGTNAGAGCCAGTATATCTTCTATTTCTTCTTCATAACGAGATCTCATNAGTATAGTGTAATNGGAAGTTATAACAACTTACAATGGGATNNATTAGGTACTGTGATTTTTTGTATCACTAATCTTCTTAACCACCCTTTCTACTTTGACAATCTTTTCAACCCCCGTACATACTCAAGAGNTGGNGGAGGGAGGAATAGAAACTGGTATTCNCATATANGGNTATCAACTTTTNNGTTTTAAAATCTCTAACTGTTCTGATTCAGTAAGGTTTAAAAATTCTTCAAAAGTTANATAGAATTCATCAATGGTAAATCCAAAAGAATTTTCAAAAGCTTTNTCTTTCCCGAGATAAAAAATACTAGGGATGTATTCTTTAAAAAAATAATCCATAGACGTTTGATTTATCAGTAAAACTGTTGCCAGACTTCCCGTTTCAGACTGNAGTCTCCANTAACATTCTTGACAATCNCTTTGAAGTTTTTCAGAAGATCTCTCGTTCTCTAAATCNTTAATTGTTAAGCCTGGGTGATTTTCACGTAATTNTCTTGCNAATTTAACGCTATCGTTTAAATAATCTTCATACTTCCCNGCAAGGAACATAGCTAATAATTCTGCACTACCTTCTTCAAGCCAATTTGGTATTCCATCATCTTCGTCTGATATATGAGCATGTTGATATATATGAGTATATTCGTGTATAGCTACTTTGTAACCACCAATATCATTGGGATCATCATATGGAGGGTTCCCTATCGTAACTGCCCGAGTTGGGATAGATAGNTGCCTACCATCGGTTTCGGCATAGGCACTGCCTGATTTATATTTAGCCAGTTCTCTTATTTCAATTCCTTGGTCCTCATAGAAACATTCATCAATTCTTCCTTTGCCCTCGTATGTCCACTCACAGAACTCTTTTGCAACTACATTTGCAGCTTCAANGTCAGTGCCAATAATAAAAACTTTTANAGGACCATAATTGNCTAAATATTCTTGAGCTTTAGTTACTCCNTCTTTTACAACTTGCAGTGATCTTTCATTTAAATCGGAAGTCATAACANAAATGGGGCTTATATGTGTTGGNTTATTCCAACCTGCTTTANCTAANCGATCAGTATCGTCACACGCNCTACTAATCAATAATGCTAACAANCCTGTAATAAATAAAANCGAAGNTGTAATCNTTTTGGNAGGTTGANATACCATTNTACAGNCTANTTAGATATCCNATTTGAACTTAGAAACTGATTCACTTTATAAGAANTAGGTTNAGGAATCGCGATTGTTACCAGTGACTAAATATACGACTCTTTCTGCTATATTTTCCGCGCGGTCTCCAATGCGTTCGAAGTCGTGAAATGCCCATGTGAGATATGTTCCGTGNTCGATAGCGTTAGAATCATTTAGCATTCCTTCTAACAATACTTTGAAATTTTGTTTGTATAACGAGTCCANTTCTGAGTCTGANTCTATAACNGATTGNGCCAATGCAACATCACGATTAACTAACGCCAANATACTATTTTTCATCATAGTTGAGGATAATTCTGACATTTGTGTGATGATCGAGTTTACNCCGATNGTCGGAGATGGACCTATGTACGATGATATGTGAGCAAGGCCTTCTGCATAGTCTCCTATACGCTCTAATTCTACAGATATATGTATGATAGACATTAAGATTCTAAGGTCACTTGCAACGGGTTGCTGAGTGCGAATCAAATTTAGAGCACTTTGTTCTATGAAATCTGTTAGATCGTCTATTTGATCATCATCTGATTCCACTCGTTCGATTAGATTNNGATCGTNGGATAGTAGAGAAGCTGTNGNATTCGATATTGATCTTTCCACAAGTTGACTTANTTCTATNAGNGATGTCTGTAATTCATTTAGGCTGTTATCAAAATGTTGTCTTACCATTNTANTCCTCCTCTNANTATGGATTTTATCCAAATCTACCTGTGATGTAATCTTCAGTGGTCTTATGTTCTGGCTGAGAGAATATCTTCTGAGTGTCCCCGTATTCTATCAATAAGCCAATATTATCGCCTTCATTCATGAAGAATGCGGTTTTGTCTGATACCCTAGCAGCTTGCTGCATATTGTGTGTAACAATAATGATAGANTACTGTTTCTTGAGTTCTCGCATGAGTTGTTCTATGGCTAGAGTTGATATAGGGTCTAGTGCTGAGCAAGGCTCATCCATTAATATCACTTCAGGTTCGACAGCTAAAGCCCGAGCTATNCACAATCTTTGCTGTTGTCCTCCTGATAATGCTAAAGCACTGTCCTTCAGACGATCTTTAACCTCGTCCCATAGAGCTGATTTTTGCAATGATTCTTCTACTAATTGATCCATGTCTCCAGTGAATCCAGCTACCTTAGGACCNAATGCTATATTGTCATAGATACTTTTGGGAAATGGATTAGGTTTTTGGAACACCATGCCCATTTGATACCTTATCTCAGTTGGATCTAGATGAGGCTCGTAAATATTTTGCCCGTGAAAAATTATTTCACCAGATACTACTGCGCTTGGTATCAGGTCATTCATTCTGTTGAAAGATCTAAGCAAGGTGCTTTTGCCGCATCCTGAGGGTCCGATTATAGAAGTAACTTCGTTTTCAGCGATATCAAATGATACGTTGTCTAAAACCTTTTTACTTCCATAGTGAACAGATATCTCTTTAGCTTGTATTATGGTTTGATGGTCAGTCATGTTTTATCCTTCTAAGTTTTTCGAGAATTTATGTCTTAGGTAAATTGCCACGGAATTCAGTAAGATCAAAGTTATCAGCAATATTACTATTCCNGCTGCGGCAATTTCGTGGAATCCGTGCTGCGGCCTGGATACCCAGTTGAATATTTGAATTGGTAATACCGTAAATGGACTCATAAATCCATCAGGTGCGAATGGCACGAAAGTTAGCGCTCCCATCACGATTAATGGTGCTGTTTCTCCGATAGCTCGGCTGACCGCTAAGATTACCCCNGTGAGTATACTAGCGAACGCTTGGGGAATGACCAGAATGGATACNACTTGCCATTTTGATGCTCCTAGTGCAAATCCACCTTCCCTGATGGAAGATGGGACTGCTTTAAGAGCCTCTTGGGAAGCTATTATTACTATAGGCAGTATTAGAAGTGCTATTGTAAGTGATCCGGCTAANACACTTCGTCCAAGACCTGCAAAGCGTACAAATATCTCTAGTCCTAATATTCCATAGACAATAGAAGGTACGCCCGCTAAGTTAGCTATGTTTACTTGAAGTATCCTAGATAATCGATTGTCATTTGCATATTCTTCTAGATATATCGCAGTGCCCACACCTAAGACAAATGCTATNAGGCCTCCTGTACCAATCACATAGAGTGTCCCTAGTAATGCCCCATATATACCTGCTCGTTCAGGAAATCTAGANGGGAAACTGGTAAGGAACTGCCAATCTAATTTGTGGAGTCCCTGATCTGCTACGTACCAGAGTAATAATGCAAGCATTCCTATGCCTATAGTTATAGATATGATGCACATAATTTCGAAGATTTTGCCTGTCCGTTGACGTTGTGCTAGGCGTTGCTGATATTTTTCTTTTTCTAGATATTGCATATTAATCGTATACGTTCCTAAATCTTCTAACTATGTATTGGCTGATCATGTTTAATGTAAGAGTTATGGTAAATAGTGTGATTCCTACCGCGAAGATTGTTTGGAATTCTATGGAACCTGTGGGAGTATCTCCAAGGCTTACTTGAACTATATAAGACGTCATGGTTTGAATTGGAACAAAGGGNCTGAATGTGAATGTGGGGTTTTGCCCGGCGGCTACTGTCACAATCATCGTTTCTCCGATAGCTCGGGAAATCGCTAGAATAAATGAGGCAACTATGCCAGATATAGCTGCTGGTGTAACAATTCTCAAAGACACTTCTAATTTGGTTGCGCNTAAAGCATAGGCCCCTTCTCTGANCGAACGGGGAACTGCTCTCATGGCGTCTTCGCTCAGGCTAGACACCATTGGTAGTATCATTATTCCCATAACAATTGCCGCGCTAGCTGCATTAAACACTTTTACACTGTCTGATATTGACTGCAAAATGGGGGAAATAAATAGTAAGGCGAAATATCCATAAACTACAGTTGGGATTCCTGCGAGGACTTCAAGGACAGGTTTTATCACCTGCCTGACTTTGTCGGGCGCGTATTCGCTTAAATAAATTGCGCTCATNAGTCCTAGAGGCAGTGCAATAAACATNGCCCCAAAAGCTACAAGGAATGTACCTGTGACTAGAGGGAGGATGCCAAAATGTTTAGANGAATATAAAGGAGTCCATCTGGTTTCGGTTAAAAATTCGAATATNCTAACGTTTTGGAAGAAGAGAGAGGCTTCAAATATCATAACAGAAACTATAGCTACCGTTGTTATGATAGATATCGCTGAAACCAGGAGTAATATTACTTTAATAATCTGTTCAAAAATCCCAGCTCTCCAACGCTTGTTAGAATAGTTTCTGGGATCCAAGATACCTTCCAATATCAGGGCCATTAATTTACCACTCTCTTTTGTTTGCCTCTTTATTCTAGCGTCCTAGGACTATTTTATCTCTGGGCTGGTGTCTGTGTTCAATTTTTACCTGAGATTTGTATACAAACTATTATTTTGAGTGTAAGCTGTGCTAAATTTTCGGAATTGCGGTCTTGTAGGAATGTGCTTTCTAAATCTTTATTGATTATTCTTTAGTCTCTCTAGAACTCCGCCTGACTTAGGGCTTGCTCCGCCCCAAAGCAATTCTGTATTTACATTCTGTAGTCTTTCAAGAGCTAATTCATAAACTTCGTCAGGGTATGCAACATATCCCGCTTCTCCTACTAAATCTCGTCCTGTAGGACTCAAGTAAAATTCCACGAAACTCTTAACTGGTTCTACCCCAGCAACATCACCTCTAACGTAGATAAATAGAGGACGTGAGAGAGGGTTGTATACTCCACTGTTGATAGCTGCAGCTTCTGGAGCCACGCAGTCACCTTGGTCATTTACGATTTTTATGGCTTTAAGTTTACTCGCGTTTTCTGCGTAGTATGCATAGCCAAAGTATGCTAAGGCATACTTGTCTCCCGAGACTCCGGTCACTAGCACGTTGTCGTCTTCACTTGCGGTAAAATCTCCTCTGGATGCTTGCGATTCACCATTGACTGTTTCGGTGAAGTAGTCAAAAGTACCTGAGTCTTGACCAGGGCCATAGAGTTCCATTTTTTCTGCAGGCCAAGTAGGATCAACTTGATTCCACATGGTGATGTTGCCTTCTGAAGATGGATCCCATATCGTATTCAATTGTTCAACAGTCATGCAAGTAACAAAATCGTTGTCTTGGTTTACTACGACGGTTATACCGTCAATTGCTACAGGGAGCTCCACAGATGTAAAGCCACCTTCTTCACACAAGACTCTTTCCTTTTCTTTTTGCGGTCGGGAAGCGTTAGAGATGTGTGTTTCTCCTCGGCAGAATTTTTTCATCCCGCCTCCAGTTCCAGACACTCCAACAGTGACGGGGATCTCTCCTTTGGTTTTTATGTAATATTCTTCAGCTACTGCTTCTGTGACAGGGAATACAGTGCTGGAACCATCCAGAGAAATAATCTGCAAATCTTTCGATGTTGCCCCTGGCGTTCCTGATTCTTCTTTCGTCTGATTTTCTGTTGAACATGCAATACTTAACGTAAGTAGTGCTGCCAATAGAATCAGTGTTATAAAAGTTTGTTTTTTTATCCGCGTTGTCATTTAGTTTATATTTTCTCCAAAAAGGTTTTTATAGCTTGTATACAAATTTCAGATAAGAATTGTTTATTTTATACCTCCTGTATTTTGATTTTTTTGAATATAGTGAGATCCAGTCGTTCTTTCGGATAGTAGGATATGGTTCTCTGCGTATACAGTTGAATCCAACGTGGTGTAACCAAGATTAGAAATTATATTTATAGATGATTCACCCATAGTCATTTCAGCGAATCGATATAAATAGTCTTTCTTTAGCAAGTCGTGCCGAAAGTAAAGGAACAGCGTGCGGTTGAGGGCGTCATAGTTTTCTTCACTGACTTTGCTCCTGTTTGGCACTGAACATGTATCTGTGGAACTCTGTAAACCTACAGGGTTTAGTCGTTCTTCTACTAAACTGTATGTGACGTAGTCTAAGAATCCTATTCCATGAATATCGTTGGTGAGATCAGTCACCAACGAAGCAGATGTCACCAACGAACTTTGTGAATTTGATGTTTCGTTGTTGATCAATTGGGAATTAAGAAATTTTGAAAAGTCCGAATTGGATTCCGGTCTATACAAGGTCAGGCCCAGGTCACTAGTCCCATTCCATAGGTTTCTTAGGTCTTCGTTAGACAAGCACTTAGGGGATTGTTTGTTCATAGAGTGAGTCACTAGTACAGTAGAGACGCTCGCTAGAGGCAGTTCGACTACTTTGATGCTGGAATCGCTACACTGAGTGATTTCAGTATTTGAGATAGGCCTGGCAGAAGTAGCAATATGGGTTTTACCTGAGCAAAGGTCTATAAATGCTGCGTCGGAATTAGAAGATCTGATTGAGGCCTGGATAAGGCCTTCGGTTAATATATGGTATTCATCAGATAGCGTTTGGATTAGAGGGGTGGCCTCAGGGGGCCCGCTTATGTGAATAGTCTCAATCTGTGAGTTAGAGCAGGAAATGAGAGTTATGATGGTAACGGTAATGATGAGTGCTATGACCAACGTATTGGCCTTTTCTGACATCACCATTACTTTAGGTTTCAAAAAAAAAATCCTCTATCTTTTTCTTCAGTTTCCTATGATTTTACTCCGTCAACTGCGGAACAAAACGATATCATTATTCTCCCCAGTCATATGTTTGTCAACATGTTAGAGGCTTTCTTTCTTTAAATATTAGACAGGTGAGTTACGGTTTAGGTAATTAATTCTACTAAATACGTTATACAGTATGTATTTGAATGTGATTTAAGTAATACGAGTACAGATTTCGTTATACGACATGTTTGAAAACAGTTGTGTGAATCTTGTTGTGTTGATGTAAAATAAGCCTATAAGGCGGATAAAATGAGTGTAGATTTTAGACTGAGCGTAGTAGATCAATCTCCGATTAGAATGGAAGGATCTGCGGCAGATGCTTTGAACGAGACTGTAGAATTGGCTAAAGCTGCGGAGAGCTTCGGGTATTCTAGATATTGGGTCGCAGAGCATCATAACATCGCGAATTTTGCTGGCAATGCTCCTGAAATTTTGATTGGCCAAATAGCTGCTAATACTCAATCCATAAGTGTTGGGAGCGGAGGAGTGATGTTGACGCATTACAGTGCTTTTAAAGTGGCTGAAGTGTTTAACATGTTGAATTTGTTTTTCCCCGGAAGAATAGAATTGGGTTTGGGAAGAGCTCCGGGTAGTGATCAGGTAACAGCTTCGGCCTTAGCATTTCCTTCTCCCCCTGTGGGTCCTCAGCATTATCCCAAACAGGTGTCTGATGTACTTAATTATCTTACAGATAGTCATGCGGACGAGAATCTGTTCAGTAATGTAACAATAGGGCATAAAGGAGAAAATGTTCCTAGTGTGTGGTTGTTAGGTTCTAAGTATGAAAGTGCTTTTATGGCTGCTCAAATGGGCCTCCCGTTTGCATACGCACATTTTTTTGGAATGGGTTCTTCTGAAGGTCCTTTGATAGTCGACGCCTACAGGAAAAATTTCGTGGCATCTGAGTTTTTGACAGAGCCTTTGGTGAATGTAGGTGTACATGTGTTGTGTGCTGACACAGACGAAGAAGCGAAACGTCTAGCGTCATCTAGGAATTTAGGTAGATTATTTTCTATTACTGGGAGAGCTAAAGGGATTCCATCTCCAGAATTTGCTGCCAATTATCAATATATGGTTGATGAACTAGAATTTGTACAAAATTATGCTAGAAACTGTGTTGATGGTAGCCCCGCAACTGTTAAGGATGCGTTAACAAAGATATCTAATGATTACCAGACTACCGATCTTAGTATAGTCACTATTTGCCACGGTTATCAAGAACGTGAATATTCATATAAATTGGTAGCTGAAGCATGTGGCATCGAGGGTAAATAACCTGCTTTAGGCTCCTACTTGTCCAGCTAAATCAACAAAACTTGTAGCGTAGAAATCGAATGGATGATTTTGCGGATCCGGCAAATTGGTATTCAATGTACCAAATTCCATAGGCCTCGCTACAAAAGCGGTTTTGAGTCCAACCTTCTGTGCTGCTAGGAGATCTCTTTCATGTGCAGCGGTCATGACAACTTGATCAGGTGTAAGTCCCAAAAGTTCAACGGCAGTCAAATAGCTTCTTGGGTGGGGTTTGTAATGTTTTGCCACTTCTGCTCCTAATATACAGTCCCATGGTAAGTTCCCATTTTTAGCCATATCAGTCATAAGCCGAATGTTTCCATTGGACATGGGTGCGATGATGTATTTATTTTTTAGTCTATATAATCCCGCTACCGTATCAGACCAAGGTTTTAGGTTATGCCAGAAATAGAGTAGTTCTTCAATTTGCTGTTCGGTCAAATTGTGGATATCAAGTTCTTCTAATAATTCGATTAGAGCCATTCTGTGAAGTGCGTCCAAATTTGTCCAAGGGATCTCTTCGTTTCTTACCTTGTCCATGAAGGGTTGGTATTTTCCTCTCCATTTGTCCGCAAAGGCTTCCCAGTCTGTTTGGATATTATATTTGGCTCCGAAAGTTTCTCCTTGTGCAATTATGCTCCCTCTCCAGTTAACGACGGTACCAAATACATCGAATATAAAAGCTTGCTTGTCATTATTGTTTGGCATAAGTTTCCTCTAGCAATTTAATTTAAGGTTCCCAAAGTAGCGATAATCTCGTCGTAATCCGGTTCAACTCCTGGATTAGGAGCAATCCATGCATATGATACTTCTCCTTGGGCATTTATTATGAACACAGCCCGGTTTGCAGTATTGTACCCTTCTAATGCTGCTAGATTTTCCCAAATTACGTCATAAGATTTGATTACTTCTCTGTTGTAATCGCTTAATACTGTATAACTCATGTTGTTTTGTTGTTTCCATACTTGTTGAGAAAATATGGAGTCAACACTTATAGCCAAAACTTTAGCGTTCAGGGAACTAAAATCCTTAGAACGGTCGTCCAGAGTACACGCCATTGTGTTACATACTCCTGTAAATGCGCCAGGGAAAAAACTTAGTACTACATTTTCTCCTTTGAAGTCACTTAATGAAACTTGGTTTTTATCTGTATCGTAAAGTGTGAATTGTGGTGCCTGTTGCCCTACCGTTATAGCCATGCTGAACTCCTGTAATGATATTCTTAGTTGGTAGGGCTATAATATACGCAAATATAGGTACACGCAATTGTGAATCAATATTATGCACATTATTTAGAGAGGGTATAAATGTTTTTCGATTCTAGACGGTCTACTGTTCATGGTAATAACGGGATGATAGCTACTAGCCAGCCTTTGGCGGCTATAGCAGGGTTAAAAGTTTTATTTGATGGAGGGAATGCCATTGATGCATGTGTTGCGGCAGCTGCGGTGTTGAACGTGGTAGAGCCGGAATCCACTGGCATAGGTGGCGACATGTTCGCTTTAATCAGAATGGCGGATACAAAAAAAGTAGTCTCTTTAAATGGTAGTGGAAGATCTGGATCAGGCGCATCTATTGAAGAACTCAAGTCGAAAGGGTTGAGTAAACTACCCGATATAGGGCCATATTCTGTATCAGTGCCCGGTACTGTTCATGGTTGGGAAACCATCATGAATGAGTATGGGAATATGTCTTTATCTGATGTTTTGAAACCAGCGATTGATTATGCAATTAATGGGTTTGCTGTGTCAGACATAATCTCTTATCAATGGAAAGGGCAAAAAGATAAACTAGCTCAGTATCCTTCCGGAAACGAGTTTTTGTTTGGAGGTAAGGGTCCTAATGAAGGAGATTTTGTTAAATTACCTACTTTGGGTAAGACTCTTCAGGCAATAGCTGAAGGAGGNTCAGAGGCGTTTTATACCGGAGAAATTGCTAAAAAGATTTCAGATTACGTGCAACAACTTGGTGGATGGGTTACTGAGTCAGATTTGAACAATCATCACTCTGATTGGGATGAAGCTATAAGTACAGACTACAGAGGGGTCACTTGTTGGGAGTGTCCTCCTGCTGGACAAGGTATTGTTGCATTAGAAGCAATGAATATAGTTGAAGACTTTGATATTGCAGGAATGGGCGCCCAATCTGTAGAAGCTTACCATCATATGATTGAGGCAATCCGGTTATCATTTGCNGATGCTGGCCAATATGTAGCAGACCCTAGGGTGTCTGATGTTCCTACAGATGTGTTGATATCCAAGGCATATGCATCTACNAGACGAGNGCTAATTGANCCCAAGAAAGCGATGGGAGATGTTCCGTATGGTGATGTCATGAAAGATGGTGATACGGTCTATATATCTTGCGTCGATAAAGATGGNAATGCTTGTTCGTTTATTAACAGTATCTTCACAAATTTTGGTAGNGGATTGGTAGTGCCNGATACTGGAATAGTATTACANAACAGAGGTTCATTGTTNGAATTAGATGAAAATCACTTAAACGCCTTGGAGCCAAATAAAAGACCATTTCATACTATTATTCCTGCNATGGCAACCAAAGGGGACGAATTATTTTTATGTTATGGAATCATGGGCGGGTATATGCAACCCCAAGCCCATTTGCAAATCGTTAGTGATATTGTTGATCATGGTATGGACGTACAAAAAGCAATCAATGCNTTAAGGTTCATGGTGTCTCCTTCTGGTGTCTTCTTAGAAGAAGGNATAGATCCCGAAATAGTTAAGAGCCTANAAGCGATGGGACATAATATTCAATTAATATCTGGGCACGCTAGAGTTGGAATGGGCGGTGCGCAAGTCATTATGCGAAATCCTGAAACNGGNGTGCTTAGCGGTGGATCAGAACCTCGTAAAGATGGATGTGTAGTTGGCTGGTAGGAACTAATATTTAAATTCTTCTCTNACTGGGCTGAAAATATCTAGAGCAACTGCNGCGGTCGCGGATGTTTTTGCGTANTGCTCTAAATCTCCAGGGATTATATACATGTCGCCTGGTTTAAGGATTTTGACTTCNTCTCCGATACCCATTTCGAGTTCTCCTTCNACCAATATCCCCGCTTGTTCGTGAGGATGGGTATGCCAGGGTACCTCACTATTACTATCGATTGTTACAAGAGATAAAAGTATATTGTCTCCCCAGAACGTTTGNGTNCGTGCNCCTTTTGCAAGTTCTTTGAAATCTCTGCCTGTAGTATCTTTAAAATATTTCATATATCCATCCTCTTAATCGTCCCAATATACNGCATCAGTAATGCCCTGTTGGGCACTTTGCAAGAGTTTTAGGTTTTCTTCCAGTAGACTTATGATGNTGGTTAATGTTTTTGCTGAATCTAAACTCNTCTTNGTATTATAGTCTAAAAGTGCCGATTGGTAGTCCGTCATTAATATGTCTCGTTCTTTGAGTAAATTTTGGTGACTCACCAATTGGTAATCATATTCCAGATCGTTTTCCACGTAGTATCTNGGGATTATTTCTAGGGCCCTGAAGATTACATGTTCCTCTTTGACTAGGCATGAATCCTGGTCAGGATTATTATCCCCTCTTGTCATATAGCGATTCACATTGTAACTAGGAAGTACCTGTACGATCCGGTGAATAATATAGCCTTCAACTATTGTAATCACATCATCATAGACAGGACACTCAGTGGAAGCATCTATATCTGATACCAACTGCCTATAGGTTATAATATCCCCTACTTGCAGTGGATCCCCATGATTCGCAGGCTCGTAGATTACTTTATCTCCACAATGTATTATGGGTCTCATGCTCCCAGTGCAGGCAANTCTTTCAGGNAAGTTTTCGACCTTAATATCTAGATTGTTGTTTGCCCATTTTAAGGTTTTTTCCCTAAGTAGATAATCGTCTATATTAAACTGACCTCTGTATTGTTCGGTATTAATCTTTGATAGCCTTACCACATATTCCTGATTATCGTTAATTATTACGTTCTTGATTATTTTGTCGTATGTTTCTGTACTAGAAGTGATTTCTATGTCTAACCAGTAGGAGTTGTTTTTGTTTTTGACNGCTAAAATTTTGGTATTCGCTGGGGGGACAGGNGTGGGGACTTCTATTTCTATAGTAATGACAAACGCCGTATTAGATTCTGAAATTGTTGTAGGTTCTATAGTCGGATCTATTGGTGTATGGCTGATTATTGTAGGTATCGGAGTAGGGGNACTGGTGGGGGNCACCGTAGGATTGAGGGTTGGGGTATTATGAGTTTCNAATGTGGGTGGAACCGTAGGAGTGGGCTTAAAGGTGGAGGGGATAGTTGGGGTTATTACTTCAGGTTCATTCGTCTCTGATATGCCGCTTTCCAAACTAGCANTGGGTGTAATATTTGTTGAAAGTGTATCTTCTAAATTTATGAGACACCCAAGACTGCTTATGAGCAAAGCAGTTAAGATACATAGCTTCCGAAGTTCTCTATATGTGATTTTATTTGAGGACAAACTAGTTTTATTGAGATTTAGTATCAAAATGTAAATTTAGAATATTCNCCTTCGTCTCTTGTCATAAATTCTAGTACCGCTGGTTGGCCTTGTTCAGTCCTTTGTATAGCTCTAGTTATTGCTGGAATAATTTCGTTGGGCTCAGTAACTTGCTGAGCGAANGCTCCTAAGGACGTACACATNTCTGTAAACTCACCTGATAATTGTTTTATATTGTATTTTTCAACAGCTACAGGGAATCTTCTGTCATCATAAATTGACATATATGCGTTATTGATGATGATTGTGAGAATGGGTATATTGCATCTAACAGCTGTTTCTATATCGATACCTACGGTACTAAATGCGAGGTCTCCCATAACATTGATAACTAATTTCTCAGGCGCTGCTAGTTTGGCCCCCATTGCCAACCCAAGGCTATAGCCTAATTGAGTGGATTTACCCCATCCTATAAAACTGCGAGGGTTTCGTGCTTCCCAGAAAGGCCCTAGNTACTCTCTAGAACTACCAGATTCATGTGTAATAATAGTATTGTCTAAGTCNACAGTTTTCATCAGNTCCCATACTACCCTATAGGGATTGAGTGGCTTTTCATCTGATTTCAATTTGTGTTCCCAAGATTGAATCCATGATTTGTGTAGTTGTTGTATATCTTCTTGCAGNTGAGTGTTTTNCGCTCTAGGGGTAGAGGTATTCCTCAATTCTTCTAAGAGCTGATTTAAGACTATTTTGCTGTCTCCGAGAATAGGGTATTGTGTATGATATTCTCTATTGATTGCATCTTCATCATTTGTTGTATGGACGAAGATTTTATCCCCTTTTAAAGGNACAGAGAAATTAGTTTTAGTAAAACTGCACCCTACGCCAAATATTAAGTCTGATTCTGGTAAGTATTTATGAACAGCACTGGTAGTGCTAGGNCTTCCGGTTCCGATATGTAACGGATGATTATGNGGGAAAGCGCTTTTCCCTGGTAGTGTGGTCATTACAGGGCATTGGAGGAATTCTGNGANCTGTATTAATTCATCTGTGGCTTCAGCATATAGTACCCCTTGTCCTGCATGAATTACGGGATTAGATGCTTTCAATATGGCATTAGCTGCTCTNCGTATCGCATCNGGGTCTCCGCCCTGTTTCAGCGGTTTGGGAGATATGTATTTGTATACTTCGTCATCATCGATTGTTCCATCAGCAATGTCTTGAGGTATTTCTAAGAGCACAGGACCAGGCCTACCTGATCTCAATTTGGTAAATGCACGCCTTAACAAGTCTGGAATTCTATCTACTGTATTCATTTCTTCAGACCATTTGGTCACAGTTTCGTAGCTTTTGGTAGGATAAAAATTGGGATGNACTCCTCTTTTACTTCGAGGCATTCCTGCAGGTAGCAGNAGTATTGGGACCGATTCAGAGTAGGCTTGAGCGACTCCTCCGAAGCCATTTTCTGCTCCNGGGCCGTTTTGCATCATGAATACACCTATTTTGTTTCCGTTGGTAATTCGTGAATAGCCATCCACCATATGTATACCAGTCGATTCTAATCTAAATATTATTGGCCTAATATCTTCTCTAGCTGCGGCTTCAAGAAGTGGTTGGTAAGGAACGCAGCCTATAAATTCAACGCCTTCTGCTTTTAGAATTTTTGCGATCGCTGATACTCCATCCATGACTCTTCCTCCTACACATATATGGAGTATTCTATAGGAAAATTTATTTTTGTGAAATTAGTCTATTTTGTTCTAAATAACTNATCTGTTCCTCATTTAATTTACCTAAGGAAGATAGTATTTCTACCGTGTTAGAACCTAGTTTTGGAGGNTCATTAGATGGAGGATTGATACACCCTTGCAAATTAATCGGGGTTGCTACCGTCCGGAACCTTCCTCCAATGGTATTCTCTACTTCAGTGAACATTTCTCGAGATAAGAGCTGAGGGCAGTTATAAAGATCTTTCGCATTTTGTACTAATCCCATAGAGAACCCTAGTTTGGTTAATTCGGAAGTAACTTCCATACGAGTCTTATTGATGCTCCATTTTTCTATTTCAGGCATTATATTGGAGAAATAAAAATCACCTGGGATATCAATGCCTAAATATCTGGGATCGTTGATTAGGTCATTNCTATNTAATAANTTCCAGAGTTCCCGGAATTTGCTTTCTCCNCCTGTGCTAGGCCCTGCTCCAGCAAGTACTACGTATCCGTCATTGGTTTTTAATGTTAATTGAGCGTTAACTACATTTTCACGACTTCTTGANGTTATTTCTCCAGTAGCCTCAAAATGAGACATAGCACTAACCATGTGAGCNGCCATGCAATCGTACATAGCCATGTCGATNAANTGACCCTGTCCAGTTTTGTTACGAGATTGTAGTGCCANCACGATAGCTAAAGCTGTCCATACTCCAGGAANAGAATCTCCAATATTATCTCCTACTTGTTTTGGCGCTCTGTCGGCATCTCCTGTTATTTCCATCCATCCTCCCATAGCTTGTGCATTTAAGTTGTTAGCAGGCCAACNGCCATAAGGGCTGTTAGAAGGAAGATTTCCATATCCGGTGATAGTGGCATAGATAAGCCTAGGATTGATTGTTTGCAAAGTATCATAGTCAAATCCTAACCTCGCGAATGAACCAGGTCCCCAATTGTCTAGAAGGACATCTGATTCTTTTAGTATATTAGTAAATGCTTCTTTGCAAGTAGGATTGCGCAAGTCTAGGGCGATACTCTTTTTATTTCGGTTGACTGATAAAAAACGGGCACTTACAGATTCTCCNCTGTCGTTTGTGATCATTGGNGCATTCTTCCGTGCTAATTCACCCGTTAGGGGGCGTTCAACTTTAATTACCTCTGCTCCCATATCTGCTAGTATCATTGAGCAGAATGGACCAGCNACTATGTGTGTTGCATCTATTACTCGCATTCCTGTTAATGGTAATTCTTGTTTGTTTTGGNNTTTCATTTGCATCTCCTAATTGTTGTTCANCCATAGATTAATNGATTCAGGTATTATGCGGATAAGTGGTTGATGGGATACATTCATAACAGTATACGGTGGATACTTCCGAATNAGTTGATCGTGCATTTCTGAGTGAGGGGTATNGATCAAAGATGCTTTCCCATTAATTTGTAAATACCAGAGCTTATCCCAATCTTCTTCGTAGTGGTCTATTAAGAAAGAAACGTTAGGGTTGGATAATATATTTTGTAGCCTTTTTAATTTAGTCATGTCTGTTACTTTGGGTTTCTTATCAATCATTGAATAAATGTTCCCAGAAACTTCAACGAAACATACAGGTATTATTCTAGGAACACCTTTACTATCAGATGTTGCCATATGTCCAATTTGAGNTGAAGCGAGAAGATTAGTATGCTGATNAGTTAGTAATGTATTCATGATTTGCTTGGTGTATTACAGCCCAAGAGGGTCTTCTAGGAAGTCAATATTTTCCAACGCAATACGGGCTGCTTCTGCAATCTCNTCATCNTCATCNTCTAGGCAACCTAGCAATAATTCTTTGGAACTCANGGTACCCAATTTCCCTAATCCTGAAATAATAGATAGTCTGACTTGTTGGTCATCATCGGTGATGAGATCCATGAGTACATCGGCACAATCGTCTTGNCCTATCTCAACGAGTGCCTCAACTGATTCATACCGTACTTCAGGATCTTCATTTTTCAATTCTTCGATGAGGATTGGTATCCAAATGTCGTTACACGTTTTTCCCATAGAGTATATTGAACTTACTTTAAGAACAGGATTGTTACTCGCATAAGCTTCTTTAATGTATTCTTGGGTTTCTAGATCATCGAAATAACCAAGAGATTCTAAGGCTCTTCTCCTTATCTCTGTNGGTTCATCTNTATTCGTATAAGCAGNNTTCAGCAATTGGTGTATGTTTTCTAGCATTACGGAATTAATCCGGCCATCGTGTCCNAATAATATAAATCTAGAAATATGTGTCATGACACTGCCTTTGACGTGAGGCGATAAATTTGTGTTNGCTAGCCTAATTAATCGNCGTAGTGTGTCATGNCCTTCTGATTCCCATAACCCTTCAAGACTAGAATATATTATGCTTTCATCGGTCGATTGTAGGCCCAGTTTGAATAGTTTTTCGAAGTTNAGATCTGAATTTTCTTCGCTTAGTTCATAAAGTCTACNAATTAACTTGGATTTGGATTCTAGATCAAGTATGTTCCATGTATTTACAAAGTTATTATATTCATTATCGTTTAANTCGGAGAGTAGNGCATAATCATNTTCTTCTAGTGAATCTATATCTTCTATTAATGNGGTGAATAAATTATCGATCAACATATTTAAAGCTCATNCTNTGAAATGCATGNACATTATTCTTNCGAAGATGCTATCACTGATGCTACTGCATAGTCACGTGAGTGGGAAAAACTTATAGAGAGGCTGCTTACACCCAATGATTCTGACCTAGCTAGGGCCCGNTTATATAGCTTAATCGAAGGTGCACCATTTGACGCCCTTATTACTTCGATGTCCTTCCATGATACGCCTCGTGCTCCGGTTTTCAGTGCTTTCATTGTGGCTTCTTTAGCAGCAAATCTTCCTGCTAAATTTGGGGAACGNCCTCTACAGTATNGTATTTCNTCGGGAGTNAATATTTTATTCAGAAATCTATNTCCATANNGTGANAACACATNTTGGATTCTATCAATTTCGATTATATCTATTCCGGTNCAGATGATTGGCATGCTAACCTCTTATATTTTAATGAGGAACAAGATTCAGGTTCTTTAAAATCTTTTGGACTGAATAATTTTTATTAAGTACATAAAAGTGCACTCCAGGGACTTTATTCGACAATAAATTTTCNGCTTGTTGGCTAGCGTATTNGATGCCGAGTTGGATAACTTGGTCATCATCATCTTCTATTTTTGTAAGTTTATTATTTAGTTGTTCTGGGATAGAGGCTCCGCATAGGGTTGTGAATCGTCTGATCTGTGATGCGTTCAAAATGGGTAACAGAGCNGGAATAATTGGAATTTGTATNCCAGCTTTCCTTGCGCGTTCTACGAAATTGAAATAATAATNGTTATCAAAGAANAATTGGGTAATTAGGAAGTCAACACCCATATCCACTTTTTCTTTTAAATGTTCAATATCTGTATCTATGCTTGTGGACTCTGTATGGGATTCAGGATANGCAGCAGCGGCAACACAGAACTCGAANTTATTGTTGATATGGTTTATTAGTTCGGATGCATATTGAAATCCNCCAACAGTGGGTATGAATTTGTNTGATCCCTTAGGAGGNTCACCTCTTAGTCCAATGATGTTGTCGATATTACTACTTTTCAGTCTGCTCAATATGTGGTCGATTTCTTCTGTCGTTTGGCCGACACAGGTTATATGAGACATTACTTCAAGATTGAGGTCCGCTTTTGCGATTCTCGATAACTCTTCTGTAAAACCCTGTGTGCTTCCTCCTGCTCCATAAGTCACAGAGATAAAGTCGGGTGTGTAAGCGGACAACATTTTCATTTTNTCTACAACATCAGGGATCCCTTCTGCTCTCCTGGGAGGGAAGAATTCAAATGATATTGTTTGCTTGTCTGATAGTATGTCTATGATTTTCAAATGAGTGTACCTATAACATTGTTGTACAGATTATATATTATTTTGGTACTTAAAATTAATCAAAATTAGGTTTTCTCTTTTCACTAAAAGCATTTAATCCTTCTAAAGGGTCCTTATGTGAAGATACGTATTTGACGAACATGTTATTTTCGAAAGCTATGGCATTGTCGCGTGCCGCGTAGTTTGAATGGTTGATTAAAGTTTTAATGTTGCACAAACTAGCACGGCTTTTAGAGTTTATGTTCTCGGCAAAATCTGTGACCNTAGTTTNCAGGTCTGCGTCANCTACCACTTTGTANACTAAACTTGTTCTCAAAGCTTCTTCACTATCCATCCATCTTCCTGAGATCATTAGTTCAAGAGCTTGTTGTTTTCCGATTCGTTCGGCAAGCCTTTTTGAGGAACCGCCTCCTGGTATCAGACCGAAGTTGATGTGTTGATCGCCAAATTGTGCAGATTTAGCGGCCATTACGAGATCACAGCATAGCATTAACTCCAATCCTCCTGCTAGCGCGAAGCCTTGTACNACACATANTGTAGGAATGGGTAATCTNTCGATTAAGAAAAATACTTCGTTTAATTTTNTGATGTATCTTTGGAGATCTTTAGGATCGCTGACAACGGATTTAAAATANATTAAATCCGCTCCAGCTGAAAATGCTCGCCCNTTCGCAGAAATNATTAATAGTTTAATGTTTTGTGAGGCTTTGACTTCGGTGAGTGCAGATTCAAGTTCTGTTATCAAATCCATGTTGAANGCATTTAATGCATCAGGTCTATTTAATTGTATATTGGCAATGTTATTAGGGCATGAATAGTTAATATTTTTGTAATTCAATTTGACCTCGTGTTTTTAGGANCTTTTTATGGCATTATATTTTAAACATCATAGTTGAAAAACCAAAGATGAAGAATTAGGATAACAGAGTATTCAATTTCCGTGAGAAGAATCTATGGATTTTAATTATTTAAATTTTAGTTGGATNATNGAAGGTGCCCTAGCGGGTAGNGTGGGAGCTACAGAGCGTAAAGATCTGTTTTTCTTTAAAATGCAAGAAATCTCTTCTGTTGTACGCCTAGATGAAAACAACATTTCTGCTGAACCGTGGCAATTATTCGAATTATTTGAACCTATCGATTCATTAGCTAATGCAGATTTTGAGCAAATCAATAGAATTTCTGTGTTCATTGAAGAGCAATTCGAAAAATGGGAACGACCTGTTGTGGTTACCTGTGAAACAGGTAATGAAATTACAGGTGTAATTCTAGCGTGTTACTTGGTTTATGTAGGACATTCTGCGGAGTCTGCTATAGCTGCCGTGGAAAGTTCTAGACCAGGAACTATTTCTGATAATNAGAGCGTAGTTTATAGTTATGAATCATCCATAAGACCGAGTAGCATGTGAATATGGATTTGATACGACCGATTGACATTGCAGATAATTTACTCCATGAATTGTATCGCCAAGCTAGAGAGGTATATCCTTTTGAATGCTGTGGTTGGTTAGAAGGTTCTTGGGAGGAGAATGTAGCGAGTGTTTCAAGGCAATGTGTGAATAATCAAGATGCAGGGAATCATCCCACAGCTTCTGACAGGACGGCAGAAACGGCATATGTGATTGAAGGATCCGATCTTNTAGAATTCAATAACAAATTGGATTCATCAAACCCTCCAGTGGTTATATATCACTCCCACCCTAATGGTAAGGCTTATTTATCAGAGACCGATCGTCAAGTGGCCACAAGCCCTTGGGGGGACGGCCCTAGTTATCCAGTTCAGCAATTGGTTATTGGNATTGACNGTGAATCAGTTGTTGAGGCCGCNTTGTTTGCTTGGTCAGATGNTCAGGGGGAATTTGTGGAAATCTTGAGGTACTTGGGAGCGGAGATATAGTTTACCCGTTGGTAGCCACTAATACAGCACCTACAAGGTATACTACAACGATAGCTGCCACTCCTGCTGTTAGTACCGGCTTTGGTAATTTGTTTTTGCCTAATATNACTGCCAATCCAATTAGCATGAGTCCTACGGCGACTAATCCAGCAATTTGGTGTGCTGGTTCACCTTGGGTTGTAATTATCCCGTCTCTATAAAANATATCTGCATAGCCTATGATGGTAACGTTAAAAACACAGCTTCCGAATAGGCCTGCTACCCCGAGATCATACGCTTTCATACGGGCAGCTGCTATAGTTGCAGAGGCTTCGGGCATTGTAGTTACAATTGATACGGCTATNATCCCCAGTACACCAGACGATATCCCAGTAATGTCGGCAATTTGGTCAGTACTAATTGCTAGGAAGATGCCTCCTACNACTACACCNNCAGATACAACACCAAATAATANCCATGCTTTGGTTAGGGTTAACGTGGTTTGAATTTCATCTGATTCTGAGTTTTCGTCATCAGGTTTTTTCTTATAGATGAACCACATACCTAAGACGTACATTATTAGAATTATGCCCGCTGGCAATCCAATGTTGAATGCACNTGCATTGAGGGGAACCGAGATGAATAACAGTCCCACGACGGTCATTAGGATAGCTATGAAAACTAGATATTTTTGCTCAACAGAGACGTTAGATAGAAATCTTGATCCTCCAAACACTAGCGCCACTGCACCAAANGTGAATAAATTAATCATGTTGGCACCAAATACATTACCGATGGCAATTGCTGGATTTGGTGGATTCAATGATACAGCTGATATATTGGTTGATAGTTCGGGCAAAGAGGTGGCTAAAGCNACTAAAATGCTGCCTACGAATAACCTTCCTAAACCTGTNAGTTCTGCAAGTGCATCACCATATACGGCTAATTTTGTNCCACAATAAACNACTACACNGGCACTGACTAAGAATATTAANATTGCTATTAGTAAATCTGACACTTCTGATCCCATTGATTAGTTGAGTAGTATATTAATATGAAACAATTCGTTGTTTCAATGATTTNTCCTNTTAGTATTAGACTTTTTTTACAATCTCATCCGCAAATTCTGTTGTGGAAAGTAATTTTATATCTGGACCATTTAATTCTGCGGTTCTGAATCCCTCACTCAAAACTTGTTCAACTGCTTTTTCAATAGTTATAGCTTCTTCATTAAGTCCAAGAGAATACCGAAGCATGAGAGCGGTACTTAAGATTGAACCAGTNGGGTTAGCGATTCCTTTTCCTGCTATGTCTGGAGCTGTTCCGTGGATTGGTTCGTATAGCCCGGGAGTCTTTTTACCAATTTGAGGTACGCCTGATAGGCTTGCTGAAGGTAGTAACCCCATTGATGCTGTTAGGATGGCGGCTTCGTCTGTCAGGATGTCTCCAAAAGTATTCTCCGCTACTATTACATCGAACCTGCTAGGGCTTTGCACCAATTGCATAGCGCATGCATCTACTAATACGTGTTCTAGTTCCACATCAGGATAGTCAGANGCTATNTCAGTAGCTATTTGTCTCCATAATCTGGACGTCTCNAATACATTAGCTTTATCTATTGAGGCGAGTTTTTTCCTTCTTCCTTTTGCTAGTTCAAATCCTACTCGTAAAACCCGTTCGATTTCAGGAGCTGTATANAATAAAGTGTCTGTGGCTGTTTCGGCACCATCTTGTGTGCCTCTGCCTTTTGGTTGCCCGTAATATAATCCACCAGTTAATTCTCGGACTACCACTATATCTACGTTATCTAAGACTTCAGGTTTCAATACGCTGGTATTGACTAATTCAGGGTATACTTTGACAGGCCTTATATTTGCAAAGGCTTCGAGGTTAGCGCGCATTTTTAGTAGACCATCTTCAGGTCTGGTATCAGCAGTGGGGTCGTCCCATTTAGGTCCTCCAACAGCACCGAATAATACTGCATCACTCTTTGAAATAATTTGTTCTACTTCATCAGTGAGGGCGGTACCGTATTTATCTATTGAAATACCGCCGATATCTCCGTAGCTCAGGTTAAATTTATGACCAAATTGGGTCTCTATAGCTTTTAGGACCTTCACNCTTTCTTGAGTTACTTCGGGACCTATACCGTCTCCCGGTAACACGGCAATTTCAAATTCCATAACGGACTCCTGTATATCAAACTTTGATTTACACATATACTCACCTAAAACAAGAAACAAATCAAGCTTAAGATGCTGAGACATAAGTGAGAATCAGATGGATGNATTTAATAATGTGTTAAGATTTTATTCAAGTCAAAAATAATAATNATTCACCCGATNGGAAGGTAGAGTTTCATAGGTCACTGGAGTCCCTTCCCAACTTATAAATATATAGCACGGAGTACTAAATGGTTAGCAAAATANCGAGTTGTCATAANTCTAAAGATTTCAGGGCTCTGGCTAAACAGCGTTTGCCTTACCCAATATTTCATTATATTGACGGAGGTTCTGATGATGAAGCTACCCTTATTCAAAACACCGAAGCGTTTGAAAAATGTGACCTAGTACCTAATGTGCTTAGAGGTGTGGAGGACATAGATATATCTGTGTCTGTTATGGGCAGCAGAATTAATTTGCCACTGTTTTTTTCTCCAACGGCTCTTCAAAGGTTATTCCACCATCAAGGAGAAAGAGCTGTTGCTAAGGTGGCTGAAAAATTCGGAACATTTTTTGGAATATCTTCTTTGGCTACTGTGAGCATAGAAGAAATTGCACAAAATTATGGAGCTCCTAAAATGTTCCAGCTTTATGTTCATAAAGATGAAGGTCTAAATAACAGTATGATTGACAAATGTATTGAGAATGATTTCGATGCGATTGCGGTCACTGTAGATACCATCGTGGGGGGGAATAGAGAAAGAGATTACCGTACCGGATTTACATCTCCTCCCAAATTAACCCTTAANAGTATGAGTAGTTTTGCATTACANCCTGGATGGACACTGAATTATTTATTCCGAGAGAAATTTGAATTGCCTCAATTACAAGATCACATTAAACAAGGAACCGATGTAACAATTTCTGTAGGAGAATATTTTAATTCAATGTTGGATCAAAACATGAACTGGCAAACCATTGAATCGATACAAAAGAAATGGAATAAAGATTTATGTCTTAAAGGCATAATGTCGGTCGAAGATGCGAAGAGAGCGGTTGATGTAGGAGCGACCGCCATTATGATCTCCAATCATGGCGGNAGGCAACTNGATGGCTCGNGGTCCCCGTTTAATCAATTAGTTGAAATTGTTGACGCTGTTGGCGATAAGATTGATGTAATTTGTGATGGTGGTATCCGAAGAGGGACTCATGTTTTAAAAGCTTTGTCGTTGGGGGCCAAAGCCTGTTCAGGAGGCAGGATGTACCTTTATGCTTTAGCTGCTGCAGGNGAAGCTGGAGTAGACAGGGCAATGACATTGATGCATGAAGAAATTGTGAGGGGNATGAAGTTGATGGGCTGCAAAACTATAAGTGATTTGGGTAGAGATAATGTGAGNTTCCGATGAAATTCAAGGACTCGTATTAATACTTGTAAGTTACAATTTATATGTAGTATTAAGATGATTTTGAGTAGTTTGCATATGTCATTTGCGCCGCCGACAAGCTACTGCCAAACGCNACTTCATAACCAAANTGATCAAGGCTTTCTTCCAGCGCTGAAAGTAAATTAAANACTATGGATTCTCGGGCATTTTCTCCCATTAATCCAANTCTCCAAATTTTCCCTCNTAATTCNCCNANNCCGCCACCTATTTCAATNTTATNGTCTTGAAGTAGTTTGGATCTAATGTCTGTATCAGATATACCCTCAGGAATTCTNACAGCCGTTAAAGGGTTGAGTTGATATTCTGGTTCAGATAGTAATTGTAATCCCAGTGCGTTCAGCCCTGCTCTTAATCCTGATGCCACTTTGTCATGCCTGATTATTCTGTTTTCTAATCCTTCTTCTANGAGCATACGTAATGCTTCTCGTATAGCGTAAGTCATAGAAATAGGGNTGGTGTGATGATAGGCTCTATTATCATTCCAGTATGTTTCAATATCCTTTAAGTTGAAATAAAAACTCTGAACGTCTGACTTACGATTCCGAATCAGTTCTATGGCTCTATCGCCTAATGTGATTGGGGCCAGTCCAGGAGGCGCCCCNATACATTTTTGGGTACCGCTGTAGCAAACATCGATTCCCCATTCGTCGATTTTTAAGGTATGCCCTCCTAGAGAAGTAACTGCATCTACTAGAAGTAGTGCCNCAGCTCGGTGNACTAAATCTGATATCTCGGGAATAGGGGATAAAGCTCCTGTTGAAGTTTCTGCATGAACAATACCCACTACGTCTATGTTTTGATGTTGGTTTAAATGCTCTTCTACTATTTGCGGGGTAACTGGTTTGCCCCATTCAAGATCTATCGATATTACTTCTGCCCTGCAGCGNGNTGCAATATCTGCAAGCCTGACTCCAAAATAACCATTTTTGAAAATTAGTATTTTACTGCCTGGTTCTAACAAGTTGGTACACGCGGCCTCCATCGCACCTGTTCCTGTAGACGAGAGAGGTAATGTGAACCAATTGTCCGTTTGGAACACCTTTCTAAGCATGATGCACACTTCATCCATNATTNGAAAGAACTCAGGATCTAGGTGTCCAATCACAGGTAAGGTCATGGCCTTCAATACCCTAGGGTTAACACCGCTAGGCCCAGCTCCTAGAAGTACTCTCTGAGATGGTTGTAGTTCATTTTTGTAGGATTCAGGCATCAATTTCTCCTTTAGATTATTTTATAGGACGGCTGATGTTCCACCATCTATATTAATTGCTATCCCGGTAAGGTAACTAGCCCGCTCTGAAGCTAAAAATGCAATCACATCACCTGCTTCTTCNGATTCCGCAACTCTACCAATTGGTACTCTTTGTCCTAATTGTTCATAGTATTCATCTAGTGTGAGGTTGTATTCTTCTTTGTCTAGTGCTTCATATCTTCGGTCATGTTGACCNCTTTTGACTAATCCTATGCATACCGTATTCACAAGTATATTGTCCGATGCTAAATCTTTTGATAGTGCTTTAGTGATTGCGATACCTGTGGCTCGGGAGATGGATGTTGGCATCGACGAAGGGCCAGGGGTTCTTCCTCCCAAATTAGTCACATTAATTATTCGTCCACCATTGTTTTTGCGCATTTCTGGTATNACAGCTCTGATGAGTCTTACTGCGCCCCATACTTTTAGGTCAAAGTCCTCTTCCCAATCTACATCACTCACTGAGTCAAAGTGTTTGGCCATTGAGCGGCCTGCATTGTTGACCAGTATGTCTATTCTTCCAAATTTACCGATGGCTTCTTCTACTACTCTTTTTGGTAGGTCAGGATCACACACATCACCTACCACAGGTATAACTTGGCCTTTTGAGTTTTGGCTGAGCTCATCAGCGGCAGCATTGAGAGTAGANTCGGTTCTGGCAATAATCATCACTGTCCCACCTTCTGCTGCGATTCTTCGTGCGGCTGCTTTACCTATTCCATCACTCGCACCTGTGATTATGGCAACTTTATCTGTTAATCCTAANTCCATATTATGCTCCTCTCTTGCGTTTGTGTGAGACTTTGTACATTAATACTAGTCCTATTTGGGTTTAAATGGTACTGTTTGCAATCACTAAAATAGAGATTCTTGCTCAGCCACTATAGAGATGTCTTTGTCTCCTCTGCCACTTAAACAAATAATTATGATGTCTTCAGGTCTGAGGGTAGGCGCTAAATCACAAGCGTATGAAATGGCATGAGCTGTTTCAAGGGCAGGGATAATTCCTTCTACTTCAGACAATCTATGAAATCCTGCCAATGCTTCTTTGTCGTTTACAGAGACATATTCTGCTCTTTCTATGTCTTTTAAATAACTGTGTTCAGGTCCCACTCCAGGATAATCTAATCCTGCAGATATACTATGTGTCCCTATCACNTGTCCTTCTTTGTCTTGCAGTAAATAGGACATGGTCCCGTGTAGTACTCCTGGTGTACCAGCNGTTAATGTTGATGAGTGTTTTAGCGGACTTATCTCAGTNCCTCCTGCTTCTACTCCGATTAACTTGACTTCCTGATCTTGAATGAAGTCATAAAACATACCGATCGCATTGCTTCCGCCACCTACGCAAGCGATTACATGGGTGGGTAGTCTCCCTTCAGTTTCCAATATTTGTTTTTTGGCTTCTCTTCCGATAACCGACTGGAAATCTCTGACAATCATTGGATACGGATGAGGGCCTATAGCACTCCCTATCAAGTAGTGGGTAGTTTCAACGTTGGTCACCCAATCTCTGATAGCTTCGTTTATAGCATCTTTCAAGGTTTTAGTACCTGATTTCACGGGAATCACATTGGCTTTGAGCAGCTTCATTCTGTATACGTTTAAAGCTTGTCGTTCAATGTCTTCTTCTCCCATGTATATGTCACATCCTATGTCTAACATGGCACAGGCTGTGGCTGTAGCAACTCCATGCTGGCCAGCTCCAGTTTCAGCAATAACGCGTGTTTTCCCGAGTTCTTTAGCAAGCAGTGCTTGTCCTAAGGCATTATTGATTTTGTGTGCACCTGTGTGATTTAAATCTTCTCGCTTTAGGTATATTTTTGCACCGCCACACTGTTTAGTGAGATTTTCTGCAAAGTACAAAGCTGTAGGTCTCCCTGAATAATTGTGCAGAAGCGATTGTAGTCTGTCTTGTAAAGTATGGTTGTTAATAAAATTGATGTATGCGGATTCTACTTCTTCTAAAGCTGCCATNAAGGTTTCGGGTACATATTTGCCGCCGAATTGTCCAAATTTGCCATTATTATCAGGTAAATTAGAATTTAAGGTTGTCATATGGGTTCATCCTTGTCTTATTTTTGTAATGAATGAGTAANATTTAATAGGGTTATAATTTTGTCATGATCCTTGATACCTTGCGTCTCTACTCCGCTGGAAATGTCTAAGCCTATTGGATTTAATGAAAGAATTGCTTCGGANATGTTAGATATATTTAGACCTCCTGCGAGGAGAAATTTATGGCCTTTTTGAGATAGTTGCTTAGCTATATCCCAATTGAATGTTTTACCAGTTCCTCCTTTTAATANGGTCCCTCCATTGTCTAACATGATTTTATCCACATGGTTCAAGTATAAATCCATTTTTCTCTCTATGTCTCCAATTGTATCTAAAGGTGCTATATGGATAACTTTGAATACTGGCAACGAAATTGCACTACAGTAGTCTGGGGACTCTTCTCCAGATAACTGAATTATATCAAGGTTACAAGTTTGNCTTATATCTAAGACTTCGTTGATGTCTTTATTTACGAATAATCCAACATATTTGGTGGGACTCTGTATATTCTCTCTCAATTTTTTTATTATGTCTGAAGCCTGCGATGGATCAATATATCTAGGACTAGGTTTATGAAACACAAATCCCAGATAATTAGCACCATATTTTTGCGCAACTAGTCCAGATTCGTAGTCTCTTATGCCGCATATTTTGATATCTGTCATTAGAGACTACCGTTGATAGGATCAATCAAAGAGTTTATTTTTGCAGGGATATCGTTGCTTGTGACTAATGCTTCTCCTACTAAGATTGCATCTATATTAAATTTTGAAAGAGTCTTAATGTGTTCAGGGCTATGTATNCCGCTTTCACTGATAACGACTATGTTGCTTGGAATAGTTTGACATANATTTATTGTGGTGTTGATGTCTGTATTGAATGTCTTTAANTCTCGGTTGTTGATACCTATGATTTGTGGGGATAANTGTAATGCTATATCAAGTTCAGATTTATCGTGAACTTCTACAATTACATCCATGCCAAGTTTGGTGGCCAGTGAGTGCAATGAATCTAATTCTNCTGCAGTGAGGATAGATACTATTAAGAGAATGCANTCAGCATTGTTGGCTCTAGATTCATAAACTTGATATTCNTCTAGTATGAAATCTTTGCGTAACACTGGTATAGATTGAATTGTGGNGCACTGTTTTATTTCGTATAGGTGATCTAATTCGCCTTGGAATCTAGGGTCAGTTAGTATTGAAATTGCAGAAGCTCCGTTTGTAGCATATGTCAGTGCCAACTCAGTGTGATTGAAATCAGGACATAATAACCCTTTTGATGGTGAAGCTTTTTTGATTTCTGCTAGTAATTTGATATTACTTGTGCGTGACAAAGCTNTTGCCATACTNATAGGAGGTAGACATTGACTGATACGTTCCTCTAATACGTTTAATGGAGTATGGTTTTTTTGCTCACAGATCTCTAGTAATTTCGCATCAACTATTTGATNTAATATGGTTTTTGAATCATTTTTAGGCATATGTTATCTCAATTATCATAAGGATAATGATAATTCCTTCAATTCGGTCAGTTTCGAATTAGCTTCACCAGAATCAATAGTTTTTTTTGCTAATTCAACCCCTTCCTCTAATGTTGTTACTAAATCACACATCTGTGCAATAACTCCACAATTAAGAAGTATTGTGTCTCTATGTGGAGAACTATTACCCTCAAGAACATCTTTTATTATGGACGCATTATAAGATTTGTCCTGACCTTTTATTTCGCTAAGTGGAATCGAATTCATGTTAATATCATTGGCAGTGAACTGGGAATGAGTGATATTTGTATTGTTGACATTCCACATGTGATTTATACCATCTAAAGTCAATTCGTCTACGCCGCCATCATTCGATTCGCAATGTACAACAATGGCCTTTCTTACNCCCATTTTTTGTAAGGATTCAGCCATTTGTTGTCCCATATCATAATTGGAAACTCCTAATATTTGGTGGGTCGCTTTTGCGGGGTTGGTCAAAGGTCCTAGAATATTGAATATGGTTGGGATTCCGAGTTCTCTTCTGACAGGTCCAGCATATTTCATTGCTGGATGGAACATAGGAGCGAACATGAATCCAGCTCCGACGGATTCAATGCATGAAGCTACTTGTTCTGGTGAAAGTTCTATGTTTATACCAAGACCTTCAAGGACATCNGCACTACCACAAGTTCCGGAGGCGGCTCTGTTGCCATGTTTCGCAATTTTTAAACCCATAGCTGCTGCTACAAATATACATGCAGTTGATATGTTAAAAAGGTTTTGACCATCTCCTCCTGTTCCGCAGGTGTCAACAAGATCATAATCTAAAGTAATTTGATTTGATTTTTCTCGCATAATCGTGGCCATTCCTGCAATTTCGTNGGAGGTAGCACCTTTCATTTGAAGAGATGTTAGAAATGCTGAAAGTTGAACTTCGCTCACTTCTCCGGTCATAATCTTAGTCATTACTTCAGTTGACTCGTTGAAATCTAGTGATTCAAGGGACATAAGTTTATTTATAGCTTCTGTAATCATAAAACCCCAATCNATGTAGGTATAGCTCCCATTATACAGAAATCATCGAGCTTATAGGTCTGAAGATATCAAATGGTTATNTGATTACTAATTAGAGCTTTATTCCTCTATTTCGAATACGGACTTCACTTGGGGTCTTTGTTTACGTTTATGGTTGGGGTTAGGCATATNCGTGAGGTTGGTTTTGAGTTTCTTGATATCGGGCGTGCTAACTTCATCGCCGTTAATGATTAATCCCATTACCCCTACTTTTCTCAAGGCTTCCAATTCACTTGCTTTAGGAGACTGGTTAATCGATAGCAGGCAATATTTGTCAGTACTTCTGGTTATCGAACCAATTTCGCTTAATTTCTTGAGNGAAATTGAACTTAGGTCCTTAGGATTAATTATGTACCCGTCTACNGGTAGAGTATTAAGTATCATGAGTTGATTCCAGTCTGACTCAACTGGTACGGATAAGAACACTGATATATCGTCGTTCGCTATAGCTGATACTTCGGCGCTTAGATCGCAGTGAATACTGTCGCATCCAATTTCCACTAGTGATGAAACCGAATCTTCAGAATNTGTTCCACTGCACATCCAAGGAATGGCAATGTCTTTTACTAGGTTATTGTCTGGTTTCTCTGAAAAGATAATCGCATCGACATTATTAGACAAGGTTGAAAGCTTCTGCTTGGTAGGTTTGTTAAGGGACGCAAACAATCCTAGACCAGGAGNTTTTTCAGAGCGGTCTGCCCCAAAGCCTAACGGAGTTGGAGCAGCACTATGTATTTTCTCTAGAAAATCTGAAATTTTACTCATTTTATTTTATATAACTCACTTAAGGATTAAATAGGATTCCAGGTTCGTTTACCATCCACAGTCTTTACTTTACCGAATACTAATCCAGGAGGGAAGTGTCCGGCACACACTATCATATCTTCTGCTTCAGCTTTTTCCAGTATTTCCAATCTGTTTTTTGCGCTTGATGCTTTGTCTACATCGACTCCCGCACACCATTCTGGATGAGCTACCTGTGCTACGGAATGGAGAACATCTCCAACGATTACTCCTTTTTCGCCACCTGAATTGATATAAACTACACGATGGCCAGGAGTATGGCCTGGAGCAGGTTGTGTTGTGATCTCATCGTTAATAACGTATTCCCCTTCTACGATTTCTTGTAGTCTTAGTCTCCTCANAGGCATCACTTGTCTCTGTATATATTCTAATCCTTCTAAACGCTCAGGCTCAGTGAAATAATCATAGTCTTCTTTGGGCACAAGATACCGAGCTCGACGGAATGAAGGGGCTGGCATGCCTCCTTGGTATCTGAGGTTCCATCCAACATGATCTGCATGTAGGTGAGTGTGTATCACAAAATTGACTTGGTCTGAAGGGGATACATTGGTGTGATTATCCCCNATGTCAGGGGGAGCTAGAACAGGTCTGATAGCGTTGTACAGGTCTCCAGTCAAATTTCCTCTGTCAGGATGCGGTCCGGGNCCCATCCCTGTATCTACCATCATAAGCTGGTCCATTGATTTGACAACGAATGCTGTGTAATACAATTGGAGTTGTCCGTTTTCCAATGCATCCTGATGCNCATCCCATTCTGATTCACTTACTTCTGGGAACATCGCGGTAGTTGGTCGTGGCGGGGGNACCATATCCAGTACGCATGTNACTTCCACATTACCTATGTTGATTGATTCAGCCATTTTCTCTCCTTCACCTACGGTTTATTTAAACTAATCATTAGCGTTAAATTATCAGATTTCACTAANTTTTTCTACTTAATACATTATAAATATCAGTTTAGAAAGTAATCAGAGAAGTTAATTTTGTGTCAGTAAGTGCTTCTCTTCCTTTCAGAAAGAGCAATTCAACAATGGTGCAAACTTCAATATNAGTCGCTCCGCTTTGTTCAACTAAATTGATGGCAGCTTTGACTGTTCCTCCTGTTGCTAATACATCATCTATAATTAACACTTTTGAATCAGGTTTGATAGCGTCCTCATGTATCTCGATTATTTCAGATCCATATTCTAGTTCGTATTGTGCTTGGAAAGTTGTTCTAGGTAATTTACCTGCTTTACGAATCGGGANAAATGACGTTGATAGCTCGATGGCCAAAGGGCATGCGAATATGAATCCACGTGACTCGATACCTGCGATGACATCGAATTCGGAATTGCGATACANGTCAGCAAGTTTTGCTATGCATTGAGTAAAGGCTTCAGGGTTTTGAAGAAGCGGAGTAATATCTTTAAATAGNATGCCTGGTTTGGGATAGTCAGGGACATCGGTTATATAGTCAGGAAGGTTTAAAGGCATAATTTCCGCTCCGTACAATTTAACANAATNTTTTGTGGTCGGAAGAGAGTTTATTGATATTAGAATTGCCCGTCAATAGGCCTTATTTATATGTTGCTTTTATGGTGCTTTGGATTGACACTGAATGCATGGGTCATATATAATCTGCGCTACGAGANGACCAGTTGTAATAGCCCCGAATTTACGGGGCTATTTTATAGTGGTTTTCTAGGTGCGCGGGCCCCTGTGGCGCAATGGTAGCGCAGCCGATTTGTAATCGGCAGGTTTGGGGTTCGAATCCCCACTGGGGCTCCATGTAATGGAGCGGTGGGAGAGTGGTTAAATCCACCAGACTGTAAATCTGGCGTCCGGAAGGACTACGTTGGTTCGAATCCAACCCGCTCCACCATTACAAGGGTTTGTCTAGGCAAGCCCAGGTAGCTCAGTGGTAGAGCGCGTTCTTGGTAAGAACGAGGTCGGCGGTTCAATCCCGCCTCTGGGCTCCATAAAATAAAGTATAAAAAAGAAGATTGAGGTAAAAAAACCAACATGGCAGCAGAAAAATTTGACAGGTCTAAACCACACGTAAATGTAGGTACCATTGGTCACGTTGACCACGGGAAAACAACTCTCACAGCGGCTATTACTAGGTCGTTGGCGGAGCGAGGCGGAGCAGAGTTCAAAGGAATGGATCAGATAGATAATGCTCCAGAAGAGAAAGCTCGAGGTGTAACTATTGCTATAGCACACGTNGAGTACGAAACTGATAACAGGCATTACGCTCACGTTGACTGCCCTGGGCACGCAGACTACATCAAAAACATGATCACAGGTGCAGCTCAGATGGACGGAGCTATTTTGGTAGTGAGTGCCCCTGACGGNCCTATGCCNCAGACNAGAGAACACATTTTGTTAGCAAGACAAGTGGAAGTTCCTAGAATTCTTGTTGCACTAAACAAATGTGACATGATGGACGATGAAGAATTATTAGAGTTAGTTGAGATGGAAGTCAGAGAGTTGTTAANCACTTATGAGTTCCCTGGAGACGATACGCCTATAGTTAGAGTTAGTGGTCTTAAAGCATTGGAAGGAGATCCAGATGCGATGGCTGAAGTGCAGAAGCTTGTGGATACTATGGATGACTACATCCCTCAACCTACTCGATTAGTAGATGAGCCATTTTTGATGCCTATTGAAGACGTGTTTGGCATTAAAGGCCGAGGCACTGTTGTGACTGGTAGAGTTGAACGAGGATCTTTGAATCAAGGTGAAGAAGTTGAAATTGTAAGATTTGGTGACACCATTCGATCGACNGCTACNGGGCTTGAAATGTTCCATAAATATCTTGATACCACAGAGGCAGGTGATGCAGTGGGTATNCTNCTTAGGGGTATTGACCGAGAAGAAGTAGAGCGTGGTCAGGTGGTAGTAGCACCTGGGTCAATGAAACCTTATACGAAAGCAGAGGCAGAAGTATATATATTGAGCAGAGAAGAAGGNGGTAGACATACTCCGTTCTTTGATGGATACAAACCTCAGTTTTATATTCGAACCAGTGATATCACTGGTTCTATCAAGCTTCCTGATGGAATAGAAATGATCATGCCTGGAGACAATGTAACGATGGCTATTGAGTTGATAACNCCGGTTGCTATTGAAGAGGGTTTGAGATTTGCTATAAGAGAAGGCGGTAGAACCGTTGGTGCTGGTGTCTTCACAAAATTAATTGAGTGATAAGAAATGGCTAAAAGTGGAGTAAGGGACGTAGTGACTATGCAATGCACTGAGTGTGGAGAGCGTAATTACACTACAGCAAAAAACAAGAGGAATGATACTCAGAGAATAGAACTGAAAAAATTCTGTCCGAGTCCAAAATGTAGAGCACATGTTCTTCATAGGGAGACTAGATAGGATAATGGTTTCGTCAGGCTCAAGAAGAGCAGTAAGACAACAAGCCGTTAATCGAACAGGTCCCATAGCTTTCTTAAGAGAAACAATGTCGGAACTTAGGAAGTCGGTATGGCCTAGTAAAGAAGAAACTATCCGGTTGACTATAGTCGTATTGGTTCTAGCAGTTATAATGGGGTTTTATTTGGGTGGTTTGGACAGGGTTCTTGCTGCAACTTTTGGTAAATACGTNCTCTAAGCTTCAAATTATATAGGACAATTAACTTAATATGACTATATCTAACAACAATCAGGATGTGTCTGTAGATGGACCCAAATGGTACATCGTGCATACTTATTCTGGACAAGAAGATATTGTAGAAAGAAATCTTAAATTACGCATCCAAAGCTTAGGAATGCACGAAAAAATTATGGATGTGGTGGTTCCTACTGAAGAGGAAGTAGTTTTCAAAGATGGTCAACGTACGCCTGAGAGGAAAAAATTATTTCCAGGTTATATATTAGTGCAAATGACCATGGATGACGATAGTTGGTATATCGTAAGAAATACTCCTGGAGTTACAGGATTCGTATCATCAGAGGATGGTANTGATAGACGATCGAAGCCTACACCTTTAGAAGATAGTCAGGTTGACGAGATATTTAAGCAAGTGGATTCAACGCCTAGCAAAGTCAAAATTGGCTTTCAGAATGGTGATGTNGTTCGCATAACTGAAGGCCCATTTGTGGACTTTATTGGCGCTATTAATGATGTTGATGAAAGCAAAGGTAAAGTACGAGTATTGGTCTCATTTTTTGGAAGAGAAACTCCCGTAGAACTTGACTTTTTACAAGTTGAACGGGCATAGGTAAATTAGGAGAATAAAGTGGCAAAGAAAGTCCTTGCAATAATAAAACTTCAATTGGAAGCTGGCAAAGCTAGTCCAGCACCCCCGGTGGGCCCGGCATTAGGTCAGCATGGTGTTAACATCATGGAGTTTGTAAAAGAATATAATGCTAGGACAAGTAATGTCACAGGCACTATCGTCCCTGTTCANCTCACAGTTTATGAAGATAGATCTTTTACTTTTGTAACTAAAACGGCTCCTGCCTCTGAATTGCTAAGAAAAGCTGCAGGGATTCCGAAAGGTTCTAGTGATGTACGACAAGGCGCAATAGGCTCAGTGTCCAAGGCATCTCTTCAGTCGATTGCTGAGACAAAATTAGAAGATNTGAATGCNTCATCNGTTGAAGAAGCCATGGCAATTATTGAAGGTACAGCTCGTAGTATGGGGATAATAGTAGAAGGATAGAGAGTATAAGATGGTTAAATTAAGTAAAAGAATGTCAGCTGCTGCTGACCGGATAGATAGGGATAAACTACATTCTCCAGATGAAGCACTAACTATATTGAAGGAAATGTCAAAGGTAAAATTTGATGAGACTGTTGAACTTCACATAAAAACAAATGCCGATACAAGACATGCAGATCAAATGGTTCGAGGTGTAACCGTATTGCCAAATGGTCTAGGTAAACAAGTTAGAGTATTGGTTTTNACTAGGGCTGAAGGAGTTGAGATTGCAAAGCAATCTGGCGCTGATTTCGTTGGTGAAGATGATTTNATAAGTGATATAGAAGGTGGATGGCTTGAATTCGATGTAGGATTAGCAACTCCAGATGTTATGCCTAAAATATCCAAATTAGGTCCTGTTCTCGGAAGGAGAGGACTGATGCCTAATCCTAGGAATGGTACTTTAGTACAAGCTAGNGATCTGCCAAGAGCAATAGAAGAAGCACGTCAGGGTAGAGTTGAATTTAGAACAGATCGTACCTCAATCATACACAATCCCATTGGCAAAATTAGTTTTGAAGTTGAACAACTGATGGAAAACTTGACTGTGCTNATTGACTCTATTAACAGAGAGAAACCAACTGAAATCAAAGGNACGTTTTTTAAAACTGCCTTCTTGACTTCTACTATGGGTCCTAGTGTACAATTAGACGTCCAACAGCTCCTTGCTATGAAGGTTGAATAAGAAATAATAAGATAACAACNAAATAACGAACGCTTAAGACAGTAGGTTTGTAATGCTTAGCCCCCTACCGAGGCATGTGGTAATNCACACAGTCGACCTGTCTTAAGAGACAGGTTTTTTTGTTGTCGGAGGTTAAATTGCCAACGGAAAGAAAAATTAATCAAGTGGAGAGCATCAAAGAAAAATTGCAGAACTGCACGATTGCGGTGACTGCTGATTATTCGAATATAGATGTTAATGCCATGACCGACCTCAGAAAATCCATGAGGANTGAAGGCATAGAATTCCTGATAGTCAAGAAAACACTGTTAGAGTTAGCTGCTGATTCAGCAGGAAAAAGTAATGTCCACGATATAATACAAGGTCCCACAGGGGTAGCNTTTGGCTATGATGACCCTACGATTGTAGCTAAAGCATTAGCTTCTTACGTTGAGAGGACGGGTTCTCCTCTAAATATTTATGGGGCAGTCGTNGGAGATACCGAAACTTACACAAAGAAAGATGTCGAATCCATGGCTAAATTGCCTCCNAAACCAGATTTGATTGCGAAGNTAATGGGTCAATTGCAATCGCCTCTCTATCAACTCGCAGGAGCGCTGAATAGTCCTTTATATAGCTTGGGTGGAATTTTACAATCTAGAATTTCTCAGATGGAAAATTCCGGTAGTGCTTAAAAATAAAAATAAATAATGTAATAGGAGAACAAATGGTTACTACAGATGAAATATTAGACGCAATATCCGAAATGAATGTAATGCAGGTACAAGAACTAGTCAAAGGGTTAGAAGACAAGTTTGGTATCACTGCTGCTGCTCCTGTGGCAGTTGCTGCTGCAGCTCCAGCTGGTGATGCAGGTNCAGGCGCTGACGCTGGAGGCGGAGAAGAGAAGACAGACTTTGAAGTAACTCTATCAGCTATTGGTGATAACAAAATTAATGTTATTAAAGCTGTGAGAGAAGTCACCGCTTTGGGATTAAGAGAAGCAAAAGAATTGGTTGAATCTGCGCCAGCAAGAGTTAAAGAAGGTGCTAACAAAGAGGAAGCTGATACTATTAAGGCAAAACTAGAAGAAGCAGGTGCTACAGTAGAAGTAGCATAACTTTTTAGCNTAACGAGATCTGGAGGGTATATGATAATTGTTACTGTAATGTATGATCCTGAAGAATCTGATGGATTTGATATGGCGTACTATATTGGTACCCATATGCCTATGGTAAGTGAAAGAATGCAAGAATTTGGGATTCAAAAGTACGAGGTGGCAAAGGGTATATCAGATGCAAATCCCGCCGAACCCCCTCTATATAATGTTATAACCCAATTGTATTTTGAAGATGTTGACCAAGTACATGAAGGATTCAANNAACATGGCCGAGAGATCTTGGGAGATATNATCAATTTCACTACCGTTAAACCCAAATTCCAGATNAGTGAAGTTGAGTCATTATGGTTGACGGATGGTTACGTACACACCCATGATCATTAAACTCTGAAAGTTACCTCTCTAAAAGATTCTGAGGATATTAGGCCGGAGCTGGCGTCGCTAGCCCGGTCTTTTATTTTGGAAGCAAAATCTTGNTTGTCCTGCNCGTATATTTGNGTTTTGTGGCANTGCAANGCCNTGATCTTANTATCCACAAAATTNNCTATATCAATAAAAATGTTAGGGTTTTCTGTTCCCCAAAACCAAATAGCTCTAGTGTTNTGGGGTTCCAAAGATTCCTTTTCCCACAGTTCTTGGTAATGTAAATGATCTCTTCCATAAGGATAAACAGAATCTAGGGTAACCTGGCCGGTTATCCGGTTGTCTCTATGCCAGGGCAGGAATTTTCTNTATGGTTCGCTTGTGATGACTAGATCTGGTTGTTCTTTACGGATCTGACGGACTATGAGTTTTCTGAATTCATCTATGTCTTCTAGTTCACCNTCAATTAATTCTAGGAAAGTCATACTNTGTATACCTAGGATTTTGGCAGATTCTTTTTGCTCGGAGCATCTTAGTTCTTTAAGATGAGATACTTCTACATCTGGCTTATTAGTTGTTTTTGAGCCATCAGTACATATAACAGCGTGTATAGTTTTCCCNGATTCGATAAAACTCCGGATGGTCCCACCAGCCCATAAATCACAATCATACGGNTGAGGNGAAATAATTAAAAGTTTGTTATATTCAGACAAATTTGGTTGAGTCATACTGATCCTTTACTTACGTCGGATTTGCATTGTAGAGAGNAATATACTCTGCTACAATCCCGAGGCTGTTTCAACATAATATATCCTATTTACAGCGTAGTTGGTACATAGTACCTATGGTGATTTGATGATTTTCCAAAAATTCAAATTTGACATGTTAGATGAACTATTGGAGGCAGTAGCTCCTTCAGACAATCAGAAACAACTGATGATAAGAGAACAGTTATTGCAACCTGGATTGAATCCAGAAAGTAATTGCATATTGTTACAAAATGACGGAAACACAGATTTGCTAGGATGTGTTTTGATGTCTCGTGAAGATTTGATAGGAAGAGTAATATTAGACTTCTGGATTGTCCNAGGCAATCAAGACGATGACTATAAGAAAGATATACTCAAAATGATGCTTAAGGNCGCTATCAAGAATATGGACGTACCCTCAGGGACANTGGTTCATTCCTGCTTAACCGATCTTAATTATGGATATGTTTTTGAACAATTGGGATTTAGTTTAAATAGGACTTATTGGAAAATGTATCGAGTCACAGGAGACCCTTTAAATTTGACTCTTTCTGAAGGATTGCATGTTAGCGAAGGGACAGAGAGTATGATCCCCATGTTGACCAATTTGCAAAANTCNAGTTTCACAGGTAGTTGGGGCTTTTGCCCAAATACGCCAGAACAGATTACTTATAAGCTATATGGATCTAATACAAACTTTGAGAATGTTATATTTTTGTCTAATGACACAGAAGCTATTGGATATTGTTGGACGTACAAATATGAGATAAANAATGTAATTACCGGTGCGATTTCTATGATTGGNGTTAGTCCTAATTATAGAGGGAAAGGTATGTCAAAAGGTTTGCTTAACCATGGATTGAATAAACTCGTAGNACAGGGTTGTGAAGGAGTGTTTCTTGAAGTAGATTCCAATAATAAACCNGCGATAAANATTTATGAGGCTGCAGGCTTTTTAAAGACTCAGGAAATGTACTGGTATGAATTATCCATCAAGAATTAGTGCTTTTTGATTCTCCAATTCTTGCGCTAAGGTCATCAGCTAATAACCCTCCAGAAATAATTACTTGCATGGCGTCTTCTACGGTTAGTTCTGTATAGATTATTTCGTCTTCCGGAACAATAAGNAGATATCCAGAAGATGGGAGTGGAGTGGTTGGCACATATACTGCTGAAGAAGGTTTTTCGTCGATTATGCCTAGATCTGCTGTAAGCAAGCCTAATACTTTAGTNCCAGGTCTTGGAAANTCAATAAGNACAACTGAATGGTAGTCGGGGTCATGTGAATTTGAGACGACTTGTATGGCACTTCTCGCTGAGCTATATAGGCTTTTAATTCCGGGTATTTTTTCTATCGTATCGTGTAATTTTTTCATTACCCGATCCCCAAGAATATTTTTTGCTAAAAGGCCCGTTATATAAACGATTATTATCAAAGTTATAAGGCCTATGCCGGGGATATTTGGAGTTTCATATATTAAATTGAGTAGTTCTTTGACTCCTGGGTCAATAAGATCAAATAGAAACTTTAATATAACAAGTGTAAATCCAATAGGGATTAAAGCTAATAAGCCCGATCCTATGGTGGATCGAAAATGTGCCAAAAGNTTTTTCATTATGTATTCCTGATAGGTTTTACTACAAGCATATCATTGTAGACCTTATATATATTATCGGCTAAGCTACTCCAACTCATCGATTTGGCTCGTTCTCTTGCCTTTNCCCCCATAGTGGTCTGTAAATTAGGGTTTTGCATTATCATTTCCACAGAGTTAGCGAAGGTTTCAGGGCATCTCCAGGATTTGAGGTATCCNGTGCTACCATGCTTGATAATCGTAGGTAATCCGCCAACCCTAGCGGCTATCACAGGAGTACCNCAAGCCATTGCCTCTAAGGCGACTAGACCGAAGCTNTCATATTGNGATGGGACAACNCATACATCAGCAGCGTTGTAGTANAAAGGAAGCAATTCGTGGGCGATNCTTCCTTCAAATCGTACAACATTGGATAACTGTAAAGTNTCTATCAGTGAGTCNAGATGCTGNGTTCTATATTTTATATCAGAGTCTCCNCCNGCAATTAATACTTTGAGTGGTTTAGGTGAATTGATATGTGNGGTGCTATTAATTAATAGATCTATTCCTTTTAGGGATTCGAGTCTGCCTACGCATAAGATCACATTATGGTCGGTTAGCCCAAGTTGTTTTAGAGACTCNTTCTGATCCATTGGTTTGAACTTTGCCAAATCTACTCCGCATGGCAAAGTTGTTACATCATCTGGATTGCCTCCATAGAAATTCACTATTGCGTCTTTTTCGTTTTGACTAAAAGCAATAATGTGTTGAGAACTTTGTATCAGTGATTCTTCTGCTTGTATACGTTCGATTGGTTCAGTGCTTCCCATTCCTGATTGCATTTTTAGTTTTGCAAGTGTGTGAAATGTTGTTATATGTGCTACATCTAGGTGCTTTGCTATTTCGTGACCGATGGAGGAAGATAGCCAATAGTGTGAATGCACAATTTGATATTTGGCTTGATGTGAATNTATGTATCCTAAAAGTTGNTTCGTAAATTCCGGTNCACTGCTTATTAATGCTGATGGTTCTTGTTCNCTACTTCCNTCAGNTAAATGGATTACACGAGTTGAAGAGTTTAATTCCTCTATATGGTTATGCANGCTATGTGAACGGGTAAAAATATCTATTTCTAAACCTATAGTATTTAATGCTTNGGCTAATGCAGATACATACACATTCATTCCGCCAGATTTTCCTTCACCCGGGGCATTTAGTGGACAGGTATGGTAACAAATAAATGCAACACGTTGAATCATCTGGTCACCTTGATAGTGAAAACCATGTTATCTATTCCACCCAATCTGTATTTGTATTGTTCGTCNCCTCGGAGGAAATCAAAATATTCCATGCCTTGTTCTATTGCATCCTTGATTGCGAATGAATGGAGAAGTAAACCGACNCTATAATAATCGAATTCATGATTGTTACCACTATTGTAAAGTAACCTGNGGTTGTCATAGTCAAAGCATAATGANGCAGAAACATATTNGTTACTCATTGACATCAGAAATAGCTTTAGGAATCCTTTCTCAGAGGTCATCGACGATATGTCATTGAAGAAATCTTCTTTTTCTTGAGTCATGTATTCCAATTTGTCAGTTCTGCTCATTTTCATTAGATTGCTGAAGATATCAATGTAGTTTTGTAAGTTTTCATTTTGCTCAATAATTTCAACTTTATAATTTTCTGCCGAATCTAACCTGCGTAATTTTCGGCGTAATTCATGCCTGTGTTTTTTATTTAAATTACTTAAGTATTTATCCCAAGAATCTGGTAATCGAATTCCTGGTGATACATCTTCTTGTTCGATGGTTACGGATAGGTTGTTCCTTCGAGCTATCTCTGGTAATTGTAAATAAGTCAAAGATTGCTGCTGNATAGAGTTAAGTGTGAGGGTTTCATATTTGCTTTCGATGAAACGCCCCACAATTAAATTTAAGAATTCTTCAGAATAATCCGGAGACATTATGAAGTCGTTATAATCAACTGTTTCGGTATTTCCAATTANAGTTAGGTGGTTATCTGTGGCACACATAGGAGCAATCCCTACGATATTAGAATCAACTTCGAGATANGTTCCTTCCCAATATTTTCCTTCTGAAAAGTGTTCCCACCATAGTTCTTCCCAATTAGGATTTGTGAATATTGTATTTGTATCTGCATTTTCTAGTAATGNCTCCCATGCNGATCGTAGTTCNTGTATTGATTTAAATTCTTTTAACATACNAAAATATTNACTTTAATAAGCTTAATAATANATTACTATCAGTTTGATTTGAGTCTTTGGCAATGTAGGTTGCTACAGTGGTTACTTTAGTTCCGGGCTTCTTTACTCCTCGCATTGTCATACATAGGTGTTCCGCTTCGATTTTAACTATTAATGCTTTAGGACTGAGCTTTTCTGCCAAACAATGTTTAAGCTGCTCAGTTAATCTTTCTTGAACTTGAGGTCTTTTACATAATATATCTAAAGCTCTTGCTATTTTGCTCAACCCTACAATTTTGTTATTAGGNACATATGCAACAGACGCNATTCCAAAAAATGGGACCAGGTGGTGTTCACACATTGAGTGCATTTGGATTCCTNTTACTATTACAGGATTTTGAGTGTCTTCNTGGAATAGGGGTTCCAATACCATGCTTGGATTTTCATGAATTCCGGAAAATGNCTCGCTAAAGAATTCCGCTACCCTTTTNGGTGTTTCTANCAGACCTTCTCGCTCTACATCTTCTCCGATAGATTCAAGTATGGTTTTAATAGCTTGGCTGATTTTTGATTCATTATCTATAATATTAGTCCTTTAAGGAAGTGGATATAGCTTCTTCTAAAGCACTCATCTGTGGTTGGATTTCTGTTGCTCTATCTGTAATGCTGCTTATAGCTAGGTCAGGGTCTTTTAGACCCGTCCCAGTTATGACGCAGACTACTCTATCAGAGGAAAAGTCTTTGCCTTCTTTTGAAAGCTTTATTAATCCTGCAAGGGACGCGGAAGAGGCAGGTTCTCCAAATATACCTTCTTCAGAAGCTAATAATCTGTATGCTTCTAAGATTTCATCATCAGTTACTTTATCTATCATACCATTGGAATCATCTCTGGCNGTAATGGCTTTATCCCAGCTTGCAGGATTNCCTATCCTGATCGCTGAGGCNATAGTTTGTGGTTGTTCGACTGGNTGGCCTAATACAATTGGGGCTGCTCCAGCTGCTTGAAATCCCATCATTTTAGGTAAAAATTCATTTTTACCCATTTGTTTGTATTCTAGAAAACCTTTCCAATAAGCAGAAATATTGCCCGCATTCCCTACCGGTATGAAAAGGTAATCAGGTGCATCTCCTAGTACATCTGAAACTTCAAATGCTCCAGTCTTCTGTCCTTCAATCCTAAATGGGTTAACTGAATTAACGAGGGTGACAGGATGGGATTTGACGAATTCTCTGACTAANTCTAGNGAAGNATCAAAGTTACCATCTACTATCAGAATTTTCGCACCATAAGCTATAGCTTGTGCTAGTTTCCCTAAGGCAACCTCACCTTTAGGTATTAACACATAAGCTTGCAGGCCGCAGTAAGCGCTATATGCAGCTGCTGACGCGCTAGTATTTCCGGTGGAAGCACAAATAACTCCTACGCTTTTAGACTCAAGGGCTTTNGCAATAGCAACCACCATTCCTCTATCTTTGAAAGAACCGCTTGGGTTACATCCTTCTAGTTTGAAATATAGTTCTTTACATCCTACAAGTTCATGAANATGTTTGGATTTAACAAGNGGTGTGCTTCCTTCCCCTANAGTAATNANNGGNGTAGAGTNATTGATAGGTAAGTATTCTTTATATGTCTCTAAAACGCCTGATTTCATATCAATCTTCTATTCGTATGATAGTGTTTATAGTTTGTACAACTGATAGGAGGGNAATTTGTTTCAGNGCTTGCTGAAGATCTTCTTCCGAAGATTCATATGTGGTGATAATTAATTCTGCTACTTCTGTAGATTGGGTCCCGTCTTTTTGNATCACTGANGCGATACTTATGTTCAATTCACCCAGGATGGTTGATATTNTAGCNAAAACACCAGGTTCATTGTTAACGCTAATGCGTATGTAATACTTTGTTACCAAAGCATTGATGTTCTTGATACTTGGNCCCTGGTTGAGANATANAGATTTTACCGTTTNNTTGTTAGGTTTTATATCAAGNAGATCNCCAATNATNGCACTNGTAGTTGCATTCTGTCCTGCTCCTTGTCCATGCAATACNATTTTTCCAGAAAGGTTCCCGTCTATNTCTATTGCATTATAGACTTGGTCTACTTTAGCCAACATCTGNGAAGTNGGAATTANGGCGGGATGAACTCGAATCATTAATTCTTCGTCTGAAATTTGGCAAATTCCTAAGTGTTTTATAGCGTACCCTAGTTCATGTGCCATAGCAAAATCTTGAGGCTCGAGTTGTGTAATGCCTTCCTTGTACACATCTTCTGGATTAATATCTACGCCAAATGCAAGGGTAGCTAAGATACATATTTTGTATAATGCGTCTGTGCCTTCTATGTCATTAGCTGGATCGGATTCTGCGTATCCCAAGTCTTGAGCTTCTTTTAGAGCATCTTGGAATCTAGCATTAGAAGATGCCATCTGACTAACTATATAATTAGAAGTTCCATTAATAATTCCGCGGATGGATTTTATTTTGTTACCTGAGAGTTGGGTTCTCAAACTAGAAATCACAGGGATGGCAGCAGCTGTACTGGCTTCATATAATAATTGGGCTCCGGAATTTTGAGCTATTGTTCGTAGTTCCTGCCCAAATTTGGCTATAAGTTCTTTGTTTGCTGTAACGACAGACGTACCATTTTCTAATGCTGATTTGACAGCATCATAGGCTATACCTGTTCCGCCTATCACCTCGATAATAGTATCTAGATTGCTATCGTTTAATACATCTTCTAAAGAAGTGGTTAGAATTTCTTGTGGTATAAAAGGTTCTCTGTTTTTATGAATGTCATTTACAAGGATGTGTTTGAGGTTGAAAACAGTTCCATTTACGGATTGCATATGGATATTGTCCTGGATTAGTACTCTAGCTACACCGGTTCCTACTACGCCAAGACCTAATAGAGCAACATTAACTTCACTCGGAGAGTTTGACACGTTTATATCCTCTTAGTTGTTTGTGCGAGGTGCAGTCAGTTTTACTTGATTGGTTACCCAAGCGTATTTATCACTGTTAAAGTTGATTTTAACCCATCCATCCTCTGATCCAGTTTGAAGTTGAGTCGCTTGCCAAGTTTTGACGGCTTCCATCGCTAACTTGTATTTTACAGGGTCTTCCACCTCTTTGGACTCATCGTAAGACAGTATTTTTACTATAAATACTCCAGAATCCTGAATAATTGGATCACTGATGGTTCCTATTTTGGGGGCTTCTCCTTCTGATGGATATAAGAAATCATTAAATTCAGGGAATGCTTTCTCTGGAACCCATCCAAAATATCCGTCCGATTGGTTAAGTTCTGCTGCAATGGCTTCGAAACCTTCAGTTTCTATGCGGCCCCTCAATTCTTCGGGGGGAGTCCCACTATATCTGTCTAAGACTATCAAAGCGATTTCAGTTTGAGCCTGAGGTGATTCTATTGTTGCAAAGAAGCTCAATGTTAGTTTGCGATCTCTTAGAACTTCTCCCAGTATGGATTCGTATTCACTTTTCGTGAGGTTAGTGGCAGTTAAGAATGAGCTATAGTTGGATTGGAATTCTTGTTCTAACTGGTTTGAACCAGTTTCTTGACCAGGTTGAATCTCTGGGTAAAATTGTTTTTTGAGTTCTTCTTCGATTTCAGATTCAGAGATCGATATCCCAAGTCCTGGTGCTGCCTGTTTCAAAATTTCTACATGGATTAGTTTTTGTAGGAATTCAAAAGGAGTACTGCTCAGATCTAGCATATAGTCTTCTTGGTAACGGTTAAGGCCTTGTAGCACACGAATTCTTTGAACAAGGTCCCCCATTGTGAAGGTTACTCCTCGTACTTCTCCTGCGACAACTCTTGGAGGAGTATAGAATTCCCGATAGTAGCCTATGAGAACTATAAGAATAATAATTCCTATTAAGCTTCCGCCAATAATATAGGCAAATTTCTGCTTTCGTAGCTCCTCAGCTAAGCGATCTCTGGGACTTGAAGCATCAGATTCAGTATTGGATCTGTTTCTTGTTCTACTATTATTTTCGTTTTGTTGCACCATATTTATCAGCCATAATGAAATGATTTGTTAACCCTTATATAGATAATGGGAATGACTATCTTTGGCTGGTAAATCTGTATGATTGTCCAGGTATATAGGGTATTAAAGCTAAGTGGCGAGCTTTCTTAATGGCGGCTGCCAAAAGTCTTTGATGTTTCGCACATACACCGGTTTTTCTCGGGGGTTCTATTTTTGCCCTTTCTGAAATGTATCTTCGAAGTTTCTCCACGTCTTTGTAATCTATAAATTGTGCTTTTTCAACGCAAAAACTGCAGATACGCCTCCTAGGAAAGTATCTACCTCGAGGTCCTCTAGGCCCGCCGGCGTTTCGGTTCTGTGGTCTGTATTCATTGTTCCTAGTGTTATTATCCGGTCTGGTGGTTGGTGTAGTTTGGGTAGTCATAAAGTTCTCCTATTCCAATCCTTCCCTTAGAAAGGAAGGTCATCCTCGTCATATTCAGTATTGTCCATTGGTGGGGAGTTGCTGAAGTCTCCGTTTGGAGCTCCTGAGTCTGCCATCCCATCTCCTTGTCTACTATTGAGGAAGTGCACATTTTCTGCTTGCACGTCTAATGATACTCGTGTTTGCCCATCTTGAGTTTGGTAAGTTCGGCTGGATAGCCTGCCTTCTACATATACCTGTCGCCCTCTTGCAAGGTATTGGTTACATATTTCTGATAATCTTCCCCATGCATTAACGTTGAACCATTCCGTTTCTTCTCTGGTTTCCCCGTTGGCTGTAGTGTATCTGTATGTGCTTGCTACTGAGAAAGAAGTGACACTAGCTCCATTTGGGGTGTAACGCATCTCTGGATCTCTGCCTAAATTTCCAATTAATATTACTTTATGCATTTCTGTAGTTACTCTTCGTCAGTTGTTTCTTCAGCAGCGGGAGCTTCAGTTGTTTCTTCAGCAGCGGGAGCTTCAGTTGTTT
>PBNM01000006.1 GCA_002723125.1 Chloroflexota bacterium | reverse complement strand
TGTACGTAGAGAAGATTGGGCGTTGTCAGTCGGAGTTCACCTATCAGAGACTAAAGAACAGGCAATGGAAGATATTAGAGTAGGAGGAGCCCGGATTACTAAAGAATACTTTGATCAAACTTTGGGTAATTCTGCTCCAGATGTGCCTGATAATCAGATAGTGGACCATATGGTAGAAAACAACCAGTGGATTGTTGGAACCCCTGATGATTGTATAGAAGCTATTCAAAGGCTACAAAAAATAAGCGGTGGTTTTGGAAAGTTTATGATTAGAGTGGAAGATTGGTGCGCTAGAGAGAAAATCTTGCATAGTTATGAACTATTAGCTAGGTACGTTATGCCCCAATTCCAAAATACCTTGACAGGGATTGAAGCCTCTAATAAATGGGCAGCTTCAGTCAGAGACACATTAATAGTTAATAGAAGAGCAGCATTGCAGACTGCTAGTGATGCCTTTTATAAAGACAAATAAAAAGGGAGGCCACGGCTTTCGAGATATGTGGCGTATGATATGAGGAAAACCAAGATTGTTGTAACTATCGGACCGGCTACTGATTCGCCCGAGGTTATTGATCAATTGGTGGAAAATGGCATGGATTGTGCCAGATTGAATTTCTCTCACGGCACTTTTGAAAGCCATGCCAAAATCATAAAGTCCGTGCGAGAGGCAGCCCAAAAACACAACCGAAGAGTAGCAATACTTCAGGACTTAGGCGGAATTAAAATGAGACTTGGTACGATTGATGGCCAAGTCCAACTTAACCATGGAGATAGAGTATCTGTTGTACCTGCAGACTCATCTGATGATCCTAAAGTTATTCCATTCCCACAAGCAGAAATACTTAAGAATCTCACCAAAGATAACTTAATATACATATCTGATGGGACTATATGCTTAGAAATTCTGTCTAACGACAACGGAGTGGTTAATTGTAGGGTTAGAAATGGTGGAATGATTTCTTCTTATAAAGGGCTGAACTTGCCAGGAGCTAAGATAGATCTTCCAGTGCTTACTGAAGCTGATAAAGAAGCTATCAAATTTGGTGTTGAACAAGGCGTGGATTGGGTAGCAGTTTCCTTTGTAAGGTCTTTAGAAGATGTGAGGTACGCTAAAGCATATATGAAAGAAGTCGGAGCTACTGCTCCCATGATGGCCAAGCTAGAACGAGCGGAAGCTGTTGTGAATGTAGACGAAATATTGTCAGAAGTTGATGCTGTCATGGTTGCCCGAGGAGATCTAGGTGTGGAAATCGACATGGTGGATGTCCCTGTGATTCAAAAGAATATAGTTTCACAGGCAAATCAGGCTGCTAAAGTATCTGTGATAGCCACACAAATGCTTCGTTCGATGGTGGTTTCACCTACTCCGACAAGAGCGGAAGTGTCTGATATTAGTAATGCTGTTTTAGACGGATGCGATGCGATCTTGCTATCAGATGAGACTGCGGTTGGGCAATTTCCTGTTGAAGCTTTAACAGTTGCAGCTCGTACAATTTTAAAGGCTGAAGAGATTTATCCGTATTATCAAGATTTGAGCGAAGATAGTAGAACTCAAGCAATTGCTTCTGGAGCGGCCCGTTTAGTAAAAAGCCTAGGCGCAAAGCCGGTTGTGGTTACCAATTCTGGAGCTTCTGCTAGACAAGTATCTAGGTTTAGGCCTGATAGTGAAATAGCAGTAATAACGCACGACAAAGCTATGTTAGATAGGATTGCACTACTTTGGGGTTGTACAGCAGTGGGGGTAGTCCCAGCGGAAAGAGATTCTAGTAAATTAGTCAGTAGTATCGTTGAAACTTTGATTAACGCAGAAACCATTACTGATCAAGATCTTGTTACGATTGTGTATGGTTTGATGACAGGAGTTACGGGGACTACTAATGCTATTCAAGTATTGGATATGAAGGAATATTTATCTAGTTAATAGGGTCCGAGGTGATGTATTAAATGATGACTCGAGTTTTATTATTAGGAATGCTAATCTCTGTGTTTGTATTGGTGGGTTGTGGCCAACAAACAGAAGTCGTGCAAGAACAAACAAAAACAGAATTCATACCTCCTGCCACAGTGATTCCAGATACTCCTGTTCCGAATACTCCTATGCCTACTATCAAGCCTACTATCAAGCCTACTACAATAGAGGCGCCTAAAATTAAGAAGAAAGAATCTCAGTTACCCAAGCCGCCACTAGGAAAGAGCGATAAAAACCGTCCTACTCCTCCCTTAATGGTGAAGCAAAGCGATCGGATTAAGGCAGCAGCTTCTAAATATTCACTGATTGGCACCATTCAATTTGAGCTAGATAACCCAGAAATTGTGACGATGGAACAAATGAATTCAGGAAGTATAGTTGGGCCCAGTGTAGTCCAGCTGTTGAATGGTCAATACCGTATGTACTTGCAGAGTAGACCCAAAGGGTACCCTAGATTGATAGACGGATATGACATAACTCATATAGTTAGCTTAATTTCAGATGACGCTATCACCTGGGAAATAGAACCAGGTGTTCGTATTGAACATGGGGGAGTTGATGATTTGGATTATCAGGCGGGAGAACCAGAGGCATTTATTGGGGAAGAAGATAAATATTATATGGCTTATACCGGTAGATATTTAGGTGTTGATGAAGGGAGTGGGAAAGACCAATTGATGCATCGCATACTATTTGCCACGTCAGACGATGGATTAGAATGGACAAAAACAGGAACCCATTTTGCAGGTGAATTGAGGAACGATTTCGCTTCCAGTGCTGATGTTACTTTAATTGATGATGAATACGTAATTTACTATAGTGGCGGAAGGGCTATCGCTAGTACTACATCTGCTGATGGACTAAATTGGAAAAAAGGTTCTCTCCTTTTTGATTTTGGCCATGATTCAACTGTACTGGAATACGAAGATAATTATTATATGTTCCTGAAAGTTCCAAAGGAATTCTATTATGAGAAGAATCCTGAGCTAGAGAAAGATATATTGGGTATGGTTATGTCCGAAGATGGAGTTAACTGGTCTAAGGAGTTTTATCAGGTTGTCGTGAATGACGAGTACGGTGATGAAATTCCGGTTTTTGAACTACAAGATCCGGGTTCAGTAACATTGTCGGATGGTTCTTTCAGAGTGTATTTGAATAGCAACAAAGGCGCGTCTATATATTCCATAAAGCCTTCTGAAGTTTTGCCGATTCCTTAGAAAGTTATTCCGAAGTAGTTATTACTGATACCGTATACATAAAGTCTTAATATAACGAATTTAGTCTAACCCATGGTAATTTATGACTAATGTGTGTTTTTAAGCCGAATATTGCAACGAAATAAATGCTTGTGTAATATGAATATATCTAGAAATTTATGGGAGGAATATTCATGCTTTTTCATATAACGAGCAAACACAATTATCAGACCTGTGGCACTACTACAGGTGAAGGGCAAAGTCCTGAATATAACCGATGGGTAGAAGGTAATGATAAAGTTAAAGTTTTGGGAGTGTGGCCATATCAGGGATTACACACAGTATATGCCATTGTGGAATCTGATGATATTCAGGCAGTCCTAGACTTAACGAGTGACCACCGCACGAGAGGCACCGCAGAGGTAGTCCCGGTAGTTGACGGTCAACAATTGAGAAAAGACCGCGGATTTTGGGGGAAATAGATTAGCTTATTACAGGTAAAGTTTTAGGAAGATTTGTGGCACCAGTAAGATGCGCATCTACGCATCGGGCCACTTCTCTTCCTTCTGAGATCGCCCAAACAACTAATGATTGTCCTCTAACCATATCACCACCCGCAAACACATTGGGTACGCTGGTCATTTTGTTGGAATCTACTTTTACATTACCTCGGTCATCCAGTTCCACTCCTAATTGGTCTAAGAGCCCATTGTGTTCTGGATGTACAAAGCCCATCGCTAACAATACTAATTCAGCATCTGTGTCGAACGTACTGTTAGGTACTTCAGTCATGTTATATCTACCGTTTTCGTCTTGCTTCCATTCCACTCTAACTGCTTGTAGTTTTTCTAATTTTTCATCACCTACAAATTGTTTAGTGAGAATATTGTAATCTCGGATTCCCCCTTCATCGTGAGCAGGAGATGATCTCAATACACGTGGCCATTCAGGCCATGGATTTCCATCTGGTCGTTCTTCGGGAGGTTCTGGTAGCAATTCAAATTGGTGAACTACCTCAGCGCCTTGCCTAATGGCTGTACCCAAGCAATCTGCTCCGGTATCTCCACCACCTAAAATTATTACTCTTTTGCCTTCTGCATTGATCAGTTCATTCTCTGGGACTGACTGTCCTGAAAGTATTCGATTTTGCTGTGTAAGATACTCCATAGCAAAATGAACGCCTTCTAATTCACGTCCATCTACGGGTAGGTCTCGCGCTTCGGTGGAGCCTCCGGTAAGACATATAGCATCGAAGTCATTAATTAGATTTTGGACATCGTAGTCCACTCCAACATTTGTGTTGGTTACAAAATTGATACCTTCTTTTTGCATTAAATCTACTTTTCTTTCAACAATATGTTTTTCTAACTTGAAATCGGGTATACCCAACATCAGAAGCCCGCCTATTTTCTCTGCTCTTTCATACACTGTTACGTAGTGGCCTGCACGATTAAGTTGTTGGGCAGCAGCTAAACCAGATGGTCCTGACCCTACTACAGCGACTTTTTTACCTGTACGTTCTGAAGGAGGCTGAGGCTTTATCCAACCATTTTCATATCCACGTTCGGCTATTTCTTTTTCTATATATTCAATAGTGACTGGGTCATTATTGATGCTTAACACACAAGCTGCTTCACATGGAGCTGGACATATTCTTCCAGTAAATTCGGGGAAATTATTAGTGCTTAGTAGTACTTCTGTCGCTTTTTCCCAATTGCCTAGATAGACTTGGTGATTAAATTCAGGTATTACATTCCCTAGAGGGCATCCAGTATGACAAAACGGTACAGCACAATCCATGCATCTACCAGACTGTTCTTGTATGGCCTGTTCACTCCAAGTTTCGTAGAATTCATCATAGTCATGAATTCTTGACCTTGGATCCCTTCGATCAGGGGGTTCTCGATTAAATTCAATAAATCCTGTAGGTTTTCCCATGTTTATCCTCTAGTGGCTTGGTTAGCTCTCTCTTCTAATACTCTCTTATAGTCTCTCGGCATTACTTTTTTGAAATTCGATATTTCGTTTTTCCAATTGTCTAACAAGTACGTGGCTTTTTCACTTTTTGTTTCCAATTTGTGATTTGAGATTAGCTGCTTCAGCGTGTCGATATCTTCCGCTGAGGTAACTTCTTCTAGATCTGCAAGCCCAGTATTGAACCTAGTATGGAACGTGTTGTCTTTGTCGTAAACATAAGCAATGCCTCCGCTCATACCAGCTGCGAAATTCCTACCTGTTTCCCCTAGTACAACTACGGTACCTCCGGTCATATACTCGCAGCAGTGATCTCCTACTCCTTCAATGACAGCTTTACCTCCACTGTTTCGGACAGCAAATCGCTCGCCCCCTTTGCCATAAATATAAGCTTCTCCTCCAGTGGCTCCGTACAGAGCGACGTTTCCGATGATGATGTTGTCTTCTGGTTTAAATGTAGAACTTTCTGGGGGTGCTATCGATATTTTCCCTCCAGCCATTCCTTTAGCCAGGTAGTCATTTGTGTCACCTTGGAGGTTGATTGTTACACCTTTGGACAAGAATGCTCCAAAACTTTGTCCTGCCGATCCGTTAAGTTTTATATTGATGGTATTTTCGGGTAGTCCTTCGTCACCATGATGTTTAGCGATTTGACCACTAAGCATAGCTCCGAAAGTACGATTGTAATTAAATATATCTAGTTCAATAGTTTTTGATTTCTTGTCATTGATACTTTCTTTAAAAACTTCGATCAGTTGCCTGTCTAGAGCATGATCCAAGCCGTGATCCTGATCATTGGTACAGTATATTTCTACATTTTTGGCCGCTTTGGGCATATAAAGTAGCTTTGAAAGGTCTATTCCCGCCAGTTTTGGATGGATTTCTCCGATGTTTTCTTTTTGTTTTAGCATATCCATCCGACCAACCATTTCGACCACAGTTGCAAAGCCTAAGGAAGCCATTATTTCCCGGAGTTCTTCAGCAACGAAATAGAAATAATTGATTAAGTATTCAGGTTTTCCGGCAAATTGTTTCCTTAATTCAGGATCTTGAGTAGCAATACCTACTGAACAGGTGTTTAAATGGCATTTTTTAAGCATTATGCAGCCATTCACGATTAATGCTGCTGTAGCGATACCAAATTCTTCGGCTCCTAATAATGCAGCAATTGCAACGTCTCTTCCAGTCTTTAGTTGTCCGTCTGTTTGTACTACTATTCTACTTCTTAGATCGTTTGCTACTAGTACCTGCTGAGTTTCAGCTAGGCCTATTTCCCATGGAGTTCCTACGTGCTTAATGGATGACTCAGGGGATGCTCCTGTACCGCCATCATGACCGCTGATTAACACAACATCACCGTGCCCTTTTGAGACACCTGCAGCAATTGTTCCTACTCCTACCTCAGATACCAATTTAACTTGAACACGTGCGCTAGGATTAGCATTTTTCAAATCGTGTATGAGTTGTGCTAAGTCTTCAATAGAATATATGTCATGATGAGGTGGAGGAGAGATTAGTTCTACCCCAGGAGTTGTATTTCTGATAGAACCTATGTAATCGTCTACTTTATGGCCAGGTAATTGCCCCCCCTCTCCAGGCTTGGCTCCTTGGGCCATTTTGATTTGTAAATCTGTTGCATTAATCAAATAATTTGGAGTCACACCGAATCTTCCGGAAGCTACTTGTTTGATAGCGCTGTTCCTGGAGTCTCCGTTTTCATCAAGTTGATATCGAATAGGATCTTCTCCGCCTTCTCCTGTATTACTACGGCCCCCTATACGATTCATTGCGATAGCTAAGGTTTCATGAGCTTCTCTACTGATAGATCCTAGCGATATTGCTCCTGTTGCGAACCGTTTCACAATTTCCGAGGCTGGTTCTACGGATTCCAATGGTATAGAGCTTTTAGATTCTTTGAAATCTAATAATCCTCTGATAGTAGCTGTGTAGTATGTTTGGTCATCAGCTAATTTGGAAAATTCTTTATATATTTTCGCACTGTTAGTTTTGGAAGCGAATTGCAATTTGGATATGCTCTCTGGATTCCATTGGTGGAATTCTCCATGTCTTCTCCATTGGTATTGACCGCCTATCTCTAAATCCAGATTGGCAGAAACTTCGACGCTCTTGAATGTAGCGTCATGCCGTTCAATGCTTTCGGATTCTATAGTTTTGAGTCCAACTCCTCCGATGCGTGAAGGAGTGCCTGTGAAATATTCGTCAACGAAAGAGTCATCTAGACCGACAGCTTCAAATATTTGAGCTCCCCGATAACTTTGAACGGTAGATATTCCCATTTTAGACATCACTTTAAGGATGCCTTTTTCGGCTGCCTTGATGTAGTTATGTTCGACTGTGGTAGTATCGCTAGCCAGAATATTTTTTTCTGAGAGGTCTCTTACTGTAGCAATAGCTCCATATGGATTAATTGCACCCGCTCCATAACCGATTAGGAGACACATGTGCATCACTTCTCTTGGTTCACCAGATTCAATCACTAATCCTACTTTGGTTCTAAGTCCAGCCTTAATCAATTCATGATGAGTGGCTGCTGTTGCTAGCAGTGTTGGGATTGGAATCGCATTATCAGATATGCCACGGTCACTCAATACGACTATGGAAGTTCCTGATTTAACTTCATTAATAACGGTATTTCTAAGTTCAGATATGGCTGTCTTTAAATCTGAATCTGCAGGGTTATAAAGCATACTAATAGTGGCAGATGTGACGCTTTTATTATCTAGTTGTTTGATTTCTTGGAGCTGATCGTTGTCTAGAATTGGGGATTGTAACCAAAGTTGATTGCAATGTTCAGGAGTTTCCTCAAAAAGGTTTCTTTGAGCTCCGATGAAGCCTGAGATAGAGGTTACGAGTTCTTCTCGGATAGCATCCAACGGTGGGTTTGTAACTTGCGCGAACAATTGTTTGAAATAGTTGTAGAGAATCTGATGCTCTCTAGATAATATAGCCAGAGGTGCATCGTTACCCATTGAACCAATTGGTTCGTATGCTGTATTACCCATAGGGGTAAGCAGCATTCTTATTTCTTCTTCTGTGTAACCATAGACCTTTTGCGTGGTTAGAAGAGCTTCACCATTTAGGTTTGGTTGTGTACTGGATACGCTTCCATTTAGTTCAACAGAGTTATCAGTCAACCAATTCGCGTACGGATTTGTATTAGACAAAGTTTCTTTGACTTCTTCGTCCCCGATGATTCTGCCTTCCTCTAAGTCTACTAAGAACATCCTGCCCGGTTGTAGTCTGCCTTTGGTTTCTATTTCAGATGGCTTTATGGGTAATACACCAGTTTCTGAAGACATCACCAATTTCCCTGATTTTGTCACGGTGTATCTAAACGGGCGCAGGCCATTTCTGTCTAGAACAGCACAAATTCGTTTTCCGTCTGCTGCTACTATCATAGCCGGGCCGTCCCAAGGTTCCATTATGGATGCATGATACTTATAGAAGTCTTTCTTGTATTGGGGCATACTTTCGTTTTGCTCCCATGCCTCTGGTATCATCATCATCAAGGAATGGTCTAGTGTTCGTCCGGTCATTAACAGCAATTCTAAGCCGTTATCAAAAGATGCTGTATCACTAGCTCCTTCTGCAGTCACTGGAGATATTTCTCGAACAACATCTCCTAACACTTCAGATGCGAATTGAGGCTCCCTTGATTTCATCCAGTTGATATTGCCACGGACTGTATTAATTTCTCCGTTATGAGCTAAATATCTATATGGATGGGCTAGTTTCCAATGGCCTAAAGTATTGGTGCTGAATCTAGAGTGGACTAATGCTAAAGCACTAGTAGTTGTGTCATTCTGTAAATCTAAGTAAAACTGATCCACTTGTTCTGGAAGTAAAAGCCCTTTGTACACTAATGTCATACTAGATAGGCTAGAGACATAGAAGTAATCTAATTGATCCTCAGGTAATCCCATGTTATTAACTTGAGATTCTATTTGTTTGCGTAACACATAGAGTTTTTGCTCCAATGTTGTGATGTCTATGTCGTTTTTATTTACTAAGAATTGCCATATACCAGGCTGAACCTTTCTAGCATCTCTACCGATTGCTTTCCCATTTGTTGGGACTCTTCTCCAGGTGATGATGGACATGTTGGCATTGTCCACAGTTTGGTTAATTAATGTTTTGACATTTTCAGCTAAGTCTTTCTTAGGCGGAAGGAATACCATTCCAACTCCGTAATGTCCAGCTTCAGGCAGAGTGTAGTTATTGTCTTTGGAATCTTGTACATATAGTTCATGTGGGACTTGGATTAGAATCCCTGCACCATCTCCAGTTTCAGGGTCACTGCCAGCAGCACCTCGGTGATGAAGGTTACACAATACTTCGAGGCCTTCTCTTATAATTCCATGTGATTTTTGGCCGTTGATGTCTGCAACTAAACCAACGCCGCAAGCATCGTGTTCGGTTGATGGTTCATACAAACCATTTTCTGCTATATCTTTTAGATGATCCATAAAGAATATTCCTAGCGTCTTAATAATTACATTATGTACGATTTACCTGGTTAGATTATATTTCCTTCCAAACGATAAATCGGACATCTCTAACATTCACTCGCAAGGTACAAATTATACACTTATATTGGTCAATTGAGTAGTCCTTGGCTAAGTATGTATCGTACTTGGGAGATGCTATAATGATGTTTGCGAGGTGAATGAACTGGAGCCATTTGATTTATCACAAGAAGTTGTCGAGATAGCAACTGATCGATTAGCTGAAAATATAGTCCTTCTTGATTTGCAAGAACAAGCTATATTGACAGATTATTTTGTATTGATGACATGTAACTCAGCGCGTCATACCGAAGCATTAGCCTATGATCTAGAGATGTTACTCGACCAAAAAGGTTGCAAGTTATTACATAGTGAAGGTGTTCCTATATCTGGCTGGGTAGTTCTTGACTATGGAGCGGTAGTAATCCATTTGTTTCAAGAGGAACAAAGAGATTACTACAACTTAGAAAATATCTGGTCTAGAGCTTCACAAGTGGTTAGGATTCTCTAACCCACGTATCTGCATTTTTCTCATAGTTAACTAATTCTTCTGGTTTGAAGAATATATTTAATTCTCTTTCCGCTGTTTCAGGGCCGTCTGATCCATGGACTACATTTCGTCCGATATCGACAGCGAAATCTCCTCTTATTGTTCCAGGGCCCGCACTAACAGGATTGGTTGCTCCCATAGTGGACCTGCATATCTCTATGCAGTTGTCTCCCTCGAATGCCATTGCAACTAGAGGACCAGAAGTTATGAAATTAACCAAGCCATCATAAAAAGGTTTTCCTTTGTGTTCCCCATAATGTTGTTCGGCTGTTTCTTTGCTCAGTTGTTGCATTTTCAAGCCTATAAGCTTGAGACCGCGGCCTTCAAATTTAGATATGATTGTTCCTACCAAGGATCTTTGTACTCCATCAGGTTTGACTAAAATTAGTGTTCTTTCCATATTGCTCACTTTTGTTTTTATTCTTATCTATCGGTTCTAGCCGATGCTAGGAGGCCTCGCATATATTGGTTCAATATCTTGTAGATCATTTGCTAAGCCTTCTAAATGTCTTTCTTGTGTCTTAGATCCCAATGCTTCTATTCTAGGAATTTGGGAATCCCATTTGGCTATTTTATAGCCTAATTGCTTGATAGTGTCCTCGTATGTCCTGACCCCCTCGCCACAAATTAGAGTGTTATCATCAAGGTCTTCAATAATCGATTCAATATCAGATACTTGATCAGGGCCGATGCGGGTCCCCGATTCATCAAACACCGCATAAGATAATACACTTTTACCTGCTTCAATTACAGAACATGTTTTCATTTCATCAGATTGATGGGCGGAAGCTTCTAGGTCGAGAGTGTTGTGTCCAAATATTGGTATTTTCTGCGTGTAAGCAATTGTTTTGCCAACACTGACTCCAGATCTAACTGAGCTATATCCTCCAGGACCTAAAGCTAAACCTATGGCTGTGATATCAGAAATGGTTAGCTTAGTTTCACTGAATAGATTTTCTAAAGCAACGAATAATTCCTGGGAATGATTGTATTGTGAGAACCATATTTGTTTATTGATTAGCTGCCCATTGTCATAGACTGCTATGCCGGCGTTCTTTGTTGAAGTGTCAATGAGTAAAAACATATTTAATTTTTTTTGAGCCTGTCTAATATTTTGGTTAATTCTACGTGTCTTGGATTGTTTGTGTCGATATCAATGTTTATGACACGATTTTCATAATCTTCTGTGTAATCCATATTAATGTCTAAAGCGGTCTCAGGAAATAATTCACTTCCTTTTTCTGCCCATTCGATTACGCAGATGGTTTTCTCATCTATTTGATCAAGTATTCCTAAATCCCAGACTTCATGTATAGAGGTAAGTCGAAAGAGATCCCAATGTGCTAGCGTAAGGTCTGCCTGATAGGTGCTCATGAGTGTAAAACTTGGGCTTCTGATAGGCCCTGTAATCCCTAGAGCTCCAGCAATTCCTTGAGTTAGTACGGTTTTACCTGCCCCGAAAGGACCGTGTAAAAGCAGTAGATCTTCTCCTTGGCACCAAGCTCCGATACTTTCACCTATTTTTAATGTGAATTCAGCATCAGTACTGAGTAATTCATACGTTGTCATCTGAAATGATCCCATCCTAGAAAGTCGTTGTGGTCATATTTAGAACCATCTGCCGCTACTACAGTGATTCCTTGGTCTTTAGGAGTTATTTCTCCTATGATCGATACATTGATATCTTGTTTTAGATTTTCTGTCTGATTGGCTGGGACGGTAGCCAGTAGTACGTAATCTTCCCCTCCAGACATAGCAATTTTTAGAAAGTCATCTGGGAAACACTTGATGAGTTCTGGATCTACAGGAATGGATTCAGAGTCAATTATCGCTCCGCAGTCACTACTTTCGCATAATTTAGTTAGGTCGCTAAATATGCCATCACTTACATCCATTGCACAGGCGTTTGATATGTTAGATAGTACTAGTCCTTGAGCTACATGAGGGTATGGTTTGCAATGCTTATTTATCAAAACAGTTTGGTGCTCGTTGTATGAATTTAAACCTTGCTGTGATAATAGTAATCCTCCCTTTGAAGATCCTACAGGACCGGTTAGTATGATGGAATCTCCGACTTTAGCTCTAGACCTGGTCAGTGGAGATTGAGAAGCGCCTCCAATCAAGGAGATTGAAATAAATACATTTTCTGACTTTACTATGTCCCCTCCTACCATCATCATTTGGTATTCCTCGCTAATATCAGCAAAACCTTGGTACATTTCTTTCAAATCTTGCACATTGACGGTTGGAGGTAAGCCTAAAGTGACTAGTCCATACAATGGCTGAGCTCCCATGCTAGCTATATCACTGATGTTAGATGCCAAAGCTTTCCAGCCGATGTCATGCCAGCTACTAAATTCACTTTTAAAATGCACATTTTCCACGCATGTATCCATCGTGAAGACTTCGTAATTGGAATTGGGAGTCCAGGCAGCAGCGTCGTCACCGTTAGCTATGGCTAAATCTAAATGATTCATATCAGACGCGCCCCAACTGGCGTGTCCTTGATCTAATACTTTGGAAAGTATTGATATGAGCTCGAATTCATTTAGGTCGCTAATTAACATAACTTTTGCTTGCATATGGTTTAAAATACATTTGAAATTAAATTATATATGCGAAAGGTGTAAAGTAAATGTTTTTAGACCATATTTTAATAGCTACTAACGACTTAGATCAGTCAGCTGAAATCATGAAAGACATTGGATTTGAACTGACAGCACAAGGTGTGCATCGTGATCGAGGAACTGCCAATAGGTTAATTTTGTTTGATGGAACATATTTGGAGCTGATTGGCGTGAATGATCTGGAAACAGTTAAATCAAATAGAGCAGATTTTCTACAATTCCTTGATCGTAAACAAGGCTTATACATGTTCGCTCTGGGGGACGATGATTTACAAGGACAGTCAAGGCGATTAGCGGGAAGTGAGATTATCACTTCTGATGTTAAAGATAGCAGAAGGTTCAATACCGATGGTACGGTTGCGTATGAATGGGAATATTTAAGCGTTGACCCATTAGATTCTCCAGGAAGCGAGACCTTTTTCATAGACCACAAATCATCATTCGTAGATAGGTATGGAAGTGACTTAGACCGTAAGCACTCAAATGGCATTGATCACATAAGCGCAATTACTCTATTTGTGAGTAACGTGAATAAATCATGTGAACAATGGTCCAAGATTTTAGGTAAGCAATATGCTCAAACTATTTATTCAGCCGATTTAGAGGCTCAATTATATGTTTACAAAACTGATAATTTCGATTTGGAGATTGCTACAGCAGTTGGACCAGGCGTGGTCAGCAACCACTTAGAGAAATTTGGGGATTCCATTGGGATTTTAAGCCTGCATTCAAATGATTTAGGCAACACTACGAACGTTTTATCTAAATATAAGTCTATCGGTCAACAAGATCCAATGTTTGAGGTTTACGACGGATTGATTATTAGACTTGATTCGTCAGACGTGCGTCTTTGTGACTTATATCCAATCATCTGAAAGAGATCCAATGAAGGCACTTTAGCAATTGAGATAGTGGAAGAAAGAAATTATTCGTTTGACCTTGGTTGGTTAATGATGTTTATGGCTTCTCTGCCAGATGTTTATGACTTCACTGTCAGATTTTTTTTGGAATGGCTTATCTGCCATTTAAATCCGGTTGGGATTTCTTGCACTAACTTTGACCAGGGGAGCAATGCTCAACCAGCTGATCCATTGGTTAGTACGCCCTGCCGTCCGACCTAGGGTTGTGAATTTCTGATCTAACAGTATTTCATCAATTGTCCCTTGAAAGGAGGTGATCCAGCCGCACCTTCCGGTACAGCTACCTTGTTACGACTTCGTCCCAGTTACCGGGCCCGACCTCGGCGCTTACCTCCCTTGCGGGTTAGCTCAGCGACTTCAATCGTTCTCGGCTTCCATGACGTGACGGGCGGTGTGTACAAGGCCCGGGAACGTATTCACCGCAGTGTGCTGACCTGCGGTTACTAGCGATTCCGAATTCATGCAGGCGAGTTTCAGCCTACAATCCTAACTGGGGCCGGCTTTGATGGGATTGGCTCCAGCTCGCGCTTTGGCAACCCATTGTACCGACCATTGTAGCGTGTGTGTAGCCCAAGGCATAAGGGCCATGATGACTTGACGTCGTCCCCACCTTCCTCCTCCTTGTGGGAGGCTGTCTCGTTAGAGAAAATAACTAACGACGAGGGTTGCGCTCGTTGCGGGACTTAACCCAACACCTCGCGGCACGAGCTGACGACAGCCATGCAGCACCTGTGATAGCTTCTCGAGTCACCCCGAGATCGTTA
>PBNM01000005.1:131174-279619 GCA_002723125.1 Chloroflexota bacterium | reverse complement strand
AGCGCTCGCACGCCTAATACACGGGAAACTATCATAGTCTTCCTCCAATGAGATATGAGAGCTAGGTTATATGTACGAGAAATTACTGTCAAGGGTCAATTTTCGATAATAGGCATATAGAATCCTATTTTAATTTACATAATAGTACAGATCTTGAAATATTGAATATAAGATGGCTTGTTAAGAAATCAGACATAGGAGGGTTTATCATGATTCCTTAACTCTAATATTACGAATTTCAATGAAACGCTTGTTGATATATGCATATCTGATATACTTGTTATGATTCACTAAAGTTGAAATTGTAAATTGAATTTTAAAGAGAAATACGTTCATATAGCTGCTGGCCTAATAGTGGCGGCAATACTAACCTATATAGTATGTGACAACATATATCAATGGTTTGCATGGAATGCCGCACCCAATCTTGATCAGCCTTATGGATCAGAGATTCAGTGGGACAGAGTATGGGTGTTCTGGGCAGGATTGTCTTTTTTCTCAATCCCCGTTGGATTTGGAATAGGTGTCGCTGGGTCGGTTTTACTTTCTAGAGTATCGTGGTTCATACGTTCTAGGATAATGGACTTGANAGGNACTTCNAAGCANTCNAAGTCTTGGTTTAATCAGGATAATGATTAAGTTTAATTTCTAACAGTTATCAATCAAACCTATGAAATGATTTGAACCTGTAGGTGAAACATCTAGGAATTGACCACCTTCAAACACGATGTCCCCTGCATCCCTGAGTATTTCGAGGTGGCTTATGTTTTCTGTGAATGCTGANTAGAACTGATTCCCTTCTAAAACTCTATTACTAAAAGTTTTGTGGGTTANTTCAGTTAAATCTCGTACTCCCGTTTCAATCAGATGTAGAATTTCTACACACCTTTCTTTGTGATGGTCTATGATTTCAGGAATCCTGCTTAAGTCTATGAGGTTGAATTGTCCGTACCTGTAGGCTCTGTGAGCTGCCAAAACCAAGTCAATAGAATCTATGGAGGAAGCTTTTTTTAAGGATTTGATATACGCTAATAATCCGTAGTACTCATTTCCTCCTTGATATGATTTAGGTAATATATTCTTGAATGGCTCATAACTTAGACTCATACTAGGGTGCGGGGTTATTCTGGGGAGTATGTGGTCTCCAGAAAATAATACATTGTCTAATTTTATGCATAATTCATCGGGTGAATGCCCTGGGGTGTAATAGAATTCGAAGTTACCTAAAGTTTGACCATCTTGTACTGGATGAGTAATTTTTAGATTCCTCGTATGCTTTTCGTTTACAGATACTCGGTCGATTACGTCAGGATCTTCCATGTCTGGGAAATTTGAATGGCTACCTCTCCATTCGTGTTCTATTTGCCACCTGTCTACTTCTTTTAGAATCGAATATAGTTCATGTGCATAGAGGTTTGCGCCTGAGCGAGCGATAAGCTCTTTAGTGTTTCCATCATGGTCCATATGGCCATGGCTTATGATGACACTTCCTACAGATTCTAAAGAATGGCCGAGGTATTCCAGACCATCTTTTAGAGATGTGATGGTTCCGTAACAACCAGGGTCTAAGACGGTAAGTTCGTCATGTTCGATTATGTAGCTCCATGTGGGTCCGAGTGGAGTGTCCCAGGATTGAGGAACACCTACAGCATTAATTTTGATGCCATTGGGNAATTGGTATTCTAGAATTGCGTTGTGCCCTTGGTCATCGCCTGGCAGAAGTATTTTATGTTCCATTGAAAGCTAACTCTTTTGTATGATTCGATGTTAAGGTTGAAAAGTTATCAAATGAGTGCCTGAATCAATGAGTAAAGTCTCGCCTGTGATATGTTTTGCACCTTGTAGTAACCACACGATCGTCTCTGCTACTGACTCTGCACTACAAACCTCTTGCAGAGGGACTTTCTCTTTGAAAGCATCCATTAAGGTTTGATGATTATTCTCTCCTATTCCTTTGGTCCACCATGAGGTGTCTGCCACTCCAGGAAGGACAGCGTTTACGCGAATTTCTGGCGCAAGCATACGAGCAAGTGACTTTGTCATAGTATTGAGTGCGCCTTTGGATGCAGCGTAAGCGATTGAACTCCCTGAGCCAGTAACACTGGAGATAGATGATACATTGACTATTGCTCCATGTCTATCGGCTTTCATGTGCATTCTTGCTGCTTTGACCATATGAAAAGCGCCCACCAAGTTTACTTGATATAAGCTAAGGAAGTCTTCATCAGTCAATGTATCAAGGTCTGTGCCCCCGGCGAATACGGATATTCCTGCATTATTTACCAAATAATCCAGACGTCCCCATTTTTGAATAATCTGTTCAACCATAGAGTCGCATTCAGATTGATTAGCGACATCTGCCTGTACCACCAAGGTTTCAACTCCGTTAGATTCGCATATTTGAGCTGTTGAATTGGCTCCTTCTTGGTTGGAGGAATAATTGATGCCTACATTCATATTGTTTTGGGACAGTAATGTGGCAGTTGCAGCACCTATTCCTGACCCGGATCCTGTTACAAGAGCAACTTTGTTATCGGTTTTCATNAAACATTCCTAATCAACTTCACTGAAACGCTTTATGGCTTTTATGTTTGGGATGTTGTTTTCAGCCATGAAGGTTGTCAGATCTTCTTGCAATTTGATGGGAGCCTGAGGGCTTATCAAGTTGGCACTGCCTACTTGAACAGCTGAGGCTCCTACCATTAAGTATTCTATAATATCTTCAGGGCCAAAGACNCCTCCCACTCCAATTATAGGNATATCTATNTTTGATTTGATTTGATGNATTAATGCTATTGAAATTGGCTTAAGGCTGATACCTGATAGTCCGCCCATAACATTACCAAGCACAGGCTTGCGAGTATGTATATCTATTTTCATAGCGGGCATGGTATTGCAGACGGTTAATACTTTAGCACCCGCATTTACTGCGGCTTCAGCTATTTCTACTATGTTAGGTACATTGGGGGATAATTTAACTATTACTGGTAGTTTGTATTCTGCTACGACGGCAGTCACGACGCTTGTTACTAAGGCTGCATCATGGCTGAACATACTTCCTGTTTCTGTATTTGGACAGCTTAGATTTAATTCGAGTGCATCGGATCCGGATTTTGACACTTCATGAGCCATTTCAGCAAATTGTTCTACTGTGTCACCAGAAATACTTGCAAATAGTTTNGTAGGTATATCTGGCCTGATGCTGTTCAAGTAATCTATGCCTTTGTGTATACCTGGGTTAGTTAGACCTACTGAATTTAAAAGGATAGTCTCTCCGTCTTGTACACCTTGTCTAAATGAAGTTGGGTACCAGCGAGGCTCTTCATTTCCTTCTCTGGGATAGTAGGTAAAAGTCTTAGGAATTATTGCCCCAACATTAGAAAGCGGTGAGAAACTTTCGTATCCTCTACCGTATCCATCATAGCCAAAAGTGCCAGACGCAACTATGACAGGGCTATTTAATATCATTGAATTGTCAATTAACGATACTGAAGTGTCCACTTTGCCCTACTTACAGCTATGCGATTCCCGCATAGCTGTATTTATTTATTAATTAGAAACTTTCTAGGTCTGAATCTTGCTCAGAGTCGGGAGCCATTGTGCTTGCATCGTCACCGTCGAAAATAGAAGATATGCTGTCTTCGGGTTCTTCTGCTGTGGTATCGTCAGTGTCGAACACCGATTCTTCCACTATTGACAATATGTCTTCTGAAGGTTCAGATGATTCTGAAGACATATTGTCTTCGTCTTCCATTAACGACTCTGCTGCCACCGTCACAGTGTCATCTACCATTTTTGGTCCGTCTTCATCTAACCATTTTGCTGCTTGGAATTCAGCAGGCTCAAGAACTTGTTCTACTTCCTCTGCTTCTAGTAATTCCCTCATTTCCGGAGTGTCTAATTTAGCAGGTATCAATCGGCCGATAATCACATTTTCTTTTAATCCTTGTAATTGGTCATGAGACCCACTGATTGCAGCNTGCGTTAGTACTCTAGTGGTTTCCTGGAATGAAGCTGCCGCTAGGAAGCTATCTGTGAGNAGNGAAGCTCTNGTTATTCCTAGCAATATAGGTAAAGATGTNGCAGGTTCCTTACCTTCNGATTCCATTTGAGCATTTATTTNTCCAAATTCNCTACTGTCAACTATTTGGCCAGGAATATATTCGGTGTCTCCTGAACTATCGACGTTAACTCGGCGTAGCATTTGGCTTACGATTACTTCAATGTGTTTATCGTGAATTGTTACCCCTTGGGAGCGGTACACAGCCTGTACTTCGTCTATTAAATATCGCTGTAGAGCTTCAGTTCCTTGTATCCTTAGAATGTCGTGTGGATTCAAAGGCCCGGGNGTNATTGGAGNCCCAGCTGAGANTGNGTCGCCATCATTAATTAATAAATAGGATGACATAGGTATCACAAGTTCACGCTCTTCTTCATCTTCCCATGTGATTGATAATGTATNGTCATTGATTGCTACAGCTCCACCTGTAGTAGCTACAATTTCGTTTGAGTGGTCNCCTGAATCTTCGTATCCTAGAATTGTGCCGGCTTCTACGTTTTCACCGTTTGCCACNAGCAGTTGATATCCAGAAGGTATTGTGTAATCTTCTGAGAATTCCTGAGTNCTTATAATTCGGATNATCTTNTTACTATCATCTTCCTCAATCGCCACTATCCCNNCAATTTCTGCTAGATATGCCGCTCCTTTCGGAANCCNAGCNTCAAANAGTTCTTCAACTCTAGGAAGACCACTTGTAATGTCTTGNGCAGATGCGATTCCTCCGGTGTGGAAGGTACGCATGGTTAGCTGAGTACCGGGTTCACCNATACTCTGAGCNGCTATNATTCCAACAGCTTGCCCNAAGTCCGCCATTTTGCCTGTAGCAGGTAANATACCGTAGCACATTTGACAAACACCACGTTCCGCTTCGCAGTGTATGGCGCTGCGGACAGGNATTTCCCGTATGTTGCTTGATACTATTGAATCTGCCAGTGCTGCGGTNATGGTTTCATTCCGATCAATCAGAATTTCTCCACTCACAGGGTCTGCTATTGGGGAAGCAGCTATCCTGCCAATTGAGCGCTCACCTAAAGTCACTCCTGTGTCATCGTTTTCCCGNGGAGTAAGCCAGTAGGCATTGAGTGTCTCGCAGTCTTCNTCGAGTACAATAATTTCTTGAGAAATATCAACTAGTCTTCGAGTTAGATATCCACTGTCAGCNGTNCTTAGTGCNGTATCAGCNAAACCTTTACGTGCACCGTGTGTTGATATGAAATATTCGAGAGCAGTNAGCCCTTCTCGGAANCTNGATTTGATNGGTAAATCGATGATTCTTCCTTTNGGATTGCTCATNAANCCACGCATACCTGCCATTTGTTTGATCTGNGCGATNTTACCTTTTGCTCCAGATATCGCCATGTCTGCGATTCCTCCAAACTTNTAAAGTTCTTCTTGTACAAGTTTTTCAGTTTCATCTGATGCNTTTGTCCAGGCATCCACTGCTAAGACNTATCTNTCTTCCTCTGACATNAGCCCNGACAGGAATTGTTCTTCGTATTCATCTACTTTTTGTGTGGCGTTGTTGAGAATATCGTGCTTTGCTTCAGGTACTTGAATGTCATTAATTGCGATGGTAGTGCCTGAAACTGTTGCATACCTGAATCCAATGTCTTTGACTGCATCCAAAGCTTGGGAAGTCTCATCATTGGTGAGGTTGAGGTATAGATCAGCAGTTAAATCTCGAATTGCTCCACGGTCCATAACAATGTTCCTGAAAGGTATTGAATCTGGGAGTATTTCGTTGAATAAGATACGCCCTAGAGTCGTNTCTTCNTCNGNNTCCAATCCTAATTTGGGNGNGGANGATANTTTNATTTTTGCACGCAGNTCNATGATGTCAGAAGCGTGAGCTATNCTAGCCTCGTCTGAGTCAAAGAATGTAGTNCCTTCTCCATGTGCTGNGTCTTCNATTTGAGTTAAGTAATAACANCCCATGACCATATCTAATGTGGGAGCAACTTGGGGATCTCCTGATGCTGGGGACAGCATATTATTAGTACTTAGCATAGAAGCCTTGGCTTCTTGTACAGCCAATCTAGATAGTGGTACGTGTGCGGCCATTTGGTCNCCATCAAANTCTGCGTTGAATGCTGTACACACCAAAGGATGTAGNTGTATAGCATTCCCTTCAATCAATATGGGCATGAAAGCTTGGATGCCTAATCGGTGCAATGTAGGTGCTCGGTTCAGCATAACCGGTCTATCTTTAATCACATCTTCNAAAATGTCCCATACTTCTGGTCGGGCTCGTTCAACCATTCTTTTGGCGCTTTTAATGTTTGGAGANACTCCCAGGAGTACNAGTTTGTGCATAACNAACGGCTTGAATAATTCTAAAGCCATNTTTTTTGGTAACCCGCATTGGTCCATTCNGAGTTCTGGACCTACAACGATCACAGATCTTCCTGAATAGTCTACTCGNTTTCCTAGTAANTTTTGNCTAAACCTACCNTGTTTCCCTCTNAATAAATCAGACAGNGACTTGAGTTTATGGTTGTGNCTTCCTTGAATTGGCCTACCGCGNCTGCCGTTGTCAATCAAAGCATCTACNGATTCCTGAAGCATCCTTTTTTCGTTCCTGATAATNATNTCAGGAGCTCCTAATTCNATCAGTCTTTTCAGTCGGTTGTTTCTGTTTATGACTCTNCGATAAAGGTCATTTAGGTCNCTTGTAGCGAATCGTCCTCCATCAAGTTGAACCATTGGTCTCAATTCTGGGGGTAGTACTGGCAACACGCTCATAATCATNTCNGCAACGCTGTTACCGCTNCCTCTGAAAGCTTCTACNACNCNGAGTCTTTTGATNGCTTTTTTACGTTTTTGNCCTGAAGTTGACTTCATTTCNAGGGCTAGNTCTTCTTTCAGNNTATTGAGATCGATATGTCNTAGAATTTCTTGAATCGCTTCTGCNCCCATACCNGCTTCGAAGACATCTCCATAACTGTCTTTTAATTCTCTATATTTAGATTCNGTTAACANTCTTAGNGGNTGNAAGTCAGCAAAATCNTCNANCAATTTTTGATGGNTGTCATCGTAGATACCCATCTGTTCGTCATATTGATTACGCACTGATTCGATTTGGCCAGTGACTGTTTTGTGGTCATCAGATCCTTCTTCAGTNTCTCCTAGAGCTGCTTCAAGNACNNTTATTTGTTCNTCNAAACTTTCTGTGAGCAGTCTTTGATTTCTTTCATGTTCTGCCTCACTTTCCTCGGTTAGTTGTTGTTTGTATTCTTCATCCACAGATATAACTATATGNTGAGCAAAATATAGTACTCTTTCCAGATTCCGAGGTGACAAATCTAACAACAAACCTAGTCTGCTTGGTGTTGTTTTACTAAACCATATATGGGCNACAGGAGCTGCCAGTTGNATGTGTGCCATTCTTTCTCGTCGNACTTTTGNTCGAGTTACTTCTACTCCGCANCNNTCGCAAATCACACCTCTGTANCTTATGCGTTTGTATTTTCCGCAGAAACANTCCCAGTCTTTTGTAGGGCCGAATAATCTTTCACAAAANAGGCCGTCTTTTTCTGGTCGTAANGTCCTATAGTTNATGGTCTCTGGCTTGGTTACTTCNCCATGAGACCAGTTAAGTATTTGTTCAGGNGATGCNATCGAAATTTTGATAGCATTAAAAGCTGGTCCTCCAGCCGTNGATTCTCTAACATCTGATAATCCAACCATTTATAGTTCCTCCACAGAAGATGACTCAGTGCCNTCTTCNTCTTCNTCTTCNTCTTNTTCCTGTATTTCTATCACAGANTCTGTTGNTTCTTNGTTTGTTTCAGTTTCAGNCTCAGCCTNAGCTNCTTCTTCTTCNTGGNAAACAGGCGNCTCTGATTNAATCTCTCCCTCNAATANNTCNTCTACCTCAANTGCTTGTTCNTCTGTTACNACGGANTCNACNAGCCTTTCNGAAAGTAGTTCNACAGAGAGNCCTAGGCTTTGTAATTCTTTNAGNANNACGTTAAATGANTCAGGNACTCCAGGTTGNCCAATTGGTTCTCCTTTNACNATNGCTTCATANGTTTTGACTCTNCCNGCTACNTCATCGGATTTTACAGTAAGAACTTCCTGAAGGTTATGCGCAGCACTGTATGCTTCTAGTGCCCACACTTCCATCTCGCCAAAACGTTGGCCTCCGAATTGAGCCTTACCTCCTAAAGGTTGTTGTGTGATCATGGAGTAGGGACCAGTGGATCTAGCATGAATTTTGTCTTCTACAAGGTGAATCAGTTTCAGCAAATACTTGTAGCCAACAGTTATTAGCTGGTCGAATGGTTCACCAGTTCTTCCATCGTATAATTGGAATTTTCCTAATGTAGGAGGTGCTATTTTCTTTTTCCTGTGCACTTCTAAGGCATTTTCGTGAAGTGCATCTGCGTCCATACCTGTGGTATCTAGGTCAGTATTATCTGAGAGCCATATTTGAAGACAAGTTTTGGCAAGTTCTCCAGGTTGAGCATCTGTTGCCAAATGCTGGCCATCAAAGCCTTTCTCTTCTAACCAAGAAATTAACCGTTCATCGGATCTTGTTTGGTCAGCCCCCAAGTTTTTGATGGATTCTGAATAGAACCACTGCAAGGCTAGTGCATCTTGAATGGATGAATCGTCTGCGCCGTCAAACACTGGGGTTACGGCGTGGAAATTCAAGTTCTGAGCGGCCCAGCCTAGATGAGTTTCTAATACCTGGCCAAGGTTCATTCTTGAAGGTACACCTATCGGATTCAGTATAACGTCTACGGGAGTTCCATCTTCTAAGTATGGCATGTCTTCGACAGGTAAAATTCTAGAGACAACTCCTTTGTTACCGTGGCGCCCAGCCATTTTATCTCCGACGGATATTTTGCGGGTTTGAGCAATCCATACCCTCACTGCTTCATTTACTCCAGGAGATAGTTCTCCTTTATTTTCTTTCCCAACGATCCGAACATCAATAACTTTTCCTCGTTCTCCATGAGGTACCCTTAGAGAAGTATCTTTGACGTCTCGTGATTTCTCTCCGAAGATGGCACGCAGTAACTTTTCTTCAGCGGTTAATTCAGTTTCTCCTTTGGGAGTTACTTTGCCTACCAATATATCTCCGGGAGATACATCTGCGCCGATTCTGATAATTCCGCGTTCATCTAGGTCTCTTAGGCTAGCTTCTGCAACATTTGGTATGTCACGTGTTATCTCTTCAGGTCCTAGCTTGGTTTCCCTGGATTCCATTTCATGTTTTTCTATGTGGACTGACGTGAAGTAATCATCTTTTACTAGTCTTTCGCTCAAGATGATCGCATCTTCGTAGTTGTACCCTTCCCACGACATAAATGCTACTAATACGTTTTGTCCCAGAGCTAGTTCACCATTTTCTGTAGAAGAACTATCTGCTAGAGCATCTCCGGCAGTCACTCGATCTCCTTTTTGCACAATAGGCCGCTGGTTAAAGCAAGTACCTTGATTGGTTCTTTGGAATTTGAGTAATTCGTGATTGTGATTTTCTCCATTGTCATCTTGTATGGTGATGTTTGTACCATCTACAGACTGTACGGTCCCGTCTACTAATGCTAATACAACTTGTCCGCTGTCTTTGGCTACGCGTCCCTCGACTCCAGTCCCAACCACAGGCGATTGCGGCCGAAGAAGAGGCACTGCTTGCCGTTGCATGTTAGAACCCATGAGTGCTCTGTTCGCGTCATCGTGTTCCAAAAATGGTATTAATGCAGCAGAAACACTCATAATCTGCATGGGAGACACATCAATGAGTTCAACATTTTCTGGAGAATCTTCTAAGTAATTTTCCCCCAGTCGAATTTCGACTTTGTCATTAACGAATTGGTTAAGCGAATCTAAATTAGAGTTTGCTTGGGCGATTTTATATTTCTCTTCTTGGTCGGCTGATAGGTATACAACATTCTCTTCGCCATCACCGACGTACGGATTTACAGAAATCATAGTTCCTTCAGGTAACCTATTAATCGCAGGGACTCGGGTGCTTCCAATGAGTTTACCCGCTGCAACGATTGTTCGCCCGGAAGGATCAGTGATAGATTCAGTTGCTATCCTGCCTGCTAAGTTAGGGGACGATGCAGGGATTTCTCTAAGAACCTTACGGTAAGGAGACTCGATAAATCCATATGCATTGGTCCGAGCGTATGATGCCATTGAGCTTAACAGTCCGATGTTAGGACCTTCTGGGGTCTCTATCGGACAAATCCTTCCATAGTGAGAAAAGTGGACGTCTCTCACATCGAAACCTGCACGTTCTCTGGATAGTCCTCCTGGCCCCAATGCTGACAACCTACGTTTATGAGTTAGTTCTGCTAAAGGGTTAGTTTGATCCATAAATTGAGACAGCTGAGATCCTCCAAAGAATTCTCGTACTGCCGCCACAACTGGTCTGATGTTAATTAGGCCTTGAGGAGCAGCAATCTCTGGATCGACCAGGGTCATTTTTTCTTTGACCATCCTCTCCATTCGTAATAAGCCTATTCGGATTTGGTTTTGTATTAATTCTCCAACAGCTCGTACTCTTCTGTTGCCTAGGTGGTCAACGTCATCTACGCTGTCTTCTCCTCTATTGATGAGGATAACCTTCTTTATTACTGTAAGAACATCATCTAATGTTAAGATGCGAGGGGCATTTTCGGTTTCGGTCCCCAGTCTTCTATCAAGTTTGAATCGTCCTACTCTGCCCAAATCATATCTGCGATTATCTAAAAACAGATTTCTAATCAATGATTGAGCATTATCTAAGCTTGGGGGCTCGCCGGGGCGTAATCGTCGATAAAATTCTATTTGTGCAAAAGCAATTTTTCGAGCTTTATCTATATTAAATTCCATCCCTACTAAGTCTTTATTAGATAGTGGTAACCATTCCCACATTCTTCGTAGGTCGTCTTCTCTGAAATTGACGTCTTTCTCATCAAAGGTAGGGTCTCTTTCAAGAGTAGAAGTAATATAAGAATGAGATGGATCTGTATCTACTTCTTGGAATTTTGCGATTATGTCTTCATCTTCCGGTATCCCAAGAGCTTTCAGAAAGATAGACACAGAAACTTTTCGTTTTCTGTCTACTTTGACTGAGATTATATCTTTAGGGCTTGTTTCAAATTCTAGCCAAGCTCCTCTCGAAGGAATTACTTTAGCAAAACATAGGTTGCGGTCTGAAGCAACATTTTTCTCGTGTACAAAGTATGCGCCAGGAGATCGTACCAATTGGCTGACTACCACTCTCTCTGCACCATTTATGATGAAAGTACCGTTGGGAGTCATTTTAGGGACATCTCCCATGAAAATTTCTTGTTCTTTAATTTCCCCTGTTTCAAAAAACACGAGTCTCGTATTAACGTATAAAGGGTGAGTGTAACTTATTTCTCTCGATTTACATTCCTGTAAGGAAAACTTTGGTTCCTTAAAAGAGTGTTCCCCGAAATACAGCTCATATTTTTTTTCTGTATAATCTTTAATTGGATTGACTTCCTGGAACACATCTTGAAGTCCATCGGTTTGAAACCAATCATACGTGTCTAGTTGGCTTTGGATTAGATGTGGTACTTTTAGTACTTGTGGTATCTTGGCGTAACTTTCTTTATTATAAGAATCGGTGACGTTATTGTTGTTGGACAAAGATATAGCCATGAATTACAACTCCTTGAAGGTTTGATTATGGGATTAGACGCAAAGAAACAGGACGATAAAATACCGTCCTTTCAAAGTCTGTGTAGAAGATGCCCTTAAATGTTATCGTTGGCATAATTAGTAAGAAGGAATTATATACGAATGCCATGTGTTGTCAATACTATAATGACATGGGATTGTGTGCTTTTAAATGGCAATAAAAATTATTTAAAAAGGATTAAGACTTTATGTATGATGTGATAATTAAAGATGGATTGATTGTTGATGGTAAAGGAGAGCCTGGTTTTGTAGGTTCAATAGGAGTAACCGGAGATGCTATTGAATTGTTGCCCCCATTTATAGAAAGTCCTGAATGCGGACGTTTAATCGACGCGAGAGGGAAGGTGGTATGCCCTGGATTTATAGATATGCATTCTCATTCCGAGTTGAGTTTGTTAACGGATCCGCATCATGAACCAAAAGTCCGACAAGGAGTAACCACTGAGGCGATAGGAATGGATGGGTTATCTTACGCACCATGTTCGGATGCAAACAGGCTGGATTTGATTAAATATCTGATCGCTCTTAACGGAGAGATTCCTGAGACGTTTGGTTGGTCTACTGTGGGCGAATTCTTGGATTTATTCGTGAATACATCCTCCTGCAATGTCGCGTATTTTGTACCACATATTTCAGTGCGTGTTGAGGCCATGGGCTGGGAAGCTCGTCTGCCTAATGAATCAGAACTTAAAAGAATGAGCGATCTGGTCAAGGAAGGAATGGCGGATGGAGCCTTTGGGTTTTCTACAGGGCTAACATACACTCCAGGCGCATACAGTGACACAAATGAACTAATACATTTGGCAAAAGCCGCGGGAGAGTATGGAGGTATTTATATGACCCACTCTAGATATACTCTGGGAGACCGCCTTCTAGATCCTTTTAGGGAAGCGATTCAAGTTGGAAAAGATGCAGGAGTTCCTGTACATATTTCACATTTTCATAGTCCCGTGAATGGATTAGGTAGTGAGATGATCAAATTAGTCGATTCAGCTTTGTCGGATGACGTGGAAGTTACTTTCGACCAATATCCTTACCCGGCTGCCAGTACAATTTTGCATTCTTTGCTCCCATATTGGGTGCATGCTGGAGGAATGGATCAATTGTACAAAAGAATAATGGATCCGAGGCAGCGAGAAGAAATAGGGGAAGGTATCAACCCTCAATGGGGAGGACAGACATTGGATAACTATATTTTTAGCCATATAGGTTCTGCTGAAAATCAAGAATGGATAGGAAAATCCATAACTGACTTAGCTAACTTCAAAAATATGTCTGTCGTAGATGCGGTATGTGAATTATTAGTTCAAGAGCGTCTTAACGTTGGATTCGTAGCAAGGACCGGGAATGAAGGAAACATTCGCCAGATTCTTCTCCATGATTCACAAATGGTGGGTTCAGACGGGGTTATGCAAGGAGGGCAACCGAATCCTAGGACTTATGGGACGTTTCCGTATGTACTTGGCAAATTTGTTCGAGAAGAGAATTTATTGAGTCTTCCGAAAGCTATCTCCAAGATGTCCTATGGCCCCGCATGTAGACTTGGCTTGAAAGATCGAGGTTCATTGTCAAACGGTATGAAAGCAGATATAGTGATTTTTGATGAGACAGAAGTAGGTACTGAAGCTACATTTGATAACCCAAAGATCTACCCTTCAGGTATTGAATATGTCTTAGTAAACGGAGAAATAGTGATAGACAATTATGAGCATACTGGGAGAACTCCTGGGACAGCTTTGCGATCACGATAAAAAACGGGAGTAAATATGGAATTTGAAATAACTTATAGTGCTGAGCAAGAAAAGTTCAGAGAAGAAGTTAAAGAATGGTTGGAGCATAATGTCCCTGCAGGGATTGAACATCCCGCTGATTCTACTGATCTCACTTTAGACCAGTATCACAAACGAAGAGAATTAGGCTACAAATTGGGAGAGAAAGGGTGGCTTTGGCCTACCGCTCCACAAGAATATGGTGGAGGCGGACTAGGTGTAGAGCATTCTATTGTTATAGAAGAAGAAATCGATAAAATCGGTTTGTCACTCCCGCCATATTATGATTCGGGTGGCAGATTAGGAGGTAATTCTATTCTGGTATGGGGTAATGAAGAACAAAAGAAGGAGTTTCTCCCTAAAATATTCAAAGGCGAAATCAGGACATGGCAACTCTTGTCTGAACCTGAAGCAGGATCTGATCTAGCCAATGTGAAGACCACTGCAGTACGTGATGGTGACGATTATATACTGAACGGCCAAAAGGTTTGGGTGGGAAGTGCTTTTGGTGCCGAATACATGTGGACGATTACTTGCACCGATCCTGAAGGAGAACGCCATAAGAACCTTGGATGGTTTATGGTGCCAGGAGACGCTGAAGGAATAAGTATTACTCCTATGAGTTTGTTGTCCTCGGCTGGTGAATCTGGCGCAGGGTCAGGAGTTAAAAACATCGTATTTTTCGACAATGTAAGGGTTCCCGCTAAGAACCTTATTGGAGGTGAAAATAATGGATGGCAAGTGGCGACAACTCATCTTGAGCTGGAACATGGGACAGGCGGAAGGATAGCCAGAAACTGGATAGTAGATAGAATATTTGATCATTGCAAAGAAACTAGTTTTGATGGCCAACCTCTTAGCAGTGATAGCTTCACCCAAGATAAATTGATAGACATATACATAGATGCTGAAATAGGAAGATTATTTCAATTAAGGAATTATTGGATGAGGCATACAGGTGCTAATTTCACGTATGAGGGCCCACAGGCCTCTTACTTCCGGAAAACCTCTGGATTGAGAATAGCTACCAATATATTAGAAATTCTTGGTCCGCATGCGTTAACTAATGATGAAGAAATTGCAGTAGAGGAAGGCCATATTGAAGCGCATCAAAGAGCTGCTATCATAGCACTACATCCTGGTGGGACAACAGACATCCAAAAAGTAATTATGGCTAGACGTATTGGGATAGGACGAGAAAATAAAGAAAAAGCAGGAGCGCTTAAGTAAAAACATGGACTTAGCACTAACAGAAGAACAAGAAATGATTAAAAATGCCGCACGAGAATTTGTGGAGCAAGAATTCCCTAAAGAATTGCTGTTGGCAATAGATGAAAATAGATATCCGTGCAATACCGAATCTTGGGGCAAATTAATTGATACTGGACTATTATCTACCCTCATTCCGTCTGAATATGGAGGAGAAGGAGGATCATTCACTAATGCGGGCATAGTATTTGAAGAACTAGGTAGAGGACCTGTTCCTGGGCCTCATCTGTCTTCATTTGTTTTATCCGTTAATATGTTGCTCAATATGGGATCCGAGCAACAGAAACAACAACATCTCAAAGCGATCGCTAATGGTTCTGAAGTTGTAGTTCCAGCTATATCTGATTCTGAGTATGGATGGACCACTAAGCATGTCTCCGCCCAGATTGAAACTACAGAAACGGGTCTTAAACTCAATACAAACAAGAGTTTTGTGATTGATGGCTTGTCTGCGACACATTTTATCGTTGCGGCGAAAGACGATGAAGGCACCATTGGTTTCTACATCATTGCTGCCGATAGCGAAGGAATAGAAACAAGAGAACTGACAGGGTTCGCTTGGCATATGACGGAAGTGAAATTTGTTGATGTTGCTATTGTATCGGGTAGTAAACTCGAAAAGTGTTCTTGGCAAGAGTTTGAGAAAAACTTACTTCTGAGTTCTGCGCTTCTGAGCTCTTATCAAGTTGGAGGTTGCCAATTCGTATATGAATTGTCTGTGGATTATAGTCGGACACGAGTCCAATTTGGTACGCCGATTGGCCGGTTCCAACGGGTGCAAGATCATATAATAAATTTGGTAAATAGCTTAGATGGAGCAAGATGGACTACCAATGAAGCTCTATGGAAGATTGATTCTGGTAAAGATTTTGAAGATAGTTGTCACCTAGCTAAGGCTGTAGCCAGTCAAGCTTACTTGGATTGCTGCACGTACGGACATGAAGTGCATGCGGGTATAGGAAGTTTGAACGAGTATGGCTTGACCTTACATACAACAGCCTCACGAAGCTTATTCCATTATCTCGGGGACCCACGATACCACAAAGACAAATTGGCGGCTGTCTTAGGTTTTTAAATTATCCCCTGACCTGTTAGGGTAACTTACCCTAGTTTTTCTATATCTCTTTGAGATAAGTTAAAATATTTTGCATCTGGATGATGCATTACTAATGCACTGACGGATGCCTCAGGGTCCATCATGTATTCTTCAGTTAACTGAATATTCAGATGTTTTTCCACTTCAAGTAAATCGAATAATATTCTTTGGTCTTCTAATCTAGGACACGCAGGATACCCAAATGAATACCGTTTGCCACGATAGTTGGCTCTGTGGAGGTCTGTAAATGATGTGCTTCTTGGGTCACTGAACCCCCACATTGCTCGCATGTTTTGGTGTAATAATTCAGCAAAACCTTCGGCTGTTTCAAGCGCTAATACTTGCAAAATATGTGAGTCTAGAAGACGTCCTTGAGATTTCCAATCTTCAGATATCTGTATTACATTGGAACCTATTGATGTTACAAACATTCCTATGTAATCCAACTGATTGGTAGACTCTGGCCGAATGTAGTCTGAGATGCACAATCCGTCTCGGTCTGATTGCCTGCCGAATGATAGTGTTTGGATTACTTCAGTTCCTGTGGAATTTTTGATGTTAATCACCTCGCCTTGGGAATTACAAGGGAAAAATTTAAACAACGCACTTGCTGTAAGTAAATCGTTGGAGAGAATTTCATTCTTTACATGCTCCACAGACTTTTGCAAGGATATAGCAGTTGGTTCGTTTTCTTGTATAGCTTCTTCCCACCTTCCCCGGTAACCCAGGTGGCGAACATATAACATCTGAGGATTGATATAAGGCCATATATCTTCTAGAGAATAATTTGTGAGTTGGTGGATCATCAAGTCTGGAGGAGTTGGTGCATCAAAATCGTGCAATATTTGAGCGGCTTCTACAGGGGATTCGTTTGACGCATTTGTTGTTTGAGATTGGGCGTCTTGCGACTTCAAGGCTTCAGTTTCTTCTTCCAATTCATCTGTAAGCTGCCTAAGCTGGTCAGGTTCAATCAGTCTGTTGGAATAAGTTAATCCCTCCATTGCATCTTTACAGTAAACTACGGGNCCTGAATACTCTGGACCTATCCTCAGTCTAGTGAAACGATTCGATAAGGCTGCTCCTCCTACTAATATNGGNCAGTTGATTTCGGNCAAAGTGAGATCTTGAGCTGTAGCGACCATCATTTGGGCGGATTTTACCAAAAGACCTGATAGGCCAATAAAATCCGGTTTGTGCTCACGGTATGCTTCGATTAATTCAGGAGGAGCTATTTTGATTCCTAAGTTTATAACCTTAAATCCGTTATTAGAAAGTATTATATCTACAAGATTCTTACCAATGTCATGGACGTCACCTTTGACAGTGGCTAGTAACACAGTTCCCTTATTTACTATCTCGGTTTTTTCCATGAATTGTTCCAAGTAAGATACAGCGTGTTTCATAGCTTCTGCTGATTGCAAAACTTCAGCTACTATCAATTCATTAGCATTGAACTGTCTTCCAACCTCTTCCATACCTTTCATTAACGGACCGTTTATTATTTCTAGGGGNACTAGNGTTTCTAGCCCGGAATCTAGATCTTGTGTGATTCCTTCTTTTGTGCCCTCAATGATTGCTAATGACAAACGTTCTTGCCANGTCATTTGCGATCTGGTCTCTGTTGTGGACTTGGGTTTTACATCCCTNAAATGGTTTGTGAACTCAGTAATTGGATCGTCCCCTTTGTCCCAAATCAGATTTTCAGCCAAAGTTTTTTCAGAGTCTGGTATGGTGTTGTATCTAACAATTGCCTCAGAATTGACTATAGCCATATCCAATCCTGCNTGTATGCAGTGGTACATGAATACTGAATTAAACACTTCTCGACCAGCAGGTGGCAAACCGAATGAAACATTTGATATTCCTAGTATAGTCTTGCAGTTTGGAAATGTTTCTTTGATGGCTCTAACACCTTCGATAGTCTCTGCTGCTGAGCCTTTATAATTTATATCTCCTGTGGCTGCAGGGAATACTAAAGGATCAAAAATGATGTCTGATTCTTCTAGTAAGTATTTTTTTGTTAGCAAATTAAANGANCGTTCTGCTACTNGGAGCTTTCTCTCAGCCGTTATTGCTTGGGCTTGATCTTTATCGTCGTCTATACAGCCGACTACCACTGAAGCNCCATATTGATGTATNAAAGGCACTATTTCCGCAAACCGGGACTCNCCATCCTCTANGTTTATTGAATTTATGATTGATTTGCCTTGTAACATTTTCAGGGACTCTCTGATAACAATGCTATCGGTGGAGTCGATCATGATCGGGGCTTTGGTTTTTTTTGTCAGTAAATTTAAATAGCTCTTGATATCTGACAACTCATCTCTGTCAGGATCCTGTAGACATACGTCCAGTATATGAGCTCCGTTTCGGATTTGCCTACGGCCTATTTCAGAAGCTTCCTCTAGAGCTTCTTGAGCAATGAGTCGTTTAAATCTTCGACTGCCTAATACGTTCGTACGTTCCCCAACGATAATAGGCTTTGAGTCGTCGTCAATTAATAAAGCTTCTATTCCTGATACCCGAGTTTCAGTCTTGAATATAGGTTCTCTAGGGCTTACATGTTCAATAGCTGCTGAGAGTTTTGCAATGTGATCCGGCCTTGTTCCGCAGCATCCACCTACGATATTGATCCAACCGTTATCGGCGAATCCTTTAACCGTGGTTGAGAACATGTCAGGTGTCTCGTTATAGTTACCGTCCTCATCGGGTAACCCGGCATTAGGTATACATGCTATGGGGAATTTCGAAAATTCCGCTAATTGACGTATATGATCCGACATGAATGAAGGTCCCGTAGCACAGTTAAGTCCAATCCACAACAAGTCAAGATGTTGCAGAGATGTGTATAAAGCTTCAATGTCTTGTCCTGCTANCAGAGTTCCCATAGGNTCGATTGTTCCNTGGATCGCTATTGGGACACTAATTCCAGAAGCTTCTATAGCTTGATTGATGCCATCTATACCNGCCTTAATGTTTATCGTGTCCTGACAGGTTTCTAACAGCAGAAAATCAACATTTCCTTTGAGTAATCCGTACGCTTGTTCCTTGTAGCTTTCTACTAGTTCTTCAAATGAAATTCCACCTGTAAGGCTGATTGTTTTGGTGGTGGGGCCCATCGAACCGGCTACATATCTTGGGTGCTGATCTGTACTATATTTATCAGCCATTTCACGAGCAAGNTTTGCTGATGTGAGATTNAGTTCTTTAGTCAAATGCTGTAATTCATATTCNGCCAACACCACGCTCGTAGCTCCAAAAGTGTTGGTTTCAATTATGTCAGCCCCAGCCTTGAGATAATCCTCGTGNATAAGAGATATCNCATTAGGGTTAGTCAAACTCAGATATTCGTTACACCCTTCATANTCAGGGCCNCCAAANTCATCTGCTGTTAAGTCCAGNGNTTGAATGGAGGTGCCCATTGCTCCATCAACAACTAGGATTCTTGACGTTAATGCTTCTTGGATTGTTTGTTTTATATTATTTGTCATCCTTGCTATTGTAATCCAATGATCCTCAACTTAGCCATTTCCCTAAAATTGCGTCATTAGATGTTATCCAATTAGTATTTAGTCGGATACGTTCTAAGGATTGCCTCACTGACCGTTCTGCTGCAGGCGCAGCATTAGCCTTGAAGAAGTTTTCCACATCTTCATAGTCTTCCTTTGACGCAAACCCACTTGTGATAGACACTAATCTCATTAAACCAAATCCACCGCCACCATAACGTTCGTCCAGAGTACCCCAATTTTCTTTCAAGAAGTTCCAAGCCAGTCTTTTACCATGAGGATTGCTTGCCACAGATCCAATTACAGATATCGTATCCTGTGAACGTACATTTTCTCCAAGAGACTTCTCTAGGAGGTCGTTAAGTATTTCAGTATCAGTGAACCTCGCCATAGCTATCAGCAATCTGATTTTTTCTTCTTGCAATGTGGTCTTTAGCTCCAAATCCCACATTTGGTTATAAACTTTAGAATCTCCGTTTTGGGCTACCAAGCTGAAAACCAATCCCCTGAGATCAGCAGGCACTTGTTCAGGGTTTTGTGTGTATAAATCAAAATATTTTTGGGCTGTATCGATGGCCAATTCATCCCCATATCCTCCTGATTGACTTAGGACTACGCTTCTCAGCAAAGATGTTAAGTGTGTGTCGGATGTTTGTGGTTCCCAGCCAACTGATGCAGCCGCCTGGGCAAATAAATTTCTTCCAAAAGTTCTGTATTTGCTTAAGTAATCTTTGTCTGAGATCAAAAGCTCTATCTCTTTCAAGTTTGTAGCAAGGTCGCTCCACACTGATGCGTCGGTTTCATTCACGTATGAGGCAGCTATGTCTAGGAAGGTATTTATTGATAGATGCCCTGATCGAGATAGAGCATAAGCATCATTTTGGATTTCAAGTCTATCCGATGCAGAAAGTGTTTTGTTTTGGATTGGTGCCTTAAACAGATCCCAATCTTCTACGCTGTAGAGCACTCTATAGAAACCGCTAACTTCTGGGTTCAGTTTTATCCATGAGTCATTCGTAGTGTCATTAATTTTGATGGTGTAGGATTCTGTATTCATAATACTGGCATGACAGAATTCATTGTTTGATCCTATGATTGAAACAGGTATTTCCCAGAGCGGCTGTTGTGCCTTATCTGAAGCATTTGCTTGCAGAATATTGTCATACTTAAATCTTTTTTGACTCAGAGAAATTGTATTCTTATCCTCTTTAACAACTGTTAATACGGGATAACCGGTCTGAGATGTCCAAGTGTCCATGATTCTTGTGACGGGTTGGCCAGAAGACTCCTCTAGTGCTTGCCACAGATGTTCTGTACGAGCATTCCCATAACTATTGTTGGTCAAATACAATGTGATCCCCTGTTGGAAAACAGGAGCTCCTAAGAATTGTTCCAACATTCTTAAAACGGATCCTCCTTTGCTATAACTAATTGCGTCGAATAATTGGCTTACCTCTGCTGGATTTTCAACAGTCTGTTCTATTGGATGAGAGTTTTCTAAGCCATCAAGGCTGAATGCTCTATTGGTATCCATGTTGACGAATTGGGTCCACATCGCCCAATCTGGGAAAAGCCAATCAACAGCTTTATTTCCCATCCAAGAAGCAAAGCTTTCGTTAAGCCACAAGTCGTCCCACCATTCCATAGTAACTAGGTCACCAAACCACATGTGAGCCATCTCGTGCGCGATCACTTCGGCTACTCTCTGACGGGTCCCTGCAGAGGAGTTGTTAGGATCAACCAAAAGAGCAGTTTCTCGGTATGTAATAGCTCCCCAATTTTCCATGGCCCCGGCAGCGAAATCGGGAATGGCAATGTGGTCTAGTTTAGGTAGAGGGAAAGGGATATCAAAATAGTTATTTAAATACGACAATAGCTTAGTTGCGGTATCCAATGCAAAGGTTGCCTGTTCCGTCTTTCCTCTGGTGGTCCATATCCTCATTAGGGTGTCGTTGTCTGCGGTGCTTTCAATGCATTCTATGTCTCCGATTACAAAAGCAATCAAGTAAGTTGACATGATGGGGCTTTTATCGAATTGCACCTGCTTGCGTTGGCCTGCGATAGTTGAGGAGCTTTTTTCAGGCATGTTGGAAATAGCTGTTAGATGTTCTGGGAAGATTAAGGTTATCTCGAAAGTGGCTTTGACATCAGGTTCGTCCCAGCATGGAAAGGCTTTTCTGGCATCAGTCGCTTCGAATTGGGTAGTGGCAAGATATTCAGTGTTTCCTTCAGGGTTTGTATATTGGCTTCGGTAGAATCCTCGAAGTTTATCATTTAAAGTACCAATAAACTCAATTTTTAGAGAGTAATCTCCTGTTTTCAGAGTTTCAGAAAAGGTTAATGATAAGACCTCAGATTCTTCGTCTATTGAGTAATTTGCAACCCATGTGTTATCCGAATCGTTTAAGACAACAGACTGTATTTCCATTTCAGACGCATTTAATAGTATTTGGTCACAGGGAGAGCTAATTGAGATCGATATTTCGACGTTCCCTTGGAATGTAAAGTCGGTAAAGTTAGGCTCCAGTGAGACTATGTAGTTGTTAGGTTTTACAGATGTGGGTAATCTTAGTTCGTTTCCTGTGAGTGGCATTGGTAACTCCTTGATTGTTGTTTATGCGTCTAATGCATCGTTCTGTTATACCCGAATTGTACCACGACAAAGGTCCAAAGGAGGGTTATAGAATGTCAAGGATTACCTGCGAGTGGTAAGTATTTTGAGAGATGCTATAATTGGGTTTTCGTAGTCAAATATGGATGAATATTTCTACGTTTTTAATCAAGCTAGAGGAGGAAATACTTGATTATGGCTCCGTTAACAATGTTCGATAAACTCTGGAATAAACATGTTGTGTATGAAGAAGAGGGACAACCTTCGATCTTGTATATAGACCTACATTTGGTCCATGAGGTGACTTCCCCGCAAGCCTTCGATGGGTTACGTATGGCAGGAAGAAGTGTGAGAAGACCTGATCTTACTGTTTGCACAGTCGATCACAACACTCCAACTTGGGAACTTACTAAGCCAGTTACTGATGAAATATCTAAAAAACAACTTGATGCTCTTGAGAAAAACTGTAAAGAGTTTGGTCTAGATCTTTACGACAGATTTAGTGAATTTCAAGGAATAGTTCATGTGATTGGTCCGGATTTGGGTTACACCCAGCCTGGTAAGACAGTTGTGTGTGGTGACAGTCATACCTCGACTCATGGTGCTTTGGGTTGCTTCGCTATAGGAATAGGCACTTCTGAGGTGGAACATGTTTTAGCAACGCAAACCTTAAGACAATTCAAGCCTGGATCAATGGAAGTTAGGGTTGAAGGACCACTTCCGTTTGGAGTTGAAGCCAAAGATGTAATTCTGGGCATCATTGGAGAGATTGGAACGAATGGTGGAACGGGGTACGTCATAGAGTATACAGGAGAAGCTATTGAGTCGTTGAGCATGGATGGACGCATGACGGTTTGTAATATGAGTATTGAAGCAGGAGCTAGGGCTGGAATGATTGCTCCCGATGAAAAAACTATAGAGTATGTGAGAAACAGAAGGTTTGCTCCGAAAGGAGAAGAGTTTGAAAAAGCAGCTGCCGAATGGTTAGCACTCAGATCTGATCCCGGTGCTAAGTACGATAAAGTCGTTGTTATAGATGCCTCTACACTTGAACCCGCTGTTACCTGGGGTACTAATCCAGGGATGGTTACTTCCATCTCAGGTAAGGTTCCTAATCCTGGATCGTTTGATGATGTGGCTCAACAAGAATCTGCCACTCGCGCTTTGGAATACATGGGATTGGAGCCTGAAACCCCGATGTCCGATATTAAACTTGACAGGGTATTTTTAGGCGCATGCACGAATTCTAGGATTGATGATCTTAGAGCTGCAGCGAAAGTAGTTAAGGGCAAAAAGGTTCATGAAGATGTATATGCAATGGTGGTCCCTGGTTCGGCCTTAATAAAAAAACAAGCTGAAGATGAAGGTTTAGACAAGATTTTCATTGATGCTGGATTAGATTGGAGAGTAGCGGGATGTTCCATGTGCCTAGGTATGAATCCTGACACTTTGTCTCCCGGAGAGCGTTGCGCGTCTACTTCTAATAGGAATTTCGAAGGTAGACAAGGGAAAGGAGGCCGAACTCATCTGGTCAGTCCTCCTATGGCAGCAGCAGCAGCAATTGCTGGGCATTTTGTAGATGTAAGAGACTGGGATTACGTAGATTAAATATAACCAAGGAGTGACATGATGAAAGCGTTTAACCAATATTCAAGAACGGTTATACCTATGAACAGGGTAAATATAGATACTGATCAAATTATCCCCGCAGTTTACTTAAAACGCATTGAAAGGGATGGGTATGGGGAATTTTTATTTGCTCGGTGGAGATATAACGAAGATGGTTCAGAGAATAAGGAATTTATTTTGAATCAAGAGGGATACCGAGAAGGTGGGATACTAGTTGGGGGTAATAATTTTGGTTGCGGCTCATCTAGAGAACACGCTCCTTGGGCCCTTAACGACTATGGTATAAGATGCGTCATCGCACCAAGTTTTGCTGACATCTTCTATAACAATTGTTTCCAAAATGGCTTATTGCCCCTTAAATTACCTGAAGAAGTTGTGCAGCAAATAATTGATAAAGCTGAAAGCAACCCTAATTTTAATTTACATATTGACCTGGAATCTCAGCGAGTATGGGACGATGACGAAGAAATCAGCATAGGATTCGACATTGATCAATTCAGAAAATATTGTCTAATGAATGGCTTGGATGATATTGGTTTAACGTTAGAAAATGAGGATAAGATCAAAAATTTTGAGAGTGCTCAAGAGAATTAAGTAGCATATCAGTAACAGGAGGAAATATGACTCTGCCGAAGCGAATGAAGTTTGGTATCTTTTTAGGACCTTTCCACAGGGCAGGAGAAAATCCTACCTTAGCAATTGATCGTGATTTAGAATTAATTGAATTTCTCGACTTTCTGGGTTTTGATGAAGCTTGGATAGGTGAACACCATAGTGCTGGATGGGAAATAATATCCTCTCCGGAAATTTTCATGGCGGTAGCTGCCGACAGGACCAAGCATATCAAGCTTGGTACCGGTGTTGTAAGTTTGCCTTATCATCATCCGTTTATGGTTGCCAACAGGATGGTGCAGTTAGATCATATGACTCATGGCCGGGTCATGCTTGGAGTTGGTCCGGGTGCTTTGCCAGGTGATGCCTATATGCTGGGTATAAAATCAACTACCCAACGAGAAAGAATGGATGAAGCCCTTGGTTTAGTAGTTAGACTTCTTACTGAAACAGACCCTATTTCATACAAATCTGATTGGTTTGAATTAAACGAGGCTATTTTACAGCTTAGACCATATCAAGAAAATGGGATTCCATTGGCTGTGGCGTCTGTACAATCACCTTCGGGAGTTCAACTTGCGGGCAAACATGGTGCGTCAGTATTAACGATAACAGTTCCTAGAGACCCTTCNAAANCCCCTACTGATTTGAAAGATTTATGGAACATTGCTGAAGANTCTGCTTCCTTGCATGGNAAGACAATGAATCGAAAAGACTGGCGANTAGTGATTCCTATTCATTTGGCAGAGACTAAAGAACAAGCGATAGAAGATATAAGAATAGGCGCAGGGAGATACCAAAGGGAATACTTTGAAAACACTATGGGAAGGGATGCCATAGTTGATGGTCCATTGGAAGAGATAGTGGANGNAATGACAGAGANCGGNGCTTGGATTGTTGGTACNCCCGAAGATTGNATAGANGGCATAATGAGATTGGATGAAAGAAGTGGAGGTTTTGGAGGATTGATGGTNCAGACTGTTGACTGGTGTCCAAGACAGAANCTNCTCCAAAGTTATGAGTTGTTAGCAAGGCATGTTATGCCNCATTTCCAAGGAAGTGCTNTGAGTACTCAAAGTTCAAATCAATGGGCATTCGAACGTCGAGACAAACTGATGTCTACCAGAGTTCAGGCTATAGATAAAGCTAAGTCAGACTATGCTAATCGTTAGTGATAATCGTTGTGGTTAGTCCATATCAAACTGTAAGAAAGAGAGGAGAATGTTATGCAATATGATTTTATAATATTGGGAGCGGGTTCTGCNGGTTGTGTATTGGCGTCGAGGCTATCTCAAGACAAAAATAANTCTGTTTTGTTGCTTGAAGCAGGCCCGGACTATCCTGAGTTTGAAAACTATCCGGATGATCTAAAATANGGTTACGATCAAACTGCGTCTGCTATTGGAGCACCACACAATTGGTCACTAAAAGGGATAGCTACTGCTGAACAACCAGAACCAATTCCAATCCCACGGGGCCGAGTTGTAGGTGGATCAAGTGCAATAAACGGTCAAGTGTTGCTACGAGGAGTACCAGAAGACTATGATGCTTGGGCTGATATGGGAAACGATGAGTGGGAATTCGTTAAATTGCTACCGTATTTTAGGAAATTAGAAACCGATACAGATATTAAAGANGATTTTCACGGCTTCGATGGTCCNATTCCTGTTCGGCGCCACAAACGCTCGGATTGGCTACCTGCGCAACAAGCGTTTTATGATGCATGTATAGATAGCGGATATCAAGATGATCCCGATATGAACAACCCNGATTCTACCGGAGTAGGCCCAATCCCTATGAACAANCCGGANGGGGTAAGAATGAGCACATCTCTTACTTACCTTAATCCAGTCAGNCATCGATTNAATCTTACTGTCAAAGCTAATATACAAATNTGTAAATTGATAATAGAAGATGATGTNGCCATAGGAGTTGAGGTTAAAAGTGGAGGAGAAAGCTTCAAGATATATGGGCATCAACTAATTTCATCCTGTGGNGCCATAGGGTCTCCNCAATTGATGCTATTATCGGGAATAGGGCCNCAGGCTCATTTGGACGATATGGGAATTGANGTCGTTAAAGATGTCCCAGGAGTAGGAGAGAATCTCAGAGATCATCCAAATGTCCGAATACCTGTGAAAGTCAAAGATGATTTCCCTCTGGATCCTCAAGCTCCCAGAACTCAAGTTGCACTTAGATATACTGCTACAGATTCAAAACTCAGGAATGATATGCAAATCCTTCAATCTTCATTTTCTTCTCCGATGGGAGGAGATCCCCTGGAAGGAGAAGGGATCAGGTTCACGTGCATACTGGAATTGGCTGAAGGGAAAGGGCAACTTCGTCTCCATTCCACTAANCCTGAAGAGCAACCGATACTGGATTATAATTATTTAGATAATGAATCNGACTTATCTAGATTGAGGGAATCTGTACGTTTGTGTTTCGANTTNTTGGAGACAGGTAAATATGCTGAGATAGTTGATGAAGTTATCACCCCTTCTTCTGNAGAGATACAATCGGATGATACTCTTGATTTATGGCTAAAGCGGAACGTTCAAACAACTCACCACATTTCTGGNACCTGTAAAATGGGTACCAAAGATGATCCCATGGCTGTTGTTGATCAGTATTGCAATGTTTATGGGATAGCTAATCTNAAAATCGTTGATGCATCAGTTATGCCCGACTGCATAAGAGCAAATACCAATTGTACAACGATGATGATTGCTGAAAGGGTTTCTGACTGGATTAACNGTTAAGTTTCAATTTATCTGCAACTTGTTCTCGTAAGACAAATTTTTGTACTTTGCCACTGGATGTCATAGGGAATTCTTTCATCAACACCAAATGTTTTGGTATTTTGAAACTTGCTAGTTGACCTTTGCTAAAGTCTTCTATGTCTGTCAGATCTACGCAGGAATTATCCGCGGTGATAATACATGCGCAAGGGACTTCGTTTAGTCTGCCGTCAGGTACGCCTACTATTTGAACTTTTTCTATAGAAGGATGATTTTGCAGGAAAGCTTCAACTTCAACAGGATCCACGTTCTCCCCTCCCACTTTGAGTTGGTCTTTGTATCTGCCGAGGAATCGAATACTTTCATTAGCTGACATAGTTGCCACGTCTCCAGAGTGGAACCACCCTTCAAGGTCTATTGCTGCCTCTGTATCTTCTGGTTTTTTGTAATATCCTTGCATTACTGCATATCCTCTTACACATAATTCTCCTGGAGTATCATGAGGACACTGTAAGCCAGTTTCTGGATTAATAATTTTGAACTCATAACCAGGTAAAGGGAACCCAGAGCGACTGCATCTTTCGTGGTTAGGGCTGTCTAAAAATGACCTAGTAGCGCCAACTCCTACCTCGGTCATCCCCCATGCAGTTACAGTAGGGCAGAGTTCTGTTTGAGCACGTATGGCGACCGATTCTGAGGCTTCCATTCCTGCAGCAAACAATATAGTGCGTAAAGACTTTAAGTTGGTCTGATGCAAGTTAGGATGGTTNAGAANGTCAAAAAAATGAGTGTCAAAGCCATTCATTACTGAAACTTTGTTTTGNTCAACTTGTTCTAGTACCAGNCCAGGGTCAAACCGATCTAATAAAATNATAGAACATCCTGATGTGATTGACATTAANGGTCCTTCATATAGNCCAAAGCAATGNAAGAGAGGAAGATACATTAGTATGACATCTTCATTTGTGTANCCCATTCTATTTGAAGCNTCTTCAATTGTCCNGAGTATGTTGTGATTGTGCATTACTCCTTTGGGGAAACCNGTAGTGCCGGANGTATACATGATTAANACAGTNTCATCTGGGGATGTTTTTAACTCTGGNATTGATCCATTTGAATTTGNTATTTGGGAGTCCGANANAAGGAAAGTGTCCCAAGGAATACTTGAAGGAAGATGGCTATTCCCAATTGTNACAACCTTNTTTAGTTCNGGGAAAGTTTTGGACNGAATAACATTTCCAGGATGTNTTTTCCCTAGGTCTTCACAGGCATCAGTTAAAATATCTAGATANTTTATTGGGCCNGAANTGTCAGCCGTTATTAGCACACTGGTGTCTGATTGACTGAGTATATATTCTATGTCGGTTCTTCTGAACCTCGTGTTTATCGGNACNGTTATAGCACCTATACTGCTTAATGCAAACAAGCAAAACAACCATTCTGGTCTGTTGGGCATCCAAATAGCTACNTTGTCTTGTTNCTTAATCCCTAATTTNAGTAATGANCTTGCAGTNCTATCGACTTCACGAGNGAACGAGGAGAAAGTCCANCTTTNTGATTCAAANTTTAANGCTATTTTGTCAGGATATTTTTCAGATGTCTTTTTTAAGAGTTCGTGGAATGTTAGTTTTTNAAACCANTCTCTCATGATGACCTCTGNAGAATAAATTATNTTACTTGTCNGTGCCGTAGAANTNGGATATTTTCTGTTTGAAATCAGAGTCGTATCGCTGCATTCTCCCTTGTCGAAGTTGTTCGTTNGGGTCTGGTGCTCTTACTGCTGTGCCTTGAGTAGGTTNANTNCCTATGATTTGTGTANCTACTAGTTCATCGAATTCTTCGTCTGTTTTACCTAATANTTCTTTGAGTATAAATTCATTNTTCTCGCCCATNATAGGGGCAGCTTTGGGAGTGACCGCAGGGGTTTCGGAAAACTTCCATGGCCTGCTGGCATATGGCAACGGAGGCATCCCTGTGCTTGGATGATGCTCAACCACTTCGTAGAATCCTCTATCCTGTAAATGCTTGTCGAATAGGAGATCAGGGCTCTCCATAACGGATCCGGCAGCTACTCCGTTACTTTGGAGTAAATGNGTGAGTTTGTGGTTGTCCCAATCCTTTGTATGATTGTCGATCAGTTTGTGTAACTCATTTCGNTTCGTCCATCTATCTAGTGTAGAAGAATAGTCTTTGGATTTGGCTTGAGCTTCTTCAATATTCAATATCTCACACAAAGTTTTCCATTCATGATCGTTCTGTACGGCTATAGTTATCCATTTATCTTGACCTTTACAACGAAAACATCCATGTGGCGCCATGACAGGGTCGTCATTTCCATGCCTAGGTTCTACTCTACCGTTCACTATGAAATCTAATAGTGCTTCTGGGACGGTGGCTGAGGCCGTTTCTGTTTGAGAAATGTCTATGAACTGTCCTTCTCCAGTCGACATTCTGTGAATAAGTGCCGACATTATTGCGAATACGGTGTGCTCGGCTGCAGTGTAGTCGATGTACGGTATCTCTGGCATGATTGGCATGTCATTGTGATAGCCTGTCATTATTGCCATGCCTGAAGCAGATTCTGTGGCTGGTCCAGTGGCTCCAAAATTTGCCCAAGGACCGTCAAATCCGTACCCTGTCGACGACACCATAATCAAATCAGGTTTGATTTTTANTAAATCTTCATATTCAATTCCGAAAGACTTCATTACCCTAGGGGTGAAATTTTCAGCAAAAATGTCACTAACTTTGATTAGTTCTTTAAGGATGCTCAAGCCTTNAGGTTTGCTCAGATCTAGAGTGAGTCCTAGTTTGTTTCTGTTTTGTTCATAAAAATTCGCTCCACGATTCCAAAAGGCGCCCTCAGAATTATTCTCGTATAATGATGCATTCCGGTAACTTTCTAGCCTGTGGATGGATTCCATTCTAATGACTTGTGCCCCCATATCGGCAAGCATTTTCATGGCACTAGGGATCGCTATTAGTTGGCCCATTTCCAACACCCTCAATCCATGTAACGGTCCCTTTGAAGTCATAATATCTGAGCACTCCTCATGTTGGCAATTTGATCCTCTGTAAGATTCAAAACCGATTTAAATATCTCTTGGTTGTGTTGGCCTAAAGNAGGCGCTACAGAATTAAACTGTGCTGGTGTTTTTGACAATTTAAANGGAGCACCAGGGAACTTAATNTCTCCCGCGATAGGATGTCTGACATCCACGAAATAATTCCTGTGCAGATATTGCGGATTTTCAAGCACTTCTTCAGCTGACAACACAATCCCATAAATAAATCTTAAGTCATGGGCTTTATAGAAGGTTTCNAATTTTTTTTGATGTCCATAAGACCGGTCGAGAATTTCTCCTAGTTCTTCTGCGTTTTGAAGCCTGGCTGTAGGGGTACTGAACCTGTCATCTATTAATTCTTCAGAGCCTATAAACCTTGCTACGGTATCCCAGTCTAATCCCCTACTAGTATTTACATTGGGATTAGGTAGTATGAACCCGTCTGATACCTGTCGTATCCTTGTTAGGTCCCCACTGTGGTTGGGCTGTCTTCGTCTAACTGCTCCTGTGTAAGTGTAGTTTGAGGTGGTGTCTCTTAAGCCGTAGGCTATGCATTCATGGATAGAAACGTCGATATGCTGACCTTTGCCGTTTAACTTTGACCAGTATACTGCCATCAATGCTGCATTTGCGGCATTGGTACCTGCCTTGATCTGTGCTTGGTTGAGTGCATGCTTTATCGGAGGCTTGTCATAAGCTCCGAAGATTCCCATCAAGCCTCCGAGGGCATATTCAATTATTTCTGTAGCTTTATAATCTTTGTATGGACCGGTTTGTCCGAAATTAGAGATTGAAACCACTACGGCAGATGGGTTAATACTGTGTATCGTGTCATATCCTATTCCCAAACTGTTTAGAGTCCCGGGGGAAAAATTTTCGATTATGACATCAGTTTTCTTTATAAAGGCCTTGAGGATAGATATCCCGTTCTCTGTTTTTAAATTTATNGTAATTCCTTTTTTATTACTGTTTAAGTAGAAAAAAGGCAAGCTCGAGTCCAAAGAGGGCTTGTCCTGGATAAATGGAGCTAACCTTCTTCCAGGTTCACCCGAAGGTGGTTCGATCTTTATCACCTCTGCTCCCATATCAGCCATAAGTTTTCCGCAATAAGGTCCGGCTATATAGTGGCCTAAGTCAAGTACTTTTATTCCTTTTAATGGCTGGTTGGTCAAAATTATTCTCTGTTTTTATTAATGCTAAAACTGGTAGGTATTTGTGCTTACGATTGGTGGATTGTACAGAGAAACTTAGTCTGAATCAAACTCTGTTGTGCATGGCGCCATTAGGCTACATAAATTGTTGGCTAGTGGTATACTCAGTCCGAGCCGATACTAGGGACTAAATAGGAGTTGTTTTATGAATACTGTAGACATTATTGCTGAGATTTTAAAGAGAGAAGGAATAGAAGTTTTAAGTTGTTTCCCTACAACTCCTATTATTGAATCTGCCGCTAAGGCAGGGATTAGACCGATCATATGCCGCCAAGAGAGGGTAGGAGTAGGAATCGCGGATGGATACAGCCGAATAACTAATGGGGATCCTTTAGGAGTCTTTGCTATGCAATATGGTCCAGGAGCTGAGAATGCGTATTCTGGTATTGCTACGGCATATTCTGATTCTACCCCGTTGTTACTTCTTCCCATGGGGCATCCAACTGATCGGCAACGAGTATATCCTTTGTATAACGCTATGGATAGTTTCGCAACAGTTAACAAACAAATTGAACAGATAACCAGTTCTGACTCTACTGATGATGTGTTTAGACGAGCGTTTTCTGCCCTAAGGACAGGTCGGGGAGGGCCGGTAACTGTAGAACTCCCGATTAATATAGCCTCTCACGATGTAAGTGAAGAGTCATTTCATTGGCCTTCCAATTTAAAACCTACTGTGTCACAAGGTAATCCTGCTGANATACAGGCTGCTGCTCGAGCATTGTGTTCAGCTAAATATCCTGTAATCCATGCNGGGCAAGGCGTTTTATATGCAGGNGCAACTCCNGAATTAGTAGANCTTTCTGAATTATTAGGTGCACCTGTTATGACCACGTTACTTGGNAAGAGTGCTTTCCCAGAAGTACANCCATTGGCTTTGGGAACGGGGTCTGGTGTTATGCCNGGGCCAGTCTATCATTTCGTCAGGAGATCAGATGTGATCTTTGGGATCGGGTGCAGTTTCACTAAACACGGAATGTCTATGAACTTACCAGAAGGTAAGACATTGATACATTCCTCCAATGATCCTAGGGACATAAATAAAGATTATGAAGTGGAGTATCCTATCNTAGGAGACGCTAAATTAGTGTTGCGCCAGATGATAGATGCATGTATTGATTTAGTTGGNCCGAAAGGNGAATTGTCTGCTAGAGAAGATTTCTACAACCAAAANGCGANAGAGATAAAGAGTGAATATGANGGCTGGGTAGGCCAATGGCANCATAAACTGACAGACCGGATGCGTCCNATTAACCCGTACGCTGTNATNGCGGGATTTATGCAAGCAGTCCCACCCTCCGAAGCCATAGTCACNCACGATTCAGGCAGCCCNCGTGATCAAATCACNCCATTTTATAAATCTAATGGGCCTAGGACTTACATAGGTTGGGGTAANTCTCACGGTTTAGGCACAGGATTGGGGCTTATAATNGGAGCTAAAATAGCTGATCCTGANAAGGTTTGTGTNAATTTCATGGGNGATGCTGCATTTGGAATGGTNGGATTAGATTTCGAAACAGCTGTTAGAAGTTCTGTNCCTATNATNACNGTNGTNNTNAATAACTCCACAATGGCTGTTGAGACAACCCAAATGGCTGATTCNCACCAGCTCTATAGGACAAGNGATCTAGGTGGTAATTATGCAGATATGGCCACAGCTATGGGNGGTTATGCCGAGCGAATAGAAGATCCCAATGATATAGTNGGGGCATTCCAGAGAGCACGTATNAANACTGAGGAAGGTACTGCNGTCCTATTGGAGTTTATTACATCTGCAGAAACAGATTATTCCATAAAGCGACCATTTTAATNAANGACTATTAANGGTTACAATTGNCGTAGTTCAGTTTTGAGAATTTTGCCTAANGAATTTCGAGGAAGTTCNGANGTNAAAGTAACNAATTCGGGNCTCTTGAAACTAGATAATGTTTCCTTACAGTAGTCGATAACATCNTGTTGAGATANTACACANCCNGGTTNANCCACGATGANTGCATGGACTATTTCACCCCATTCCTCATCGGNTTTTCCTACTATGGCCGCTTCTTCAATATTGGGATGAGTAACTAGTAATTGCTCGANTTCTTCNGGGGAGATCATTTCCCCTCCTCGTTTGATGAAATCTTTAGATCTTCCTGCGAGAAAAATATAGCCTTCTTCGTCTTGATAAGCTAGGTCTCCTGTATATATCCATCCGTCAACAATGGTGGATGCAGTCGCCTCTTCCTGTTGCCAATATCCTTTCATCATACGATCACCCCTAGCTACGATTTCACCTATATCTCCTATCTGTACGGGTGATCCAGATTCGTTGACGATCATTACTTCTACATCTTCTAAAGGTTTCCCTATGCTCGTGAGTCTCTTGATTTTTGCAGCTTTCACTTCGGGAGTACCCTCTAGGATGTGATCTTCCGGTGTCAACATTGTTATTGTAGATGCCGTTTCGGTCTGTCCGAAGGCATTGATAAATTGTGCATTAGGGAANTGTTCCAACGCCTTTGTGATGATATTTACAGGCATTGGAGCAGCCCCATAGGTTATAACTTTTAAAGATTTTAGATTGGATTCGGGGAATTGAGGTGAGTCCATTAATTGTTTTATCATCGTTGGAACGAGCATGGCTCTGTCTATAGAATATTCTGCTACTAAATCCATCCATTCTACAGGATCAAACTGCTTCATTAAGACAATTGTACGACCTCCGTAAATACCAGCGACTAAAGCCTGTAAACCTGCGATGTGGTAAAGAGGAACAGTGAGCACGTTTTTTTCAGCATCATCTGGGTCGGCTGGTGTGACGTTAGAAAGCATATACGATACAAAGCTGTCATGAGATAAAAGTACCCCTTTGGGTGTCCCTGTAGTACCCGCAGTGAACATGATTACGGAAGTATCATGTGAGTCATGTTCAGGGAAATTTGATTGTTCTCCATCCCCAGCCAAGAGTTCAGTGAAGTCNGAAGAATCCGTTGNTACAACAACCATATCGCTGGTTAATTCTGTGTCTTTCAGGAGAGGCATATAACGCCTCCCTATAAACAATATTTTGGGCTCGCANGCTTTAAGCATTTGGCTTAGCTCCTCTGCACGAGCNCGGAAATTAATAGGCACATATACTGCATCTAGTTGGTTTGATGCGAAAAAAATTTGAGCTAGTTGAGGGCAATTGACATCCATTACAGCAATTCGATCTTCAGTAGTTATTCCTTTTTGAGATAAGTTAGATGCTAGGTTGTTCACTTGTTGCTGGAGAGAGGAAAACGTAATTTCTTCCCGTTCAAATATAAGAGCATTCCTATCAGGTACTATCGCGCTTGATATCAATAAAAACTCTGAGATATTCATGTGTTACTACTCCTGCTGTTTATCTGATGAGTGTACCAAAATTTTTATATGTGATGGGATCGTCCTGTCCACTGTGCACAAATCAACTCTTTTAGTAAAGACAGGTAATGCCTGGGAGTTTTATTTATGTAATTTGTTATCTCTGAGGCTTCCTTGGTCAGATTTGTTATGTTTACGACTCTACTAACCAGTCCCATGCCGTGAGCTACATTACTTGAAATNGTCTTCCCTGTTAATAAGAGCTCAAATGCATGTCCTAGATTCACTGTACGCGGCACTGTTTGTGTGCCTCCTGCAGCGGGAATTAACCCTAAGCTTGGTTCGGGCAACATGAATTCTGCATCTTCGCTAGCTATTCTAATATCACTTAATAATGCAATTTCTACTCCCGATCCGATACATTTTCCTTGGATTGCAGATATTATTGGAACGGGGCATTTCATCATTAGGGTCCACAAATCTCGCTGCTTTCTGATTTCTCTAGCTTGTATTAATGAAGGAGATGTACCAAATTCTGTAAGATCAGCGCCTGTACAGAAATTCTTACCTGATCCGTACAGGAGTACCGAGTGAATTTCTGTGTCCCACTCTATCAATCCAAACACTGAAAATAACTCATCTCGCATGACCGTATTAAAAGCATTACCTATTTGGGGCCGGTTTAGTGTAATGGATAAGGTGGCTGATTCTTTTGCAACTTTAACCGTCTGATAATTCATAANTGTAGAGCTCTCGAATGGAGCTCATCAAGATCCACTTCTGTGTATCTCAATCCCAAATTCTCTATGTTATGTGCGTCACTGACCTCAACAGTCATAAGAGAATNTTCTTCGGCGATTCTTTCAACTAAAGGTTTTCGAATGTGCCAGTTATGAATGTAATTATCAAGTTCAATAGCATGTATGTTGTCTTCTATAATTATGTTAGGGCTATAATAGCCAGGGTGGCAGTATATACGGAACACTGAGGTTTCTGATAGGAACAATTCAGTAACTTGATATTCATCAAACGGGCTCGACTCAGGCCGGATTTCTATTTCCCAGCCAGGTATTATGATCACTTCACTGGGATACAGTTCTTCTACCAGTTCTTTGAATCTCATAGCCCACTCATAATTGTGATGGTCAGTGATGGCAATCCCATCGATGCCTTTATTCTTAATTTCTTCCACCACTCGTTTTGCTATTTCTGGCGAAGGTTCTTGGAAATTAAACGCTTCCCAAATATGCGTGTGTAAATCTAGTTTTACCAATGTTTAATCTCCTGTGAATTTTGCTCTTCTCTTTTGAAAGAATGCTCTGAGTCCTTCTGCTCTATCTTCTGTAGATTGAAGTAATACACTAAGATCTCCTTCGAAATTAAGGGCAGCAGTAAATGGTAAAGAAGCTCCTGTCTTAACAGCTTCTTTAATGAATTTCAATGATGACGGGGACAAAGACTTTAAATTGTCTGTAATGTATTCCAACTGACCCAAGAATTCTGTTCTGGTTGTAATTCTTGTGGCTAATCCAGCGGCTAAGGCTTCACTAGCACTTAAGATTCTGTGTGTGTACAACATGTCATTAGCGAGACTTCTNCCAACAGTTGAGATGAGCATAGGGATACCATTGTCCCAAGGAAAGTTTGTCTGATTTGCATTGATGCTAAATGTAGATACGTCTGTAACCAATCTCAAGTCTCCAGCTAAAGCCATTTCTAGCCCATGGTCTGATACTTCTCCATCTATCGCAATTATCACTGGAGCTGGTATTTCTGAAATATTCTTAGAGATTTGCAACACCTCTATTTCTCTTTGCATTTCAGAGAACGAGATCGAATCATCTTGTTCGAATGAGTGTCTACCTGTAGAAAAGACGTTTGGTGTGTTGCTGGTAATGATCCAAACACGGATGTCAGGGTCCCACTGCATGGTATCTATAAAATCTCTTAAACCTCGACAAAATGTTTCATCAATCGTGTTTGTTCCTGAAGTGTCTTGCAATTCAACAGTACAAATGTGATTTCTGATTTTGTGGTAAAAATTCATGAAATTTATTGTAGCTCGCAAGTCAACATGCTTTATACTTCCTGAAAACATAAAGATCCTGATGTCACATGCTGTGTGTACTAGGATGGTAGCCTTGACAATAGATACCCCCTTTTTTATAATTTTTGTTCGCGTAGAAGGTCTAAGGTACTAGTACGTGAAATTACGCGGTGGCGCGGTAAGTTATAGAGGAGGCTGAATTGGCAATTAAATTTTCTCCATTAGGTGAAAGAGTGGTAGTCAAGCCTAGNGACCAAGAAGAACAAACCACAGGTGGTATTTATTTACCAGATACTGCAAAAGAAAAACCTCAAGAGGGAGATATAGTAGCAGTAGGAAAAGGCAGAGTAGCAGATAACGGCTCTCTCGTAGCTATGGAACTATCCGTAGGTGACAAAGTTATATATTCAAAATTCGCTGGAACTGAATACAAGGATGGTGACGACGAATATTTGATNATGCGAGAAAGTGATATTCTCGCNAAAATATCNTAATTAATAGACAAGGAAAGGAGGACTAATATGCCTGCAAAAAAGCTGGCTTATTCTGAGGAAGCTCGNAAGACTCTTAGAATAGGTATAGACACNCTGGCNGATTCAGTCAAGGTGACANTAGGACCGAAAGGTCGAAACGTAGTATTAGATAAAAAGTTTGGCCCACCATTAGTATGTAGTGATGGAGTCACCATAGCAAAAGAAATTGAGTTGCCAGATGCTTTCGAGAACATGGGNGCTCAGCTAATCAAAGAAGCTGCTACTAAAACGAATGATGCAGCGGGTGATGGAACTACNACTTCAATCGTTTTGGCACAAGCNATAATNGCAGANGGATTTAAAAACGTAACTGCTGGTAGNAACCCAATGGCAATCAAGCGAGGAATAGANANAGCTGTTGGAGCGATTGTATCNGAACTTCAAGGAATGGCTGTTGCCGTAGAAACCAGAGAAACCATAGCGCAAGTCGCGAGCTTATCAGCTCATGAAGATGCTATTGGTGAAACCATAGCTGAGTCTATGGAAAAAGTCGGTAAAGATGGAGTTATAACGGTAGAAGAATCCAAATCTTTATCTGATGAAATTGAGTATGTGGAAGGTATGCAAATTGATAGAGGGTATATCTCACCTTACTTTGTAACCAACTCAGACAGAATGGAAACAGTTATTGAGGATGCAACCCTCATAATCACCGATAAAAAGATNTCTGCAGTGCAGGACTTGGTCCCCGCTTTGGAAAAACTGATTCAGATCGGCAAAAAGAANGTTGTCGTGATTGCTGAAGATGTTGATGGTGAAGCTCTTGCAACTCTAGTTGTTAACAAACTGAGGGGCACATTGAACATCCTAGCGGTCAAGGCTCCTGGATTTGGTGATCGTCGAAAAGCTATGCTTGAAGACATCGCTATATTGACCGGCGGTAAAGTGATAAGCGAGGACACTGGAAGCAAAATTGATACTGCTGAGATTGAGGACTTTGGTACAGCGCGAAGTGTTTCATCTACAAAAGATGAAACGACTATAGTAGAGGGTCATGGTTCAGAAGGAGATATCGCNGGGAGAATTAACCAGATTAAGGCACAGATTGAGGACACTACTTCTGAATTCGATCGGGAAAAATTACAGGAACGCATGGCAAAATTGACCGGTGGCGTTGCCGTGATCAAAGTAGGCGCTGCTACAGAAATAGAACTAAAAGAGCGGAAAGCAAGAGTAGAGGACGCTTTGTCAGCTACACGGTCCGCTGTGGAAGAAGGGATTGTTCCTGGNGGTGGAGTCGCTATGGTAAGAGCTCAAAGAGCCTTAGATGCCCTTAAAGATCTTGATAGAGATGAGCAAGTTGGTGTGGATATAATTCGACGTAGTGTAGAACAACCTATGAAGGTTATTGTTGAAAACACTGGACGAGAAGGTGCTGTTGTCCTTAATGAAGTGCAGCAACATTCTGATGATTATGGCTATGATGCTGATGCAGGTGTATACGGCCCAATGCTTGAAGCAGGTATCGTTGACCCTTGTAAGGTTACTNGGTATGCNTTGCAAAATGCTGCTAGCGTAGCTTCAATGGTTCTTACTACAGAATCTATGATCACAGAAATTCCGGAGCCAGCTAGTGCTGCTCCTCCTATGCCACCNATGGATTATTANATCNATCGGTAGATAGTTGATATGCCCCTCTCTGATAAGAGGGGCATATTTTTTTATTTTGAATTATCATGTACATTGCTAATGGCAAAGAGGTGTAGATGCCTGTTGATAAGTTATATAATTCCGCCAAAGAAGCTCTGAGTTGCATCTCAGACGGAGATGTCGTTGGCGTTTCGGGATTTGAAGGTCTAGGAGAACCCGATTCCTTGCTTCGAGAATTGAGCGTGATGAACGTAAAAAATCTCAAACTGGTTTTTGATTTTCCTGTGACTAGAAATTCCACAGGTGCCGACGTGATAACTTCTATGTGCGCAAACGGTAAAGTCGAACGTTTGATTTCATGTAATGTTCCCGAAAAATTCCAGTCTTCTGAATCTGGTCTTTTGGGGAATTGTTTCTTGGAGATTATTGATAGGAACCTTATAGCTGAGAAATTACGTATAACAGGAGCTGGATTAGCAGGAGTGGAATTTATACGGTCATTGGACGGCAACCAGGAACTTGAAGGTATCAGACTAGATGTCGCCCTTATAAAGGGGTTAAAAAGCGATGATTTGGGGAATGTTATTTATTTAGGCACTCAAAGGAATTGGTCTCCTGTGATGGCGATGGCTGCTCGTACCACTATTGCTGAGGTGACTACGTTTGTTCCTGCTGGGGAGATAAATCCAGAAGGTATAATCACGCCAGGGATTTATATAAATCGGATCATTTGCCCTGTATAAAACCAATCAAAATTAAGGACTAGATGAAAATCACAGAAACACAACAGTCTTTGTTAAAGAAATGCTCTGAATATTTCACTGCAGGGAAAGTTGTGTCATTGGGTTCGGGACTACCTGGTGGTATTCCCTTTGTTTTAGGAGGGAATCATACAAATGTATTTATGAGTACCTCTGGGTTGATAGGAGATTGGTCTCCGAGTGACGAAGTAAGTAGTTATGTGGATGGAAATGGCGATTATGTGCAATTACAGCCCGGAAGTTGCCTTGCAGGTATAGGTGATAGGGCGTCAATAATATCCGGAGGTTATGTTGAATCCTTGGTGGTGCAACCAGAATCAATCGGATCTAAAGGTACATGGAAAGTCAAACATTTCGACCGCGGCGACATTGAGTCCTTGAGTAATAATTCCTGTCAAATAGTTGCTATAGCTGAATTGGATTCAGTGAATAAATTGTTTGCGGATGTGGATTCTGACCAAATGATCAAGTCCCGTATTTTAGATAGAATTGTTACTGATAAATGCGTGCTAATGTTGGCAGATGAAGGTTTTGTCATTGATGAAATAAGCGATGCCTCTAATTTGGAAGAGATACAACGCCTTGTTGGCGTTGAACTCCAAGTCAGTAAAGATTGCCGATTTTATGGTGACCCTTTAATTGAAAACCACCATCATGGTACTGTGTCAAAGATATATAAAAGTGGTCCGTCAGCTGTTTCTGATATTGCTGACAATTCTGTAGTAATGATAGATGGGTTTGCTGGCCCTGGAGGCATGGCTCATTATTTATTGATGTCTCTAAGGGATCAGGGATCTAAAAACCTCACTATTATAAGTAATACGGCAGGAATTGCGAGNGTAGTTAATTTTGGGACCCCTCCAGGTAAATTAGTTATAGATCATAGTATTTTGATTGATAACCATCAAGTAGGGAANGCCATTGCGTCGTATCCGGTATCCCCATCTGCATCAAACCCCAGTTCTTTCGAATTAGCGTATCGAGCAGGTGAAGTAGACTTAGAGCTTGTACCTCAGGGAACTTTAGCTGAACGGCTAAGAGCAGGGGGAGCAGGAGTAAANTATTTCTATACTCCAACNGGGGCAGGTACACTGATTGCTGAAGGTAAAGATACAAGNACNCTCNATGGCAAAGAGTATATNCAAGAAGCNGGTTTGTTAGCCGATTACTGCATTATCCGAGGATACAAAGCTGATCGATTTGGCAATGTTGTCTATAAGGGAACTTCAAGAAATTTCAATGCTGTGATGGCTCCAGCAGCAAAAACAAGTATAGTAGAAGTCGATGAGATCGTTGAAGATGNTGCTTTAGACCCAGAGTTAATAGTGACCCCTGGATTATTTGTNGACAGAATAGTCGTTAGGCCAGAGNATTTTTCACCATATGAATAAAATAACTACATTGTTAAGGTTAACAAGATGATNGACGANCTCAGATTAGATAGAGAAATTGTAGCTATGAGAGTAGCCAAGGAATTGGCTGATGGCAGTTATGTGAATTTGGGCATAGGTATACCTACTCTGGTTTCTAGTTTTGTNCCAGAGGGTAGTGTAGTGTTTTATCACAGCGAAAGCGGAGTTTTGAACTGTGGTCCCTTGGCNGAAAATGAAGANGAATGTGACATAGATTTGATTAATGCGGGAGGCCAATTCCTGAAAAAGGTACCAGGAATGGCTTTTTTTAGTTCAGTAGAAGGTTTTGCAATGATTCGAGGCGGGCATGTNGATGTTACTGTACTTGGTGCCCACCAAGTNTCTGCAAAAGGTGATCTTGCCAATTGGATGCTNCCTGAAAGAGGTGTTGGTAACATAGGAGGGGCAATGGATTTGGCGGCAGGTGCGGGAGCCGTGATTGTCGCAATGGAACATACAGGTAGGGATGGCTCTATGAAGATANTGGAGGAATGCACCAACCCATTAACTGGCAANGAATGCGTCACATTAATAGTNACAGATGTTGCTGTGATGCGCCCTACAAATAAAGGACTNATACTAGAGGAAATCGCTCCCGGATGGACCGTNGAAGCTGTTCAATCTATTACTGGAGCAAAATTGATAATCATTGAAGAAGTAAANGAATACGAGCTATAGTGAGTCGCGTTGACTTAAACGTTTACAGCATGGTAAATTCCAACTTATCAGGATTACATTCAAATCCATTTGGAGATGTTGATGTCAGACAAGTTAGTGATAGCAGGCAAGGAATTTGATTCTAGGCTGATAGTAGGTACAGGNCGATATCGGAGTGACCAAGATATGNTCGATNCCCTAGAGGCTTCTGGTACGTCAATGGTTACAGTAGCCATACGAAGACTTGACNTAGANAATCCTGGAGAGAAGACAATCTTAGATCATATAGATTGGGAAAAATACAATATACTACCTAACACTGCGGGTTGNTCAAGCGTAGAAGAAGCAGTATACGTCGCGAAACTTGGNCGGGAGATTACCAAAACTGATTTTGTTAAACTTGAGGTTATCGCGGATGCTCGGTACTTGTTCCCAGACCCGGTAGGNACATATGAAGCTGCCAAGCAGCTGATTTCTGAAGGTTTCAAAGTCCTGCCATACATACATGCTGATCCTGTACTCGCTCATAGGCTAGAAGATATTGGATGTGCTACTGTAATGCCATTGGGTTCAGCTATNGGATCAGGTCAAGGGATACATACAATTGAGGAAGTTAAAATTATTATTGANCAGGCCTCGGTTCCTGTAGTTGTGGATGCCGGATTGGCAGTTCCTTCGGATGCCTCGAAAGCCTTAGAATTAGGGGCAGACGCTGTTCTGGTGAATACNGCTATAGCCCAGGCNGAGTCTCCTGCTTTAATGGCCAGCGCTTTTAAAAAAGGTGTAGAAGCAGGCAGAGAAGCTTATTTGGCTGGTAGAATTGATGTTAGGACTACGGCTATCGCGAGCTCNCCATCTGCAAANATCCCAACTAATACGTGATATCCCCACTTCTGGATATTCCTCTGCTTGTCCTTGTTACGAATAGGAACGTAGTGGCTGACAAGAGTGAACTCATTGCTCGGATAGATGTTGCGGCGCAGCACGGGGTTAACATAATACAGATTAGAGAAAATGACTTACCTCCTGAGGAACTATATGAGTTATGTAGAGAGGTTAAGACTGTTGTTGATGGAAGAGCCTTGGTCATGATCAACGACAAGGTAGATATTGGTGCTTCCGNGGAACTAGATGGAGCCCATCTNACAGAACATTCTATGTCCCTAGAAAATGCTAGAGAGATTATGGGTGNAGGAGCGGTTTTCAGTGGTTCATNNCACGATGTTGAGNGAGCAGTACAATTGTNTTCTGCCGGAATAGATTTTATTATAGCTGGTACCATATTTGAAACTGAAACCCATCCAGGTAAAATCCCTGAAGGTCTAAAACTATTAGAGGANATAAANGATAAAATTGATTGCCCAATCGTTGGTATAGGTGGCATCACCCTGAACAACTTAGATGATGTGATCAACAGTGGGGCGATTGGAGTNGCTGTGATACGAGAGATATTGACTGCGAAAGAAACAGACTCCGTAACTAAGGATTTAAGAAGCAAATTAGATGAGGTACTAAATTCTATAAATGATTAACCTGATGATAAATGGGAAGAATACGTCATTCGAAGAAGGTATCAGCATATTGGATCTGATTGTTCATTACAAACTTGATACNAAATTTGTAGCCGTAGGCCACAATGGAGATGTAGTTAAGAANGAAAATTATCCCTCTATTGTGTTATCTGATGGAGATCAAGTTGAATTGGTAAAACCTGTTGGAGGGGGTTAGACGGTCAGGATAACTTTCCCTTTGCTTTTTCTTCCAGATAGATGAGCATGTGCCGTTCCCACTTCTTCTAAANCAAGGCTTCGATCAACGATTAACTTGAAAGATCCTGCATATACTTCCTTCAAAATGTCTTGCATAGCGGATTTATGGTCCAAACTGCCAAACGGAGACCGCCCCATACTAAAACCAATAATGGTTCGGTTTAGGGTAGTGAAATCTGATGCGGGCAAGTTGGCGGATTCTCCAGAAGCGTTACCGTAACTTAGGAGTTTGCCGTAGCTCTTTACACAGCGGATGCTTTTTTCTAAAGTTGGCCCTCCTACTGCGTCTAGGACTAGATCNACTCCTTCATTGTCTGTCATTTCATTAATGGTTTGTTCAAAGTCTTCGGCAGTGTAATTTATGACATGGTCTGCTCCAACTGTTTTACATAATTCCATTTTTTCTTGCGTTGATGCGGTACTAATTACCNTTGCACCCCAGTGCTTTGCCATCTGAATGGCGATGGTGCCAACTCCNGAAGCNCCTGAATGGATTAGTATTTGGTNACCTGATTGCATTTGCCCNCGAGTTCGCAGTAGATGGTATGCAGTTANGAAGGTTAAAGGCATTCCTCCTGCTATGCTAGATGAAAGCTTACTAGCATCATAAGGAAAAACGAAATGTTTGTTTACGGATACCATTTCTGCGTGGCATTGTGGGCCAAGTACTAATACATCTTGCCCTATGTCAAATCCATTCACTCCTTCTCCCAGAGATANAATCGTTCCTGCGCCTTCCAATCCCAAGGTGCATGGAAGATCTGGACCAGGATATTTACCTTGTCTTCGGAGTACGTCTGCAAAATTGACCCCACTAGACACTAATTTTACAAGCACTTGATTCTTTTTAGCGGATATATCTGGGATNTNCTCAATCTTTAATACACTTGGATCCCCAAACTCATTAATTCTGACGGCTTTCACTGCGCTTCTCCTNTTAGATGTATTTGATGAAAATAGTATATAGACTCGTTTGGTATGTCAAAAGTTTTAATTAATTCTTTTATTCNTCCAGCTATTTAGAGACCCCTCTAAAAGTTGGCTTTTCGAATACTTCTGGATTTATCATATTGACCGGAGCTCCTGAAACAAATGCCTGGATNTTCTCTAGGGTTCCTCCGTAATATGCTCCATAAGCTTCATGAGTTACATATCCTATGTGAGGAGTGACCAATACATTTTCCAGNTGAAGCAATGGATGATTATTAGGNAGAGGCTCTATATCGAAAGTGTCTAAACCAGCTCCTGCAATTGATTGGCTAGTTAAGGCTGCAATTAAATCAGTTTCATTGATAATAGGACCTCGAGATATGTTAATAATATATGAAGAGGGTTTCATTAGNGCTAATTCAGGTGCCGCAACCAGATTCCGTGTTCTGTCACTGAGCCTCACATGGATAGATACTATGTCGGANAAAGAAAATAGTNCTTCTTTGGAGACCAAAGAAGCACCGTTGGATGTAGCCTGTGCCGNATCCATGTTTTGACTCCAGGCAATGACTCTCATATCAAANGCAGTAGCCACTTTAGCAACTAGTGAGCCTATGTGCCCCAACCCCAACAATCCTATAGTTTTCCCTTTTAGCCCCGTACCCATTGTAGTACCCCAAGCTCCTTCCTTGGTCAATGCAGATTCTTTAGGAATATTTCTTAATAAATTGAGTATTAATCCCCAGGTAAGCTCAGTCGGGCCTTCTCCGCTGCCGCCGGTGCCACATACNGTTATTCCAAGGTCTGTAGCTGCGGAAATATCAAATGATGCGTTTCTGGCNCCTGAAGTGATAAGGAGTTTAAGATTAGGGAGCTGGCATAATACCGATTTGGGGAAAGGAGTTCTTTCTCTCATTCCCATTATAATATCGAACGGTAGCAANCGTTCGACGAGGGCCTCAGGATCTGCTATGTGATCTGAGAAGAATGAAACTTTATGATCCGNTCCCAGAGTCTTCCAGTTAGCAAATCCTGCTGCCACATCTTGGTAATCATCTAAAATAGCTATGTNCATCATTTTTCTCCGATTGATTTTCCCTCAGTATAACTGTAAATTCTGTAGCCGTTAATAGAAAAATAATAATATAGTATTCAGGCATGAATAGTCCTCGTGTTAACATATCAAGTAGAGGTGACATATGAATAGTGATCAGTATGACATAGCAATTATTGGAGGCGGGATTATTGGTTTGTCTACAGCCATGNATATATTGNAGAAAAGACCGACTTTAAACGTTGTTGTAGTTGAAAAAGAAAATACACTCGCAAAGCATCAGACTGGTAACAATAGCGGTGTGATTCATTCCGGGATTTATTACAAACCNGGTTCATGGAAATCAGAATTCTGCGTAAGTGGTGTTACTAAAATTAAAGAGTTCTGCGATGACAATGAAATTGAGTATGTTGAATGCGGTAAAACCATTGTAGCGACATCTGAAAACGAATTAGGTAGGCTCCAAGATCTGTATGAAAGAGGGCAGGCAAATGGTGTCCCTGGATTGGAAATGATCGGACCAGAAAGGCTACAAGANATTGAACCTCACGTCGCTGGAGTGCAAGCTCTATGGTCACCNAAAACTGGAATTGTCGATTACGTTAAAATTACAAATAGGTACGCTGATATTTTTCAAGAAAATGGCGGCTCAGTATTGTTAAATACTATGGTGCAGAATATCGATGTTAGGGAAGGGGAGATTAATATTGATACTAATAACGGTACTTTAAACACTAAACATGTTATCAACTGTGCAGGATTATATTCTGATAAAGTAGCTGAGATGATGGGCCAAGACATAGGAGTCCATATCATCCCTTTTAGAGGAGAATACTACAAATTATCCTCTTCAGCCGAGCACTTGGTTAAAGGACTGATCTATCCTGTACCAGACCCCAGATTCCCGTTTTTGGGAGTGCATTATACTCGAAACATACATGGTTACGTGGAAGCTGGACCAAATGCCGTCTTAGCTTTTCAACAAGAAGGATATAAGAAGACTGATATTAACGTCGGAGAGCTTTCTAGAACTTTTATGTTCCCAGGATTTTGGAAGATGCTGAAGAATAATTGGAAGACAGGAATGTCAGAATTATACAGGTCTTATAATAAAAATAAATTTGTGTCGGATCTGCAGAGGTTGATTCCATCAATTGATTCCGACTCACTGGTCGCAGGTGGTGCGGGTGTAAGGGCCCAGGCCGTAGATAAAACAGGGTTTCTACTGGATGATTTTAAAATTGTAGAAACCAGCAATTCTCTACATGTAATTAATGCTCCATCACCAGGAGCTACTTCTTCCCTGGCAATTGGGGAACATTTGAGTGATCTTGCAGAAAAGAATTTTTATAAATAGTGATGGATACTGACTACAAAAATATCGGGACTATAGAGATTACTCAAGATTTATTGACCGAATATATAGGGGCTGTGGGTGCGAATTCTGAATCGTTCCGGGACATAGTTCCCAATATGCTAGTTGTCTCACGCTCAATTGCAATGATGCTTGATAGATTCAAGATAAAGGACGGAGCCATTCATAGTACCCAAGAAGTGCAAAACCTTGGAACTGCAAAAGTTGGAGATGTAGTGGAGTGCTACGCTTTAAAAGAAAAGACAAAAACAATGAAAGATATGGAAATAATATCTGTTCATTGTAAATTTCAAACCCATGGAGACAACATAATTTGCGAATCTAGAAGTGTAGTGATGGTACGTAAAAATGGGTAATAGGATTGAGGAATATGAACTTAAGGAAATATCAGTTGTAATTACACAGGAACTCATCAATCAATATGCTGAAGTATCCGGGGATCATAATCTCATTCATTTAGATTCAGAGTTCGCCAAGTCCTCAATGTTTGGTCACATTATCGCGCATGGAATGTTAACGCTAAGTTTGATAGATCAGATGATGGATAGGAAATTTGGGAATGTTTGGCATGCTACAGGTGTGACTAAATGTAAATTTCGTGGAGCTGCTGCAATTAATGATCATATAACAGGCACTGGAGTGTTGAACAAGAGTGAGGAATTGGACGAACATCTGAGGTTGATTTACAACGTCACCGTACGAAACACAAATACAGACGAAACCTTAATTGGAGGTACTTGTACTATAGATGTTCCAAAACCTTGAAAACAAAAGGCTTAAATTGTAGTTTTACTTGAGGTTTTATCTTAGTATTTAGAGGTTAAATAGGGATTGGTATCGGAGACACGAAGATATGTCTACAGGAAACGAAGAACAACTTAATTCAATAACGATAGCCTTGGACTGTATGGGAGGCGACTTTGGCACAGTGGAAACTGTTGCAGGAGCTAAGCTTGCGGCCAAGGCATATGACGGCTCTAAGAATTTACGGATTTTATTGGTTGGCGACATCAATGAAATTAACAAATTGGTAAATGAAGAAGATCACCCGAATTTGTCTATTGTGCAGTCTGACGGCAAAATTACAGATGATGAACACCCCATTGAAGGTCTGAAACGAAAACCAAATTCCTCTATAGTCGTTACTACGAAATTGGTTAAGTCAGGGAATGCACAGGCGGCTGTTTCAATGGGTTCGACCGGTGCTTCAATGGCAGCTTCCGTAATGATACTCGGTTTGTTGCCAGGACTGGATAGGCCTTGTATTGGAGGCCCTTTTTTGGGATTGGCTCCGAATACTGTGTTGATGGATATGGGAAGTAACATTGACTGCCGCCCTAATTTGTTGGTTAGCTTTGCTATGATTGGGTCTGTGTTTGCGGAGAAATTTCTGGGAATTCAACATCCCAGAGTTGGACTTTTAAGTGTAGGTTCAGAACCCGCAAAGGGAAATAAACAAGTTCAGGAAAGTTATAAATTGTTTGAATCTAGTCCGGTTAATTTTGTAGGCAATGTTGAAGGGATGGATTTCTTTACTGGTCGAGCAGATGTGATAGTGTGCGATGGATTTGTTGGGAATATACTGCTGAAATTCGCTGAAGGTATGGGTAATGTATTGAGGAAATACACTCAATCTCAGCTTTCAAAAATGCTTCCAGTTGATCAGGCAGGAGAGCTAGGGGAGAGTTTATGGACCGAAACTAATTTGGCCAGAAGTATAGGGGGGCCACTTTTTGGTGTGAAGGCCCCTGTGGTCGTTGGCCATGGTTCTGCTAAGTCTGAAGAAATAGCTGGAGCTATATCTACTGCATTAAAGTTAGTTGAATTAGATGTTCAGAGTGATTTGGAAAAATCTCTGATAGAATTGGCATCTCACCAGAATGTGAGTGACTTGGTTGAGTGATCTTTTGAAAGATAAAATAGCTATGGTTACTGGGGCGTCCAGAGGGATTGGTGCGGCTATCGCCAAAAGGTTGGCGAATGAAGGAGCAAAGGTTGCTATCAATTACAACTCTAGTAAAGAACAAGCTCTTCAAGTACTTTCAGCAGTTCAGGAAGTGTCTGAAGGAATGCTCGTGCAAGGAGATGTTTCTGTTCAAGCCGATGCTGAGAAAGTACTCTCTCAGGTAATAGAGAATTGGGGCAAGATTGATATATTAGTTAATAACGCTGGTATTAACCGGGACAAATTGTTGATGAGGATGGATGCATCTGATTGGGATGACGTTATGAATGTCAACCTTAGGGGAACGTTCTTATGTACTAAATTGGTGTTGCCTTACCTGATTAAACAACGTCAAGGTAATATAGTAAACGTTTCTTCTGTAGTGGGTTTATCTGGTAATCCTGGGCAAGTTAACTACGCGGCCTCTAAAGCAGGATTGGTAGGGTTTACTAAAGCGTTAGCACGAGAGGTTGCTTCTAGAAATATTACTGTTAATGCTTTAGCTCCAGGTTTTATAACCAGTGGAGGAATGGTAGATGAACTGTCTTCTGATGCCAAAGAGACAATACTGAAGAAGATTCCTATGGGGCGTTTCGGCACCGTGGACGAAGTGGCGGAGTGTTGCTTGTTTTTATGCAGCGATCAATCTAGTTACATTACTGGTCAAGTTATAACTATGGATGGCGGTATGATTGCTTGATGTTATCGATGTGAATTGGGATAATACCCTTGAAATGTCTAAGGGGAATTGAATGAATCTATTATCCTCACCGTCAATAAAACTGCCGTTTGGAATTCATTATAGTTGGTTGATCGTATTCGCATTATCTATAGTTCAAATTTTTGGCACCTCTATTAGTTTCTCTGCGGGAATTATGGTTGCACCTTTGACTAATGCTTCATTGGGATTTGGCTGGAATGTGGCGTTAGTTGGTGCAGGGATAGGATTTTACTACCTGACTGGGGCGATAATGGCTCCAATAACTGGTTACCTTGGTGATAGGTTTGGAGCAAGGAAAATGCTCCTATGCTCCGCTCTACTCTATTTTGCAAGCATGAATTTATTGGGCCAAATTACTGAAGTTTGGCACTTTTTCATAGTGTTTGGAATTATGTTGGCTGTTACTCAATCTTTGGCCATGGTACCTCTCATGGCCACGGTAAGCGGTTGGTTTAAACAGAAATTAGGAATCGGGATTGGTATTTTATATGCGGCAGGAGGTATTGGAGCAGCGCTCTTTGCACCTATAGTTGGTGCTTCTATAGAGACATTTGGGTGGAATACTACATTCATGGGGTTGGGTTGTTTAGGCGGTTCTGTATTGCTATGTCTGTTAATTATTGTTCGCAACCATCCATCTGATCTTGGGCTTAGTCCTTATGGTAGTGAAGAAGGGTTAGTGATTCATAAACTTACACCCGATGAAAAACAAATAAACAAAGAGAATGCAAAAAGATTCAATAAGGAAGTGCGAAAAACTGCTCCTTTTTGGTATTTGCCAATGATTCATGGATTTGGATGTGCTGGGCACGGAGTGATTCTGATTTACATTTTGCCATTTGCCATCTATAAGGGGGCTTTCGATTCTTTAGGAGCTGCAGGCACCATATTAACCGTGCTTTCTTTGGTTAGCATCATTAGTAGACTTACCGCTCCTATTTTGGCAGAGTCTTTCGGTACACGGAAGATGATGTTCTTAAGTCTTACTATTCAAGGGCTTACAGTGTTTTGGTTAATGTTTGCGGTTGACCCCTGGGCCTTTTATGTATTCGCTGCTGTATTCGGGTTAGGATTTGGAGCTGAATGGACGGCGTATATAGTTATCAACAAGCAATATTATGGCGACGGTCCAATGGGGCACGTCTACGGAGTTGAGCAGGCAGGAGCCTTGTTGGGGCACGCTGTCGCTACGATTTTGTGCGGTATGTTGTTAGGACTGTTCAATTTGTTTTTTAATGAAGGGATATCATTTTTGATGATTTTTGTAGTATCCATTTTATTCAATGTTGTTGGTTTAGTATTCATACTAATGCTACAAGATACGAGTAAAGTCATTATTCCAGACTGGGAAAATAAAATATCTTCCGATGAATTGAGCCCATTGACGGATGGTGCAGATTAGAATGAAAGATCGATTGGAACAATTTGTTGGAGAGAGTTTGTCTGCAGGGCAGACAAGAGAACAGATTAATACAGTATTGCATGAAGCAGGCTGGAACCAAGAGGCAATTAATCATGCGTTAGCCTTATATTCAAAAGTACAGTTTGCAGTACCAGTTCCGGCCCCAAAGAGTGAATTTCATGCAAAAGAAGCATTTCAGTATCTTGTGTCGTTTATAACACTTTACATATCTGCGTTTAGTTTTGGGGCACTACTCTACGCATTCATAGATATTGCCCTTTACGATCCTTCAGACTACGGGATGCCAGGAGCGGGTATTCCAATGGCTATTTCTGCCTTGATAGTTGCATATCCAGTTTATCTTTATTTCACTTGGAGACTCTTCAAAGAGGAAAGACAAGACTTCTCAAGAAATATCTCTAGCATTGGCAGATGGTTGACATATTTAACGTTAGCCGTGACAGCATCTGTAATAATTGGGGATTTAATAGCTTTGATATTTACTTTCTTGACAGGGGGGCTAGCGCTTAGGTTCCTTCTAAAGGTGTTGGTAGTGTTGCTAATTACTGGGACCATATTCCTTTTCTATAGATGGAGATTAAAACAAGGAGAAGAGCGTGAAAGCCACAGTATTCCAGATCAGCCCTAAGAATCTTGCCATTTTAGTTACTGTTTTGATGATATCCAGCATTTTATATGGGGTATTCTTGGCAGAACCTTGGCAGAGTAGGGCAATAAATTCTGACATGGAACGAGTCGATGACTTGAATGATATAGATTTTAAGATTAAAGAATACTGGAATGTTAAAGGAACATTACCCTCCACCTTGGACGATTTGGATAATGGGTCATACTTCCTGTCTGAGGATCAAAAAGTCGATTCTGAGGGATTACGGTATACTTACACACAGGTGAGTGGCAATACGTATGAGTTGTGCTCAGAATTTTATCTGAGTTCTGATGAAGGTATCATGGATGATTGGCGTGACGAACAGTGGGAACATCCTAGTGGATATCATTGTTTTCAATTTGATGATTTGGAACCATTTATAGGGAACTCTAATCAACGTTAAATTCTCTCCTCAGGAGTTCAGAACAGAATAAGAGAGCCATGCTACCACTTCTATCATCGTGACCGGTTACTGCTGGCCTTAAATAGTATGATTCCAAATCTGGTTGCAGGCCAGTGTTAAAACAAGCGTCTGTGATATTGCCTTTCGAATCGATTCTCTGTTTAACAAAGTTCCAAGCTGCAGTAATCAAGTCGTCTACGGAGCTGTCAAGGATTCCTAAAGATTTTCCTCTTAATGCCGCATATCCAATAATGCAAGTGGAGGTGAATTCAAGATATGACCCCGGGATATCTAGTAATTCGTGAAATCCACCTGAAACATCTTGATAACTGTGAATATGCTTAAAGAATTTGATGAATTGGTCTCGGATCATGGAATACGTATCATGGCTTTGTGGTACATATGTTAAGTATTGACTCAATCCTAGGATCGCAAAACCATTCCCTCTGCTCCAAAAATAAGGAGAAGTGGCTGAATGCCAAAACAGTCCATTGTCTTGTTGCAAATCAACCATTTCGAAGAAGACGTCTAAGGTGTCTAAATAATGAACATCTCCGTGATGTTGGTAAGCCCTCCCTAATATAGCGGCCGAATAAAACATATCTTCAGTTCTCACAATAGGATCACACGGTTTCGGAGGTACTCCTGGTTCTTTGCTCGCTTCATATAAGTTCGCGGCTTCATCCAATAGACTGTTCCATTTAATGGTTCCTAAATGTTTGCTTAAGTCATAGGCCCAAATAGAAGATGCTAGGTTAGCTCCTGTGGGATTGTCTCCAAATGGATTTTCAGCGCTTAGAGGACCTGTAGATAGTACTTTGTCTAGTTCGGTGCTGATGCTGCCGATGTCATTGAGATGTTCCGAGATGACAAGGTGGCTATAAATACCTACTCCTTGGGTATAATTCACCAATGTTAGATTTTGGCCATAAGATGACGCTAAGTCTTGAATAACTTGTGCAAGATTCCTCTTTATTTGGACAGATAGGTTTGTTCTAAGTTGAGATCTGGCTTGGGTCAGAGATTGTTCTATATGAGTAGTGAGTTCAGAAGAATCACTGGCGCATCCTAGCAAAGGCACCCCAGCTATATTATCTAAAGTGCATTCAGATTCACTGTATACAATTATGGCATCAGGGGCATGATTTTCTATTTGTTTATAGAGGTACTTTTCGGTAATGTTGGTGCCGTAATAGAAATCAGAGAGCGTAGTATTAAAATCGAATTTAAGACTGTTATCTGGAACGATAAGAATTTTTGCACACAAAGGGTCCGAATGTTTATCCAATAAATTTAATGAACAAGATAGAATGTTAGGAACTGAATCTTCGAGAGCTTGGGATACTAGAATCAGGATCGATTTTTCGTCCCCTGTCTCATATAGGTTTGTTTTGTATAGCCATCCCGATAGAGGATGTAATTCCTTATCAGTTCCCCAATGGATTGATTGCCAGGTTTTAGAAATGAACGAGTCTCGAGTGGTCATCAGTGCTCCCTGAGTGTTATTTTTGTACTATGTTGATATTGACTGGGCGTTGGGCATGTACTGTGAAAGTTAATGACACAGAGCCTCCCCCGTCAGTGCTATTTATCACTTCTATGTGTTCAGGTCCTTCTAGATACTTTATGTCACCGTCGGTGAATGAGAATGGCCGGTCATGCCCTGGGTAAAAAGTTTGCGAAGTATCTATCATTTTTTCTACGCTGTTTTGGGCGTCTTTAACATCCCAAAAAACGTTATAAGGAAGCTTGCGAAGTACTGTTCCGCTGTCTGGCAATGCATCTCCCGCGATGAGAATAGATTCGCCTCCTAGGTCTGCAAGAACGCTTATGTGTCCTTTGGTGTGTCCTGGAGTTTCCAATACTTTGACACCTTCAACTATTTTGTCTCCGTCACTGACTAGTTCCAAGTTCATTTTTTCTAGCATGTCGGCTATATACTGGACTGTGGCGTGATCTTGTGGTTTAGGGTTTCTGGCGTAATCATACTCAACTGGATTGACTAATATGCGGGAGTTGGGAAACATGTCTGTGTTTTGACAATGGTCCCAGTGTAGATGCGTTAGTAGTACTATATCGATATCATCGGGAGTTAAGTCGAGGTCTGATAGTTGCTTGTATAGGAGACCTCGGCGCGAGCCAGGTCCTGTATCAACTAAGATTCTAGTGTTATCCACTGTAATGAGAGAATTTGTTGAATATCCAAAAGAACCTTGGTCAGAAGTTAGTGCAAAACCGTAGGTAAGTACGTCTAGATTAATCATGAATGCCCCCCTTCTATAGATAAAGCGTTGTAGTCGGATTATAACATCGTTCAGAGGATTTATTGTGACCTATATCACTGGCAAAATTGAGACAAATGGTTTTTTATTTTTTCAAGAATTTGTGATAAAATCTCGCGTTAGATGGTGAGAAAGTGGCTGTAGCAGAAGAGATTATAATGATTAAGGTCCGAACGATTAAAACGAACGTACAAGCGTTTAGTAATCCCCTTTTTAAAGGGGATTTTTTTTAGCCATGGCAGCTGATATTAAACACATGCTAGATTTGGATTTGCTATCCAAGCCACAAATAACTTCAGTATTAGATTCCGCATTGATGTATAAGGACATCTTAAATTCTGATATGAAGAAACAAGATGAACTTAGAGGGAAAATCGTTGTGACTTTGTTTTATGAAGCAAGCACAAGGACCAGAATGTCATTTGAGGAAGCTGGAAAAATTTTGGGTTCGGACGTTATTAATGTGTCGGCTAGTGGGAGCAGTGTTGAGAAAGGAGAATCCTTAGTGAATACGGCGAAAACCATTGAGGCTATGAATGTAGATGCTGTAGTAATTAGGCATCCACATTCTGGAGCGCCGTACATATTGGCAGATCAATTCGCTTCAGCCTCAGTTGTGAATGCAGGTGATGGCACACATGCCCATCCGACCCAGGCATTATTGGATTTGTTTACTGTCCTTGAACATGTAGATTCAATTGAGGGACTCAAAATTGCTATCGTAGGAGATGTCATACATAGTAGAGTTGCTAGGTCTAATATCCATGGATTTCTTAAATTAGGAGCCCATGTCTTTTTAGCAGGGCCTGCGACGTTATTGCCCAAGGCCTTGCCTTGGTTAAGGTATTACGAGTCCGAAGGTAGCCTTACCATGACCACAAATGTGGATGAAGCTTTGAAAGACGCCGATGTGGTTATGACTCTTAGGCTTCAGAATGAGAGACAAATTTCTGGATACATACCTAGTGAGCGTGAGTATATAGCTAATTGGCAAATAAACTCTAACAGAATTGATAAAAATTGTCCTGATGCATGGATAATGCATCCTGGGCCTATGAATGAAGGGATTGAAATTAGTGAATCTATTGCTAATGGACCAAAATCATTGATTCAGAAGCAGGTTGAAAATGGAGTTCTTATCAGAATGGCGGTGTTAAGCCATGTGTGCGGGGTGAAACATAACAAATGAAAGAGGCAAAGATACTGATTAAAAGAGGACGTGTCATTGATCCTTTGACCGGGATAGACCAGATTGCGGATGTACTAATAAGTGATAATAAAATTCAGTCTGTTGATACGAATATTGATTTAATCGCCGATCCGGATGTAATGGAAATTTCGGCAGAAGGATTGGTAGTTTGTCCTGGATTTGTTGATTTGCATGCTCATCTCAGAGAGCCTGGGTTTGAATACAAAGAGACTATAGCAACTGGCACTAAAGCAGCTGTTAAAGGTGGTTTTACTTCTGTATGTGCTATGCCCAATACAGATCCGGCAATTGATACCCCGTCAATGATCGAATTTGTGAAAATGAAAGGTAAATCGGACGCATCTTGTAGAGTTTATCCCATTGGGGCGGTGACGAAAAGTCGGAAAGGGAAATCTATAGTGGATTTCTTAGAAATGTACTCTGCTGGTGCTGTAGCGTTTAGTGATGATGGGGATCCAGTTTATGATTCTGAAATTATGCGGTTGGCACTAGAATATGCTGGCCCGCTAAATGTTCCTATTATGAATCATTGCCAAGATCTCACCATCTCTCCTAATGGAGTTATGGCAGAAGGAGAAGTGTCAGAGTTATTGGGGTTGAAAGGAATTCCTAATTCCGTTGAAGAAGTCATGGTGGCTCGAGATATAGCTTTGTGTAAAGCGACTGGAAGCAAAGTTCATGTTTCTCATGTGAGTTCTGCGGGTTCTGTTGAATTAATAAGACTCGCTAAAAGCCAAGGCATAAATATTACTAGTGAAGTCTGTCCTCATCATCTTACTCTAACAGACGAAGCAGTCTTAACTGACGGTGGCTACTTTGCTGCCTCTCCAGGCAACGCGTACGATACGAATGCCAAAATGTATCCCCCTCTGCGTGGGGAGTCTGATGTAGATGCACTCATACATGGAGTCCAAACGGGAGTGATTGATTGTATAGCTACAGATCATGCTCCTCATGACGTGGTAAGCAAGCACACCACTTTTGACTGTGCTTCTTTTGGGATCAGCGTGTTTGAAACAGCTGTTGGATCGTTATTGAGTTTGGTAAGAGATCAGACTTTGTCATTGCCAAAGATGATTGAAGCGTTGACTATTGCTCCATGCAGAGTGCTAGGTGATGCGTTTGAAGAATACGGCACTCTTAAAGAAGGCACTGTGGCAGATGTTATCTTGATAGACCCGGAGATAGATTGGGTAGTAGATACCAAAGAATTTGTGTCAAAAGGGAAGAATACTCCACTTGAAGGACAAAGGCTGAAAGGACGCGTGGTTCTTAGTTTGGTTGATGGACAAATAATGTTTGACGAACTAGAGAAATAAGAGAGAAATAGCAGGTAGGTTATGGATCGGTATTTAATACTTGAGGATGGATCAATGTTTGAAGGGTTGGCTTTTGGAGGTAACGCTGAAAATAGTGGAGAAATGGTATTCAACACAACTATGACTGGATATCAAGAGGTGTTGACTGATCCTTCCTACTCAGGTCAAATCGTTAATATGACATATCCATTGATAGGTAACTACGGTATCAATCTGTCTGATTCAGAATCTTCAAAAATTCAGGTATCCGGTATGTTGGTCCGAGAGCTCTGTGATACTCCTAGTCATTCGTTGAGTGTAGACACGCTGGATAATTTTATGAAACACCAAGATATCCCTGGAATCAGAAACCTAGATACTAGGGCAATAGCAAAAAAAATAAGAACTAGTGGCGTAATGAGAGGATTGTTGACGAGCAGTCCGGATTTGGCTATAGGACTACACACTTTAGAAAATATGGACGCTTATGAAAATATAAATTTTGTAAATGGGGTTAGTACAGATGAAATCACAGTGATGCCACAACACCTTGCAGAGAATAAGTCCCCGCGCATTGTGATAATTGACTGTGGTGTCAAAAATAACATCATCCGGATGTTAAACACTCGAGGATGTGAAGTGGTAGCAGTTCCAGATGATACACACTATAGAGATATTTTAGATCTCGCACCGGATGGCCTTTTGATTTCTCCGGGGCCAGGCGACCCTAAATTGCTAGAATACATAGGGGAAAATATCAAACATTTGATGAATAAAATGCCAATCATGGGGATATGTCTGGGACATCAAATTATAGCTGAAAGTTTAGGAGCTAAAACTTTCAAGCTTAAGTTTGGTCATAGAGGAGGTAACCAACCTGTCCAAGATTTGAGAACCAAGAAAGTTTACATCACTGCTCAAAACCATGGATATGCGGTTGATCCTGAGACACTGCCATCTGAACTAAAGGTTTCTCATGTGAATCTGAATGATGGTACGGTCGCGGGCTTGATTCATCAAGATTTGCCTGTCTTTACCATTCAGTATCATTCTGAGGCTGCGCCCGGCCCTCTGGATAATATGTACTTGTTTGATCAATTTGTTGAAGCTGTGCGTCAGGCGAAGGACAACAGTTAGAGTATGTTATTTTCCGAAGTATTACTTGAGCAAGGAGTGGATGTAGAACTCCCATTAAGTATGGAAGATGTCTTAGGTATTTTGGATGATGAGATCCCTAATATTCCTGTTGAAAGTAAAAGCTATCGTATAGCGTCTGTTAATCGTGCATCTATAGGTAAGGAATGGGTGATTATGATCAACGTTGAAGAATCCGACGGTACTGAGTCAGAGGTAGCGGTGATCAAACTTAATGCTATAGCTGACGAGAAAATACTGTTTAGCGTCCCTCCTAGACACAACCAGACTGGCTATGGATTAGATCCTAGAGGAGCCTTGTATGGGAGAATGATTTTCTCTCTGCTGAATACTTTTCAAAGCAGAGGGCTATTGGATCTGCCAGGCAGGTTGCCCATTGAATAAAAAATTTAAGATTACGGAGTGTTAGATTGGTGGATGCCATGAAAGTGTTAGTTATCGGTTCAGGCCCTATTGTTATAGGACAGGCTGCTGAATTTGATTATGCGGGAACTCAGGCGTGTAAATCTTTGATGGAAGAAGGTATTTATACTATTCTTGTAAATTCTAATCCAGCGACTATCATGACGGATGAAGGTATTGCCGACCGGGTTTATGTGGAACCCTTGAATACAGAAGTATTAGAAAAAATCATAGACAGGGAACGGCCAGACGGTATATTGCCGACTTTGGGAGGTCAAACAGGGCTTAATTTGGCCGTAGAATTACATGAAAGAGGGATATTACAGAAATACCAAGTCGAACTATTAGGCACTTCTTTGGATACGATCAAAAAATCGGAAGACAGAGATCTTTTTAGTTCATTTTTAAAAGAAATTGGGGAACCTGAGCCTCCAAACACCATAGTAAATTCATTAGAAGACAGTACTCGAGCTTTGGAACTCATTGGATTACCTGTTGTAGTAAGGCCAGCGTACACATTGGGAGGCACGGGTGGAGGTATAGCTACGACGAAGGATGAATATTATGAGATAGTTGAGAGTGGCTTGAATGCCAGCCCGATTAGTCAGGTATTGGTGGAAAGGTCTCTAGTTGGATGGAAAGAACTTGAATATGAAGTGATTAGAGACTCAAACGATAATTGTATCACTGTTTGTAATATGGAGAACTTGGATCCCATGGGTGCGCATACAGGAGACAGCATAGTTGTCGCCCCTAGTCAAACACTAAACGATAAAGATTATCAAATGTTAAGAAGTGCGAGTTTGCGCATCATTCGGGGACTAGGAATAGAAGGCGGATGTAATATTCAAATGGCTCTTAGGCCTCATTCCAAAATTGAGAAAGACTTAGGATACGAATGGCCGCACGATAGTGAATATTATGTTATTGAAGTTAATCCGAGAGTTAGCCGAAGTTCCGCGCTGGCAAGTAAAGCCACGGGATACCCNATCGCTAGGGTGTCAGCGAAGATAGCTATAGGCAAAACTCTTGATGAAATCAGCAACAAGGTNACNGAAAAAACNGCAGCTGCATTTGAGCCTGCGCTAGATTATTGTGTGGTGAAAATACCACGATGGCCATTTGATAAATTCCCCTCTGGTGATAGGAGTCTTACCACTCAAATGAAAGCTACAGGAGAAGTTATGGCTATTGACAGGTCATTCGAAGGGGCACTGCAGAAAGCTGTTCGTTCGCTTGAACTAGATGGTAGAGACATGTTTTGGGCAGACGAATCGTGGATTGCAGAACATGAAAAACATAAAACAATAGATGCTTTTCCTCTTTACCCGAATGATCTGAGATTATGGGCATTGATGGGATGTGTTTTATCGGGGTATTCCACTGATGAGATTACCAAAGAGTGTTTTGTTGATCCTTGGTTTATTGAAGCTTTGCAAAGGATCGCTCGATTTCGTGAATACATGGCAGGACAAGAACTGACTGAGGATTTAATTCGAAATGCTAAGAGATTAGGATTTAGTGATAAACAAATTGCTCTAGGTACAGGATCAACAGCTGAGAAGGTAAGNGCTGTNAGATACAAGCATAATATAAGNCCTGTGTACAAAATGGTGGATACATGTGCTGCNGAATTTGAAGCTGTAACTCCATATTACTACAGNACATATGGNGAAGAAAACGAGGCCATATCNTTGCCAGGTCCTAAAGCAGTGGTGATAGGTAGTGGCCCAATACGAATTGGGCAAGGGATTGAGTTTGACTACTGTAGTGTTCATGCATCTAGATCTCTTACGGAAGCAGGTATCGCCAGTATAATGGTGAATTCCAATCCAGAGACGGTCTCTACTGATTTTGATTCTAGTTCGAGATTATACTTCGAGCCATTGGATGACGAATCTGTTATGGATATTCTTGAAAATGAGAGAAATGGTGATGTTTCTCCTGCAGTCGTAGTCCAATTTGGAGGACAGACAGCGATCAACTTATCACAGTCGTTAGACGAGAATGGGTATGACATATTGGGATCCTCTGCACAAGCGATTGATATAGCATCCGATAGAGATAAGTTCGAATTGTTCTTATCTAACCTAGGCATTCCAAAGCCTCCTGGATCTGCTGTGGATTCTATTGAAGCAGCTCTAGAGGTTGCGGGCAAAGTTGGCTTTCCAGTAGTAGTGCGACCTAGCTATGTGTTNGGTGGNCGCGCGATGGAAATTGTTAACACAGANGATGAACTCAAACAGTATTTAGCTATAGCAGCTGAAGTGAGCCCTGAAAAGAAAGTTTTAATTGATAGATATGTAGAGGGAAAAGAATGTGAAGTTGATGCCATTTGTGANGGTACNGACGTTTTGATCCCAGGANTGATGGAACATATAGAAAGAGCTGGTGTGCATAGNGGCGATTCNATGGCTATATATCCAGGATTGAATCTTACAGAAGAAGAAGTGGACACTATCGTAGAATACACAACTAAAATAGGNTTATCNCTNAAAGTTAAAGGNCTTATGAACATNCAGTTTGTGATCAGTGGAGGAGCATCTTATAGAAGTCCTGGTACTGATTTCGGTCCAGTTGAGGACACAANGGTGTCCGTTATCGAAGTGAANCCTAGAGCTAGTNGAACTATTCCNTTCATATCAAAAGTCACTGGATTGCATGCTGCCAAAATAGCAACCAAAGTTATGACTGGAATAAGTATCAAGGATCAAGGGTATNCNGGNGGATTATGGCCCAAATCTAGNGTANTTGGTATAAAGGCACCGGTATTCTCNATGTCTAAATTGGTTGGTGTAGACACTTATTTAAGTCCAGAAATGAAGTCAACTGGAGAAGTAATGGGGATTGATAGCAATTTTGANGCTGCNCTAAGAAAAACCCTCTTNGCNGCTAATTTAAATATCCCTCATGGTTCAGGAATATTATTGAGCTTGTCTGATTCGGACAAAGTCCAATCAGANACTTTAATTAAGACATTAGATGAATGTGGTTGTAATCTGTTTGCAACTGAAGGGACCGCTGAAATGATACGNTCTCTAGGNGTNGAAGTNACGATGACGACAAAAAAATTGGGCGAAGGACATCCCAATGTTGTTGATGTCATAAATGACGGCCAGGTGCAAGCAGTTATCAATACTGTCTCGGAGTCTAGTAGAGTCGTTAGAGATGGGTTTTATATTCGCCGATCAGCAGTTGAAAAAAGAATTCCATGTTTCACATCGATTGACACTGCTATGGCCGCAGTTGAGAGCATGTCTGAGGTTCTAGCCCAGTATCAGGTCAAGACTACTTTGGAATATATACAAACTACCAGTTAAGTAGTGTCCCTACACCGCTCTCAGTAGCTTTGTCATAAGCCAATTTTGCAGCGGCTACGTCGGCAACTCCTGTTCCCATGATCTTGGCCAAAATAATGTCTTGTTCCGAATCCCGACCTGGTACGTTACCTGCAACTATATTTCTCAATTCCACTACTTCACTAATTTGTAGATCTCCTCTATCTTGTGCCTCACTCAGATCCCCTGACTCGATATTGATTTGTTCAATGGAATCCACAACAAATTTGTCAGTCCGGATAATCACTTCATCGTCTAGCTCTCTAGCTCTCCAGCTAGTGGGCCCCGCTGCTATAAGCGTTGTCCCTGCCTGGAGATGACTGCCGGATACTACTGGTTCCATTGTGGCAGCTACGCAGATGATGATGTCGCTATGTGTTACTAGTTCATCTGCAGTGTTTACAGCTTTAGAGGGAATACCAAGATCTGTTGACACAGTGGCAGAAAACTTCACTCGGTTCTCTGGCGTTTTACTATATACAAGTACTTCATGAGGATCTGAGACCAGTGATAATGCTTCTATTTGGGTAAAAGCTTGGTTGCCTGAACCTATGATTCCCACTGTGGGAGAAGGTTTTGTGTTAGCTAAGTATTTGGCTGTAACAGCAGTTGTCGCGCCAGTTCTGAGTTGACCTAGACGGTTAGCCTGCGTATAGCACAGAAGTTCACCTGTATTAGTGTCGTAAAGGCTTACCTGGAATGAGTATTTACCTTGGAAGACAGTGTAGGTTTTCACTCCCATTACGTTATCGTAAAATAATGCCCCTCCCATTACAGCTAACATTCCGCTGTGACCAATCATCTTCCTGCGCGGCAGGTTAGTGGAATGACCATTTCCGAATTCTTTTTGCATTGATTCTATGGAATCAATCATGCCTCGCATATCTACCAGGCTTCTGACTTCTTGATCGTTTAGTATGATTGCCAATGTTAGGTCTCCTGTTTAGTTTGGTTGTTTCCTTTGTACTGGAACATAGCTACTATACTCCCCGCAAGCATTATCCATACTACGGTTAGTGCGGAATTTCTGAATCCTTGAATATAAGATTGCTGTAGCTCGATTAAAGATACGGCGTCCGCTACTATTGGTACAGACAATCCTACGATTGCAGCTGCCGTTATGGTGCCTACTGTGTGGCCCATTTGGCGAGTCGTCTCCAACATNCCCGAAGCGAAGCTACGATCCTGCGGCAACGTATTCATTACAAGGGCATTGTTTGGTGAATTAAACAGGGCAGACCCTATCGATGCAGGGAATAGTAATACAGGGAGAATGTAGATAGGTATTTGGTGAGCAAACAATCCCAAAAGACCAATCCCAACTGCTATTAGCAATAAGGATGCGGGTCTTAGCCATTTGGGTTGATAACGGTCATATATCCAACCCGCGATTACTGGCAAGAATAATCCCATAGATTGGTGAGGTAACAATACCAACATAGTTACACTGGGGCTGAAACCTAATCCTACTTCTACTATGATCGGCATAAGAGTTAAGACCGAGAGCATAGATAGATGGAAAGTTGTATTACTGAATAGGGCCATTGAAAAATATGTTTGCTTGAAATAGCCAAAATTCAAAAACGGCTGTTTGGACGCCAGCTGGATCACAAAGAATATTAAGAACAGACCTAGGAATATCACTAGCATAACAGGGTGATAGACAAGAGCGGATTCTGTTACGAAAGAGTCAGGACCTGAATCCCATAAGGTGTGTAAATGGATACCCATTAGTATGAATGCTAACAAAGATGCAATCATGAGCGTTGGTCCAACTATTCCTAATGGTTGGGACTCTTCTGAATCTGCTTTTTTTACTAAGTCAAATTTGAATAATGGCCATGTAAGCCATAGTGCAAATACACCAATTGGGACAGAAGTTAAGAAAACCATTCTCCATCCTAGGGCTGGATGCATGTACTCCAATAAAAGCCCAAAAACTACAAGCCCAATCATCGTCCCCATCCGGGCTGATGTAATTGGTACTGCAAAGGCTCGGCCTCTTTCTGTATCTTTGAATCCTAATACAAGTAAAGAGTTTAAGTTTGCACTGATCAAAGCACCCCCAAAGCCCACTCCTGCGCTCCAAAGCAGTAGTTGGAGATAATACTGCGAGCTCGCTGCTAATGCGCTTGATACTGTGAGGAGGATTAGCCCGATAAAGAATATTTTAAGCGTTCCGTACCTTTGCCCCAATCGGGCTGCAAGGAACACCGTGCTTCCTAGGATAAGGAGACGTATCACAACCATCCATGCGCCTTGGGTGTACGAAATATCAAAATGCCTAGCTACAGATGGCACAGCTATCGTGATGGGAAGTTGTGACAATTGCATCAATAATTGTGCTACTGATAGGCATAGGAGAATCCTTCTTCGTTCTGGCGTTGACCCTAACTCTTTGAAGGCGCCAACTATATTGAGCCTATGAGCAATAGTTCTTAAAATATCCAAAAATAAATCCTATATCTTGAGAAATCGGGATATTACTTATTGAAAAATTCCCGATTGATTTCTCTGAATTTGTCCCATTNGGCNGGAANGTTAAACCCGTCAAATATGGCCTGCACGGGGCAAACTGTCTCACAATATGCGCAATCTATGCAGTTCGGTGCGTCTATATAGTATTGTTCAGATTCATCGGTTGTATGGATGCAATCAACTGGGCATACATCTACGCAGCTCCCATCTTTTACCCCTATACACGGTTCGGCTATAACAAAAACCATACCCTCAATTCCCGTTGACAGTGTTGTTCATTTAATGTAGTATCATGTTTCTTGATAATNCCTATAGAGAATATGCATAAAACTTGATAATGTCTGATTATTCTCGCTAATATGNGAATCTTTGTCAATAGAAATGCTAGTTAAAATTTNGTGCAAGAAAGGTTAAATATGGAACTGAGAGAAATCATAAGTTTTTATCATGTCGCTCGGTTGAAGAGTGTATCTAAAGCAGCTAAAAGNTTAGAGCTCGGGCAGCCCACCGTCACNACTCACCTCAAGAAACTGGAAGAAGAATTTGANTTAGTATTATTCGACCGAATTAAGAGACCTATACAGTTAACTTCTGAAGGNGGATCCTTTCTTGAATTGGTGACTCCAGTAGTTGAATCTATCGACAANTTGAAAAGCTCCATGAATTATTCAGAAGGTAGAGGATCATTCATTGTAGGGGGATATTCGGATTTGGTTTTACATCATCTCCCCGATTCTGTTCAGGAATTTAGCGGACTGTATCCTCACGTCAGAATACAATTAATTCCTGGTCCTTACTTTGATCTGATGGGGCAACTAAAGTCAGGAGAAATAGATATAGCACTGTGCTCATCTCCAGTAGTTGATGACAGTGCATTAAATTTCCATCCGTTGTTTGAGTATGATATTTTGTTATTAACTCCTCCNGATCANCCATTAACGTCCATCTCATACCCAGGTTTGGAAGAAGTCGCAAAGTATCCTTTAATATTGAATAGCCCTCATAGTTATAACCGACAGGTACTTGACCAAGCTTTCCGAGATCAAGGAGTTTCTTATGAGTCGGTATTAGAAATGGACAATACTGAATTGATTAAGCGGTATGTGGAGACGGGNATTGGTGTAGCGTTGTGTCCGGGTTACGCCTTACACCCTGAAGATTATTCTCATTTAGGAGTGGTTACGATGCCTCACGTAGTACCTACAGGTTCTATTGGTTTGTGCACTCTCAAAGGAAAATTTTTGGGTCCTGCGGTCAGTAATTTCATGAATATTGTCATAAAGCATTTGGAAAACTCCAAACTCCCTGCTTCTAAAATATTAGATAGATANTCTAGTTGCTAGGTCTTTTAGCAGTNTTGATCTGATCCTTTAGTGTACTNGCAGCATTTCNTGCTGAAGATCCAAATGAGGATTGATCGGAATCCGCATATATGATGCCCCTTGACGAATTGATCAAAAATGGGCTGTTAGATTTCAAGTGAGGGGTAACAGCGGCTTCTAAATCTCCCCCTTGTGCTCCTATTCCAGGAATCAGAAATGGCATGGTTGGAGATTTCTCTCTGATGTTCACCATCTGTTCTGGGAAAGTTGCTCCAACCACNAGGCCAATNTTGTCTTGCNGGTTCAATTNCANTGCTATTTGCACAACTTGTTCATATAACGGATGNCCTCCTTGTTGCACGACTANGTCCTGCAAGTCTGACGAACCTTTATTAGAGCCTTTAGCCCAAATGAACACCCCTTTTTGAGGATCTGTCANATAAGGATGAATCGTTTCTGCCCCACCCCAAGGGTTGACTGTTATGGCATCGAAATTCCAGACATCAAAGAGGGCTCGGGCATATGCTTCTGCTGAAGGACCGATGTCGCCTCTTTTAGCGTCTCCTATGATTATAGTGTTTGGCGCGTTGGATTTTATAAAATGTATAGTACTTTCTAGAATACGCAATCCTTCCATTCCTAAGGCTTCGTAAAAAGAAAGGTTGGGTTTGNAAGCAGCTGCCACGTCATGAGTTTGGTCAACAATTGTTTGNTTGAATTTTAATAGGTCGTTGATNGGGACTCGTTTTGGATCTAAATCAAGTCCTATGCACACGTTAGTGTCCTTTGACTTAATAATATCGTTTAGAATGTTGTTAAAATTTCCCATGTTCACGCTTTAACATTAATTTGTGACAGTATACATTAAGGTTGGATGATGACTACAAGGGTCTTATTACAGCAGATATTCAATTACTTAAAAAATGAATACGATGTTTCTGCTTGGTGGAGGAATGAGTCGGCGCTAGAAATTTGTGTTGGAGCTATTCTTGTTCAAAATACCACTTGGAGACAAGCCCATGTTGCTTTAAAACAATTAATAACAACAGGTAATTTAGAAATAAATGAGATTAAAAAANTAGATATTCTTATCCTTCAAAAATTAATTAAGCCNTCAGGATTCTACCGAACTAAGGCAAATACCTTAAAACGATTCGTTAATTTAGTTTCTCAATCAAAGGATGGCACTCTTAAAGGATTATTGAGTCTGGATAGAGAGAATCTCCGAGTTTCACTTTTGTCGGTTAAAGGCATNGGTAATGAAACTGCCGACGATATTATACTTTATGCTGCGCATAAACCTAGTTTTGTTGTCGATAAATATAGTCAAAGAATTTTCACTCGTTATGGGATTCAGCCAACTGGATCGACATATCTTAAATGGCAAACATTAATACATGATAATGTCGATAGGGATGTTCTTAAGTTTCAAGAGTTTCATGCCTTGCTAGTTAGATTGGGGCAAGATCGGTGTAAAAGTATTCCTGAATGCGTCGAGTGTTGTCTTAAATCCGTATGCCAAACTGGGTTGAAAAACTGTATGTAAGGTGTATACTGCCCTAAATCGTNAAACTANCTTGCGATTTACAAAGAAAATAGGAGTGAACAGATGATGAATATATCTAAACGGTTATTAGGGTTAATGGCTCTGACTGTTATGGTAGTTTCGATGATAGGTTGTATAGGTGGTAGTGAAACTNTCAAGATAGGGATGCTGAGCCCTCAGACTGGTCCCATAGCTCAATATGCACCTGGTTTTGAAGATGCAGCTAAAATAGCGATTGCTGATTTAAATGCGGCCCACGAAGGTGATTTTGAGTTTGAATTAATTATGATGGATACAGGTTGTGACGGCACTCAAGCNGCTACTTCTGCTCAGACGCTCGTNGATAGTGGTGTCTCCGCAATTGTGGGAGCGGCTTGCTCAGGAGCGACTTTAGGTGCTATAGCTGTAGCTGCACCCGCTGGTGTNCCAATGGTTTCTTATGCTAGCACNTCACCTGCTGTGACNACTGCTGATGATAACGGACATCTATTNAGAGTAGTTCCAAGTGATGCTCAACAAGCTGTTGCGTTAACTACAGTTGTTTCCGCTGAAGGGGTTTCAAATCCTGCCGTTTTATATATGACAAATGATTATGGTTCTGGANTGGGAGACAATTTTTCAGCTAATTGGTCAGGTGAAATTTGCACCTCAGTTGGCTATGATCCTGCAGAAGGGAAGTACAACGCAACCACACTTGCTCAGTCTGTTATTGACGGTGGATGTGACTCAGTGTTGTTAATGTCTTACGCTACAGATGGAGCTGCGATTATGGAAGCTTTATCTGCTCAAGGATTCGATGGTTCTGTTTTTGGAGCTGATGGTGTTGCTGATGCAACATTCACCGAATCTTTCACAGATGCGTCAGCAGTTGATGGGCTCATTGCTACTCGACCCCGACCTGGTGCGGATTCAAGTGCAAAAAGTGACTTTGATGCTGCTTATGCTGCTGCTGGTGGAGCAGATGGAGCAATTTACACTGGAGAGACTTATGATGCTGTNTCAATCGCAGGAGCGGCTATAGTTGGNAAAGGGNACGGNAGNATAATTGACGCGTTAAAATCTGTTGGCGTAAATTATGTCGGCGCTAGTGGGACTCATACTTTCGATGCTGCAGGTGATGTGTTGGGAACAGGTTATGAAGTATGTCAATTCTCTGGAAGTGATTTCTCATGTTCCAGGACCTGGACTGCGGACGAAGGTTTGTCTGGAAACTAGCCCTAAGCGATACAGTTTAAACGGAATGAACCATTGTTAAGAAACGGCCTGCAACTTATTAATAATTTGCAGGTCGTTTTAATATAAGATACTGGGCTCATGGAGAATTGTTTGTTGAATAAAAAGGATACGTAGTGGAGGGATTTCCAAAACCACTTAACCTTAGGAACTCTAATTTACATAGATTATTAATATGTTTGTTAGTTATAGGCGACGCCTATCTTGGTTTGATTTATGATGGGGGAGTCATCCGTTGGAGTGGTTTGTTTAGGAATGATATCGCGGCACTGTTATTGGTCGGTGAAATGTTTATCGGGGGAATGTTGTTTCTTCGACTTATTCTTGCTCAGGCACAAGGCAATGTACGCACCGTTGCGTTGATTCTGATTCCGGTACTGGTGATTTTGCTGGGTTTGGGAATTACTGAGCTGCTGTTAAGAGGATTGGGTAGGTCAGCTACAATAAACTTTAATTTGTCAGCTGTGGGATTGAGCGGCCTCTATTGGGCAGCGGTTTATTTAACCATAGGGATAGGCTTGACATTAACGTACAAAGTGCAGGGTTTTGCCAATTTTGCTCAAGCAGAAATGATGTTAATTGGCTCTTACGTTGCACTGATTATGATGTGGTCCGATACTTTTTCATCATTGTCCGAAGCNCCTCCAGATGGTGGTTTAAACTGGGAATTGTTGTTGTGGTCAAGCGTCTGTGCGTTCTTGGTAGCGGGTCTTGCAGGATGGTTGATTGACCGCCTGGTGTACAAAAAGCTACGTGCTCGGAATGCAACTTTTCAAGTTATGATGATTGCTTCTCTAGGCGTATCTATGATTGTCAGAGCGATCTTGTTTATTAGATTTAGTGCCAATAATTTTCGTTTCGTACCAGATAAAGATTGGCGATTGACGACTTCAGTAATNGAGACTCCAACACAAACGATCCAAGTCCATTTAGGAGAAAGAATAGAGTCTGGATTGGTAAGTACTATACACAATGTGGCACCTTTTGGATTCTCATATTCCAAGATAGCGTTGGTGATTGGAGTGATGATGTCTCTGGTTTTCCTGCTGGTGTTCCTGAACAAAACTAAATTCGGCAGGCAGATGAGAGCGGTAGGAGATAATCCNGGGTTAGCTGCTTCTAGTGGCATAAATTTAGAAAANATTTATGGCAACACTTCTTTTTTGTCTGCTGGTACAGCAGGTTTGGGAGGTGCTCTTTTGGCTGCCATTCTACCAATAAATCCAATGCTGGGATTAGCCTTACTGCTCCCAGCATTTGCGGTGATCGTTTTAGGGAGTATTGGCTCTATTTCAGGAGTGATTTTTGGTGCTTTAATTGTCGGTCTCTTACGGTCTATATCAGAACCGTTATTGATAGGAATAGGTAATTCTTTGGATCGGCCGACAGCTAGTGGATTCGCTGAAGTGGTTCCCTTTGTATTTTTGGTTGGCTTACTTTTGTTGGCTCCAAGAGGTATCGGTGCTGCGTTGCAGGATTGGAATATTAAAAGGATCCGGAACAGGGTTGCCACGGGAAAATCTAAATATAATTACCCTTGGAGTATTCCTATTCCCTCCGTAGATCTTGCTTCGTTAAAATTTNTCCGCGCTGAATATCTGTTGAAGGGAAAGGATTTCATAGGATCTTGCTTCCAACTAACATTTAAGGCTCTGTCTGTAATACCGTTTGTCACAGGACTTATTATGCAGTCTTCTTTCAAAGGACTCCGGACATGCATACAAACCGCTGCTGGTTTTATTGGAATTAGATTCACTTTGGACTCAGAGACTGACAAAGGATCTTGGATTCTTTTTATTGTNTTAATGGGAATCCTAATATGTATAGTATGGCTTCTTCCTAGTGTAACTGCACTTACTAAGACTATGCAGATTGCTCGCATAGCCACGTTGCTGGGGATTTTTGGATTAGCGTCATTTGCTTTGAATCTTCATACTGGAATTACTGGGATGACTAATTTCGGCGTGATATTTTTTGTAGGAATTGGAGCTGTTACGGTGGGAATTCTATGTGCNCCAGTGGCAACAAATGGATATGGATGGTCCCCTGTGGCTGCAACCTTCGTTGCTGTATTTGTTTCCGCGATAGCTGGATGGTTGCTTGCTTATCCTACTGCCAGGTTACGGATGGATTATTTTGCAATAGTTACTATTTCATTGGGAGAGATGCTTAGAATATCTCTGCAGGCAGAACCTTTACTTAGGGCAGGAACTGTTACATCCGCGATTGGGATTTCACAATATCAGATGCCGTTGGAAGAGTGGTGGAGTACTGGTCCGTCTCAATATGTTGGGAATATGATAGGCTTATCTGTCCCTGCTCCTTATGTAGTACTTTTAGCTGGGATAGCACTTTGTTTGCTGGTTTTTGTATGGCTTCTATTAGATACGGTGTTGGCGTCTCCTTGGGGGCGTATTTTGAGGTCCATAAGAGAAGATGAAGTTGTAAGCCAACACCACGGGCACAATGTGCTTATCCAGAAAGCTGCTAGTTTGGCTATGGGTGCGGCAATCGCGGCTCTTGCAGGTGCTTTGTGGGCGTGGCTGAACACCAATATATGGCCCGATTTTATGAATCCTGTTCGTACCACCTTCTTGATTTGGGCTGCATATATAGTAGGAGGTAGAGGTAATAATAAAGGAATGATAGTCGGGGCTTTTGTGATAGTTATAGTTGAATTTTTGTTTAATATTATGGTTGCTTCTAGAGGCGCCGCTAGCATGCCATTACACAATATCACAAATTATGCAGACGCAATCTTTTCTTGGTTTATGGTTAATGTAGGTGGGTTGGTATGGTCTTCTAAGTCTCTATCAGAAATATTCCCGAGGGGAGAAATCCTACTATCATTGCCTCATGTGAAATTGTCTTTGGTAGGGCTAGTTATAGTGGTAGCGTTAATTGCGGCCTCAAAAGGGCTGCTACCTGAAGTGCCTAAGCGCCCTAAACACCGTGAAAGGATTGAAGAGAGGGACGTATGATTACAAATGCTTTAAAAGTTACAAATTTAGTGAAAGATTTTGGAGGATTGACCGCAGTTAATAACGTATCTTTCGAAATTCCTGTAGGCTCCATGGTGGGTCTTATAGGGCCAAACGGATGTGGTAAGTCTACTACTTTTAATTGTATTTCTGGGATGTTAGAGGTTACTTCAGGAGAAATTGAAGTGTTAGGACGTATGACTACAGGTAAAAGGCCCGATGAGATACAAAAATTAGGCCTTACGAGGACTTTCCAGCACACTCGACTGTGGAGAGATATGACGGTTATTGAAAATTTGTTAGTCCCTGCAAGAAGTCAATTCCAACCGAATATGCTGTTGTCTTTGCTAAAACCAAATTCTCGCCCAGCGGAATCTCGCAGAATAGCTAGTGCATTCCAAATTTTGGAGAGTCTTGAAGTTAGTCATATCGCACACAATTTAGCTAGTGAATTGTCCGGAGGTCAGAGTAAATTGGTTGACATCGGACGGGCTTTAATGAGTGACCCAGAGTTTTTGCTTCTTGATGAACCTGTTGCAGGGGTGGCGGGGCCTTTGGCAGAGAAAATATTTAAGAATTTAAAAAGCCTGAGTAGGGACAAAGGTATAGGCATGCTTATCATCGAGCACAACATGGAATTTATCTTACGTAGGGGAGTAGACCACATCATTGTTATGGATAATGGAACAGTGCTTGCTGAGGGAACTCCTGATGAAATCAGGCAGAGGAATGATGTGGTTGAAGCTTATTTAGGTACAGGGGCAAGAAATTGATTATGGATTACGTGTTAGAAGCTTCTGATGTTGAAGGAGGATACGATAAGGTGAAGATCTTGAATGGGATAGATCTCTATGTCGAACGGGGAGAATTTGTCACCATAATAGGTCCCAACGGATGCGGTAAATCCACTTTTCTGAAAATGTTGTTCGGGTTAGCTACCCACTATAATGGTAGTATTAAGTATGAGGGCAGTGAAATTGCAGGCTGGCGTACGGATCGTCTGGTGAATTTAGGAATATCGTATGTGCCGCAGGTGGACAACGTGTTTCCGTCATTGTCAGTATCTGAAAATCTCCAGATGGGAGCTATTAATCTCTCCCCGTCTGAAATGAGAAATGGTATAAGCAAGTCTATTGAAATGTTCCCTGAGTTGAAATTTAGGATGAACGACGTCGCGGCCTCTTTGTCTGGAGGAGAGAGACAGATGCTTGCAATATCTAGGGCCCTAATGCCAGAACCATCATTTTTAATGCTAGATGAACCTACCGCTGCTTTATCTCCAAGGTATCAGCAACAGATTCTTGAAAATATAGACGAACTTAGATCTCAAGGAATTTCTATCTTGCTCGTCGAACAAAATGCACGTTTATCTTTGGAGAGATCAGATAGAGGATATGTATTCTCTGGAGGCAGAGTTGTATACACAGGTGAAGCTTCTTCAATTCTAGACAATCCGGACTTGGGGAATTATTTTCTAGGGGTTCAAGAGTAGCATTCAAAATGCTATCATCAAATATAGGAAAATGCAGGAGGAAGGATATGCAAGTAGTTAGAATATATTCCGGAGATGATGGGGAATCTCATTTCGAAGAGATTGATTTGCCCTACGAGGCAATCTCAGGCGCTGAAAGAACAGCTCTACAGTCAGCATCCAGTATACATTTCAGGAGATATCAACCTGGTAATTTCCTGGACTTCCATGTTGCCCCGAGGAGGCAATATGTCATTACTTTGGCCGGACAGGCAGAAATAGGCTTAGGTGACGGTACTAAGCGAATCTTTAATGCGGGAGATGTATTGCTCGCCGATGACTTGACAGGTAGAGGGCATACTACCGCAGCAGTAGGGGACTCCCCTAGAGTTTCTATAGCGATTCCTTTGGAAGATTAACATGCCCTTCTTACAGATCGATGAACAACTTAAAATGTTCTATGAGGACCAAGATTTCAGCGACCCCTGGGAGGAATCAGAAACTGTGTTAATGCATCACGGTAATGCTAAGAATAGTCAGTTTTGGTTTGGATGGCTACCAACCTTGACCAAGAAGTACAGGGTTATTCGGGTAGATGGTAGAGGATTCGGACGTAGTTCTATACCTCCCGAAGGATTTGACTGGTCACTGGAACAATTTTCCCAGGATTCAAAGATCCTCATTGATAAATTGGGTATAGATAAAGTTCATTTTGTAGGAGAGACTATAGGCGGTAGCATCGGTATGGTTTTTGCTGAAATGTTCCCTGAATCATGCNCCTCGCTGACAGTGTGCACCTCTCCATACAATTTCGCTGCAGTGAANACATACAGTGAATATAGGGATTTAGTGGAGTTAGAAGGAGTTAGATCTTGGGTGGAGAGGACGTCTGGTAACAGACTTCCTGGTAAAAGNGCTGANCACAATCAATGGTACATTGATCAAATGGCTGGCACCGCCCAACAAGTGGTGATAGAAACTCTGACTTATTTATCTACGGTAGACCTTACTGACAGATTGAAAAACATTGNATGCCCTACTCTCATTATGGTTGGCGAAAATAGCGCGATGAATACAGACGGTAGAGTTGGTAGCTTAGTTAATCTGATTCCACACGCCAAATTAGTCGAATTACCAGGAGCTACAGGCTATGTGCAACATTCTGAACCAGAGCAATGTGCTCAGGAATGGATAGAGTTTGCAAGCAACCTATAATATAGTATCTGTGGTTTCGTAAATGACTTGGTTAACTCGTAATTTCCCGGCACTGATCAATCGGTTGCTTCTAGACAAACGAATAACTCGCTGCATCCTCCTGGGGTTTGGAGTTCTGACGGTGATTTTTGGCATGTGCTGGTGGCTAATAGACAATGGNCAATTATCCTCTTGGGATCCTCCTGGGACCGATGTCCAATTACAAAATCGTATTGATCATGTATTTCCGCAAAGAAATCACGTCGTAGCTTTCATTTTAGAAAGTGAATCCGGGAACGTGTTCGATGCTGATGTANTGAGAGAGTTGTATACGAATGAATTAATTTTGCGCAAAGATTATAAGGAGTACTTAGTTGATCAGTATGATTTTGTGAATGACCGGCAGATTTTCGGTATTTTCACAATCGCGGATGCTGTGCATAAAACCCTGAAAAATACTTCCTCTGGAATAGACATTTTTTCAGCAACTGACACTGAAATCAAAATAGCAGTTAAAGATGTGCTAGGGAATGATATAGGCGGGGAATTGGTAAATTCGATGTCTTCTGACCTGCGACTAAACAAGGGGTCTGATGGCCTAGAGTTTTGGTCAACTTCCGCCATGACTATTTTTGTAAGTTTGGATAATGAACTATTAGGAGGTGGGAGAGCTACCTTTAGTCTGAGTTCTGATCCTGAAATTTTGCAAAAAGAGACTATTAATCGTGATATTCAAGAAGTGTTAAGAGGGAACCAAGTAGAGTATTCATTGTGGGGTCTTGCGATAGACACGAATCTCGAAGCCCTAGATGAAGGTCAAAAGGCAGTACCTTACGTATTGTTTGCCGTGTTTCTTGTCACGCTTGTAGCTGCGGTATCACTGCGGTCAGTCGCTACGTTTTGGATTATTGGTTTAGGTCTGCTCACCTTGCTGATTTGGCTGGAGGGAATTTCCAATATATTACTACTTGAACAGTCAGTTACTACTGACCTGATTGTCCCTATAGCAATGGTGTCCTTAGGAGTAGATTTTTTTATTCATTCGGTAAGCAGATATCAGGAAGGTAAAAGGCGTGATTTATCTTCTCGTAGGGCATTGTCATTCGCCATTATAGGAATTTCAGGTGCCCTTACTCTGGCGATGCTTTCTGATGGTATCGCATTTCTAGCCAATTTAACGTCTAATATTGATGCGGTAGTAGGATTTGGTTTTAGCGCAGGCGTGGCAGTCATATCTTCGTACATTGTAATGGGATGGGTTATGCCGCTTCTGCTTTTAGAGTTCGAGGATTCTATTCAAGTACGTTTATGGAAAACCCCAACGGGATTGAGGCAACTGAATCTCAAATTGGTGTTAAATTTGTTTTCGTATGTAGAACGTTTTCTGTTAAACGTGTCTTCGAAACTAGTAAAGACTCCTGTGAAAGTATTGATATGTTCAACACTGATGACTTTTGCATGTGTATTGATATCTTTGAATATCCAACCGGAATTTGATATTAAAGATTTCTTTGCTTCTGATAGTGACCTTGTGGTTGGCCTAGATAAACTGGATGAAAATATGAACCAAGATTTACTAGGGGAACCAATATTCATACTAGGTGAAATAGATACACAGTCCGAGGTCTGGGTAGATGAAATTATACAGCTCAAACAGAACTTGCAGGCATCTCAATATTTGACCAAAACGAACCAAGGTGATTTGTTTTTGTATTTGCCCTCGATAGATTTTATCATCGATAGACACCGTGAGAACCAACACTCGGTGTTAGAGTATAGAGAATACTCTAATGGACATAATTCTTCCAAAACATTACTTGATTATTTGTATTCTAATGGGGTCCAAATACGAGAAGGGATTTATTATTTTACTCCTAGTCAAATTCAAGAAATTTTACAACCTCACCCTTCGGACGAATCCAGGTATCAGATTTTATTGAGTGTGGGTGCTTTGGAAACTAGAGAGCAGAGTAAGGTTCCTATAATAAAAGAACAGCTTGAAAAGATTGTAGAAGATTCTAAGACTAATATAGGGTTGGATATCGTAGGTGTCACAGGCTCACCATTTATAAGAAGCGCTACCCTAGCCCATACTACTGGTCTAATGAAAATATCTGTACCTGTTGCCATAGGAGCATGTTTAATTGTTTTGTTGGTCTGGATGCGTTCATTTGTATTTGCTACCGCCACAGTNATACCNGTGGCATTTGCAGTGTTNTGGATACTGTCTTTTATGGTGATCGCCGGGTTAAATGTCAACTTTGTAACGGCGACAATTGCATCTGTAACGATTGGTGTAGGGATTGATTTTTCCATTCACATCACTCAGAGGTTTAGNCAGGAATTACGGCTTACAGAGGATCAGAGTTCTGCGATGGTTAACACTATTCAAGGTACGGGCAAGGCGCTGCTAGGGTCTGCTTTGTCTAGTATGATNGGTTTTAGTGTACTGCTGCTGGCTCCTATGCCCATAATTGCNTCCTACGGNCTCTTAACTTCGATTATGATATTGATAGCAACTCTTGGGGCCCTATTCATGCTACCTAGCATATTGATNGTAATTAATGGCATGAAACATAGGANTCCTAGATGATATANTAAAAGGCAATTTTCAGGAGGCTGAGGCGTAATGATTAAAAGATTTTCTGTATTTTACGTAGGGCAAATCGATCTCGACAATGTGGGGCATGATGGTACAGCTCCAGATGANCGNAGATATTCCAACAAAGANTTGGTTCAGGCATACTCTAATGCTGAGGAACTTGCTAAGCACCTTGATAAATTAGGGTACTACGCTATGTGGGGAGCTGAACACCATTTTCAGAGAGAAGGGTATGAATGCTTTCCGAATTTGATTTTGTTAGGAGTGCATTTAGCTGGCATTACCAAGAACCTTAAATTCGGGAATTCATTCAACATTGTTCCAATGTGGCATCCACTCAGATTGGCTGAAGATTTTGCNATGGCTGATGTGATGACTAAAGGCAGAATGATTTTTGGAGTTGGCAGAGGTTATCAGAGCAGAGAAGTGGAGACATTCGGAGCCCCGTTATTGGACAGAGACAANAATAGAGAATTGTTTGAAGAACAAATAGAAATTATTCTTAAAGCATTTAACGAGGATTCCTTTTCTCACAAAGGCAAACACTACACTATTCCTGCGGATGTGGAATTCAGAGGATACGAATTAGAAGAGATNACTATGGTGCCAAGNCCACTTAATCTTCCTGTAGAGATATGGCAACCAGTTTCGAGCGGAAATTCTATAAAATTTGCTGCGCAGAATGGGATTAAAATAGTTATAGCGTTGACTGGGGAGTCAATAGTTGATCAGTTTATGGGAGAATATCAGAATGCCGCCGCTGAACAGGGTGATAAATTAGCTTTAGGTCAAGACACTTGTCTNGGCTTCGGGTTCTGTATAGGAGATAGTTTGGAAGATGCTATCGAGACGGTGCGGCCATATCATGATGAACGATATAAATGGTTTGCTCCATTTGGATTTGTAAGGTATATGGATGAACAAGGAAGAATGTGGGGCACNCCTGGAGCGCCTACTCGTNTGCCTAATGTGGAAGATGGAGTGGATCAAAAAGCCTGGCTATGTGGTACTTCGGATCAGATAGTTGAAACGTTAAAGCATTTTGAGGAGAAATATCCAGGGTTAGAGGATATTGTTCTACAGTGGCCTGAAGGTATGCCATGGCCGGAATTCCAGNGTCAATTGACACGCTTTGCCGAAGAAGTGATGCCTCATTTTATTACGGTAGAATCCGATGTGGTCGTTGCAGATGATTAACTGAGGTCTTCACAAAGAAGTGGTTTTAGGATCTAACATAAGGCAAGGCTCGCCCCATTGAGAAGGGTCAGAAATACTCCATTCTTTGTAATCATCGGCTCGTTGAATGCGGATTCCCTCAGTTCCTCCGTAAATTAGTAATATGACCCCGTCACCAGAATCTTCGGCTTGGGCTGCTTGCGCTGGACAAGGTCTATTATCCTCGCTCCATCCCGTGACTGCATATTTAACAGGTTCGTCCGTAAGGTAGTCAGACTCGAAAATTGATATTTGAACAGGATCTTGTAAAAGGTTATACATCCTGTGTAAATCTAAGGGGCTATTCTCCCCTTCGCTGACTTCTAATTCAATCAAACTCATTCATCTATTATAATAGGTCATATGACAAAATAGCCACATTACGATAGAGGGTCAGTTTGGTTGCAAGCGACTACATTTTAATTTTGATAACTTGGACTCATAATCTAGCCGCCGTTACATGGGTTGGAGGATGTATATTTTACTATTTGGTTCTCAGGCCAGTTTTTGCTAACACAGGCGACACTCAGGTCGACAGGAATCAAATTGCCGATCAGTTCAGGCAAGTGGTTAAAACCACTATTTGGATATTAATTGTGACTGGAATAGTACTGGCAGTATCTGAGGTGGCGATTCAAAGTGTTAGCTTGATTTATGTGATGGTTCTTGGGATTAAGATTTCATTAGCGGTGGTGATGTTTATATTGTATGTTTTGAATAAGGGATCAAATGCAATGTTATTGGGACTCTGGGGAATCAAGATTTATAAAACAGACTTGATTTTATTTTTTGGAGTTTTAGTTATAGGAATCTCAGATGTGTTAAGCGCATTGTCGGGATTATGAGGAGTTATAGTGAATAAAGACATATTGAACGTATTGGCTTGTCCAGTATGTAAAGGTGATCTTATTTTGGAAGAGGAACAAATAGAAGAAGGAAAGATTTTATCAGGTTATTTAGTCTGCCAGGTATGCAAGGAAAGGTACCCCGTAATAGATGGGATACCTAACCTACTACCGCCAGATTTAAGATAATTAGTAGCCTACAGTCAAAGTTTGTATGATTATGGGTGCTAATTTTTCGGCTCTCTGCCTTAAGGCTTCCCTGTCCAGATTTCCTATAGGGTGTTCGGTAAAGATCGTGGGATAACTATCTGCCCCCCAGAGCTTTGCCATCGCACCAGCTGTTTGGATGAATCTGTCAGTACAAATCGTAGCCGAAGGCACTCCCTGTTTCTCAGAATGTATTCCGTCGTGCACACTGCACGCGCTACAGGAGCCTCAATCGCCGATTGCTATGATGATCGCATCTGAACTTTTTGCTAAGGATTCCAGTTCTCTAGGATCAGCTGGTTTGGACGCACTAGGTTTCTTTAACCAAGATATGCTATTCACCTCGTATTTTTCTGAAAGAACGTTGGCGATTTCCTCCAATAGGACGTCAGCATTTCTTTTACTGTCATCTATAAGCCCTATGTTTGCTCCGGCGATACTGGGAAGCCTAGGTGCTCCTTGGAATTCAGGGACTATAGCTTCTGTTGTCGGATCTACTAATGTATAAGTTTGCTTTACATTGACCATGTTTCTCCTCCTAAATCTCGAATGATTTGGTTGTCGAAGTTGAGGACACCTTGGGTCCCCAGCTGGGTATGACTGAAGACATATCAGCTTCTTCGCCCCCAGCGAATACAACCATTATATCCTCTGGTGATTCGATTAGATTTACAAATTCTTGCGAATCAGAGTCAGTAATTTCTCCAGGCAAGACCAAAACCGTCTTTAAGTCGTGCTTCGATTTTTTTATTCTTTGGTGCAGGTAGTTCTGAATGTCTTGCTTGGTCCAGTCTTCCCACAGCGAACTATGCCCTGCTATAGTTACTACAATCTCTCCTTGGCGTACTCCGGTCTCTGATTTGCCTACGGATCCTGATGTAGACATGGAGGTTCCCAAAGATGAAGCGACGTCAGCGATGCAGTGAAGTATCGCTTCAGGTTTTCCTACCGACCTGATTTGCCTGGGCGCTTCGCCAGCAAATGCTGTAACAGTACTCACATCTGCTGAAAATCCTTTCTGAACACTTAAAGGGTCCCAATGAGTTTCTGTCTGTGCCTCAGCTATACAGTATGAAAACTTGCCCGGATGTCCGATGACAGACCTGTCAAACAATCCAGGAATTGCGGCGCAAGCGTTCATTAGTATCAACCTAATGCTTCTACCTATAGTCGCATTTACTCTGTTACCAGGACCAAAGAGATTGTTCCGTGAGTTGATTCCCAGCTTAGACACTACGGGTCCATTAAATATCAGTAGTANTCCTGCTCCTCCCAGGCTAGAAGAAGGGCCTATCAGATTGAATTTTGGGTCTAGAATCGCTTCAGTAGCTGCAAGTACAGCAGGGAAATATTCAGGTAAACACCCTGCCATTACTGCGTTAGAAGCTACTTTATCCAAAGTTATTGATCGACGTCGTTCAGGAATTTCCCCGACAATATGTGAACCTGGCAAATTAACATTATCTAGGAATTCTTGTATCCTCTCTGCAGTGGGTGGTACTACAGGGAGGCCGTCTGTCCACCCTAGTTCATAACAAGTTTCTATGGCAGACAGCGGATCATCAAACTCGACTTCTATTGTTTGTGGGTCAGTGTTATGGTCCATTATTTNACTCTGGCATACTTAGATAGGCTTCTCATTTCCCTGGGTTGGTCTAAGTGTGAGCCTCTGATAGTGTAAGATACTTCAGCTANATAGATTGCTCCCGTGGAATCCACGGCTATACCGTGAGGCGCGATGAACTGTCCTGGGCCTTCACCCTCCTCTTTGTCTCCGAANACGCAAACTCTGTTGCCGTCTAGGTCATAAATGGACACTCGATGGCCCAGTCCAGGAGCATCGTCTACTCCTCCCATGCCATTTAGTTCTCCTATGTAAATATGGTCTCCCCATAGGACCATGCAGTCAGGTCTATGAATGTTGTTCCACATAGTAAGAAAGTTTCCTTCAACATCAAAAATCTGGATTCTATGGCATTCTCTGTCAACGACATAAACTCTTTCGTTGTCGTCTATGGCTATGTTGTGAGGGCGAATGAATTGCCCGGCGTCAATCCCGGGTTCTCCCCAAGAGAATTTGTATTGTCCGTCACCTGTATAGACATGGATTCTTGAGTTCCCATATCCGTCAGATATGTAAATATCTCCGTTGCTAGGTCTAATTGCTGCAGAAGTAGGTCTGTTGAATGGTTGCCCGCTCCATCTAGGAGCTGGATGGTTTCTTTCTCCGATTTCCATTAACTTTTCACCCGAAGTGGAGAATTTCTGAATGGTATGGATACCATCGTCTGCGGCCAGTAAGGAATCGTCATGAGCTATGTATAGACCATGAGTTCTATTCTCGCTGAATTGACCTTCTCCTATTGCTCTTAAATAATTCCCATCTTGGTCAAAGACCATAATAGGCTCTGGCCCTCTCGTCAGTACAAATACCTGATCATTGGAATCGCAAACGACTCCTGGGCATTCTAAGAGACGTTTCCCCTCAGGTAATTTTGCCCAATTCTCCACAAATGTGTATTGAAAGTCACCTTGTCCATATATTTCGCTCATGATTATCCTCCATTTTTATTTTAAAAGTGAAATACCTTCGCCTTGTATGTAGTCAGCTGTTCTGAGTGCAAGCGCATGTATAGTGGGTGTAGGATTTATGCAAGCACTGGTGGTGAATACACTCCCATCCACAATGAAAAGATTTGGCACATCATGCGTTCTGCACCATCGGTCGACTACTGAGGTTTCAGGATTATTTCCCATGCGAGCCGTTCCTAATAAATGCCATCCTGTGTTTCGTCTTAGATTAGATACCAAGAATTCTAGTGCTCCGGATGCTTCCATAATTTCCTTAGCACGAGCTACTCCATGGTCCAGCATTCTTTTTGTATTTTCACTGAGAGTGTAATCTATTTTCGGTGCGGGGATACCATCTGAATCGGTTAAAATTGGATCCAGGGTTACTTGATTGTGTTCTTCAGGCAGATCCTCGGTCATAACTGTGATTCCTGCCATGTGCTGAAAGCGTTGTTTAAATTTGNCATGATGAGACTCTCCCCAATCTACAGCCTGGCCGAGCAGCCCTCCAAGGGCGGCACTGATGGGAGTATAAGGCTGACTTGTGATTTGAAGGTCGTATCCTCTAACAAATCCTCTATCNTTGTCAGTCTCGTAAAATTCCTGACACAACATAGAGCTACCTCTAGGCCCCGGAGGGGAGCCAAAGTTTTCTTCAAAAATGCCTATGACCCCGCCACATGGATGATGCATTAAGTTCTTTCCTACTTGACCACTGGAATTAGCTAATCCGTTGGGGAACATTCCGCTTTTAGAGTTCAATAGTAATCTAGCGGTACCTATACCATTACAAGCAATAATAACTATGTTGGCGTTGATTTGGTGTAATTCTCCGTCCTTGTCGTAGTACAGTGCTCCTACAGCTTGTCCTCGCTTATCTATTAGAATCTCTCGGACTCTGGAATTAGTTTTAAGGACAGCTCCAGCAGAAATTGCTTTAGGCCAGTAGATTATGTCGCTGCTCGAAAATGACCTGAGGAAAGCTCCCCTGTCAGGTTCTCTACCGTCATAATATACAGATGAGTTCGCATTGTCTGAAGGCCACCAGTGCCAGCCCAGTTTGTTAACACCTCTGGCCACGGCCTCACCCGCAGTATTCATAGACAATGGCGGGGTAGGACGGGTTGGTTTGGGAGGGTAAGCTGGGTCTCCTGAAAGTCCAGAAACTCCATGCATTTGGTCATTTAAATCGTAATAAGGTTCAACCTCTTGATAAGATAGAGGCCAATCGTCCGCTACCCCGTCGACAGTTTTGACTTTAAAATCCGAAGGGTGAAAACGCGGAATGTGCGAGCCGTAATGAAGGGTACTCCCTCCCACTCCGTTGTACATTAATGGGGATATGGGGGAATTGGAGTCATTAACTGGATAATCTTCCGGCANCTTCCTCATATTAGGGTCTGGNTGGAAGGAGGTTTGCCAGTAGATTGGCGAACTTGGGTGGGTTGACGGGAATGCGTCAAAGGGTAACCAATCACCCTGTTCCANGCACGTGACCTGTATACCTGCTTTAGATAAAGACCAGGTAACTGCCGCTCCTGAGGCTCCGCCACCTACTACTAAAACTTCTGTATCGATGCTTCTACTTGACATAAGATGCTTCCTAGCAGAATTTTGCGTTTTCGAAGACAGCTGAAACTCCCTGTCCTCCTCCTACGCACATGGTCTCTAGGCCGTACCGGTGTTCTTCACGTTNCATTTCATGTAGCAAGGTGGTGAGGATGCGAGCACCCGTCGCTGCTATTGGGTGTCCAAGAGAGATGCCGGATCCATTTACATTTAATATGTCAGTGTTTGGAAGCTTCCATTCTCGCAACACGGCTAAAACTTGCGCCGCAAAGGCTTCGTTCAATTCAATTATGTCCATATCTTCTAGAGAGAGACCAAGTTTGGCCATGACTTTGTTGGTCGAAGGAACTGGTCCGATCCCCATTGTCGCTGGGTGACATCCGGTTACTGCCCATCCTCTAAGAAAGGCCATTGGTTCGAGTCCTAGTTCTTCTAATTTGTCTTCTGCAACAACTAAACACATGGATGCGGCGTCGTTTTGACTGCTGGCATTCCCTGCTGTAACCGTACCGTCTTTCATGACGGGGCGCAATTTCCCTAAGACTTCCATGCTAGTACTTGCCCTAGGACCTTCATCTTTGTCAAAAATAATAGGATCACCTCTGCGTTGAGGGATTGAAACGGGGACAATTTCTTNGGAGAATTTCCCTGACTCGGAAGCGTTCACTGCCCTTTNATGGCTTCGTAATGCGTATTCGTCTTGTTCTTCTCTACCTATTTCATACTGCTCTGCAAGATTTTCGGCGGTACCCACCATACCTGCTATGTNTCCGAATCTTTCTTCTGGTGCAATAGTGATTCTCGCTCTTTCTAATCGGTCGTGGAATTCAACTGTTCCGAATCTTGCNCCCCACCGTGATTCATTAGTGTAGAATTCTGCATTGCTCATACTTTCTACCCCGCCTGCTACAACAACGTCTGCGTTGTCTGTTTGTATAAGCATTGAAGCGTTTAAAATTGCCTGTAGTCCNGAAGAACATCTCCTGTCTAATTGATANCCNGGAACCTCTATAGGTAAATCTGCTTTTAGCCCTGTTAGCCTTCCTATGGCGGGATTTTCTCCGCTAGGATATCCGTGCCCGAGGATTACATCGTNTATTTTTTCAACATCTAGATTGGTGTTAGAGATTATTTGTTTAAGTACTATGGCTCCTAGGTCTGCTGCCGGAATCGGTTTCAGGGTTCCTCCAAAGCCACCAACTGCTGTTCTGAGTGGTGAAACTATTGCTACTCCTCGCATACTATACTCCTGTTGTCTTGGATACGAGCAATTCTACAAGTAAAACCAATGGTTGTCGAATGGAAAAATGATGCGAGGTCCTTTTAAAAATTAAAAAAAAATGTATAATATTTACCATCGGTACGGGGGTGTAGCTCAGCTGGGAGAGCGCCTGCTTTGCAAGCAGGAAGTCAGGGGTTCGAGTCCCCTCTCCTCCACCGAATTTCCTAGGTAACGGAAAGGAACCGACAGTATTATGCCTGATATAAGTATAAGCGANAAGGTTCACACTAAACTTCAAGACATGGCCTTCTTACGGGAGCTGACTGTAGACGAAGTGCTGTCTGATATTCTAGGCTTGTCTCTTCCTGCCAGAACTAGAATTGACCAAAATGTTATCGGCCCTGCAGANTTGTACCAAACACTTGTAATGCTGGTTGGGGTTGCTCATGGCCTAGAGAGAGCTGAACTCTCTGGACTTAGAACTTCTGACANTAAACAAATCACAGTGTCTAGGAAGTTTATTCAGGATCAACTTTTTGAAATTCTAGGGTCTTCGTATTTTGTTCATCACAAAGATGAATTACAGAGTGTTTCCCAGGGTCAACCCAGATGGAAGAATCGTGTTGGTAATGCTCTCGCAATGCTGACTAAAAAAGGTCTCTTGGATCATTCAAAAAGCACAAGCGGGAAATTGATACCTGGTAGTTTTGTTGTCACAAAAAAAGGGTATGTTTATTTGATGACTCATCTTTTGGATAAAAGTCATGAGTCTTACAGAGAAATAAGTGTTAAATATCCTAGAGTGTACAACGGGATTGTGGCTTTAATAGATATAATAAAGCCTTGAATTTAACTTAGNTGTTCGATAACTGAGGGGTCTAAGGTTCGGAAATTTTTCTTTGAAGGGAACTTCCCAGATGACACATCCGTTTTATAGTCTTTAAAGGCCTGAAGGGCAAGGGCTCCAGAATCTGCATATTTGAGAGCATGTCTGGGGGTATAATCAATAGATAGGCCTAATATATCGTGCGCTACTTGCACTTGGCCGTCACAATTGGGTCCAGCTCCAATTCCTATAGTGGGAATTGTAAGACGTTCACTTATNATCTTTGAAAGTTCAGCAGGTACTAATTCTAGGACCACTGCGAACGCTCCAGCGGCTTCTACGGCTTGCGCATCCTCTAATAAAGCTTTTGCTCCTTTTAAGGTGTTCCCCTGCAATTTGAAACCTCCTAGTGCATGCACCGATTGAGGAGTGAGTCCAATATGGCTCATAACGGGAATTCCGGAGTTAGCTAAGGCTGTGATTGTTGGACATACAGTCTTTCCTCCTTCAACTTTAACTGCCCCNGCTCCTCCTTCTTGGATCAGGCGGGCAGCGTTAGCCATGGTAACCCCGTGGTCCCCGTGATATGACATGAACGGCATATCTGTGACGATCATTGCATTGTTGCTACCTCTTACCACAGGCTTGGTATGGTGTACCATGTCTTGAATAGTGACTTGGACTGTTGAATCATAGCCTAGCACCACCATCCCTAGGCTGTCTCCGACCAATAGAATTGGTATTCCAGCTTTGTCAGCGAGTTTAGCGGTATGATAGTCATATGCTGTTAGCATGCTGAATGGCTCTGTTGAGCCTTTTAAATTCATAACATCAGTAATTGAAAGCCTAGGCATATTATTTATCCTCCAGTTCGGGTATGTAGTTGGTTTCAGATTCTCTGGTCACGATTTGGGTCGAATGGCGAGTAAGATTGGTATAGGTGTCTAAGATTTCTGGATGGTTTTCCCGAAGCCAGTTGATATGATTAAGTACTGTATCCTTATCATGCCGCGCTGCTGGACCTGTTAGTGAAATTGGCCCATACATAAAATAATTGTCAATGGTTTTGGTCACAATAGTTCTTAAGGCTTCTGAAGATTCAAGTTTGCTTAATCCTGCCTTTGTCATCAAAGAACTAGAAAGATCTAATAAAGTAGTGACATGCCCACATGCCATAATGGCACCAATATGGTACGGAGTCTTGTCGTAATCATTCAATGAAACCCATGACCCATCTAATAGGTTGGCCATTCTTTCTAAAATTTCTNTAATCTCGACATGTTTTGATGTGATACCGAAGGTTACGTTTGTAAATAATCCTAAGTAGCTTTCTGGATTTAGGGTATGCGATATGGTCTGCAGGGGATGGAAAATGCCTGTTTGGGCGCCTTGGGATTCTGCATGACTGAGCGTAGTCGAGTCCAGGGTTCCTGAGCAATGGATTACCATATGTGACTCCGTCCAGTTCAAAGATTCACATAGGGAGGCGATCGAATCGTCAGGGCAAGTGAGAAAGACTAAATTACTTGCATCTAATAAGTCGGATAATGAATCAAAATTAGATGATCCTTGAGGTAATGTGTTTTCATTAATCTTGCTATGAGATTCATTGGAGGCTCCTACTACATTAAGTTCTACTTCATTAAAATTCCAGGCCAATGCCTGGGCAGTTTTTCCATATCCGATGAATCCGATTCTTAAACTTGAAATGTCTGTCATAAGTCTGTAACCGCTGATAAAACTGCTTGGGCTGTAACATTGACAGCAGCGATGCCTAATTCATCGATGTCAAAGGCCGCAGGAGTCTCTCCCGTTCCTATAGCAAATAAGGTGTCTCCATCGCGCATGGTGTGACAGGGTTTAATTGATAGAGCAAGCCCATCGTGAGCGATTCCTGCGATGTAATTTGCTTCTGATTTATTGATGTCAGCATCTGTTGCTANTATTCCAATAGTGGTGTTCCCTGTTTCATCCCCATCGTCTTGTAGAGAAAAAGTTGAAGGATCAAGAGGATTGTAATCGGGAGCTGCATTTATTGGGATTGCTACTGGAGAGCCTGATTGGTAATGATATATGCTCCCATATGAATTCACTGCAACGACAGCGGCTACTTTGATACCAGAATCCAAGGTTATACAAGCACAACCTATCCCCCCTTTTTTGCTATTGATCGAACCATTTGTCTTGGCTACGGTTGCGCCAGTTCCTGCGCCTACGGCCCCCGTGACTAGAGGATCTTTTGATGCTGCCTCACAGGCAATCACTCCATGATCGGCTGTAAGCGTGATATTTGATTTGTAGTTTAAATCATATAGGATTGCTGCTGGCACAATAGGCACAAGATTCTCGCCAATTTGGTGCCCCACGCCTTGGGTTCTGAGATAAGTGAGTGCGCCATCTGCCGTAGCTAATCCAAAAGCACTACTTCCTGCCAACATGATTCCGTGGATTTTATTGATACGTCGCTCGGGAGATAAGAGGTCCGTTTCTCGGGTGCCGGGTGATCCTCCTCTTATTGCGACACTTGCTGATGCGCCGTTACGTGCTAGTACGACAGTACAACCAGTCCCTGCGTTTAAATCTGTGAAATGGCCAGCTGTTAGACCTTTCACTGATGTGATCGTGTTATTCACTAACTCACTCTAGCAGATGGCAAGGTTAAGATCCGGGTTCGAGTTGGTCTCGGTCATTGTGATCCAAGCCATATGCGTCGATTAAAAAAGCTCACCTCCGATCTAGCGGTAGATGGCAGTTAAATTGTAAAATTGGGTATCTGGATTGTCAAACTTAACCGGGATTATTCCCTTGAGTTAACAGAGTTTATTATATTTTGACCTGCTTCTAAGAATTCAGATTCTAGGTCCTCAAGATCGCTTTTGTTCTGTGCATATAATTCTAGTGCTTTAAGCGGATTGATTTCTTGAGCCGTTTCTACAGGGATGCTGGGTCTTCGTTCAGTTATACTTTCATAGGTAATGTTGGCTATGAATTGCGACGAAGCAAGCGATTCTCTGATCCGTCTTTCATCTATCAGTGCGTATAAGTTAGAAGGAAGCTTTATTCTTATTCTGATGATTGCGGCTTCAATGTCATAAGTTGATAATTGAAACATGATGTATGAATTAGGGTCTGCCGTATCTTGCGGGATTTCAATGTCGATTGTTAGAAATCTCCTCGCGTTAACGGGGACAAATTGGAAATCAGTGACTCGTTGAGTGATAGGGGCCTTTTCGTCTAATGTGATTACGCAGAAACCCTTTGCGTCATGCTCTTCTGAAAAATCNACTCTTTCAAGACTGCCAGAATAGACGATTTGAGGATGGTTGGAACTTACTATTTGGTGCTTATGTATATGGCCGAGAGCTACATAGTCTATTGCTGGNTATTGGAGACTGCTGACAAGCAAGGTATGGTCGTTACCCATCATCATAGACCGTTCTGAACCTACGGTTGCACCATTAACTGTCACATGACCTACCAACATAGCTGGCAACGATGTGTCTAATGATTCGGCGCAAAGACGGACTCCTTCCGTAAGTCTGCGCTCGAGTTCCATTCGGACCTGATCTATGTTTAGACCTTTGCTATCTTCCCTAGATAGGATGGAGCCTTTTCTAGGCCAGGGAACCGATAGTATTTGCAAGTTCCCACTTTTAGTTTGAATAATTTGGGTGTTTAGGGTATCTCCAATAAAAATCCCCTCGACATTTAGAGTGGGGAATATCTCTACCGCGGTTGCTCGGTTTGTAGAATTAGGGAGGTCATGGTTTCCGACTACAACAAATGTGGGTATACCTTCTTGAGACAGCCGAGAAATTCTCTTGGCAAACTCTCTTTGGTGAGTTTGAGACGGGTCACGCGATTTGTATACGTCTCCCGCTAAGATTACCAAGTCGATTTCTTGATCAATTGCATAATCTACAAGTTCATCAAACACATTAAGGAAGTCGTTGAGCCTAGACGATAGCCCTGTCTCGGGATCTATGGTTCCGTAGTTTTCTACCCCAATATGGAGGTCAGCAAAATGAATTATTTTCATGAGGATATCATACAATATTTAGATATGTAGGTAACATAATAATGTCATGTTTTATATATGAGTATAAAAGGTTTGAAATTGCAGGATGATATCAATTAGATTGACTGTAAAATGAAGCTCTGGTAATCTGATTTCTGGCGATAAATCAAGCTGGGTAATCGCCCTTTTTCAAGGGAGGAAAGTCCGGGCTCCGATGAACATGACGCTGGGTAACTCCCAGGCACCGGTTAAACGGTGACGGAAAGTGGCACAGAAACTAAACCGCCTACTAATAGTAGGTAAGGGTGAAAACGTACGGTAAGAGCGTACGGCCTTAGAAGGTGACTTCTAGGTGGCTAAACCCCGTCTGGAGCAAGGCCAAATAGGGAACTGATGAATGTTCGTATCGTATGTAGGTTCCGGGTAGGCTGCTTGACCCCAATGGCAACATTCCTAATGTAGGGTACTAATAGTACGGGGCTAGATAGATGATTACCGCCTCTGAAGAGGTACAGAACCCGGCTTATAGGCTTGATTATCGCCATCTATTGATATAATGAGGGGATTGCCGGCAAATCACAGGCAATTGGCAGTGAGATTTTAAAGGGAATAAGAATGTTTATCGATTTGCATAGCCACTCGGTATCCTCGGATGATTCAAGGGCTACAGTAGAACAATTTGTAAAGTGGGTTGGCGTATTACGCAAAAAAGGATTCACAATTGATGGATTCGTGCTAACTGAACATCGGAAATTTGACATGGATAAAGATTATAGCTCGTTAGCAGAGCAGTATAGTGTCAATATTTTCAAAGGGTCAGAACTTGATACGGCCCATGGACATTTTTTGGTGTATGGAGTAACTGAAGGCCTGACTAAAAGCATTGACTTCGGAAATGTGAAAATGGATTCACATGAGCTTATGGAGGCCGCTGAATTTCACGGAGGGATTGCTTTCCCTGCCCACCCTGGCCGTTTTGGTATAGGATTGGTTGAATATATGGCAGCGGGCGAGGACTTTCCTGAAGTCAGTATTGTCGAACGACTGAATGGAGGCGGAAGAGCTGGAGAAAATGAACGAGCAATTGAATTGTGTGAGCAGAAGTTATATTTGGGAACTGGCGGCAGTGACGCCCACTTAGCAAGTCATTTAGGAGCTTGCCTAACGGATTTCCCAACTGATGACATTACATGTGAGGCAGATATAGTTCAAGCATTGAAAGCAGGAAACTTTCGCGCTGTGAGAATAGAAGAAACGGCTTAGGAGGAAAGCATGGAATTAAAACTGGAATATGACAAATCACTGTACGGAAAAGAGCACGTCGCTGGTCCGTTCACTGTGACTGAAGAGATGATTAGAGCTTTTGCAAAGGCAACTGGAGATCTAAATCCAGTATATACCGATGAAGCACAATCTAAAGCACTCGGATATGAGAAATTAGTTGCACCTCCAACGATGTGTACTATGTTTGTTAGGCAAGTTAAGTTGCCTGACATTAAGTTGAATTTTGGGAAGAATCGGTTCCATGCCGGTCAGCGAGTTTCTGTTAGAAAGATTATTGAAGCAGGAGATGAATTGACAGCGTCTTCCCATTTAAAAGAAGTGTATCCAAAGACAGGGAGAAGCGGGACTATGGTTTTTATCGTTTGGGAGACGACATTTACCAATCAGAATGGAGATGTTGTAGCGGATGTTCAAGAATCCTTCGCTACCCGGGAGTAGGAAAATGACAATCAAGTATTATGAGGATTATGACTTAGGAGATGAACTTGGCCCCCTAGTAATTCAGGCGAGCGATGATCAGGTAGTAGAGTTTTGTGAGACTTGGGGAAATAAGCCTCCAAATAGGTTCACCAGTAAAGAAATAGCTACTGAGACGGGGGTAGGCGAGCCCATTGTTCCAGGGATCATGAGTATGGCTCTGGTTGCTGAGCTCTTTAATGAATGCGGAGGCTCTCAGAATGTTATGGATATCGATGTAGTATTCAGAGCATCTGTTCCGCATAATTCACCCTTATATATATCTGGAACTATAACAGACACTAGAGAGGAAGAAGGGAAATACTTGCTTGAGTGCGACTTACTGATGACAGATGGTGAATCTAAGAGGTATGTGATCGGTACAGCATTGATTAGTTTGCCAAGTAATTCAAATATCTAATCGCGGAGACGGAATATGTATGATTTAACAGGTAAGGTAGCTATCGTCACGGGTGCAGGAGGTAGACATGGGATAGGCAGATCTATTGCAACCCGACTCGCATCTGAAGGAGCTGATGTTGTCGTGACAGACATTGTGCAGTCTTTGGAGGGTATCAGGCCAGAGGATGCCTTGGAAGGTTGGGAAGGATTACCAAGCGTTGTGAAAGAAATAGAATCAATGGGGAGAAAATCACTTGGGATTTATTCCGATGTATCAGTTCAAGGAGACGTGAATCAACTGGTTAAAGAAGTGGTGGAGAAGTTTGGGAAAATAGATATATTAGTGAATAATGCAGGGTCACGTCCAGGAAAAGATAGAGTGCTTGTCGTAGATCTAGAAGAAGAAGCTTTAGATCTTGTTATGAGAGTAAATGTGAAGGGAACCTTTTTATGCTCACAGGCAGTAGTTAAGCAAATGATTGCCCAGAAATCTGGAGGTAAAATTGTAGTTATTTCTTCTGGAGCAGGCAAGAAGGGAATTGCGAAATATGCCGCATACTGTGCTTCCAAATTTGCTCTTATAGGATTTACTCAGTCTTTGGCAAAAGAAGTAGGTGAATATGGGATTAATGTTAATGCTATATGTCCGGGGTTGGTGGATACGGAAAGAGTCGATTTCATAGCCGCAGCCCTTGCTAACAGTGCAGAATCAGGAGCCGAATATAGGGCAGAGATGATCCAAGAGCGGTCTACTGTGGTCCCATTGGGGAGAGTAGCTCAAGGAGAAGACATCGCTAACACCGCTGCATTCTTATGTTCAGATCAATCCGATTATTTAACAGGATTATCCATCAGTGTTTCTGGCGGAAGCGAGATGAGTTAGGAGTTGGTTTGGAAATAGATAAACAACAGATTGAACACCTTGCCTCTTTGATCCGAGTGCAATTGAGCGACGATGAGATTACAAGTTTAGGTGAGGAATTGAATGGCATAGTTAATGAATTCAATATTCTGCAAGAAGTAAATACCGAAGATGTTGAGCCCACTGGTCATATTGCAGATTTGCAAACCGTGCTTCGTTCCGATGAAGCTCAGGAATCTATCGATGTAGAAGATGTTTTAAGCAATGCTCCTCAAACTTCTAATGAATTTATTAGGGTGAAACGGGTAATAGAGTAATAAAATGTCAGAGTTATGGGAATTAACCCTCAAAGAAGCTTCAGACGGTTTGACACAAGGCTTATTTTCAGCAAAAGAACTCACTGAATCAACACTGGAACGTATACAAGATGTTGAGCCAAAAGTGCAGTCATTCATAACTCTTACTTCCGAACAAGCCTTGGTAGATGCAGGCAAAGCAGATGAACGGATTGCTTCTGGAAATAAAACCCCACTTACTGGAATTCCGATGCAGTTGAAAGATTTACTGTGTACAAGGGATGTTCCTACTACCTGTGGTTCCAAGATGCTTGAACAATTTGTGCCTGTTTATAACGCCACAGTGGTAGAGGATTTGAATCAAGCTGGGGCTATCAGTCTAGGTAAAGGAAATATGGATGAATTTGCCATGGGATCTTCGTGTGAAACCTCTGCTTTCCATCCTACATATAATCCTTGGAATCTTAGGAGAGTGCCTGGAGGTAGTAGTGGAGGAGCGGCAGCATCTGTAGCGAGCGGACAAGTGCCATTTGCTATAGGTTCCGATACAGGTGGTAGCATCCGGCAGCCGGCTGCTTTGTGTGGTGTGGTAGGCATGAAGCCCACTTATGGGTTGGTTAGTAGGTANGGGTTAATTGCATTTGCTTCATCTTTAGACCAAATAGGTCCATTGACTCGGACTGTGTATGATAACGCTATGGTGTTGGACATAATAGCAGGACATGACCCTATGGATGCTACTAGTGTTAATAGAAAATACGAATCAATATCAGCAACTTTAACAGGAGACATTAAAGGACGGAAATTGGGAGTTCCTTCAGAATATTTCGAAAATGGAATCGATGAAGGCGTTAAAAACTTAGTTAAAGACGCTATTAAGACTTTAGAGAGAGAAGGTGCGGAAATAGTAGAGGTGTCCTTGCCNCATACTAAATATGCTCTATCTTGCTACTACATCATAGCTCCTTCGGAATGTTCTTCGAACTTGGCTAGATATGATGGAGTAAAGTATGGCCACTCATTTTTAGGAACAGACAACATGTGGCAAGCAATGGAGAACAGCCGCGGAGAAGGTTTCGGTCAAGAAGTTAAACGAAGAATGATGATAGGAACTTATGCCTTGTCTTCAGGATATTACGACGCCTACTATTTGAAAGCTCAAAAAGTCCGNACCTTGATAAAACAAGAATTTGACGAAGTATTCCNACAAGTAGATGCGATNATTTCTCCTACATCTCCTACCACCGCTTTTGAAGTGGGAGAGAAAATNGGGGATCCTTTATCGATGTATTTGAGTGACATATTAACTATTCCTGCTAATATGGCAGGCTTACCGGGNATGTCTGTCCCTTGTGGATTCGTAGANGATCTTCCAGTGGGATTACAAATTATAGGCCCNAGATTTTCNGAAAGTANAATATATAATATTGGTNTGGCGTATGAACGTAGNACCGACTGGGNAACCCTGAAATCCGNGATNTAAATCCATGAATCGCTCCTTTATTGAAGAGACGATTCGTGGAATGANGGCAAANGAATCTTNTGCNTCTTTATGGCAGCCTNATTTCCAGATTTGGAAAGGTTTAAATANCGCCTTGTTACCGGAGGCACACAACGATCAAATTGAAACATTTTTAATGGAATCNCTCGATTCCCTGGATCTCAAAGTCATTTCTAGTTTCAAGNTATCTCTGNTCAGTCCGAGGCANAGGNATCCTGANCTGTATGAAATNCTATCAGGCGAGTCCTTGCGAGGTATAGGTCTGGCTAANTTTTTTGATGAAGATGTGTATTCATGGATATATAACNACANGACACAANCCGTAATAGGTNAATATTACAATAANTTGAGAACAGTTTTGGACCAAGAACATGTCGCAACTGGCATTCTNGAAGGNATTGTGGAGACGTACGGCTCCACTCATCTTCTTGATAGACTTGCGGAAGNNCCNTTCAAATCTNNAGTAACAATNAATGAGAATGAATTTGTNTTGCTNAACGAGGAAGGTAGCNTATCTAAGCTTGANTGGGCAGCTTCCCAGATGCTCACACAAGGTCCTANGGACCCTNAAGAGAAGTNTAAATTCTTGTTGGCGCGNCTTGCTGTGTATCATGATTGTACTCTGAGCGGGGTAATGGCAAAGGCTTGGTTCCTTGATCGTTTAATTGAGTTTGAAGATGTGGGAAATGACTGGCATTTTGCCCCGGTCTTTTATCAAGTGCCCAATTCTTTAACGAATGAGGGTGATGTGAATTCGACCTTCCTATCGATCGTCGGATACACAGAGAAAATATATATGATACCTTTTTATCTCGATTGGATGCTTTACCGCATGGAGCAGTACATAAATGCGGCGCAACTCCGAATGCTGAATGGTTTCAATAAAGAAGTTGCTGATGATATTTGTAATTCTTTTCTGGACTATTTAAAGGCTAAGAAACCGCGGACTCCGGTCCCTGATGCAGTGAATTCTGACAATGCTGATTGCTTGGTCGAAATACTATGGTGTTTGATTAGTACAATTTCACCTCGATCCGGATATGTTCTATTACAGGCCGTGAGACCAATGTTAACTGGGATGTCGGCACGGAAAGAACAATGGGATGTTTGTATTTGACTAGAACCTGCAAACCAAGTAAAGTACCGGTAGAATTAGATATAGGAGTTTTTAAATGACAACATATGAGTCTATATTGCATCCAAAATCCCTTGTTGATCAGTTGGTTAAGAATGACGTTACCCACGTTGTATGGCTACCTGACAGCGAGACCAACTTCTTGTATGAATTGATGACCAACACTCCTTCTTTGGATTTGGTACCTGTATGCAGAGAAGGTGAAACAATGGCAGTGGCTGCCGGTCTATGGGTTGGAGGCAAAAAACCAGTAGTGCTAATCCAGAATACAGGAATATTTGAGTCAGGAGATTCTATCAGAGGCTTGGGCTTAGATATCAATCAACCACTAGTAATGTTAATCGGTTACAGGGGATGGTCCAGAAGAGGTCCTACTCCAGATAGTGCTGCAGTATTTATCGAGCACCATCTGCACACTTGGGGCATCAATTACTACCTTGTAGAAAGCGATGCTGACGCTGATAGAATAAGCATAGCAATGGAAGAAGCATATAGAACAAATAAACCGGTCGGTGTACTTGTTGGTACAGAATTCGGCGCGGACTAGGAGAAAAAAATGATTAATAATACAGAGGCTGTGAAATTACTTAACAGCAAAAGAGATGACTCTGTCATCGTAGCTACAATGAATGCTGGCAATGCCNGATTTGGCNTNCCTACAGTAAGTTCTAACGATTCTTTAGACGTACCATTATCTGGAGCNATGGGGAAAGCGGGGAACTTTGCGCTTGGAGTTGCTTTAGCCAATCCTGACAGGAAAGTAATGTGCTTAGACGGCGATGGTAGTTTANTAATGAACCTTGGCACAATGGTAACCGTAGCGAATAANTCTGTTAAGAACATGTACCATTTNGTCTTCGATAATGGAGCATANTGCGTTACTGGAGGACAACCTGTCCCAGGNGCAGGAATATTAGATTGGAAAGCTATGGGAGANGCGGCAGGTTATGCTGCAAGNTTTTCGTTTGAAAATCTAGAGGATTTGGTNACNGGGATTGATGAAGTGTTTTCCACNGAAGGTCCAGTGTTTATCAGNTTAGCNGTTGATAAAGAAGTAGAAAACACCCCTGTTCAATACAGAGAGAGACCAAGGCGNACNATGAAAGACGCTATTATAGANCTTCCAAAGGCTCTGTCTTAACNGTTAAGGTTAATCGAATTGGGTCGACTCATCTTAGGGCAAATAGGGAAAAGNCTACTAGGCTATAGTCTATTTGCCCTGGGATGGTATGTGTTGATGACCCGNTTCGTAGNNGGTGATTGGNTCNTAGGGTTAATNGGAGGNATGTTGATTCCTATGAGCCTGGGACTGATTATCCGAGCTAGAAGGCAAATGCTGAGCGAAATTAAAAAAACCCCAGAAAAGGATTCAAATGATTAAGTCCAGTGATGCCGCAAACGCTATTAATTACCATAGGCAAGACAGTGTAGTTGTATCAACTTCTCAGACTTTGAAAGATTGGCAGACTGTTTCACTCAAGAGAGAATTGGATATTGATTTAGTTGATTGCATGGACAAAGCTCCTGCGGTCGGTTTAGGCATCTCATTAGCATCCGAAGATCGTAAAGTTTTGGTTTTGGATTGCGATTCTACTATCAGAACTGATATTGGATGCCTTACTACAATAGGCGAAGCAGCACCTGAAAACCTCGTTCATTTTGTCTTTAACGACAAAACGTTTCATTCTACCGAGGGTCTCCCTGTAAGAGGATTCGACAGGATAGATATCGGAGCTATGGCATTAGGCGCGGGGTATGAAAAATCTTATTCGTTTTCTAATTTAGAAGATCTATTGATAGGAATGGAAACTGTGATGCAGGAAACTGGGCCTATCATGGTTGTAATAGACGTCGAGTTCGATGGGTTTGCAGCGTCCTATCCTGAGGTCGACAACGCGGAGAGTTGGAATCGAGTTCGAGAGACTCTTAGGCGTTAAGTAGAAGGTGAGACAATAATTTGTTTCGCTACGTCAAACCCCATGGACACCTCCGCAGAGCGAGTAGCTACTCGCAAAACAGATATTGTTTCGGCCGATTCTATTGTGACTACCTCTTCTCCAGGTATCAATTCTGAGTCAGCAAGATATTTGACTAGGTCCTTTGCCTCTTGTGGGATTCTAATGACTCTGTATGGCTGCCCAATATTGGTTTGGGTTAAGTCAATGGCTCCTATGGGAAGAATGGGTTCCCCTGATCCTGGTATTGCTCTCCCGAAAGGCGACCTAGTTGGATAGTCTAAGGTTTGAGCCAAGTGATGTTGGAATGCTAACGACATACCGTGCTCTAAACGGTGAGCTTCTTGGTGTGCCTCAGTCAGGTCCATGTTCAATATACCTACAACAAGACATTCGGCTAGGCGATGGCGCCTAACTATGTCTTCAGCTTCGTTGAATCCGGAGTCTGTCAAAAGAATCTTTTTGTCATCGCTGAAAGATATAAGATCTTGTTTTTGAATTCTGCCAACCATTGCTGTTACCGAAGGGAGGGAAGTTCCTATACCTTCAGACTCAGGAAGATCTTTAAGCGATTGAGCTAATTGGGTGACTGTCGGGAACAAGTCTTCTTCCCAGAGAGAGTAGATGGCTAACAAGTAATTCTCAGTGCTTTGTGAAAGTCTGCTAGCTTCTGTGCTGGAGCTAATCCTGTCGAAATGACTTAGGCGCATGTGGCAATAAATTTTAGATGTTTTTGGTGCGAAATTCATATTACCTCCTCGATCAAATTATCCATCAAGAATGTTTTTAGCATGTGCCCATCTCTTATACTGACTGATACCGATTGTCCTGGCTGGTATTCAGAAGTGTGGGGCATTAAGCTTCTTAGAAGTGCTCCTGAATGCAATTTTACTATATATAAATAGAATGCTCCATAAAATTCTCTGGAAAGAATTGTTCCGTGTCCTATTTCATCGATTTCAAGTTCTATGCAGTCTGGCCTACTCATGAATGTTAGGTTGTCTTTGTCATCTTGTATTTGCTGGATTACGTATGGGTTCTGTACAGATACAGAGTTGAACTCCGATTGTAACTGATAACCCTTAAGATCGCATGGAACGAAATCCACAGCTCCCATGAATTCAGCTACAAATCTAGTTCTAGGCGAATGGAACAATTCTTCGGGGGTTCCATATTGTTCTATGGCACCATTATTCATGACGGCAATGGAGTCTCCAAAATACATAGCTTCTTGCTGATCATGGGTGACGAATACAGTAGTTATACCTGCTGTTCTTACAATCTGTCTTACCTCTTCTCGTATTTCTGCTCTTAAAGCAGAATCTAGGGATGAAAAAGGTTCATCCATTAATAATAGTTGAGGGGAATTGATCAAAGCTCTTCCAAGCGCTACCCTTTGTTGCTGACCTCCAGATAACTGGCTTGGGTATCTGTCCCTAAGATCCGACATACGTACTACTTCTAACATATTTGATATTTTGTGTGGATCAGGATCTGATTTGGGTAAAGCAAACTCTAGGTTTTGTGCAACTGTCAAATGGGGGAACAATGCTCCATTTTGAAATACCATGCCGATATCCCGTTGGTTTGCTGGTTTTGAAATAAGCGCATCAGCGATTTTGTTTTGCTCCAGNTAAACTTCTCCTGAGGTAGGGTTTTCAAATCCTGCAATGATGCGTAGTGTTGTNGTTTTGCCACACCCGCTTGGTCCAAGTAATGCGACAACCTCACCACTCTGGACATCAAGATTAACCGAATTAAGGGCCGGGAACGTNCCAAACACCTTTGACACACGGTGTAGNTTCAGTGCAGGCGGTAGTGGGCTGGNCGAGGGATACTCATTTGAATCCCTCGACTTTCTTCTCCAGCCTAAGTCTCGGAATATCCTTCCGGCNCCAGTCCCGCAGAAACTTTTAATTTCGTCCCAGCTTGTGGTCATTCCTGTAAAGTCCTTTATATATATATATGCCCATTATACCATGGCAGGCTTACTAGTTTTGTATTTTTACCCTTACTGAAATAAATATCCGGGCTAAGGGTTGAGTTGTTGGAATAAATGATCATGGCGACGTATGCAGATAGTAAAAATTGTAGTACAGGATTAAATAATTCCACAGAAGCACTAATATAGAGTTTAGTATTGACTTTATTTAGAGTTAGTATATACTAAGTTAGAAATCAGGACATGTACGGAGGTTTATCGCCATGTCATATAAGAAAACTGGCCTGTATAGGTCATTCATATCCGTGATTACCGTTGGGGCTATATTGGCTCTTGCTGTAGTACTGACCGGATGTAGCACACCCGCTACAACAACCGAGGTAGTGGAAACTCAAGTAGTGGTTCCTCAGGAGAAAGTAGTTGAAGTAGCTACCGATAAAGTGGTGGTTGAGACACAGGTTAAGGAAGTTGAAGTTCCTGGCCCTGTGGTAGACAACACAAAAAGGCAGCTCATACTTTATTCCGGTAGAAGTGAAAGCTTAGTAGCTCCCATTATTGCAAAATTCGAGGCTGAGACTGGAATCACAGTGAAAGCTAAGTTTGCTAAGAGTGGAGTTATCGCAGCAACCATACTGGAAGAAGGTGGCAACACTTTTGCTGATGTGTTCTATTCACAAGATCCTGGATCCTTAGGGTTGGTTCAAGATATGTTGCAACCTTTACCTAATGGAATCTTCGCTGGTTTTGATGAATGGACTTATCCTGCCGATAAGACTTGGGCAGGTATAACTGCTAGGACCAGAAACGTTGTATATAACACTGACGCTGTGGATCCTAAAGATCTTCCAGACGATATGTGGGGATATCANGACGCAAAATACAAAGGCAAAATCGGCTGGGCTCCCACCAATTCATCCTTCCAAACTATGGTGTTATCGATGATTAACGAGTGGGGCGAGGACAAAACAGCTGAATGGCTTCGAGGGATTCAAGCCAACGATCCTGGGGTGTACCCCAAAAATACTCCAATAGTTGCTGCAGCAGCAGCTGGTGAAGTTGAAGTTGGTTTCGTAAACCACTATTATCTACACCGATTCATCGCTGAAGAAGGATTAGGGTTCAAAGCAAGAGGATANCATCCTCGAAATGGTGGCCCTGGAGCTTTGGCAATGGTATCTGGCGCTGGTGTCTTAGAGACAGCAACAAACGTGGACGAAGCACACGAGTTCATAAATTATCTACAGAAAGAATCTTCTCAGGAATGGTTCGTGGAAAATACTTATGAATATCCTTTGCTTCCGGGTGTTGAGCCCGATCCAAACGCAAGGCCTTGGTCTGAGATCAAAGTGACTATTGACCGGCCTGATCAGTTAGGCGATTTAAGTAGAGCTGTTGCTCTGCTCCAACAGGAAGGTATTCTTCCTTAGGGTTCGCTAAGGACTCCTGTTTGCATCAGCGGGAGTCCTTACTTTGGGCAGGAGCACCTAAAATTCACTTCCTCTCTTCGGTCTATTCTATGTGCTCCCGCCCTCTTCATTGATGCCTTCTTATTGATTACAAAACGGAACAAGAGTAGGATTGTATGATGTTCTCTAAGTTCAGTCCACAGTTTCTCTTCACAGCCACATTAGGCAGGTTAAATCCGGGATTCCGTAAATCTATTGCTATACCCGCTGTAGTCTTGTTGTTAGGTCTATTGCTCCCCCCGGTGTATTTGTTTTATCGTAGTCTTTCCGGAGATGTTGATTTACTGCTACTACTGTCTCGTAAGAGTTTATGGGATTCTCTGGTTAATACCGTAATTCTGATGATTACTGTATCTGTATCTTGCGTACTGATATCCGTTCCTTGTGCGTGGATCACTACCAGATCTGGAGTCAAACAGAGAGGGCTTTGGTCAGTTGCATTCGCTCTACCTTTAGTGATTCCTACCTATGTCGGAGGGTTTATTGTCGTTGTGTTATTGGGACCAAGGGGAATGTTACAGCAAGCTCTGGANTGGTGCTGCGGTGTTGAAAGGTTACCTGCCATCTATGGTTTGTGGGGAGCTACCTTTACATTATCGATTTTCAGTTATCCGTATGTGTATTTGTCTATAAGATCAGGATTCCTAAAACTAGACAATTCATTGGTAGAGGTCGCAGAATCGTTAGGCCTCAGTAAAAGTGCTGTTTTCTTTAGAGTTATCTTGAGGCAATTGATTCCCTCTATATTGGCCGGAGTGTTGTTAGTGTCTCTTTATGTATTGAGTGACTTCGGAGCTGTTTCACTATTAAAGTATAAGACTTTCTCTTGGAGTATTTTTATCCAATACGGCACAGCATTAGACAGAAGTGTTGCTGCAGTGTACTCCTCATTGCTTGTGNTCTGTGCCATTTCTTTGACTATAGGTGAGANTTGGCTGCAGAGTAAAGGAAGGTTTGGTGCTGTCAGTGGTGTCCCTATGAGGCTGAAGTCAGGAATATCTAATCGATTGAGGAGTGTATGGGTCACACTGTTTGGAAGTTTTGTGTTTTTTGTAACTGTGGGCGCCCCAGTGGGGCTTTTGGTGTACTGGGTAATCAGAGGAAGTGTCAGAGGAGAAATCCTGACTATTCCTTGGATCAAGATATGGAATTCTTTGTATGTTTCAGTATTAGGTGCTGTTTTTGTTACCGTGTGTTCTATTCCTCTCGTATATTTCTCTTATAGATACAAAGGACTTTTGTCTAAATTTATAACACTTATCGTGCCTATTGGTTTTGCCTTACCTGGCATATCAGTTGCCTTAGCCTTGGTGTTTTTCAGTGCTCAGTTGCCTAGATGGATCTATCAGACTGTACCTGTGATGATATTTGCTTATTTCATACTTTTCATTTCTCCTGCTTTTGGAATCGTTCAGAATGGCATGAGATTAATCAACCCTTCGGTGGAAGAAGCCTCTCTCAGTTTAGGTAAAAGTCATTTTGTAACATTCATGAAAATCACTCTTCCCTTGATGATGCCTAGTTTGACATCAGCTGCAGCTATGGTGTTTTTGTTGATCATGAAAGAACTTCCTGCCACCTTGATTTTAGCTCCATTGAATTTTTCCAGCTTAGCTACCTCAACTTGGTCATACGCGATAGAAGCATTCTTCGCTAAGTCTGCGTTGGAAGCTTTATTACTTGTTGGTTTGGCAGCTATACCGCTGAGCTATTTAATGTATAAGGGATTTGCCACAGGGGACTTAGACAACCATGTTTAAATTGGATTGGGAAGTTGGGGATAAGATTAGCATTGGATGGCCTGACCACCAGAGGGCTCCGCAGACTTTTGAATTGGTCGAGGTTCAAATTAAAGGTCCGGTATTTCGAGGCAGAGTGACTGATGGTCAAAAAGAAGGGGGATTCCTGATTATTACGGGGTGCCCAGATGTAGTTTTGGAACAAATAGCAGAGGAAGCCTCGGCGGAAGTAGGTTTTAAAGTTATAGCTTCTTCCCTAAGATGCTTTGTCGATTCAGAAATCTTTCGAAGTCTGGATTATGAATGGTATCCCACCCCTGAATATGCTGAAAGGCCCAAAGAATTAACCTGTGTAGTTTCGGAAATTGTATCGAGAATTTTCCCAAGTGAAACAAATTGAATTCGCTTTGTCCCGTGTTATGATAATACTCATAGATAATTGCATAGGTAGGAGGATTTATGAAAAAAGTAACCATGAACGATATTCCCAGAACTGAGGCGACTGCTCCATTATTTACAGGTAATGTAGGGAGACAGGCGATCTTGAACCCGGAAGATAGCAATAACTTTAATTTTGGAATTGTTGCATTCCCTGCTGGGGTGAGGAACAAATTTCACAAGCACAGTGGAGATCAGATTCTAATTGTCACTGAGGGTACTGGTAAGGTAGCTACTGACAGTGAAGAACTGGAAGTTACTGAGGGAGATGTGATTTTGATACCTGCTGGTGAAAATCACTGGCATGGTGCTCCTGATAGCACAGCAATGGCGCATATCACTATTACTGTAAATGGGAGTGAAACCGAACAAACTGAGGCCTAAGCCTATGACCTAATATGGTCCTAAGGACCATATTAGGTACTTTAATCCTTGTCGATAAACTGCGCCATCGTGTCTATGGTGTCATTGAGCGAACGGCTCCTATCTTGGCTTTCTGGCGTTTCATCACCTAGTGGCGTTTCTCCAATCATTTGATACATTTCCGAGACTCCCTTGAAGATGTCACCGGTCATTCCTAATTCTTCGAAAGTTGCTGCAATCTCTTTCATTTCACTGACCCATCTCCGTGCTTTCGCAGGCATAGTCGGTATCCATTTTTCCATTCTAGTGTAGGCATCCACTTGGGTCGTTGTGAATTCTTCAGCGAGTTGTTCTGACACACCCATTTGGCTTGCAGCTAGGAGGAGCTCTGTATAAAGTGCAGTGGATCCTTTGGTCATCGCAGCGTAAGTCATTTTTATTGCTGAGGCCTGACCTATATCGGCTCCTAGGAATTTGAGGTCTAAGCCAAATTCTGTCAAGGTTGAAAAATCTTCTGTGTCAGGTCCGCTGTAATATATGTGTGGACTTTTCCCGGGGATTCCAGAGGTAGTGTCTCCTCTAGAGGGAGGGCCTCCAATAATGGAACCATCTACATAGGTGCATCCAGCTTCTGTCATTACAAGTTGGAGGTCCTTGGATTTCTGAGGTGATATTGCATTGCATTCTGCGAAAATGGGGTATGACTGCGTTTCTTTGGCCGCTGTAGCGATTTGCTGACATACTTCTCCTACAATCTCTGAAACCGTGATTGATAATACAACATCCACTGTTCGTACCAAATCATTGAATGTAGGTAGGTCGATTATCCCTGCTAGTTCTGCTAGAGCTTTGGTGCGAGTGCTTCTGTTGGCGAGACACGTGTACACGTTCGCTCCATTTGATACTAGCAATCTTCCTATGGCTGATCCCATATCTCCCGGACTGATAATTGCGATGTTGTTTAGGCTCATGAGCTTCCTCTTTAAATAGATTCCGAGGGTTAAGGAACTGTTTGTTTCAGCTATACCTTAACTTATACCTCTTGTTAATTGTTGCTTTCCTCTATGAAGTGTGCGATTGTGGTTATTGTTTGTTCTAAAGATCGAGTCTGATCTTGAGTTTCTGGTGTTTCGTTTCCGATGGGCGTGGCTCCTATCATATGATACATGTCTGATACACCTTTGAATATATTTCCTGTCATTCCCAATTCTTGGAAAGTTGCCTGAATCTCTTTCATTTCACTGACCCATCTCCGAGCCTTGGCTGGCATCCGAGGAATCATTTTGGTCATTCGATTGTAGGCGTCCATCTGGGTAGCTGTAAATTCTTCTACTAATTGGTCTGCTACTCCCATTTGGGTAGCCGCAAGTAGTAACTCAGTATATAGAGCGGTTGATCCTTTGTTCATAGCTGCGTAGGTCATCTTTATGGCTGACGCCTGACCTATATGAGGCCCGAGGTATTTTAAGTCCAGTCCAAATTCAGCCAATGTGCAAAACTCATCAGTCGCATGACCACTGTAGTATATCCTGGGACTTTTTCCTGCCATGCCTGACATGGTACCTCCTCTGGAAGGTGGTCCTCCTAAAATGGACGCGTCTACGAATTTGGCGCCTGCAGTAGTAATTATCGTTTCAAGCTGTTGGCATTTTTGAGGCGATATGGCATTGCAGTCTACAAATATAGGATAATTGTCCACTTCCTGCATTGCTAAGGCGACTTTTTGACACACTTCCTCCACTATGTCAGAGATGGTGATTGAAAGGATAATGTCAACAGTTTTAACTAGTTGCTGTAAAGAAGTGACTTCGATAATGCCCGCTCTTTCAGATAAGGCTCTGGTTCTTGGACTTCGGTCCTCGAGGCAGGTATATACTGTCGCTCCGTTAGCGATAAGATACCTGCCTATGTCAGACCCCATATCTCCTGGACTGATAATTGCAATTTTGTTTAGGTTCATTGGGTGTTTCTCTTAATGATCGTGCTGTCTTTTCCCTATGGGTGTGAATATGATAAGGATTAAGGCAAGTACGAAAATAGCCGATACAAAATAGAATGTATAGGTGATCCCGTAGGTCTCTGATATCCAACCCGATACTAAGATGCCGACGAACACCATTCCTGCCCTTGCTGCTCCTAAGAAACCCATAGTGGTTGCAGCGACTCCTTCCCCTACTATGTCTAATGCAGCGGCTGTAAGAATAGGTTGGTCACCAAAAAGGAAGGTGCCTAACAAAAGTAGGACTGGCACAAGAATAAACAAGTTTCCTCCTGAGAATGGTAGTGCGATACTCGTTATAGCTAACAAGAACAGACCAGGCACGAGGATTTGCTTTCTCCCGTATTTGTCGGAAAGGTAACCTGTAACAGGCGTTGAGACGATACCTGTGGCAAGTAGTAATCCCATGAGAATCCCTACAATCTCAAAACCTAATCCTAAAATTTGCGTTGCATATATAGCAAAGAAAGTCATTATGCTGACTTGAGCGGTGCCTCTTAGCCCACCGACCACTGTTATAAACCACAATGCTGGAATCTTAACTAGTTCTTTCGTAGCTTGAAGTTGCTGTCTGCCTGTTGCTTCTCTTGCTTCAGCTGTGTTTCCAATGTTTTTAAAAGCCCAGTAGACCAAGAGAGTCAACAATAGGGGTACCACCACGTAGATTGTTAAGATTTGTTGCCATACGAGATAACCCAATAGGAAACCGGTGGCAATCGGTGCTAAGACATCCCCTAGTTGCCCTCCAACTCCGTGGAAAGAGAGAGCTGTCCCTCTGTGACCGTGGCTGAAATGATGTGATAACGCCGACATAGCTGGCAGATGCCATATAGTAGCGGCGGCTCCAACCAATGCCATGCCTAAGATAAGTAAAGGATACATAGGGATCCATCCAGATACTGCCATGACAAGCCATCCGATGCCAAATAGGAACATGCAAAAAGCTAAAACCAGGCCCCAATACCTTCTTAGATAGTCTGTTATAACTCCGCCAGGTAGGGAAATTAGTCCTCCAACCAATTCTCTAGTCCCGGTAATGCCTGCGACCTGTACATCTGATATACCAAAAGTGGCTTTAACTGCTGGCAACATAATAAAGAAACTTTGGCTAAACCAGTGAAATATACCNTGGCCACTAGTAAGTCCACTTAATATGAAGTTTTTATTCCCTCGGATTCCTGAATTGTCGTCATGATGTCCGTGTCCGTGTCCGTGTCCGTGTCCGTGCTGAGTCATAGTTATCCTCCATTTGTCCGACATAATACACCTTTGTTCGAATGTAGGAAAGTTATTTCTGACAAGTATGAACGGATTATATCCAAAGNCTTTGGTAAGATTTGNTNAAGGAGTTAGATTTGCGTTTAGGTGAGGTCATACAATCAAGTTCAGTGAATTATGTCGCTCAGGGNTATGATATNAANTCACCCCCTCCATTGGGGTTGTTTGTAACAGCTGGACAGGATGTACCCAATACTATCGGAATTGTTCAAAATGTGAAGGTCGAACCCTTCGATCCCTCTCGCCCCGTACTTGCTAGAGGAAAGATTCTTGAAACAGAAGAACAGGTATTTGAAGAAAGTCCTCAGTTAATGGATCTATTAACTATCAGGTTTGATTGTTTGATCCTTGGTTATGAGACCGAAAGAGGCATTGTGGAAGGTCTTGCCTCCGTACCCCCAATGATTCATTCTTTCGTTAGTGTAACCGATACATCAGTGCAAAATCAGATTGCCAGAAACGCCAGTTTTGTGAGGTCGTTATTGAATGCGACCTCTGCTGATCCTGATGCTTTGTTAATCGCGACAATGCGGCAGTTAGCAGAGAACTTAGGAGAGGAGCAGTATTCAAGCCTAGTGAGTTCCGTCCAACGCAATTTGATGAGGGAGTTAGCCAGNGATGCATCCCGTTTGATGAATATTTTGAAATACATAGGTGTAAACACATGAACCAACGAGAAAATGTGTATCAGGACCANAATGTTCGTATCGGTACTGTGGTAGGGGGTTCGTTGTCCCAGGGGACCGATATAAAACTTGAGCAAACTACTTCTGTTGAAGACATTAAATCTGGACACTTTATTACTATCCGTGGTTCCACTCGNAGGTTTTTTGGTGTTGTGACTGATATATCCCTCGAACATAGTGATTCTGGTATCACNCATCANGTGACNGGNGATACTGAAGAACACATTATTTCCGCTTTGAAAGGCGTGATGACTTACGGGAAAGTTTCTGTGTCAACAAATTTAGTTCTTCCGTTAATTGAAGGGTCTGGAGAAGGCGTAGAACCAGCGAAGTCGATCCCCGATCATTTTTCTTCGGTTCATATGGCATCAGAAAGGGATATTCAAACTGTGTTTGGGGAAGAGGNTGAAGACCATTTTTGGGTGGGAAGTCCTTTAGATATGGAGACAAAAGTGTGCCTGGATTTAGATGAATTTGTTAAGAGATCAGTAGGCGTATTTGGTAAAAGCGGGACTGGGAAAACATTCCTAACTAGGTTATTACTTGTTGGTGTGCTTCAACACGACAAAGCTTCAGCTCTCATTTTTGATATGCATAGTGAATATGGTCAGTCGGGCCAAGATACCGATAGAAATATGACCGTAAAAGGNCTGAAACAACTATTCCCTGAAAAGGTGAGCGTGTTTACTNTGGATGAAGAGAGTTCCAGGCGTAGGAATTCCTCCTATGATGTTGCAGCAAAGATAGGCTACAGTGAAATTGAACCAGAGGATTTAGAATTACTCAGAGAAAGTTTGAATTTGTCGGATGTTGCAGTAAACGCCGCTTATTTCTTGGAACAAAAGTATGGATCCAGAGAATGGTTTGAGAAATTTATTGGGCTGAACGGTACTGAAGAAGTGTATGAACTCGCTCAAGAACTTGGGGTTGCTCCCCAAGCCTTAAGAGCTTTATATGAAAGGCTTAACCGGTTCAAACGTTTTGGTTTCCTTGTATCAGATTCCAACCAAAATGTCGCTATGCAGATGATAGAGCATGTGGAACGAGGAAATCATGTTGTATTAGAATTCGGGAGATACGGTGATGATTTGGCTGCCTATATTTTAGTCAGCAATCTGCTGTCTCGCAGGGTTCACAGAAGATATGTAGAACTAAAGGAACAATCTCTTGGGAATGCGAGCGGGGAGCCTAGACCTGTGATGATCGTACTCGAAGAAGCTCATAAGTTTTTGAATCCGGGCATATCTAATCAAACCATTTTTGGAACTATTGCTAGAGAATTACGAAAATATAACGTTACTATAATGGTTATCGATCAACGTCCAAGCGCCATTGATAATGAAGTTATGAGCCANCTTGGCACAAGGATGACCTGTTTGCTCGATAATGAAAGAGATGTGGAGAGCGTACTGTCTGGAGTGTCTGGAAGCAGACAATTACGCACAGTGTTGTCTCGGATGGAACCTAAGCAGCAGGCTTTGATCTTTGGTCATGCTGTACCAATGCCGATAGTTCTGAAAACCCGAACTTACGGCACCCCTGAATTTTATGAATCACTTAGCTCATCTGCAAGCTCCCCCGAAGAACTTCAAAAAGAGATAGACGAGTTGTTCTGACATGGAGATTGTAAAAGGNATAAACGAGATGAGAAAAGTCCGTCAAGGTTTTCCTCTTGAAGTCGGCTGTGTATTGACCATGGGTGCNATACATACTGGTCATATGTCCCTTATAGAACGTTCTGTGACTGAGAACCCTCGTACGGTTTGCAGTATTTTTGTTAACCCTCTACAGTTTCCTGATGGCACTGACTTACGGTCTTATCCCAGTTCTATTGAAGCTGATTTGACCCTTATGGAAAGAGCTGGAGTAGATGCAGTCTTCATGCCTTCGCAAAATGAAATGTATGGTGCTGGTTTATTAACCAAGATAACTTTTTCTGAATTAAGTAATGTGTACGAAGGCATCGATAGACCAGGTCATTTTGAAGGAGTAGGGATTGTTGTCAGCAAATTGTTGAATATCATAACTCCCCAAAAGGCATACTTTGGGCAAAAAGATTATCAGCAAACTAGGATAATCAACGCATTGGTTAACGATATGAACATGGGAACTGAAGTAATAATCTGCGATACCGTGAGAGAACCTAACGGATTAGCTGTAAGTAGCAGAAACACCTTATTGACTAAAGAATCCCGTGAGAGAGCGGGATGTCTTTATCGAGCGTTGGAACACGCCGCAGTTCTACGAGCTTCAGGTGAGTCATTGCGGATTATTGAGGAGCAAATNTCACTGGTACTAAANGCTGATCCCNATGTGGATAGGGTGCACTACTTTGATTTTGTGGACCGCGAAAACTTACGTCATNTCCACTCAAATAAAAAACCATGTGTCNTGATCGCTGCGATTACAGTTCAAGGCATCAGGCTAATAGATAATTTAATTATAGATTAACTCTGGGTCAATTCTCGTACCGTTTCAGTAAGGGCCGGTAAGATGTTTTCCCAGTCTCCTACTATCCCGTATTTTGCATCTTTAAAGATATTTGCTTCCGGATCTTTGTTTATCGCAACTATTACCTTCGAACCAGTGCAACCTGCCATATGCTGGCTAGCGCCAGAAATTGCGACGGTGATGTATACATCAGGCGTAATTGTTTTGCCAGTAAGGCCAACTTGTTGGCTGTGGGGTATCCATCCTGANTCTACTGCAGCTCGAGATGCACCAACTGCCCCGTCCAACAGGNCNGCCAGTTCTCCTAGTTGCTCAAATGGTTCTGGGCCTCCAAGACCTCTTCCNCCTGCTACTACAATTCTAGCGTCTTCTAACTGAATCCCTTCCGCCTCTTCGGCTACTGTTTCTATAGTGTGAACCTTAATAACATTTTCNGGGATATCGGCTTCGANTAGTTCTATCTCCCCTGTTCTAGCAGTGTCTGCCTCCAGTGCTTCGTAGGCTTTGGGTCTTATTGCCGCTACTTGAGGGTCACTCTGACAGTCTACTATCGCTATAGCGCTGCCTCCATATACGGGTCTGTTTGCTAGCATTCTATTGGTTTCTTTGTCTATGGACACTTCTAAGCAGTCTTGTGCTAGCCCTGTGCCTAGTCTGAACGCGACTCTTGCGGCTAGTTCTCTTCCTTCAATGTTTCTGCTGATCAGAATTATTGAAGGATCAATTTTTGCGGCTACTTGCGTCATTGCGTGTACGTAGGCNTCCGAATTGTACGTTTTGAGGATGTCATTTGACACAAGATATACCTTGTCTGCACCTTTACTTATGCACTCTTCCGCAATTGATTCGTCTTCTGAACCTAAAATGGCGATGCCTATTTGCATTCCATTTTGGTTAGATAGTTCTGTGGCGGGGTTCAACAACTCCAGCCCNGAGGGCTCCAGAGATCCATCTTTCATATATGTTAGGACTAAGATTTCTTGGGTGGCCATTGTAGTAATCTCCTTAATGCGGAATCAGATTAATTTTTCTTCACGAAGTCGTAGGGCTAAGTTTTTTGCAGCGTCAACTTCATCCTCGCCCTCTATGAATTCACATTCCTGCGTGTTGACTGGAACGAATAAATCCCTCAGTTGAACTTTGGGTATCAATGTGTCTGGATCGAGTTCAAGGTCTCCAGTNTTCCAGACAGTAGGTTTCTTCCGAGTTGCAGCCATGATGCCTCTCAAAGTGGGATATCTGGGCTGTCCTAGTTCATTACTAACGGTAACAACACAAGGCAGACTTCCTTCTATTATTTCGTACCCTTCGGAGGTCACTCTCTCCACNCGAACTTTGTCATCTATGATGTCGACTTTTTTCCCTAATGTTATGCAAGGCATATTCAGGAGTTCGGCTAGGCCTAATGGCAATTGAGCGTTATCCCAGTCAGACGCCTGTCTTCCACATATGATTAGGTCGAANCCCCCGAGTTTTTCAATCGAAGATGCCAGGATAGTTGCTATGGAAAAAGTGTCGATNGTATTACTGAAAGCTTCATCATCTAAAAGGACTAACTCGTCGGCGCCCATAGATAACGGTTTTTTCATCACATCCAAAGCAAATCCNGTGCCTGACGAGATAACAGTGACTGTAGCTTGAAGAGCGTCTTTAAGTATGAGTGCTGCCTCTACAGCGTTTTCATCGAACCCATTTACTACTGGAGGTATTGTGCTGGGAGTTGTTACTTGTTTCAGGGTTTCATCTATTTTGAACGCCGAAGGTGGCATGTCTGGGTCTACGACTTGTTTTGCAAGTACTGCGATTTTGATTGACAATTTCTGCTCCTAGCTCAGGTATGTGTTTGTTAGAGCTAGTTAAATATTATAAAATATAAGTGTAACAATTTCACCTATAGTTAGGAGGATAACTATTCCAATGAATACTATCAAAACTTTTTTCTTTCTGATAATAATGTCGTTTCTGCTTTTGGTTGCAGGAGCCGCTATAGGGGGAGAAGCTGGCGTAGTGTTCGCTCTTGTTTTCGCAATAGCTATGAATTTCGGAGCTTATTGGTTCAGCGATAAAATCGCATTGAAAATGGCTCATGCGTCACAGATTCAGAAAGACTCATCCCCGGAATTATTTGAAATTGTTGAGAATCAGGCTAACAGAGCTGAACTTCCCATGCCTAAGGTGTACTTGATTGATACTGAGGTCCCGAATGCCTTTGCCACGGGGAGGAACCCTCAAAATGCCACCGTGGCCGTTACAGCCGGGGCAATCAAATTGTTAGATGATAGGGAACTCGGAGCAGTACTGGCCCATGAGATGGCTCATGTTGGCAACAGAGACACTTTAATAATGGCGGTGGTTGCAACGATTGCAGGAGCTATATCGATGCTTGCATGGATGGCTCAAATTTCCGCCTTATTTTCTTCGTTCGGGGGCAACCGAGATGGTAGAGGCGGAAATATCATAGGATTGTTGTTTGTTGCAATAATCATGCCTCTGGCTGCCACCATCGTTAGGATGGCGATCTCTAGGTCTAGAGAATTCCAAGCGGACTACACTGGGGCTCACACCTCGGGCGACCCTCTAGCGCTGGCCAGCGCTTTAGAGAAACTTGATGCGTATGCCCATGCCAACACAATGAAAGTATCTGAAAGTGCTTCCCATATGTTTATAGTGAATCCTTTTTCAGGCAAAAGTATGGCTAAGTTGTTTTCTACACATCCGCCGACTGAGGCTCGGGTGCAGCGATTGAGAGAGCTAGAAGAAGGATGGAGAAAGTTGGTCTAAAAAATCGCGATAGGGTTAACGGGGGATCCTGTTACTTTGTTAAGTTTTAACGGACCTAAAGTAAGCATAAACTCGTATGTATTTCTAGTATCGCATTCTCTCGATAAATCTTGTAGGTTACAGTTGTCAATCAACCACAATCCAAGTGTGACCAAACAAAGGATATGCATCGGAGATGTTGTTACATCCGGATAATGTGTGGGCCTAATGTCATTCGAGGTGTCTGTTCCAAGCATTGAGATTCCTCTTTCTTTGAACCAAGGAGCACATGCAGCTTGACAAGCTGTCATAGGTTGCCTACTGTCTACAGCTCCTTCTTTTATTCTTCTTTCATAATTTCCAGTGTGGATTAGAAGTATGTCCCCTTCAGTAACCTTAACGCCTTGTAATCTCTCAGCATCTTCCAAGTCTTGTGGGTACACTGCTTCATCTGCTTCTAGCCAGGGTTTGTTCTTTAATTTTGCTATATCTAACAAAACTCCCTTGCTTACAATTCCATCTCCTGTAGGTTCTATAGAATGGCTCAGTGCTCCTTCCTTCGATGTCACCAAGTCAGCGGGAACACCGTTGTACATAAGTCCTCTCCATGAATAATGCGAGAGCGCGTCTATATGCGTAATCGTTTGTCCATGGAATACCATGCCAATGAATTCAGCAGCTCCCTTTCGGTTGATTTGTCTCTCTACGGTATCTGTTGCCCTCCCTTCTCCACTGTCCACCATGAATCTTTGTACTTGGTATGTCACATCAGCTGCTGGATCTGTTGTAATAGGTCTTGCGCAGCTTACAGTATGACCGTCTGTGACAAGTTTGGTAGCAGCAATGATTTTGTCTGGTGTGATTAAATTCAGACATCCTAGTTGGTCGCCCTCTCCCCATCTGCCCCAGTTACTGAGATCTGACATCATTTGAATGAGTTCTTCATCGGATGGTATTTTGGCCATAATCGCTCCTTTAACCTAATTTAGCCCCTATGATGCTTGGGTATCCTAAAAGGAATTCCTCGGGTTTCATTGCTTTTTTCCCTTCCAACTGGACCATGCTGACTTCTATTTGTGAGTTTCCTGTGAGGATGTTTAATGTTCCGCCTGGACCTTTTGTGACAGTTCCGGTAGGGAATTGGCGGTCTGAGTCTGCAGTTGGGAGATTCGCAGATAATATCTTTAAAATTTTCCCATTCCAGTATGTGAATGAGCCAGGCCAAGGAGTATACGCCCGAATTTGCGCTTCTATGTCTTGGCTGGTACTGTCCCAGTTTATTAATCCGTCCTCTTTCCTTTGTTTGGATGTAAAAGTGGCTTCAGCATCGTTTTGGGCGATAGTCTCCACTAAATTATCTCTATCCGCTCTTGCTATGCAGTCGTGCAGTAAATCTGCTCCAATTTCAAACAGNGACCTTGTTAATGAGCTGGCCGTCTCTGAGAAACTCATGTGATAAGAATGCTGCGCAAGGATTGGCCCGCTGTCCATGTTTTGATCTAGTTTCATGATGGAGACTCCGGTAACTATGTCTCTCTGCAAGATACTTGTGACGACCGGGCTAGGCCCTCTAAGCTTAGGGAGTAATGAAGGATGTATATTCCAGCATCCAAGTCTAGGAAGGGTCAAAATGGTATCAGGTATAAATAATCCATAAGCTGCAACGACAACTAGATCGGGTTCGATACTTTCGATTAGTTCTTGTACGTCAGGCAGNCTTAATGATTTGGGTGTATAGACAGGGATGTCGTAACTTTNTGCCCACTGTTGNACCGGCGAGTTAGTCATCACTTGTGATCTACCTGTCCGTTTGCTGGGGGCGGTAAATACTGCAGGTATGCNATGGTGTTTATGTAGGCGTTCAAGCACTGGTATTGCGAAATCTGGAGTGCCCATAAAAATGATATTCATCGAAACCTCGAGCAAGGGTGGGGATATCCTTTAATGATAGATTANCATATCTCTAGGNGTGAATAAATGGCGTAAATCTAGGNNAAATATGATTGACATGCNAAAAACGGAATTGATANAATNAAATAACTCGTTAGAGAAATAANATTGCGGAGGTGAAAGTTTATGAAAGATAGTGATATGTGGGGGCGATGGTAGGCATCAGTCTGGTTCTAACAACTGATAACTACAGTTAAAACAGCAAAATAAGTTGGGCTCAGGCTAATGTCTATCATCGCCCCTCGTACAGGGAAACAAGTAGACGAAGTCTGGGCCCTTTATTATTTAGAATTGTTTGACACAACTAATGGTCCAACGTAGAATTTACCAATCAAAGCAATAAGGTTTCAAATAATATGTTAAAAATACGCCTACGTAGAGTCGGCAAGAAAAAAAATCCCTCATACAGAATTGTAGTGGCAGAATCATCATCCCCAAGAGATGGTGCTTTCATCGACTGGATAGGCAATTATGATCCAATGGTGGATCCTCCTTCTATAACGGTTGATCAAGACAAAGTTGCNCATTGGATTAGTAACGGGGCGCAACCCACAGACTCAGTAAAGCAGCTACTCAACAGCTTAGAAACAAACGGCAACGCTGTGGAATCTGCAGAATGAAAGAACTAGTTGAATACATAGCTAAAGCTTTAGCTAGCAAACCCGAAGACGTCGTAGTAGTGGAGTCAGAAGAGGACGGACAGACTGTTCTCAGACTCGAGGTTGCCGATGAAGATAAAGGCAAGATTATTGGTAGAAGAGGCCGGGTGGCTCAGTCAATTCGGTCGTTGCTCAGAGTGGCCGCTGTCAAAGAAGGTACTAAAGTAATCCTAGAGATAGTCTAGTATCCATTCAGAAGTTCTCAAATGAACAATGTGCCGAGAATGATCACCGTTGGTAAGGTAAAGGGTAAAAACCAGCGAAACAGGCTTATTACAATTTATAATTTGTCTGACAATCCCTCAAGGTTTCTGATTGGCAATGAAGTATTTTGTCTGGGTTTACCATATACAATTGTGGAGTCCAGTTACAAAAATGCCAAAGAGATTGCTTTACGACTGGAACCATCTCCGGATCTGGTATTGATTGGAAGCGAATTAAAAGTTCCCTACGATAGTGTTCCTGTTTTGGATAAAGATACGTTTTACCACGAAGATCTAATTGGTCTGAAAGTCTTCGAATTTGAACGATTTCTAGGAATAATTACGGATATAATTGAAACAGGTAGTAATGATGTGTACGTTGTTACCAACAGCGATAATGAAATTTTAATCCCTGGTATTAAATCTGTAATAAAAGCAGTGGATATTGCTGATCAAAAAATGTTGGTTGTCCTTCCAAAAGGTTTATAATAACAACGAGAACACAAAGTAGCGATAAGGGGAACGATATGTCAGGACATTCTAAGTGGTCTACTATAAAACGTGCAAAAGGTGTAACTGATGCCAAACGGGGGGCCTTGTTCACTAAATTGAGCAAAGACATAGTACTAGCTGCGAAACAAGGCGGTGGAGACCCTGATATGAATTTCAGGTTGAGATTAGCTGTTGATAAAGCTAAATCTAGCAACATGCCATTGGACAATATAAATCGCGCAATCCAGAGAGCTGTGGGCGGAGGACCGGGCTCTGAAGACTTGGATGAAATAACCTATGAAGGATACGGGCCAGGAGGAAGTGCCATATTGGTGCACGCTGTAACCTCTAACCGTAACCGAACCGCGTCTGAAGTCAGGTCAGCCTTTTCTAAAGGAGGAGGGAACCTAGGTGAATCTGGTTGTGTCGCTTGGAATTTCGAATCAAAAGGAGTGGTTATGGTTGACTCTTCCTCTGATGAGGACGCCGAAGAGGTGGGCTTGGTAGCTATGGAAGCAGAGGCCGACGATGTAAAAATTGAGGGTAGTTCTGTTGAAATCTATACTTTACAAGATAAATTGTCTGAGATTCAAGATGTGTTAGCCGATAATGGGGTGACTATCACCAACGCAGAGATATCTTTGGTTCCTAAGACTACTATTATGTTGTCGGACAAAGAAGCCGAGCAAACTTTGAGACTGTTGGATGCCTTAGAAGAATTAGAGGACATTCAGAAAGCATATACTAACGCAGATTTTTCAGAAGAAGTGCTCGTCAAATACTCGGATCAATAGGGACGGCTGGTTTATGATGATTCTTGGGGTAGATCCCGGTACTATTAAAATGGGATACAGTCTGCTGGAAATTCAAGAAGGAAGGATGAGTCTCGAAGATTACGGTACAGTCTTTCTCCCAGCCAAAATGAATATTGACATGCGGTTGTATCAAATGCATTCACACATTATGAATATGATCAATATATTCAGACCTGAATGTGTATGTGTAGAGGAACCTTTTTTGGGTAGTGGTTCTAAACAATTTGTTAAAAGCACATTGGCTATTGGACAGGCCCAGGGCGCAGTACTGATAGCTGCTGCTAGTGCAAAAATCCCTGTATCTCGGTACACACCCTCCAAGATTAAGAGTTCCGTTGTTGGTTATGGTAATGCTAGCAAAGAGGCTGTGCAGGATGTTGTATTCAATTTATTCGGTATAAAAGATTCCCCGTCCGATGACGCTACAGACGCGATCGCGATAGCTGTGTGTCATGCACTTTCTAGCAGAGCCCAAGAGACGATTGAAAACCGAATAATAAATTAGGTAGTTGACATAGATGATCATAGGNCTAAAAGGTATCGTTCATAGTGTTTTTGATGAATCAGTAGGGATTGACGTAAAGGGTGTCGTTTATGAAGTATTTATGGCGCCTATGCAAATTGCTGACCTGGGTGCGATTGGAACACAGGTTGAACTTCACACATACTTGAGGCTGAGCAACGACGTCCTTGCTATATACGGATTCGCTGAAGCTGAACAATTGAGAATGTTTCATAAGCTGATTTCTGTCAATAGTGTCGGCCCTAGAAATGCTCAAGCTATTCTTAGTCATTTGAGTATTAGTCAAGTTGCAGAAGCTGTATTAACTGAAAATACAGTGATGCTGACAGGGGTTCCAGGCGTAGGAGCACGGACTGCTTCTCGGATTGTTTTAGAATTAAAAGATAAGATAGATGTGCCAATTCTAGGTATCGATGAACTCTCTTCAATCAATTTAGACGAAGACATCATCACTGCCTTGACTGTACTTGGATATTCTAGAAATGAGATAACTGCAGTCCTANCGTCNGTGGAATTTACGGAAGATGAACTTGAATTAGAAGACAGAATCAAAATTGTACTCAGCAGAATGGGGTAGTTATGAGTCAAAAATTTGAGTTAATATCCGATTTCAATATGACAGGGGANCAACCCAGCGCTGTTAACACTTTAGCTNCNGGTATAAATGAAGGAGTAATGNATCAAACTCTGTTAGGAGTAACGGGAAGTGGNAAAACTTTNACTATGGCCAATATTGTACAGGCGGTCCAAAAGCCTACACTAGTAATTGCTCATAATAAAACTTTGGCTGCTCAACTCGCATCAGAATTTCGGGATTTTTTCCCTAACAATGCGGTCGAATATTTCGTTTCCTACTACGATTATTATCAGCCTGAAGCTTACGTCCCGCAGAAAGATTTATTCATTGAGAAAGATGCNAGTGTTAATGAGGAACTGACGAAATTGAGATTGTCTACCACAACCTCTCTGTTAACTCGTTCCGATGTACTTGTTGTTGCTTCAGTCTCTTGTATATANGGCCTAGGAGACCCAGAAGATTATTTTAAAAAAGTTGCACAGATCCAGGTNGGTGAAGGAGAAGGCCGGAATGCTTTTTTAAGAAAATTAGTTAATATGCAATACGAGCGGAATGATTTCGACCTAGTGAGAGGTAAATTCAGAGTCAGAGGAGATGTAGTAGATTTGATACCCGCCTATGCGGACCACGCTCTGAGAATNGAATTTTTTGGTGATGAAGTAGATAAAATAACTTGTTTGGAACCTTTAACTGGTGAAGTGATGTCCGTNCCGGATAGCGTAGAGGTGTATCCTTCTAATCACTTTGTTACTTCAGATGATCGCATCAAAGCTGCTTTGGTTGATATCGAGGCAGAATTNGGTACAAGATTAGANANGTTTAAGCATGATGGGAAGTTNTTAGAGGCAGCAAGATTAGAGGCCCGGACTCATTATGATATGGAAATGATGTCGGAAACAGGTTCTTGTGCTGGTGTTGAAAACTATTCCAGACACTTACAACGCAGAGAAGANGGAAGTACGCCTTGGACTCTATTGGATTATTTCCCCGAAGACTATTTGATATTAGTAGATGAATCTCACATGACATTGCCTCAGATTANAGCTATGTACAAGGGAGACATATCTAGGAAGAGCACATTGGTTGAATATGGGTTCAGATTGCCATCTGCACTTGATAATCGTCCACTTAAATTCGAGGAATTCGAAGGACGAGGAAATCAGACTATTTACGTGTCTGCGACACCGGGCTCTTATGAACTAGAAAGGTCTCCTCAGGTAGTCGAGCAAGTCATTAGGCCCACAGGCTTATTGGATCCAACTATTGAGGTAAAACCCAGCGAAGGCCAAATAGATGATTTAATAGATCANATACGTTTAAGAGTGNCGCAAGGGGAACGNGTTTTGGTGACTACTCTCACTAAAAGGATGTCTGAGGAATTGGCAGATTATTTGTCCGAGATTGGTATAAAGAACACCTACCTACATTCTGACATCCAAACTCTGGACAGGATTGAAATACTACGAGGCCTGCGACTAGGCACCTTTGATGTTGTTATTGGTATAAACCTGTTGAGAGAAGGATTGGATCTACCAGAGGTAAGTTTGGTGGCCATATTAGATTCAGATAAAGAAGGTTATTTGAGATCATTTACCTCGATGATACAAACGATAGGACGTGCAGCAAGGCATGCGAATGGTCATGTGATCATGTACGCGGATAGAGTCACTGATTCAATGCAGAGAGCTATTGATGAAACTTACCGCCGGAGGAATATACAGGAGAAGCATAATCTCGAACACGGAATAGTCCCTCGGTCCATTCAGAAGGAAGTGCATGACATCACAGATGCCATCAATGCTAATGAACAGGAAACAAACGGCACTAGACTTGCTAGAGAACTGAATCATGAGGACTTGGTGACTTTGATGAAAGATTTGGATGTCCAAATGAAGCATGCAGCTAAAAATTGGGAATTCGAAAAAGCTGCTCAGCTGCGCGATGAAATTATCGATTTACGCAAATTAACTAATATAGAAAAAATAGTTACTGGAGTTGACTAATCTGTGTTATTCATACGATTAGCTAATCTTTCTAGAATTAATGTAGTTGCTGAAGAATGCATTGAGTCCACTGTTGGTAGACGGTAACCTGTTACCCCGTCGACTGCCCCCAATCCTACCAATAATTTAAGGAGAGTTAACTGCTCATTGGGAGAAGGATTTAGGTTTGCACCTGTGAGTTTGGATAATTCAGAGATCAACCCATATGCTCCCCAATTGGACACTGACGACAAGATCAGTTTATCTGTGGGTGTGATGGACCAAGGCAAATTAACTCCTTGTTTAACTGCTTCACCCGAGATCAATCCCATCCCTATTTCATTGCCTCCGTCCCCTATACCTATTGACGGTATGGAATAATCAAATAATGTGTCTATTTTTGGAGTGTGGTCGCTAATGTCTACTCCTCTCATGTTGGTGTATATGTTTTCTTTGTTTGGACCGCACCGCTCTATTGAGACTAATATGTCTGGTGATAAAGNTTTGATTAATTTTTCGCTGTAGGCATGAGATGCCTCTCGGTCTAACATAGGGAATTCTACACATTGAATCTCGTTTGTAACAGATAATGGCAGACATCTGGACAAATAAGAATCCACTAGCAAGGTGACTTTCCACCCAAGTAGCAGGAGGGCCTTTGCAAGTGCTATTGCGCCAAGAGGGCCATCCGTTTCTGCGGATTTACCTCTGGTTATATAAAAGCCACTTGTGATAACAGCGTTATTCCCATGTGACAAAAGATATGACGCTGCCTCTTCGCAATAATGTTTAGGAAGGAGGTGGGCTAGCCGCGCAATTCCCCGTAAATCGTAGGACAGAATGATTCTCTCTGTGCTCATGAGAAGTTCTAAAGTAGCATGTCGGTTACAAACATGTGTCCCGGTGAGTGAGTAATCATTAGTTCAGGTTTCGCCAGCAGAGCTACAGCTTGGGGGGTAACACCGCAAGCCCAGAAAACTGGAACTTCTCCTGGTTCTATTGGCACGCTGTCTCCATAATCGGGCTGGTTTATATCTGTTATGCCTATTTCATGGGGTGATCCTACGTGAATTGGAGAGCCATGATTGTTAGTGAACGGAGTGGTTATATCAATGCATTGCTCTATCTGATGTTCTGGAATAGGTCTCATGCTGACCACCATAGGACCATAAAACGTTTCTGATGATGTGGTTTGAATTGTTGTGACGTACATTGGCACATTTTTTCCCAAAGTTTGGTGCTTAACTTGAATTCCAGCTTCTTGCAATGCGTATTCAAATGAGAAGCTGCACCCCAAGAAAAAGGTCACTAAGTCATCTCTCCATTCTTTAAGAATGTCAGTGGTTTCTGAGGATAACTTCCCGTTATGATAGATCCGATACAGCGGAACATCCGTGCGAATGTCTGCATCACTCGCGATAGTTTGTGTATTATAATCCCCTGCCTGTAACACTTCTAAGATAGGGCATGGTTTGGAGTTTAAATTGCAGTAAACTTCAAAGTCTTCCGCGTATGATTTTGGCAATATAACTACGTTCGCTTGAATAAAAGCGTCTATTACTCCCGTGGTCGGTTTCGTCCACAGAGTGTTTCTGACATCCTGTCTGAATTGGTAGGGAGTGGTATAATTCGTATTCAAAAGTAACCTTAATGAGTTTTGGTCAATAATAATAGTGGTTGCGGTTTTACGTCAAATGTCTGGAAGCATAGGGAAGTCTATTGGTTAATTATTTATTACAAAGGGATTCTGTCGGCCGACCTTTCGGAATTGGGATTGATTCGTTGCTGGCTTATGAAGATATTCTCACGCAAGTGTATGATATCCATGAGATCCCGCTGCCCATAGGGAATCATGGATCAGTAATAGTTATTGATCAAGGTTCCTTGTCCAAAGNGGATATCATTTCTGCGATTGAATACTGCAGTAGAAGTCAATTAAAATGTTTGCTTCTCGTAGGTCAAGGTGGCCTTGAACATGTAGATTATCTGCATTTAGTTGACGATTTTTGTGTGTGCCCTGTGGAGCACTCCGAGTTAAAAGCTCGACTATCTAGATTGTCGGGCGACAAGTTGCAGCAAGAAGATGTTTCCATAATTAAGGTTAACGATTTGTATGTTGATCTTTCTAAATATGATGTGTACGTTGGAAACCGAAAAGTCGCATTGACATATAAAGAGTTTCAATTGTTAGTGTCTCTGGCGGGAAACCCTGGACACGTCTACACCAGAGAAGATTTGTTAAGTAGAGTGTGGGGTTATGATTACTTGGGGGGCACTAGGACTGTAGATGTCCACATTCGAAGATTACGCTCTAAGATAGAAGATGCAGAACATGTATTTGTTGAAACCATATGGAACGTTGGATATAAATTCAATATAGAAAATTAACTGGCTTCAGCTACGATACGGGATATCAACGCTTCCACATTAAATTTGAGATGTAGATGNTGTGACGCCTTAAGATTAGGGTCTGAAGCAAGAATCATGGATGCTGTGTCTTTTGCGAGTTCCATCAGCGAATAGTCAAAAATGTTTGCGATTTTAAAGCTTGGCATACCACTTTGGCGAACCCCAAAGTAATCCCCTGGCCCTCTAAGTTGAAGATCTTTCTCCGCTAGTGCGAAACCGTCAGTTGTCTGTTCCAATGCATTTAGCCTTTCTAAGGCTGTTTCCGAAGGATCCATAGAAATCAATACACAGTAACTCTGGGAGGTACCTCTTCCTACTCTCCCTCTGAATTGATGTAACTGCGACAGCCCAAATCTGTCGGCTCCATGGATTAACATAATGTTGGCATTCGGTACATCTACACCCACTTCTATTACGGAAGTTGATACCAAGATATTGATAGAGCCATCCCTGAAGTGTTCCATTATTGAGTCTTTTTTCTTTGTTGACATTCTTCCGTGAAGAAGTTCTATGGACAGATCCGGGAATTCTGTGACTAAGTTCTTGAATACTTCCGTAACAGACACGGAACCGAGTTCTGGATTTTCGTCTATAGCAGGGCAGACTACAAAAGCTTGATGTCCTTCTAGTATTTGTTTCTTCATGAATCCGTAGGCTACTGGGATCTTGTCAGATTGGATTGAACGGGTTTTAACAGGTCGCCTTCCTTTTGGAAGCTCGTCGATGGTTGAAATGTCTAAATCTCCGTAAATCGAGAGAGAAAGAGTTCTGGGTATCGGAGTTGCTGACATGGTTAACGAATGGGGAGGTATAGTTGCGGGATCTTTTAATTCTGAGCGTTGCAAAACACCGAAGCGATGCTGCTCGTCTGTCACTGCTAGATTTAAATTATTCATTTTTAATTCTTCATTGATTAAAGATTGAGTGCCAATCAGGAGATCTATTGTCCCGTCTCGAGCGCCTTCGTAAATCTTCAGTTTTTGTGAAGGTGTTGTGGAACCGGTCAGGAGTGCTAGAGTTATTTCACGGTCTATTACCGGCGACTCAATGGTTTGGATGGGCTGCAACGATTGATACCCTGCTGAGTCAGGGTTTATGAATGATTGAAAAGAGAGAAAATGCTGTTCTGCCAGGATTTCAGTTGGAGCCATGAGGGCGGATTGGAATCCTGATCCTATGTTTGCTAGTATCGCTGCAGCGACGACGACTGTCTTTCCACTTCCTACATCTCCCTGTAAAAGTCTTGTCATAGGTTTATGGGATCTAGTCATATCATTTAGAATATTGTTTATACAATCGAGTTGGCTGTTTGTCAGCTGGAATGGTAATGAACTGGTGAACTCTCTGAGAAAATGATGTGGTACTTGAATTGTTGTCACACCAGCAGGTGTTTCTTCAGCTGTCTTTTTGATGCTTAGAGCAAGTTGCAAATGAATAAGTTCTTCAAGACCTAATGTTCTTCTTGCCTCTGCATGGGATGTTTCATCTTCAGGGAAGTGTAAATGTTTCACGGCTTTGTCCAGAGGCATTAGGTCATTGTCTTTGTAAAAGGTCGGGCCTACATGACCTAGAGGGATATGTCCCTGATAGGTTTTCAAGGTGTTCCATGATAGAGTCCTCAATTTTTTAGCAGTGAGGCCTGAAGTGAGTCGGTACACTGGAAGAAGCCTACCTGTGTGGATGCCAGCGGTAGATGAATCGGCTAGTTCATACTCTGGTGATTGGAACACCAGGGATCCTCTGTAGATCTCAGGCTGTCCACTGATATAAACTTTACTTCCTGTTTTTAATGTTTTTGAAATAAACCTATTGCCAAACCATAAGCATCTTATATTTCCCGTTGAATCACCTATGATAACCTCACCCACTTGCAATCTGCCTTTTGCTCCCAATCTGAGTGTTTTCGCTGTCCATACTTCCCCTAATATGGTGCAGGCTTCTCCTGGTTTCACGTCGCTGATTGGTAGCAAATTTGAATAATCAAGTAATGTCCTGGGTGGATTGAACAACAAATCCCAAATGTTTGAAATTCCTAGTCGCCCCAAACGCTCTTGTGTTTTGGTATCAACTCCTTTCAGGTCAGTTACTTTGTTAAAAAGGGAAAATGAATTATTGTTCATTTTCTTTTTAGGAGAGGTCCGAGAGGTACGCTTGGGAGGGCTTATATCTAGACTATCTGGTTTAGATATCCGCTGTATCTTGTTTGAGACAGTAGATACCCAAAGACGGCGCTTGGAAATAGAAGCTGTAGAATAATCGAATTTCATTAATGAGGCGAGTTCGGAGTCAGTTATTAGTTGCTCCGGAATATCGGAAGTATGGAATGCGGTGTTGAGGAAAGTGTTCATGCCACCTATCACGGATCGGTCTTGATATTCTTGTTCTGTTTCAAGACTTAAGATTTTGACCAACGTTTCCAAGAAAAAGGTTGTCATGCTTCTTTGTCCTAACTCCGCTTTGGAATAGTGGCCACCCCAATCGCATTTGGTCCAACATACGACCCTATTGATGGTCCGAATTCGGTTTCTATAAGATTGAGACCTGGATGCCCTGCAAGTAATTGGGCTTTCAAGGAATCTTTAGTGTCAAGGTCTGTGTTGTATATGAGTGCGGCCGAACTGAGTTCGCCTTGGCTGGCTATCAAATCACTGATTTGTGCAAGAGATTGGCTCAGGCTCCTGCATTTTGCAACGGGTACAACTTCTCCGCCTTCCAGCGACAAAATTGGTTTTATTCGAAGCATAGTTCCTAGGAGAGCTGAAGCTTTACCAATACGGCCTCCTCTCTGGAGATATTCTAGGGTATTCAAAGCTACGTAGACAGTGGAGCGTTTGAGGGCATCGTCTGCGTATTGCGCAAGTTCTCCTATTGAGATGTCGGGATTATTTTTGAGGTGTTCTGCCGTAGCCAACACTCCCAGGGCTATAGGTATAGATGCTTTTAGAGAGTCTACGATTTGGATTTTTTGTCCGGCTCCTAGGTCCATAGATTCTGCAGCTTGTAAGGCGGAGTTGTAGGTTCCACTTAATTTACTGGACAAATGGATTGAAAGAACTGAATCCCCTTTGTCAGTGAGATCTTTGTACACTGTCAGAAAATCGGATGGCGANGGCTGAGAAGTTTTAGGAATCAANCCTTCTACAAACATTTTGTTATTNAATTCTTCTTTTGTTATGGAAATNCCATCTTTGTATACGTCGTCACCAAACATTACATTAACTGGAACCACGCTTATGTTGTGCTTGATAGCGAGNTNTGCGGGCAAGTCTGCCCCTGTATCGGTTACTATTTTGATNGTCATGATATTACTCCANTGTTATATAACTTACGCCTTTAGGTAGGGGNTGATGAAAGATTTGAATTTCTAAATCAGGGAATGTCCGTCCAAGATCAATTTCTGAGGAAGANTCTAGNAGTTGATGCAAATCTTTTGAAAGGTAAATGGTTACCAAAGCCTGTTTGGGCGCGGCTGAGTGCTTTATTTCATTCGTTAAATATTGGAAGAGTCCTTTCGGAGAGGAGGGGATCGTGTCATTTCCGTCGAGAACTAGTATGTTCATCTCTTCAATGATTGTATTGAGTTCAGTTTGGTTGGCATCAACGGTTAGGGTTTCGTCGAAGAAAGTAGAAGCCGTCAAAGCATATGGTAGGGTGTCAGCTGTAATAACTGATAACCCCATGGTTTCATGCAATTGTTGGAGCCAGGCGGCTGTTGTTCTCGATGTTGACAGGAACAGGCGTCTATCAAGGTCAGCATAATCCCCTAATATGGTTTGGTCAGCATGACTTCCAGAAACGGAATTGATCGGTACAGTTTCGAAGCCGCCATGTTTGAAGATTTCGGCAGAAGGGATATCATCTGTAACAATTGTAATATTTGAAGCAAAATGATTATTGACTTGGTCGTCCATGTTTTCTTGGGAATAATTAAGTACCTCAAAAGAATCCTGCAACCTGCTGAANATAGGTTCTGGTTCGCTAGAGTGAAAATGGATTTTGCATACAGAATCTGTCTCTGATATCACCAAAGATGACGTTCCTGNAAACATTCCCATGGCTTCTCCNATCTGTTCCTTAGTGGATGCAGACTCCTTCGTGATCAACATTTGACAGCATTGCCCCCAAGTTTCTGTTTGGTGCAGTTTTAAATAATTGTTCAGGGAAGGCTGATTGAAGCGACCTACATAATTCTCCAACCAGGGCATGAAGTCACTCATCATTATNNTCTGAGAGTCTTCATTNTANGAGGCGGCAAAACTGTATAAGACAATGGTTAGGCCTGCGGCCCCTGAATCTATAACNTCTGCNGCTTGNAGTTCTGGTAACCCATCGGCTGTTTTTTCCGTCTCGTTCCACGCTGCCTGAGTGACTTGTTCCCAGAANGTNTTTAATTTCATAGTGTCTGGATGGTCGTAGTTTGAAAAGTNACTTATGCCCTTCATTACAGAAAGCATTGTNCCNTCTCTCGGTTCCCCGATNGAGGCGTAAGCTTTAGCATAACCCGTTTGGAAGCAATTAATCCAGATGCTAGGAGAATCCGTGGGAGTGTGTTCTAAGCTTAGAAGGCAACCATGTAAAAAACTGGATAGAATCACTCCACTGTTTCCTTTGGAATTAAGGAATATATTATCGGCTATGTCTGATATTGACGATGCTGCTGTTTTATTGTGCGAATTGATTAGTTCTTTACAACTGTTGAGAGTAAGATACATGTTCGTGCCGGTATCACCGTCAGGTACAGGGAACACATTTATTTGATTTAGAGTACCACGAGCGTGCTCCAGGTTGGTGATAGCCTGCATCAACATGTTTGGTATCGTTGCATTCAATACTGTCAAATTGAGGTCCAAAATTATATTCTTTTAAAGTATCAATATAATACAATATACCCCTATTCTATCCGATACTCAGGTGTCAACAGAAGGGGAATATGGTTTTCGAAGATGAGGGNGCAGAANAAAGNGTTGTAGACGAGTCCTTAAAAGANGATGAANTAATTTCTGAACTGAACCTACGACCGGCGGTACTCAATGAGTTTGTTGGGCAAAGCCTTATCAAGCAAAACATTCAGATTGGGCTTGAAGCTGCCAAAATGAGAGAGGCACCACTAGATCANGTGATGCTGTATGGCCCGCCCGGATTAGGNAAGACGACCTTGGCTCATATCCTTGCGAAGGAAATGGACGTTGATATCAAGATTACCTCTGGACCTGCAATAGAACGGGCCGGAGACATGGCGGCTATGCTTACCGGGCTACAAAATGGGGACATTTTGTTCATAGACGANATACATCGGTTAAATAAGGTNGTTGAGGAAGTGCTATATTCTGCAATGGAGGACTTTTTCTTGTCTTGGGTAGTGGGGAAAGGCTTAGCTGCGAGGAATATCAACCTTAGAATAAACCCTTTTTGTTTGATTGGAGCTACCACTAGGTTTTCTATGGTGAGTGCACCATTGCGGGACAGGTTTGGGTCAGTATATCGACTTAATTACTATNATCTTGATGAAATGGAGCAAGTGCTTGGGAGATCTTCNCAGATATTGGATTGCAATACTGATTCTGGCGGAATAAAGCAAATAGCAAGAAGATCACGTGGTACCCCAAGGATAGGTAATAGATTACTTCGCCGAGCGAGAGATTATGCTTTGGTAAGAGCGGATGGGGATATTACCGAAAAGGTAGCTCAAGAAGCCCTAGATATGCTTCAGGTCGATGACAAAGGATTAGATCAGAGCGATAAGGCTTTGCTAGAGACGTTAGTGGAAAAATTCAGTGGAGGCCCGGTAGGGCTGGATACGTTAGCGACTTCTCTTAGTGAAGAATCTGATACAGTGATGGATGTACTGGAACCGTATTTGATGCAGTTAGGATTTATTGAACGGACTCCACGTGGTAGAGTTGCTACNAGGGCTGCGTATCAATANTTAGGGAAAGACTTTCCTATAGGCGGAGACAATCAAGGCAGATTTGATGGTTTGTAAATTCTTTCTNGCCTAGGTAAAATCTAGGTATATGCTACAAGGAGCTTCTTAATGATTTACGAACTTCGTATTTATGAAACCATTCCTGGNAAATTAGGTGATCTTAATAANAGATTCTCTACCCATACAGTTAAATTATTCAACAAGCATGGTATACACGTAGTTGGATTTTGGACCGAGGACATTGGGACAAGTAATCAGCTCGTGTACATGCTAGGCTTTGACAGTTTGGCTGACCGAGAAACAAAGTGGACAAACTTCCAAAACGACACNGACTGGCAACGAATCAGGGCTGAGTCCGAGGTGGATGGTCCGATCAATGCAAGGGTCAGAAACATGATTTTAAGACCNACTGANTACTCTCCAATGCAATAGCATGTCGACCAATACCGAAAGNGCGNTGATNAGGGTTATCCGCTCATCTCTCGACGACTGGAAGAACGGNCANGAAGGTTGGGACCTGCCCCCAACCNTGTTCNGGGAAATAGGTATNCTGGCCCATGAANACATCGATGCTGCAAGGGCCTTGGCTTGGGAAATAGTTCGTTCAGGNAAGNACAATGTTATCTCCTTTTCTCCAAAAGTTTTTCTTCCGTTGACTCATCTGTGTAGAGATTATTGCGGTTATTGTACGTTTAGAAAAGAGCCTGATGAGACTAAAGATTTGTACATGACGGTTGACGATGTCATAAGGGTTGTAAAGACAGGAGAAAAAGCGGGATGCAAAGAAGCTTTATTCACTCTCGGGGAGAGGCCTGAACTGAAATACCAAGAAGCTAAGGAATGGCTTGCGGGTAACGGNTATAGGACAACTCTAGAATATTTGAAACANGTATCAGAGGTGGTAAGTTCAGAAACCACACTGTTTCCTCATGTNAACCCAGGCACGATGAGTTANCGNGAAATAAATGGATTCAAGANTTCAAACGTTTCTATGGGATTAATGCTGGAGTCTACATCTGANCTATTACATCAAAAAGGTATGCCGCACGAGTATGCNCCNAGTAAAAGNCCTGCGGCCAGAATGAAAACTCTGCAGAATGCTGGAAAGCTTCGAGTACCTTTTACCACGGGTCTTTTGATAGGACTGGGAGAAAGTTGGTTGGACGTGTTGCNAGGAATTGCCGCTATAAAAGAACTGAACGATGAATTTGGGCATATTCAAGANGTTATNATCCAAAACTTTCGCGCAAAACGGAATACTCCTATGGGGGGGTGTAAGGATCCGTCCGAACAATATTTNTCTTGGTGTTTGGTATGCGCAAGGATAATTCTTGGGCCAGAGATAAACATACAGGTTCCACCTAANCTTTCACCTGGTTCATACCAAAATTATCTCAAGGATGGCATCAATGATTGGGGAGGAATATCTCCTGTCACTGTTGACTATGTTAACCCCGAGGCGAAATGGCCGACCATTAAAGCTTTGGCGGAAGCATGTTCGGAAGAGAATTTGGTATTAAAGGCTAGGTTCCCTGTATATCCAGAATTCATAGATCCAGACAAAGGGTTCATAGAAGAATCTCTGTATGATAAAGTGAAAACTCAAAGTGATGATGACGGGTATGTCAAAGGAGGCTTAGGGCAGTATGGTGTATAAGTCTGCACAANCAGACGTCAGCAGACTAGANGCTCTGTTTGGAGCTATCGACTTNAATGTTGCAAAAATATTGGATAAAGCATTGTCCGNGGAAGATATCTCTGCAAATGAAGGTGCTATNNTGCTGGAAACGACAGGNCAAGAATANACCGCGACTTGTGCTGCTGCCGATTGGCTCAGGGTTAAGACCAANGGTTCATTAGTTACGTACGTTGTNAATAGAAATATCAATTTTACTAATGTATGTATAAAGAGGTGTGGGTTTTGTGCGTTCAGCCGCGACTTTAGACAAGAAGAGGGNTATTTCTTGCCGGTTACTGAGATTATTCGGAGATCGAGGGAAGCCATAGAGTACGGCGCTACTGAAGTTTGTATTCANGCTGGACTACCACCGCAGATGGAAGGGGATTTGTATATCAAATTATGCGAGGCTCTTAAGGATGAATTTCCTGGATTNCACATTCACGGCTTTTCCCCTGAAGANGTGTTATATGGCTCNATTCGNTCTAAATGTTCTATCAAGTCTTATTTGGAAGAATTGAAAAANGCAGGAGTNGGTAGNTTNCCAGGCACATCCGCAGAAATTNTGGATCAAAAACTTCGTGACAAAATTTCTCCTGGGCGCATCACAGTGGATCAATGGGTCGAGGTGGTTACGANTGCCCATAAACTNGGAATTCCAACCACATCTACAGTGATGTTTGGGCATGTGGAAAGCTCTCTCCATGTTACTAATCATATAGATTTAATCAGATCTATCCAGCAAGACACTGGAGGATTTACTGAATTTGTACCTTTGAGTTTCGTTCACGCTGAAGCCCCTATGTTTCTTGCGAACGCCGGTGAAAATATTAAACAAGGGCCTTCCGCTATGGATGTAATGAAAGTTCATGCAGTGTCTAGATTAATGCTTAATAACTGGATTCCGAATATTCAGGCTTCATGGGTAAAAGAAGGAACAAAAATGTGCCAAATGTTGCTTAATGCAGGAGTGAATGATCTTGGGGGAACGTTGATAAACGAAAGTATTTCTACATCTGCCGGCGCTTCTTATGGACAACTTATGCGGCCAGGTGAATTTAAAAACATGATCAAAGATGCCGGTCGTATTCCAGCCGAACGTTTTACTAATTACCAGATCAAATCGGTAGATTTAGGTACGGGCTTGAGTACGACAAGACTTGATGAGGTAGGCGAAAATGTGGAGGAAGTGTTTGGATCCTATAACAAATTGGTTAAAGACCAACACTTTAGTTTTACTCACCCTAGGCAACGCCCAACTTTCGTTGAATAAACGGTTCAAGAACAAGAACATTGTAGCTTTGGCTGGAGGCGTTGGGGGCGCCAAGATGATTCTTGGATTGGCTTCCGTGTTGGATCCTGCTGATCTTACTTGCGTGGTCAACGTAGGAGATGATGAAGTCTTCCACGGGTTAAACGTATCTCCAGACTTGGACACAGTCATGTATACGTTGGGAGGATCGATTGACACCAGCAAAGGATGGGGATTAGCTAATGAATCGTACCAGACCCTAAACTCCTTGAACGTTCTAGGAGAAGAGACATGGTTTAACCTAGGGGATAAAGATTTGGCGACTCATCTCGTCAGAACACGTATGCTGAGGGAAGGTCATAAACTCACACAAGTAACACAACATCTATGCTCACGTTTGGGTGTTAAAGTTAGGGTGTTGCCAGTCTCGGATGACAAGGTCTCCACTATCTTGCATGGCCCTGAAGGAGTCCTGAGCATGCAAGAATATTTTGTAAAACACCGCTGTGAACCTGATATTTCTGATGTTGAGTATGTCCAAGATAATGCCGTAATCACTCCAGAAGTCGTACAGAGTATATCCTCTGCTGACGCGATTATTATTTGTCCGTCTAATCCTGTCCTAAGTATTGGTCCTATGCTAGCAATCAAGCAAATGAATGAATTATTGATTGAGCACAGGTCTAAGACCGTAGTCGTGAGTCCCTTAATAGGATCTGAGTCAGTGTCTGGTCCGGCAGGCTACCTCATGAATCAATTAGGGATGGAATCAAATGTGTTGGGGCTAGCGAATTTTTACCAAGGTTTATGTACGGGCGTGGTCATAGATGAGAGTGACGGGATGCACGAGGTGTCTTTAGTCAAGCTGGGATTATCTGTTATGATGCTTCCTATAATGATGAGAACCAAAAGCGATAAACAATTTTTGGCTCAGTCTGTCCTAGAGGCAATTTTCAATGAATGAAACTACCGGTCTCACGGCTGTAATTCCGATGAAACCTCTAATTGATGGGAAGTCTCGGTTAGCTTCTGTCTTTACTGACCAACAAAGAGGCGACCTGGTGATTGGGATGCTTACCACTGTAATAAACGCTGTAAAGGGTGCCGGGGTAGAAAGTTTTGTAATTGTGGGAGGCGACCAGCGGGTCGCTAGAGTCGGGGAAGACACTGGTGGCCGATGGGTGCCTGATCCAGGCGTTGATTTGAATGACACCTTAAAGACTGTTTTTGCGGAGATTCTCACCTCAGGACAGTCAGCCTTGTTCCTAGCTGGTGATTTGCCCTTTTTAAAAGCCGCCGACGTATATAGCCTAATTAGAACGAGCGGAAACCAAAAGAATATTGCGTTGGCTCCCGCTAAGAAAGACGGAGGCACGAATGGCATTTTGGTACCTCCGGGAGTTGATTTTGAACCTCAAATGGGACAAAGAAGTTTTGCTAAACATCTTTCCCAGGCTGCTACTGCTGAAAAATCCGTTGCGATAGAGACAAGTGATGGTTTGGGTTGCGATCTGGACACGACTGATGATTTAAATTCTTACATATACATGGAGCCTGGATTGCTCGAACGATTATACTCACAAGCTGCCATATACTAAACATGGGTAAAATTGGGATACTATTACCTACCAGGGGAGCTTTATTCCAGAATCAAGGGCATGCTGCGTGGGAGATGATATCAAAAATGGCTGTTCTGTGCGAGACTTCATCTGTCGAATCTGTGTGGGTAGGGGACTCACTCTCAGCTAAACCTAGGTTTGATCCTATGACTATACTAGGTTCTCTTGCTGCAAAGAGCGAGAGACTGCGCTTAGGCACTTCGGTGTTATTGCCCGTTTTGAGAAACCCAGCTCAGTTACTCCAGTCGATAAATACAGTAAATGCAATAAGTGACGGCCGCCTTATCATGGGTCTAGGTCTAGGGGGAGCCTTTAACGACGCTCAGAAACAGGAATGGAGTAATGTTGGGATAAATCACAGGACACGGAAGCGGAGATTCCAAGAAATATTAGAAATCATTGACCTTTCTAAAATAGAAAATCGCCTCAATTATGCAGGTGACTACTATAACCTGACTGGCCTGGAAATTAATCAACGAGCTGATAAGGACTACACCATTCTAGTTGCTGCTCATGCTAGGCACGAATTGCGTGAACAGTTTGAGAGAGCAGGTAAATTCGGAGATGGCTTCATTTCTATCACAGACACCCCTATTCAATTTAGTCAGGGATGTGAATGGTTTACTGAGTCTCATATTAGGGAGACCAATTCTGACAGCAAGTCTGAAAAAGTAATGTATATTACTGTTAATGTTTCAGAAGATATAGACAAGGCTGGGAAAGAAGCAGAAGATTTCCTTACAGCGTATTATGGGTCCAATATTTGGGGTGATGCCTGGGGGCCCTTTGGGGGGTCACAGCGTGTTATCGAGCGTATCAGAGAATACCAGATTAGTGGCGCTACAACTGTGATTGTCAGATTTGCATCCCTGGATCAGATGAACCAGTTGAAACATTTCATCGCTGAAGTTTTGCCAAATGTATAACAGCCTAATACAATGAACTTAATCGAAGCACAGGAGAACTAACGTGGACTTGAAAGGTAAAAAAGGAATCGTTTTTGGTGTGGCTAATGATAGAAGTATAGCTTGGGCCATCGCTAAGAAATTAGATGAAAATGGCGCTAGGGTGGGACTTGCTTACCAAAACGAGAGACTGAAATCCAGAGTAGAAAAGCTCAGCACTCAATTACATGACCCTTTGCTCATTCCGTGTGATGCAAGTAATGATGCTGATCTGGAGCAGGCTTTTCGAACGCTGAAACATGAATTTGGTGACATTTCATTCGTGGTTCATAGTATCGCGTTTGCTGACAAGGAAGAACTGTCGGGGCGTTTCACGGATACCACGCGAGAAGGTTTTAAAACCGCATTGGACATCAGCGCCTTTACATTGATTCCTATCACAAAATGGGCAACTGAACTTATGAACGGATCTGGGAGTATAGTCACTATGACTTTTGATGCGTCCCACAATGTATATCCGGGGTACAACGTCATGGGAACCGCTAAAGCTGCTCTTGAACATAGCGTTCGTCAATTAGCCTATGAACACGGGCCTGAAGGTGTCAGAGTGAACGCCATTTCCGCAGGTCCTCTAGACACATTGGCTGCCAGAGGAATCAGTGGATTTCTTGACATGAAAAGGATCCACGCCGATAGAGCCCCAATGAATAGGAACATTTCTGCTGAGGAAGTTGCCAATACGGCTTTATTCTTGGTGAGTGGAATGTCTTCTGGAATTACAGGAGCTATTATTCCAGTTGACGCTGGCTTTCATATCATGGCTGTTTGATTAACTGAGTGTCCCTAGCAATGCCTCGTCTTTGGCTGCTAATTCNGTGAGCCCTAAATGTTGGTACGCTTCGATCCGTCGGTTAAGAGCCTCTANATANACTTTATCCATAGCCAAGGCTTTTGTGAATTGATCTATTGCTTCGGTAAACTTATTTTCAGATAACAGGACNTTGCCTCGGTCCGTGAAAACTTGAGCCGTTAGACTNCTAGGAACAAAGTTCGGAGCTNGCTTCTCTGGGGGGNCAATGTATATGGGCGTAGTTTCTNCAGGTTCAGNAACACTTGTAGGNGCTTCTTCTNTAGTANGTTGNTCTTCAAGCAACNGAGGTGCTTTCAGAATCTCTGNNTCATCTGNAGAGGCATTATCAGGTTCTGGGNTANNGGNAGGAGCNAGATNNTCAGTGACAGACCTATCACATCCAGAGCAGGTCCATTCTATGGATGTGTTATTGCCGTCAATGATGTTGNACGTTGGGGTTTGNTGCGCNCCACANTAAGGGCAAAATCTGTTCCNGGTATTTATTTGTTTTTGAATNTNNACTGGTTGCATNATCATTAGTGCAACTACTGGTAGGATGCCTAATATTTGNAGNNCATTTAAGCCTACAATAATAGGTAAAATGGAGAGTCCCAATGCNGCACCGCCCCATAGATAAGGACTNCGGCGTCTTCCCATCGCTANCCNTGCAGCCCATAGGGTTACGANACCCAAAGAGAAAAGTGTGAATAGTAAATNTACAGGATCCATGCATCTCCCTAATGTATTTTNAGNATATANATAAATTATCCCACATTGGCAACCTCAACTCAATCNAAAAATTAAGACAGACAATAGTCTATGCTTGGGTAAATACGTGGTATAGTATCACGAGAACTTTACATAAANGGGGGAACCATGAAGATTACTTTGTCAATATTGAAGGCTGACGTAGGCTCTATAGGNGGACANACTCAACCTTCCGAGGCAATGATGGAAGCAGCAAGACAGGACGCAAAAGATGCAATTGCGAGCGGTCTACTAATTGATGCTTTCGTAGGCCATACGGGAGACGACATCTGCATCACCGCATCTCATGTACATGGAACGGATAATGATGAGGTTCATCAATTCGCATGGAAAGCATTTTTGCATGCGACCGATATTGCCGCTCAACATGGGCTTTATGGCGCCGGGCAAGATTTATTGGCTGACGCTCCNTCAGGAAATATCAGAGGAGCNGGGCCAGCGATTGCCGAGATTGAATTTGATCATGCACCGGGAAAGACTAATCCGATTAGGCCTGCTGAATCTTTTATGGTGCTCGCTGCAGATAAATGTGGGCCAGGAGCCTATAACCTGCCTTTGTTTTTAGGTTTTGCGGATCCTATGTACTGTGGGGGATTGATGCTACCGAGGCTAAGCGAAGGATTCACTTTTAACATCATAGATATGGACAACACTGACGGGGACAGTATTATAAGTTTGAATGCTCCGGAAGATTATTACAAAATTGCTGTATTGTTGAGAGATAANGAAAGATTTGGAATAGATTCTATCGTTTCTCGGCATACAGGGCAGGTCGCNGCAGCNGTATCGGCNATGAGAATGCATAACATNGCGGGCACCTATACAGGGAAAGACGATCCTGTTGCACTCGTGAGGAATCAGGGTATATTCCCTGCGCCAGAAGAACTNATTTCACCGTTTGCCAAAGCCCATTTNATTGGAGGTGATGCAAGAGGCTCTCACGTAATGCCGTTAATGCCTGTGGCTATCAACACACCAGTNACCGGGATGTATTGTTTNCCGTTGGTGTCTTGCGTGGGNTTTTCGTTAGCTGCTGATGGAACATTTTCAAGTGGATATGCAGATTTCTTCGATAATGTTTCCTGGGATTANACGAGACTGAAGGCCCAAGAAAAAGGAATCGAAATGAGAGCTCAAGGATGGTCAGGTGCAGCGATGTTACCCTATGGTGAATTAGAGTATTCTGGATTCAGACAATCAATTGGTGACTTGCTAGAACAGTTCGATTTCAGGAGCTGAGGTCAGAAACGACTCGGATACAATTAGCTGCCTTTGTGGCTATCTGAACGCTCGGTGCTAGAATAACTCCCATGCGCCTGTTGGGTCNCGTGATTGGCTTNCCGAAGATTCTTAGGTCAACTCCGGGGATAGACAGGGCTTGNTCAATGCCCTCGAAGTGGAATTGTGTAGAATCTTCTGCGGCTAACAGAACGTGGCTCGCTCCGTGTCTGAGCAATGAGATTTCNGGAATAGGTANCTCGAGCACTGCGCGGGCATGNAGGTCGAATTCTGAAAGATTCTGNGTGAACATGGTNACCATGCCTGTNTCGTGAGGCCNNGGGCTTAGTTCGCTGAAGATTGGCTCTCCNTTACANATGAAGAANTCTACACCGAACACTCCNACNCCTCCCAGGTCNTTCGTTATAATGTTGGCCATTTCCTGAGCTCTTATTTCTGTTGTGGAGACGGNCCCTTTNTTCATGATATGTGCGGGCTGCCAGCTNTANCGATANTCCCCNTCTTGTTGTACATGTCCAANACTNGGGCAAAATAAAGTTCCTTGCTGAGCAGTTCTGATGGTTAANAGTGTGATTTCNTAATCAAATTCTATGAATTCTTCTACAATCACACTNATGCGGTCTCCGCGCATTCCGNTGACNGCGTATTCCCANGCNTTTGNTNCTTCTGATGTNCTNGTGATTATNGACTGGCCTTTGCCNCTTGAACTCATGACTGGTTTAANAACGCAAGGCAGGCCTATTTTNCTTATTTCGTTTAGAAGTTCTTGTTCAGATGAGGCATATGCATANCGAGCGGTACGNAGTCCGAGTTCTGCNGCTCGATCTCGTATGCGGTCTCGGTTCATNGTTANATTTACGGCACGGGCAGTAGGAATCACTGTGTTTCCNTCTGCCTCTTGTTCTAGAAGAACTTCTGTTCGTATNGCTTCAATCTCAGGGACTATTAGGTCTGGTTGGACTTTGCCTATAAGNCTCTTAAGTTTGTCTCCATCTAGCATGTCNAGGACGTATGAAGCGTCAGATACTTGCATTGCNGGAGCATTNNCATAGTTGTCGCAAGCNGTCACTGTTGCACCTAGACGTTTGGCNCTTATGCAAAACTCNTTNCCAAGTTCACCGCTGCCTAATAGTAAGATATGCTTGTTAACCATTTAAGCCGCCTAGTGNTATTTGGGNTTTAGATAATATTGTGTTTTTCAAGGATTCTGACAAACTCTACCGTTCCGTTGTAGCAATCTTCAACAGTAGCATGGCCGAAACAAAGNCTGACATAGTTTTCTCCTGTTCCTTCAGGTGANTACCCTTTCCCGTTTAGGTATCCCACTCCTTCTTCGAAACAGGTCTGTTGGAAGNCTTCCATGTCTGTCCCTTCTGGGAATTTNACCCATATATACAAACCNCCTTGGGGAACATTCCATTCAGCTCNAGAACCTAAGGANTCACCAAGTGCGGATAACATTGAATCCCTCTTTTGTCGAAATGCAGANTTTTGGTCATCTATGTGGTCGTACATGTGGTTTGACAAGTATTCTTGNACTGCCAANGAGGCGAACGGATTAGTTGCCCCTGCTTTGAAGCTACAGGCTCTGTTNCGAACTTCTTCAGGTGCNATTAAATATCCNAGNCTCATTCCTGGAGCAATTATCTTGGAAAATGATCCAACATAGATTGTTTGCCCTTNTTGGTCCATAGAGTAAAAAGAGTCNACATCATCACCTTCATAACGAAGGTCAAAGTAGCAATCATCTTCAAATATAGGAACGTTATGGCGTTGACATATATCNATGATTTGTTCTCTCCTTTCCTTAGGCATGGTCCAGCCTATAGGGTTCTGAAAAGTGGGAATGGTATACAGNCATTTAATAGCTTTATTTTCCTTTTGTATNGACTGAATCAGCGTCTCTANAGCTGAGGGATCTATTCCTGTGTCGTCGCATTCGACAGCTCTAACGTCCGCATCGAATCTCTGCATTTGGTTTAAGGTTCCTGAATATACAAATTTCTCAGTTATGATAACGTCTCCNGGGTCTGTCAGGGCTTGAATCACCATGCTAATGGCTTCGCCTGATCCTGATGTGATTACTACGTCTTCAGCAGTAATGTCCATTTTCCTGTCNCTTTGTAGNTTGTCNGCTACCAATGCCCGGAGCCCGTGGAGGCCCACCAAATCTTCGTAATATGCTAAATCTTTGCCCTCNCGATCCAGTGCTGTTTGNAGNGACTGGACCAACTCATCCAATGGCAGTGATTCTGGATCTGGGTAAGCNACGGCAAAGTCATATCTGGCATGCGCATGACGGTTTGGGGCTTTATTTTTTGATGTTTTGGAAAATAGGTTNGTGTAGTCGAAGTTTGACATTTTAATTTCTCCTAATTGAGTTTGCTTGAGATTCCAAGGTCTTTTAATTGAGCTTGATCCACATCAGAGGGGGCTCCAAACAATAAATCAGTTCCGCTTTGGGTTTTCGGAAATGCTATCACATCTCTGATGGAATCTGTCCCTGATAGGATAGTGATGAGCCGGTCTATACCAGGGGCGATTCCCCCATGCGGGGGAGCTCCGTACTGAAATGCTTCCAGAATTTGACCGAATTGAGANTGGATTTCTTCTTCGGTGTAACCCAGTACTTCAAAGATTTTTTGTTGTGTTTCTTGCTCATGNATTCTGATACTNCCNCTTGCAAGTTCCATTCCATTNCAGACTAAATCGTAGGCTTTACTTTTGATGTTTCCGTAATCTCCCGATTCAAGCTTCGAAGAGTCTTCTTCCTGAGGAGATGTGAAAGGGTGGTGGGAAGAAGTCCAAGTTTGATTACTTTCATCATATTCGAACAATGGAAATTCTGTGACAAAACAAAACGCTAAAGTATCAGTAGGTATAAGCTCGAAAAAGATTGCAACTTCAATTCTGAATGCGCCTAACATGGCGTTCAGCCTGGATTCTTCTCCTGCCATGATGACTATCAGATCCTCTCCTTCGCTGTTTACAGATGCTCTAAGTTCAGACAGGAGTTCTTCGTTCATTGAAAGGCCAGGTGAGAACAATGCTTCTGAATCGGTAAATCTAATATGCGCTAACCCAGGAGAACCAACCTCTGAGGCGATCCTGTTAAGGTTTCTGATTGCGTTGTTGCTAGCCGTGCCTTTTCCAGGAATACAAATCGCTTTAATTATTCCGCCGTTATCTATTACTGAATGAAATACCTTGAAATCAGTTTGTGTTGCAATTGATGTAACGTCTTTCATAGGCAGATCAAATCTTAGGTCTGGTTTGTCTGACCCGAACGAGTCCATTGCCTCTTTGTATGTCAATCTTGGGAATGGTGAAGGCAGGGTCTTCTCAGGCGTGAGTTCGTGAATCATTTCAGTATAAAGGTTTTCTGTCAGGCTATATATATCTTCTTCTGTTACAAAGCTCATTTCAAGGTCTAGCTGAGTGAACTCTGGTTGCCGGTCGGCTCTAAGATCTTCGTCTCTGAAACATCTGGCGATTTGAAAATATTTTTCTACTCCTGCGACCATAAGCAGTTGCTTCATTTGCTGTGGTGATTGCGGCAGGGCGTAGAAGGACCCAGGTTGCAATCTACTAGGAACAAGAAAATCCCTAGCTCCTTCAGGGGTACTTTTGATGAGAATGGGTGTTTCGATTTCTAGGAATCCCTCGTTGTCCAGGTAGTTCCTAATGAATTTTGTTACGTCGTATCTGAGTTTTAAGATTTTGTACATCTCAGGACGCCGAAGGTCTAAATATCGGTATTTGAGTCTTAGGGCTTCATCGACATCTATGTTATCTTCGATATAAAAAGGTGGCGTAAGCGAGGAGTTCAGGATAGTGATCTCGTGAGCGGCCAATTCATACATTCCAGTAGGCAGCGCAGGATTTTGAGTGCCTTCGGGCCTAGGTTGAATGGTTCCTGTTATCTCAAGAACCCATTCCGACCTGACATCTTCAGCTATTTTATGGGCTTCGGCATAATCATCCGGATTCACGGTTACTTGCAGCAGTCCACTGCGGTCTCTTAAATCTATGAAAATGAGTCCTCCATGGTCTCTTCTATTAGAAACCCAGCCTTTCACTGTGGCTATTTGCCCATTATTACTGGAAGTTACTTCTCCACAATGNGTTCGTTCTTTATCCAAGAAAATACTCCTTACCGTTACTCACAACATTATCTAGGTTTTTTGTCGAATTTGCTACATGTTTTTTGTCAAGCTAAGATATTGTCCATTCCTATATCATCAAGGTATTGACTAGCTAAAAGGGCAAAGTCTGCTGAATGTTCTCCGTATTCTCCGTATACATCGAGAAACGCTATCAAAGATATGCGAATTGCGTCAGCGTACTCTGTGATGCCTGCCGCGTTTTGGTAAGCCATTAAGGCCTTTATAGCGACTATGTTGTCAGGGAGAGGCTTCTCCCTAATAGCCATGTAGCCAGGCTGTCCTTTTGAGTCGGGTGTGTCAAAAAAAGCTCCTCTTCGTTCGTCATAATAGGTTTCCATCAAGATGTCCACTAACGACTTAACCTTCGGTTCCCATTCTAATTTAGGAATTATCAAGTTTTGGATTCCCAGGGATAACGTTTCAATTACTGCAGCCAGATCAATTAGCAAGTTGGTTTGACCTCCAGTAAGCTCAGAAGTGAAGGCATGTGCGGTGCTACCAGACGACACTTGGTCGTATAACCGGGTCACCATAATGTGAAGTTGAGACGCATCGAGAGGGGGAGTCAGACCTGCTGTGATAGCTCTAATATTTAAAGACACCGTTTTAGCAGTACTTGAAATGTACGAAAAAGGGTCCGGTTCGGGAGACTCCATTGANGATCTTATCACCGGAGNCATNCCGTAATATGCAGAATCAGCTCCTATGCTCCCTCTNTAAGATCTTGATTTTGGATCGTAAAGAGANNCTTGGAGGAACTGCATNGTNTCAAGGGAAAAACGGATGTANCCNGGGTCTTCCAACGCAATGCCCGCTGACATAAAAGCTGAACTAAGGGCGATATTGTCATCTAACAGTTTCTCGTATTGCGGATCGCTCCAGTCTCGATGTTTGGTGTACCGAAAAAAACCTCCCTCCTCAGAATCGCTCATCGCAGAGGTGGTCAGAGCATCTAAAGTTTTACGGATTATTACCTCATAGAATGGTTCTTTAGTCTGTTGAAAGAAATAATTCATAAGAGAGATGACATGAGGGTTNGGGAATTTGAGATCATACCCAAATCCTCCGTGCAAGGNGTCATAGGTTCCTATACTCATTCTGGCTATNGAATCTATCNNATCCCTATCAAGAAGTCGTGGTTCTATTTCTGTNCTGACTTGAGAAAGGCCAACCCTTGATGCTCTTTGCTGGTGCTGAAGAAAAAGTTCTCTTGNTCTGTCGTATAGTCCGGGTTTGTCCTGTTGGTACGCTTCTGTGACTTCTAGTAGCATCGATAGTAGTTGGTCTGGTGTCAGATAGGTCGCNCCCGCTAACATCCCNCCATGCGGAGTTAAGATGGCNGTGGTAGGCCAGCCTCCCACATTGTACCGGAAATTCACTTCGGGTCTTTGGTCGGTGTCTACNAGTATAGGGATATAATTTTGATTGACNTGGTTGACTACGNCTTCATCCACATAACTGTCTTCTAACATCACATGGCACCANTAACACCATTGAGCACTAATCATTAGGAGNATTGGCTTGTCAGTTAATTGGGCCATTTTGAAGGCTGACTCATNCCAGGAGTGCCAGCTTATTGAGTTGTTAGGATTATTATTTGGTTGTGTACTCATTTACATCCACAGGGAGACTCTGGGTGGCACGCCTGGAGGGACTCGAACCCCCAACACCTAGTTCCGAAGACTAGTGCTCTATCCATTGAGCTACAGGCGCACATACCCTTTTTCTTGGCAGATGCCAATTGGGGCGAGCGATGGGATTCGAACCCACGATCTCCTGAACCACAACCAGGCGCCTTAGACCACTTGGCTACGCTCGCCACAGGNGCTGAATTATATCACATATAAAGAGGTCTCGATTGCATNTNTTTCAGTTGTGAAATGCGNGCAGGATATGATGAAATTNTTGGACCAAGTGTATACAATAATTACAGTGGAACTGCTGAGGAATAATTGAATGGCCAAGGAATACGCTAACATCAGAGTGAGTTTAGAGGTCAAAACAAAAATAGATGAGTTATCTNACAGNTTTGGAACGGCTGATAACGCTTTACGGAGTTTGTTAGGACTTACCCTAACAAANGACAAATTGAGCCAAANCGTGCAGTCGATTCCTATGCAACTTATGATCGTGGTTGTTTTGAATATTTTNCAACAAGGCAATCCTCTCGAAAGACGTGANATAGTAGAAGCATTCGAAGCNAAACTGCTGAATATCCCNAATCACTTTAAAAAGGACAGACAAGTGCTTCCCAGCAATTTTCGACCTAGATGGTATTCAAAGCTTGGTAATGCAATTAATCAAGGACGTAGATCAGGGTTCATAGACACACTAAAAGGAGAAATGTATTCAGGGAAAGCAAAATGGAGAATCACTGCAAAAGGAGAGGACCATTTGTCCCGCACACAACCACTTGTTATTCGCGCAGCTGCTGATCCAGGTTCTTCTTTTATACTGAATTTGTTACAGTAATATATATATTGATTCTAGAGGAAGACATGACGAAAACTGGAAAGATGAATAAGATAATAATTGGAATGATGCTANTAATGTTACTCGTGGTCATAGCGTGTTCNGGGACTGATGATNCTAGTGAATGGAGCGCTCCTGANGTGACGANTGCGGAGGTAAAGTCAGNGCAGTCACCTACNAAANGAAAGACGTCTGATAATGAACTTCCGGTGTATAATCCTGGATATTCTGACGTAACTAAAGCTTCAGATCTCCCTCAAGGCGGCACATTTGTTAGATTGTATTCNGATCCTCCTTCTTTAGANCCCCATACNACTTCCGACGCTACTTCGTCCACNGTAATAGTGGAAATCTTTGGTGGACTTGTAACGATTGATCCTAATCTCAATTTCATTCCAGATTTGGCCGAGAGCTGGGNTTTGAGTAGTGACGGTAGAACTTACGAATTCAAGATTAGGAAAGATGCCAAATTTCATGATGGCTCATCTGTGACAGCCGAAGACTTCAAATGGTCGTTTGAGAGGGCAGCCTCACCAGATACAAAATCTATTGTTGCAAGTACGTATCTGGGAGACATAGTAGGGGTGGCAGATAAATTGGCTAGCAGAGCCACAAGCATTTCCGGAGTGNAAGTAATCGACGAACACACTCTGACCCTAACTATAGATCAACCAAAGGCATATTTCTTGCCAAAACTTACCTANCCTACGGCATTTGTTCTCGACAAAGAGTCAGTTAACGCCGCTCCAGATACCTGGATGTTTTCACCTAACGGTACAGGCCCTTTTGTTATGAGTGNTTATACCCCAGGAGAATATCTACAGTTAAAGAGAAATAACTTGTACCATTTAGGACCACCAAACCTCGATTCTGTTGACATGATTCTTAGCGGCGGTAACAGTATGATCATGTACGAAAATGATGAAATCGATATATCTGGAATAGGAATAGACGACCTGGATCGCGCATTGGATCCATCAAGCAATATTTATCCTGATGTTGTGAAAGCTCCCCCTGCCTTCAATGTGAATTACATCGGCATGAATGTAAANGAACCTCCTTTTGATGATCCTAAAGTCAGACAGGCCCTNAATATGTCTATCAACAAAGCTGCTATCGCTGAGACGTTATATGGAGGATTAATAGTGCCAGCAAACGGAATACTTCCTTTTGGGTTTCCGGGCTTTTCAGATGAGGTAAAAGGATATGACTATGATCCAGAAAAAGCGAAGGCTCTTCTCCAGGAATCAACGTACGGAGATAATTTAGAAAACATGCCCACTATTCAATTGAGTATACCAGGAGGTTTTGGGGCACCNATCGATTTGGATCTAGAAGTTATGCTCCAAGANTGGGAACAGAATCTAGGTATAACNGTTAACATTCANCAAACAGAATGGGCAACGTTCCTGCAAGACCTTAACAAACGCCGATTCCAAATGTTTAAAGTAGGATGGATAGCAGACTATCCCGATCCTGAAAACTTTTTAGATGTATTGTTTCATAGTGAAAGTACAAATAATCATACAGGGTACACAAATCCGGCAGTCGATACTTTGTTAAACAAAGCCAGAGTGGAAACCGATACCAACGAGAGATTTGAACTCTACAANGAGGCTGAAAACCAAATNTTGTCTGATGCGCCATGGATACCTTTATGGAATAGCGCAGAAGGGTATCTTTTGATCAAGCCTCATGTCAAAAATTATTACTTGACTCCTTTGTCAATTCCGAAATTAAGATATATATACTTTGAAAAGGGTTCTGGGTCATAATTGAGGACTTACATACTCCGGAGATTGCTTTGGACCCCGGTCTTGGTGCTAATAGTCACTTTTATCACCTTTGTGCTTGGCAGATTTGGTCCAGGAGATCCAGTAGAAGTTCTGATGGGGCAATATAACGACCCGTCAACTGCTGCAAGAATAGCTGCTGAATACCATCTTGATCGTCCTGTAATAATTCAATATGGGCTCTACATCGGAAATGTGTTATCAGGAGACTTTGGGGAAAGCTACAAATACAAAAATAGGAAAGTCTCTGATCTGATTAAGAATCGTATCCCGATTTCAGCCAAATTGGGAGCTGCCGCTTTGCTGTTGTCAATCTCTTTAGGTGTGCCCACGGGGATCTACGCAGCCTATAAACAAGGAACATACAAGGATTCTCTCGCAATAGGACTTACCTTATTAGGACAATCTATTCCTGTGTTTCTAACTGCTCCCGTACTGNTGCTGGTACTAGCTCTTAAAATACCTATATTTCCTACCCATGGGTTAGAAGGATTTTTCGATCTTGGTATAGTTTTACCTGCCCTTGTNATGGGTGTNCCAGGTACTGCAATCATAGCTAGATTAACNAGGGCGTCTACTCTNGACGTATTGTCTCAAGATTTCATTAGAACTGCTCATGCAAAAGGATTGAGTGGAGGGTACATTGCGTTTTTTCACGTATTCCGGAACGCTATGATCCCGATAGTTACTACNTTAGGNTTCGCGTTAGCAGGTTTGATTAGCGGGTCTTTTATTGTAGAGGCTTTCTTNGGAATCCCTGGAGTAGGATTACTCGCTGTTGAATCTTTCTTTTCACGAGATTATCCCGTNATTATGGCGCTNGTGATGATTGGAACGACAGCATTTGCCCTCGCTAATCTCGTAGTCGATCTTCTTTATCCTGTGATCGATCCTAGAATNAGGATACAAGGCGGCTGGAATGATTGANTCACCNGTAGACGTTAAAGTGGATGGATTTTTTATAGGATCCCTTAAAAGGCTAGTGAAGCATAAAGTAGGAGTTTCCTGTATAGCCATCATATGCATTTTGTATGGATCGGGTATATTTGCTTCGGTTGTGTCTCCTTATGGTTACAATGAACAAAATCTTCTAGAGTCTAAAGAACCTCCTAGTTTTTCACATCNTTTTGGAACAGATCGTTTAGGGAGAGATATTCTTACTAGGGTTATATACGGCCTCAGAACTACGGTGATCATCACACTTACTTCNCTGATCGGAGGAAGCTTGTTGTTGGGAATCACATTTGGACTGATCGCAGGGTACTATGGCAAATGGGTCGATGGGATAGTGATGAGAATTGGGGAANTCACGTCTTCTTTCCCTGATATTTTTCTGGTACTGCTCATAGTAGCTACTGTTAAACCGAGATTAATTGAAGTTCTATATCGATACGATACGCTTATAGATGTAGAAGGCTTAATAAGACTAGGAGTGGTGGACTATTGCGTTATTGCCTTTGCCTTAGCGGTGTTTTCTTGGTTTGGGATGGCCAGACTTGTGCGTGGTCAAGTGTTGCAAATCAGAGAGTCACAGTACATAGACGCGGCAATAGCAGTGGGAGCCTCGACTCCTAGGATTTTATTTACTCATGTGCTGCCAAACACTTTAGCTCCTATAATTGTCTCTGTGTCNACTAGTTTAGCTGGAATTGCCGGTGCAGAGATAGTTTTGAGCTGGATAGGAATCGGGATACAACCGCCGACTCCTAGTTTGGGGGTAATGATTTTCGAAAACGGGAATATTTCTGTGTTGAGGACCAATCCCCATATGATATTGTTCCCTGTGGGTGTAGTAGCTGTCTTATTATTCACATTTAATCTGATGGGTGATGCAGTAGTTGATGCTTTCAATCCTCGGTCCCATAATGGTTAAACGGTATTTCGCCAAAGTATTAACAATGGTGCTAGGAATACGAATATTGTGGCCAGGTCCGCTGGAGGCCGTTCCTTGGAGGGGAGGCAAGACCCAGATACCGTTGTGGTCATGGATCGTTCTGTTTTGTCTTCGGGCTGCGAAGTAGGGGGTGTGATGATTGGCTTCTTGGATTCTGTGCCAAAAGACTCCTTCCATCCTAGTTCGATCTCATCCAAGGTCATCCCGTAAGTCCGTTGAAAAGCTTGTTCATTACTTAAACTAGTTCGGAAATTAGATATCAAGTCAGCGAATGAATTGACACCGAACTCNGAAGCTAAGTAGATTACTATCGCGTTCCCTTTGCCGTAGGCCGCTATTATTTCCTCTGGTGTCCCAGAAAAAGTGTTGAGGAATTTAATGTGTTTGTCTGTTCCCGATTCCACCGCCCTTTGTAGAGGATTTGCGTAATCGTTAGCTGCATATTGATTACCGAATTCTGCCAATCCTTCGTCNAGCCAAGCGGGGAGTCGCGTATGAAATCTTCCCACGGCATCGTGCAACAGTAAATGCATGAATTCATGGCTAGTTGTGCTCATAAGAGATCTACTGCCTGCATAAATCACNGCAGTCCGTTCCTCNGTGAAAGCCATTCCTTGAGTCATCAAATTTTCTGCGGTTGCACTTGANCTGAATGGAAGAATTTTTTCCATGTCTCTATAGGACGTATACAGGACTAAATGAAATTGTTCTTGGGGTGTGTGATTGAAAATAGGTAATGCGAAGTCAGCAGTTTCTTGTGCTGCGATGAGAGCACTCTCAGCATTCTTGGTGCTGGTTTGATCGTGATAATAAATAGTCANCCAATCCGAGGTTATATTTCTCCATTCAAAATNNGGATCCAAGTACAGGAAATCTTTTTGTTCTGTTTTGACCTTTGCGGTGTTNTCTCCCCAAGCTTCGACGTAATAGGATATGGTCGTNCCNGGAGGGATNTATGTACCTGCCCGTTGACTATCTACGGTAATGGTAAGNGAGTCGACTCCTGCCACTTGTTGGGTCCTGTATCCAGTTTTGTTCCCTTGGCCCTTTACCTGGTAAGTTACTTTGACNTCTGTGAATAGAGCTAATCGAGGNGAGTTAATCTCAAATTCGATGCCCTGAGGNAATTTATTGATAACTTGTACNTGTATGCTGGAATCTTGGNACGGGCCTGTAACAGCGCTATTTAGCACTTTAGCACTGTTNCCCGATAATTCAGCAGGAACTGCCAGCGTGCACATGCAAAACGCAAATAGGAATAGATTCTTAAGATAGTTCATGTGCCTACTTCTTTGTTTGTCCTTGGTGTAATATATGTTCAATTGTTTAAGTATAGTTGAGGTTATAGTAACGCATGGCAATCAAGGTTTGCAAAGTACCCTATTTGAATTATGAACCATATTATTTTGACATGAAGTCTCAGGAATTCGAACTGCAGGAATGTACTCCTAGCGGAGTTGCAGAATTGCTNNTGAATGGTTCCGTCAAAGCAGGTCCGGTGCCTACTGCGGACATTCCTAAGATTCACGAGTCTTTTGTTCCTGTCTCAGGGTTTGCGATCTCAACCAGGGCTGCTAGTGGGAATCTTTTCTTGCACTCAAAATTACCAATTGAGGAGCTCGCTGGCAAAGATATNGCAGTAGGTTCTGAAGGCGCTACTGCGGTCAAGCTGCTGAGATTATTGATAGAGAAAAAGCATCAGCTTAAAAATATTCAGTTTGTAAACCCTTCTGAGGATCATGATGCAANTCTCGTNATAGGAGATCCAGCGCTCCGTACTAGATTTGGTATGCGAGGATACGAGTTCAGATACGATTTAGGTAGCGAATGGAGCGAATGGACTTCTCTTCCTTTGGTTACTAGTAAATGGTACGCCGATCCGGATATGGACGATTCTGAAAAAATCCTACTTGAAAATACGTTGTACGTTGGAATGGAAGAAGGTGTGACGACCTTATGCAACACCAATGAAACTTTCGATCATCTTTTGATGCGCGCCAAAGACGTTACAGCGTTTATNAGNGGGTTTAAATATTTCTCTGGGCTTTCTGAAAATAAGGGGCTTGAGAAGCTACTTGGTTACTTTTCCGACTCGGNACANTAAGGAGCGCTCACAAGAATGGATTCGAGCGGGATTTCTGACATTAGCTTCAATATAATTAGTGATTTTTCACCAGAAAAAAGTTCAAAGAGCGAACATTACGATCTGAATGCTGACTTGGTTTTGGTGGCCTCTAATCCTGGACAAAGCACAAGGATTGAATCTTCTTCGAGGGCTAGCTATATGCAGGCCACTACCAGTGCTGATTGCCTGGCAACGTTGACGTTACGTGACTTATCNCCGTTAGCAATAGAATCCATGGTGCTAGGTTTGATNATGTGGGANGTTAAAGGAGTTGTTATAGTGGCAGGNGATCCTCCTTTGGAGGTTCCNTGCAAAGG
>PBNM01000005.1:0-131169 GCA_002723125.1 Chloroflexota bacterium | reverse complement strand
CTCAAGACTGGCCNAAACGCACGACNCAGCAAATTCGATCTCTTCAAAAATTAATCCNAGACCATAAAAANCCAGCCAATCCTTTTGTGTTGGGTTCTGTGGTAGATTTGGGTCAGTCAATAGACAAGGCGGCCGATCTTGCAGGCTTAAAAGTGAAAAGCGGCGCTGAATTTTTNATNACACAACCTATATTTTCAGAAGGACCGGCATTCGATTTTGAAACGTTGTTGATGGAAAGGCTTGGTGNCATGGAGAAACCATCAATTTATTATGGTCTGCAGNTACTTGAACAAGAAAGTCTATGCTTTTCAATTGTTCCNGATAGAGTCAAAGAAGAAGTTGAACGGGAAACAAATAATCTGGATAGTTTGACCGCATTAGCCAAAAAATTAATTGCCTCTGGTCAAAAACAATTCTATACAATACCTCCCATCTTTTCTGGAGGGGAACGTAATTACCAGTTGTGCAGGGATTTCAATTTGCTTCTGAAAAAACTCATTATGGCACCCAAGGGGCAGGAGCGGACTGATTCACATCTGTAAGGACGTCTATAACGACCGGTTTGTTCATTNCCAGCCCTTTCGAGATGGTGTCTTCCAGTTCGCTAGGGNTTTCAATCCTAAAACCGGTTGCTCCCATAGANTCTGCTATAACAGCGAAGTTAGTAGGNGAAAAGTCTGAAAGAGAAGAGGGATCCTTACCTAGGCGATCGTAAGTTACTGNGTCTCCCCGTCTATTTTGACTCAGTGCATTGTTGTTATTAACCACGGTCACAGTGTTAATGCCATAACGGACTGCCGTTTCTAACTCACTTATGTGATACCAAAACCCCCCGTCACCAGTGAAACAAACTACTGGCTTCTCAGGAGCACCGCACTTGGCTCCAAGGGAGGCTGGAAATCCCCANCCCAGAGATCCNGCGGCTCGGAGATATGCCTGGGAAGGTCCTTGCAGTTCCATCATAGATGCTGTCCATATGCCTGCATGGCCGGTGTCCACAACTAAAGCACTATCAGAAGGGAGGACATTATTNATNGCAGAGCATAGCCTTTCGGGTAAGATGGGCTGCTGAGATGAACTTGAGAGATGTTCNGTCTCTGATCGCCAGTTAGAAGTGATTTCAGACACTCGCTGAGTCCAGTCCTGCCGTGTCATAGGCTCGGCTAGTGTCAAAATCCTAGAAAGAGTTGCTCGTATGTCTGCTTGAATATTTAACACNGAGGAATAGTTTCTNCCAAGTTCACTAGGGTCCAGATCGACGTGAATAACTTTTGTGTTGAGAGATGGCANTTGCCAAAAGTGGGTAACTTGGCTTCCTGTTTGGCTGCCGAGAAAGATTACGAGGTCTGCTTCTGATACCACTCGGTTGGCGGCTTCCCTAGAATAAGTACCGCATACCCCGACAGATAGNGCGTGAGTTTCTGAAATGGATCCTTTNGCATTCATCGATGTTGCAACGGGAATTGACAATGTTTCTGCTAATTCNACCAATTGACTCTGTGCACCTGAGTAGGTGACACCCCCTCCAGCTACTATCACTGGTTTTCTCGCGTCATTCACCAATTTGAGAAACTCTAGGATTCTATTCTCCTCTGGTTCTGGTCGGAACGCTGGGCGTCTGACAAAGTCAGGTTCTTGGATAGGATCTGCTTCTAAGTCANATTCTTCGATAAATTCTCCACGGATTCCTTGAAGGTCAAGATGGACAGGAAGTGATGTTCCTGAGATGCTTTCCCTAAACGCTTGCCGCAAGTACCCAGGAAGTTGTTCCGGGGTCTCCACGTTCACGCTGTATTTTGTTATGGATTCGAATGGCAGGACATGGTCAATTTCCTGATATGCATTCCGNTGAAGATGGGTCAAAGGGCTNTGCCCAGTGATTGCAATTACTGGAGACATACCCAAGAAGGCGTCTTGTAGGCCCGCGGCTAGGTTCGCAGCTCCAACAGACTGTGATAAACACACTCCNGGAGACTGTCTAATCCGGGCATAGCCGTCTGCCATGTATGCAGCAGCTTTTTCACTGTGNGTAATTATATGCTCTATNCCAAGATCTTCTAGCTCGCTCATCGTTTCCCGCAAAATGACAGGAACAAGGAATACGTGCGTAATCCCATAGGCGTCAAGGGTTTGGGCTATGAACTGGGATCCTCTCATTTTAACCATGAGTTCCTCCTATCGGTTAGTCGGCCCTCATTTTACGGCAAATTGGGTGTCGTAACTATGACCCTCTGCCATCAAATACTTCTTTGGCGATTGGGACAGCATTTGCGGCGGTGGGCCAGCCAGCGTAAAAGGCTACATGGGTTATAAGTTCCCCAAGTTCCTCCTTGGTTACTCCGTTATCCAAGGCCCTATTTAAATGACCGGGCAATTGGCCTGTCCGATACAGCGCTTGCAAGACAGCTACAGTTATNANGCTTCTGTCTCTTTTAGAGAGCTCTGGTCGTTCCCAGACATCTCCAAACAAAACATCTTCAGTTAAAGATTCCAATTTTGGTGAGATTTGTCTCATTGCGTCTCGTGGAGTAGGCATNATTCCTTCCTTATAGTATTAGATTGGCCTGAACATAGGTAGGCTGATGTTTTCGTCTAGGTCTTCGAACGTNACAGATACTTCCATTCCTATGCTCACAACATCTGGGTCGGGTTCTACGTCGATTACATTNGTTGGAATNCGGGCGCCTTCTTCAGTTTCTACTACAGCAGCAACAAANGGAACCCTATCCTGGAAAGCCGGGGTAGGTGCCCGCTCCACTATAGTGAAAGCATGTATTTTNCCTCGGCCACTGCTCTGGATCCAGTTAGTATTCCTCGAGAAACATCCTGGANTAGGACAAATNTCTCTGGGATAAAAATAGGCTTGATCACAATCTNTGCAATTNCGCAACCACAGTTCATGTTTCTTGCATTTTTCCCAATAGAAATCTGATTCTGGTTGAGGGACAGGGGGCGTCACTCTTGGTTCATTAGCCATTANATTACCTCTTGATTGCTTTTTCATTTGTTTAATGAGAATATTCTTAAATTCTAGCAACGTCAAGATATAGTGTGCGGGTGAATTGAAATGAGGGTTGCCATCGTAGGNGCAGGAGCTATCGGAGGATATTTNGGGGCTCAATTGATAAAAGCCGGCCATTCAGTGAATTTCGTANCGAGGGGAGTTACTGCCGANAGCTTAAAGNTGAATGGCCTTGAACTGCAAACCGATGCAGGGNTTGAAAGGCTTGATTCAAGAGACTTTAAGGTTACTAACGTTGAGGATTATGATTCCCAAAGTGCAGAAGAGATAGTATTTNTATGTGTTAAAACCTACAGTAATGATTCTATAGTTCATTCGTTAGAGCGATTGGTAGGATCNGACACTTGGGTGATCANTCTACAAAATGGATTGCAGCCTGTNGCAGATCTGAAAAAGTTGGGGATCCCCGGTAAGATTATCCAAGGAATAGCTTATATAGAGGCTACGCAAACNTCCCCTGGAGTATATCTGCAAGAAGGTGAAGTCNCCAGAATTGTATACGGTGCTGACGAACNGTCNCTGAATATTGCCCTGACNGAACTAAAATCATTGTTTTCAGGGAGTTCAGTTGAATTCAATCATGCCATAGATATTGTGCAGGAATCCTGGAAAAAATTNACATTTATTGCATCNGTTGCNGGCATCACGGCTTGCACTCGCAAGCGACTTTCAACATTACTTTCGGACANGTCATGGCAGGCAATAATGGAATCTGTCGTGACTGAAATAACACACCTTGCCGACATTTCTGGTGGAGATGGTGGAGCAATTAAACGAGAGGTGCTGAAATTTATAAATGAAAACCAACAAGACATTGTTGCGTCCATGCATACTGATGTCTCGGCTGGGAGGCCCTTGGAACTTGAAGCCCTTACAGGAAAAGTGTGTAGTTTAGGGAGAAGTTTTGGTGTAGACACTCCTCTAAATAAAGTCATATACGGAGCTTTAGAGCCTTTCAAATATGGGACAAGCTAAAATATTTTTTGCTTACCCGTTTTCTCTTCAAATAGTTTCCATGTGTTGTCATTGAATGGATAATATTTGCCTGGAGAGCACTGCTCTTCGATAAGTTGCGCCTTAATGACTTCTTCCACTTCCTCTCGTTGATGCGCTATTTCTATGACCTTTTCTACTAATCCCGAGGGAACTACCACTACGCCATCATCGTCACCCACTATGTAGTCGCCAGGCCGTACTAATACACCCCCGCATTGAATAGGTAAATTTACGTCCCATGGCCAAAATTCAGCAGGACCTTGCTTCGCTGTTTTGTTTGGAGCGTATACCGGAAAACCGTATTCTGTAAGAGAGATGCTGTCTCTAATTCCTCCGTCGGTGACCAGTCCGCCTATTTCGCGTTGTTTAAGCCTGAGGAATTTGATATCTCCTCCAATGGAGCTATATTCCCAGCCCATTGCATCAATGACTAGTACACTGTCAGGACCACATAATTCAAAAGCAACGTACTCAGCGGATTGATCTCCTTTGGGTTTGTCTTCAGCTAGGTCTGGTCGGTGTGGCACAAACCGAAGAGTCACTGCTTTACCTGCCATATGCTGTCCGAGATTTAAGGGCTTCGCTCCGTGAATAAATCCCATAGGCCAGTTCTGAACCCACAATGCGTCCATAAGAGTCTGTGTGGGGATTTTTTTAAGGACTTCTAGAGTATTATCCATAATAACTCCTGTGAAATTTAGATTAAATTGATTCCATTGTTTTTGATTAAGATTCCTTCCTTCATGATCATGTTCACGTCGTGAAGCGCTTGTATGTCTTCAGATGCATTTGTCTCGGTTAGAATCAAGTTGGCTTTCTTGCCGATCTGTATGGATCCTATGCTATCGTACATTCCTAGGCATTCTGCTGAAATTTTGCTTGAACTGAGCAAAGCATCTATTGGTGGAATTCCCATTTGCTCTACCATCACTTGGGGAATGTACGCGAAATCTCCGAAGTAAGCATTCGTCATGCCNGAATCCATTCCTGTGACAAATTGTATCCCCCTCTTCCACATGTCGTGTAGAATTTCCATGCGAAGGGCAGGGTCAGCATTAGGCGCTGCTGGCTTTTTCCTGCCTCTGAGTTGGTTTAAATAATTGAGGGCCAAGGTCGGGTCTACATAGATTCCCTTCTCGCTGATCATGTCTGCTATTTCTGGTTTGTAGTCATAGAGTTCAGCAGGGTCAGCGGAGTTCCATGAACAATGTATGATATTGTCCACTCCCGCTATGGCTGCTATTTCTACTCCGTCGGTTGCATGACAATGCGCTGCTACTTTGAGCCCTAATCTGTGAGCATCATTGACTACCGCTGAAAGAATAGCGAGGTCATACTGAGGTTGCTTAGGATTAGTGCCCGGGGTGAAATTGCCTCCGGTTGCCATGATTTTGATCCAGTCAACGCCTGCTTTAAACTGAGATCTAACGGCTAGCACGGCTTCTTCCTGGGTGTCAGCTTCTATGCCGAACATGTTGCAATGACCCCCAGTGGTTGTAATAGGGGATCCGGCAATCAGGAGCTGCGGCCCGGGAATTATTTTTTGTTGAATTGCCTTTCTGACCGCCAAAGAAATATTATTTTTGGCTCCTAGGTCTCGCATTGTTGTGACTCCGGATAGGAGGGCATCACGCATCACACTGACCGCTCTAATCAGAAGGGTATCATCATCTTCTGTAGTGAGTTCTTCGTAATTCTCGTGGTTACCGCTAATATGCATGTGTGAATGCATTTCAATAAAACCTGGTAACAAGGAACCTTTGGGATGGGAGATTACTTCAAAGTCTGAGTTCTTGGAAACGTGGGTGGATCCTTTTGCTTCAATAGCAGTAATGATTCCTTCTTCAATGACAATTTCTTGCCCTGATTGCATAACTTGTTGGTCGCAATCCAAGAACGAGTCCGGTTGTATTATATATTTCATCGCATCCTCTTCCTGCTTGTTCTGGTCTTATTATTACTTGGGTAAGCATGTTAGTCAAAGAATCCATTGGATACATAGGAATTGATAGCTTCTACGACTTCGACAGGTCGTTGTAGAGGGAGATCGTGAATACTATTTGTGAACCAATTCACCTGACATTTGTTGATGTCTCTCAACGCGCAATCTAAGAAATAGGATTTGCGGTTGACCCAATGCGAATCTTCTGGCCTTTCATCGGGACTGGCAGGGAAAAATAGGCACGGAGTATCTATGGTTTTGTATAATTCCGATGGATAATGGTTCCATAGTGCCTCTATGATGGAAAGATGGTTCTGCAATGTAAGATTTGGGCTCAAGATCCCATCTACTTCATAGAAGTTCCCCAGAACCGCTTCAAACGCACCTTCTATGTTTTTAAGGACTCCACCATTACGTAGGCTGAACCTGGATTTTAGGCTTTCTTTGGTAAGGCCAGTAAATTTGGGTGGCGCCATCTCTTTTTTTGCAATATCAAGAGTCCAGTCCTTCCGCGCTGAAGGCTGGATAGTTCCACCATCGACCATGATGATTCCTCTGATGCCCTCAGGATGTTTAGAACCATATTCAAGAACAACGTCAGCCCCCCAGGAATGACCTACGAGTATGGGGGTAACCAGGTTTAATGCTTGAAGAAAGCTATGTAAATCGTTGACTACAGATTCAAATTCATATCCAGAGGTTGGTTTTGAACTCCTTCCATGCCCTCTTTGGTCTACAGCTACTACATGATAGTCGTTTGCAAGTAAGGGAACAACNAAATCCCAAATCTTTAAATTGGAGGCCAGACCGTGCAGGAGCACAATCGGGTTTCCCGACCCAGCTTCTCGATAATGCATGTCAATGCCATTTAAGTTGACATAACTATGTGAGTCGGATTGAATCATCGTGTGTTCCCCTGAATATTCGGCTTGTTTTGCGATAAATTCATAAAATGTTCCTGCAAACCNCTTGGATAACGGATTCGTTTATTTTAAAATGGTTTTCGTAAAATAAATACATNACTTTGACAATATCTCAGGTTTTCCTTTATGGCACAAGCCCAACAACACAATATTAGGAATGTAGCAATTATTGCGCATGTCGATCATGGTAAGACCACTTTGATCGACGCTATGTTAATGCAGAGTAAAGTCTTCCGAGACAACGAAGATGTCGGTACTTTGATTATGGACATGAATCCTCTGGAGAGAGAGCGCGGAATCACAATTCTTGCTAAAAATACATCTATCACTTACGAAGGAACTAAGATTAATATTATAGACACGCCCGGCCATGCTGACTTCAGTGGTGAAGTGGAACGAATCTTAAACATGGTTGACGGGTGTTTGCTACTTGTCGACGCAGTAGACGGTCCTATGCCACAGACTAGGTTTGTGTTAAAGGCCGCTTTAGAAAATGGGGTAAAACCTATTGTTATAGTTAATAAAATCGACCGAGAAGAAAGAAGGCCTGAGCAAGTAGTGGAGCTAATTCAAGATTTGTTTTTGGACCTAGCGATTGAAGATCACCAGTTGGATTTTCCTATCGTTTATGCTTCTGCTAGAGAAGGATACGCAGGAAAAAATTGGCAAGCTCCGGATTCCGACCTAAGTGCATTATTCCGGACTATTGTTGAAGAAGTTCCACCGCCTACATTTGATGACACTGGTGGATTCCAAATGTTGGTTGCCGCTCTGGACTACGATAATTATGTAGGACAAATTTCCATCGGTCGCATCACAAGAGGATCGGTAGAGGTTAAACAAGAGATTAGCCTGCTACAAGATGGAGAGGTTAGGAACGGTAACAGGGTAGAGAAACTGCTGGTGTTCGAGGGTCTTTCCAGAACAGAAACTGATCAAGCACAGCCCGGTGACATAATCGCTTTAGCAGGTCTTGATAATGTACACATAGGTGATACTGTTTGTTCGCCTGATAAATTGGAAGCTTTGCCCTCCATTAAATTTGAGGAACCCACTGTCAAAATGACATTCGGTGTGAACACTTCTCCATTCATGGGTAAGGAAGGCACAAATTGCACTTCTCGAACTCTTCACGAAAGATTAGACAGGGAGCTTAAAACAAACGTTAGTTTGCGAGTGGAAACCACCGAGTCAGCCGAATCGTTTCTCGTGTCTGGAAGAGGAGAACTCCACCTTGCGATACTCGTTGAAAACCTGAGGAGAGAAGGCCTGGAGTTTCAGGTGTCAAAACCACAGCCTGTTTATCGGACACAGGACGGAATTGAAGAGGAACCTTATGAATTACTAGAAATTTCCACCTCTTCTGAATTCATGGGTCCGGTCACTGAATATTTGAATACCCATTTGGGGCGGTGCACCAACATGGAATATCCTGATAACCACTCTGTACTCCTAACTTACGAGATTCCAACAAGGGGATTGATAGGTTTCGGCTCATTTTTTGTTCGAACCACCCACGGTGAAGGTGTATACAATAGCAGGTTTGTTGAATACCGGGAAAAACTTGGTACAATAAAGCAAGCTCCACAGGGCCTCTTGGTAGCTGCGGAGACCGGAACAGCGGTGACTAATGGATTATTGAACGCTCAAGGTAGAGGGCAGACCTTCATATCCCCTGGTACAGATGTGTACCAAGGCATGGTCATAGGGATGCATAACCGGACTGAAGAAATTGCGATTAATGTTTGTAAAGAGAAAAAATTAACAAATATGAGATCCTCTACTGCGGATGTTGCAGAAAAATTGAACGTTGAGTTCACTATGAGCTTAGAAGAAAGCTTAGACTTCATGTCTTCAGATGATTTGCTCGAAGTAACTCCTGTCAATTACAGGCTAAGGAAACAAATACTTGACCCGCTCCAAAGGTCACGTACTAGAAGAAAAGAAAACGGTTAACAGGAGACGTTATGGCTAAAACAGATCCGGCATTAATTGCCCATTTATATAGAAGAGCAGGATTCGGTGCTACTTACCAAGAAATTCAAAAATTGTCAGAATTTGAGTATGACGAGATAGTTGAGAATCTTTTAGAGCCTGAGCAAGTAGAACAACTCAACCTAGACNTTGCTAGAAGATATCATTTGGAACTCAATGATACAGATTCGGTTATCCCTCAAAAGGGTGAATGGATCTATCGCATGGTGAATAGCCAAAGACACTTAGAGGAAAAGATGACTTTGTTCTGGCATTATGTGTTTGCTACAGGCGCGGGCAAGAGCATGCATTATCCAGCTNCAACAACCCAAATAGANACATTCAGAGACTTGTGTCTGACAGATATGAAAACTCTTCTTATGGCCCTGTCTAAAGATCCNGCNATGAACTTCTGGCTGGATAATTGTGAAAATCATAAAGGTGAACCAAATGAAAACTGGGGACGAGAACTGCTCGAATTATTCTCGATGGGAGTAGGAATGGATAACTCATTCAACTACTCTGAAGAGGATGTGAAGATGGCAGCCCGTGCATTTACAGGCTGGTCTTTCACTCAGCCTCTCTCAGTGTATCCGTATGGAGCATATCCAAGTGAATTCGTGTATCTGGAAGAAGACCACGATGACAGCATAAAAACCTTTCTAGGGAACGAAGGCAACTTCAATGGGGAAGATATTCTAGATATGATAATTCCCCGGGAAGCGACTGCAAGATTTATTTGTAGGCATATGTACACTTTCTTCGTTGCTGACGAGCCTCAAGTTCCAGCGTGGAACATTGTCCCGCCGCAGGACCCAGAGGCGATCAAAGTTTTGACTGATAAATACATGGAGACAAATGGGGACATCAAAGAAATCATGCGTACCCTGTTGACTTCTGAATTCTTTAAAGATGCTAAATTCAAAAAAATAAAGAGCCCCGTAGAACTAATGGTAGGAACAATGAAGGCATCAAGAACATTAGAATTCCCTGAACCTACGTTTGTAGGCTTGGCCCTCACTGCTACTGCAATGGGTCAAAATCTTATGTATCCGCCTACCGTTGAGGGTTGGCATACTGGTCGGGAATGGATAGATGCAGGAACCCTAAATGAAAGAATCAACTTCGCAGTCGGGCAGTTTGACTCAGGCCAAGCCCCTGGGCTAGACGACATGATTAATGAGGTAGAAGAACGAGGAAATCTGTCGTCTGACGGGTTTGTCGATGCATGTCTGGAATTGCTGGGCTATGTGGAACTCGGAGATGATACCAGAGAGACTATATACGAAGATGCAACATCCCAAGGGGACTACATTTCAGGAACAGAAACAAAGAACAGACTGATAACTACACTTCAACAAATAGTATCTTCTGTGGACTACCAATTTGGATAACCTAATAACGGAGAATTATAATGACTAATACACAAAAAGAACCAACACTCGTAGTATTGGAACTGGTTGGAGGGAATGATTTCCTCAACACGTTGATACCTTACACTAGCGGTTTTTACTATGACAGTAGGCCACATATTGCGTTTAAGCCGGAAGACGTGCTCCCAATCAACGATGAATTGGGCTTCAATAAGAATGCAACCACCCTTCAAGAGTTTTATAAAAAGGGTAAGATGGGTATAGTGCAGGGCGTTGGTTATCCGGATTCTAGCCGTTCGCATTTCAGAAGCAGAGATATTTGGCATACTTGCGAACCAGACAAAGTTGCTACTGAAGGTTGGCTAGGGAAAGTGATAAGGGATTTAGATCCGAACAAGGAAAACGTCTTAACCGCCATAAGTATCAGCAGAGGTTTGCCCAGAGCAGTGGTAGCGCAAGACGTTCCTGTGACTTCCATTGGAGACCTAGACACCTATGGACTTCTGACTGGCATTAAACATGAAGACAAACGGGCCCAAGCCATGTCTATTTTTGAAAAAATGTATAGCCCTTACACGGGTGCTGGGATGGTAAGAGATTATTTGAAGCAAACCGGTAGAGATGTTCAAGCTGGAGCAGAGATATTAAAAACTGTGCCAGGAATGTACTCTAGCTCTATAGAATATGCAGATACCCCTATCTCTCAAAACCTCAGAGATGTGGCGAGGATTCATCTCGCGGACCTAGGTGTGAAAGTGTTCTATACCCAACATGGAGGCTACGATACTCACGCGAATGAATACTCTGGCCACGAAAAATTGATGATTGATGTCAACCGAGCCGTAAAAGATTTCTTTATGGATTTAGAAGAGCATGATGCTGCGGATAACGTAATCATGATGATATGGTCTGAATTCGGAAGAAGAGTGGTAGACAACGGTAGCGGTACGGACCACGGAGCAGGCGGAGGGGCATTCTTAATAGGAAACAGAGTAAATGGTGGGCTATACTCTGAATATCCGTCTATAGAACCTAGTAAAACTGACAACGGGGACCTAGCGTTTCAATATGACTTTAGAGGATTGTATTCATCTGTGATTGAACAATGGTTTAAATTGGATAGTCCGTCTATAGTGGGAGGCAACTTCGAACAGTTGTCCCTGATCAATTAAAAGGGAGAGTGCGAAATGACTACCCCGCATGCATTACTGAGAGTAGGACTAAGTTACAAAAAGACCCTAGGGATGAGAAGACTCACTAACACACCCTCTGATCTAACTATTGGGGCCGACAACAAACTGTACGTATTGTGCAGAGGTGGACAAGCGGTGACATTCCTAAGGACATTATCAACAGACGACGATGATTTGTTGGCATTTAATTTTGTCGGAAAAGGCGGCGGTGGGGACGGCGGAGACTTCTCAATCGAAGGCAAATATATCTGGCCTGCTGCGCTGGCTTATCACCCTGATGGTAATATTTTTATGTCAGATGAAGGGACCCATCAAATTACAGAAATGACCACTTCAGGAAAACTGGTGGCCCAATGGGGGGAACACGGTACCGCGCCAGGGTTCTTGAACCGTCCGTCCGGAATAGCATTTGACTCACAAAACAATTTATTAGTTGTTAATGCGATGAATCATAGAATAGATCGATTCACCACTGCAGGCAAACATTTACAGACTATCGGGAGTTTTGGAGATGGCGAAGGGCAATTAAATATGCCATGGGGTATTACAGTCTCGCCTGATGATGATATATACGTGTCTGATTGGCAGAACAAGAGAATTCAGATGTTCAATAAAAATGGATCGTTTGTGAAGCAAATAGGTGGGCCAGGTGACAGTGACGGTTGTTTTGATCAGCCGACGGGATTGACAGTGGACGCCAACGGNGACTTATTCGTCGCAGACAAATCTACAANTAAAGTACAANTGTTCAACTCAGAAGGTCAATTTGTNCAAAAAATTACTGGAGACGCAACTCTTGGAAANCAAGCTATTGAGTTCTTGTATAGCAACCCCGTTGCGCTTCGAATACGGGAAATGACACCATTAGAGCCCCAAAAAGACCTACGTGGTCCAACCAGTGTCAAGACAGATGGTGAAGGTAATGTGTACATAACCGATTACGCGTCTCATAGAATACAGGTTTATCACAATGAAGTCATTCCCCTTACAAAAGAACAAATAGCAGAACCTTTAAGGAGTCCCTCCCTCTTCACCCAATTCTAAAACGTAAGAAGGAATATCTATGAAACTAGGGCTATCACTTACGGGCATGGGTCAACAACCTGTTGGAACAGACATGCACGCTCATTACCAACAAATAGTGGAATATGTTAGACACGCGAACGACCTTGGCTTTGATTTTATATACCAAGGTCAACACTATTTAACAGCCCCATATCAACAATTGCAAACCATTCCCATGTTATCCAGGTTAGCAGGCGAAGCAGATGGCATGGAGATAGTTGCGACATTACTCATTCCTCTTCAGCATCCTGTGGATTTGGCTGAGCAAATGGCGACTCTGGATATCATAACCGGAGGCAAGTTTATAGTTGCCGGCGCACTCGGCTATAGAGACGAAGAATATAATGCCTTCAACGTAAATCCTAAGTACCGAGTGTCACGCTACATGGAATGCCTTCAAATAGTAGAACAATTATGGACCGGAGAGCCTGTGACATTCAATGGAAAGCACTTTCAACTGGAGAATGCTCAGATGATTCTTAAACCGGTGACTCAGCCCAAACCTCCCTTCTGGTTAGCTGCTAACAGTGATGCTGCGATCAAAAGAGCCGCCACTAATGGGTTGACTTGGTATGTGAATCCTCATGCGAACTTTCCGACCATAAAACGCCAAATAGCTCTTTATCAACAAACGGCCGAGGAAGCTAATGTCCAAGTGCCAGAGGCTCTTCCGATGGGTAGAGAATTATTCGTGCACCGAGATGCGGCAACCGCATGGAAAGTAGCTGCACCGTATTTGAGTGGAAAGTACGAAGCCTACTCCCAATGGGGCCAAGATAAAGCGTTACCGGAAGACGACAAATTTGCTGATGAATTCCAAGAACTGGCAAAAGATAGATTCATAGTTGGAAGTCCAGAAGATTGTATAGGTGAATTGAAAAGGTATGAAGAACTTGGTATTGATCAAGTGAGCCTCAGGATGAATTGGCCGGGAATGCCTCTCTCCGACGCGATAAAAGGGCTTGAAGATTTTGCTTCCAGTGTTATGCCATCTTTGCGCTAATTTCGCTAATTCCTTTATAACAGCATAAATTAATTGGTTAACATTTCTAAGCAATCGATTAATGCAACCCAGATCTAGAAGTCGTTTCTTTCTCTCAACGGTGTAAACAAAAATAGGGAGATGCGGTAACTAAGTACATCTCCCTATAATCAGGACACTGTTATTAGCAGGGCGGAATGCTCCGCAAAAGCCTATTTGGCGCCGTGTTCCAGAATAGCATTCAGCACTGTCCCTGGCTTCATTGGAAGCTCATTTACTCTTACCCCGATTGCGTCATAGACAGCATTTGCAATAGCCGCCATCGGAGGGCATATAGGAACCTCTCCTACTCCTCTCACTCCATATGGATGATTAGGGTTAGCAACTTCTACTATGACTGTGTCTATCATGGGCAAATCAAGAGATATAGGCATTCTGTAATCCAGGAAGCTCGCATTCATCATGTGCCCGTCATCGTTCAAATAGTANTCTTCGTTCANAGCCCAACCGATACCNTGAACCACNCCTCCTTGAATTTGACCTTCAACGAAAGAGGGATGAATNGCTTTTCCNACATCTTGAGCGGCAGTGTATCTCANAATGCTGANTTTACCAGTCTCAACGTCCACNTCAACATCAACTACATGAGTTGCTAGTGCGGGACCAGGGCCAGGAGGTGTGACTCCAGCTCTGCCGACCAATGGACCGCCTGTTCCGTTCATTCTGGCTGCGATTTGCTTGAAATCAAGTTTAAGTTCAGGGTCAGATTTGTGACTTAGCACTCCGTTTTCGAACTGGACATCTTCTTCTGACACATCCCAAATCTTTGCTCCTCTGGCCACTATTTGAGNTTTGATATCTAAAGCAGCTNCATGGCAAGCCATTCCAGTCTTGAATGTTACNCCACTTCCCCCTGTGTTAGACGTAAATCCNATAGTATCGGTGTCTCCAACCTGNGGTTTGACATCGTCCACAGAAATTCCTAATGTTTCTGCGAACTGCATTGCTGAGGTCGTTCGAGTGCCCCCGATATCTGCAGATCCTTCAATCAGGTTTACTGTACCGTCGGGATTAACAGTGGCCATAGCCGTGGCAGGACCAGTTCCATTGAACCAGAATCCGGAAGCAACTCCCCGACCTGTGTATTTACCATTTAACGGCGCGGAATAATGAGGATGGTTTTTAATCGCATCTACAGTCTCCTTAAATCCCACTTTGGGGTTTACTGGTCCAGTAGCACGACGAGTACCTTCCTCTGCGCTGTTTTCTAACCTAAAGTCCACAGGGTCCACTCCAAGCTTTTCGCATAATTGATCTATAGCGATTTCCATAGCGAAAGCTGCTGTAGGTGCTCCAGGGGCTCTATAGGCTGTCGCTTTAGGGCGATTAACCACCACGTCAACACCTTTGATATAGGCATTTGGAATGTTGTACGGGGCGAATATACATTGACAAGCTGGGGATACAGGCGAACCAGGAAAAGCTCCGGCTTCATAGACGAGCACTGCGTGCCCTGCAATAAGTTTTCCTTCTTTGGTTGCTCCTAGCTTCACTTTTACGCTAGTACCAGAGGTTGGTCCTGTAGCTTCCAGGACGTCCTTGCGGCCCATAACAATTTTAACCGGTCTACCAGCTTTTTTAGCGAGCAAAGCTGCAAGGGGTTCTACATAAGACATAGTCTTGGCTCCAAACCCACCGCCAATCTCGTTTGGAATAGCTTTCACGTCTGAGAGAGCTACTTGATTCAGTTTAGCAACTTGTTCCCTGACCATGAAATGCCCTTGGCTGCTTGACCACACGGTTATCTTCCCGTCGTCGTGCCACATTGCAGTTCCGCTGTGAGGTTCGATGTATCCTTGATGAACCGGGGAGGTTTTGGTCTCTGTTTCTACGATGACATCTGCATTGTTGAATGCAGCATCGACGTCTCCCAAAACAAACTCGAATTCGTTCGCGACGTTTGAAGCAGGGGTTTTGTCGTCGTCATCCATCAAACCTCCTGGGCGGAGGGCTGGGTTGCTGATCGTTCCTAGTCTTTCGTGCAGTATAGGGGCACCATCTTGCATGGCTTCTTCAGAAGTGCTTACGTGCGGTAACACTTCATATTCAACATCAATCAATTTGGATGCTTCTTCTGCGAGGTGCGCAGAATCGGCAGCTATAGCTGCAATGGCGTGTCCTTTGTATAAAGCCTTTTCTCTGGCCATGACATTCTGTCCCCAGAATCCCATATTGACCATTGCTCCTTCAGGCATTTCAGATACTTTACCAGGTAGTATTGGGAGATCGTATCCGGTTATGACTGCGTGTACGCCTGGAATTGCCATAGCTTTTGAAGCGTCAATAGAGATAATACGGGCATGAGAGTGAGGACTTCTCAGAATCTTGCCGTGTAACAATCCAGGCAGGTTTACGTCTGCACCGTATCGAGCCTTACCGGTAACTTTGTCGTAGGCATCTTGGCGCTCAGCTCTCTTGCCGACGATGTTATATTCTTTGTTGGATAAAATAATACTTGGTTTGTAGTCTAGCATAGGGCCTCCAAATTCTATTATTGCGAGTGATACTATTGTATCTTAATTGGACTCGGATGTTAATGCTGTATAAAGCAAGAAATCAGAAGTGTTTCAATTTACCTTGGTTGAATGTATGATGGAGCAATTCCTAAGGCGGTCTTCTATGTCAAAACTCAACATAAACGTGTCTGGTCCGTTGAAGTTACTTGGAAGCAAAAATTATTTTTGCATATGGAATTCTATCTTCTTTACTGGATTAGCGAATTTCACCGAGCAATTTGTTGCAATTTGGTTAGTGCTCGAGTTGTCTAGTGGTTCCAAATGGGCACTCCTTCTGGGCGGAGGCATCACTGCTACAAGACTGATGTTTTGTTTCTTGTCTGTCTTTTCGGGTGCTATTGCAGATAAAGTATCAAGGAAACTGTTGGTTAGTTCCATGCAGTTCGTGGCAGCCATGCTTTCTCTTGTATTAGTTGCATTATTGCTCGCTGACGCTTTAGAACTCTGGCATCTTTTCTTGATTGTATGTCTGACGGGAATTTCTAGAATATTTGAAATGCCGACAGCCCAAGCCCTCGCTGGCGACAGCGTTCCCCAACAAGAGATTCCTAGAGCCATGGCACTGGTTAATGGAGGACGGAATTTAAGTATGGTATTGGGGCTCTTATTCGCTGGATTTATGTTTGATGTCTTTGGTCCGGCAGGAACATTCTTAGTCATCTTCTTCTTTTATGCAATTGCCGGCATATCACCATTGTTTATGAAAATAGTGAACCCATCCAGTATGGATCAAGGAGAAAACATTCTAAAATCTATAGGAAATGGGTTCAAATACGTGTCCGCAAGACAAATTCTTTGGGCCGCTCTCCTGGTTGCCGTACTAATCAATGTAACTGGATTCACGTTCCACCAAACGTTACTCCCAATGTTTGCGAATGTAGTCATAGAATCCAATGCCACCAAAGCATCTCTATTGATGATGGTATTTGCTCTGGGTGCTTTTAGTGGGTCCTTGATAATCTCAACCTTTTCCAGGAATCAAAGACAAGGTCTCATGCTAATCATTGCGGTCATCGTGTGGCATTCAATGATGATCTTGTTTTCGATCATTACAACCTTTGAAATATGGTTGATGATCCTGATGGTTGCCGGCTTTGCATGGGCGACAACGTTAATAAAAATTCAAAGTCTCTTGCTGGGTCAATCCGATCCCAGTTATAGAGGCAGGATCCAAGGACTACGTACGTTAGCGATTTATCCTCATGCTCTTGGAAGTCTGTTCTCCGGTTGGATGGCTGGGGAAATAGGAGTGGCTTCCGCAGTTGCTATTAACGGTGTGTTAGGGATTTTCCTNATAACGATCGTCTCACTGATAGCTCCCCAGCTTAGAAAGAATTAATTAGGAGGCACTCATGAGAGCCATAGATACTCATTGCCACGCATCACCATACTGGTTCGAACCCATAGAGGTTATGATTCATCAGATGAAATTAAACTCTGTTGAGAAATCCCTCTTGGTGCAATTCTTCGGAGTTTATGACAATGATTACCTCATTCAGCAAGCCGAGACTTACCCTCAAAAATTCAGAGTAGCTGGACTAGTTGACCATACTAAGAATCACGCCAAAGAAGATATAGAAAACCTGTCCTCACGAGGGGTGCAGGCAATTCGATTCACCGCTGATACTAAGTCCCCGGGAGCTGACCCATACCATATTTGGAAATGTGCCGAATCCGTCGGGATGACTGCTACAGTCATGGGAGCCGCTGAACATTATGCAGATGAGTATTTTGAAACTGTTATACAAACTTGTCCCAATCTACAATTCGTTATAGAACATTTAGGAGGTGTGGGAGCATTTTTTGGCCCAGGCAGGCCTTCCTCAGATATTCCTTACGAGGTGTATAAGAAAACCTTAACTTTAGCAAAGTATGAAAATGTTGCTATCAAAATGACCGGGCTTGGTGAGTTTTGCGAGAGGCCACGGCCATTGCCACANCCCATGCCGTTCCTGGAAATCCCTCCTGTTATTGAAATGGCTTTAGAGGCCTTNGGNACAAGNAGAGTTATGTGGGGTAGTGACTATCCNCCAGTGTCTGCACGAGAAGGATACANAAATTCTTTGAGTTTNCCTTATGATTATTTAAATTTAACTTCCGAAGAAAAAGATAAAATNTTCTATACTAACGCCNNAAAATACTGGGGGTTCAAATAAAATAAGGAGAGACTNATGCCAAGAATAACAATAGATCTGAACAATTCAAAAGAATTAACCAAAGTAGGTGCACAATGGAAGTTNGCAATGGGGTTTATTCCAGGGAAGGAAAATGANGGGCTTGTAGCACAAGTNGAAGNATCTGAAGCTAGGCTTCCTTCTTATGATGACTCNGATTGGGAAATATGCACCGATATAAGAAGGAGCCATTCCAAAGGTTTCACTTTTGGATGGTACAGGATTACTATGTCTGTTCCGTCGANGATAGANGGAGTTGACGTGAGCGGCTGGAGAGTCTTCTTTGAAACAAATGCGGACAATTACGGGGAAGTGTGGGTNAACGGACTTATAGATCGAAGCGTGGGCACCATAGTAGGATTGAATTTGCCGCAGCGCATAGAAATCACGGAGGANCTAGCAACCGAGCGGACCATAGTNGTAGCGTGNCTCGTTGCTAATGGGCCGCTNGGAGAACCAAGAGGGGGTATATTTTTAAGACATGCTACCCTTGCATTTGAAAACACGGATAATTATTAGATCCCTANGATGTCTCTAAGTGTAGTAAGTAGGACCGCTGTCATTATGACGCCAATCATCCATACTAACAGCGCCCTCAGTTTACGTTCGTAGTCTAAAGCTGAACGAATAGCAAGGACTGACGCCCAGGATTGCCATACAAACACCCCAAGCACAAATAGTGGATTTATCAATCCCAGTAAATAAAACACCCCTGGTAGTTGAGCGAACCCCAAGGTGCGGGCAACCTGCCCAATGGTCGCGTGAGTCTTAGGGGTTTTTAGTATGGTNNCCCCTAATGCGTATGTTATTCCAGCGAGGATACCCCATTTGAGAAGAGCGAAGATGATGGACACCNCGTCAAACCCGCCTACAAGCGGTATGGCTCCTACCGCCAAACAGATTGCAGTTATGAGGACTATGGCCGCAGAATATAAAGTAAAATTACTATATTCCTCCACATGCTCGAAAGCCGATTGCTTTAGAAGTAGACAGTCTAATATNAATTTTCCCATGTTATTCTCCTCGNCAACATGTTATATGACTCCTNCGTGAGGAACACATNTTTTCAGGCCGAATTTAGNGAATTTTGGAGTTTTATAAACCTTTTAGGTACAATGCAGGAAACCAACGGCTAGAGAGGATCTGTGAAAGTACTGCTTATCGCAACAAATATGGAGTCACGGATGAACAACAGGATGAACGCCCAGCCNCTCCCTATTGGCCTAGCGTACATCGGTGGNTTCGTGAACAAGGAACTTCATTCAGTCAGACTNTTGGACCTTATGTTTTCTGAGGATTACAATGCAGATGTAATAAACGCTATAAAAACATTTGCTCCAGATGTTATTGGAATTTCACTTAGGAACTTGAGCAATCATAGCTATATAGATACCAGATGGGCAGTGCCCATTACGCAGCAGGTTATTACTACGATTAAAAAGGTGTCACAAGCACGGGTGATTGTAGGAGGCCCTGGTTTCAGCACCTTACCTGTACCCTGTTATGAATATGTAGGTGCAGATTTTGGTTTGGTAGGGGACTCAGGAGAAGCTTTTAACGCTTTGATCAGTGATATTGAGGCTGATGAACTAGATCCTACAGCTTACCAGGGCCTGGTATATACAGACTCCACCGAGACTCGATATGATGGCAGCGTGTGCACTTCCAGTTTTACCCCAACTCCTTATTATGAAGGTCTTAACTTAGATCTTTACAATAAAGCTGGGTTTGGCATCGGCGTAGTGACCAANTTGACTAGCTGGCAATACGGGTCTGGCTCATTAAGAGTATCCAAAAGCCCTGAAGACATCATCTCTGAATTAAAAACGTTGAGCCGNCTAGANAATTTTAAGAANGTCTTCTTTATTGATAATGCCTTTAATGTACCTAGCAAAGATGCTGAAGTTCTGTGTGAGGCTCTNATCCATGCTAGACTCGGATTGCATTGGAGCACAGTGCTTTCTCCTAGCAACCCAGATTCACAATTAATCAAATTAATGAAAAAAGCTGGGTGCGTGTTTAGTTTAATTACGGCGGATGATGCCCTAACGGCGGATGATGACAGCATATACAAAATATGTACCAGGGAAAAGCTGGGATTTGGGCTCAATGTTGGATTTGGAGGAATCGGGGAGTCTGAAGACAGCGTGAACAAGAAATTGAAATTCCTATCTGAAGCCAATGCTACCATCAGCTATCTGAGATACGGCGTTAGCGTCATGCCCGGGACAGCGGAGTCAGGAGCATTGCTCCAATCTGGACGTATAAATGACGAAAAAGAATTAATAAAACCTCATTTCTACGTTGATCCTGCTGTAGAGCCTTGGCTTCTTGCAAAACTGAAAGAAATGAGTGCTCTGAACCCCAAATGGAACCTTACATAGGCCAATATTTAAATAGTTAACAACGACAACGGCTCCAATAATCCCCGTTTCTTTGGACTTTTGCCCACACTCCCTCATATTACCTCAAAAACTCGGTATTTTGGCCCTTTAAAAGTATTGACTTCTCTTTTCTTTAATTCTATGATTGCGGCGCGTAAATTTNNGACGTCAATATAAACTAAACCGTAACAGGAGGTTCGAGATTCGTTATGGCAATCAGATTAAAGGGATGTACNAAGTGCAANGGTGATCTGATCTGGTCCGATTATGAGTGGACATGCTGCCAATGTGGAAGGACTTACTACACTGAAATGCCTGAGCCTAATATTTATAAGAGGAAANCANNCTCTTCAGAAGACTCAAAGCTACAGGCNACAGAAAACTAAGCATACTGACAATAACCTATAACCCTTTTGTAGATGGTACCATTGGTGCCATAGGAGTACTTTTTTATGTCAGGGTTTCTTCACAATCTCGACCTGTACAAGCAAGGTGGACAGAGTCACTTATATAAGACNATGCTGGACGGCATCCAGATAGCGGTCAAAACTCCGATACAAGGGCGGCCTTCATCTCTAAAAGCATTCAGGAAAGAGTTAACAATAATTCAGAATCTTCCTCCCCATCCTAACGTTCAGACACCAATGCAGGTAGGGGAAAATGCAGACCTAGAATTCTACACTGCCTTGTGGGTGGAACAATCATTATCAGACTATGTGGGCTGCGCGGAACAAATCGGGGATGCAATCCCTCAGATTTTGTTAGGAATCTGCGAAGGGATTAAACACATCCATAACCAGGGTGTCCTTCATTTAGACGTTAAGCCTGCTAATATTCTTCTAGCTGACAATTTTCGGCCTGTGATTATAGACTTCGGGCTTTCAAGATTATTGGGGTCCCCGCCTGACCAACTCTCTGATGTTCCCGAAGGAACTTATCAGTACATGGCTCCGGAACTGTGGAATCTGGGACGTGCCTCCGCAGCTACAGATATATACTCATTGGGGTTAACGGTATTGCATCTACTAACCGGGAAACTCCCTTTTATGACCTCTTCAATCGAATCAGTCAAGCAAGGCCATCTGAACATAAAACACCCATTAATCCCACAAAACACAGAGTGGCACAGATTAAACTATTGGTTATCAAAAACGGTAGCTCCTAATCCTGCCCAAAGATTCTTTAACATGAATGACACTATAGATGAACTTTGTGTAGGGCTAGACTTGTCCTAAACCGATATCAAAAAGGAAGGGTAAACTGAGACTCTACTGGCTTGTCAGATGTGGCATTTTGGACGGAATTCTTCTCCGCATAGGCACAGTATTTGCATTCTTCGTTAAACGGGGGAATAGTGTCACTATTAAGCACGCTCCAGGCTGACAACACAGCATTATCTACCCAGTTATTGTTAAGAGTGTCATGAACTAAACGAACGTCGAATAGTAACTGCGCTCCAAATTGTTCGACATCTTTTTTCGCGTTGGCGTAGACAAGGACTCCGAGGTTAGTAACATTAAGTCCCTGTTTCGCGACCAAGTATTGGTAGAATTCCAATTGCCTCCAATAGCCAGGATATACATTGCTTACAGCCACTGTGTCTTTCTTGGAGGTACTCTTATAATCCACGACAATGAACACATCATTGATGGTATCGTGCCACAAGTCATCCATGGCGCCGAATAATTCGAAATTCGTTTCCGGGTGGTGAGTTCTCACTCCTTTGAAATTATACCGCCAAGTTTCCAGATCTGACCTTGATGCTGGCACGAGCCCAGGTCTCAATGAATCCATGATTGGGTGAGAGGTCTGTGTCCTCCTATAGATGTCAAACTCTTTCTTCAGTAATACGTCGACTGCAGAATTCAACAAGAATGGAGGTCCAGATGGACGACCTATTCCAAGTCTCACGTCCAAGTAAAAACAGCGCGAACATTCAACCGACAGGTCTATTTTCGTTCTACTGATAGGGAAAGGCTGGGAAACATGTGGCTCGTATAATCTTTTTGGCATTAACTCCTCGCTACATCCACTGATTCATGGCATCACAGGCTTCTTTTATAGCAATGCTGGCCTTGTCCAAAGCAGGTGCCATGCTGAAGAACCCGTGAATTACACCGTCATACCTTGAAATAATCACCGGCGTATCATTTTCTAAAAGTTTTTGTCCATAGGCTTCTCCTTCGTCCCTCAGCGGATCAAATTCTGCGGTAATTACAATCGCCGGAGGAAGACCAGATAAGTCTGGGTCGTGTATCGGAACAGCTCTCGGATCTTTGGAATCTTCTGGGCCTGTCAGGTAATGGTCCCAAAACCAAATCATGCCCGCTTTAGTGAGAGAGTACCCCTTAGCGTTGTCATTATAAGAACTGGTATCAAAGTCATAATCTGTTACGGGATAAATCAGCATCTGAAACGAAATCTTTGGACCTTCCTCTGCTCGTGCTGCCATGATGGATACAACTGTCGCAAGGTTTCCTCCTGCGCTGTCTCCCCCTACGGCAATCCTATCAGGGTCGCCACCGTAGATATGTCCTTGCTTGGCCGCCCATTCAGTTACAGCGTAGCAATCTTCAACAGCTCCAGGGAACTTTGTTTCAGGGGCTAACCTGTAATCGACAGACATGACCACACATTTTCCTTGTATGCAAAGCCGCCTAGCAACCGGATCAGCAGTTTCAATATTGCCTAAAACCCAGCCTCCTCCGTGAAACCAAACCAATATAGGGTAGGTTCCATCTTGTGTCGGTTGGTATATTCTTACCGGAATTGCAACTCCTTCAGATTCTACTGTCACATTGGAGACCTTTCCAACTTCTGGTCCTTGAGGAATTGGTCTGGTTTTACGCCATTCTCGCGCTTCTTCAGGTGTTAATGTTTCGTTAGGTGGAATATTTAGTCCATCCAACATGTCTAATATGTCTTGCATCTGTGAATCTAGAGGCATAATGTTCTCCTTCTCAAGTCAAACTGAGCTTAACATAACTAAATCGGTAAGAGTAAGTGCAAACCGTCCCTCAGCCTGCTCTCTAGTATTCCAGAATTGCTCTTCCGAAAATCTGTCCAGATTCGAGATCATGACAGGCTTCATTTATCTGGGCTAATGAGTATCTCTTTGTGATCATTTTGTCTAATGGAAATTTTCCTTCTTCATACCACCGAAGAAATAGTTCAAAATCCTTTTCAGGGTACGTTGCGCCCAAGCTTCCTCGGTATGTTCGTTGCCCTCGGACAAATAGAGAAGGGTCTATCGTGATACTTTGGTTGGGGATTCCAATAAGTACAGCTGTGCCTCCGTGGTTATCTGCTCCCATTGCCCCGCCCCTAACAGACGGTAAAATTTGTTCGTTAGTTGCTTTGACTCCTATAGCGTCAAATGCGTAATCAGCACCCCCATTAGTAATTTCAAGGACTGCTTCAATAGGTTCAGTGTTCAGGGCGTTGACGAAATGAGTTGCACCAAACTCTTTAGCGAATTCTAATTTCTGATCGTCTAAATCCACAGCAATAATTGGGTAAGCTTCTAAAATGCTTGCCATTTGTATAGCTGACAATCCTACTCCTCCCACTCCGTATACCACTACTGAATCGCCAGGCCTTACCTTAGCTGTATTTAGTACTGCTCCTGCGCCGGTTAAAATTGCACATCCCACTATACAAGTAACGTCTGCAGGATATTTCTTATCTATAGGAACCACGTACTGTTCGTTTAGTAAAACATCCTGACCCCAGGTGTATACTTGCCCATTAACTGGCTCTTCACGATAGGTCACGCCTGACAATGTGCTCGCAGGCCTCCCCTTAACAGGAGTCCTCGGAACCCAAGTTACGATAACTGTATCCCCTTCTTTTACATGATTCACAGAGGAACCGATATGAGTTACTACTCCGGTCCCTTCATGGCCAAGCATCCACGGTCTAGGAAGGTCCGGCTGATGAATCTGATGAAGTTGAGAGTGGCATACCCCGCTTGAGCTTAATTTAACCACCACTTGGTCTGGTCTAGGATCTGGAATCTCTATCTCGTCCACTACTAAATCTTTGCCTATTTCTAGATTAATCGCAGCTAAACTCTTCATGTGTATATTCCCCCCTCTAATTTTGTCCATCCTAATACGGTCTCTCAACACAGTCAAACACTTCGGTTGTAAAATGTTATTATTCAGAGCATTTAATAGCACAAAAGGATGAGCAGTGTTAAAGAAGATCTATAACTGGCACCCATCGTTCCCTTTCTATTACGGTTGGGCCATATTGGCAGCATCTTTCTTTTCCACCTTTGCTGCCACTTCGGTGGCACAAGTTGTTTTGGGTGGGGTTCAAGTATTTATCTTAGAGGAGACCGGATGGAAGGAGACAGAATTCTCTATAACAATCGCCATTGGAACATGGCTCTCAGGATTCATAAGTCCTTTTGTAGGGAGATTTGCTGACAAATATGGGCCTAGGCAAATGATGCCTATTGCCTTAGTAATTGTTGCAATTTGTTATTTCATCATTGGAGGTATTCCTGCGTTTGTTTCTTTTGGCATATCCTACATTGTAGCTAGAACCATAACTCAACCTATCCTGATAAATGTAGTGCCTCGGACCGTCACCGTTAATTTTTTTAGGAAACGAAGGAATATTGCCTTGTCGCTCGTCACAATGTCCCGTCCGGTGGCAGGAGCGTTTAATATTCATTTGATCTCCTACATCACAAAGCATTATGGTTGGAGAAATGCATACCATGTACTTGGAGCCTTCAGCTTAATCTTAACAATTCCGTTATTCTTCATCATGAGGAAAACTCCAGAAGAAATAGGGCTAGAACCAGATGGATCAAGTGAGAATCCTAAAGAAGGTTCTGCGGGCCAAACTGGTGACACTGAATACAGTTGGATGTTCCAGTCTGCCATACGAACCAAAGCCTTTTGGCTCCTAGCTATAGTAACGTCTCTCGTAACTCTGTCTTCCTCAAGCGTCCAGTTTACGCTTGTCCCTTACTATGTTGAAACATTGAGTTTGTCTAAAATTCAAGCAGCCTCTATCTTTAGTCTAGGCACTGTATTAGCACTTTCTAATCTGTTGTGGGCCCTGTTGGCTGACAAATACAGCCCGAGAAAAATCTTGATATGTAATCTTACCATCGCCGCCCTTTTATTGATTGCCCTAATGAATATAGAGACAGCATGGCAAGCTTGGGTTTTCGCAATCTTCTGGGGAGTTTTCTCGGGAGCGGCTGGTACATTAGAACAAATGGTGCTAGCTCAATATTTCGGGCGAGGGTCCTATGGGACCATCACAGGAGCGATCGGGCCTATGCAGATAACTGCTCTGGGTTGCGGTCCAGCAGTTGGGGCTATCATTCACACCTTCACAGGTTCGTATCACTTGCTATATATTCTTATAACAATAACTTATGTGAGTTGTGCTTGCTTTACAGTCTTAGCTCGTCAACCAGGAAGACCCACAAAATGTAGTATAAATCAAGTTCAAAACTAGGTATCTTTGCGGAGGCACCATTATCCAAATTCTTCCAATAGCAGATTTTACTGTATATTTTTTTAATAAATTTTTATCTGGCTCAGGAAGTTTATTTACTGGTTCAAAAGTATATTTGGCTGAATAATTATTTTCTGGTTTACATATGTTTAGTTAGAGAGACATTCATGACTCCATAACAGTTCCTGACCCATAACAGGGGGCTCCCCTGGAGGCCTAGTCGTCTCCTTGATAAAATATAGTGCAAATCGTTTCAAAGAAACCCCGTCTACGATGGCACCGTCGTACCACTCTCTACATATATACTTGCCATAAAAAATTCTTCTTTCAAATTGTTTATCTTTTTTCAAATTAACCAAGTATTTACGCCACCGGTTATTGTCGTAGCTCTCTGCAACATGTTTGGGTTTATCCCATTCAACAGGGCCTCTTGACCTAACGTCTACAACAGAACCGTCTGTAAGATTGCCTGGAGCTACTAGCCATCCATCGGTGCGGATAGGATGTGGTGCGAACATGCTCCACTTCTGAGATATCCGGGTGGCAGAGCCTATATGTGAAATGAAATTAGGGCGTGAAATATCTAATTGCCGCACATTACTTAAGTTCCAATATACCACCAACACCAGAACGACTGCAGCAACACCACTGGGGAAGATCCCTAGTCGGACCTTGTAATCATTAAATCGTAATTTCGAAGTGAACTTCGAATAAGAGCTTCTATGCTCAGAAATGTGTCCGTAAAGCTTGTCTCCCAACTTCGACAACGGTGGAACGCGAAGTATTATCGCTATCCAGGACAAATAGTAGCTCTGTTCAAAAGCATAGATAACAGCATCCCATTTGGTAATAAGGCCTTTGTTGTGCCTGCGAATAACCCATGTATTATCTGCTTCAAAGACAGCTTTTATTTCTTTGTCAGATTGCACTTCCTTTATAGGTGCAAAATCCAAGAAAAGAAAAGTTTTAAACATCAGAACAGTTTTTATGCAAAAGTCGCACCCCCCGTCATAGTACATAATGAAAGGTTCTCTACGTTTCAATCGCCTCTTATCAACCCATAACCATACCCCGGAAGGAATCAGTAAAATCCAAGAGACAATAGATACATAAGGGAAATATCCAATATTCAAAGTCAATGCAATACCCACATGAAATGTGATGAAAAATGTTATGACAATTATCCTGACGGTTTGATTCCAGAATGGTAATAATAACAATACCGGACCAATCAATTGAAGCATATGAACAGTCATGGTGAGGAACTGGGTGAATCCAACGAAATTCCTTAGGACTTTGCCTAAATGAGTAACAAAAAGATCTGCATTCAGAGCGTAATACAATGCTGTGTGATCTAGTATCCATACAGGATCCAATTTGTTGAACCAGTTAAAAATATACACACATATTATTTGAACTATGATGCCGAGTGTCGCAACACTAAAAATATGGTTAGTCGTAGAGTAAGTTTCTTTGTTAAGGGCTTTATCGATGGAATATCGCGCACCTAGGGGAAGGAAAATGGACCATAACAACAGAAGACTAAGCAAAGAGTCGCCTCCGGTAATAACCATGGGATTTCGTGCATGGAGAGAAATTACGAGCAGCCAAGCGCTCACGGTCATTAATCTAGTCTTAAATCCAACTATTAGAAGGGCTCCGATGACAATTAGTAATAACATAAGGCCAAACATAAAAAAGGCACTTCCAGATATGAAGTATAAAGAAGCAGCAAAGTCAGATAGCAAATTCGAAGCTGGGTCAATTAAGACATTTCTTGGTAAGACCCCTTGATCGGTGTAATGTGCTTTCAAATCCCCAATGCGCATTGAAGTGTCGACCATTATCAGCACACCAAGCATAATTCTAAACAAAGCCAAAGATCGTAAGTCTAGCCCAAATACTGTTTTTATATAGTCTGCCACCTCTTCACAATCTCCTTTCCATGATGTTCGAAGGATATTTACAACCCTCTTGTTTTATGTGATATTACCCAAATCAAGTATAAACCATATAAAGGGGTATTACAGTGGACGGAAAATCTCGAGTCGCCAACATTCTGAAACAGGAAGGAGTAGAATTCGTCTTCTGTTTCCCGAACAACATTCTCATAGACGCTGTTGCTGATGCAGGTATACGACCTATAATTTCCAGAGTGGAACGAACAGCGATTAACATGGCTGATGGATATACCCGAATCAACAACGGCAAAAAGAATGGGGTCTGTATTTTTCAGGCAGGGCCAGGAATAGAAAATGCATTTTCCGGCGTGGCGCAAGCTTATTCAGATTCATCCCCGATTCTTATCTTGCCAGGCCACCAAGGTAATAAAAGAGTGGGAATGACGAGCGATTTTAACGCTTCATCCAATTACCAGCACGTCACCAAATGGGCTGATTTTGTGAACTCTCCAGACCGCATAAATGAAATGATGCGTAGAGCTTATACCAACCTAAGGATAGGCCGTCCTCAACCGGTACTATTAGAGATGCCTACCGATGTAATGACTTCTCAAATCTCTGATGAAGCCGCGCTGTACAATAACGTTGATAGCAGACGATCCGCAGGAGATCCCAGAGATATTGAAGCTACTGCAGCCTTGCTTCTAAACGCAGACCGGCCAGTAATCTATGCTGGCCAAGGGGTTCTATACGCCGAAGCCTCTGACGAATTGACGCAATTATCTGAATTATTGGGGATTCCTGTGCTAACTACTACTTTAGGGAAAAGCGCGTTTCCAGAAAATCATCCACTCTCTTTAGGCACCGGAGGTAACACCTGCACTAAAATGGTAGGAGAATTTTTACGAGATGCGGATGTGGTTTTTGGTATAGGCACCAGTTTCCAAAAAACATTGGCTTCTGCGCCTATAACCCCCGGTAAAACCATCATTCAATCCACCATAGACGACAAGGACATCAACGGAGAATATGAAGTAAACGAGGTAATCATTGGCGATTCCAAATTGGTGTTACAACAATTGATAGAAGTAATTAAGCAGATGAACCTGCCGGTCGACGAGGAACGGAAATACAAAACGATGGAAAGGATCAGTTCACTGCGACAGGAATTTTTATCAGAATGGGAGCCTAGGCTTACCTCTAACACCACACCAATAAGTCCCTATCGTGTTGTGTGGGAGTTAGAAAACAATCTAGACAAGGCGAACTCAATCGTCACCCACGATTCAGGAAACCCTCGAGACCAAATCGTTCCTTTTTACACAGCGACAGTTCCTAGAGGATATTTAGGATGGGGTAATTCCACTCCTCTTGGGGCTGGATTTGGGTTAGCTATGGGAGCTAAACTCGCTGAGCCCACTAAGACTGTTGTTAACCTGATGGGCGATACAGCAGTTGGTATGATGGGTACAGACTTTGAAACGGCAGTAAGAGAAGAAATTGGGACCATCACAGTGATTATTAACAATGGGGCAATGGGTGGTTACGAGAAACATATGCCAATAGCGATAGAAAAATATAATTCCAAATACACCACAGGGAATTATTCAGAAATGGCGGCTAGTCTAGGAGCTCACTCAGAGAGAATTACTGACCCTGCGGACATAGCTGCTAGTATTAAAAGAGCAGTGGAGGTCTCTAAAAGCAATCAACCTGTTGTCTTGGAGTTTATAACCAGAGAAGAACCGATACTATCAAATTATTATTAGGAAGTAGCAAGTGGCGTTTGTTATAACAGAACCGTGCATAGGAGTTAAAGACGCAAGCTGCGTAGACGTATGTCCGGTGAGCTGCATTAAATCCTCACCAGAAGCAGAGCAGTATTTTATAGACCCAGGAACCTGCACCAACTGTAACTACTGGGAACCTGTTTGCCCAGTCACAGCAATTTACGACGGATTCAATGTTCCCGCGCAGCATGACGCTTACATTCTTAAGAACAAGCAGTTTTTCTCGTAAACAAACCTTATTTGGCCAGTCTTCGCTCTCTGTGGAGGATAGGTTCGGTATACCCGGAAGGCTGATCCAAACCATCGAAAACTAATGATTTGGCCGCTTGGTATGCAATATTGTGGTTAGTGTTTCCGGCCATAGGGTTGTACGCGGCATCGCCTGCATTCTGTCTGTCTACAACTCCTGCCATGTGTTCAAACACCTTCTCAACCTGTTCTTTTGTACATACACCGTGGAGTAGCCAATTGGCTATGTGTTGACTTGATATTCTCAGCGTGGCACGGTCTTCCATCAGACCTACGTCATTAATGTCTGGCACTTTTGAACATCCAACCCCTTGATCTATCCAACGGACGACGTACCCTAAGATTCCTTGGGCGTTATTCTCTAGTTCTGCTGTAATTTCGTCTTCCGACCAATCGGGATTCGATTCCACAGGAATCGTAAGTATATGGTCCACATTTGCCTTAACTCTGTCACTCAACTCTTGTTGACGCTGGGCGACATCAACTGCATGATAATGGAGTGCGTGGATGGTAGCCGCCGTAGGAGAAGGTACCCAAGCAGTATTAGCACCCGCTTCTGGGTGACCTTTCTTTTGTTCAAGCATTGCAGCCATCAGGTCAGGCATGGCCCACATGCCTTTCCCGATTTGCGCTTTGCCAGGCAGACCACACGCGATTCCAATATCTACATTCCAGTCCTCGTACGCAGAGATCCATTGCGCCTGGCGCATGTCTCCTTTCCTTACCATAGGCCCCGCATTCATTGAGGTGTGAATCTCATCACCGGTTCGATCTAAAAAGCCAGTATTAATGAATGCAACGCGAGCTTGAGCAGCCCGGATGCATTCTTTAAGATTAACGGTGGTCCGACGTTCTTCGTCCATTATGCCCATTTTGACAGTGTTGAGATCCAAACCTAACATCTCTTCCACGCTCTCAAATAAACGGTTAGCAAATCCAACTTCTTCAGGACCATGCATCTTTGGTTTAACGATGTAAATAGAACCCACATTTGAATTAGCGCGGTGCTTTAACAGATCAACCATTCCAATAGCCACGGTGGTAACAGCATCCAAGATTCCTTCGGGAACTTCATCATTCGATTCAGTTTTAATCAAGTCTGATGTCATGAGATGGCCAACATTTCGTATAAGCAGAAGAGATCGGCCTTTTAGAGTTTGGGAGCTACCGTCCACACAGACGATTTCCTTGTCGGAATTCAATCGCCGTTCAAGTGTTTCACCACCTTTTTCAAAACTCGTCGACAAAGTTTTATCCATAAGACCCAACCAATTCCGATAAGCTGACACTTTGTCCTCAGCATCTACTGTGGCAACCGAGTCTTCCAGATCAATTATAGTCGTGACTGCTGATTCCAATATGATGTCGGATAATCCTGTAGGATCCTGACTAGCAACAACAGTACCAGCCTCGAAGACAAGTTCAATGTGCAGTCCGTTTCTTCGAAGCAAAATACTGTCAGGTGTTTCTTTGCTCCCTGTCCAACCAATGAACTGTTCAGGTGCTGCTAGTCCAATATTTTCTCCTGTAGCGGTTCTACCTAAAAAGGACCCGTCGGAGATCGTAAATTCTGCTATGTCTTTATATGACCCGTCACTTAGTGGGACGGAATCATCCAGAATGCGTTTCGCTCGTTCTATAACTTCCGCCCCTCTCCTATGATTATAAGTTTCACCCTTATCTAGTCCGTTTGATTCCGGGATTATGTCTGTCCCGTAGAGCGCGTCATACAAACTACCCCACCTTGCATTCGCTGCATTGAGAGCGTACCTTGCATTGGTTATAGGAACAACCAATTGGGGGCCTGCTATATCGCTGATTTCAGGGTCCACATTGGTGGTCGATACCGTAAAGTCGGGACCTTCTGGCGCGAGATACCCTATATCTTCCAGCATGTTTTTATAGTCGGACATTTCGAAGGGGAAAGGATTCTTTATATGCCAATCGTCGATGTGAGCCTGGAGTATTTGCCGTTTATGAAGCAGGTCCTGGTTAACAGGGAGGTGTTCATCCAACACCTGACACAATCGTTCCCAAAAAGTCGTTGGCTCAATCCTGATCTGCGGGAGTACCTCTTTATTCATAAATTGATAGTAGCATTCAGCAACTTTATAAGTGCCAAGGGTTACATAAGAATCCATATCATCCTCACTAGTTTACTTGTTGCAATGCCCCATTTTACAAAACATTGGTGTATTTGGAAACTCAATACACATGGAAAAACGAGACCGCTTTCCTTAGAATAGGCTGTGAAAGGGAGGAGTAATCTATTGAAGCGAACACTACAGGCTACAAAAACAATATATGCGACAACGATTTTAAACGCACTACCAACTACTGCATCAAAGCCCCGATTTCCGCTGCCGATCGCTCCCTACGTGCAACTCAAGGACACGCCGATAATCCCCGCCAACAAGGAAGAGTCCTGTAAAACTCAATTGTTCGGGTCCTTGCTTGCAGCTCTCTTGACATTAAGCATCTCTGTATTTCTTTTGATTCTATCTATTGGACTGCTGTATGTAATATTATTCGAACTGAAGATGGTCCAGATACTGTCATAATGACATAAAACACTTCTTCGATTTGTTGTACACATGTAAATGCTACCCTAAAATGAATCCATGCAAGAATACAAACGATACCTAGGCATCGCATTAGAATGTCAATGGCTGATGGTTGCATTCACATTGCCATTATTGCTTACAGGCGAATCCGACTTACTGTCTCAAGACGCCTATTCAAGATTTGAAGTCCCTAAAACCGTATTCATTAAAGTTATGGCCGCTCTCATGCTGGTAACCTGGATTACCAAAGATCTGGACCGGCCTAGGCAAATAACTTCTTTCATGCCGGATCTGCGGCACTTCACCATGTCCAAGCTTATACCGTTTAGTATCGGTTTACTGTTAGTTAGCACGATTCTGGCGACTATATTTTCAGGGTCAATCACGACAAGCTTATGGGGTTATCAACCAGGGAATGATCCGTTTTCTTTGTACTCTACTATCTGTTACATTGTCGTGTTTGCTGCCATCGCTACTAACTTGGAAACCTCTGGCCAGATTGGCAGGTTGTTGTGTGCTGTGACCATATCAGGTTCTTTAGTAGGGGCTTATGGAGTGTTGGAATTTCTAACCTTTGACTTTCTAGGCACGAATGAAACAATGGAATTTTCTAGGATTTCAAGTACGCTTGGGAACTCTTTGATAGCAGGGTCCTTTTTACTCATTTCTATCGGGGTCTCACTAACAGCTCTATTTTATTTTATGAGATTACCTGAGGTAAGCCAGAGGATTCGAAAAGTGTTGTCCATAGCTATATCTACGGGACTTGTTTTACAAATTAGCTCTATGATATTCACTAATAGTCGAGGCCCTTGGATTGGTACTATTACCTTGGTAGCATTGTTTATTATAGCTGGATTTATAGTACAGGACCTGAAAAAAGCAATCAGAAACACAGTCTGGATCATTTGTTTGCTAATGGCAGCGGGTATAGTGGCTTACGGGTCTACCGGCTTCAAGCAAAATTCCGAACAGCCAGATAAAAATGTCATCGAAGCAAACAGTTCAGTTACAATTGATACTAGAATCACTTCGATCCCATCGGTCGTAACTGAAGGGGGACTCAACGGGCGAATCTATACTTGGACGAACCTAGCAGTGACGTCCTTTGGCAGACCTGAAATCCCGGGATCCCGGGATTTCGGTGCCGCTACCCGGTTTATCTTCGGTTACGGACCTGAACTTATGGAATTCGCATTCCTCCTAAATGCACCACCTTATGGATTCAGACAGCTCCCTGCGACTCCTGACCAAGCTCACAATATATTCCTTCACTATTGGATCGAACAAGGCCTGGTAGGATTGGTGACTTCCCTCATCTTCTTTGCCATTCCATTAGTGATCGTTGTTTGGATTGTATATACTCGTAGGCTGCCTGAAAACGTGATGTGGTTATCGCTTGGGTGTTGCATAGTTCTCCTGAGTCACTCACTTGAACAACAAGTTGGTATATCTAAGGTGACTGACCTAACTTTATATTTTCTTGTGCTGGGACTTTTATACGCGTTAACGGCCAATTCGCACCAAGTAGAAAGATCTTTACCGCCTGACGCCAGTAGTAAAAGCTTTCAGGTTGTGGCCCTGGTTGCTGTGGCCTTAATCTCTGTGAGTGTCACAATCACCCAATCTGCAAATTACCTCTCAGCTGGATTCAAGGCCGCTGATGGTCAATCTTCATATACCTCTGGGGATTGGGCGGAAGGATACGACCAGTTCAATACGGCAATAAACTTAGCTCCACGAATTCCGGTGTATTACCATTATCAGAATGCTTATCTGAAGAGCTTGGCAGAACACGTAGGCAAACCGGGGGCATGGGTACCTGACCAATGTTCTATTCACTCACGTGCAGAAGATATAGTCCAATGCATATATCTGGAAATTTACAACAATGCCAAACATGCACGACAGGCCAATCCATGGAACTGGAATACAACGTACGAAGCAGCCACAGCAGCTTATGATCTCAAACAAGACCACGAGGCCATTGCGCTTTATTCCCTTATGCTTCAGCAAGCACCAAAATCCTATCCTTTGAAAAACCACGTAGGAATCATCCATTTCGCCCTCGGTAATTATTCGAGGGCATCAACTGTATTTGAGGAATCTCTTACATTGACGGCTGTTGGCTCCATCCAATCTCGCACAGCCTTGATGTATACTGGACTAATTCACGCCAAACAAGGGCATCTTGAAGATGGCTACAAGACCTTGCTTGATGCGCTCAATCTGTACCTTGAAGCAAGAGGAACCGGATACGGATTTGGCTCAGACCCACAAGAAAACCAAGATATCCTGACCATTTCCCTGGAATTGAATAACCTTGCAAAACAATTAAATATAGAACCACCAATAAAAATTCAATAATATTAGGAGATGACACAATGCTCACGTCTAAAGACTTACTCTCACTTGCCAAGGCAGCATCCTTAGATATAAGACCTGAAGACATTGAAGATGTTCTATTAGGACTTAACGGAGTCCTTGAGGCCATTGAAGAACTACCTAGCGATCAACTTGCGATCATTGAGCCACTTTCTACCACTAAAGGAGGGAAAAATGACTAATGCTCTTCATCGAGGGACATTGACTGAGTCCGCTCACCTTATCGCGCAAGGGGCAATTTCTTCAACTGAGCTTATTCAGTCTTACCTTGACCAAATCTCTAGAATGAACCCAACGCTTAACGCCTTTATCACAGTACTTGGAGACCAAGCCATGCAAGCCGCCAAATCAGCCGATGAGGCAGTAAAAAACAATAAAAAATTAGGCTCCCTGCATGGTGTGCCCATTGCTATCAAAGACCAAGTCCATACCGCCGGGATTCCAACGACAAGTGCCTCCCTGATCCGGTCTGCATTCGTCCCGGAAAAAGACGCGACGGTAGTAAAACGACTGAAGCAAGCAGGAGCCATCATCATAGGAAAGCTTAATATGACAGAATTCGCTATGGGAGACCCGATTACATCCCATTACGGAATTACCCATAACCCGTGGGAACTCGGGAGAGATCCAGGGACATCCAGCACGGGAGCTGGGTCTGCTACCGCAGCCTTCATGACAGCAGCTTCAATAGGAGAAGACACGGGAGGCTCAATAAGAGGGCCTGCAGCTCATTGCGGCCTTGCAGGAATCCGGCCGAGTTGGGGGTTGGTAAGTAGATTTGGGTTAGATGGAGCCTCTTGGTCTTTAGACACTTTGGGACCATTAGGCCGAACTGTAGGAGACGTTGCACAAGTTCTCCAAGCTATTGCAGGCTATGACCCATCAGATCCTACGACTTCCCAAAACACAGTTCCTGATTATAATTCTGCCATGACCGGCGACATATCCCAGATGCGTATCGCTGTACTCCATGAGTTTGTAGATGGACCCCGCGCTAAATTACATCCTGCCGTACGGCAATCTATAGAAGATGCAATAGAAACTTTTAAAAGCCTAGGAGCGGTAGTTGATACTATATCTATTCCAAACACTAACCACGCAGGAACAGCTAGCCGTACAATTAGTTTTGTCGAGCGAGTCAGCATTCATCCAGAATGGATTAGAGAACGCCCGCAGGATTTCCATCCCAACACAAGAACTGCATTTTTGACGGGGGAATTGATCCCGGCGCAGGCTTATTACAAGGCCCAGAAAATGCGGGATCTGATCAGGTCAGACGTTTTCGCGGCTCTGCAAGATTATGATGTCATCATCATGCCTACTGACGAATCGCCTGCCGGGATCATGAATCCCGAACCAGGGTTCAAAACTGTTGAGGCAGCCAAAGAAGGACTTAGAAAAAGCATGTACAGGGGTTTATTTAGCGCCGTGAGTGGCCCTGCTATTTCAATTCCTTCTGGGTTTGCCCAGGAGGCAGGGTCCAACCTCCCTGTAGGTCTGCAAATCGCATCGATGCCATTCAGAGAGGACCTGGTGTTCAAGTGCGCTCATGCATTCGAGCAAGCAACTAAGTGGCATCAACAGGATCCGCCCAACTGCTGATCCTGTTGAGATATNTCCNTTATTTCTCTAATAAGCCGTCCTGGGGAACTCTCCAAGGAGCTGAGCCCTCATAAGGGAAAGGNAATTCGTTTGTGTCAAACATGGTNACGTCAATNATCGCTGGCCGTTCTGCCTCAATCGCTTGCTTGACTGCTTCTCCNACCTTAGTTGGATCATCAACTTTAATTCCCAAAGCCCCAAAAGATTCAGCCATTTTCACAAAATCTGGATTNACGAAGTCAGTTTCGTAATCTCCGGACCAGTCNTGTTCNAGGTCTCGCCTAACGTTNCCGTAGTGACCGTCATTAAATACGATCGCCACTACGTTGATTCCATACTTAACAGCNGTCGAAAGNTCCTGAACGTTATACATGAATCCNCCATCGCCGCAAACAGCTACGACAGCAGAGTCAGGTTTTGCAACTTTAGCCCCTAAAGCCGTTGCATATGCAAAACCCAAATTACCAGAGTAGCCAGAGTCNATGTAAGTTCTAGACTCNTANGTCTTCCAGAATGCTTTGGAGTAATATCCCATTTGAGTCATGTCGAATACCATAGTTCCATCAGCGGGTACACCTGCACGAAGTGAATTCAAAATGGAATTCTGAGGCTCTAAACTCTCAGAACCGGAGTCCAGTANGTCCCGAATCTCTTTAACCTTAGGAGCTGGNGATTCGTTCTTTGTACCTCCAAGTCTCTGTATTTCGGAAGTCAATTTAANCAGTGTGGCTTGCGCATCCCCTACAACTGGCAAAACGTTTTTATGGTGTTTNCCAATTTCTTCTTCATCAATATCAATGTGTATCAGTTTCGCAGACTGGCCTGAAGGGTTTCGCAGGGCAAACCTCGTACCAACAGCTATAATCACGTCGGCTGCTTCCATGAGATCTTTNAACTGCCCGCTACCTCGTAACCCTGCTCCCAGNCTNTGGGGATGATCGTCAGAGATTACCCCTTTGGAAGAAGGGCTAGTAATNACAGGTATGTTTGTAGTCTCGGTGAATNCTTGAAATTGTGCCTCAGCTTCAGACCTGATAACACCTGTCCCAACGTATATCACAGGNGTCTTNGCGTTAACAATCAATGATGCTGCCTCGGCTATAGCTGCGTCAGATGCTGGAACTCTAATCTGAGGTGTTCCTTCTCCGATTTCAACTTCATCTTTCTCGACCAAGGTTTCCGGAGGCATTTCTATATGAGTAGGTCTAGGATGNCCATTNCGCATAGCGTCGAACGCCTCNCCTATAGCTCCGGGTATNTCATTAGGCCTGAGTACNCGTTTGTTGTACTTGGTCACTGGTNTCACTATATCCAGTTGTTCATTGACTTCGTGCAATCCACCCAAATCCATACCTATAGTAGCCCGAGGGATTTGTCCGGCAATCATTAAGATAGGCGACGAAGTAGAATACGCTGTAGACATTCCAGCAGCTGCGTTATATAACCCAGGTCCAGGAACCACGGTAGCTACTCCCACTTTTCCACTAGCGCGCGCATACCCGTCCGCCATGTAAGTGGTCGCTTGTTCGTGCCTAGGAACAATCATCTTGATTTCTGGATGTTCTCTCAAAGCCGATACGAGTCCATACATTTGGACACCTGGAAGACCAAAAATTACTTCCACNCCTTCTCTGATCAAAGATTGAACAATTACTTCTCCGCCTGATAACTTTGCCATAATATTTTCCTTAATAGTGTTCTTGTGGCACAATAAACGCTGCGCCCGTTAATACTATACCGACTTGCAGGTTATTTTGCACCCATATAATATANCGGTTGAAGCCAAGAGTCTTTATAAACACGGAGGATCATCTTCATGGACATCAGCATCTTATCCCCTGCAGCAAACCAAGTAGATTTCAAAATAACTCCAGCTCCCAGACTNGGCTCTTTAGATAATAAGACTATAGGTTTATACAANAATATGACAGGCGGGGCGGATATTGCTGTGAACAGGGTAGCTCACCATCTGAAANAACGTTTCACCAATATTAANTTTGTTTCGTATGGAGGNGACCTTGTCCCGGACAGACCTTCCTTGAGNCGTCAAGTNCACATAGATGACGAAGAAGCNGCCATCATTGCNACAGAAGTAGACGCTGTTATAGGTGCTACGGCTCATTGAGGAGGCTGCACGTCATGGCTTGCCCATGACATGGTTACNCTAGAAAAGGCAGGGGTNCCGGCGATAGGAATCGCNGCTAAAAGCTTTGAAAAGGCNTGGCAATCGTGCGTTGCCGGATGGGGACAACCATATACTGGATATGTGATTATTCCTCATGCTACAACCGGTCAGCAACAAGATTTCATCCACAATATGGTAGACGGCCAAATTGATAGTATCATAGAAAATNTNACAACTTTNACNAACAGTAATGAATACNCTTCAAANTCCAAATCCCAAGTTGAACAGTACACAGTGCAACTCTCTAATTCCCCAACTGGATTGAATGCGATTAACTCTTTCCTTGAGGAACGTGACTGGACTGACGGGTTACCTGTGATCCCTCCAACCCCGGAAGCTGTGGAACAAATGTTAAAAGGAACTACCAGAGCTCCTCAAGATATCGTAATGATAATGGAGCCTGGATTCGGAATTGCGACGGTTGAAAAAGTGGCGATTAATGCTGTGATGGCTGGATGCGAACCCGAACAGTTCCCTGTAGTCTTAGCNACTCTAGACTGTCTTTCTAAGCCTGAGATGAATCATCGGGACATGCAGGTTTCTGGNCATACTGAGGCTCCNTTGATACTAGTGAACGGACCACTNGCCAAGCACGCNGGGATAAACCACGGAACTTCCGCCATGGGTCCAGGAGTNGTGAATAAAGCAAACACTGCNATAGGGAGAGCACTTAGGTTATGCCTAATAAACATAGGATATTGCAAGGCAGGNTCCGGAGACCCTAATTTCATTGGTCTGCCTACNAAGTTTGGAATGTGCATATCAGAAAATGAAGANGATAGCCCCTGGGATCCCTACCACGTNGACCTTGGTTATGACNAGAATCAGAGCACNGTAACNGTNATNACCGTTACCGGNCCGGCAGATATATTAGACCCAGGCTCCAAAACACACATCGATACTTTACATAACATTAAGAGCATGATGTCCTACCCTAACGCAGGTAATGGAGACTGGATAAGAGGGAAAAAGACGGCTCAAGTAGGTAANACGAACCAACATATACCTTATCAAGGACCGTACCATCCTATCTTATTGAGCCCATCCAGAGCAGTGGTACTTTCAGAAGCAGGATACAGCAAAAAGAATGTCCAAGAATGGCTGCATGAAAACACTCAAGTGGCCCTATCAGATATCCAATCCAAGANGCCGATTCCGGTANACGAACNGGGAAATTGGCTCTCACATCCAGACCTTCAGCACNTAGAGTCAANTGCAGNGGCCACAATTCCTGCATTGCAAACCCCTGAACAATATTTACTATACATTACAGGNGGCACCACCCATTANGGCCATTTCTTTTANGGCACATATGGGATTGGNACTTCCTTAGTANAAGATNTCAACTTTTAAGGAGTCAACTATATGCCCAAATTGATACCTGTCCCAAATGAACTAACTAAACCTTACTGGGATGCAGTCAACTCTCGGAAACTTTTGATTCAATATTGCTCTGACTGTCAAAAACTTCAATATCCTATCAATCCATCCTGTTATCACTGTAGTCAAGCAACTTCGCTCGGTTGGAAAGAAGTAGAAGGCAAAGGGGAAATAATAGCAGCCATAGTAATTGAAGACGGACGATTAAACAGAAGAATGCCAGACCAGCCTTACAATCTGGCTGTCATCAGCTTGGATGAAGATCCCACTATCAATTTCTATTCTAATTTGCCTGGAACAGAGCCTTACAAAGCACCAATAGGAGCGAAAGTATCGGTTACCTTTGAGGAAGTTTCGCCCGATCAATTAATCCCAGAATGGACAGTAGATATCAAGGAGGTTTAGAAAGAATTACGATGATTACAGACATAGACAATTCGTGGAAGAGAGACTCTGATGGCCTCGGAGTGTGGGAACATNGAGGGAAAGTGGCAATAGCTGGCTTCGGGCATTCTCCGGTAGACCGCAGATGGGATGAAGTGAACCTAGAAACAACATTGGGGGCTTACTCTCTCCTTGCATGCAAACAAGCGGTGGAAGATGCTGGTATGTCGCTAGATGAGATCGACGGAATAGTATGCTGCCCAACCACTATCTCAGGAGATAGCGGAGGTTCTGCCTCAAATTGGGCTCCCAGGCCGTATTTTGATCCGCCCTATGACACAGAATGGGGGTTAACGAGAGTCAATGCTCAATGGCTTATCGACAATTTAGGATTGAAGAATGTAAAGTTTGCTCCTAGTGCTGCGCCTACTATAAGTGAAATGGTTGGATTAGCATCTCAAGCGGTGGGCGACGGACTATGTAACAACTGCCTTATGATCTATCCGACGGGAAATATGGCCGGAAGATATCGCAGAGGGGGGCCTAATGCATCTGACTTCGCAGAAGGAGGGAATCAATGGACTGCCCCTTGGGGAAACCATGGCGGTAATGACTTCATAAACATTTTCCCTCACCAACAATATTGCAGAAAATATGGAGGAGAACATGACGATGTAGCTCCGTTTGTAATCAATCAACACCGTAACGGACTTCTCACTCCCTGGGGATTCAATTACCAAAATAACATACCTCAACTAACCCACGACGACTACGTGAGTTCTAGATACATACTACGCCCGTTGCGACTATGGGATTGCGATCGACCAGTAAACGCTGCTGGAGCATACTTGTTTACTACCGCTGAACGCGCTCGCGATGCAAAACAAACACCTGTATACGTATTAAATCATTCACAGCATAATTTCACTTTCAAAACCACACAACCTACATTGGATGAAATAGAGCTATGGACAGACATAGCAGCCAAGCGCATGTATGAAGGTTCAGGCCTTACAGCTGGAGAAGTGGACATTTTCAATCCATATGACGGATATTCGATAATGGCCCAATTCTTTCTGGAAGGATTCCAGTGGCACGGAGTAAAAAGAGGTGATGCATTTTCATTTTATGCTGACGACATTCGAGTAGAAGGCCCACACCCATTGTGTTCCAGCGGAGGAAACCTCGGAAACGGTCGGACTCGGACCGCTATGTATACTGATAGCATCGAACAATTAAGAGGCACTGCAGGCGCCAGACAAGTAACCACCAGAGCAGAGACTGCACTAGCAGCTTTCACTACTCCCAGTAGCGGAGGTTGGATAATGTTAGGGAAAAACCCGGATTAAAATATGGAAAACGTAGAAAACATAATCATTAGCTATGATATAGACGGTACCGTTATAGCGGGGGACCCGCCTGGAATCATCACAATGAACATGATTAAACGATCCAAAGAACTTGGCTATATCATAGGATCAGCATCGGACAGGACCATCACTGACCAAACCCAAATATGGGAAAGAAACAATATTGAAATGGATTTCATCGTGCTCAAGCACACTTTACCCGAACTAGTAAATAAGCTNAAGCCTAGACAAGGTTTCCACATAGGAGACACCAACATGGATGAGTACTACGCAAAGCAAGCAGGGTTAACATTTATTGATATCATAAATGGGGACTTTGAAGCTTTTTGGGAAAGCATTCTGTCCAAATCATTCTGAAACATTAGGNGGGGAGAGATACCTTCAGGTTCTCTCCCCTAAAGCCTTTAACCTTTAGCAGTTTTCACGTCGTTTATGCTAGTGCTCAAAACCATGTTCACGTCTCCTCCGGTCTGAGCCATCATGAACCCTTGACTGAACTTAGCTTTAGCGTCAGCTGCATTTGAACTATGGTGACACGGGACCAAATTATGTGCTTGAGCAACATCTAAAACTTTCTGACAGGCAGCCATATGGACAGGATCCTTATTCCAGTTGTCTGGACCAAGCAAAGGATCTATTCCATAGGACATTGCCAAATCTGCAGGNCCGATATAAAACCCATCTANTCCTGGCACNGTTGCAATCTCTTCNATATTATCAATNCCNGTCTTAGTCTCTATCATAGCNAACACAAAAATTTCATCATTGGCGTGACGGGTGTAATCCATTCCGGCGTATAGTCTTGCCCTGTTAGGACCATGGCTTCTATATCCTACAGGAGGATATTTGGCAGCACCCACNGCTTGTTGTGCTTGCTCTTTTGTGTCAACTAAAGGCACGATCACGCCATATGCTCCNGCATCTAGAACGAATTGGATNTCTTTAGGTTCATTCCATGACATTCGAACNACTGGTGTNGCATCCGTNGTTGAAATTGCTTGAAGACAAGCAACAGCACGATCCGGCGTTACCGCAAACCCATGCTGCATATCTATAATCACTGCATCGAATCCAGCATTCGCCATAGCTTCCGCACAATATGGGTCTCCGCTAGATAACCATCCAGCTAAGACTGGTTCGTTATTAGCCCACATTTGTTTTACTTTATTGGGTCTCATAATTCCTCCGGTGTTTAAGTTTGTTTCCATATGATACATCATTTCCGCAGCATCACATATCAGGAGGTCATATGCATTCANTCAGTTAGGCTTTCGTCCAGACCGCCCAATCTTTACCTGTATTGTTGAATTCATACACGATTGTCTCTTCATCGCCAACAACCCATGCATCGTGTCCAGGAGAACACGCAAATACATCTCCTGCAATTACGGTCAATTCAGTACCATCGTCATGCACAACATGGAGACTCCCTTGGGCTACAACTCCCAAATGAGGGGCCTGACAGCTGTCGCCTCCAACTATAGGCTGTATGCATTCAGACCATTTCCAACCCGGTTGAATGACAACTTTTGATGCCATCACAGAACCCATGTTTACTATCTCGGCTACAGTTTTATCGGGGGTTTTTACATCATCGGGATGTGAGAACGATTTTTTATATAANTTGCTCATAGAATACTCCTACGTTTAATTCGGGGAACTACTTAGCCATGTGAAATATTATAATGAACACTCACTATTTTCGTGTGGTACCCTCCTTGAATTGTGTGTTTTTCCCTTGCTTTTAGGTCAATCATGCACATCAAGGCACGAAATANGTTCTCTTATGTATAATAGGCAAAACTCTTATCACATATTTTAATAACAGGTGAGCTATGAAATACGACTTTATAATAGTAGGAGGAGGGGCCGCAGGTTCTATATTGGCCAGTAGACTCTCTGAGGACCCTGGCACTTCCGTGCTTTTGTTAGAAGCAGGGCACGATTACCCTAACTTTGAACATCTCCCAGATGAAATCAAATACGGTGACAGCAGTTACGCGGAATCTCCAGACTCTGAACACAACTGGGCCCTTAGTGGGATTACTACCGAGGAACAAGGAACTGTCCATGTNGCCCAAGGTAAAGTCATAGGAGGCGGATCCTCTATAAATGGACAAGCCATGCAACGGGGTCTTCCGGAAGATTTTGATGGGTGGGCTTCAATGGGCAATGATGAATGGACCTACCCTAAAGTCCTTCCTTACTATAGAAAGAGCGAACACGATCTGGACATCCAAGATGATTTTCACGGCACAGAAGGCCCTATGCCTGTACGAAGAAGGCAATCTGGGGAATGGCCTCCAATTCAGAGAGCATTCCATGATGCCCTTCTAGCGACTGGATACAATCACGTGGAAGACACCAACGGTACCGACCCAACAGGGGTAGGAGTTTGGCCGACCAATAATTTAGATGGCATACGNATGAGTACAGCTGTAACTCATCTCAATCCTGCCAGGCATCGTCTAAACCTCACAGTTAAAGGGGATGTATATGTTAGAAAAATAATAACCGAAGATAAGGTAGTGGTAGGTATAGAAGCAGAAAGCGGAGGAGAGGTGTTTAGGCTTAATGCGAATCAAGTAGTGCTTTCTGCCGGAGCCCTCAGATCCCCTCAATTACTTATGCTNTCTGGGATTGGCCCACAANATCATCTGAAAGACANCGGGATCGATTTGGTNCAACACCTTCCAGGCGTTGGACAAAACTTGATGAACCATCTTAACGCTGGGNTCACATTTAAAGTCAAAGATGATGTTGTTCTTTCAGGAGGAATAGATAAAAGTCATTTCTTTCTTCATTACACATCCAAAGATTCTAAAGAAAAAAACGACATGGTGCTCAGAGCAACCACAGTGGTCCTAGAGCGTTCTGAAAGGGTAGAAGGAGTCCGCACCCAATATCTGAACGGGGATGTTCCAGCTGATCGAGTTGCAAGAATCGGAGTGACTTTAGGCCTCCCTGAAGGTTCTGGATACGTGAAGTTAAATTCAAATGATCCGAAGCTTCAGCCTTCTTTCAATTATTGCTACCTCCAACACCCTGATGACGCCCGAAGAGTAAGAGAAGGAATCCGAATGGCAGCTGAACTTTTGGAATCAGACTCATACAANAACGTAATCGACCATCGCATAAGTCCAACAGATGAAATTCTATATAACGATGAAAGTCTTGACCTTTGGATCCGTCAAACGGTTGGGACAGCACGCCATGTTTCTGGTACATGCAAGATGGGACCTGANACTGATCCTATGTCAGTAGTAAACCAAAAAGGGCAAGTTAAGGGAATCAAAGGTCTGTGGGTGGGAGATGCTTCTATTACTCCCAAAGTCCCACGTTCCGGAGGGCTTCACGCCACAGTCATCATGATTGCAGAAAAAATANCAGACTTTATCAANGCTGCATAAAATAGGACACATAAAACATCATCACCCGAATGTNAGAATCAGGAGGTTTCATGAATTACGACTTTATAATTATTGGATCTGGATCGGCCGGTTCAGTATTAGCAAACCGTTTGTCAAAAGACCCTAACCAGTCGGTCTTATTATTAGAAGCGGGGAATGATTATCCATCTTATGAATCACTTCCTGAAGAAGTCAAGATTGGAGATACTCGCTATGCAGAGTCTCCTGATTCTATGCATAATTGGGCTCTTAGAGGCACCATCACGGAAGAACAAGGAAANATCCACGTTGCTCAAGGGAAAGTAATAGGGGGAGGAGGCTCCATCAACGGGCAAGCAATGCAGAGAGCATTCCCTGAAGATTTTGACCTGTGGGAGTCATTGGGCAATGATGAATGGTCAGCCCAAAATGTTCTGGAATATTACCGCAAAATGGAAACTGACGCTGATATAAAAGATGATTTCCACGGAACCGACGGTCCCATGCCCGTAAGAAGAAGAACCAAAGGATTAGACAGAGGGCTGCAGTACGCGTTTCACTCAGCAATCATAGCAGCTGGACACCCAGAGGTTCGAGACACGAACGGACCAAATCCCGCTGGAATCGGAGTGAGGCCAACTAATAACGTCAATGGAGTGAGGGTTAGCCCTGCGATTGCCTATCTAAACCCCATAAGACACCGGCTCAATCTCACCATTAAAGGGAATGTCTATGCCCAGCGCATTCTTTTCGACGGAACTACAGCAAAAGGAGTTGAAGTAGAAAGCGGTGGAGAAATTTTCCAGGTACTATCCGATAACATCATCTTAAGCTGCGGAGCGCTAAGATCTCCTCAAATATTGATGCTGTCTGGTATTGGCCCTAAATCTCATCTGGAAGAAAATGGAATCACCGTACTCAAAGATGTTCCTGGAGTTGGCCAAAACCTTATGAACCATTTAAGCGCCCAGATAACTTTCAAGGTGAAAGACGCGGTTCCTATGGAACTAGATCCAGACGGAGCTGATTATGAATTCCACTACACATCTTCAGGTTCTAAGGAACCCAATGACATGGTTTTAAAGACTTCTACTGTCGTAGACCCCAGAGCGGAACGAGTTGAAGGTGTTCGCACCAAATTTATAACGGAAGGAGTCTCCCCTGATCGAGCCGGCAGACTCTCATGTCAATTGGGCTTACCTTCGGGGACCGGATACGTCAAACTCGCATCCTCTGATCCAAAAGACCAGCCTGAATTCAACTATTGTTATCTTCAAGACCCTAAAGACTCCAAAAGGGTCCGAGAGGGTATCAGAATGGGGATAGACTTGCTCAANTCAGAAGCTTATCAAGGGGTAGTAGACTACCGAATCAGCCCCAGTGACGACATCATCAATGATGACGATGCATTAGATAAATGGATTCGTGAAACAGTTGGTACAGCTAGACATGTGTCTGGCACCTGCAAGATGGGACCTGACTCGGACCTGAACGCAGTAGTGGACCAAAGAGGCCGAGTTAAAGGAGTCTCCGGTCTTCACGTAATAGATGCATCGATNGTTCCTAAGATNCCAAGGTCTGGAGGGATATATCCAACAGTTATGATGATTGCGGAGAAGCTTGCGGATAAATTGNTATNACCCATTTCCCCAAATTAAAGCATTCTTAGAATATGGTACCGAAGGTCAGACTCGAACTGACACGGGGTTGCCCCCACTGGTTTTTGAGACCAGCGCGTCTACCATTCCGCCACTTCGGCAATCGACCTATATAATAACAGACACTTTATTATTGTCTATTCTGCTTGACTCTTAAAGAGGACAAGCTCTATAATTCGCTACGGAGTTTTTCAAATGCCGAAAAGAACATATCAACCGAAAAAAAGAAGAAGAGCGCGAGTGCACGGATTTTTTTCCCGTTCCAGTACGTCCGATGGTAGAAATGTCTTGAAAAGACGTCGATTCAAAGGGAGACATAAGTTAACTGTATAGTAAAGAGGGTAATAATAATTTCATCTCTTTGCGCAGCAAAAGCGACTTCACAAGAGTGTTCGAACAAGGAAGAACCTTCAGTAACGGTATGATAGTCCTTAAAATGGCCCCTAATGAGCTTTCAAGTAACCGATTTGGTATCGCAGTTAGCAAAAGGATCGGGAACGCTGTTATAAGAAACAAAACGAAGCGTCGCCTTAAAGAAATTGTAAGGACTCTACAAATAAAACAAGGATGGGACGTGGTCCTAATTGCNAGGCCCCAGATAAAATTGGCGGAATTCACTCNGNTGCAAACATCAGCCAAAGATATATTTAGCAAAGCTGCGCTATTAGTGCCNAATACAGATAATTAACTAGCATGAAGTCATTGTTGCTTGTGCCTATAAAAATGTACCAAAAATGCATATCNCCGTATTTGCCTTCGGTGTGTAGNTTTACCCCTACATGNTCTGAATATGCNTACCAAAGNATAGAAGANTATGGAGTCNTCAAAGGATCTTTCAAAGCNATTTTAAGAATCTCCAAATGTAACCCGCTAGGATCAAAAGGATACGATCCCGCAAAATAAACAGGCCGGNCTTATTATAAATTTGAAACTAAACANCAAACATAAATTNACCTCAATCTTGGGNNTTTCCATACTCTTGTTATCATCTGGACTCTTATTGTCCTGTATGCCGGGNGATCTAGGAAGAGCAGTCACNGGATGGACTCCCATTTCCTTGGATGTTGAAGACTCCTCTTTGATNTCTGTNGACCAAAGAGGCCANGTTAGAGCTTTCANTCAGGACAGTTCTAATGGNTTNAATCTTATTTGGACATACCCTCCCAACAAGAAAAAAGANGATCGNTTAACAGGNGCATTNCATCCNCCGGTCATTAGAGATGGCTTNGTNTTAGTTACAGGNGCTAATGGNTATNTNTATTCCCTCAACAAATCTAATGGATCTATTTCAGATGGAGGNTGGAGAGCNCCCGAGTCNATTGGAGTAGAACTNCCAAGAATTTATTCTGGGATCGCAATAGACGAAGCCTCNCAANTGGGATTCGTCCCAGATGATACAGGCACATTACAAGGNTATGACCTAAACACAGGGAAACCNATTAATTGGACCTTCTCTGCATCCGGGCCCGTTTGGGGAACCCCNGTAATAGAAGANGATAGAATCTTTTTTGGTTCTCATGATAAGAATTTTTANTCCATANACACATCNACAGGTGAAGTTGATTGGTCTTTCACAACCGACGGAGCCATTGTTAGCCAGGCTACNATCTCAGANCAACTAGTTATCTTNGGNTCCTTNGANCGGAATCTCTATGCTATAGATAAATATTCAGGAACTTTGCGGTGGTCTTTTGAAGGAGCNAACTGGTTCTGGGCNCCACCTACNNTTAACGGTACNACCATCTANGCNGCTTCAATGAACGGAGTGTTACACGCNCTTGATCACAACGGTAATCANTTNTGGGAATANGANCACNAAGAACCTATAGTTTCTCCACCTTTAGTCACCAACTCGGGCATNGTAATAGTNTCAATAGAAGGCAAACTAACGCTCCTAGATCCTACTCCTCAAGACATAGGAGAATCTCGAGAAAAGTCNAGNCTGGAACTCGGGGCAAACGGGATAAAAAGTCCTATGATCCAACAAGAGGAATATATTTATGTNTCNAGNCAGAATGACACTCTCCGAAAACTCAGGGTATCNGGTGCNGGATTCAACCAAATCTGGTGTTACGATCTTGACGAGGAGCAATTCTGTGATTAATACACATCTAAGTTTAATGGTTTGTAAGTAATGGAAATTTTCGCACTATTATGGACGGAAATCATAATCCGGCCAATGCTAAATACATTGATCGTACTTTATGTCGTCTTTTTCCAGAACATGGCTATAGCGATTCTGGTTTTTACAGTCATAATACGGCTCATAACGTTGCCTTTGACCTTGAAACAACTCCGCCAAATGCGAAAAATGACAGAACTCCAACCCAAGATGAAAGACGTGCAAACCAAATATGCAGGGGATCGCACTAGAATCTCTCAAGAAACGATGAAAGTGTACAGAGATGCCGGAGTCAGCCCTGTTGGCTGTTTGGGCCCATTGATCATCCAAATGCCAATCCTCATCGGGCTCTTTAGAGTCTTGATNCAAATTCTGTATACAACNCCAGACGATTTGATTGGATACTCAGAAAGAGTGTACTCATGGATAACATTTATCCCAGTGCACCAGGCTGTTCCAATCAATGCACAATTCCTCTGGCTAGACTTGGGAGCTCCAGACCCATCTCCCATCATAATTCCATTCCTGGTTGCCGCAACAACATTCTTACAACAGAAGATGACAACAACTCCCTCGGCAGACCCAAGGCAACAATCCAGCCAAGCCATGATGCTATGGATGATTCCTATTATGCTTGGATTCTTTTCATTGCAATTCCCGGCCGGGCTGTCGATGTATTGGATAGTTTCCAATCTGATAGGAGTAGGAATACAATACTTCATAACNGGNTGGCAGCCTTTATTCCCCTTATTCCCAAAAAGAGNNNCAGCCAACCCAACGNCCAACAACAACNCGAGACCAAGGCAACAATCAAATAGGCAAAATAACAATTCATCGGAGGTAAACGATGGAAACAGTAGAACGCAGCGCCCGCACAGTAGAAGAAGCCGTAGAACTCGCCCTGATGGAACTAAACGTAGACCGAACAGAGGTAGAAGTAGAAACCATTAACCGCGGCAAGGCAGGTTTTCTAGGTATAGGAGGAGAATTAGCCCGGGTTCGGGTGACTCTCAAATCCGAAGGTTCTAAACCGAGACGTAAGCCTAACAATAGAGGGCAGTCCTCAAGGCCACCAAGAGCACCTAGGACATCAAAACCACGAGCCTCGAAAACACCAAAGTCTTCAGAGAAACCTGTAACTACAGAACAGACAACTGAAATAGTGAATACTGAAGAAATTTCTGCATTGGCTATCACTACCGTTAATGACATACTCACAGCGACAAATGTTGACGTCGTTTGTAACATTAGCTCACATCACAATTTGGCTGAAGGTACAGTTGCACTAGAACTCAGTGGAAGCGATACAGGGTTACTAATAGGCAGAAGAGGACAAACTTTAATGTCACTTCAATTCTTAGTAAATTCTATCGTCAGATCCAAGACAGGTGAAAACATACGTATAGCCATTGATGCCGAAGGTTACCGGGATAGACGCGAGAATACCTTGAAAGACATGGCTTTAAGAGTAGCAGACCGAGTCAAAGAGACAGGTAGAAGCATCACGTTAGAACCTATGAATGCGGCGGACCGGCGCATAATACACGTGTCGTTGACTGACTACGAAGGAGTCAGAACGGAAAGCATTGGAGAAGCCGACAACAGAAAAGTAGAAATCTATCCAGAGGACTAATCTGACGTAACCTTAACAAGGCTCATAAAAATAGAGCCAACTAAATTCTAAGTATGGGTGGAACTTGGGAAGCAGTACACATAAAACATTCGGGGAACATCCTCGAGAAGAGTGCGGAGTAGTTGCGGTATACTCCGAAAGAGATCAGACTAGTAGACTAGCATTCTTCGGACTATATGCGTTGCAACATCGCGGGCAAGAGAGCGCAGGAATTGCTTCAGCTGACCTAACAAATATTCACGTTCACACAGACATGGGACTAGTGTCACAAGTCTTCCGGGAAGATAGTTTAAGTCACTTGCAAGGTAACCTTGTAATCGGGCATACTCGATATTCTACGACAGGAAGCAGCAATGCATGCAACGCTCAGCCAATCGTAGTAAATGGCATTCATGGCAAATTAGCGCTGGCTAACAACGGTAACATCATAAATGCGGCCACGCTCAAATCTCAGCAACAATTAGAATGGAATTGTACCTACACCTCTACGACAGACTCCGAAGTCTTAGCATATCAACTAGCAAACTCTCCTGGAGTAGATTGGCATGACCGAGCGAAGCAATTCATGAGGTCCGTCCAAGGAGCGTACTCGTTGGTAGCCTTAACCAAAGATACCATGATCGCAGCAAGAGACCCTCTAGGGATTCGCCCCATGTGTCTAGGTAAGTGGGAAGATGGATGGATTATAGCTTCAGAAACTTGCGCTCTTGACCATTTAGGTGCAGAGTTTGTTAAAGAGTTAGAACCCGGAGAAATAATAACTGTATCGAATGGTGAGCTAAAATCTAGTTTATATACATTGACTCCAGCCCCGAGGAAATTATGCGTGTTCGAACTAATTTATTTTGCTAGACCAGATAGCAAGCTAGACAACAATCTTGTGTATTCGGTAAGGAAACAGTTGGGCGCTCAATTAGCCAGGGAACATCCTGTCGACGCCGACCTAGTAATCGGAGTCCCCGATTCCTCGACTTCCGCAGCTGTAGGGTATTCAGTAGAATCAGGGATTCCTTTCAGTGACGGACTCATTAAAAACCGTTACGTAGGGCGCACTTTTATAGAACCCGAACAAAGCTTAAGAGATATTGGAGTTAGACAAAAATTCAATCCACTTATGGAAGTCATCCAAGGAAAAAGATTAGTTGTAGTGGACGATAGCATTGTGAGAGGTACCACAACACCTCATGTAGTTAATTTATTGAAAAAGTCAGGTGCTACAGAAGTACACCTGAGAGTTTGCGCCCCTCCTATAAAACATCCTTGTTACATGGGAGTAGACATGGCTTCAAGAGAAGAGCTCATAGCTTCTAGCAAAACTGTATCTGAAATCAAAGACTATATAGACTGTGACTCTTTAGGCTATCTCAGTGTGGAGAATTTACTCGAAGTAGTAAACACCGATTCAGGAGGATTTTGCGACGCCTGTTTTACTGGTAATTACCCAATCCCTATACAACTTGAAATGACCAAGTTATCACTTGAAGAAACGGAAGAATCCCCAGTCAGATAGAAAAAACGAGCTTATATGAGCTGAGGTAACAAAGAAATACAATGAGTGCATCTTATTCCTCTGCAGGAATTAATCTAAATCAAATGGAGATACTTAAAGATACCTTTAAGGCCTTCGGCAATCTTACTAACACTGAACACGTGATTAACAACGCAGGAAGTTTCGCAGGCCTATACAAATTGCCGAATTTCCAAAACCCGATACTCGTTGCAGGCACAGACGGAGTAGGAACTAAGTTAAAAATATCCGCTGCGATGGGGCACTACGAATCTTTGGGTAAAGACCTAGTCGTTGCCAATGCAAACGATATACTATGCAAAGGAGCACAACCTCTTTTCTTTCTAAATTACATTGCATTCAGCAAATTCAATCAACATATGTTGGAATCCCTCATGAAAGGTATGGTATGGGCATGCAAAAGTCTAGACTGTAGTCTGATAAGCGGGGAGACTGCAAACATGCCTGGAGTTTACGAGGGCAATGAATTTGATCTAGCAGGATTCATAGTAGGAGCTGTGGAAGAAAACGAGTTAATTCACGCCCAAGACGTTACAGCAGGTGACTCCGTCTACGCACTCTCTTCCAATGGAATCCATACCAACGGATACAGCCTTGTACGGCAGGTATTTGACCTGGATTCTGATACTGCACCATTATTCCAATACATGGACGAACTCCAACATACGTTAGGAGAGGAATTACTTCAGCCGCATCGCAACTACTATCCAATACTGAAAGACTCTTTCAATATAATCAAAGGTCTAGCTCACATAACAGGCGGGGGAATGCCAGGAAAAATCAAATCCGTATTACCTGCAGGGCATGGAATAATAATAGACAGAAAGTCATGGAATATCCCGGTCATTTTCAATATGATTCAAAGAAAGGGCAATGTAACTGATGCTGAAATGTTTAACGTATTCAATATGGGGATAGGAATGGTAATAGTNATNGATCCTTCNAACGAGCATCTCATCGAAAAAGCTATTCCTGAAAGTTTTAAAATAGGGAATATCACTCCGATTGAAANTGGATCACAACAGCCAGTCCAATTTAGATGATCAAGGTAGATATATGAAAGCTNTAATCAGCGTATACGACAAAACCGGAATAGAAGAACTAGCATCAGCCCTTCTCAAAGCTGGAGCAGATCTGGTAAGTACAGGNGGAACCTATTCTGCGCTCGCATCNGCAGGNCTNAAAGTACANCANGTGGCNGACNTAACNGGCTTTCCAGAAATGNTAGGNGGGAGNGTCAAAACACTNCATCCNCATATCCANGGAGGNATATTAGCAAAAAGAGAAGACCCAGGACANATGNATGAATTGGNCAGCGCAGGNATAAGTCCGATCGACATAGTAGTAGTCAATTTGTATCCNTTTGTGGAGACCNTTCNAAAACCTGGAGTCACTTTAGAAGAAGCCCAAGAAAACATCGATATAGGCGGGCCCACTATGATCCGTGCAGCAGCAAAGAACTTTATGTCCGTNGTGATNCTGGTAGACCCTTCTGACTATCAATGGGTTGCTAATAAGATCTCTGACGATGGNCTTAACCCAGTAGACAGACAATANCTNGCAGCCAAAGCNTTCAANCATGTGTCTGACTACGACAGAAGCATAAATTCTTATCTGGTACAACAGTCGGGNNCCCCTTCAGAATTACCACGAGATCTATCTTTGAACATCACTAAATTAGAAGACCTAAGGTACGGGGAGAATCCACATCAATCAGCCGCATTATACGCCTCGGGTAACCCAGCATCTCTGGGAATAGCCGGAGCAAAGCAGATACACGGTAAAGATCTATCCTTCAATAATATCCTAGACGCCAACGCNGCGTGGAACATAGTGTCTGATTTTGATGAACCTACCATAGCNATCATTAAACACGGAAATTCTTGCGGCCTNTGCAGCAATACCAACCTANTAGAAGCCTACAANAGAGCNCTGGAAGGAGACAACGTATCGGCTTTTGGCGGGATTATAGGTAGCAATTCAATTGTGACCGAATCAGTAGCCAAAGAAATGCAAGGNGTATTCTATGAAGTGTTACTGGCCCCAGGATATGAACCCGAAGCTTTAGAAATTCTACAGAAAAAGAGAAACCTCAGGATACTGACAGTTAAGCCTCAACCTCCCGAGCTCAATGAATACTCCTTTGATTACAGGATCATAAGTGGTGGGTTTTTGGTACAAACCCAAGACAATATCATTGAAGACTTTGCACAATGGGAGTGTGTTACCAGAAGAAAACCTAATCCTTCTGAGTATGAAGACCTGGTATTTGCGTGGAAAGCGGCTAGGCACATTAAGTCGAACGCAATCGTATTCGCCAAAGATAAGACACTGACAGGCATGGGTGCAGGTCAGCCCAACCGAGTGGTTAGCGTCCATCTGTCAGAGAGAGTAGCAGGAGAGAAAGCCCCAGGAAGCGTTCTAGCATCAGATGCTTTCTTTCCGTTCCCCGACAACATAGAATTAGCAGCAGCAGCCGGCATAACCGCAGTAATCCAGCCTGGAGGCTCTATCAGAGACGAGGAAGTTATCAACGCGGCTAACCAGAGCAACTTAGCAATGGTCTTCACCGGCACCAGACACTTCAAACATTAAAGGACATGACGTGAAATCTAGTGTTGACATTATAATTCCAGTTTTCAATGAGGAAGAAACTTTACCTCGCAGTATAATGTTATTGGTAGACTACGCCAACAAGAATTTATTTAATCCCTGGAGAATCATCATCGCAGATAATGGTTCTACAGACCAGACCAAAACCATCTCAGAGGCACTCGGCCAAAGATTCTCAGGTGTGGAATACTTGAGCATTCCACGAAAAGGAAGGGGAATAGCCCTAAAAACAGCATGGCTAGACAGTAATGCAGATATAGTGATGTATATGGATGTAGATTTATCAACCGATTTGACAGCTCTTCCAATTGCCCTTGAATCGCTCGAAGCCCGGTGCCACATAGCAGTGGGTAGCAGGCTGATGCCGGGAGCGAGGACGACCCGCAGCTTTAAGCGTTCATTACTGTCGATCGGCTACAACATGTTAATAAAACTGTTTTTCTTCTCTTCCTTCTCAGATGCGCAGTGCGGTTTCAAAGCACTCACAAGGGAGACCGCAGAACTCATCGTACCTCACATTCAGAACAATAATTGGTTCTTCGATACAGAACTCTTGATACTTGCCGATCAAAATAAATTTGTCATAGAAGAAATTCCTGTAACATGGATCGAGGACTCAGATAGCCGAGTTAACATAATCAAGACTGTAATGGAAGACATTAAAGGATTAATGAGATTGAGATTCGCATCCCTGCCTAAAATTACTCCTCCCTTGATACAGATAGACGTACAGGAACACGTAGGAGACCACCCTTATAAATAAAATGGAGCATCAATGGACTTAAATCTATCAAAAAAAAGCGTAATAATCACTGGAGGAGGATCCAATATTGGCAGAGCCATAAGTCATGCCTTTGGTGAAGAATCAGCGAACATCACTATCGCAGAATTGGTTAAAGAGCACGGGGATAAGGTGGCCTCAGAAATCAAAGCTGCTAACCCTGACACTGAAGTGCGAGTGGTCCAGACAGACATCACCAAACCAGACCAAGTTGAAAACATGGTGGATCTAACAGTGAAGGAATTCGGTGGCATTGACGTATTGGTAAATAATGTGGGATGGACGGTAGACAGATTATTTACAGAGAAAGAACGGAGTGAATGGGAGAAAGAAGTTCAGGTTAACCTCTGGGGCCCCATCAATTGCTTCAACGCAGTATTGCCACATATGATATCTCAACAAAGCGGGTCAATAGTGTCCATCGCATCAGATGCAGGAAGAATGGGTGAATACAGGGAAGCTGTTTATTCCGCCTGCAAGGGAGGAGTCATCGCCCTTACCAAAGCACTTGCCAGAGAAAATGGAAGATACGGAATAAGAGGAAATATTGTATGTCCAGGACTCATAGTTCCTCCCCGAGACGAGTCAATAAGTGAAGAAAGTATGTGGAACGACATGAGAGATATCTTTACAGACGAAGTCTTAGAAAAAGTCAAACGCGGATATATACTACGCCGAATGGGAACAGCCCCGGAAGTGGCAAACGCGGTTGTATTTCTAGCCTCCGATGCAGCAAGTTTTATAACCGGGCAAACGGTCAGCGTGAGCGGTGGTTATACAATGATGTAACCTGGCCCAACAGCATACCAAACAAACACTAAGGAGTTTCAAATGGAGATCGGAGTAAGCATACCTAGACTACCCAATCCACAAGGCATCAAAGATTTCGCCATAAGGGCAGAAGAATTAGGATTTGAGTCAGTGATGGCGGGTGATCACATTCTATTACCGACTGCAGGGACTGACCAATATCCTTACACTGCCGATGGATCGTTTCAGCGCCCAACCTCTGAACCCTTCTTGGAAACTATGACTCTCCTCGGATTCATTGCAGGAATCACTAAAACGATCAAAATAGGAAGCACTGTATTGATACTGCCCTACAGGAACCCTGTTGTACAAGCGAAAATGTTTGCTTCTCTAGATGTTTTAAGTGAAGGAAGAATGATTTGTGGTGTAGGCGTCGGCTGGTTGGAAAAAGAGTTTGACACTTTGAATGTTCCATATAAACAGAGAGGCCCTCTTACAGATGAATACCTAGGTATCTTTAAATGTTTATGGGAACAAGAGCATCCTGAGTTCACAGGGGAAACATTCCAAATTGACGGAATACAATTCTTTCCTAAACCCGTACAAAAAGGAGGCATTCCTATTTGGGTCGGAGGTCATACTCGACGAGCTCTCAGAAGAACTGCCAAATACGGGAACTGTTGGCACACCACTAGGCAAACACCAGAATTCGTAGCCGAAAACATGCCTTATCTCAAAGAACAAACTATCGCCGCCGGAAGAGATCCGTCAGAAGTGACAGTCTCCTTAAAACGCACTCTCCATTTCACAGACATGCCAGGCAAAGAAGAAGGATCAGGGGTCCCTACCGGAGGTATTGTGATTGGGAGCACTGAAGACGTGATTGAAGATGTACTTAAATGTAAAGCTTTAGGCATTGACCAACTTACCTACGACTTCAGAGTAGACGGCTTGGAACCTCAGATCGAAGTCATGGAACATTTAGCACAACATGTACTACCAGTTGCTTTGGGCTAAGTGAGCTTTTTCAGAGGCCGTTAGCTTTAAAAATTTCGGCCTTTTCAACTAAGTGCATAGCAGTGTTAAGCATCCGTTCTATCTGTTCATCAGTTGTTTTGGCTTTCACTTTGCCAGGAACACCTGTCACAAAAGACCGGTCTGGAATCTCTGTATTGGCCAGAATCAAAGCATTAGATCCTATCAAGCACTGTTTACCGATAGAAGAGTCTGTCAAAAATGTACAATTGTTCCCCAGTAATGTACCAGCTCCTATAAAGTCACCATGCACCACAACAGAATGTCCGATTGTTACATTATCTTCAATAATCAATCCATTCCCGTGAATTACCGACCCTTCTTGGACATTTACATTTTTCCCTAAAGTGACTGGTTCTTCACCGTCAGCGCGTATCGTGACCCCTGGCCATACGCTGCAATATTCACCTATTTCTATGTCTCCAACCAGATAAGCGTCCTCACTAATCCACGCAGACGGATGAACGCGGGGCTTTTTGTCACCTAATCCTCTAATCAACTTCCCTCTCCTAAATTAAGACTGGTCAAATGCCTTCATTGACCTCTTAGCTTCACGATCCATTTCTCTATCTCTTATCGCACGACGTTTATCATACTGCCGTTTCCCTGTAGCCAGACCCAATTCCAACTTAGCTACATTCTTTTTCAAATACATTCTTAACGGGACTAAAGTGTACCCTTTCTGGGCCACTGTCAGGGATAATTCATCTATCTGACCCCGATGCAAAAGAAGCTTCCGATCTCTTTTAGGGTCATGGTTGTTATATGTGGCATTTGCATAAGCACTTATGTGAGAGTTGAAAAGCCACATCTCTCCTTGAACATCTTTAGCGTAAGCATCTCTGAGATCTACTTTGTGATCCCTGACAGATTTAATTTCAGTACCAGTAAGGATTATGCCAACTTCGATTTTCTTCAGTATCTCGTAGTTATAGAAAGCTCTACGGTTCACCGCTACCGAATTATCTCCTACAGTCCTTTTCTTTGTCTTAGGTTTAGCCATTCGCTATTTCCCCAAAATATCGTTCTTCATTATATCCAAAGCCACATCTAAAGCATCCTGNCCTGANTCTAACGTGTCCATTTGTNTTAAATCTACGTCTGGCACCAAACCTTCACCNTCAATTAATTTCCCGTCTGGAGTGTACCATTTGGCAATTGTAAAATAAATTCCTGACCCATCGCTTATCTTTTCCAACGTATTNACACTTCCTTTCCCAAAAGTTTTGTCACCCACAATAATGGCTCTGTTATGGTCCATCAATGCGCCNGCAAGAACTTCAGAAGCGGATGCGCTGTACCGGTTAGTCAGCACAATGAGTGGAACATCAAGAGCAAATCCACCGCGGCTAGCATTCCAGTTTTTTCTGTTGCCCTTGGAATCCACTTCATACACAATCAATTTNGAATCTATGAAGGCATCTGCAACTTGGAACACAGAATTTAACAATCCTCCTGGGTTGTTTCTCAGGTCAAGNATCATTCCTTTCCCGCNTTGTGTCTGAAANCTAGTGAATGCNTTTTCCAATTGTTCATANGTGTTAGCATTAAATTCAGTNACGGTAAATACCCCAACCCCNCCCGTCATCATACGCATTTGAACAGAATCAAGTTTTATGACATTCCTTTCCACACTAATTTCTTGAGGCATATCTTCACCTTCATGGAGAATGGATAACACTACTAATGTGCCTCTTTCACCTCTGATTCGGCTAACGGCCTCTAACAGAGTTAGCCCTTGGGTGGACTCTCCGTCTATCCCAAGTATGATATCGCCGGCCAGGACGCCAGCTGCCTCAGCAGGTGACCCAGGTATAGGGGCTACAATCACAATGCGATCATCCCTCATACTCACATGAGCTCCTATTCCTTCAAAAAAACCTTTATAATCCTGGGATTGTATTTCGAATTGTTCAGCGGTCAAGAAAGATGCGTAAGGGTCATCCATCGCCAACAACATTCCACGAATAGCCCCATCACTAAGAATTTTAGAGTCCATATCTTTTCGGTCAAAATGGTCTCTTTTAAGTATGTACCATACCTCCGTGAGNCTACTGAATTCGGGAGGTAAGTCTTCCGGAGATTCAAATGAAGGAGTACCTGTCAAAAANATGATTATCGCAGCAGATGACGTTCCTCCAATNATNAGNGATCCAAGNGCTACCAGTATATATTTGATTGGTTGAGGGATTTTCAATGCAACATCCTGTACTTNATATTATATAAATTATACGGAAACTTAACTTGTTTAACTAGATATCAGCAACCGTTGACACTGAATTTCTGTACTGCTAGCATCCTACCCATGTACGGAATAACATCTTATGCCACATATATTCCCTGGCTCCGGTTAACGCCAGACACAGATGGTTGGCCTCATTCTTTTCAAAGATCCGTAGCAAACTTTGATGAAGATGCCATAACTATGGGGGTGGCTGCTGGCAAACTCTGCCTTCATAAGAGCGACCTTAGTAAAATCAAAGCTCTGTTGTTCTGCAGCACCTCAGCGCCCTACGCAGAAAAGCAAAACGCAGCTGTAATAGCAGCCGCATTGAACCTTCCTTCAAACGTATTAACTGTAGATCTGGCAGGATCTATTAGGTCAAGTACTTCTGCTATTTACCTCGCAATTGACATGATCCAAGCAACCCCTGAGGAATCTGTTCTCATAATTGCTTCAGATACAAGAATGGGTATGGCACGNAGCTCTTTAGACGATTCTCTTGGAGATGGAGCAGCAGCAATTCTGCTAGGACAGGAGGACCCTTTAGCAATTATAGAGTCTAAATCTTCTCGAACGTCAATCCTTTATGACCTATGGCGAGACTCCTCTAGTCCCTTCGTAAGTCAGTGGGAGGATCGGTTTGTTGCGGACAACGGCATAGAATCCCTCTTGATAGATTCAGTGCAGTCGATTTTGTCAGCAGCAAAACTGAACATATCTCAAATATATAAACTAGCTATCAATGCTCCAAATTTAAGACAAGCGAACAGAATCAAACGATTGCTTAATGCCGCTGACTCACAACTAAACACATCGCTNCTTGAGTTAATAGGCAACACTGGTTGTTCTATGGCNATAATGGAATTATGTTTAGCATTAGACCAGATCTCTGAGAAGGACCAATATATATGCCTTTCTTGTTACGGAGACGGTGTAGATAGTTTCTTGATAAAAAGCACAAGGGCTTATAACTCACGTGGTAAAGACAGGAAATCAACGATGTTGTCTATAAATACTGGGCATNCTCTTGGCTCATACGAAGAATATGCAACTTTAAAGCATCTTTGGCAGACAGGAGAATCNGTACGTAGACCAGATACNTCTCCTCCTTCAGTACCCGCTATATANCGGGAGCAAACAAAGAATATACATTTTCANGGCGGTAAATGTGATCATTGTGGATATGTACAGTATCCNGCTCAAAAGATATGTGTNAATTGCCANGAACAACANCCTTCATCGGTTGTAAACCTTAGCTCCGCANGGGCTATCCTATTCACATACTCNATGGATTATCTCGCNGGAACCACTGATGTACCTCTGGTTATTTGCACCATTAATTTTGACACNGGAGGNAGGATGNTATGTGTAATGACAGACCGNAACATAGAAGACTTGCATGTAAATATGCCTCTAGAGATGTCTTTTAGGAAAATAAGTGAACACAAAGGAGTAACNAGTTACTCNTGGAAAGCAATGCCAATCCGGTTAGAAAAAGGAGAACAAGCATGACAGGAATANGNGACAGNGTAGCTATCGTTGGCATGGGATGTAGTAAATTTGGTGAACGTTGGGACAGCAGTGCAGCGGATTTAATGATAGAAGCCGTTAATGAAGCGTATACCGATTCAGGGCTCAGCTCACAAGATATCAACGCANCTTGGGTNGGAACAGCAAGNTCATTCCGAACAGGACAACCAGTAGCAGAAGCTCTTAAATTCAATTACATCCCGATTACCAGAGTAGAGAATGCTTGCGCAACCGCTACCGAAGCATTCCGGAATGCTGCTTATGCAGTAGCAGCAGGAATTTACGACATTGTACTTGCAGTCGGAGTCGAAAAGCTCAAAGACTCTGGTTTCTCAGGATTAGCCATTCCGGAAGCGCCTAATTCAGGAGTANCNCCAGCAGCCCCACCTCCGTCACANTTTGCTATGGCTGCGACTAGATATTTTCATAAATATGAAATCCCTTTTGAAGATGGGAAAAAAACCTTGGCAGACATCGCCGTCAAAAATCATCATAATGGTTCTTTAAACCCAAGAGCTCATTTTCAAAGAGAAATTAAACAAGAACAAGCGATGAATGCACCCATGATAGCGTGGCCATTGGGGCTCTATGATTGCTGCGGAGTCAGTGACGGCGCAGCGGCGGCTATCCTCACCACACCGGAAATTGCCAAATCGATGAGGTCCGACTATGTGTTAGTTAAAGCATTAGGGCTATCTGTCGGGGCCTTTGGGATGCTCAGAGATGACTGGGATTTCACATATTTCCCAGAAACCGTCCACGCATCACAGGCAGCATACAATGAGGCAGGCATCACAAACCCAGCAACTGAAATAGATTTAGCAATGGTACACGATTGTTTCACAATCACGGAACTAATCATTTATGAGGACTTAGGGTTCAGTCAAAGAGGCAAAGCTTCTCAAGATGTACGGAATGGCAAATTCACACTCGAAGGAGACCTTCCGGTGAATACCGACGGTGGCTTGAAATGCTTTGGTCACCCAGTCGGAGCAAGTGGTATCAGAATGATNTATGAGGTATATCAACAGTTGAACGGGAATGCNGCCCTCCGCCAATTACCTAAGGCAGACATAGGTTTAACCCATAANCTAGGAGGCAGACCTGGTTCATTTACNTGTTCTATAGGCATATTCGGATCATCTGACACAGGGTGATACTGTAACCTCCTAATTGATTAACACATAGTTTACTGATTAAATTAAAGAAGGCTAGATAGAGGTTGATGGGTAGCGGAAGGAGGAGCCTAAATTGACGTTAGTTGATTTAGTTCCTAGAACCCAAAGGATAGGAATAGGATGGTAAGTCAACAGAATTCTCTNCAAGTAATTGGGCGAGGGACGCAAATCACNTTTACTATAAATGATATGAGCCCAATCAAAACAGTGCTGTTAGACGTNGAACAGTATCTCGNACACAATTCTTCATGGTTCTTGGAAGGCTCTATATCTATCAACGTAGGCAAACGTATGTTTNGCAAGGATGAACTTCGCCAAATAAAGAATCTGATCACAATAAAATCNGGGCTGACCGTATCTAAATTCACAGCNACCTCNACGCAAGTTGGACTAGACCCTCAGAAAACCAAAGACCCCGCTGAATTGGAACTTGTGAATNAGCAATATCANCCAGAGGNTGATNACTCNGANGCAAACCAANGAGAGGATCNCAATTCNANATCAGNGGNATCAGAGGNAACCTTGGATCCTGAAGTAGAACCTGTAAAGGGAGTAGAAAGTTTNCTGATTAAGACACCATGCAGATCTGGAGAATTAATCAATTACCCAGGCAATGTTATAGTGATGGCCGATGTTAATCCCGGAGCGCAGATCTACGCGGGGGGAGACATAATGGTTTATGGAAGACTGAGAGGATTCTGTCATGCAGGTTCACCAAATAATCCAGAAGCTGTAATCACCGCTCTCAGTTTAGAAACGAACATCCTAAGCATCGCTTCTATAAACGGAACCAGCGTAGAAGACCATAGCAAGCCTAACTTAGCTAGACCTACACCGAAAATAGCATTCTTGAAAAGAGGATCTGTATTTGTAGCGCCATACATAGGCAGATTCTCATCATACGACGGAGGTACCATATATGACAGGTAAGACAATTGTAATCACTTCAGGCAAAGGAGGGGTCGGAAAGACGACTACGACTGCCAACATAGGTACAGGACTTGCATTNCGAGGGCACAAAGTGGTGATCATAGACACCGACATTGGCCTTAGAAATCTCGATGTCGTAATGGGTTTAGAAAATCGAATCGTCTTTGATTTAGTAGACGTAATCGAAGAAAGATGCGAACCCAGCAAGGCAATGATTAGAGATAAACACAAATTAGACTTGTTTNTAATCCCNGCACCNCANACTAGAGACAAAGATTGCATCTCCAGCGANCAATTATCTGAATTATGCCGTCANCTGGAGGAAGANTATGAATANATTATNATNGATTGCCCTGCAGGTATAGAAACNGGATTCAAAAATGCNATCAACGCAGCGGAAGAAGCAATTATAGTGACAACTCCAGAAGTCTCNGCAGTNCGAGATGCAGACCGGGTAATTGGTCTCNTAGACGCAGCAGGCATCAAACAACCAAGNCTTATCATAAATAGNATTCATCCTGATTTGGTAGCAAAAGGNGATATGTTAGATAAAGATGACATTGTGGATATCCTGGCCATCGATATTATTGGANTGGTCCCNATAGACGACAAGGTTATAACCTCGACTAATCAAGGAGTNCCTGTTGTCCATAACAAAAACTCAGCGTCGGGAGCAGCCTTCAACAGAATCGCTGGTCGCATAGACGGAGAAGATATACCTATACAAGAACCTCAAAGTGCTAGTTTACTCAAAAAGATTAAAGCTTTCGTAGGTATTAACAAGGGGGAATATTCACATGCTTGAGCTAATAAAATGGGCGAGAACCCGTAAAGAATTCAGCAAGGAAACTGCACGAGACAGACTGAAGAATGCTATAGCAGTGGACCGCTTTGATCTAGCTCCAGATATAATCAACGCACTCAGAACTGACATAACAAATGCGGTTTCAAGATACATGGTAATAGAAGAAGAAGATCAGCAAGTCAGATTGACTCGAGAAAACGATTCAATGACCCTAGTAACCAGCATACCCGTCCGAGAAGTCCATAGATGGGCAAACAATAATTAAAACCCTAGATGTACAAACATATTCGTATGTGTATAATTGCCTGATTACAGTATAAGGTTTATTAGATGTTAAAAGATCTGGCAGATCGATTTCTCCTAGCCCTCCAATATAAAGATTATCGCACCCTTTGGATTGCAAATGTATGCGCAGGCTCGGCCGCTTGGGCTCTAATCGTTGCCAGAGGTTGGCTTGTGTACGTCATGACAGATTCATCAGGCTGGGCAGGTCTAGTAACTTTCATGGCTATGATTCCTCGTTTTTTCGCGACTCCGGTCATAGGTTTCTTGGCGGACAAATTCGATAGGAAAACAGTGCTCCAATGGACTTATGTCCTTAATGTTGCAAACAATATTGCTTTGTCAATCCTTGTCACTATTCCTAACTCGCCAATGTACACTTCTGCAGGACCGTGGATCCTCCTTTTACTAGCTATGCTGAACGGAAGTTTCAGAGCCGCACAAATGACCACTACACAGTCATTAATCCCAAACATGGTACCCAAAGAACACTTGCTCAATGCAGTTTCTCTAAACCAAGCGACTCAACAAGGTTCTAGGTTTCTAGGGCCTCTAGCTATGATTATCATTATATGGGCTTCTACATTAACTCCGTGGTCTGGAGGATACGTAGAAAACGCGCTAGCTTTCTGGCTGTGCACAGCATTTTACGCTGTAGGATTATTCCAAGTCGCGCGAGTTCAGACCAAATCAACCGGTGTTGTTAATCCTAACCGAAGTTTCATTGCTAACTTCCTTGAAGGGTTCAAAGTGGTATACAGCACACCAATGTTAAGCGCCATAATATTACTCGCTGTTGCTCACTGTGCCCTCGTCATGTCTTATGAATCTATGTTGCCTAACTTATCCGAAGAAAAACTAGGAGCTGAAACTGTCTACGACACCGCATTACTAATGTCTGGAGTAGGAGTAGGAGCTCTTATCACAGCGATTCTGCTAGCAGGCGTAAAAGGTACTCAACAAAGAGGGAAAATTTTTCTCCTCCTAGCCTTCGCAAGTGGCATAACACCTATAGTACTTGGTCTGTCATCCGCAGGGTCTATCTCGCTCCTGTCTGCAGTGTTTATGGGGGCCAGCGGAGCAGGATTCATGACTATAACTCACACCATAATGCAGCTATACACTCCTGATGAAGTCCGAGGAAGGGTATCTGGGGTCTACCAAATGCATATTGGCTTATCCATGGCCGGTGCCAACTGGATAAACGGGGAACTCTCCGACTATTTCACTGCTCCCAACGTTATGATATGGACAGCAGTCATCTTCTTCATTGTAGTAGCCGGAAGCCTGACAACGAAGTTCCTAAGGCAACTATACTTCCCCCCTCCTCTACCGGCTTAATGAATTATATTCTTTAAAACAATCGGCATACATTCTCCCAACAAATAACCGATGCCTGCAGAACCCACACCCACTAAAAACACTTCTAAGGCAGATTTAACTAAGCCTTTCTGCACAAGATAACCTTTTCCTAGCCCGAGAAGNAATAAGCTCNCCAATGTCAAACCCACGGACCAGCCTATCGCTTTTCCCCCAGCGTATATGAAGTAAGGAGCGATCGGAATTAATGCCGCTACCATGAAAGAAGTACCCATCGCANCAGCGTCTATNATTGGATCTAGTAAGGGTTGCTTTCCTTTCAAAGAACTAGGATTNACTAACTCACCAANTTCNATTTCCGCACGCGAGGATAAGAAAGCTCCGGAAGCCATAGANAAAGTCCCAGCTATTGCTCCGGTTATACCAGCTATGATGATTGAAGTCAGGCTNTCAGTTGCAATGGCCATAGAAGTAGTTAGGGCTANATTACTTATGAGCCCGTCTTGTACCCCAAAAACAATTTCTCTTAATCTTGAGAGGACCCCAACATTCATATCAGTACCCTATCAGATCATTAGTTTAATCTACGCGAGGCCTCTTGTTCCATTTGCCTACTGGCGGGTACACAGGGGTGCCCACCTTCCTGACAATCTCTCCGTCAAACCAAGGTTCGCACTCAGCTCTCCATTTAGTATAGTGAGGAGCCGCACGATGCGCGTCTACCGCTTCTTGGTCATGATATACCTCATAAAGATGTATTAGATTGTCTTGTTCGTTATCCTGTATAACGTCAAACCTGTAACATCCAGGTTCATCATTGTTTGAACCTATTGCGTCACCCATCAACGAATCCATGAATTGATCTTTGAACCCTTCTTTTATTGTAATAGAGACCATTAAAACTATCATATATCCTCCTAAATCCGAATCATTTCCCTGATTCGATAATATCTATTGTGAAGTTTTCTATAACTGGGTTAGCTAGTACCTTATCACATATTTCTCTGANAAAGGCTTCTGCNGATTCCGCATNGTCAGCGGCNACTTCCGCTTCAATGTATTTACCTACCCTAAGATTCAACAGAGAATCATAACCCAGTCTATTTAAGCTTTCCTTAACNGTGTAACCTTGTGGATCATTGACTCCATTTCTCAAAGTCACATAAATTTTNGCTTCGAAGTTGCTCATACTTATCTATTTGGCCATATTAGATGTGGGCATGCTGCAAGGCAACCCGTAGGGGAATTCTGGCCCTAATCTACCTGCATAGGCTTTGAAAAATTCTTCTATACGTTCCTCTTGAATTCCCTGGAAAGTGTCCNTAACCCCCCAAGCGGTAAGGGACATTGTTCCAAGTGGTATATTATCCGTCCAATTAGCTACTCCCCAATAATTGAACATGTCATAACTTTCCAAATATTGTCTAAGAGGAATCTCATAATCATCTGCGCTACTGTCAGTCCCAAAATTGTAATTGACAACTATGTGGCCATGTTCAAGATTATGAACAAGCCTTTCATCTCTTCTTCTGTCTGACGTCCAACCACAGTCTTCTGGACGATTCCAATGATCCCCAGATGTAGGAGGAGTAGTGTTGTAGTTGACCTTCACTCCATCGTCAACGTGCCTTGCAGTAGGTTTACCATCAATCTCCATGATTNCCTGTTTTTGGCCAATTCCCTTTATGTGTTTGTCACTATAGCCCACCCCTTCCGGGTTTTGAGGTCTTCCACCTGTGTTGCAGTCGCCCACCACGAATCCGGCAATAACCAAAAATGCAATTATTGCAGAGGCAGCTATATATAAATAATTGGGCTTATTTTTCTTAGGCCTGTTGGAGGTAATTCTAGCGGGATTGTTATTCCTTTGAGGCCGTTTTCTGTGTTTTGAACGAGGCACTTGTTACTCCTAAGATTAAGTTACTGCGAAAGCAGTTGGTACACTTCTGTATAGCGGTTTATAGTGTTTTCTATCACATATGAAGGTAAATTAGGCGGTGTAGACTCTTTATCCCAGCCTGAAGACTCCAGCCAATTTCTAACNAGNTGTTTATCATAATTAGGCAATGAATTGCCTGGGACATACTTATCGGCCTCCCAGAATCTACTAGAGTCCGGAGTCAATAATTCATCTATTAAAATCAAGTTGTCTCCGATGAAACCAAATTCCATTTTTGTGTCTGCCAAAATTATATCTTTCTGTACAGCATAATCATGAGCAAAATTGTACACCTCTTTACTCTTGGTTTCCAAGGCAAATGCAACCTCATTACCTACCAATTTCCGTACCTCATCCATGCTCATGTTTTCATCATGACCTTGTTCCGCCTTTGTAGTTGGAGTAAACAGCGGTTCAGGAAACTTTTGCCCTTCAACCAATCCTTTAGGCATAATTCGACCAGACACCGTTCCTTCTCTCTTATATTCAGTCCATGCAGAACCAGTTATATATCCCCTNACAACACATTCAACGTCTATTCTCTTAGCTTCTCTAACTATCATNGATTGTCTTGCAATGTCCGCAGGTAATTCACGAATCAGTGCTTCTGATGCAAAAACTTCATTAATTTTGGGATCGTTAGCCATATACAAGAAATGATTACCAATAATATGTTGTGTTTTATCAAACCAAAATTTGCTTATCTTGTTTAAGATTTCACCTTTGCCGGGAATTCCATCCTGTAAAATTACATCAAAAGCCGAGATTCTGTCGGTAGCAACCATTAACAATGTGTTTGAGTTAATTCTGTACGTATCTCTAACTTTACCTTGATTAATTTTGTTAGNCAGGTTTGTGTTGATGATCATTTTTATCTATAGCCCTATTTTCNCAAATGTGTCATCAACAAAACGAACGTAATACTCATATGCGAATAGTTCTTCGATTTCTGTGGGCTCCAACACAGATTTTACCTGTTCATCTAACCTCATCAAATCTCTGAAATCCTTACCGTTATCCCAGGCATCCATCGCATTTACCTGAACAATTTTATAAGCATCCTCTCTGCTTAATCCTTTATCAATCAGAGACAACAGAACCCTTTGGCTAAAAATTAAACCTCGGCTACTTTCAAGGTTCCTCCACATTTCGTCAGGAAGAACTACTAGCCCATCCATGACTCTAGTGAATATTGTCAGCATATAGTTTAACGCCATACAGGAATCAGGTAAGATCAGCCTTTCGACAGAAGAATGACTGATATCTCTTTCTCCCCAAAGGCTGATATTTTCAATTGCTGATACGCTATGCCCTCTTATGAGTCTGGACAAACCACATATACGTTCAGATAATTCAGGATTTCTTTTATGTGGCATTGAAGAAGACCCAGTTTGTCCACTCTCGAATGGCTCTTCGACCTCATGTATTTCACTCCGTTGTAATGANCTAATTTCAGTCGCAAACTTCTCCAACGAACCAGCAACCANGGCCAAAACAGAGACAAAATAAGCATGCCTNTCGCGTTGTATGACTTGATTAGATACCTCCGCTACAGATATGCCTAANACTTCACATACTTTCGTCTCTATATGCGGAGGAACTGTTGCATGAGTGCCCACCGGACCAGATATCTTGCCTACAGCTATGTCATTTGTAGCAGCCTTCATTCGATCCCTNTGACGTTTTAGTTCCTGTACCCACAACGCCATTTTGAGGCCGAATGTGATAGGTTCTGCATGAATACCNTGCGTTCTCCCCATCATAATCGTGTTTTTATGCATTTTCGCCTGACGACTAACAGATTCAATCGCTTTGTCCAAATCGCGTTGAATCAATTCACCTGCTTGTTTCAACTGGATTGCCAATGCAGTATCTAGCATGTCGGAAGAAGTCATACCTAAATGAAGCCATCGCCCTTCTTCTCCGATATTTTCTGTGATAGATTGCAAAAAGGCTGTCACATCATGTTTGGTAACATCCAATATTTCCATCATACGACTGTGGTTATATTGAGCACTTCTCAGAAGTATCATGTCTGACTCGGGCACCACTCCGGCANCAGTCCATGCTTCGCAGGCGGCCAGTTCGACATCAAGCCATAATTGATANTTGTTCTNGTCAGACCAGATCTGTTTCATTTCAGGAAGTGAGTATCGCTCTATCAACTATTGTCTCCTTATGCTTAACTCAAAGTTTTTAGTATATTCAATATGTCGTAAAAGTCTTCAAAGGTAGAGTAATTAATATTATGTGCCTCACATTCATCTATCAAGATGCTTCTGGCAATAATCACATCGGCTTCCCTTGCAGCCTCAAAATCTGATCGGCCATCTCCCGCGTACACTACCTTATACCCTCTATCTTTAAATGACTGCACTACCAAACCTTTAGAATTGCCTTCATCTTCATGACCTTCTCGCATGTTTTTATATGTGTAAGCTAATTTACCATTATCATAAAAAGTCTCTACGCAATATACAGGGATGTTATCAAACCCATTACTTTTCAAAACTGGTTTTATGTATAGATCTAACCCTAGGCTCACAACAGCCACAGGAATGTTTTTATCAGAGCAGTACTGATAGACTTCTCCAAAACCAGGCCTAAGAGTAGTTTCCTCAGAAGCATATTCTCCCATTACTTCGGCAGCAGTTTTAATTTCAGCAAAAACCAGTTCTTGATACGTCTTTAAAGTCATTTGTCCTTGCCTAAACCGAAGCCTCACATCTTTCCAAGATGATTCTCCAAATTTTTCAAGCAACATTTCTGCTACATTTTGGACCGCGGCCGTATCATCAAAATCAGTTAAAAAAGCTACAGGTTGTATTCCACTAGCCACTTGATAAATTCCTGTCCATAATATCTTGGCAGCTTTCGGCTTGGCGGATCAGTTCGTCCAAAGACGTTCCGCAGAACACGATATGTCCCATTTTCCTCCCAGGTCGGATGCTTGTCTTGCCATATGAGTATATTTTAGCATTCAAAGAGCTCAATATTTGATTTATTGCACTATTGTTCATTAAGGCATCGTATTCATGGCCTAACACATTCAATAACACAGATTCACATAGCATAATTGGTTCTCTAAGAGGTAATCCTGTCAACACTCTGACTTGATTTTCATATTGAGAAACAGAAAATGCATCAATAGTGTGGTGCCCTGAATTATGCGGCCTAGGGGCTATCTCGTTGATAAGCAAATTGCCATTTTTCTCAAGAAACATTTCAATACAAAAGACTCCTGGGTCTCCAATTGATCTGATAATGCTGCAACCTAGTTCAATGACACGGGATTGAATCTCGTCAGGTATCCGAGCAGGAGAGATACTCATTTTCAATATTCCGCCTTTGTGCAAGTTCTCGGTAGGTGGATAAGCTATCACTTCGCCATCATCGTCCATAGCGACAACCACTGAAACCTCTATTTGGTAATCTACCACTTTCTCTACAACCATAGGAACCTTGGAGTCTTGGAGGGCTGAATTGCCTGTTATATCTGTCATGTTTTTTATATACCATTGACCGTGTCCGTCGTACCCTAACGTCGCAGTCTTAATAATCCAGGGAAAATCGAAGGGCACTCCGTTAATCTCATCAATACGCTGTATAGCCACATATTCAGTCAAAGGAAAACCATTAGATGCCAAAAAGCTTTTTTCTTTGATTCTATCTTGGGCCAATGTCAAACTTTTACTACCTGGTTTTACTATAACTGTTTTTTCTAATTCCTTAATCAAGGAATTTGGGACATTTTCCCATTCCACAGACACTCCAGAAACAATCTCCTTAAAGGCATTAAAGACCCGTTTATCATCAAATTCGCCAGTAAATGGTTCTGACGCAAATCGTTTAGCAGGGGCGTTTATATCTGGGTCCCAGACAGCAACCTTATAACCCATTCTCAATGCGGCTTCACTAAAAAAGCCGCCTATCTGCCCTCCCGCAATCATACCTAGAGTGCTACCTGCACTTATCTGTGATGGTTTAGTCATCCTAGCCTTTTTGATGATCAGAGATAATCTTATCTGTCATATCTTGGCGCCATTTTTGCAAGCTATTATGAACATCTTCATCTGATATAGAGAGAATCTCAGCGGCAAGTATTGCAGCATTTTCTGATCCCCCAATAGCAACCGTAGCAACGGGAACTCCTCTTGGCATTTGCACAATAGAAAGCAAAGAATCCATACCCTTAAGGTGTTCGGAAGGTATAGGCACTCCAATCACAGGGAGGATCGTCTTTGACGCAAGCATTCCTGGCAAATGAGCAGCACCTCCTGCGCCAGCTATGATAATTTTTATACCTCGTACAGATGCTTTTTCTGCATAATCAAATAACAAATCTGGAGTCCTGTGAGCAGATACAACCTTCAGTTCATTTGGTATTCCGAGTTCATCCAAGATCTCTACAGCCTTTGACAAAACCGGAAAGTCTGAGGTACTACCTCCTAATATCGCCACCACCGAATTTACAGAATTATTCGCCATACATTAAGTCTCCTAAATAACTTCAAGATTCATTACTCATCTTCATAGTTGTACCGTTCATCAAAAACTGAATGTTCAGCATCAAAAACTGACACATTTAAACAAAATCCAATTCTTCTTTTACTGCATAAAGCACAGCGGCTTGAAGAGTCTCTTCATCCATAGAAATTTCATGTCCATTCACTTCAATATATAAGCCAGATTCATCTCTGCCAACATCTACAGCGAGTTCCCTTTCGCCGTTTTCTTCCCATTCCAGCACGCAACTTATGAAGTCTGTATCCTGCACCTCTTCATCGTCTTCTTCGCTTTCTTCTGTATCTGCTGAGCTTGAATCTTCCCAGGATTTTGTAACTTGTAGACTGCCTGAACCGGAAAACAGAACTTTGTTCATGTCATTAAGCAATTTCTCCACATCTAATTCAGTAAAAAGTGTTTCTATTTCTACTTGGTATCTTATGATGGCAGCTTCAGTTTCCTTGATTAAATCGTCTCTTTTTTCNCTCGCCGATTCTAGTTCCGAAGCCGCAAGGTTAAGTTTCTCATTCCAGTCAGTCATGTTATCTCAATTCCCTGCCCTCTAATGCGTTAAATCCACAATAGAATCCTAGCATAATCGCTCATTCTATACGATATTACCTAGTCATTCACGCAGTGCGCATGTAAGAGCCNATATCCTTTCTATTAAATTTATTAGTGAATTTAATAGATTCCGCCCTAGCATACGATAAATCACGAGCGTCTTGAATATTATTAGCATGTCCAACCACGGTCAATACTCGGCCTCCAGAGGTAACAACTCTATTATCTTCACCTTGGGTAACTCCTCCACAAAACACATAAGTTCCAGGTGAATTATGTTCTAANCCTGTAACAGGAAATCCAGTTTCAAAGGAATTCGGATAGCCATCAGACGCCAACACGANTCCTACCGATGCTTTATCATCCCAGGATACTTGGGTTTGTAACAATTTCCCCTCTGCGCAACTATACATAACACTNCTAAGGTCAGACTCCAGCCTTGGCAATATCACTTGCGCCTCCGGGTCTCCAAACCGGCAATTAAATTCTAATACCTGAGGACCAGAATTAGTGAGCATAAGTCCGGCATATAAAACTCCTGTATACGGAATACCTATTTTAGCCATATGTTTTACCACTGGTGATAGTATCCTGTCTTTGATTTCATTCAATTGTGAGTCAGAGATTATTCCAGGGGAACTATAGCTACCCATACCGCCGGTGTTAGGTCCTATATCACCATCGCCTATACGTTTATAATCGCAAGCGACCACTGCATCTGATATATTGCTACCATCACAAAATACAAACACGCTTATTTCAGGACCTTCTATCTTTTCTTCGATTACGATCTTGTCGCCAGACTTTCCGAATATTCGTTTAGACATAATTGAAGATACAGCGTTTAATTGTTCCTCTTTAGTATCCGCAATGAATACACCTTTCCCAGCTGCCAAGCCATCTGCTTTGATCACAACAGGAGTATTATTCTTTGATATCCATTTGTTGGCTTCGTTTGAATCTTCAAAAATATGGTGTTTCGGGCTCGGAATGTTCAATTCTTGTAACACATCTTTTGCAAAAGACTTACTTGATTCAAGCATGGATGCCCTACTAGTAGGGCCAAATACCTTAACCTCTTTTTCTGAAAAATAATCAGCTATGCCTGCAGATAGTGGTATTTCAGGTCCGACAGCAATCAAATCAATACCCTTGGAGAAGCACACCTCTTCTATGGTTTCAAAATCAGAAGGATCACCACGGTACGTTGAGCAGACACCCGACATTATTACGTTACCAGGAAAACAATGGACAGCTTCAGATTCAGAGCCCAAAGACAACTTCCAAGCCATCGCATGCTCGCGCGCCCCAGACCCGACAACTAGTACTCTCATAGACGTCCACCACAGATATAGTTACAGTACGCATGCTAGCATAACCAACATTTAGTCAAAAGCAATTTAGGTCAGTGCAGGGCTACTCAATCTTATTGATTTTTGTAAATTGTGCCTTGCACATAGTAATTGAATATTGTCTACAGTCTTTGACGTACCATTTTTAGAAAATGGAAGAATGTAATCGAAGTGTAATTACATGAGATTTTCTTATCTGAAATCGAAACCCAAATCTTTTAATGCTTCCCTTAGATCATCTCTTCTAGGTTCAGCGAATTTGCTATCTATGTCGTCTGTCCAAGAAGCATCAGTAGTTTCTCTTCCTAGGCTTCGATAATGATCTGCCAAAGCTTTATCATATGCATCTAATCCTGCGTGTAGCTTGTCAGCATCATACTGATCATGGTGAACCATATGGTCGAAAGCCATTCTAGGTTTCAATTTAGGAACCTCTCCAGGGAATCCCAAGCACATGCCAAACACACAATATACTTTACTGGGGAGACCTAATGCTTTCGCTACAGATTTAGTATCATTCCTCACCCCGCCAATCATCAATCCTTGCAGTCCAACTGACTCAGCAGCCAGATATGCAGACATACCGACCAAAGTGGCATCTATACTTGACACCAACCCAATTTCCAAATTGTTGTTATCTAAATCATGTTCGTGTCTTTCTAAAGCCCCTTCCATTCCTCGCAAGTCAGCACAGAATGCCAAGAACACTGGCGTCTGAGCAACCCATCGTTGATTGCCAGTGAGAACTGATAGTTCATCTTTGATGTCCTGATCTCTAACTACGACCACACTATAAGCTTGAATGTTTGATGAAGTAGGTGCTCTAAAAGCAGCACTCAACACGGCATCAATCATCTCTTGAGGTACTGGTTCATCAGAGTACTTCCTAACACTCACCCTTTTGTGTAGGAGTTCGATAGTTTCACTTGTAAGTTTTATTTCTTCGCTCATTAGTCCCTCCATGGACATAAAAGTTGAATATTACCAATACATTAAAAAGCAAACCGGGTAATAATTCAAATTTCAGAGGTGATTCATATTATCAGCGCATCGAAAAACCATAAAATAACGCCCATAAAACCACTAAAATCGTAATAATAATCAAACACCGATTCAATAACCCATTAGAGCCTATAGTGGTTTTCAAAATAACTCCTGAGAAACACCAAAGAGAATGAAAAACGAGTTGCCCAATCAGGAAACTCGCAGGAATTAACATCCTTTCTTCAAAAAAGCCATTGAACTCAGGTCCAAATTGAGAATATGCCAAAAGAGACATAACCCAAGCCTTAGGACTCATTGGATGAACTAAAGTCCCATGTATGTAAGTTAGGGGTTTAAGCTCTGAAGGTGGCTTTTTGTGATTATTCCAGCCTTTCAGCGCAAGCCAAGACATGTACCCGGCACTCACATACACAAAAATGGTAGTGCCCAACGGATATTTGCCTATTACTAACCCTAGTCCCAAAGGGATTGCTATATTGAGCACAATTTTTCCGCTAGCAAGCCCTAACATAAAATTCACGCATTTAATGAATCCATGTTGCGCGCCAGACCCCATAAGCAACATATTTGCGGGCCCCGGAGTGGACACCATAAAAACCACAAACGTCCATAGAGCCAAATAATCCGACATATGCTAAATTATTATTTTTTCCATAAATATGCTCAACGGGTCTTCGTTATAGTCACCGAATGGCGGTACTTTTTCGTAACCAAGGTTTTGATACAGTTTGATAGCGGGATCTTGAAATATCCCTGTCTCCAATTTGAGTTTCCTTATTCCTCGTTCGATTGCTATGGTTTCCAATCGGTTCATCAGCACAGTACCTATGCTATATCCTCGATAGGCCTCGTCAACGAATATTCTTTTAATCTCGCCATACTCCTCAATATCGAATTTGGCAACAAAAGCTCCACATCCCACAATAATGTCCTCTACATAAGCTCCTATAAAAACACTAGTGGAAGCAAGCAACTCATCCAAGTAAGCTAAATGGTTACTTTCTGCAGGATACAGACTCTCCATATATCGATCCGACGCATTTAGCAACGAATCGGCTTCATGGGCGTGTATCAATTCTGTAGTTACCTTTATCATATATTGAGTTCCTTAGTCACAAGAACAGATGATTAGTCTTTCCATTCAATAGGATACATCGCCTCGTTCCGTCGGAGTTGAGGAGGAGTGAAAGGCCCATTATAGGTCGCTTTAATAGATGGTCCTAAAATAGCCACTTCATCTTTAGTCAGCTCAGATTTAAGCTTATCTAGGTGTTCATAAAAGTTTTTGTCGGTAGATCTTCCAGAATATCTAGCAACGGCAAAATAGCCCGCCTTTATCACAGAGATTTCAACCCTGTCGTCCGTGGGTATTGGAACATTTGACTTATTAAACTTAGCAGGAAGATAAAACTGCATTACAATTTCACCACCACTCTCCGATTCAGTCACAGGAGTGGTCATATCTATTTTCAAAGATTCATTGTTGGCACCGGAGATATAATTAAACAGTTTTCCAAAACCGCTGTCCCCTATCCCGACCGCTGTTTGCACTACTATCCTTTCATCGTAAAACCGCACTGAATAAGCGCCGGATTCGTATCCTGTTTTGTATTCAGGCTCTTCGAATGACATCATACCCAACAAAATCACCCCTATAATGACCAATAATATTATTATCACAAGTAATTTTCTCATTAACTCTCACCCAAATTACCTCATACAATAAGGTGGATTCATCTTGGATTCGGTATACCGCACACAGGATAGCTCCACTCCGTTATTGTAGATTATGTTCTACATAATGTCAATATTAGCGAATATTTGTAGAGTAAATGCTCAACGATAGAATTCCGTGTTTTGTGTTCGCGTCAATTAGGAAAATCTTTATAAATCACCGTATGCCATTAGAACCGGTTTATATTCTCACGCTATCCGGGCTGGTGTCTTTGAAGTGATATCATGGACAGCACGGTTAAGGTCCGTGCAAATGTTATCTTTAAGCGAAAAGGTATTAAAATGTTTAATTCAATCTCCGAAACTTTAAAACGTGAAATCAAGATGTTAACGTTCGATCAATATGGCACGATTGTTGACATGCAGACGGGCCTAACGGAATTAGTGACNCCCTTTCTTAGAGATAAAGGATGGACTGGAAATCCTAATCAATTTGTNACCTGGTGGCGGCGNACTCACTTTGAAGACTCTATGATCGACGCCCTCATNGANAGAGGACACACTCCGTANAGACAAATTGGGCACAGGGCAGTAAGCCAAGTGCTTNCTAGAGCAAATATTAGTTACTCTCAATCTGAGGTTGAATGGCTGGTCTCCGGAATTGAAAAATTGAAACCTTTTCCGGATGTTTTAAAAAGTCTAAATCAACTCCACAAACACTACCGTTTATCGATACTCTCAAACGGGGACAGAGATATGTTGGAAACGGCAAAACAATATATAGGTTTCAAATTTGATCTCACAATCTCAGTACAAGAGGCTGGAGCTTTCAAGCCCGATAAGAGAACCTATGCCAAAGCAGAAGAAATAATAGCAAGCGAATTTGGAGATATTGAACGCTCTAACATACTTTTTGTCGCTAACCATGCCTTCGATTGTATAGGAGCAAAAGCATGGGGCTTCAGGACTGTTTTCATAGACCGAAGAAAACGACCTTTTGGAGAAAGTCCCCACCAACCCGACTTGATTGTAAGAGATTTTACTGAATTGGAGACTATCCTTACTTAGGCGACTTTTACGAGGGCCCTATTCCCACTCGATCGTGCCAGGAGGTTTATTTGTTATGTCGTATACAACTCTATTTACACCTGATACTTCATTAACAATTCTGGAGGAAATAGTTTCCAGTACTTCATAGGGTACTTTTACCCAGTTGGCAGTCATAGCGTCTTCACTAGACACGATCCTAAGCGCACATACGTATCCGTAGGTTCTAAAATCGCCCATAACACCAACTGTGTGGCTGTCAGTAAGGACTGCAAATCCTTGCCAAATTTCTTCATAACAGTCTGATTTAGCAAGCTCATCAGTCACTATTCTGTCACAAAGTTTAAGTATATCTAGCTTTTCTTTGGTAATCTCACCAATAATGCGGATAGCCAATCCTGGACCTGGAAATGGTTGTCTATGAATAATGTTAGGAGGCAGCCCTAATTCTAGTCCCACTTTTCTAACTTCATCCTTGAACAAATATCTGAGAGGCTCTACTAGTTTCAGTTGCATATTCTCTGGGAGACCGCCAACATTATGATGGGTTTTAATCACAGCGGCTTTCCCTACGGTACTAACGCTTTCAATTACGTCAGGATATAAGGTGCCTTGCGCCAAGAACTCTACTCCTCCTAATTTGTCAGTTTCTTCTTCAAAGCATTTAATAAATTCATACCCTATAGTTTTTCTTTTGATTTCAGGATCTACAATCCCTTGTAATTTATCAATGAACCGTTTTGATGCATCCAAGTAATTGATATCGACATTCAAAACATCTTTAAATATTTCCCTAACTTCATTTTCTTCATCAAGTCTTAACAGGCCGTTATTCACAAAAATACATTTAAGCTGATCTCCCACTGCATGATGCAATAACGCTGCTGTCACTGCAGAATCAACCCCTCCAGACAGTGCACATACGACCTTTGAGGCACCCAATTGTTCTTTGAGGCTCACCATACTGGATTCGATAAAGCGACCTGAATCCCAATTTTGAGAAAACTTACAAACTTGAACCAAAAAATTAGTGATGAATGTCTCCCCGTAAGAAGTGTGATTCACTTCCGGATGAAACTGAATACCGTACATTTGGTTACCCGATGATATGACGCAATATTCAGTATTATCAGTCTGGGCTAAAGATTTAAACTGCGGAGGTAATTTCACAACTTTATCACCATGACTCATCCATACAGATGACTGACTGGGAATCTGGGAAAATATTGTTTCAGTAGAATCTTCAATGATTAGACTTGCGAGGCCATATTCTCTAGCTTCACCCGGCTCCACTTTACCCCCAAGTTGATGCACTATAGCCTGCATTCCGTAGCATATACCGAGAATGGGGAGTCCACACTCGAAAACCCATGATGGCACAGTGGGTGCTTCTTCATCATATACACTCATAGGACCACCTGAAAGAATGATTCCCTTGACGGAATCAAAGTCTACTATATCTTCCATTGCTATCTCAGGGGGATGAACCTCAGAATACACATTCTGTTCTCTAACCCTCCGAGCAATCAAATGAGTATATTGGGAACCATAGTCTAAAATTACAAGTTTCTCTTCCAATTATCTTCCCTGAAGCAAAATCTAGTGTACATAACGTAGCAGTGAAACTGTAGCAACTGTGCTATACTCAGTCAAGCTTAAATTAGCATGAAACAATGAGATTCGATGTCGGATAAACAATTAATACAAGCCGCAAATATTATAGCCACGGACGGTGTTATTATCCTACCCACAGACACACTATACGGTCTAGCGGCCAACATTTTCAGTCCTACAGGAGTGAAACGCATCTTCGATATAAAAGGCAGAAATCCAGACATGGCCCTCCCGGTCCTGGTTTCTGGGTGGGATCAATGTATCCCACTTATAAAAGGTGATCTAGACCTAGGATTTAATCTGCAGAAAACATTTTGGCCAGGGGCGCTCACTATGATATTCAAAAAGTCCGACTGCGTCCCAGATACCATAACCGCTGGAAGAGACACTGTGGCAGTCAGAATGCCTGACCATCCAGCACCCTTGTACATTTGTGAATCTAACAACACTCCAATTACAGGAACCAGCGCTAACTTGTCAGGTGAACCAGATGCACTGTCTTTATCAGACATATCTGCAGACGTGAGATCAAAAGTAGACGACATACTTGAAACCAAGCCCACCCCTCAAGGAACCGCTTCTACCATAATAGATCTTTCGGGACCTAAACCTGTAATCCTTCGGCAAGGAGCATTGAATCTAGATAAGGCGTTGCAGGAACTATAAATGAACGAAAGATTGTATGCCTATGCGAGTGCAATTAAATCTGAAGTTAAATCGGTCATAGAAAATCAAAAAAGCATTTTGTTTGAATTGTTGTCGTACCATTTTGGTTGGACTAATTCAGAAACGATAGAAGAAGGGCCAACACCTATACCTCATTTTGAGTCTTTACTGTGTATGCACCTATCTCGCATACAAGGGAATGATTATAGTGACACTTTGCAACTGGCAGTAGCCCTTGAGTTAATTACCAATTTCATAGAAATACATAATGATGTGCAAAATGGAGGCCAAGGGGCTCACTCTAACAGTATTTGGTGGTCATGGGGCCCTGCTCAAGCTATAAATGCCGGTGACGGATTGCACGCGCTTGCTAGGACGGCTATCTTGAACCACCCTAATCTGAAAAATGATCACATTCTTTTAGCAATTAAAAACCTTGATAGCTCTTGTTTATCTTTATTTGAAGGACAATTTACAGACATCAACTTCAGAGACCAAATGGAAATAGAAGAATCGAGTTTTATTGATATGCTAGAAAGAAAATCAGGCTCTATGCCCTCTTGCTCTTCCTACCTATCAACAATACCAGCGGAGCACCTAACAAGTCAGGATAGAGACTTGTACGCAGAAATAGGAAGAGATTTGGGAGTAGCCTTGCAAATTAGTAGAGACATCATCCAAATATGGGGCCCTGAAGACACAGGTATAACTAGAGATAACCTAATGCTCCGAAGAAAGACATTGCCTCTCATATATACTTTATATCACTCAGAGGAAACCACCAAAAGGAAAATTTTAACTGCTTATATGAGTAGAATTATGGATGATGAAGCAGGAGAAACATTGGTGAACATCATGACTGAGTGCGGGGCCAAGGAATACGCACAATCCAAGGCACAGAGCTTATATCTGAGCAGCATAAACAAATTGAAAGAACTTAATGACAATATTACAGATACAGACTTAAAGGTTTTGGGTAGTTTGTACGAAGATTTTTCCAAATGATAAGACCCTTTCCCATTGATTTATTATTGAAAGAAAGTATTATTTATAAATCCAGCTTCCACAAAAAGCAGAGCGTACCTAATGAAAATTAGTATAAGTGATATAGACATAAAACCTCGTACCAAAGTTCTAGTGCGAGTAGACTTTAACCTTCCTCTAGAACTCGGACCTGCAGAACTTAAAAAGTATCAACACAGATTAATTGAATCAATCCCAACTATTGAGTTGCTTGTCCAAAAAAAGTGCATCGTGATTTTGTGCTCTCATGCAGGCAGACCAAAGGGCAAACTAGAAGAATCTTTGAGGCTAAAACCAATTGGTGATTTATTGTCTGAACTATTGAACCAAGAGGTTACTTCTCTTTCAAGCGTCGTAGATGAAAATATCAAATCCACAATTAACTCCGCGCCTGAGGGGAGCATATTCTTATTGGAGAACCTTAGATTCGAACCTGGAGAAGAGGCTAATGACGTAGAATTCGCTAAGAATCTGTCCGCCCTCGCAGACATATTTGTCATGGATGCATTCGCAGTTTGTCACCGAGCCCACGCTTCTACAGTTGAAATAACTAATCATCTAAATTCTTATATGGGTTTACTCCTGGAAAAAGAAATACATAATTTATCAAACGTAATGCAATCACCGAAATCACCGTATACGGCCCTGATGGGTGGAGCGAAGGTAAGTGATAAAATACAAGTCATCGATAACTTGTTACCTAAAATAAACAACCTCCTGATTGGGGGAGGGATGGCTAATACATTTCTTAAAGCAATGGGGTTCGAAATCGGTGATTCCTTTCATGAACCCGATTCCTTAGCCTATGCAGCTAATCTCCTAGAAACCACCTCTAATTCTGGCGTCAATATACTCCTTCCTCGCGATGCAGTTGTAAGCGATACATTTGGATCTTCACAAGATCAAGCTACGGTTAACATAAATGAAGTCTCTAAAACATCTCATATAATGGACATTGGTCCAGAAACCGCTATAGAATATTCCACTATCATCAAGGATTCCAAGACATTACTGTGGAATGGACCTATGGGAGTTTTCGAATTCAAAGAGTTCCAGGTGGGTACCCAGGCGATAACAGAGGCAATATCAAATAATGCCAATTTGGTCAGTGTGGTAGGTGGCGGCTCTACCGCGGAAGCTGTGGAAGAACTCGGCATAGCATCGTATATCACGCACGTATCCACTGGCGGGGGTGCTTCACTGGACTATCTCTCTGGCAAATTACTACCAGGCATCGAAGCATTACCAGACAAAGGATAAATTAAAATTGGTGACCGAATAAATGATTGACGCAGAGTATATACACGACACAGTTATCCAAAATGACAATAAAATCATATTGTTAGTTGTTGATGGGTTGGGAGGCATTCCTTCCGAGTCAACAAAGCTAACTGAGCTACAAACAGCAAAAACTCCTAACTTGGACAAACTATCAGAAACCAGTTCATGTGGCTTAACCCTTCCAGTCGCTCCAGGAATAACTCCAGGAAGCGGACCAGGCCATCTTGGCCTATTTGGATATGACCCACTTAAATATTACATTGGAAGAGGAGCTTTAGAAGGCCTTGGAATAGGGATTGACCTATTACCTGGAGATTTAGCTGCGAGAGGTAATTTTTGCACAGTTGACCCTCAAGGCAATCTGCATGACAGACGGGCGGGCCGTATAAAAACGGAACTAAGTAAACCAATTGTAAATACTCTCAACGGGATTGAAGTGGCTTCATGCACTACAGACGTATTCCAGGTTCAAGACTACCGTTTTGTTCTGAGGATGCGAGGAGATGAATTGTCTGAGCACATCGGAGAGACAGACCCTCAACAAACAGGAGTCCCACCCCTGGATTGCCTCGCTCTGCAACCAGGAGGAGGACCAACAGCGAATTACGTGAACAGATTCACTTCTCAAGCAAAAGAACTTCTACATAATGAACCTATAGCTAACATGGTATTACTCAGGGGGTGGTCTAAGTTGCCAGATCTCCCATCATTCCCGGAAACCTATAAAATGAAATCAAGTGCTATAGCTGCCTACCCAATGTATCGAGGACTAGCGACGGTAGCGGGGATGGAAATAATACCCACAGGAGCAACCTTTGCTGATGAAATCCAAACCTTAAAAGACAATTTTAACGGGTCAGACTTCTTTTTCCTTCACTATAAACCCGCCGACGCAGCGGGAGAAGATGGAGACTTTGAAGCCAAAGTAAAGACACTAGAGGAATTAGACAAGTTCATACCAGATATATTGGCATTGAACCCTAGCGTGTTTGCCATAGCAGGAGACCATTCAACTCCCGCGGTGCTGGCATCACACAGCTGGCATCCTGTGCCACTTATGATTCATTCCAAATGGACTCTTGGTGAACATAATAAAGGATTCAATGAGTATGATTGCCGGTTCGGATCATTAGGTACTCTGGAAGCTAAATACTTAATGTCATTGATACTAGCCCATTCTGAGCGACTCACAAAATACGGTCCCTAGGAGAACATTAGCATGGCTCGAACACTCATAGCTGGAAACTGGAAAATGAACACCACGTTATCTGATGCTATCTCATTATCTATAAGCATTAGAGACCAATTGACCTTGCCTCCAGACACAGAAGTAGTACTCTTTCCTCCTACTCCATTTGCAGTACCTGTTAGAGATGCTGTAAGAGGAACAACAATCAAGTTAGGGGTTCAAAACATACACAACGAAGAATCGGGGGCATACACAGGCGAGACATCTGTCACCATGCTTGATGGGATATGCGAATATGCCTTAATCGGACATTCTGAACGACGTACTTTATTTAACGAATCAAATGATTTCATAAACCAAAAAATCCAAGCATGCTTTGCGCATGGAATAAAAGCCATACTATGTGTAGGCGAGACCGAAACCGAACGGAACGAAGGTATAACCTCTCAAGTAATTACAAGACAGGTAGAATCTGCACTGCGCGATATAGAAGGAATAGAAAGATTAGTTATAGCGTACGAACCCATATGGGCAATAGGGACCGGACTAGTACCTGAGGCAGAAGAAGTTAATCACACCCTGGGCCAAACCATCAGAAGTCAAATCAAGTCACTGTATGGCACTCAAGCTAGCGAAGAAACTCCCCTTTTGTATGGAGGAAGCGTTAACCCAGGTAATGCATACACCTTCGCACAAGCTGACCATATCGATGGTGTATTAGTGGGGGGAGCAAGCCTAGACTCCGCTCAATTCGTAGAAATATGTACCCAATTCACCTTAGATTCTTAATATCATTCCATGAGCAACATCATAGTGGTATTGGGACCAACTGCCACAGGCAAAACTGACCATAGTATTTCAATATCCCAAAATATCCCTGCAGAAGTAATCAACGCGGACAGCAGACAAATCTATTCTCGCATGGACATAGGCACTGCCAAGCCCACATCAGACCAACTAAAACAAACCCCTCATCATTTGATTTCAATAAGACCCCCTGACTACAAATTTAACGTGAACGAATACAAAGCCCTCTGCGAAGAAAACATTAAAGCTATATTAAAAAGAGGGAATACTCCAATTCTATGTGGAGGATCTGGGCAATACATCTATTCAATTATTAAAAACTGGAACTTCGCAGGGGTAGGTCCTGATCCTGATTTACGCCAAGATATGTATACATATGCAGACACATTTGGGCCTGCTAAGCTTTACGAACGGCTCATCGCATTGGATCCAACAAAAGCAGCTAGTATAGACTACAGAAACATTCCCCGAGTCGTACGAGCTATAGAAATCGCTCAATCACCACCCAAAGACCTGTGCCCCTCTCATTCTTTCCTCAACGGCCTTACTTTTACGCTGATAGGCCTGACAAAAGAGAGAAGTCATTTATATAGACACATTGACGAACGAGTAGACAACATGATGGAAATAGGTTTGCTTCAGGAAGTNGAAAGCCTGTTAAATTCAGGATTTTCCCCAACTACNCNAGCATTCAATAGCCCTGGGTATCGAGAGTTAATCTCTTATATCCAAGGGGAAATGAGCTTAGAAGAAGCTATAACCAGAATCAAAACAAGGACACACACCCTTGCCAGAAAGCAATACAATTGGTTCAAGCCAACAGACTCGTCAATCCATTGGTTTGACACCGAAAATAAGGACTGTTCAGANAGTATTATNAGNCTCNTGAATAACATTATNAATCCTAATTAAAAATANGCCTNTTTCGGNGCTTNTNCNGCAANANTTCTATAATAATTCTNNAATTTNGNNANATNCATATTTAATTACTAATTATTGTATACANCGATTTTATANGNATTTATGCNCTATTGTATACAANTATGCCNTTGAANANGCGTNATTTCAANAACACCNTTNCTTTAAATTGATGTATGTTAAAATACAGGAGGAGTTGATTATATGAAATTCACTAAAATGCACGGNATNGGAAACGACTATGTTTATGTTGANGCCCGANACGAGCATGAAGATTGGCCNCAAGTAGCTCGAACTGTCAGTGACAGGCACTTNGGAATAGGNGCTGATGGCTTNATTCTTATCCACAATTCCANTAAAGCAGATCTTAGNATGCAAATGTTTAATGCAGACGGNTCTGAAGGAGAAATGTGCGGTAACGGCATCCGATGTTTCGCAAAATTAGCAATAGAAAATGGCATTACTNCATCTCTTCCCGAATCCATTACTGTAGAAACTTTGGCCGGGACTTTAACNGTAGTCCCTCANTATTCTGGTTCTGATGTATCAGCATGNACAGTAGACATGGGGCCNCCTATTTTAACGCCTAACTCCGTGCCAGTAGCATTAGGAACTANCTGGGNAAACCAAGAGTATGTGATTGACTATCCTTTTAACGATTTAGGCTACAATCTCGAGATGTCATTCGTATCCATGGGAAACCCGCATGCCATATGCTTTATAGAAGAGCCCGTAGACGAATTTCCTTTAACCGAAATCGGACCCCAAATAGAAAACCACCCTATTTTTCCAAATAAAGTTAACTTTGAAATAGTTAACATAATAGATGGCTCGGAAATGAAAATGCGTGTTTGGGAACGAGGATCAGGAATTACTTTGGCCTGCGGAACTGGCGCCTGCGCAGTAGCAGTTGCGGCTAGGCTGAAAGGGCTCATTGGAACAGAATCTACGATTCACTTGCCAGGCGGGCCTTTGCATATATCATGGGACCCTCCGGGAAACGTTTTTATGACTGGTCCCGCAGAACAATCATTTACAGGTGAAATCAAACTTAGATAAAACTAGAGGTAACTATGGAATTTTCAAAACGACTAGGGAAACTGGCACCTTACCCATTTGTAGAAATATCAAGAATAATAGCTGAAAAGAAAGCCGCTGGTGCCGATGTAGTCACTTTCGGGATAGGTGATCCTGACATCCCTACACCAGACCCAATAATAGAACGATTACTGAGTGCTTCAAAACATGAACCCAATCATAGATATCCAGAAACTGACGGACTCCCTGAATTCAGAAAAGCAATAGCAGACTGGTACAAAGGACGTTTTGACGTTCAGCTGAATCCAGACACCGAAGTATTACCATTAATTGGCGCTAAAGAAGGCATTGGCCATGCAGCCTTTTGCTTTTTAGATCCCGGAGATATAGCTTTAATACCGGACCCAGCCTATCCAGTATATGGAGTAGGAACGATGTTCGCAGGAGCTGAGAGTTACACAATGCCGCTTACAGAAGCTAATAACTGGCTCCCGGACTATAGCGCTATCCCAACAAATGTAGCTGATAAAGCAAAGATTATGTGGCTTAATTACCCGAACAACCCAACAAGTGCCATAGCAACAGAAGACGACTTTAAAGAAGCCATATCCTTTTGCAAAAAACATAACATAGCCCTCCTGCATGATGCTGCCTACAGCGAAGTAGGATACGAAGGGTACAAACCATTAAGTTTCATGGAAATCCCCGGAGCTAAAGAGGTTGGAATTGAGTTCCATTCTTTGTCCAAAACTTACAATATGACAGGATGGCGCTCAGGAATGGCAGTAGGAAATGCTGAGATGATCAAAGCATTGTTCCAGATCAAAGCCAACCTAGACTCAGGAATTCCTCAAGCTGTTCAAGAAATGTCTATGCAAGCATTATTAGACGACCAAACCTGCGTGCAAACAAACATAGACATCTACCAGGCGCGCAGAGATAGAGTCATTACCGCATTAACCAGAATGGGGCTGGAAGTCGCAGTTCCTAAAGCTAGCCTGTACATATGGGCCCATATACCTGATGGATTCACTTCAGCGGACTTTGCTGCAAGATTGTTGGCAGATAACGATATAGTGGTAACTCCTGGGTCAAGCTACGGTGAGTACGGAGAAGGTTACATAAGACTGTCTTTGACAACACCTGATGAGCAAGTAGAGAAAGGGTGTATCCGATTAGAGAACTGGAAAATCCCTGCTCCTTAGCCTATAAACACATGGTCCAGAAATTTAGTTCGTGCACACAACTAGATTTGTACGCCAAAATCATGTTCCGTAGTGACGATTCTCCAGCGGACTCGCCTATTACATTTATCAAATCAGTGATCCAGCGCGCTAACTCTTTGAATTCGTCGCTAGAATACATCGAAATCCATTCTTGGTACTCTTCAGGTATTCCTGTGAGCGCTTTCGACTTAAGGTGTATTCCTATATCTGAATACGTAGCCATACAAGGCAACAATGCAGCAACGATCTCTTCGTAAGATCCTTCATATCCCGTTCTTACCAGAAAATTTGTGTAAGCCGCTGTAGGCTCTGCTCTTACGATCTTACTAAGGTTGTTTTCGGAAATTCCTAATCTCCCGCAAAATTGAATATGTAATTCCATCTCAGTACTTATAGTCTCATGCAACAACTCGCTGAAAGCCTTCATTGTGTGCCTATCTGGAGCCTTGATAGCAGCTAACCCTAGAATTCTGGAATAATCTATTAGAAACAAATAATCCTGTTCTATAAAATACTTGAAAGAATCCATCGGTAAACTACCATCGCCGATTCCTCTAGGGAACGGGTGATTCAGTATGCTTTCCTGTATATCCCGCGTCTTTTCATATAACTTATCGGTAAACAACATTAACAAAGGCCTCTGGTAGATTTATAAAGTAAATTTATTGTATATGATAATACAAATAGCCCATCGAGGAACCAAGTCTCTATAGACTCCAAGAAAATGTTAATTAGACGGACTATATCTAAGTAATCTGTTTGAAAACTTAAATTCGCCAACCCATAAATAATCATCGTCGTAAAATACGGTTCCGGGCCAAAATAAGCTGTCTTTTCCAATTTCAGGAATTTCTCTATTTTCAGCACCAATCAACGTGTTATAGCTTTTCCCNGCNAGCGCATCATCAATATCTGTCCAAATNGCAACCTTATTNTTACCTGTATCTGCTACGAAAAGCATGTTATTTGANATGTTTGTTCCNTCAGGCAAATTGAATATACCGTGTCCCCCAACCTTTGTGCCTGTTGCNTCTGAAGATAATCGATCTATGTTGAATAAGGATACNGTGTGAGTTGAAGTTGAAGTTACAGCCAAATATTCTCCATCTGATGACATGCGGGTTGGACTTGCAACATCAAGAGTGAATTTAGGATTGGATGTCTTGTCTGGAATGCCTTCCCAAACATACACTTTGTTTGCCTCTATATCCCCTACGTATAGATATTTATCATCAATTGCGATTCCTCTGATTTCTTGAAAATTCGCGTTGCCAATACTGTCCTGATATGTCTTGTCGGGTAAATTCGTTCCGTCAGGGATAGATTCGAAAATATAGACTCCTTTTTTACCTCCTAGTACAAAGTTGTTCTCCCATAATGCATTATCCCAAGGCGCTTCAGGTATTTCATAAACGGCATCAGGGTGAACTGCACTCTCATCAGGACGTTGGTTCCATAAATATAGCTTTTTATCAAAATCAGATGACACTAATAAGTTGGTTCCATTGGATGCGGAAACAGGGTTACCGATAATATAGTTTTCTACTAGAGTATTGGTGTTCAAATCAGGGCTGCCGATAGCAAAATCAGGATCTTGATCTGACTTTGTAGGTATTGAGTTATAAACTACAATCTTATTTCCATTCCCAGTTGAGATATAAAGCTTATCCCCAGCTGCAGCAACACCAGGGTAATCACCCGACGTAAAATTGTAGCCATCTACTGTTAAGGTTGGTTTGCTTGAATTACTAGTTGGGACAGTGTCATATATAAATAATGTTCTCCCGAATAAAGCTAGTCTTCCATCATCTAGAAATGCTCCTCTGGACCATCCACCTCGTGGATTAATAGAATCGTACATAAAAAAATCGTACATCGTTTCATCTTTTGTTGGAAAATCATTGAAAACGTATGANCCTATTTCAAAATCTTTGTCATCTTTCGAATTATGGTCACCAATTATTAATGACTGGCCATTGCTTGTTATTTGCCTCGGAGTACCAAAATTACCATCACCAGTTAATAATATATCTGCTGGTTGATTATTTGATGTAGGAAATGAATTCCATATTAGGGCTGAACCCGCTCCTGTATTCGTAATTGCCATTTTATTGCCATCAGTCCATATACCCCAGGGCCATTTCACAGTTCTTTTAGTGGATTGGCCTTTAGGCCCTGTATTATTAATAATGAGATCCGCTGGCTGACCATTAATTGTAGGGAAAGAGTTCCAAATTAGTATTCTATCGTTATATGTATCTGTAACGACAAGTTTATTACTTGCTAAGCTTACACTGATTGGCCAATTCATTTGGCTCGGACTATTCCCTGGATTATTGGTATTAAAGTCCGTTTGGCCAAGCACAATATCGGGCGGTACATTGTCTGATGGCAGCGCATTCCAAATAAGAATTCTGTTATTGAATGTATCAGCAAGTGCAAGCCTTACACCATCAGTGGCTATTCCAGAATTTCTATTAAACGATAAAGCTCCCCCAGTTTCATTAAAGCCGAAAGCTGACAGAACTATATCGGCACTTTGCTTATGTTTAAACGTTCCAAGCGTATTACCCGCTGCAGCACGATAGGATGTGTCTATCTTTTTTATCGACACTATTTCATTCGGATCTCGATGATTGGCCGGGCCTTGGGAATCATTAGGAGGAGGAGCCATGTGGTCTCCGAGGGCGGTCGATGATGATAGTTGAGAAGGAGGGGGAGGAGGAGGAGTCCCCGCAGAAGTAGGTGGCAATCGTTGTTCAGGAGCGATTTGCTTGTTGTTTGATGGAGCTTCCAAACTCTTTAGCGAATTAGATCCTTGCGCGAGCGGCATGCAAGGTCCAATCTTTGACATCTCTTCTCGACTAGGCTGCATCGTTCGAAGCTCATAATATCTTTGTTCACCTAGTACTTGAATTAAGCACGACTGAAGCCTTGGCTCTTCAATGGTAAATATATTTTGGCTTCTATTCATTTGTTGGTGCGACTGTCCTGGTGCACTAGGGATCTTATTTGANGGCGCTTGCATATCCTTTGATGAGTGAGATGCTTGCACGAGTGGCATACATGGCCCAATTTTTAACATATCNTCTGGACNTGGCGGTGCCATGCTAAGCTCATAATATCTTTNTTCACCNANTACNTGNATTAAGCACGACTGAAGCCTTGGCTCTTCAATAGTAAATATATTTTGACTCCCATGCATTTGTTCGTGTGGTTGTNCTGGACTCAGATTTGTACCTGGATCTGGAGGTATAGNTATGATGTNTTGAGGTGCAATTGGATCAATTGGTANATTCCCACTCAAATTATCAGGGCTGGAATTTCCACTACAGCTAATAAACACAAATACCAAAGGTATTANGGCTATAAGNCTGACAGGATGNTTCATTATATTTTTCTGAATATTNCGTGTTTTCTCGTGTAGGTTTACTGTAAATGACATCCTTGAAGCTCTCTAATGGTTTTACAAACTGTACTTATTGTATATGATAATACAAATAGTTACTGGAGGAACAAGTTATCGCTAGGCGTTCTACATATTCAACGACNCCTGAACACGAAAACGCNGTNTTGGCAGCAGTAGAGTTAAAAAACGAAAGCCCTCAATGGAGTTTAGAGGAATCTCTGTCAGAATTAGAATATCTTGCTACNACGGCTGGNGCTAAAGTAGCNGGATTCTTAAGCCAGAAAACNGANAGATATACTCAATTGTACGTAGGAAAAGGCAAATTAGATGAATTGAAAGACCTCATCAAATCAACCGATTCCTCTACAGCAATTTTTGATGATGAGCTCACNCCAACNCAACAACGAAATCTAGAAAATGAATTGAACTGTAAAGTTATTGATAGAACTGCTTTGATCTTGGACGTGTTTGCAAACAGNGCCATAACTCATGAAGGCAAGTTGCAAGTAGAACTAGCACAACACCAATATCTCTTGCCAAGGTTAGTAGGACAATGGTCTCACTTGGAAAGACTCGGGGGAGGAATAGGTACCNGAGGNCCCGGAGAGACTCAATTAGAAACAGATCGCCGGCTCATCCGCAAACGAATCCAAAAACTCAGCACTGAATTAGATAAAGTAAAATCCAGACGGAATATTTACCTTAATAAACGAAAAACCTCTGGCATCCCTATGGTTTCGCTAGTAGGCTACACAAATGCAGGAAAAAGTACTCTGTTTAATAGGCTTAGCGCATCAGATGTGATAGCTCAAAACAAACTATTCTCTACATTAGATACCACTACAAGAAAAATTACACTTCCGTCCTCTGGAGAACTGTTAATAAGCGATACTGTGGGATTCATTCAAAAACTGTCCCCATTCGTGGTATCAGCATTCAACGCTACCCTCCAAGAATTAGAACACGCAGACTACCTTTTCCATGTAGTTGACATAACACACCCCAAGGCCCTCCATCAAATCGGGGTAGTAAAGGAAACTTTAGACAATCTAAATTTAGGCCACATTCCTTCAGTTTTAGTTTTCAACAAGTCGGACCAAATCAAAGAGGAAGCNCAGGCTCAGANACTTGCNGATAAAATTTCACACCAGCATAANAGCAAGCACATCTTTGTTTCCGCACTAACAGGAGACAAAGTAGAAGAACTACTTAACAAAACAGAAAACGAATTGTGCAATCTTTAAAGNCAACTGTNCAAAATGAATCTTTACTTTTNATGTTCGCACAATATATGTTATGTNATCTTAATGCCTAATTTGAACGTCGGNAGCGCGCNTCAACGNGCATCCAATGAGGAAATCCATGGCTGAGCCTCGAACGAGCCCTCTACGGCTCCTGGGAATGTCCTTCAGCTCCCTTTCTTCTTTCAACTATCCTCAATACAGACTATTCTGGCTCGGAGGGCTTTTTTCTTGCATCGGAATGTGGTCACTAGTGTTTGGCAGGCTTTGGCTCATGCACAGTCTCACTCCTGAGGAATATATGCTAGGGCTAGTAACCGCTTTCAGCTTAGGACCAATCTTGTTTTTATCAATTTGGGGAGGAGTTCTTGCGGATCGAGTCAATCGTCGCATACTCTTAGTCATCACGAGAGCAGCAATCGCCGTATTATGTCTACTAACTGGTATTCTGATTACCCTGGAAACGATTACTCCTATGATCCTTCTTGCTATCTCATTTCTCACAGGGATCTTGCTAGCTTTCGATATTCCTGCCAGAGCAGCAATGCTGCCAGGCCTTGTGCCTAGACCAGCTATAGTTAACGCAATTGTTTTGTATTCAATGGCNATATCNGGATCAGCCATATTAGGCCCTGGTTTTTTTGGACTACTCGTAGACAATTTCGGGATAGACAGCATCTTCTACCTCATATTCGCGGCTTACGGGATAGTGGTCTTCCTGTTTTGCGTTATGTCACCCACTCCAAATACCCGACTTACGAAGTCCTCTCCGGTATCCGATTTAATCGACGGTCTTAGGTATCTTAGATACAATAAAGGTATCTTAGGGGTCATACTCATGGGTATCTTGACTGGTGTTTTCGGAATGTCTTTCGAAACGCTTCTTCCTGCATTTGCCAAAATCGTCTACTCCAAAGACGTATCTGTTTACAGCAATATGCTCTTGGCTTTGGGGATCGGAGGAATGATTAGTACAATCTTGCTCGCTAAATTCGCAAACACTAAAAATAGTATGACCATCATGTTGTTCACAGGGATTCTATTTGGTTTGTCTATCATAGGCTTTGGATTGAATTCAGATATCTTTATAGGGTATTTACTTATCGGGTGTACTGGATCATTAAGCTTCGCCTATTTGACTATCAATTCAACTATAGTGCAGTTTTCCACAGATGACACTTATAGGGGTCGAGTAATGAGCATCCACCAATGGACCTGGGCGTCAACGTCCATAGGAGGTTTTCTAATAGGTATAACCGCCTCATACTACAATCCTCAAATCGCCGTAGCTATATTTGGATCAATAACACTGTGCGTCATAATCATTTTCTACTTCTGGAGTAAATCCCAGTTGCGAATATCTGAAGATTAAGTGTTTTCGGGAGTCTTTGCCATCCCTAACCTACTTTACTGATAAATTTACTTATAACACACATGATATGATATGTCGTACGCCGAGGTGGCGAAACGGTAGACGCGCTGTGTTCAGGTCGCAGTGTCCTTATGGATGTGTGGGTTCGAATCCCTCCCTCGGTACCATTCGCGCTTGTAGCTCAGTGGATAGAGCGCGTCCCTGCGGAGGACGAAGTCGTGAGTTCGAATCTCACCAAGCGCGCCATTTTNTCAGGNNTTGNAATGCANTAAAAAGGAGAANCAATGNCCGTATCANATATATCGATAATTAAATCCGCCCCTTATGCTGGNGGACAAAGATTTGGGGAAATCGGATCGTATACTGAAGTCGATCTAACGGTAAATTTTGAAATAGGACCCGATGATTACGCTCATCAAGTCATTGCAGACCTACCATTATGTAAAGAGTCTGATCANATAGTCAGATTCTCTTCAGATGCCAANATTCTTATACCNGAGAATGGAAATAACAAATTGGTTTTGGATGTNCCAAACCGAGGGCGNAACTTAATCCTCAAAATGTTAAATAATTCTCCCGAGGTTTCATCCTCCTCTTCAGGATGGGAACCTGGAAATGCGTTTCTCCTGGAAAACGGATACACATTGACTTGGTGTGGTTGGCAACATGACGTGCCAGATACCCCAGGTTTACTAACCATAAAAGGCCCGCANCCGTTCCAAAATGGTTCTCCAATATCCGGTAAAATAACCATGACTATACAAACTAACGAGTTGACTAGATATCACCTTCTTTCTGAACGAGGTCACTCTCCATTACCCGCTAAAAATGTCGGGGAATCAGCTGCTATTCTCACTGTTCAAGAAAACGAGGACGCCGACCCTACTGTNATTGATAGAGAGGCTTGGAACTTTGGTAAAGAACAAGCTAATAAATTCGTCCCAGATCCAAATTATGTATTTCTAGAAACCGGGTTTGAACCTGGGAAAATATACAGGGTTACATATACTTCTGTTAATACAATAGCTAATGGGATTGGATTGTTAGCGACGAGGGATTGGGTGTCATTTCTTAGGAATGGAGCTAAAGGAATAGAATGCTCCACACTCGATACAGTATACGGCTTTGGGCATTCCCAAAGTGGCCGCTTCTTACGTCATCTCATTTACCTAGGATTAAACCTAGATGCTCAAAATAAGAAGGTGTTTGATGGGATAATAGCTCACGCCGCCGGCGCTAGAAGAGGAGAATTCAACCAAAGATTCGCTCAACCTTCATCTGCTATAAAACAAAGCAAAAGCAATCTCCCTCCCTTTTCAGCCACTACCCCAGACAGCCTCAATCATGAGTCTTTATTAGATGCTCAATACGAAAGAGGCGGAGTGCCTAAACTTTTCCTTATTAATACCGCGTCCGAATACTGGTGGGCACACGCATCCCTCTCACATACAACCCCAGACGGCCAGAATGATCTGGAACCAGACCCTATTTGCCGAATGTATTTCTATTCTGGCACCCAACATTCCTCAGGCAAATTCCCGCTTACCACTAAAGATCTTGGTAACGGAGTAGAATCAGAGACATACTTCAATTTTATAGACTACCGTCCTGCACTCAGAGCCTTATTTATTCAACTGGTCAATTGGGTGGAGAAAGATGTAAATCCTTCTGATAACAAAGTACCTAGAATAGACAACGGCACGTTAGTGCCATACCATGCCCTTAGGAACACGTATAAAACCTCTAAAGTAATACCAGATCCTGTTCACATCAAACAAATCTCTCAAATGGAATTTAGCGATCTTGAGGATGACATCCAAAACGTACCCAAATTCCTTGGTGACCCTTTGCCTGTCTTAGTCCCATCTGTAAACGATTCCTTCAATGAATACTCAGGAATCACATTGCCAGAAGTGGCAGTGCCATTGGGAATCCATCTGGGTTGGAATTTACGACATGCTCGTATAGGTGGATCCGGACAGATAATTGGAACAATAGGTTCAAGCATTGTACCAGCCGAACCATTGCAGCCAAAAGAAGACTATTTAAAGTTAATAGAAAACGAATTTGAAAGACTTCTTAAAGAAGGTTTTGCTTTGGAATTTGACCGGGCATACATCATAAATGAAGCCTCCATTCATTATGATGCAATACTACAGCTACAGTAATCTCACCGATTTCAATCTGAAATATCTGGCTGTTGGTTTTGAATGTAAATCTTTCGATATGACCCATAATGGCCATTAAACTGGTTTTCAGTAAGTTCTTCAGCCCACATGTACTCTACGTCATTCCACACGATCGGAAATTGTGGTTGAGATATAAAATTCTCAACTGCTTCCTCGGTAGATTCAGATTCAATATAACCGAGCATTTGAAAATTATCATATGTGTTTCCTGACTGTGCAAGAAATTGTCCCTTCATAGAAGCCATTACAATATAATTATGCACTCTATTATCCCTGAAATAGTTTTGGTGTATTATAACTGCTTTGGTGATTCCGATTTCGAGGTATTCAANAAATGTCTAAGCTGCCACAGTGGTTCNGGAGCTANGCTCTNCTAATATTAATCATTGCTNTATTTGTAAATTTCGTGCAAGGNTTTTTCCAGTTTGGATATAACATCACCATTCCNTTNATGCANAAATCTCTAGATATATCATATACACAAGCNGGAGCGTTNATGACCATTGGATGGGGNACCAGAATGGTGTCNAATTTNTTCTTTGGAACACTNTCNGCNAAATTCGGNCCTAAACTTATTGCNGGTTCGAACGTTCTGTTAGCAGCTCTATCAATGATATTGATAGCTTTTACACCCAATTATGCCGTNACNGCCTTAGCAATGATTGCAATGGGCATAGGAACCGGNGGNTCAATTTCNCCAGTGATGGGACTNCTATCATCTTGGTTTAATGCAAATGACAGNGGNCTGGCAGCNGGAATAGCTTCCTCAGGTACGGGATTAGCTTTTACAGTGCCNGGTATCATATTNCCTTTCNTAATTGCAGCNGTNGGCAATGAAGCTTGGCGCACAATGTGGTTTTCATTTGGATTCATCTCAGTACTTGTCGCAATNGNTTCATACATTATCTTATATGACCCTACCAAATCCTCACAAAAGTCAAACATTTCTAACAACAAAACTTGGCCATTAGAAGTATTTAAAAATGGCTCTGTATGGCTNTTATCATATTTAGCTTTCTGGTCAGGATGGGCGACNACNATATTCGCAGCATTTAGTGGTNTGTATCTGGCAAATGAATTTAACATCAGCATTGTGTTAATCAGNAATTTAGCAATTATGTCCGGTGTGATTAGCATAGGCAGCGGAGTTCTCTGGGGAAGCATTTCTGATTATCTAGGAAGGGGGAAAGCGTTTTTATTAAGTTTTATAGTTCAGCTCACGGCATTCATATTATTATGGCTATTCCCTTCCGTCNCTTCTTTTGTACTAGCATATACGATGATGGGGCTAACCTTAAGATCTAGTTATGTCATCTGCGCTGCATCCGCTGGAGACTTTGTTCCGGTAAGATTTGCNCCCGCGGCATTTGGTTTAATGGCCACTGGAGCATCTTTAGGAAGTTCATTTTCGCCTTTGATATCCGGATTGTCAGCAGACTATACCGGGACCCTACAATGGGCATTCGCACTAGGTGTGTTTGCCAACGTAGTATCAATGATAGGCTCAATAATTCTTATAAAGAAAGAAAAAGCTATTCTTCTGGTAAATACGCATTAGGTACCACTGCAGCTCCTTGTCCTACAGCAGTGGTATCTCCTTTTTGATTGGTTGCCGTGATATCTATTTGGACTCTGGAGCCATTAGCTTCTCTGTTAACAGAAGCGATCACTCCACTNAACGTGATTGAGTCTCCTGGGCGAACGGGTCTCAAAAANCGTAAGTCAACAGTCCCTCTGTGATTATAAACATCCGGACCAAAGTACCTCCTAAGCATTTCAATCGCGAATGTCAACGACATTCGGCCTGAAGCCACGGTACCGCTTGTACCTAGCACTCCCTTTGCGGTTTCTTCATCAGTAAACTGAGAAGGACCACTTTCGCCTGAGCTGCCTTCAAAACGATTAATAGCGTCNTGGGTCATATTCTTGGTAAGTGCAGGAATTTCTTCTCCAATGTTAAAAGTTCTTATTTCCCTTCCCATTTTTTACCCACCTCCGATGGCTGTTTTAATTCATGAGTAATTACTCTATCAATTAGCATCCCGGTTTCATCTACTGAAACAGCTTCTGTGACAATATAATTCTTACCNCGCCTTAAATATTTGTCTGCTATCCAAGCGGTAACAATAATTTTCCTGCCNGGGACAGGTGCATTGTAGCAATGGAATGCACATCTTGCGTTAACAGAGCCATTATCCGTGTACTTTTTATTGTACTGTTTGACATCAACTTTATGGGAAATGGTTGGGAAACTGGCTTCAGCATCCATAACCCCTTCTCTNAAANCATCTACCATATCCTGAGTAAGAACATATTCATACTTTTCGAATGTTTCTCCAACTTGCAATGCATCCCAATCCAATAAGATNTTATCTGAGTCCATAACATCCCTCTTATATTTTTGTCTCGCTATATCATATTGAAAAAATACTCTATCGAAAAGACCTTATATGAATTAGAATGACCTCCCACGTATGGACATTTTATTTGCAACATTAAGCGCAACAGTATTTGGACTTGTTTCTGCTATAGACAAAAGGTTGATTTCAAAAACCGTTCCGAATTTCAACTGTTTCTGCTGTGCAGTAGGAATCTCTCTCACTATATTCGCTATAGGTACTTTTTTCTTAATGGACATAGGCTTTTCTTTAAACCAACATCGCTTCATAGCAATTGTATCAGGATGCTGTTGGGGGGCTACATTAGGAATTCAATTTTACGGTTACAAAATTGAAGAAGCGTCCAGAGTCAGTGCCATAGTTCACACTTTCCCGGTATTTGTAACCATAATAGCTATCCCATTNCTAGGAGAGAGCCTCACTACAATCCAATTCATCGCGATGGGNATTGTCGTCATAGGGGCTTACGTCATATCAATAAATGATCTATCTGTCACAACAATATTCAAAGTTAACAAAGCTCTACCTATTCTAGTTCTAGCCAGTTTCTTTATGGCTTTAGCCCACATTACAGGTAAATGGGCTCTTGAGTCAGAATCCGTAGAGAGTGTTTACGTCTTTAGAAATTTAGGAATGGCATTTGTATTATTTGCTTTCTGTAAACCCAAAACCCCAATTGAACTGTTCCAATCATTAAACAACAAGTTAGCCTTGACGCTGTTATTGGTTTCAGAATTTATCTTAGCACCGGTGGCTGTTATACTACAGGTGCTAGCTACAAACATGGGGGCAATTACTATTATTTCCACAGTTACGGCTTCACGCCCAGTATTTGTCTTCGCGTTCGTAACTTTATTCAGTTTGCCCTTTGTGAGGTTGCTAGACGAAAAATTAGACGCTAAAACNTTAGCAGTGAAATCAAGTTCTATCGCTGCCATCACAGTAGGAATAGCTGTATTGTCTATCTGATATAGGAGTAATTATGAAAATTATAGATGTAACCGTAACTTTAACGAAATGGGAAACACCACGCTGGGGTTCCGGCACAAGTTCGTTCGGAGGAGAAAAACAACTTGGAATAGTTACAATCAAAACNGATGAAGGATTNGATGGTTATGGATTNTTAGGTTCGTCNCGCCTAGGAGGNGACACTATGGCCGGCACTTTAATTGAATTTGTNAAACCTATGTTGCTAGGAACTGATCCACTNGACATACACCGNATTTGGGGGCAAATGTGGAGGCAAAATAGAAATATCCGGACTGACGTAATAGGAGCAGTGGACATAGCGCTATGGGANATAGCAGGNAAGCGAGCAAACTTGCCAATCCANCGTCTTCTAGGCACCGCTCGCCATCAGATACCAGCNTACGCNAGTTCNCCNACNTATCCNGANATAGATACATANATACAAGANGCCTTAAANTTTCAACAAATGGGATGGTCTGCATACAAGATNCATCCTCANGGNGACCCCACNNTTGATATAGAAATNTCAAAAAANGTACGGGAAGCAGTGGGGCCAGACATGATATTAATGCTTGACTGCATGTGGTCATATTATTACGAAGACGCAGTGAGGGTTGGAAGAGCTATTGAGGAACTTAATTATTATTGGTACGAAGACCCTTTGGTAGAAGAAGACCTTTACAATTATGTAAAGCTGAACCAGAAACTTGATATACCCATCATGTCAACTGAATATACGCCCGGCCGATTTTACGGAGTCCCTCCTTGGATCACAAACAACGCCACAGATATATTGAGAGGGGACGTCGCTGTAACAGGCGGAATAACACCTTTGATTAAACTAACACATTTGGCAGACGGATTCAGAATGAAATGCGAATTACATCATGGAGGTAACTCACTGAACAACGTCGCTAACCTACACGTTATCATGGCTACGCCCAACACAGACTTCTATGAAGTATTCCCTTCAACAGGAGCTAACAAATACGGTTTAATACAAGATGTAGAGGTAAACAGTGCAGGAATGGTCCTGGCACCTACTGAACCTGGCCTGGGATATGAAATAGACTGGGAACTCGTTAACAGGAATTTAGTAGCTGTAGCTTCATAACTTCTCAAACATGGATTTACTCGACATCATCATCATTTTGATAGTTGGGCTGTTAGGATACTCATTCGCTGGAGTTGCCGGGTTTGGCGGAGGTATTGTTCTAATGCCAACTTTAACAATCCTGATAGGCCCTCATGCAGCTTTGCCCATAATCTGTTTTGGCAGTATCTTTGCGACTGCAGCAAGAGCATGGATGAATCGCGCTCACATTAACTGGAAGGTTAACTTTTTCTTTCTGATTGGAGCGATACCTCTCATCATAGTAGGAACCAAAATTTTCGTGGCGCTGGATCAAGCAACAATTGAGAAAATTCTAGGTGCTTTTATGCTCCTTCTGTTATGCAGTAAAAAGTTACCTTTCGCTAACAATTTCAAGACCCCATTATGGAGTTTTATCCCCGTGGGTAGCGTAACGGCTTTTATAGCGGGACTTGTCGGAGTGCCAGGTCCATTCTCCGCTATGTTCTTTCTAAATTACGGCCTTCAGAAAATGGCTTATATTGGTACTTTTGCTATAGCTATGGCTATCCTGAGNATCCCGCAGTTAGCAGTATTTGCGTGGGATGGATTTCTTAATCTTCAAATTATTTACTTGAGTATCGGTCTAGGAATCATAAGTGTTCCTGCAGCTTACTTGGGTTCCAGGCTCCTTGGGAAATTACCAGATAAGTATTTCAACATTTTCATAAACTTAATTCTCNTCGCATTTGCGGTGTTCTTTTTAGTTAAATAATATGGAATTGTTCAATATTTTTGTAATTTTGTCTGTAGCTTTTGTGGCATCCACTTTCACTGGAATCGCGGGCTTTGGCGGAGGCATTATTCTCATGCCTATACTGACATTATTTTTAGGACCTGACGCAGCGCTCCCAGTATTATGCTTATATGCGTTATATTCAAGTATTTGTCGAGCTTTCATCAATAGAAAGTACATTAACTGGCAAGTGAATACATACTTTACGATTGGTTCCATTCCGATGGTCATAATAGGCACTAGTCTGTTTGTTTCCTTAGATCCCAATATCATCCGTAAATTTCTTGGGGTGTTTCTATTGATAATTGTTCTGAGCAAATATTCACCAGGAACTAAAACTTTCAAAATGAACTTATGGGGATTCATTCCAGTGGGAGGGGCAAATGCATTCATTTCCGGTCTCATTGGTATACCAGGGCCTTTTGCCGCTGCATTTTTCGTTAACTATGGATTAACCAGACATTCCCTTATCGGTACCTTCGCAGTTGCAACCGCCTTGCTCAATCTCCCAAAACTAGGAGTGCTAACATTCAATCAATACATGACTATGGAAATTGTGTTTCTGGGTACTGCTATAGGGTTCATTAGTGTTATAGCATCGTATGTAGGAAACCGAATACTCCATAAATTTTCAGATAAGATATTCACCATTTTTATAAATTTGGTGCTGTTATTTTTCGCTGGGTATTTCATAATTGATTAACATGGATATCTTAGACGTTTCAATTATTTTGTTGGCAGGCCTATTAGGATATTCATTTGCTGGTGTAGCTGGATTTGGCGGAGGCGTAATGTTAATGCCAACCCTCACGTTTTTTATGGGGCCTCATGCAGCATTACCTACACTGTGCTTCTGTAGTCTATTTGCTACATCCGCTAGAGTTTGGCTCAATCGTCAACACATAGATTGGAAGGTTAATCTGTATTTCCTAATAGGAGCAATTCCATTAACTGTTTTGGGAACAACAATCTTCATAGCACTCGATCAATCAACCATAGAAAGAGTATTAGGAGTATTTATACTAGTGATTTTGGTGAGTAAATACTTACCCATCACTCGGAATTTCAAGATGAAACTATGGGGATTCATACCTTTAGGAGGAATAACAGCTTTCATAGCTGGTGTTGTGGGAGTCCCTGGCCCTTTCACATCCGTGTTTTTTTTAAATTACGGATTGCAAAGAATGGCATTCATTGGAACATTCGCCTTCGCAATGGGAGCATTAAATATACCCAAATTAGCTGTTTTTTCCTTGAATGGTTTTATAACCAAAGACGTAATATTTATCGGGACCGCCATCGGTTTTATTGGCATTGCAGCATCATACTTCGGAACTAAAGTAGTGCAAAAATTGCCTGACCGATTATTCACAATATTTATAAACGTTGTACTTTTAGCCTTTGCACTATTCTTCATCATCAAGTAGAAATCTAGTAGACAATTTTGCTTAAGGAAACCCAACATATATGCTATAATTTGACGAAAGGGTGGTTAGCTCAGCTGGTTAGAGCGCCTGTTTTACACACAGGAGGCCGGGGGTTCGAGTCCCTCACTACCCACCACTACCACCAAATCCCAAAATAATCTATACGGACATATAGATGAACACTAGTGAAACAGAATTCATACAACGTGGGCACCATTTTCTAGGCTTGGGCTTAATCAGTCAGGCATTAGACAGTTTCCACTCAGCCCTGTCCGCAAATCCGCAATCTGTCGAAGCCAATTATGGTATAGGCCTAACTTACAAACAAACAAATAACTTTGAACAAGCCTTAGTTCATTACGACCAATGTTTGGAAATCGACCCAGACTACACCATTGGATATTATGCAAAGGGAGTAATCCTAAGGCAGCAAACCAAATTCGCAGATGCAATCATCCAATATGACACCGCCATAGACCTTAACCCACATGACCCGGATTTCTTCTACAGCCGAGGTGTAGCTCACGCATCATTAAATCATTACCAGCAAGCTATAGAAGACTTCGAATCGGCATTGAGGCTAGATGATAGTTTGCCGAATTGCTACTACAACATCGGAGTCGCATACAAAGAATTGAAAAATCAAGGGACAGCTCTTGGATATTACACAAAAGCCCTAGAGCTTAGGCCCAACGAACCTGACTATAGATATGCCCGTGGTAACGCATTATCAGATCTAGGAAAATATGAAGAAGCCATAACGGATTATGATGAAGCGATCAAGACAGTAGTATCTTTTGGTAATGCGTACTATAACAGAGGAATCGCGAAGCAAAACTTAATGTTGCATGAAGAAGCCCTGAAAGATTTCCTCCTTGCAATTAAATTTGTTAATCCTTTCCCTGACCTTTTAATCAATCTAGGCACTGCGTTACAAGACCTAGGTGATTTCCCAAAGGCCCACAAAGCTTTTAGTGATGCAATCAGACTAAACCCTGACCTACCAAGGTCATACATTGCCCAAGCGAAAGCATATATTGCGCAAGGGAACCACACAGAAGCGCAACAGAGTACAAATTTGGCCTTAACTTGCGATCCTAAATATAAGGAAGCACTTGAACTTATGAAATCTCTGCAATCGCTTGACCATTCACAAAATGACTAAAACAGACAATATACGAAGATGGCTAAAAGAGATTGACACAGATATAGATCCGTTTACAGTAAGTTCCCATGGACTACACTTGGGAACATTAGAATACCCAACAGACATGTATGAGCTCAGCAATTTATCATTGGATGTCTCCATGCCACCATTAATGATTAATGAAGGCAGAATAATAGGAGAAGAAAAACTACGTATTATTCTTCCAAATCTTTCTGGGACCCAAATCGTTTTCATGAGTAAACCGATCCCAGGCCGGCGTTTACAAACTGGGGCGTGGCTTAGGGATATATCAACTACAAACTCCTCGATTTCATATGAAATAGCGACAACAACAATAGATGACATTGGCACAGAAATTTGTTACCAAACCTATAGGTTCTCGACCTATGAGCAAAAAGAGCAACCTATCATCAACACCTCAGAACTCGATCTAAGTAGATATGACGAATGGGTAGACATTAAAAAAGAATTAGAGTACGCACAGTCATTCTTCGGAGCCCCTAAACCCCATGACATAATTCCCAATCTACTAAGGATTTACTGCTACTCCACGATGGACTCAACATATCAGCTAGATTTTCAGGTTGGAGGAACTCAAACCACTACCTTTTACTATTCTCAATCCGAGTCTCTCGTACCACATCTCGTAGGGAACACTACAAGACAAATAGCCACTCACCCAAAATACAAACATATTCATCGAACATTTGTCTTTAACAAATATGAACATATACTAATGGATACAGAAACAATAGTTCAAACCCCTAGCCCAATGCGAGAAGGAGGATATCATGCCATACCTGGAAATTGATGATTTCAACATTTACTACGAAATTAGGGGAAGTGGGCCAGCACTCACATTCGCCCACGGCGCATCTGGCAACCGCCTGATGTGGTGGCAACAAATCCCTGAATTCGAAAAAGATTACACTTGCATATCTTTTGATCACAGAGGATGGGGTTCAAGCGTAGATGACGCAAACAATATAAAAACAAGTCAATTCGCAAGTGATTTGAAAGCGTTACTAGACTTCCTTGAGATTGACAAAACAGCCATCGTATGTCAATCAATGGGAGGGATAACCGGATTGAATTTCTCTCTGAAATACCCTGAAATGGTATCAGCTTTAGTCCTTGCTGACACTACTGGAGGAGTTGGCGAACAGATTGTAGTAGATCTTCTTAAAAATGCCTCACCCCCAGATCATCCCACCAGAAGAGCCCTTACGGATTCTTTCATAGCCAATGAGCCTGCTTTAACCCTTCTTTATGAAGAAATAGGCCTTCTAAATCCAAAGCGGGAGCGTTCTGCTGTGTCAAGTATTTTCAGAGATACGTCAGGTCCAGGAAAAGATACATTGAAGGCCGTTGATATACCAATTATGTTTCTGGTAGGTGCATCAGATCTAATATTCCCTCCAAACGTCATTGAGGAAGTTTCAAAGCTGTTCACCAATCCGACTTATCATGTGATTCCAGAATCAGCTCACGCCAGCCATTTTGAACAACCTGGCATCTTTAACGATCACTTGAAGACCTTCTTATCTAAAGTTATGTAGCAATACACACCATGGTCACGACTTGGGATTCACAGAGGACATGCACTCACCCCTAAGCGACATAGTCCTTAATTAAGGAGCGGTTGTTCCTGAACCCCATCCGTAAGGAATATTAACGAGACCTTCATCCAAAGCTTTAACATCAGATTGTCCTGTGTAAGACATGGCTCGATCAACTTCTTCCCGTAAACATTCGAGAATGCCATGAACTCCTTCAGCTCCTTTGACTGCTAATCCCCAGTATAATGGACGGCCAACACCAACTGCAGTTGCCCCCAGGGCTAACGCTTTGAGAACATCACTTCCCCTTCGAATCCCGGAGTCTAGATATACTTCGGCTTTTCCGTTCACGGCGCTTACGATCTCGGGAAGAGTCTCTATAGCACTCATCGTAGCGTCCATCTGACGTCCCCCGTGGTTTGAAACCAATATTCCATCAACTCCACATTCAACAGCGATTCTTGCATCTTCAGCAGTTCTCAATCCTTTTAAAACTAACGGCAAAGATGTCAGGCTACGTAACCAATCTAATTCCTGCCAGGTCATCGGTGCCACTCTAGAAACTCTCCAACCAGGAGTTTCATCTGTACCGCTAATTTCTTCTTCAGACTTACCTATACCTCTGAAATTACCGAGTTCTAGGTCTCTAGCATAGTGATTTTTTAAGTCTCGTTCTTTCGGACTTGGCGATGGAACATCAACTGTCAGAGCAATTGCTTTATAGCCAGCTTCCTCTGCGCGTTTAACTAGCATTTCGGTCAAATCATAACCTCGGTGGTAAAGTTGGAACCATAGCGGTCCAGTGGCTGCATCCGCTATTTCTTCTAAGCTCTTATTGCTACTAGTTGAACACATCATTAATGTGTCAGACATTCCTGCGCCCATAGCGGTCTCGCATTCTGCATTCGGATGGGCAATTCCATGTCCTCCAGTGGGACATATCATCACCGGTAAACTAATTGGTGTTCCCAATACCGAGGTATTAATAGATCGTTCAGTAATATCTCTAAGAAATCTTGGCCTGAGGCTCAAGGCATCTAGAGCAGTTCTATTCTTCTCAGTTGTTAACTCATCCATTGCTCCTGCTGCTATGAAATCCCAATTGTCATGAGGCAATATCAGTTCTGCGCGTTTTTCATACTCATACAAATTTATTGGATTCAAATTTAAATCGTTTACCATTCTAGCTAATCCGTCCTTCAGTATTTGCACCAGATTCCGAATAGTCTACTACAAAAACTTCGATGTGGTCCAATGCATTAAACACAGACTATTGAAATCTACATTAATTGCCCATATCATTGCTACTTAAGCTGCAAAATTTATTCAAGGAGCATTATGTCAACTGAAACTCAGTCAAAACCAGGCAGTAGCAACTTTACACTGGTATCTCTTACGATAGGACATTTCCTGCAACACTGGCTGGTCAACGCCCTCCTTGTATTACTTCCAACAGTGGTAGCTTCCTTAGGCGGAGGATTAGCATTCTATTCAATCCTGCAATTCATAAGATATATATCCGGTGGTGTCATCACATGTTTGACTGGATTCATCGTAGATGGACCCTGGAATAGATGGGGCGTGATCCTAACGGGCTGCATGATACTGGGCGCAATACTATTTATATTATTGGCTATTACTCCAGTTGCAGGGTTCCTAATAATAATTGCAATACTATTACCCATTCCTGGCCAGGTATGGCATATACCGGCTATAGCAGCTATTTCTCAGCAGTACTCTTCTAACAGAGGCTTTGGGCTGACTGTCCACGGCGTAGGAGCCCAAGTGGGAGCATTAGTGGGACCGATTGTTACTGGAGCTATTCCTATTGCACTAGGATTGTGGCTTGGAATGGAATTGTGGAGAGCAATATCTATAGTTTATATTATCCCTACGCTTATCACTGCCATATTAGTATGGTTAGCATTAAAAAACCTGAAAAGTGTAGTCAAATCAAGTGCCGNAACTAATGGATTAGGATACCACCTNAGCAANGCCAAAGGACTCCTTAGCAATCCAGTAATATTAGCTTTAATAGCAATCGTATTTCTACGACAAACCGGGTTCAATGCTTTGGAAGCATGGGTACCTTATTATCTGACAGCAGATGAATCTGAAGGAGGCTTTGGAGCAAATGCTTTATCTCAAGGGATAGGTCTAGGCATTGTAACTAGTTTGGGATTCTTCATGGCCCCTGTATTAGGGTTCTTATCTGACAAAATAGGGAGAAAACCAATATTGGTACCAAGCATGTTGATAGTAGGAATACTATCCTTCATGATCATGTATATGACCAGCATAGTATTCCTGCTCCTTATACTTGGAGTGATTGGACTGTTCTCATATACTCTGGGACAACTTTTACAAGCATTGGTTTTAGACCAAGTAGACACTGGAATCGAAGGGACTACGATGGGACTTGTTTTAGGCATAAATCAACTTCTTGGATCCTTCTCTCCATTAATCGCAATTTGGGTAAGTCAAACCTGGGGCCTGAGCGGAGTATTCGGTTTCGCCTCACTACTTTGGCTTGCTCCAGCAGTGGTGTTATTCTTGACCCCTGTGAAAAAAGTGAATTCTAACTAGACATCAGGAGTAATCATGGCGAGAAACATTGGATCAGGCGAAGCAATAGTAGACATCTTACAGCAGGAACAAGTTACCCACCTTTTCGGGATCGTGGGCTCATCTTTCTTGGATATCTTAGACTCGTTGTACGACAAACAGACGATTGAATTCGTTGGCACTAGACACGAACAAGGAGCAGCACTAATGGCGGACGGGTACGCTAGAGTTACAGGGAAACCAGCAGTCTGCATAGCAACAAATGGCCCAGGGGTTCTCAATTTGAGTTATGGAGTCGGATCCTCATTTGTTGCACACTCGCCTGTGGTATACATAGCTCCATCTGCATCCAGAGACCATCAGAACCGAGACTCAACACAAGAATTTGATCAAGTGAGCCTATTTAAACCAATCACAAAAGCAGCGTATTCTGTCAACAAAGTTGAAAGAATACCAGATGCCATCAGACAGGCATTTAGAATAGCGACCTCAGGTAAAATGGGACCTGTGTTAGTAGACATTCCTAGAGATGTTATTGCAGGAACAAGTTTAGATATCGATGATCTTTCAGTAGATCAATATCGGCCTAATTCAAANCGAACCAGAGGGGATAGNGAATTAGTTTCCANCGCAGTTNAGGAAATACANCAATCAAAGCAACCNGTNATTGTAGCCGGAGGAGGAGTTAACTGGAGTTTAGCAGCAGATCAGGTAATGCAACTAGCAGAGTTAACCGGAGCAGCNATAGTAACTTCTTACGGNAGAGCNGATGCTGTTCCCAATGACCATCCNCAATTTCTGGGACATTTAGGCCGACTCGGGGCTGAAGAAGCNATATCGGCNATCCAGCAGTCAGACTTGATAATNGCTGCAGGTACCAGACTAGGACAATCNACAACCTTCTATGACAACNGATTCATACCAGANGGAGCGAAAATAATNCAAATTGAAATTGATCCTAANGAACTTGGCAGAAACTACCCTATNACTGTCGGAATTGAAGGAGANGTAAAATCAGTATTAGANGACATCTTAGAGGGACTACAAGGTTCAGGAGAATTGAATNNAGACTGGAAGNCAACCNTACTCTCCCAACATGTNGCCAGAAACANCCGCCTCGATNCNGAACTCACTATCGATAGNTACCCAATGAAGCCCCAAAGAGTATATGCNGAACTTAGAAAAGTTATGCCAAGAGATGCTATTATCGCNCTGGATGCGGGACTAGCTCCNAATTTCGGACAAGATCGATTGGTATTCAACGAACCTAGAACATTAATAAGTCCGCTAGATCTTGGAGGTCTTGGGTTTAGTTTTCCAACCGCTATAGGAGCTGCCTTCGGGGCTCCTGACCGTCACGTAGTGAATTTTAACGGNGACGGAGGATTCCTTTTCAATGCCCAAGAATTTGAAACAGCTGTAAGGTANAACCTAAACNTGATTTCCGTAGTAATGAACAATGACTGCTGGGGATCAGAAAAGGCNTATCAAAAGTATGCNTTCAACGANCGTTATGTAGGGGCNGANACAATCAATCCCAGATATGACAAATATGCTGANCTCTTTGGAGGCAAAGGATATTATGTAGACAAAATCGAAGATATCGCTGANGTNTTCCAAGATGCGCTTCGTGTTGGCAAACCTTCTATCATTGAAATACCTACCGATCCAGACGAAATGCCTAGACCTGCTAGATTAGCAGAAGTACAGTCCAATTCTTAACATGGAGCATCNGCCGACACAATGACTTCTTACATAGCTAAGGAAATACGGATCGAACAAGAATACATCCANATATTTTGGGAGGACGGGCACAGAAGCCCTCTTCCTCACNGATACGTAAGGCTTAGATGCAGATGTGCCCAATGCGTTGATGAAATGACAGGAAAAGAGTTATTAGATCCTGATAGTGTAGAACAGGATGTAGTTGCAATAGACTACTTTACCGTAGGAAATTATGGAGCCCAGTTCTTGTGGTCAGATACTCATCACACTGGCATATACACCTATAATTTTTTGAGGTCAATTTGTGTTTGCATAGAATGCAAAGANAAGGCNTCNTCTATATAGNTATTNCTTAGGACTGTCTCTCATGGGNTGAGANTTNGTGGAACGAAGTTTAGGTGCTGTAAAAGTATCTGATTTAAACGAAAACATNGTCAGCACTCTAGTNGTGNTNGCNCCACACAATTTNCACAAGGCNTCATCATCTGCCTTCGANACAGNNCNNATNTACTCCGATTCGNCCCTACACTCTTCACATAAATACTGGTATATTGGCATGTACAACTCCTAGAAANTTTACCTTAAGATATCTTAACCNAAAATACAAGGAGAAAAAATGAGTGATTATGTTAACACAGTCATTATAGGCGGAGGTATTGCGGGATGCTCNACTGCTTATTTNTTAGGAAAGTCNGGNNTCCCTAGCCTAATCTTAGAGAANGAAGGTATCGCATCTGGAGCCTCGGGTTACTCTGCNGGAGGCCTAAATCCNTTAGTAGGACATGGAATTCCNGGACTTCTAGNNCCAATGGCTATGTATTCTTATGANAAACACTTGTCGATATGGCCCGAACTTGCNCAAGANACCGGAATTGATTTTGATGGCCGNNTCATNGATNTATTAAGGGTNTCATTCAACGAACNAGATTCANTAGCNTTGGCAGACACTTANGAAACATTCAATTCCTGTAATCATCCTAATTTTAANGCAACAATGATGCAAACAGNGGATGTGCTTTCTCAATTTCCTTTAGTTTCTGACAAAATACAAAATGCTGTNCTTGCAACNGGNAATGCAGCATGTGACAGTTACAAATTAACNCTNGCATTTGCNAACGCTGCAGAAAAAAGCGGAGCAATTTTCCGAAGTGATGAGGCNATAGGCCTGATAAGAGAAGGAGANAANGTNACNGGAGTNCAAACTCGTANNGGAATAATTCACTGCGACTCNGTAGTACTNGCAATGGGGCCTTGGTCAATAAATGCTTCNGAATGGATAGGNATGAANATTCCTGTAACACCATTAAANGGCCAAATTATTCGCTTAAACTATCCTGAAATACAAGATTATCCGGATCTNGANGCACCTTCTTTNCCAGAAGCATCAATCCACCCTAAGCCTGATGGACTGATNTGGTGCGGNGCAACAAAAATGGAGGAAATGGACGAACCATTCTCTTCAAAATCACCTACGGATCACGCAAGAAATACCATAATGAACAAAATCATGAAAGTGATTCCTTCGTTAGTAAATTCAGAACTAGTGCTACAAACGGTTTGTTTCCGACCTGTAACAGAAGATTGGTTGCCAATACTTGGTCAGGTTCCCAATATCTCTAATTGTTATCTTGCTACAGGGGGTGGGGAGAAAGGGGTAATGCTTTCAAGTGCTATCGGTGAAGCAATAGCTGACCTAATCACTAAAGGAACTACATCAGTGCCTATCGATGACGCTTGCATAGAAAGACTCCCGATGTTACTTGAAGAATCTAAGAGGATCTAATGGATCTAACCATTGAATTCAAAAATCAGGCATTTACAATTAATGCACTACTTAACCAAACAGAAACTGCTAAGTCTTTTGTAGATATACTACCGATAAATTCTCCCATTAATCTATGGGGAGAAGAAATTTATTTTCCTGTGGATTTATACTTGGATAATGAGCTTCCTCAAGAAACAGTAAACATCGGAGACATTGCTTATTGGCCCCCTGGAAATGCGTTCTGTATATTTTTTGGTGAAACTCCTGCATCTGTAGATGGAAATATCAAACCAGCTAGTGCTGTCACAGTCATAGGGAAACTTGAATCAGATCCAGAGGTTCTAAAAAGAGTTAAATCTGGAGAAAACATCATAATCAGGAGAGACAAATGAGAGAACTAGACAAACAAGGAGCTCTAAAAGACATTAAGATTGTTGAATTTGGGCAGTATATCCCAGGCCCCTTATTAGGAATGCTTTTATCAGACCAGGGAGCGTCTGTCATTAAAGTGGAACGTCCTGGAGGTGACCCAGGAAGAGCATCTGACGCGTTTGCTACATGGAACAGAGGTAAGCAATCCGTAGTGATAGATCTCNAAACCCCNGAAGGCGTGATCCAAGCTCAAAATTTGTGTGCTGACGCAGACATCATCATAGAGAACTTCAGACCAGGTGTCGCCGCTCGTTTAGGGGTCGGATATGAAGATATTTTGTTGAATAATAATAAAATTATTTATTGTTCTCTACCTGGATTTGGGAAAGGAAGCCCTTATAGAGATGCGAAAGGGTGGGACCAGACTATCTCAGCTCTGACAGGAGTTTATAACCATGTGGGTGGAGATGATGGACCTCTATACACTCCATTACCANTACCCAGCACATTCGCGGCTATAGTCGCAGCCGTAGCAGTCACGATGGCAGTAGTAGAACGNGACTCNTCCGGGCTGGGNCAGNACATAGAAGTACCATTACACAGCGCTATGTTTACAGCGATCGGCAGAAACCTAGTAAATTTTTANGATAACCCTCCTGTACATATGCGTGATGAATATACCCTTCCGATGGTAAACCAATATCAATGCTCAGATGGNAGATGGGTAATGAACCATGGAAACTACAAAAGATTCGTAGGGCAATTGATGGAAGCGGCCAATCACCCCGAATGGGAACAAGACGCTATTGATGCGTTTGGTAAAGTGATAGACAAACCAACNTACGATATGTGGCTAGANCGATTCACTAATCTCTTCCAATCAAGAAGTTCACAAGATTGGGAAGATTCTATCGCAGCAGCAGGNGGGGCTTGNACAATNTGCAAAACTATAGATGAATGGCTGGNACACCCTCANCCNNTACAAGGNNAAATGATANTACCNATCAANGACCCTGNNTTAGGAAANATGAAACAACCNGGNATCCAAGTCAANCTAAGAGGAACACCNGGNAAAATATCANGCCCTGCGCCGACCCTTAACCAAGATTCAGANATACTTAGCNAATCACCAATAAAGNCACAAANTTCTACCACGACAGNAAAAAGTACTATGGAAATCTTAAANGGNNTCAAAGTACTAGATTTNTGTATCGTATTAGCNGGCCCAACTTGNGGGCGCACATTGGCNGAATATGGNGCTGATGTGATTAAAGTAGATGACCCAAGCAGGCCTTATGATCCCACAGGCAATATCGACGTTAATCGAGGNAAGAAAAGCGTACTCTTAAATCTNAAATCAGAAGAAGGAATGTCCATTTTCAAAGAGATGGTGAAAGATGCTGACGTTTTGGTTCAGAATTACCGTAAAGACAGCTTGACTAGACAAGGATTGGGCTACGAGGACTTGAAAAAAATAAATCCTAGGCTGATATACGCTTCACTAAATGCCTACGGCTTTGATGGACCTTGGGCGGACAGGCCAGGTTGGGAGCAAATTGCGCAAGCAACAAGTGGTATCCAAATAAGAAGAGGAGGACGAGGAGAAAGGCCTGCTCTGTTGCCATACCCAGCTAACGACTATGGAACAGGTATGATGGGGGCTTATGCCGTAGCATTGGCACTACATGAGCGAAATAAAACAGGCTATGGCCAGACCGTCGACACAGGGTTGTGCCTCACTGCAGGTCTACNNCAGTCTCCTTTCATGTTGGAATACGACGGAATGGTTCGAAATGAATTAGAAGGATTAGGNTTGAGAGGAGAAGGTGCTCATTCAAGATTGTATCCAACTCAAGATGGNTGGATGTATGTCAGAGCNGAGACGAAATCTACATTCGTAAAAACCTTAGCAACCCTAAAGGACTTCAGTGCGCTATCTGCCGCTGAAAAGATCACAGAGCCCTCCTTAGATGAGATTCAAAACGACCTAGAAAAGATATTCCAATCAAAAACCACTGCCAATTGGATAGAATTGATAAGTAGTGATGAGATCATGGTGGTACCCAATATTAGTCTTGGCGAGTTAAAAACTACCGAATGGATTAGAGACTTAGGACTTATTGTTAATCGATCTCACCCAGGACGAGGGTCCGTAGACCATCTAGGAAGCACCGCTACATTATCGCGAACCCCCATGAGTATTGGTAGGCCTACTCCCATTCTAGGTTCAGAGTCAGTGGAAGTCTTAACTAGCCTAGGGTACGACTCAAATCAAATTGATAGCTTCATTAAAAACGGAGTGCTAGTGACTGAAGAAAACTCTCCTATAGCTCAAGGTTGAGGCTCCATAACCAGTTACTATGTGTGTATAATATAAATCACCGGGAGATTTGTAGTGCTCAAAATACTTAACACATTATCTAAAACCATAGAGGAAATTGTCCCGCTTAGCCCCGGACAGATCGGCATGTATACATGTGGTCCTACTGTATATCGCTATGCTCATATAGGTAACATGCGCACCTACATGATGGCAGATTTTATTAGAAGACTACTCGAATACCGGGGACTAGAAATCACGCACATAAAAAACATTACTGACGTAGGGCACATGAGGCAGGAACTGCTAGAAACGGGAGGAGATAAGATGATCCTCGCCGCTCTAGCAGAAGGGAAAACTATTGGAGAGATCGCCCAGTTTTATGCAGCCCAATTTCATCAAGATGAGTCCATTTTAAACATCCTCCCCGCAACTACATATCCTTGGGCTACCGACCATATTCCCGAGATGCTAAAGATGGTAGGTGTTCTTTTGGAGAACGACCGAGCTTACATCGCGGAAGGGAATATATATTACGACGTAGCCAAATTCCCCGAATATGGCAAATTATCCAGAAACGTTGGGGGGAATCTACTCGAAGGGGTCAGAATGGAAACAGATCCCTTAAAACGAGATCCCAGAGACTTCACTTTGTGGAAGAAAGCAGAACCTGGGAGAGATGTGTACTGGGACAGTCCATGGGGACCAGGATTTCCGGGATGGCATATAGAATGTTCGGCCATGGCGGATAAATATTTACATGAGAAATTCGATATACACACAGGGGGAATAGACAATGTATTTCCCCATCACGAAGACGAGATTGCTCAAAGCGAGGCCGTCTACAACGAAAAACATGTCAACTATTGGATCCACGGACAACACCTGTTAGCAGACGGGGCAAAAATGGCAAAATCGTCTGGTAATGTATTTATGATCAGTGACCTGATAGAAAGAGGATTTAGTCCTCTGGCTTTTAGATACTTATGCTTAACTGTAAGATACAGGCACCGAATGAACTTTACCTTCTCTTCATTACGAGCAAGCCAAAAAGCATTAGACTCACTAAGAATACGACTATGGAATTGGCAAGAGGATTATTCCAGATTTAGTCCTACCGCAGAAACCCTGCAAAAAGAAGAAACCTTCATCAGCATAGTTGAGCAAGACTTAGACCTCCCAGGAGGACTAGCATACCTCTGGAAAACAATGAAGTCCGACTCTTCCAACGGAGAGAAAGCTCACTTGTTACTCTCATTTGATCGGATTTTAGGCTTAGGGCTGAATCAGCCTTTCGATGACTTTCAAATTCCTCAAGGGATTTCTTCACAGGCTGAGCAGCGTGCAAACCTAAGGTCAACCGCCTCTTACTATGAGTCGGATCAAATCAGAGAAGCCCTATTAGCAAAAGGATATATTCTCCAAGATTATGAAGAAGATACGACTGTTAGGCCCAAAATGTACCTAGAAAAAATAGTCGACAAATGGCCGTCGGTCTCATCAGGCAAAGAAATTGATTCTCGAATCGAAGCACCAGATACCTATGAGTACACTTTTATTCTCAATGCTTACGGCTACAAGGATGATATTCAAAGATGCTTAATGGCAGTTGAGAAGCAAGCTCATAATTCCAGCTTTGAAATAATCGCGATAGACAACGGATCCACTGATGGTACGGGAGATTATCTGGAAGAATTAGCAAGTTCACGAGCCAATGTAACAGTTATACATTGCGACCATGTTCTTGGAGACGCTGCAGCCAAGAACATTGGAATCAAACTCAGCACAGGCAAATACATAATAATATTAGATGCATCAGCGGAACTTACAGGAGATATATGTTCTATAGTGTCTAATTCATTTGCTTCCAATACGAACCTAGGTTTGTTAGGACCGTTCGGTCTTAAATCAGACGACATGCAGCATTTCCACGAAGAGGTTGAATCCGGCCCCGCCGACGCAATGCAAGGCTATTGTATGATTTTCCCTCGTAATATAATTCAGCGAACAGGACTTATGAGAGAATGTTTCCGGTTTTATAGAAACTTGGATATCGATTATAGTTTCCAAATCAAAGACCTTAAGATGGAAGTCATCGCAGATGGNCGCCTTCCAATCGTCCGGCATGAACACCGGCAGTGGACTGAGCTGGACGAAAATCAACGAGACGAACTCAGTGTCAAGAATTTTGGTCGATTCCTAAAAAAATGGGGGAACCGACATGATTTACTTGAGGCAAGCCACAGCAACTAGTTACTGTATACATTTAGCACATGTATAGGTACTCNNTTATTGTTTATGAATATAGAAGTGAACAAAATACTACAATCAGACTTCCGTACCATTTCTCGGATGATTTCAATGATTGAGCGCCTCGATGAAGAAGCTTTTAACATTTTAAGAAACCTCAATCACCTTACAGGNAATGCATTGACACTTGGAATCACCGGATCGCCAGGAGCAGGTAAGAGCACGCTAGTAAACCANCTAATAAACCAAATNCGCAGTCAAGGCAAGACCATTGCAGTNTTAGCGGTAGATCCATCCAGTCCTTTTTCCGGAGGAGCCATCTTGGGAGANCGCATCAGAATGGGTGCTCAATATAGTGATGATGGCGTCTATATAAGGAGCCTCTCTTCTCATGGAGAAACGGGAGGTATACCCATGATACTAGGCAGCATGATCAGACTTCTAGATGCTGCCAAGTTCGATATCATCATTATNGAAACGGTCGGAGTAGGCCAGACTGAACTAAANATNATGAATGTTGCGGACCTTATAGCTGTAGTTCTTACTCCAGAATCTGGAGACTCCATCCAAATGATCAAAGCTGGATTAATGGAGATAGCGGACTTATATGTCGTAAACAAGTCTGATAGACCTGGATCAGANAGACTAATTGCAGATTTGAATTCTACGATTGTTTCACAATACAAAGGCCCGTCACNAACACCCCGAATTTCAAAAACNCAAGCNACGACCGGAGAAGGCGTTGAGGAACTGTTNATCGAAATACTTGATNACCANGAGCACATGAAAAGCACAGGTAATCTGATAGAAAAAAAAGAAATNCAGCGTAGNAATGAAACTTCTGAGATTATAAAATATCTGAGCCTTAACTACATTAATGAGTTCGTCCTAAATAAGGCCGAATTCCAACAGGTTCTAGATGAAGTNAAAACNGGAGCCACGGATCCTTACACAACATCAATGATGATNCTATGTANGCTTAAGGAGATACTGAAAAAGGGGTGACTTAATCAATGTTCGCAGGACTNCATATAAGAGCTAACGACAGATACCNAAGCACACTAGTCCTGATTAATGAAGACTTAAAAGCCACTACCATACACACCTTTAATACTGATCAAGAATGTCATAACCTCATTAAACAAATATCGCCATCTATTATTGCNATCGGTTCACCNACTTCTCTTCCGTTGGGATTATGCTGTCTGGAGATAGACTGTAACTGCAACTACACAATAGAAGGACATAAAGGAAGAATATCTGAAATACAGATGGCTTCGATGTCAATAAGCTGCTTTTACACAACTCGGGGTTCAATATCCAAGAATCTNATCTATAGAAGNATAAACATTTCCAATGAATTACATTCCGAGGGCTACCATGTCATAGAGACTTACCCTCACGCAACNAAAAGTATCTTATTTCANGAATATCCTACTCCTACAAAACAACTTAAGTCTCCTAATACTGATAGCNCTAGCATTTANCCTTTTCTAACTAAAAAAGGAGACTTCTCAAAATGGGATAAAAACACTTACAACGCTGCATTAAGTGCCTACACAGCGGGCCTGTACAATGCCGAGTTNACAGACTCGCTCGGCATAAAAGAAGAGGGATTCGTTGTAGTACCAGCGCTTAGGTAATTATTGATGAACTAGCTCATTCCCTTCGTTAGCTTCTCCTAAGCTTATTCCTTTGAGCGTCTCTTGAACATCATTGTTTTCTATCGAATTTCTAAAGTTTTTCCTNAACACCCAGGAAATAGCAGGATTAGAAAACATACCAGAAAAAATAAGGGAGTGTTTATCAAACATTCCTTTATTTGCTATTAGNCCTTCTATAACTGTATGAGTTTTNGCTACTTTTACCAGTTGAGACTGGATTTTGTTAGGAATTTTTTCAACAAATTTTCGTATGCTATAACTACTTTGAATTTCTTTCCCAATCTTTTTCTTCCACAANACCTGATACGCTGATAATGCATTTTCCGACAAGTCNTCTTTTTCAAGGCATGAATCTAANACAGANGCTGCTATGTCCCCACACACCAAAGAATACAGTATGCCCCCACCAGTGATAGGCTTGATTTGCCCGGCAGAATCTCCTACCACCAAAACTCTGTTGGTATAAGTCTGTTCAATAGGTTTGAGAGGGATCCCCCATGATCTACTAGAGCCACATACCCGATTAATACTACCAACACTCTTTAAATACTTGAGTGAAGTGTCGAGTTTAGATTTTGATGTTTTATTAGCTATCACACCCACCAGAGCTTTATTGCTTNCAGTAGGAGTGATCCATGAAAAAAACCCTGGCGTTTTCAATGAATCTAGATATACATGTACGCTATCCATGTCATTCACCTCAACTTCAACCTGGGAACCCACCATGTATTCNTTTCCTTTCTGAAGTCCAACTTGACTCAATAAAGAGGTTCCAAANCCCGAGGCTATGACCAAGGCCTTTCCTCTCAATTTACGGTTTGAGGTACTTACCACAACGCAAGAGACTGTAACTTCAATAGAGATCACTCTTTCTCCCAAGAAATACTTTGCGCCTAAGGCTTCTGCGTCTTTAGAGAATTGAGCTACATATTGAACTCTATCTATNACACTAGCTTGAGGGTACTCAGTAGAGAAGTGGTAGGTTTTACCNTTCGCAGTAGTGACATTAGCAGAAGTAGGNTGNCCAAATGTCATACCAGGACCAGGCGGATATTTCCTTACACATTCCGAACCAATTATTCCCGTGCAGACCTTATCTCCTAAGTGGATTCTCTCATCGATCACTGTAACAGAGCGACCTAATTTGGTTAAACCTAAAGCAGTGTTAGCTCCTGCAGGTCCTGCNCCTACTATTATTACATCGTCCATCGATATCTATCCTTACCTACTAAATTATACNCTGCATACANATAATATACACAACTCACAGTCAGTCTCNCAATTTCATAATAATATTTGACTGGCTACTGAAGACCGCATAGAATCATCATAAAAAGGGTAGGNTAATANAATGGCTTACGAACATATACTTACTAGAATAGAATCTGGGGTTGGAATTATCACATTAGATCGCCCCGAAGTTCTAAACGCTATGAACAGAAAACTAAGTTCAGAACTGCATGATGCTGTGAGTACTTTAAATCAAGACGATGAGGTCGGATGTTTAATCGTTACCGGTTCCGGACAAAAAGCTTTTACAGCGGGCGGAGACATTCANGAACAACGAGAAAATGATCAATTGTACACACAGGAACAGCTAGACGAATGGTCNTCTGAAAGACAACAAGCTAGCTACGAGATTAGCGCTAGCCCAAAACCCATAATAGGAATGATCAACGGCCTAGCATATGGTGGNGGAGCNGTGCTNTCTTCTTCATTAGATTTTAGAATAGGNTGTGAAAATTCTAGTTTNAGATTTCTCGCAGCAGCCTACGGNAGNATTAATTGTTCTTGGACANTACCCAANCAAGTCGGCTGGCCAATNGCAAAAGAATTANTATTCACCGGGAGAGTTGTAGCTGCAGAAGAAGCTTACAGGATAGGTCTNTTGAACCACNTAGTNCCATCCAATGAACTTTTGGACAAAACAATGGAAATAGCAACCACAATTTCCAAGAATCACAGAGGGTCAGTGGTTGGGATAAAAGAACTTATGTTACAGGGATTAGGGGAAAACCTGAAAACACAATGGGAAAACGAAACTTACTTCACCTCAAATGTTATGAGAGGGGCCAAAGCAGAAGAAGCCTTCCCTGAATTTATAGCCAGAAAGGGTCGATAATTATCACCCTAAAGAATCCTTCGTACTAGGGATAGCATCTGGTGCTCTCTCNTCTATAGATACNGCTTGTCTAAGAGCTCTCGCCAAACCTTTAAAAATNGCTTCNGCTTTATGGTGAGGGCTTTGGCCTGTAATCACTTCAGCATGCAAATTTACTTTAGCTTCATAAGCAAAAGATTCAAGGAAATGTCCTATTAAGTCGCCTGGCAGGGTCTCAACCATAACATCTTCTAATCCAGTATTAATTTGAGCATGTGGTCTCCCACTTAAATCGATCACTACCCGAGCTAAAGTTTCATCAAGGGGCACGTAAGAATGTGCCATTCTTATAANCCCAACAGGGGATCCCAAAGCCTTAGCAAATACTTGACCAAATACNATTCCACAGTCCTCAACCAAATGATGCCATCCNGTTTCNACATCGCCTATTGCTTTCACTTCCAGNTCAAACAACCCATGGCGTGCAATTTGGGCCAGCATATGGTCCAAAAAACCATTTCCTGTAGACACTTCATACTTCCCTGTNCCNTCTAAATCGAANGTCATAGTTATTTCAGTCTCTCCAGTTTTTCTNTTTACTGTCGCTCTTCTGTTGCTCACTCTAATCCCCCGACACAATTTTTGTGATTTCATTAATTACTATTTCATTCTCTNCAGGTTTGCCTATACTGAAACGAATAGAGTCATCTAATGGAGCTTTGCCAAAGTACCTGAGGTAGATCCCTTTGTTACACAATGAATCATAAATAACTTTACCTATACCGTCACTAAATTCACACAATATAAAATTACCTACTGATGGGTATAATTTGATGTTATCCAGATTACTCAAAACCTCAAAAACCCTGTCTCTTTCTGACACTATCTCATCTACCCGAGCAGCAAGTTGTGCACGATCTTCGAGAGAAGCATATATCGCTACCTCCGCTGCTAGGTTTACATTGTAAGGTGGTTTCATAGCCATTATGGTATCAACTAACTCAGGGTCCATGATACCGAATCCAATACGCAANCCTGCCAAACCTGCCCACTTGCTAAAAGTTCTCAATATCACAAGGTTGGCATTCTCTGNCAACAAGTTNANATGGGTTACNTTGCAAAACTCGTAATANGTTTCNTCAACNACTACTATAACGTCCAATTTAAGTAATTGTGCTANNTCTTCTGTAGAAACCAAATTCCCAGTAGGATTATTNGGNGACGTNAGAAAAATNATTTTNGTCTTNTCNGTGACTGATTCCTTGATCNCTNCCACATCTATGTCATAAGATGNGTCTCTGGGCACATTAATGACCTTNCCCCCAACAATCTCTGTACCGAACGANTACATTCCGAACGTTGGNGTCGGAATTATTACTTCATCTCCAATACCAACAAAAATNCTAATCAGGAGATCTATTAANTCATCGGCTCCATTACCTGCAACAATCCGTTCATAATCGGTCCCCACATACTCNGCTAGGCTTTTTCTTAACTTCTGTTGATGAGGATCTGGATACAAATTATAATTATCGTAATCCCCTAAGTACTTCTTGACGAGTTCACTGAATCCATACGGNTTCTCATTCCCATTCAGTTTTATAATATCTTCTACATTGATTCCCGTCTTTTCAGCGATCGATTCAGGTGACTCTACTCCTTGATATGTTTCAATCGCCTTGATGTGATCTAAAAGAAGATTTTTCCAATTAGGCACTTCGTTCACCATTCTTTCCAGAATTATTCGATACTGTCTTTAATCTTATTGATAGAGCATTTGAATGTGCTGTTAATCCTTCCGCCTGTGCGATATTAACTGCATCCGGAGCTAATCTTTCAAATTCTTTGCTGCTCAGCTCAACTACAGGCATGGTCTTAAGGAAATGATGTACGCTTAAAGCCGAACTGAATCGAGCCGTACCTCCCGTCGGCATTACATGGCTAGGTCCCGCAACNTAATCACCCATCACTTCAGGAGAGTATTCNCCCAAGAATAGGCCNCCAGCATTTCTAACCTGAGTTTTCCAATAAGCGGTATTTTCTACCATCAAACACAAATGCTCTGGAGCAATACTATTGGCNATCTCTATACCTTCGGCCAGATTCTCAACGAGAACGACTTTNCCTCTGCTTAAGAGTGCCTGTTTGGCCATCTCACCCCTAGCATGTTGCTCAAGTTGATCATCNAAAGCATTTTCTACTGNTTCTATCAAGCCAGCATCATCAGTTATAAGAATAGCGGTAGCCATGGGATCATGTTCTGCCTGAGCAATCATATCNGCAGCACAAAANNCGGGAGANGCCGTCTTATCTGCAATCACTATGGTTTCNGTAGGACCAAAAATACCATCTATATCTACTTGACCCTGAACTAATTTTTTGGCGTAGGCAACTAAGACATTACCAGGTCCGCATATTTTATCCACTTGGGGGATTGTTTCAGTACCATATGCTAACGCAGCTATACTAGGAACACCTCCAATCTGATAAACACTGTCAACACCCGCTATCTTTGCCGCTGCTAACACTACAGGATTCATATCTCTGCCAGCTAATTTAGGAGTTACCATGCAAACAGATTCACATCCCGCGACCTTTGCAGGAATCACTGTCATTAAAACAGTCGATGGATATGCAGCTGTTCCCCCAGGAACATAAACCCCTATTTTCTGAAGTGGCTTAACAATTTCTGAAACACCTCTTGAAGTTTCAATCTCCATGTTAGGCATTGTCTTAGAATGGAACTCTTTGATTCGTTCAGCCGCCAATGATAATGAATCCCACAACTCTTTGGATATGCTAGATTCTGCATGATCTAACAGGGACATATCATAAGAAGTACTAGTGATATCTGGATCGTCAAACATCCTAGCGTACTTTAGCACCGCCTCATCACCCTTTTGACGCACTTCTTCTATAATCTTAACTACGGACTGAGCAGGAGAGACGCCTTTGCCGAATACTGCCTCGGTACGTTCAATAACAGCAGCAGATATTGCATCCATGTTTAAAGGATCCTGCCTTTGCAANAAATCTGAAGCTTCTGAAATTCCTTTCACTAGTNTTAATTTCAATTTATNTACCTCTTAATTGTCTCTACAGAACGTNATACAGTGTTTTCCACATACCAAGAAAGTATATCGGTTTNTATNTAATCGTGTATCACATTTAGATTTGATTCTGGATCCATTATGAAATTANCTACTAGGATTTCAGNCTCAGGTTCATCTCTATGCATCCGTCTCATAGCATTGTACAGTCTATCCCAAGAAAATCCTCGACTANCCAAACCCATCACCCATGCTTGCCACTCAGTTAATTCTTTTTCAGAAACAAACCCCAGATTAATGTCATTTACATGTTTNGGTAATCGNCTCAATAGCTGGTATTTNCCAATGAGATCGACGGCTTCACNATCCAACTGCAATTGCAAAGCCCTNTCCCACAAATTAGATTCCATTNCNGAGCATTNCCGATTTTCTTCAGAAAAATGAGGCCTATACATCTTTGTNATCCAAGTCTCGTCACATATCAAGTGGCTCAANTACCCACACAGAAAAGCTCTCATTGCTGGTTCGTCGGATTGAGGAAGTAATTCTGGATACATAGCAAACATGTTAGCTGCACCAGTTCCCACTTCATTCACAGTTAATTCGGTAAAATGAGTTTGTCCTCTAGGTTTTTTTGTCATAGCACGAATATCCGGTACAGTTGATCCAAATAAGCAGTATCCAAGCGTGTCGTTCTGGATATATTCTTCGCCTAGAAGATCTGACATTCTGTACGCAGTTGCTATATGAAACGGTAAATTTGGCATCGGTACAACCTAATCAATGAACACTTGATTATTTTCAACCACTTCTGCATTGAATAGGTAATCTANCTTGGAAGCAGCGATGCTGATTCCTCCACAGTCTCTNATCTGAGACACACATTCTGATAGCTTCGATTTTGATACGACTACGCTCAAACTAAACCAAGAAGTATTAGATTTACTATGCAATCTAGACACTGTTGGTCCATGTATTCCTGATATATCTGGGTGAGACAGCACGAGACTTGCCAACGTTTCTTCAGAATCGCACTGTACATTAGCTGTCAATCTGTAATACTCTGCAGCCCTAATGTTAGATTTAATCAAGTCAATCAATTTCATTGCCAAGTCATNCTTNTTACTATTATTACNAATAGATTCAGGATTACCTATAAGACAGGCTTGTGACTTTAAAACTGTACCTTTTTCGATTTGTTTCAAATTATTAGCACGCAAAGTGGTTCCTGTGGCCGTCAAATCTGCAATAAGNTCAGCATATCCTGCAGCAGGAGCAGCTTCCAGGGCACCACTTACAGCTACAATTCGATAATTATATATGCCGTTATCATACAAATAATTATTNAGCAGTTTCGGGTATTTAGTTGCTATCCTTAAATCAAGNCCTTTCTGACGATNCTCATTTGTCAGGTCAGATAAATCATCCAAGCCATTCACGTCAATCCAAGACTCTGGCACGGCGAGAACAAATTCACAACCACCATAACCCAAATCGTTAACTATTTTACCAACATACCGATCATCGGTTTTATACTCTAGATATCTATCCAAACCAGTAATCCCTACATCCGCACTGAAATCTTCAATTTTGTTGGTGATATCGGCTGTACGTTGCATTAATACTGATACACCTGGCATAGTAGGGATGGTACCAGTGTACCCTCTTGAATTANTNGNTCGNACTTGCAGTCCGCACTCTTGTAAAAAATCCATAGTGTTTCTGTGTAGTTCCCCATCACTAGGGATAACAATAACCAGTTCGTCTTTATCTTCTTTGAATACTGTCATATCTACATTGCCTCTACACGAATCTCTAATATTTTGTCTAAATCAAAGGCAAACCCCAAAGCATTCACTCTCTCATTGGCTCCTAAGAGAGTCGCCAAACCATCATATCTACCACCGCCACCTATTAGCTGATTTGTAGTCAATTCCATAATTTCAAATATAATCCCTGTGTAATATCCAAAATCTTTAACCAATCCAAAGTCAACAACNAGTTCGCATCCAGTCGGCACTTTCNCTGCCAANCCATTAATTCTATTCTCAAATTGCTCTATCAAATCNAATGGATAAGATTGNCTTTGAAANAACGNACGAGCCTGTCCAATAGCACTNGATGGCTCCCCGTTTATCTTAATCAATCCACCAACAANCTCTAAACATTGCTGTATGTTGTCCAAAGAGTCAATGTTTCTCAATTTATCNATTAATCTCGATACCACATCCTCGTGAGAGCGNCGACCTAGTGACCCTTCATCANTACTCCCATTAACCCATCCTAGAAATCCAGACAATACCTGNCGNGCCTGCGCTTCTGACAGATTTTCAATTGCTGANGACAAATAAGCGTCTTTGTTACTATCTCCNGTAATCTTTGTGGTCGCTAANCGTTCAGCAAAGTGTTGTNCTTNGTCTGNGCCTTGTTTCAATATTTGGATGTTCTCAACTATTTTGGTTTTTGAATTAACAGATAATCCAAAATTATCAATGATGTAATTGACCAAACTAAGATCTGCCAATCTGCATTGGTAAGATGCAAATCCCGCCTCAGACAGNAAGCTACTCGCGAGACCAAGCAATTCTATCTCTTCACTTAGTCCATTTCCTCCTATGTATTCCGCTCCTATTTGAGTGAATTGCCCACGGATTTTTTGGCCTTCCGAGAACCTGAATACAGGTCCTTGATATTGATATTTCTGCTCAGTCGCATTATCTTCTTGTCTAAGATAGTGGTCCATAACCTGTGTTGTTATTTCTGGTCTTAGGCTCACTTGTTGACCAATAGGATCCCTAAAACTGTACATCTGAGGAGCTAGTTGTCCATCTGACTTTCGTAAAAACAACTCCGTATTGTCCATAATAGGGACTTCAATATTTTTATACTCAGCAGCCTTCATAAAATTNCTAAACTGCTGCAATATATTTTGCTTTTCATCTAACGCTAAATCGGATTGAGCTTCCATATCCGACAACCGTTTAACTGGATCCATCGTAAATCTCTCAATTTTAATGGGTTAATTGTAACACGGCTCAATAAAATGGCCTTTACTGATACTTATGGTCTAGCCGTCAATCCACCATTAAGAAAGATAGGTTGTCCTGTTGTGTAATCACAACTTTCAGAACATAAAAACACAAGGAGAGGTCCCAAGTCAGAAGGTATTCCTTTTCTACGTAATGGTATGAATCTTACCAAAAGCTCTTTTTGTTGTTCCTCCAAATCAATTTCTTCAGAAGAAGTCCAACCAGTAGCAATCGTGTTTATGCGAATTGAATATTTTGAATACTCTATAGTCATAGATTTTGTCAAAGAGTGGATGGCTGCCTGGCTGGCCGAATAAACGGAAAAGTTATCCACCGATCTATCCCCTAATTGAGATGTTATGTTAACTATTCTGCCATATCCAGAATTCTTCATGCATTCACCGAAAACTTGATATAAGAAGAAAGTAGACTTCGCATTAGAATCCATAACCTGAGACCAATCCTTTTCATCAACATCTCCCATAGGCTTAGATAAAGTGTTCCTGCTATCTATAACAAGTCCATCAATTGTGCCGCATGACGTTGTAATATGATCTCTCGCTTCGACAATCATAGGCCTACTCTGTAAATCTATAACTTTGCCGCTAACATTTGTTCCCAAGACTTCCCTGGCTTTATTAAGTACTTCATCAGTCTGGGCTAACAAGAATAACTCTGCTCCTGCAAATAAGAGGTATTTGCACAAATAAGAAGTTTCAGGCGCTTTAGTCATACACACTACAATCAATTTATTATCTAGAGAAAATTCTTTTAATACAGGCATGTTACACCTCTTGAAAATAATTAATAGGAGCATATCCGGTAGGGGCTATCCCTGCAGACAAGCCTCCTCCATCCAAGGTGAAAATCTCTCCCGTCATGTAGTCTGATGCGCTCGATGCTAGAAATACTGCTATTGGTCCAATGTGTTTGGGTTGCCCTAATTCTCCAGATGGTAAAAACTCTCCTGATTTCGGAAGGGTTGTTCTAAATTCTGACTCAGTAGCGTCAGTAGGAATAAATCCCGGCACAATGGTATTAGCAGTAATATTGTATCTAGCCAAACTAAATGACAAAACCTTTGTAAGCTGGATTATTCCTCCCTTGGTACAACAATAAGTATAAATATCTTTACCACCCCTCAAACCAAATCCAGATGCGGTATTAATAATCTTACCTGTTCCTCTATCAGCCATATGTTTAGTAACCTCTCGTGAGCAATAAAAAGCACCTGATAGATTCACATCAAGTCCTTTTTGCCATTCCTCATCTTCTATGTCCCATATAGGCTTAACGACATTATCCTCTACCAACGCGGCATTGTTAATTAACACATCGATTTTGCCGAATTGTAACAGCGTCTCTTCCACTAACGATCTTACTTGAGACGAATCACTAACATCAGTAGAAACAGCTAAACCTTGCCTCCCGTTTGCCTGAACTTCTTGCACAGCAGCATTCAAAGGCTCTATGCGTCTTCCTGCGACACATACATCTGCTCCGGCTTCAGACAAGAATTTAACCATTTCTAAGCCCAATCCCGTTCCTCCTCCTGTAATCAACACCGTTTTCCCATTCAAATTTAATCCATCTAACATCTATTCATAAACCTCCAAAATATCTCCAGTCATAAACTCTTTAACTTGTCCACTCGCTTCCTTTAATCCTAATGAGCCATTTCCATCTATATAAATTACTTCACCTTCGTGTTTTTCTTCGCCAGAACTAAACCGAATATGGGATCCCACAATACCTAATAAATTCTTCCATTCCTCGAATATTGGTGAAGGATCATTGATTCTAGAATAGTAACTATCCAAATTCTCTAAAATCTCCTTAAGTAACTCACTTCTATTCACAGCATTGTCAGAAAAAGTATTCAAATCCGAAATATAATAATTCTCATTACTTGGTTTTTCTGATAATTTAAGATTCAGCCCTATTCCTACAACTACATATTCCAGTATATTATCCCTGACAGAAGACTCCAGTAATATTCCTCCAATCTTATTACTCTCAATCATCAGGTCATTAGGCCATTTCAAATCCACTTTTACATTAGTTGCAGAGTTAATCCCCTTGGCAACGCAAATCGCAATCATAGGTTGCAAGACAGAAATATAATCAACGGAGGGCTTTAGCAGTACGGAGAAGAGAAGATTGCCAGGCTCAGACATCCAATTTCTTCCAGTACGACCTCTTCCGGCGATCTGATTCTCTGCTATGACTATTAATCCTTCTAGGCACCCGGCCTTAGCCAAGCCATGGACCTCATCCATAGTGGAGCCAACAGTTTCGTAATAATGAATCTGATTTCCAATGATTTTAGTGCGTATGCCATTTTTGACCAGCTGGGAGACATAATCCATTCTGTCACCAGTTATGTTCCAATTTGTCTTCAAGCACACTCACTAAATCTGAAATGGGAATTCTAGATTGATGCATCGAATCTCTTTCTCTAATAGTTACTTTATCGTCCTCTAACGAGTCAAAATCTATAGTCACACAAAACGGCGTACCTATCTCATCCTGTCTTCGATATCTTCGACCAATACTTTGAGAGTCATCATATTGGCATTTGAACTTAAATTTCAAGCGATCTAGGATCCCTTTTGTCAAAGGAGCCAACTTCTCATTTTTACTTAAAGGTAAAATAGCCACCGTAACTGGTGCTAATAAACGGTGAAATTTGAGCACGGTCCGATTTGAATCACCGTCGGGTTCTTCATCATATGCATCTAGCCAAAAGGCCAATGTAGCTCTGTCAACTCCTCCAGATGGCTCTATTACATATGGCACAAATCTTGATTTTGTAGCTTCGTCGAAATAAGAAATGTCTGTACCACTAGTCTGAGCATGTTGCTTTAAATCAAAATCAGTTCGATTAGCTATGCCTTCTAATTCCCCCCAACCCCACGGGAATCTATATTCTATGTCATACGTTTCTTTTGCATAATGAGCTAATTCAGAATCCTCATGCTTTCGAATGCGCAGATTATCTTCTCTTATCCCATATTTCAAATACCAGTCATACCTTTCTTTTAGCCATGATTGTAACCATTCATCGTCATCTCCAGGAGTCACGAAAAACTCTATTTCCATTTGTTCAAATTCTCTGGTCCTGAACGTGAAATTACCCGGTGTTATTTCATTGCGAAAAGATTTACCAATCTGAGCAATGCCAAATGGTAGTTTCTTTCTAGAACTATTTAGCACGTTATTAAAATTAACAAATATCCCTTGAGCCGTCTCAGGCCGTAAAAATATCTCAGATGCTGTCTCTTCTACTGGACCTTGGAAGGTTTTAAACATCAGGTTAAAATTCCTCGGATCCGTCAGTTCTCCTGAGCACTCCGGGCACACATCTGTCTCTAATTGATCTTCTCTCAAGCGGATGTGACAACTCTTGCATTCCACGAGCGGATCGCTGAAGTTTTCCAAATGGCCACTAGCCTCCCACACCTGTCTTTGCATGAGTATTGCTGCATCCAATCCAACAACATCGTCCCTAGAAACGACTACGCTCTTCCACCAAGCTTCTTTCACATTTCGTTTTAATTCAACACCTAAGGGTCCATAATCCCAAGTTGANCTTAAACCTCCATAAATTTCGCTACTCTGGAATACAAATCCTCTTCTTTTTGATAGGGACAATAGTTTTTCCATATCTCCATATGGTAGATACCGTGTCATTAAATAATCCTCCTAATTTTATCTATTCTGGTTAATCGCATTGACTAAATTTTGTGTAGCGAACTCTTCTAGAGTGATGTATGTCCCACCTATGTGTGTTGCTAAATCTTTTGCTTTACCTAATTTAACATATCCTGTTTCTGTATCTATTACTATGGTCCTTACGCCTCGGAACTTGAATTCTTCACATATGTTTTGCAATTCGGATTCGTGCATAGTTTTTGTACCATCTAATCCTACATTACTTTTACCATCAGACAGCAACACCACTAATGGTAAGGAATTAACATCTTTGGTTTTCTCTCTTTCTATGATCTCCATAGTTTTCAACAATCCACTGCTTAATGGTGTTCTTCCCCCAGTGGGCAAAGTATTCAGCATATTCTTGGCTAACTCTACACTGTTAGTGGGAGGCAATATTAACTCAGCAGTTTCTTTTCTGAACATTATCATTGCGACCGTATCACGCCTCTGATAAGCGTCAAGCAACAATGCCATAATTGCGCCTTTAGTTTCTACCATTCTCCTCTGAGCTCCCATAGACCCGCTAGCGTCAACAACAAATATAATTAGAGTACCTGTCTGGGAATACCTTACTTTTTCTCTCAAATCATTGGACTTGATAACAACAGCGGTAGAGTCATCATTCATTCTGTATTTTTGCAAAGGTGCAGCTGCCCTCAAGGTTGCATCCAAAGCCAGATCGCTTAATTTCCCTTTTGGTACCCTAGATGATACATAGTATCCGACCCCTGAAGCGCTATTAGTTTCCGCGCGGCGTCCAAAAGAAGTTCGTTGCTTGTGATCATCGGCTCGTATTTCTAATTGTTTTATTTTGGGGATCAGGCCAATCTCAAATATTTCCTCTTTACCAGTATCAGGGAAAGACTCACTATCACCTTGATTTTCTATATCTTGCTGTTCATCATTTTGATCAGATTCAGTGGGCCCAGGATCGTCAGATGACGACTCTTGTTCTCCCGAAGATTCACTCGATTCTCGTGAATTATTCTGTCCAATATTTTCTTGATTGATAATTTCATCTAATTTTTCTTGATCTAGCGAAGGCTCTTGAAATGGTTGCCTCCGCTGTCTATGAAGTAATGCCATAATGGCTGATTCTCGTACATCATCTGCATTGACTTCAGTTCTTCCTTCGTAAGCAGCAATTGTGACGGCTGTTTTGTACATCACAATATCACCTCTTAATCCATCTACTCCAAAACCTGCGCAGATATCCGATATCATATACAGCATTTCATCGGATACATTAACCTCTGGTAACAGTTTCCGACTTTCTACAATCCGTTTCCTTTCCAATTCTTCTTCTTCGTCCCAAGAAGCAACAAATTTTGCTGGGTCCTGTTCGAAGCCCATCCGACGTTTTACGACTTCTATGCGCGCCTCGGTTTCTATTTCATTACCAATTTCCACAGCTAATCCAAATCGGTCAAGAAGTTGTGGCCTCAAGTCTCCTTCCTCTGGATTCATAGTACCAATCAATATGAA
>PBNM01000004.1 GCA_002723125.1 Chloroflexota bacterium | reverse complement strand
TGTCCATGCCGCCCATATCCATGCCGCCCATATCCATGCCGCCCATGTCGCCCATATCCATGCCGCCCATGTCGCCGCCCATGTCACCCATGTCGCCGCCCATGTCACCCATGTCGCCGCCCATATCCATATCGCCCATATCCATGTCACCAGGGCCTTCGTCCATGTCACCAGGACCTTCATCCATGTCACCAGGACCTTCATCCATGTCACCCATGTCCATGTCGCCCATATCCATTCCTTCATGGTCATTCGGTAAATATGTTCCATTTCTATCAAGCTGGAACGGAGATATTTCTGAACCCCAAATTACAGGCGTAGAAAGAGCACCAAGGATTACCACCAAGGAAGCAACCAGAATAAATTTAAGAGTTTGCGGCATTTTAGTTATCATTATTTATTTCACCTAAATATTATTAATTGGAAACGCTTGCGTCGGTTCCAGCTGTATCAGCAGATCCGTCACAGTCAAATTGATCTATTAATCTTTTAAACCTAAGTTGTACATTGGTGGAGTCTTGTCCTGACACAAATAAGGTAAATGCGGTATCTGCATCCAAGCACGTCCATGCTCCTATCAGTCCTCCTCCAGATCCATCAGCAGTGTAAGCTATATATTCTCCGGATTCGAAACCAACTCTTAGTTCTCCTCCGCCCACTGTAGTGAATGAAGCTGAAGTATTACTATTCTGAACAGCAGTAAACAAACCTTTAACAGCTCCCACTGCATCAAAATTAGTCCCTGGGACCCAGTTCAACATAGCGTTCACACCACCATAATTAAAAGTGGCAGTTCCTGCATTATCTGTGGAACCGGCCATAGTATTAGCCATAGCTCCACTTTCCATTTCTAACGAAAATCCAAAATCTTGATATTTTGTCACTGACACTGCAGAACTTTCCACAACTGGTTCAGCTTTGGCTGTCTCAACAACAGGTGCTTCCGCTTTAGGCTGCTCCGCCGCCGGTTCAGTGGACACAGTAGGAGCTGTGGTACCTGAAGTATCTCCTCCACAAGCTACTATTGCAAACAAACAAACAGTAAGAAATATGAATGATTTCAAACTAATCAAACGATTTAATATCAATTTTTTTCCTCCAAAGTTACATACAAGGTTATGTATATTACAAAACCCCTTAAATTTTCCAATGTACTGGGCATTTTGTCAATAAATAATGCGCATTTTTAGTGGGTAATCTTAATGACCATTAAAGATATGTATTATCCTATATTTAAAGCTGATTTTAAGTAAATCCCAGAACATATATACAGTGTCTCGTATTAGCCTTACTTTGCTTCCCTCAAAATAGTACCAGTCAATCGGAACTTCTAGGATTGAAAAACCTTTAATCCTAGCCTTTACAAGTACCTCCACATCAAATGCAAATCCATCCACATTCAATTCTTCAAACAATGTAGATACGCAATTTTCTTTAAATAATTTAAAACCGCACTGAGAATCATTGATACCAGGCAATACTAGCAATCGAGTTATAAAATTAAATACTCTTCCCATAAAGTGTCTTTTAGAGGGTTCATTGAACCGACGTGAATCCTGCAATTCTCTGGAGGCTATGACGACATCACTAGATGCAGCACCATCTAATAATCTTGAAATTTGTTCTACCGGCATAGAGAAATCTGCATCGCACAATATCCTCAACTCGCCTACTGCATGCAACATTCCTTGTCTTACCGCAGCACCTTTACCTTGATGAACTAAATCAAGTATGCGAACACGGACATTCTGTTCTGATATCTGTCTGACTATTTGAGAAGTCGTATCAGTGCTGCCATCATTGCAGACAACAACTTCCCAAGAATAATCCTCACTCTCTAAAAAAGCAGACAGCGACTTCAAACATTTTTTTATACGGCCAGCTTCATTATATACTGGAATAATTACAGATAAATGAACGGGCACTGTGTTCACTGCCCTCACTGGACCCCTTTAATTAACTACCCGGTCTAATTCAAACCCTTGATGCAGTAGCTGTACAGCATCTTCGAGTTTATCTTCAGATATGATACAGCTAATCCTAATTTCAGACGTAGTGATCATATCAATATTGATACTACCTTTTGCTAGTATAGTGAACATTTTAGATGCGTACCCTGGAGTGTTTTGCATTCCCGAACCAACTATACTAACCATGGCCAAATTTTCTTCACTCAGCAGTTGACCGCTACCAAGAACGGACGTAATTTTTTCTAGAGTCAGCAATGTTGCTGGCAAGTCATTTTTATCAATAGTAAAACTGATATCTGTAAGTTTGTCAGCACTAGTATTCTGGACAATAGTATCAACACTGATACCATCATTCGTTAAAGGTTCAAATAGCGCCCCTGCCAAGCCCGGTTTATCCGGAACGTCTCTCAAAGTGATTTTTGCTATATTTCTCTGATACGCAATACCAGTGACTTTTATTCGGTTCTCCATAGTTTGCTCCTGAACATAAGAATCAATTAGGGTGCCTGGATCATCATTAAAACTGGAGGCTACATATATCGGTACATTGTAAACAGAACCCAATTCTATGGACCTTGGATGCATTTTTGCTCCATAACAAGCTAACTCCAGCATTTCTTCATAACCTATATGTGTGATTTTCCTCGCTTGCTTAGCTATTCTAGGATCGGCAGTGTATATGCCATCAACATCAGTGTAAACTTCACATCTATCCGCTCTCAAAGCAGCTGCTAATGCCACTGCTGTGGTATCTGATCCTCCCCGTCCTAAAGTAGTTACATCATCATTAATATTGATGCCTTGAAATCCTGCAACTATAACAATGTTCCCTTCATTCAATTCCTTGTTTATACGGTCAGTTTCTATATTATCTATCCTAGCCTTGCCATACATTTCATCGGTATGTATACCAGCTTGAATTCCACTTAAACTAATAGCAGGATGACCAAGTTCGGCAATCGCCATAGCCAATAACGTTGCTGAAACCAATTCTCCAGTAGAAAGCAACAAATCCAATTCTCTGGGTTGCGGGTTGGTCGTAACCTGGGACGCTAGATCCAGAAGGTCATCAGTTGTATCTCCCATTGCAGAACAAACAGCTACCATCTGAAACCCTGCTTCATAAGCAGAAGCTATCCTTTTAGCTACATTAGCTATTTTTTTTGCATCAGATACGGACGATCCGCCATATTTGTGCACAAGTATTTTGTTTAATCCATTATTAATCATTTTGTAACATGACATCCTATATTGGAAGTTTTAAGTACCTTTAATGTCCCTTCCAATCCACACTGACGAGCAGCCTCTGCCATTTCATACCCAACTGTCATTTGTCTATCTTTAGAGAAAGCTATAACAGTTGAGCCGCTCCCAGATAAAAAAACGCCAGTAGCCCCCCCGTCCAAAGCACCTTTGAAAATCACTTTCATAGGTCTGAATATTTCTTGCCTATAAGGCTGATGCAATCTATCCTGAGTGGCCACATTGAAATAATCTGGATTATTAGAAAATAAGCCAGCTACCAACAGCCCAACCCTAGACATATTGTATACCGCATCTTTGTAACTTAACGTGTCAGGCAAAATGTTTCTAGCCTCTTCAGTACTAATTTCAACATCTGGAATGAAAACAATGGCATCCAAATCAGCAGGTATAGGGATAGGCACTGTGTAAATATTTTTTTCTTCTACGGCAATTAACCTGCATCCACCGTAGATACACGGAGTCACATTGTCTGGATGGCCTTCTATCTCCACTGCCATCTCCAGAATCTCATTAATTTGATACGGATTACCACACAATTCATTAGCTGCTACCAAACCAGAAACAATGGCAGCTGAGCTACTTCCAAGCCCCCTGTTTAGAGGAATATTATTAGTGCAATTTATGACCATACCAGGTACAGGAATTTCTAGTTCCGAATATAAAAACTGTATCGCTTTATAAATGAGATTATCGTTATTTAATGGAACAGTTCCTTCACCGAAACCTCTGACAAAAATACTTAAGTCTTCTGACTCCAACAACCTAACTTCTAACTCATTCCATAAATCCAGAGCCATTCCTAAGCAATCATATCCGGGACCTAAATTCGCAGTCGTAGCAGGAGCTTTCACATTTACATTATTCATAACAGGAGCCTATTATAAACATTCCATACAAGAATTGTTACTTACATCACACAACTTGGCCTGCCGCAAATCCTGAAGACCAAGCCCATTGGAAGTTAAATCCGCCTAAATGTCCAGTAACATCCAACACTTCCCCTATAAAAAAAAGACCTTTATGTTCCCTGGATTCCATTGTTCTTGAGGATAATTCCTTTGTATCTATCCCTCCTACGGTAACTTCAGCTTTTGGGTATCCCTCAGTACCTACTGGAAAAATATTCCATTTATGTATGGAATTCGCAATCTTTTCCAAGTCCTTATCAGATACTTCACTGATCCGCATCTGTCCAGAACTTAGTGGAAGGATGTAATCTACAAAACGATGAGGAAATAATTCATACAATAAATTCTTAATCTGCCTGGTATAACCGTCATTTTTTTTATTTTTGAGTAATTCAAATAAATCCATATCAGGGCAACAATTAATTTTAACTTCATCTCCCTTGTACCAGTACGAAGATATTTGTAAAACAGACGGACCACTCAATCCCCTGTGTGTAAATAACAAAGAATCATCAAAAACAGAATTATTAGATGATACTTGCGCAGGGAGTGAAATACCTCTTAGTGATTGTAAATCTTTATCTTTGATAACAAATGGCACTAATCCAGGTTTTGGGCTGACAACATTAATATCAAATTTACTAGCCAATTCATAACCAAACTTTGTTGCCCCTAGTTTTGGTATTGATAATCCTCCAGTAGCTATGACTAAAGAATCACAAATCACATCTCCTAAATCAGTAGTAATTTCATACTTGTTTGCATTTGCATGCTCTACATTATTTACCTGATTTGCCAGACTGAATTCCACTTTCGCTTTTTCACATTCTTCAATAAGCATATCAATTACTTGCTGGGCAGAATCATCACAAAATAACTGTCCTGCAGCTTTTTCATGAAATTGAATGTCATGTTTTTCTATAAGTTGCACAAAATCATAAGGGGTATATTGACTCAACGCAGACTTTGAAAAATGAGGATTGGAAGACAAAAAGTGTTCTGGCAAGGTGTTCATGTTCGTGAAGTTGCACCTGCCTCCCCCTGATATCCTGATTTTCTTACCTATTTTGGGAGAATGATCGATAAGCAGGACTGTTCTATAGCGTCTGCCTGCCTCTATAGCACACATCATACCGGCAGCACCTGCCCCAATAATCACTACATCATAGTAGTCTTTCATGTGTTTCCTAATCCTTTACGTAGCAGTGATCAAAAAACAATACTTCTAATTCACATGCAGTAGAAAAATAGTCCTTCATTCTTTCCCGATCTTCTTGCGAATGATTTTGGCTCGCAACATCAAATTCAGACTTCAAGAACATCACAAACTCCGTGAACTCTTCGTTGTTATGGAGCAATATCCATTCATTATACGAATCCCTTGGATTAGAATTCTTATGTTTCGTAGCCCAAGTTAAATATACCCATTCTACGGGTAATAACACAGACAAAACATCAGCGTATGAACCACCACTCGCGCTACTGAATAATTCTTTAAATTTAATCGTCACTTCTGACTCCTCTTCTGAAGACCATTGTGATTCAGGTACATTAGCCTTTTGAAAAGCATCAATAAAAAACTGATCTTCTGCTCCTGTTAGTACATCTAGAAATCCTTCAAATACCTCACGTTGGTGATGTCCAGGGCATTTGTCTATCATTGTTTTGACCAGTTCAGTAAGAGCTCCTACAAATGCATAGTCCTGAATTAAATACTTCTGCCAAGAGAGATCGTTCAACACATCAGAACATAAATCTTCTGTAAAAGCATGCACAGTAGCTGCATGCCATACACCCTTCAAGTCGTCAACAATTTCATCAGATAAATTCATGTATTCTCTCGTTAGTTAAATTTGTTACAACCAAGCTGCCCCGCGTATACCACTTGAATCTCCATACTTGGGAGCCAATAATACAGTTTTTACTGAATCAGAAAACACATATTTACCCCATTTTAGAGGTATAGAACTGTACAGCCTGGATAAATTAGACAAGCCACCACCGATGACTATCGCGTCTGGATCTATGAAATTGATAATCATAGCGAAGGCACGAGCCAATCTATTTTCCAGATTTAATAGTACTTGCTGAGCAGCAGCATCTGTAGTGGATATCTCAGCTATGTGTTGAACCGGTAGATGTGTACCAGTCAATCTTTCATATTCCAGACTCACAGCGGAACCACTAATATAAGTCTCTAAACAATCGAATAATCCACACCAGCAATGTCTCCTGGGTAAATCGTGTTCTTCGATCCATGGCAACGGGGTGTGGCCCCATTCTCCAGCAATCCTATTACGACCTTCAATCAATTTATCATTGATCACAAGACCTCCCCCACAACCAGTACCTAATATTACTCCAAACACATTTATATAATCACACGCTGCACCATCTGTGGCTTCCGACAAAGTAAAGCAATTAGCATCGTTAGCTACCTTCACCTGTCGCCCAGTTATTACCCGCAAATCATTTACAAAATCGCGTCCATTAAGAACCTGCGTATTAGCTCCCCGAATAAAGCTTGAATCAGGTGAAACGCTACCAGGTATGCTTATTCCTACATTACCTTCATAACCAGTCACTTCATATGCCTCGTTAACCAAACCACTGATTTGAGTCACAATTTGGGAGTAACTTCCTGTGAATGTGCCAATTCGCTTAGTCCAAACTACTGAACTGTCATCTGAAATAACCGCTATTTCCGTTTTCGTTCCACCAAGATCTATACCCAATCTCATGTGTATACCCGATTCCTCAAGTCTTTATAATCTATCATCTAAGTTGTATCCTAATTATCTTAACTCATTATAAGGATATCCGATGAACACTAGTAACAAAACCAACTTATTTGATTACGAAAACGATGCTAACAAAATTTTTGAGACCTTAAAAAACGGAGGCGTATCCATAAACCCCATTCTAAGCGGCTACGCAATTATGGGAGCTACCGACGAATCTATAACAAAAATTTACACAGCCAAACAGAGACCTCTAGACAAACCAAGTGGTATAGTTTCCAATTTCCGTACCCATAATGAAATCCATATGATAAATTCTGAACACAAACAAATTGTTAAAGACTTTTCAGAAAATTACGAGTTCCCATTAGCAGTCCTTGCTCCGTTTGACGATTCTCATGCCCTATTGCAAAATCTGACACCCTTCATGCGTTCAATTGGCACAAAAAATTCAACTGTGAATTTCCTCATAAATTCTGGCCCCTTACGAAGCCATATCGCAAACCTAAGTATGGATAATGAATTCCCAATGATTGCCTCCTCTGCTAACGTATCTGGAAGTGGAGTGAAATACAAGGTGGAGGATATAGAGCCTGAATTATTGTCAGCAGCAGACTTGGTCATTGATTATGGAGAAGTGCCTTATCAGAAATTCGATTCATCCGGGTTTCCTCTCTCAAGTACAATTATTGATTTTCAGTCAATGAAAGTAATGAGGCAAGGAGTATTTTTCGATGAATTAGTGGCAGTATTTTCTAAGGATTACAATTTGAAATTTGTTACTGACTAAAGGAAATATCCTGTAAAACCTTCATATAAGAGCCAAATCGCTAACATTACCAATATTGTATTAAATAGTTTTTTAAATATATGTTCTGGCATCTTTGTAAGAATTCTTTTACCTACCACTACACCAATCGATCCAAACAGTATCATTGCCACCATCATAGTGACATAAGGAGCGAACGCAAATCCTAAGAATCCAAAAATAATGATTTTGATGCCATGTTGCCAAAACATGAAAACACCATGGGTAGCTACTGTCATTTGCCGTTCTGTAGTAGACGCTTTGATAAATGGAGCAATAAGAGGACCTGTACCACCCACAAACATCGTTGCAAAGGAGGCAAACGATCCAACCCAAACGAAAGTGATAAAGGAAGGTTTAATCGCTTTAACCGCCGGTCCCCATAAAGTATACAGAACAAACAGGCCTATAATGCTTTGCAATAAATGCTTTGGTATCGCAAATACTATCTGACCTCCAACAAATGCACCTATAACAGTGCCTAGCAAGAATGGCATCATCCATGTAAAGTCAATGTGTTTCCATAACAAAGCTGCTCTAGTAATATTGGAAAAGACTTGAACTACAGCATGAACAGGTATTACTGCCAACGGAGGAACCAATGAAGCCATTACTGCAACCATCATTGCTCCACCTCCTAGTCCTAACGAAGCAGAAACAATAGATGTAAAAAAACTGGCAATACATAAAACAACGAATGCCCAATCAGGAACACCCGGCGCACTATTTATAATGGTGTAAAAAATATCCATAATTATCATTCCACAGTAACTGATTTAGCCAAATTCCTAGGTTGATCAATATCGCACCCTCTATTTAATGAAATATAATAGGATAAGAATTGTAATGGTATAACGTTAATAATAGGAGCCAAATAAGAAGATACTTCTGGAACTTTAATCAAATAATCCGCATCTAAATCCAAACTATTATCTGATTCGTTGACCAAAGCTACCACCAGACCATTCCTAGCTTTAACTTCTTTAATATTAGATACCATTTTGTCGTACAACATATCTTGAGTTGCAATCGCTACAGTCACTAACCTTTCATCTATTAAAGCGATCGGGCCATGCTTCATTTCACCAGCCGGATATCCTTCGGCATGAATATAACTTATCTCTTTTAGTTTCAAAGCTCCTTCAACTGCTATCGGATAATTAATTCCTCTGCCCAAGAACAAAAAGTTGTTACTGAAATTTATGTGATGGGCAATTTCTTTAAATGAATCCTCTTCCTTTAAAGTCTCCGCTATCACATCGGGCAGACTCAAAATATCTGCGATTTTATCTTTAACTTCTGTTTCTGATAAATATCCTACATTAGATCCTAAATATGCTGCCAGTGCATACAAAATTGACAAAGAAGATATAAATGTCTTCGTAGAAGCGACTCCTACTTCTATTCCGCAATTCATGAAATAAGATTCTTCAGCTAACTGATCAGCTTGACTACCTGGGGTATTACAAACGGTTACAAGTCTAGCACCGAGAGCTTTGATCTCTGACATGGCTGATAAGGTATCCGCTGTTTCACCTGATTGCCCCACTGCTATCACTAAAGTCTTATCATTTACAAATTTTTTCTTGTATCTGAATTCTGAAGAACTATATATTTCAGTCGGAAGATTGGATAACTCCTCAAAATAAGTCTGAGCTACAGAACAAGCATTTAAACTGGTACCGCATCCGATCATCAAAACTCTATCAAAGCCACCGCCTGACAACACATTTAAATTATCAGTCTTGAATTGTAGTGAAGAAAAATCAATCAATTCCCTGGTGGCAGCTAAAACACTGTCAGCTTGTTCCATAATTTCTTTTAACATGTAATGATCGTAACCTTTCTTTTCAACGACATTGTCTGATAATGACATTTTTACCAAATCCTTCTTGATAACATTGCCATCTTCATCCATATAACTGATACCTTTTGTTGAAATAGTCACGATTTCATGAGGCTCCAAAAACACTACTCCCGCTTGCACATCTGTGCCTTTCAAAAATGGGAGTATTGCAGATAGATCACTCGTTATTGTTCCTCCATTATGATCAGGGAAAACAGCTAATCCTCCAGCATACCCAGTCCTCAAGGCGCAGATCATTGGTTCTCCGGAAGCCAGTACCGCCACAATAGCCTGTGAGCCTTGAAGGAGTCTATTCAAACTAGCAAACGCGCTTTCAAAATCAAGTCCTTCTTTCATCTGTTGGGCGATCAAATGAGGTATTACTTCTGAATCGGTCTCAGATACAAATTCATATCCTTGTTTTTGAAGTTGTCCCTTCAATTCAGCAAAGTTCTCAATGATGCCATTATGAACGACGGCGATATTCTTATCATTATTAACATGAGGGTGTGCATTAGGGACCGTAGGAGCACCATGCGTTGCCCATCTGGTATGGGCAATACCTACAGTAGNTTTTATCGAGGCTTTAGAANTATTCTCGGATAAAGAAGCAACTTTATTGATTGTNTTATTTAAATGAATGTCNCCATTCCCGTCAATTAAAGCGANCCCCGCAGAATCATAACCTCTATATTCAAGCTTAGATAAAGCNGCNGTTAAAAGGGGGTAAGCTTGTTCTGAACCTAAATAGGCGGCTATTCCGCACATATTACTCTCAACATAATCATTTACAAACGATTTTACTACAATAGGGAGTTCTTAGCAGTTATATGCATGTAAATTTACTAGAGTTGTAAGCTTACTTGGATTTACACAATACTTATTATTGATTTAGCCAAAGCGAACGGATCATGTCTGAACTTAACCCCAGCTCCGAGTATCGGCTCCGATATTATGTTCTTTACCCATTTCTCACAGCTGCCAGCATCAAGTTCTACGGGATGCTGACCTTCACTCGCGTATCGTTCAAGAATACTTTTTTGATACGGCGCACTATTGATGATCAAATAGTCCAGTTTATTTTCCGTTCCTAAATAATCTACCAATAATTTAATAAAATTAGATGCTTTAAAACCATCTGATTCACCTGGTTTAGTCATCAAGTTACAGACATGGATTTTCTTGGCCTTTGATTCTTTAATGGCATCTGCCACGCTATCTACTAAAAGATTAGGTAATACACTTGTATAAATGTCACCAGGCCCTAATACAATCGCATCCGCTTTTTGTATTGCATCTATAACTGGGGGATATACATACGCTTTGGGTTCCAATTCAATGTAGTCTATAGCTACGTTTAAATTATCTCGTCTTAGATCGATGCTGGATTCTCCTGTAATGAAACTACCATCTTCCAGCCTGGCCACCAAAGTACTTCGTGTCAAAGTAACCGGGAGGACCGATCCTTCAACACCTAATAATTTTGATGCTTCTTCTATTGACGTTATTGTGTTTCCTGTTACCTCAGTTAAAGCACTTAAAATCAAATTTCCGAAATTATGGCCTGTAAGTCCATCACCCGAAACAAATCTGTAGTCAAAAAGCTGTTTCATCAGTGTCCCACGCGAATCATCTGACGCCAATGCCATCAAACATTGCCTTATATCACCAGGGGGTAGATGTCCTAATTCTTCCCTTAAACGGCCGGAACTACCTCCGCTGTCAGTCATTGTAACCACCGCGGTTAAATTACAATTCTCTTTTCGCAAACCAGTAAGAGTAGTGTGGTTTCCTGTCCCTCCACCAACTACGACAATATTCTTTTTATTTTTGGTCTTTGAAGACCCTGTCATCATCTGCATAGTTTTACCCGACGAAATTATATTTGTGTGTGCAAATCAGTGTCAATCAAATTTACATCCCCCGTTGAGTAAAAGAAGGTTTTAAAGTTACAATGTTCGAAATAATCCAAAAATTACATAATTAGTGAGCTGGACGGCGTACTTGTGACTTCAAGAAAAAAACAATGGGAACAAAATATCCTAAAGCCTCTAACTGATAAGTTTTCAGAGAGGAAAACAGATTTCCTAACAGACAGCGGATTAACAATAGATACAATATATGATGCAGATATGGATTCCATCAGCCGTGCAGAGCTACCATTACCCGGCGAGTATCCATTCACCCGTGGAATACAACCCAACATGTATCGAGGTAGATTATGGACAATGCGCCAATATTCTGGATATTCCACACCAGAAGCAACTAACGAAAGATTTAAATATTTATTAGATAATGGCCAAACAGGACTTTCCATTGCATTCGATCTACCGACTCAAATTGGCTACGATTCAGACAGTCCTCTAGCCAAAGGAGAGGTAGGTAAAGTAGGAGTCCCTATTTGCAGCGTACGCGACATGCAGGACTTGTTCAAAGGAATACCTATGGACCAGGTAAGTACATCCATGACTATCAATGCCACTGCGGCCATAATGCTAGCGATGTATATTGCGACAGCCAAGTCACAAGGAGTAGACCAATCTAAATTAAGTGGCACTATACAAAATGATATTTTGAAGGAATACATAGCCCGAGGAACGTATTCTTTTCCACCTAAAGAATCTATGAGGCTTGTCGTTGATTCTTTTACATATTGCTCTCAATACTTGCCCAAGTGGAATACTATCAGTATAAGCGGTTATCACATGCGTGAGGCGGGAGCTAGTGCTACCCAAGAACTAGGATTTACATTCGCTAACGCAATAGAATATGTTACTCAAGCGATAAACTCTGGTTTAAAAATAGATGAATTCGCACCTAGACTCTCATTCTTCTTTGTTGCACAAAACAATTTGCTNGAAGAAGTTGCAAAATTTCGAGCTGCTAGAAAGTTATGGGCTCAAATTATGAAAGAGCGATTTGGGGCGCAAGATGAACGTTCCCTTAAACTCAGATTCCATACCCAAACTGCCGGAGTAAGCTTGACGGCGCAGCAACCAGACAACAATGTCGTAAGATGCACAATACAAGCTTTGTCAGCTATATTGGGCGGAACCCAATCCTTACACGTCAATTCGAAAGATGAGGCACTTGGATTACCCACAGAAGACGCTGTCCAATTATCACTTAGAACACAGCAAATCATCGCACACGAATCCGGGATAGCAGATGTTGTTGACCCTTTAGGAGGCTCTTATTATATTGAGGCTCTCACTAAAGAAATAGAAACAGGAGCAATGAAGTACATCAATGCTATAGACTCAATGGGAGGAGCGGTAACCGCCATAGAAAATGGCTATCAAGCTAACGAAATAGGAGAATCCGCGTATAAACACCAAACGGAAGTAGATAACCAAGATCGCATTGTAGTGGGGGTAAANGGTTTCAATGATCCTAATCCCACAATGGTAGAAACGATGGTTATAGACAACTCTGCAGAAAAATCTCAAACCAGTAAATTGAGTCAATTAAAGTCTATCCGTGATGAAACTATTGCCCAACAGGCTCTAAACAAATTAAAAATGACAGCCGAAGGCACTAACAACTTGATTCCGGTTATAATTGAATGCGCAGAAAGTTTATGCACAACAGGGGAAATATCCTCGATATTGAGAGAAGTATTTGGCGAATATGATTCTCATGACACTTTTTGATATACCATCAAATAAATTGAAAGTTTAGGGAACTTGGAGGTTCATTGTGATATTTACCGAGGAAGAACGGATGCTTCAATCAACAGTGAGAAACTTTGCAGTACAAGAACTGATCCCTAACGCACTTGAAGCAGACAAAACAGAAGACTTTTGGCATGAATCCTTTAATAAAATGGCAGATATTGGCCTTACAGGTATAACTGTAGATAGCCAATTTGGTGGCAGTGGAGCAGGATACCGTCAAGCCGCTATCGCTATTGAAGAAATAGCACGTGGCGACGCATCTTCGAGTGTCAATTTAATAGCCCATCTTTCTTTGAGTACATCTACATTGAATGAATTTGGAAACCAAGATCAAAAGCAAAAATACCTAAGAAACATGGCTTCTGGCAAATCCATCGGAGCATGGGCACTCACCGAACCTGGAGGAGGTTCAGATGCAGCTAGTATTAGTACTACAGCTACTAGAGATGGCGATGATTATGTCCTTAACGGCAGCAAAATGTATATCACCAATGCAGACGTCTCTGATTACATGATTGTTTACGCAAAATTAGATAAGGAAGCTGATTACAAAAGCATCACTGCATTTATCGTAGAATCTAACACAGATGGTGTGACTATCAGTCCCCTGAAAGGCAAATTAGGCATGAGATCATCAACTGCATCAGAAGTGATATTCGATAATGCAAAAGTTCCAGTTGAAAATCGGCTAGGTGATGAAGGTAGCGGATTCAAAAACGCAATGACTATATTGGATTCTAGTCGTATCTCGATAGCTGCACAGTGCGTGGGCATAGGGCAAGGGGCTCTAGATCTTGCAATTAATTATGCCAAAAACCGAGAAACCTTCAACAAACCTATAACTCAACATCAAGCTATACAATTTATGATTGCAGATATGGCCGCAGCAGTACATTCCGCACGAGTAGTCACAATGGATGCCGCAACGTTAAAAGATTCTAAATTGCCTTTTTCTAACGAAGCATCAATCGCAAAATTAATCGCATCCGAAATGTGCATTGACGTCACAAACAAAGCCCTACAGGTACATGGAGGGATTGGATATTTTAAAGATACCAACATAGAACGCATGTTTAGAGATGCTAGGGTAACAACCATTTATGAGGGAACTTCAGAAATACAAAGGCTGATAGTAGCACGGCAGACGCTGCAACAATATCAATAGTTGAGGGAATAGCATGCCAAATCAATGCACAATCAATCACATAGACCATATAGGAATAGCTGTCAAAAATATTGAACAGAGTGCTGCATTTTTTACCTCAATATTTGGAGTTCCTAAACCAATAATTTCAGAAATATTAGATCAGCAAGTCAAAGCCACTCTAATTGAAATCGGGCAGACCCGAATTGAGTTATTAGAAGCCACTAATGATGACTCTCCGGTAGGTAGATTCATATCTAGCAAAGGAGAAGGGTTGCACCATCTGGCCTTGAACGTCGATTCCATTTCCGACAAGCTCGAAACCCTCAAAGAACTAAACATAGACCTAATTGACCAAAGTCCCCGGGAAGGACTTTCTGGTACGATCGCGTTTATCCATCCCAAATCTGTTTTTGGAGTATTAACAGAATTAGTAGAAAGTGACTCTTTGGAATCATAGCATGCCAAGTTTCTTAGTTTATGGCAATGACTTTTTAGTATCTCAAGAAGTTCAACAGATCGAAACCAACCACCAAGCTCAGGATATTTTGGAAGGAAATAAAACTGTATTTGATTCATCGAATTTTAATCTTTCCGATTTTCAACAAGTTGCCCAGGCGTTACCATTCATGGACACCATAAGGTTAGTCATATTAGAAGATGTGATCAAAAATAACACTTCATTGAGTGACTCAATTATTCAAAAAATAGATAGCTTACCTGAATCAACTCTCCTAATAATAAAAGAACGAACTGACAAAATTAACGCTTCCTTTACTAAATCATCTTCAACAACTCTAACCATTAAGAAACTTTCAGGGCCAAGAAACGGACGAGAACTTCTCCAATGGATAAAGGAACACAGTCTAAAGCACAATATTTCAATAAGCCCTGCTGGGATAAGTGCTCTCGCCGATCATGTAGGGGTCAATTTATGGAATATCAATAATGAATTGGAAAAACTTAGCCTATATTCTCAGGGACAACAAATAACAGACTCAGACGTTAAAGAACTCGTATATTCTGATGAAGATGTGAATCTATTTAATACTATAGACGCAATAATCGAAAAAAAACGAGCAATAGCTTTTCACAACATTAATTCTTTACTAAATAATGGCCATGACACTAGTGCTATCATTAGACTTATTGGTAGGCAGTTACGACTTATAGCAGCTTCCAAATTCCTTTCATCTTCAGGGGCTTCACATACACAACTCAAACAGCAATTGGGGATTACATCCAATTTCGTTGTGGACAAAGTCATTTCGCAAAGCAATCAATTGTCCCAAATCCAACTTCTATTTATGTTTCAAAAACTAGTAGAAACTGATCAAGGTATCAAAACTGGAGCACTAGACCAAACTATAGCCCTTGATATTTTCCTGAATCAAGTGACTTAACAATCTTTCAAACTGACAGGGCTTACATCACCTGATTTCAAAGCATCAATCAGATCAAATACAGACTTAACATCTCTTTTGATTTCAGTGCAGCACTTTCCAACATCTTGGGGGCGGTGAGCATCACTAGCCCCTGTCATAGGTAATCCTGTTATGTCCGCCAATCTTTTAGAGAATTCGTTTTCTTCCAATGTTCCACGGCCATTCAAGACCTCGATAGCATCACAAAACCTGAAAACAGGATCTATTCGAGCTTCTTCTATTCTATGCCCTAACAATGACTGTTCCATCCCTTTCATGAACCTCCTGCGATACGGATGAGCTGCTATCATAGAACCTTTCGCTCTAGCCACATGTTCTGCTAAAAATTCAATCTTATGCATTCCAAAAACATACTCTGTCAATCCAAATACAAGAACATGCCCATTATCTGTATTGATTTCAGTACCTGGTATCACAAGAAAACCATGTCTCTCACTTAAACTTTGAGCTTCTTCTATGCTCCAAAAATCATCGTGCTCTGTCAAACATACCGCGTCTATTCCTGTTTGCTTATATAGATCAATGAGGGAATCGACATCCAGAACACTGTCATCGGACTTAGGGAAACTATGGTTATGCAGATCGATTAACATACTGGCCATTATAAATCATGAACGTATCAGTTCAGAAACTCATATTAACCAAACCTTCTTCTTCTAATATGTTGATTATCCTACCTGCTTTGGTGGCTCCTATACGTAATTGGCGTTCCAAATGAGATCTACTCATGTTGGGATATCTTATTGCAAGTTTCCTGGATTCATCTAAAATCTTATCATCTATCATTTCATCATCATCGTCATCAGAGAAATCCATCGGCAAAGGCAATAATTCTGGGCCATTCTGGTTAACCCAATACTTAACCATTGCACTTATCTCACTATCTTTCACTAGTGTCCCTTGCACTCTTTTCGGTTTAGGAGAAGAATTACTTAAAAGCAACATATCTCCTTGTCCCAGCAATTTTTCAGCTCCTACCGTATCTAGTATCACTCTAGAATCAACGTTAGATGCTACAGCAAAGGCTACTCTTCCAGGTATATTTGCCTTTAACAACCCTGTTACAACTTGAACTGAAGGTCTTTGAGTTGCTAACACTAGATGAATGCCAGTCGCTCTGCCAAGCTGGGCGAGTCTAACCAGATTATGTTCCACATCGCCCGAGGCAGACATCATAAGGTCCGCCAATTCATCAACAATCAATACTAAATAGGGTAATTGCTCATCATTCTTGGCTTTTTTGTTGTAAGCAACTATATTTCTGCTACCCGCATCTTCCATCATTCTATATCGACGGAACATTTCTCTCATCAAACCTTTTAATCCACCGGAGACTTCATCAGTATCAACAATTACTGGCTTTACTAAATGAGGTAATCCATTGAAAGGAGTCAATTCCACTCTTTTAGGATCTATCATAAGCATGCGTAATTTGTCTGGGCCTTGGGTTAGTAACAATGACGCAATTAATGAGTTGATACAAACGCTTTTTCCGCTCCCTGTAGACCCTGCAATCAATAGATGGGGAAGAGTTGCCAGATCCAGGGATACCGGCTCTCCTCCAGTATCTTGGCCTAATGCAATTGGCAATCCTCCACTTTGTGTCATTTTTACAAATTGGTCTGAATTAGTAACCAAACTCAGTGGCACTTTTGCGGGAGATGGATTTGGAACTTCTAGTCCTATTATGGGTTCACCTGGTACCGGAGCTTCAATCCTTATATATGGTGTTTGCAGAGCCAGAGCCAAATCTTTTTCTCTACTAACAATGCTTTGAACTTTAACTCTATTTTTCTCCTTAGGATCCATTCCTGGAGATTTCAATGACCAACCAGGAACCAACCCAAATCTTACAATTCTTGGACCTGCTTTAATATCATTCACTTGTACTTGAACTCCGTGATCCAACAAAGTCTGCTCAATAATATCTTTCATTTTTTCCAGAGGAGCCATAGTTGTAGCCTTACGCTCCGGTGGTGCTAATAGGCTGTCATCAGGAGCAATCCATCCATTTTTTTTATTAGGGGTAACAGACTTAGAAACGATTGCAGTACTAGGATTTGAAACAGATTGTTTTATTAGTTTACGAGTTTTCCTTTTTGTCAGTACAGGCACAGAACCACTAGGCAGGGTAGACATCCTATTTTGTTGCTTTGGAAGTACAGAAGGAGTGGATGAAAGAGAGACCGAAGCTTCAAGATTAGGTTGAGAAATCTCAGATTTTCGTCTTTTAGGTTGAACGCTTATAGCTTTTATTTTCCCAAGGACTATGATACCTATTTTTATTGCATATCTTGAGAATTTAATTAACAGACCCATAAGCAGCTTAACCAAATCCAAGCCTATTCTAGTAGCTGTTATACAAGCAACATAATACAATCTAAAGGTTCTGTTCCAACTGACTACCATGGGTAAAATCAATAGAACACCGCACAGCAAGGCAAGTCTTAATAATGGGTCAACAGTGCCCAATTCTACTATCCAGCCACCAAAAAATGTGATATAGGATTGATTAGAATGATAGGTCGATTGCCATAATGAGGCTAAGGTGTAAATTCCAGCAAAAAATATCAAGGTGAATAACCAGACTTTTCGGAATTTCCAGGTAATCCTCGGGCTAATCTTAAATCCCATTCCTAGAGACATAACCCATAGCCCAACATAAAGCCACAATAAGCCCAACGTTTCTAAAAACAAGTTTTGAACTGGCTTAATAAACAGTATACCTGCGACGATCAAACATATTAACAATAGCCCAATCGCGATTTTTCTTATATTAAAGACAGCAACTATTTTATTAACATTAGATACTGTACTATTCAATGAACCCAACATATTACCCAGCCAATCACATTCGTTAATAAAGATTATGTTAACAGATAATAATTACGTCAGTCTTACGATTTAACACCATATTTTTACGAAAAAGTAACATTGCAGATGATTTTTGGGTTAACACGATACATTTTATAGATAAGATTGCGAATAAATTCATCTATTCGACCTTTATTGACAACCAAATCGTCCATTAATTCTAGCAATTTAACCTGATTGTCGGTAACAGCAGCTTCGACATCAATCCTAAATTGCTTCTTCTTTTCTTGCGGGACAACACCAAATTCAGAACATTTCGACACTACAACATCTCGGTGAGTTACCGTCAAATTAATCACGCATACACCTGAGTTAGACACAGCCGACCTTTCTTGCTGAAGTACTTCACAAGCGTCGTATATTCTGCGCCCTTTTACCCATATTTCTGTTAAATTCAATCTATCTTCAATCCTAAATCCCTTATCATCCAGAACCCCAATATCACCATCTGTCATCATAAAAACTCTTTCATCTTCAATACCAATTTCAGTAGCTATTTTGCAATGTTGAACCAGATGCTTTTGTTCCCCGTGTATAGGAATAAAATATTTAGGCCGAACTGTATTAATCACCCATTGAAGTTCTTCAACTGCAGCATGTCCATGGACATGCACTGTGTTCAATGGCTGGTACACCACTTCTCTGCAATTACCAACTAATTTGTTAATTACATCTGAAACTTTCCTTTCATTACCAGGAATCACTCCTGACGACAAAACCACTGTATCATTCTCATCCAAAGTTAAATTATCCAATTCATTATTTGATAATCTCACCAACGCAGATCTGGGTTCTCCTTGACTGCCAGTCATGATTATAACGACTTCAGAAGCTTTTAAAGTTGCCAGATATTTTATGTTCACCACAGTGCCAGATTCTGCTTTCAAGTATCCATTGGAGAAGGCCAAATCTGTATATTTGTGCATACTACTACCTACAAAACATACTTTTTTATGGTATCGCTCAGATATATCAATTATCCTTTGTATTCGGCGAATAAGAGAAGAAAATGTCGAAAAGATACACCTGCCAGGAGCATTCTCTATAATTTCAGATAATGGCTCCTCAAGAATGTCTTCTGAAGGAGTAACTCCTGGTATCTCCGCATAAGTCGAATCCGACATTAGAATCGCAATATCTTGATTCCTCAAATTTTCCAGAAATGTCTTATCTGTTATCTGATACTTTTCGTCATCAAAATCAAGTTTGAAATCACCTGTGTGTACAATCTCGCCCAGGGAGGTGTGCAAAACGATACCCATTGAATCTGGAATACTGTGACTCATAGAGAACCAAGTTGCCGAAAGTCCATCACAGATTTGATAGCTAACCCTAGATTCCACTATCTTAATTGGATATTTAAATTTACTTTCTCTTGAAAGAAGCAATTCTGCAAATTTAGGAGCATAAATCTTGCAATCCAGCAAAGGTTCCAAGTATCTTAAAGCCCCAATGTGATCTTCATGCCCATGAGTTATTAAAACGGTGATACGTTTAGAACTCTCGAGTAAATATTTGGCATCTGGGATTATAAGATCTACCCCTTTTAAATCATAAGAAGGAAATTGCAGCCCGCAATCTATCACAACAATATCGTTGGATAGTTCAATAGCCATCATGTTTTTGCCGATTTCCCCAAGTCCGCCTAACGGAATTATTTTTAATTGCGAATCATTCATGTCAACCACATTTGATCAAATGCACCAAAGTCCATGCCCTTACTCAGAAGAGAAATCCTATCGACAGCAGAAGGGATATTTAAAAAATCGTTTCTTAACCTTTGTTTGTATTCTGTCCTTCTTAGTGCAGCTGCTGGATGTAAAAGAGGATATACGTATCTCCCCTGTATTTTCTGAACTGTGCCAGATATACGTGTGATAGACTCACCAGGTATGAAATAATTCATAGCAAACCTGCCCAAAGGAAGAATCAGGACAGGGTCAACAATACTTATTTGAGCATCTAAATAAGGTTCACATAGCATAATTTCATTGAGATGAGGATCTCGGTTATTCGGAGGCCTACACTTAACTATGTTTGTAATATATACAGATTCTCTCGACATCTGGATCTCATTCAATAGAGAAGTTAATAGTTTCCCTGCNGATCCTACAAAAGGTTCTCCNNATATATCCTCATTATGACCAGGNGCTTCTCCNACAAACATTAGTGTTGAGNTTGNAGCCCCGGANCCAGGTACCGCAAAAGTTCGAGAGCAGGAAAGTTCACATTTCACACATCTNTCGATATCAAGTGACAAGTTGTTTAGAAGGTTTTGTTTAGAACCATCATCCAACATTTACGGGGATCTACTAGTCTGAGATGCCNGCGTCTTTCAAGTGAGTNACTGCATCTCCAACTGTCAAAATAGTAGCTGCATCTTCGTCAGAAATTTCTATAGGATTCTCATCAGTTGAAAATTCTTCTTCAAAAGCCATTATNAGNTCCACAAGATCTAAGGAGTCTGCGTTAAGATCTTCAACAAACGANGCTGACTCNGAGACTTCTNCTTCGTCAACTCCNAGTTTGTCCACTACAATTTCTTTGATTCTGTCGTAAATAGTCGCCATGTATACACCTCAATATGAATTTTAATTTACNGGATAATTTCTTGNATGACAGAGCCTAAAACCCCATTCACAAATTTATAAGAATTCTCNCTGCCATATTTTTTTGCCATCTCAACCGCTTCATTTACTGCAACTTTGGTGGGAACACTATCTATATATTTTAGTTCCATNACAGCAATTCTAAGAATATTCTTGTCAACATGTGACAATTTCTCGACTGGCCAAGTAACAACGTGTCTATTAATAATNGTATCTAAGTCATTTTTNTTTTCTAAAATCAATCTAGTCAGATCAGCTGATAAAATTTCTCCNATATCACTTANGGTTCCTTCATTTTCTGATGGAAGTTTGGTCTTGTAAGAACCTTCCTGAAATTCTTCNGCATATAACTTCTGCANCGTCAATTCTCTTGCTTTTTTCTTTTCAGGTATACTTGCTTTTGTCATTAACATATTTTCACCGCAATTTAAGAATGGGAATCCACAAATTGCTCTAGGGTTTTGACACTTGATATTGACTCCACTGTAACTTCTTTNTTAATCCTTTTNATCAAACTAGAAAGCACTCTACTNGGGCCAAATTCAATAAAATTACTTACTCCACTATTAACCATGTATTGTATGGAATCNTTCCATTNAACACAGCTACAGAGTCCTTTTAATANTTCTTCTTTAATTTCANCAGCNCTTTTAANNGGAAGGCCNGTAGAGTTCGCTATNATAGGTACTTCAGAATCATTAAAATCAATNTCATCNAGTATTTTAGACAATCCATCACTGGCATATTCCATCAACGAGGANTGAAANGCACCNCTAACAGGTAGCGTAATGACTTTTCTTGCTCCCATATCAGAAGCAATTTGTACAGCTTCAGCAACGTNTTCTGAATCTCCGCTGATNACTATNTGATCNTTAGAATTGATATTTGCCATTTCAGCNCCACTTNGNCTACATANNGTCTCTACTTCTTGCTCGTTCAATCCAATCACTGCGGCCATACTCCCAGGCCGTACCACCGAGGCATCGTGCATCAATCGACCTCTTTCTTGNACTAATCTTAAACCGTCAGAGTAACTTATCACTCCAGAAATCACNAAAGAAGTATACTCACCCAAACTGTGCCCAGCTGAGCACTGCACTTTAAGTTTCATATCTCCCATTGCTTNGTTCAAAACTTNCCAACAAGCTACGCTAACAGCCATTATGGCAGGCTGTGAACAACTAGTGTCTTCCAAATCTTTATCTGGACCATTNAACATCAGGTCGGATAATTTGTATCCTAAGGTATCATCAGCTTCCTGAAATATTTGTTTTGCCAAAGTAAAATTATCACTAAGATCTTTACCCATCCCAACTACTTGANACCCNTGTCCAGGGAAAACTGTTGAAACTAACATTTCAGCTTCCATTTACACCTTCCATCNTCCACAAATCACAATACATATGNCCTTGCAATTNGTTAGACTTCGATCACTTGACGTCCTCTGTAATACCCACAATTCTTGCATACTACATGAGGCAACATGTACTTTTGACATCTACCGCATATGATTTTATTGACTCTAGCTAGTCGATATGAGCTAAGTCTACGTCCCCGTCTAGCCCTAGTTATTTTCTTTTTTGGTAATGCTCCCATATTACTGATCCTATGTTTATATTTCGCCTTTGGTTAATTCTATCAGAGCGTCCCATCTAGGGTCAGTAGTTCTCTCTANACACTCACAGACNGAATCATTCAATCTTATCCCACACTGTGCACATATTCCTCTGCAAGAATCTGAACATAGTTTTTTAACATTGTCTCCTACTATCGCAGATTGTCTCACTAATTCTTGAACATCTAGTTCATGTCTATCATCAATCAGAAACACGTCTAAACCCTNATTAGNATCTATATCAAGCACTGATATATATTGTTGCTCACCTTGTATATCCACTAAATATTCAAATTCATTCACACATCGGCTACAGGTGGCTTCCATTTTACCTTGCCCTAATATATCCACCCAAATCCCTTCATGCATTTTATACATACTAACGGTCAGCCCTCCAAGTACCAGAATATCTTCTATCTCACTGTCGGATTCAATCTGGAATTTGGAAGATGTCCCTGTGGGGCTCANAAGTAATTGTGAAACGTTATATCTCATAATATTTATAGTTGTACTGCGNCTGGCGAAGTTAACCTATTTATTCGAGTATTAGATTTTTCCGTGCCTAATATTACTCNCTGANATTACATTGTCAAGAGAAATTACATACTNCTTATAATACAGATGGTAAGGTTTTCNTGTAATCGTTGNATTTTAGTTGCTTAAAGCACCTTTTCGCCTGCTTCTTTAATGCAATCNACAATTTGTTCTGTAGAGGTTCCTGGGCCAAAAACTTCATAAACACCCATCTCTTTAAGTAACGGCCTATCCTGTTCTGGAATTATTCCACCCAGAACAATCAAAATATCTTCTATATTTTCCGCTGCTAATAAGTCCAGAATTTCTTCAGTCATTTCAACATGCGCCCCAGACAATACACTCAGACCAAGNACCTGCACATCTTCTTGAATGGCAGCCTTAACAATCATTTCTGGAGTTTGCCTAATACCCGTATATATCACTTCCATTCCAGCGTCTCTAAGGGCTCTAGCTACTACTTTGGCTCCTCGATCATGTCCATCTAAACCGGGCTTAGCTACTAATACTCTAGTGTGTCTTTTCTGCATAATAGGACCTTCGTTTTTGATTATTGATTATCTGTCGTTAAACACTTGCTCACAATCCCATATGTAACAGAAAGCGAACTCGTGCTTTACTGCACCATCAGATTGTTTCCATGCTTGCAATACAATTTCAGCTTTGTGGTCNAGAAGCTCTCTTTTAGCTAGGCCATACTTAAGTGTAGCTATGGAATCACATCCTATTCCTTTTAGATCTCCTTTTGTTCTTTCCAATCTTTGAGAAACATCTATTGCTAATATTTCGTTATTACGCTTGAAATTATCTTTCCACTTATAGCCAATCCATCGCTCGGATAAATCCTCACATGTTAATGACTCATAAGATATTTGTGGCTCTGAGGAACACGAGACTAACATAAACAAAGCAACAGACAAAACACCCACAAGTAATACGGTTTTTATAATAGTCATCTATTTTCCTCCAAATACATCATACTAGTTAAAAGTGGAGTATGCATCTTGCTTCAATTGATTTCATGGTTATGCATCATTATAAAAATCAGATATAATACATACCCGAAAGTTGCCCCAGTAACTCAGTGGATAGAGTGACTGCCTTCTAAGCAGTAGGTCGCAGGTTCGAATCCTGCCTGGGGTACCATCACTTTACAGTTTCAAGCATATTGTACGTCTTGAATCAGCTACCATGATTGAAATCAGTACATTTTTCCTTATTTTTTTCTTTTTTCGTAATCGATTATCAAAATCTTAACCATTCTAGCAAAAAAAGTTGCAAATAATACAAAGGGATATATAATGTGTTCAAATAGTGTGCATAGGGGGGTGCAAAGCTCTCTTATCATGCAAATAGTGAGCGTAGGGGGGCACAAAACCCTCTTACCAACAAATCTAGGAGGGCGATAGGTGGCACTATCCGATAAAACATTACAATGCTCAGACTGTGGGGCAGATTTCATATTTACAGTAGGTGAGCAAGAATTCTTCAATTCGCGCGGGTTCGTAAATGAGCCAAAGCGATGTCAACCTTGCAGGAGCCAAAGAAGATCAGAACAACGATCCAGTGGTCCAAGAGAATTATTCGACATCACATGCGCTGAATGTGGCGTAGAAGCACAAGTTCCTTTCAAACCCAGAGGTGATAGGCCTGTGTACTGCAGCGATTGCTTTAGCAACAACAGAGAATAATTAATAATCAATTCTAATCATTAATAGAGGTTCAGTATTAAAATCATAATACTGAGGCCTCTCTACAAGACCGAACTCCATAATTACAATGAAGTATCTCGATAACCTACGTAGACGTCTGGTTCCAGAATGTAATAACATATATTTAGATATGTTGAAGATATGCGTAAATGAAATATTCAAACCTTAACGATTACATTACTTCATTGGAAAAACACGGGTTACTAAAAAGAATACAAACAGAAGTTTCAACCGATCTTGAAATCACAGAAATCACTGATCGAACAATGGCTATAGATGGCCCAGCACTTCTCTTTGAAAATGTATCCGGGCACAAAATGCCAGTCCTAACCAATCTATTTGGTTCTCATAAGAAAATGTCTTTAGCTTTAGGAGTAGAAGACGTTGAACAAATTGCAGATCGAATTTCAGCCCTTCTAAATACAGTTCAAAATCCTCCCAAAACCCCAGGAGCGAAGCTCAAATTATTAGGTGAACTCCTCAAAATAGGTAGATTATCTCCCAAAACCGTACAAAAGGCTCCATGCCAAGAAGTTATAATCACCGGGGAAGACGTAAACCTTTTTGAACTACCAATCCTAAAAAATTGGCCGCAAGACGGTGGCAAATTTATCACATTACCTTTAGTGATTACGCAAGACCCCAGTAAATCTTCCCAAAACTATGGGATATATCGTATGCAGGTTTACGATAAAAACACTACNGGAATGCATTGGCAAACACACAAAGGTGCCGCNGAACATTACAGGAATACAACTGATCGCTTAGACGTGTCTGTCGCCATAGGNTCTGACCCNGCTACTATCTGGTCAGGCTCTGCTCCGCTACCCCCAGATGTTGATGAAATGTTACTNGCTGGATTCGTACGAAACAGTCCAGTGAAATTAGTAAAATGTATAACTAACGACCTCAAAGTTCCTGCAAACTCTGAAATTGTCCTAGAGGGCTATGTTTTAAAAGACGAGGAAAAAATGGAAGGACCATTCGGAGATCACACGGGGTATTATTCCGAAGCAGCTCTATATCCAGTATTACACGTAACAGCCATAACCCACNGGAATAAACCAATATATCCATCAGCTCTTGTCGGGAAGCCTCCTAAGGAAGATTATTGGATGGGTAAAGTCACAGAACGTGTCTTCCTTCCATTAATCAAATTAACTTTACCTGAAGTGGAAGACATAAACATGCCTGCTGAAGGGATATTTCATAATATGCTAATCGTATCTNTAAATAAGAAATATCCAGGNCANGCATATAAAGTTATGAATGGCTTGTGGGGGATGGGATTATTAAGTCTTACAAAAACAATTATAGTAGTGGATAATTTTGTTAACGTTCANAATATATCNGAATTAGCATGGCGTGTACTTTGTAANATAAACTATGACACNGACATACTTGTCAGCAAAGGACCTCTAGATGACCTAGACCATTCCAATCCTTCCGCNAAGTTTGGAGCAAAACTTGGCATAGATGCNACGCGCAAAATAGCTGGNGANGGCTATACATCTGATTGGCCTGATGATGTTGATATGACTGAAGANATCAAACNACTTGTTGATTCCAAATGGCAANAGTATGGTTTCTGAATGANTAAGCAATTNTACTTTATAAAAAAATTTCCTCTATACATGTCATCGATACGTATATGGGAGTCTCTATTTGCCTTGCCATTTGCATACATTGCTTTAATACTAGCATCTGANGGGCTCCCGAGTTCAAATGATATATTATGGGTGACTATTGCGATGATAACCGCCCGCACATTCGCTATGTGTATGAATAGACTAGCAAATGAGAAGGAGGATGGGATAAATCCTAGAACCATGAATCGCCATCTTCAATCCGGTTTACTAAACAGAAAAGATATGTGGACCTTGATAATACCCAGCTCTTTATTCTTCCTNGTATCCGCATATATGCTCAACACATTCGTACTCATACTCGCACCATTTGCTCTTGGNTACATAGCATTTTATTCATTTTCTAAATATTTCACTTGGATGTGTAACATTATCCTAGGTTCATCTTTAGCCATAGCTCCCGTAGGTGCTTGGTTTGGTGTANCAGGCACATTTAGCTACATCCCTTTAATATTAGGATTAGCNGTTACTTTATGGGCAAGTGGTTTTGACATAATCTACGCATGCTTGGATTACGACTTCGACACGGAGAATGGAATAAATTCAATACCATCAAAATTTGGAATTAGTGGAGCACTTAAGTTAACCAAGTTTTTTCACGGAGCNGCCATTCTAAGCCTGATAGGACTCGGAATAATACTTAACCTCAATGCTATTTATTTTATAGGATGCACAATTGCAAGTGTACTCTTAGCATATGAAAACATTATAGTTAAACCCACAGATCTATCAAAAGTAAATATAGCTTTCTTTAGAATCAATGGATTAATATCTATGATCTTATTAGTATTTACAGCAACAAGTGTAATAATTATATGAGTATAGAAAAAAATCACCCATATGTAGTAGGGATTTCTGGAGCGAGCGGAGTAATCATATCCAAAAAGATAGTAGACGCTCTCCTAGCTAAAAACCTAGAAGTAGTCACGATTTTCTCAAATGCTTCCAAATTAGTTTGGGACCAGGAACTTTCATCCTCATATCAAACTGATATCTTAGAATGGTCTGAATATCCCAATTACACCAANTATGCAGTAGGAGATCTAACTGCCCCTATAGCAAGCGGCAGCTATCACACAAACGGAATGATAATNGTNCCATGTAGTATGAACAGTGTAGCTAGTTTGGCTAACGGTATCACCAATAACCTANTGCTCCGGTCAGCAGACGTCTGCNTGAAAGAGAGNAGACCTTTAACAATAATTCCCCGTGAAACTCCTTTNCATGCTATTCATCTTAGTAATTTAACTNAATTAGCTANAATGGGAGCNACAATCATGCCTACCGATCCACCTTTCTATCTAGGATTACAAAAAACAGATGAAATAGTTGATTATTTCGTTGGAAAAGTATTAATNCAATTNGGCATTGAGACTGAATTACCAGAACAATTTAGATATTTGGGCAAATAAAAATTTGAATACCAACGAACGGCAAGCTCCTGAACAGTCCTATGTGAACAATGTATTTAGTAATATTACTAGGCATTATGATCAAATGAATACTATTATGACTTTAGGAATGCATCATCTATGGAAATCTAAACTAATAAAAATTGTCTCNAAAAACAATCCTCAACTCTGNATNGACATAGCTACGGGGACCGGTGATATTTCAAGAAAATTATCTATGGTCCCGTCTGTCAAACAGGTTNTNAGCACCGACATCCTACCTGACATGCTCNAATTAGCTATCANNAAAAGTAAATCATCTNAAACTAACAATAAACATTCTTATTTTGCTAGTACGGCAATAAATCTCCCAATTAAATCCAATATTGCAGACGTCGTAACAGCAGGTTTTAGCCTCAGGAACATGCCAGATCTTGAGCAAGCAATCTCAGAAATGGCTCGAGTAACTAAATCAGGCGGAATAGTATCAACACTAGAATTAACACCTTATAAAACTCGTATTATAGGCAAACTAATCGGNTTATATTTCAATAGTATCGTACCTATTATTGGAACGCTAATCAGTAACAATCGTGAAGCCTATTCATATTTACCCAAATCTGTAGACAATTTCATTGATGCAGAACAATTAAAAACCTTATTCGAAAAATGCGGCCTGCAAAAAGTGAAATACACAAAACTCGGAATGGGTACAATAGCAATCCACACAGGGTACAAACCTTAGGTTTCCTATACATACATTGGACACTGAACATTGTATATAGGTATACATTGAGATAGAATTTACTAAATTCTATTATCAGCAAACGGTAAGTCATGCCTTCAATATTCGATAAACTTGAAATCATCCTACAACGTAACGAAGAAATAGAAACTCTTATGGCAACGCCTGAAATAGCTTCTGATTTCAACAAGATTCAAGGTTTAGCCAAAGAGCGCTCCTCTTTAGAAAACCTGGTTAATATTGGTCGTACCTACGACCAACTTGTTACCGAACAAAAAGACTTAGAAGAAATCGCTCAAGACTCCTCAGATGCTGAACTAAGTAATATTGCAAAACAGGAATTATCCAATATTGCAGATCAAATTAAGCATCTCGCAGATGATTTAGAATTAGCATTACTGCCCAAAGACCCAAATGATGAGCGTGACGTGATAGTAGAGATCCGTGCTGGAACTGGTGGCAGAGAGGCCACTTTATTTGCAGCAGACCTCTTCAGAACCTACACGAAATATGCTCAGCTTAACGGCTGGAAAACCGAAATCATGGATTCTCACAATGCGGATTTGGGCGGATACAACAAAATTGTATTCGACATTCATGGTCAAGGAGTTTACAGCAAGCTCAAATTCGAAAAAGGTGTTCACAGAGTTCAGCGTATCCCCGAAACTGAAACTCAAGGACGAATTCATACATCTACAGCTACGGTAGCTGTATTACCTGAAGCAGACGATGTAGAAATCAATATCAGTCAAGATGATTTACGAGTCGATATATTTCACTCTGGAGGGCATGGTGGACAAAATGTAAACAAAGTCGCCACTGCAGTGAGAATAGTCCATAATCCAACAGGGATAGTAGTGGTATGTCAAGACGAAAGGTCGCAGTATAAGAACAAGACCAAAGCTATGTCAATGTTGCGAGCAAAAATATATGAAGTAGAGCAACAAAAGCATAGCGACGAGATCAGCAAGAATAGAAGAGAACAAGTAGGGAGCGCCGAAAGATCAGAAAAAATCAGGACATACAACTTCCCACAAGATCGAATTACTGATCACAGAATATCTTCCAGTTTTTATGGTTTGAACAAAATATTAGATGGAAACCTGGATGAAATTATTACCTCTCTAATGGATTGGGAAAGAGCATCCTTGATGGAAGAAGTAAAAGCCTAATCGCTAAACAGCAGTCCATACAAAGTTTACATAGCCTTATTGCGAGTACGCTCGAACAACATGGTATAACAGAAAACCACATCGAAGCAGATATCATAATAATGGATGTACTGGCCATAACCAGAGTTGAATTGATTTCATCTCAAGATTCAATTGTTTCCGCAGATCAATTACATTCAATAGAATCCATAATTACTAGACGCATGCGCAGGGAACCTCTGGCATACATTTTAGGCTATCAACCTTTTTACGGATTAGATTTTGCTGTGGATTCCAACGTCTTGATACCAAGACCAGAAACGGAGTTGTTGGTAGAAGAAATACTAAACACAACCATAGCAGACAATAACCTATCAGTAGCTGACATTGGGACCGGCAGTGGTGTTATCGCTGTTACATTAGCAATAATGAGAGGCAACTATAAATTCTATGCAGTGGACCAATCAGCAGCAGCGGTAGATCTAGCAAGACAAAATGCTAAGGCTCATAACGTGTTAGGCAAAATTAATTTCAAAACAGGACATTTATTCGCTAATACAACAGATAAATTTGACCTCATTGTATCGAATTTACCTTATATCCCGTCGAGCCGTCTGGACCAATTGGATCCAGAACTTTCTTGGGAGCCCCTCCAAGCTCTGGATGGAGGAACTGATGGATCAGAGGTCATATCAAAACTTATCTATCAAAGCGCTCTCCATGTCAAACCAGACTCCACAATCTTTTTAGAAATCGATCACTCACACTCAGATAAACTCATTAATATAGCCAATAAGATCTTTCCAGCAAGCTCTATACAAATTAAGCAAGATTTGCAAGGATTTGATAGGATACTCATCATCAAGCCTTTTGGAAGAAATCTAACTTGATATAAATGAGAGGGAGGATGTCATGGCTACTAATACCAATGTATATACAGGTACTGAGTACAATGTTGTAGGTACGAGACCCGTCCGTCACGATGGTTATGAAAAAGTTACTGGTGCTGCTAAATATGGTGCAGACATACAACTTTCTAATATGCTTTATGGGAAAGTTTTACGCAGCCCACATCCACATGCAATTATCAAATCCATTGACACTAGTGAAGCCGAAGCTTTGCCCGGGGTGGAAGCCGTTATGACCCATAAAGATTTCCCGATCATAGAAGATCAAATGATCGACTTAGCAGAAACCCGTGCTAATGCCAGATTAATGGCAGAACATCTTATGGCGCACAAAAAAGCTCTCTATAAAGGACACGCGATCGCAGCCGTAGCAGCTACAAATTCACACGTGGCTGAACTTGCGGTAGAGCTAATCAAAGTAGAATACGATATCTTAGAGCCGGTACTCACATATGAAGATGCGATAAAACCAGGGGCACCTCTCCTCCATGAGGACATGACCACCCACAAAAAATCTGAACGTTTCGCTCGTGGGGATGATTCAGGTACCAAAAGCAATATAGCTAGCCATATCCAACATCAACTTGGTGATACTAAAAAAGGATTCAAAGCGTCAGATTTCATAATTGAGCGTGAATTCACAACGGAAACTGTACACCAAGGATATATAGAGCCTCATGCATCTACTGCAACATGGCCAGGTGACGGAAGGGTGCACATTTGGACTTGCACTCAAGGAGCATTCGGGGTACGTTCAGCTACGTCAGCAATACTAGGTCTACCTGAATCTATGGTAAAAGTGACTCCCACTGAAATTGGCGGGGGATTTGGTGCTAAAGCAACTACTTATTTGGAACCAGTCGCTGCCGTGTTATCCCAGAAAAGTGGCAAACCGGTCAAAGTAATAATGTCCAGAAAAGACGTTTTTGAAGGTACTGGACCCACTTCAGCAACTTGGGCTAAAGCCAAAATCGGATTCGCTAACTCTGGTATCATAACTGCCGCAGAATTAACTATGTATTTCGAAGCCGGTGCATATCCAGGATCGCCAGTTGGAGGAGCCACTCTATGTGCCACTGGGCCTTATAAAATCGAAAATCTATTAATAGACGGGTATGACGTAGTATGCAATAAACAAAAAGTACAAGCATACAGAGCTCCTGGTCAACCTCAAGGAGCCTTCGCTATTGAACCAATAATTGATGAAGCAGCTTCTTTTTTAAATATGGACCCTATAGACCTAAGACTAATCAATGCCGTACAAGAAGGAGACCGTATGCCTAATGGCGTACGGCATCCCAAAATAGGGTGCATCGAACTAGAGGAAGCTATGAAAGAACATCCCCACTACAAAGAAAAGTTGAACAATCAAAATCAAGGAAGAGGGATTGCTGTTGGATATCGATGGCAAGGAGGGCAAGTCTCCTCCGCAACTATTAATGTTAATACAGACGGAACTATCACTCTTATAACTGGTTCTGTGGATATAGGCGGTTCTCGTACTGCTGTAGCGATGCAAGCGGCTGAGATACTTGGTTTATCTTCTGAAGATGTATCGCCTATCGTCGCAGATACCGATATGGTGGGATATACAGCCAATACCGGAGGAAGCCGGACCGCTTATGATACCGGTCTAGCAGCCATCGAAGCTGCCAACCTAGTGATATCAGAAATGAAATCTCGCGCCTCCTTAATTTGGGAGGTCCAGCCAGAAGATATCGAATTTAAACAAGGAATATTTAAATGCATTAAGAATTCTGATGACCAATTCACGTTCAAAGAATTGGCTAGGAGACAAATGGGTAGCGGAGGACCAATCACCTGCTCTGCATCGGCAACATCTACAGGCGTAGGCCCAATTATAGCTGGTAATATCATTGATGTAGAGGTAGATCCTGAGACGGGCAAAGTAACCATACTGAAATGTACGTCTTTCTTAGACGTTGGATTTCCTGCACATCCAAGCTATGTTGAAGGACAAATCCAAGGAGCCACAGTACAAGGAATCGGGTGGGCACTAAATGAAGAATATGTTTATAACGACAATGGAGCAGTAGATAATGCCAGCTTTCTGGATTATCGAATGCCTACCAGTTTAGACGTTCCAATGATCGAATCTGTAATGGTTACAGTCCCTAATCCTAGGCACCCATTTGGTCTCAGAGGAGTCGGGGAAGCACCTATAATACCCCCTTTGTCGGCGATTCACAACGCAATAAATGATGCCCTTGGAATACGCGTCAATTCACTGCCTATCACACCAAGTAAAATCATAGAACACTTGAACTAATAAACATGTAACCAAGAGGGGAAATGCCTAGTAAATTAAACAATTGTCATAACACCAAAGATTTTCGATCACTGGCTGAAAAGAGAATTCCTTCTCCTATCTTCCATTACTTGGACGGAGGAGCTGATGATGAGACAACTCTAGCTAGAAACACAGACTCTTTTGAATCATGTGATTTAGTGCCCAATGTACTTAAGGGAGTAGAAGAAATAGACACAAGTGTTTCAATCATGGGACAGAACATAAACTTACCCTTATTCTTCTCTCCTACCGCTTTACAACGGCTATTCCACCACCAAGGTGAAAATGCGATAGGGAAAGTCGCTGACAAAATAGGAACATTTTTTGGCATCTCCTCATTAGCGACAGTAAGCATAGAAGAAATGGCAGAAAAATATACAGCTCCGAAAATGTTTCAACTATATGTCCACAAAGACCAAGGACTAAATAATAGTATGATAGATAAATGCATTGAACATAATTTTGATGCTTTGGCTGTTACCGTAGATACTATCGTAGCAGGAAATCGAGAAAGAGATTTCTATACAGGATTTACAACGCCGCCTAAATTAACTGCTGGCAGCATGTTTAGTTTCGCAACTCATCCAAACTGGACCCTTAACTACTTGCTTAGGCAAAGTTTCGAACTACCCCAACTACAAGATCATGTTAAAGAAGGCACAGATATCAAAGTGTCTATAGGTGACTATTTCACTTCATTAATTGACCAAAACATGAATTGGAAGACCATTGATAGTATTAGTAAAAGATGGGGTAGACATTTATGCATAAAAGGTATTATGTCCGTAGAAGATGCGAAACAAGCAGTCGACATAGGCGCAAGCGCAATTATGGTATCTAATCATGGAGGTCGGCAACTTGATGGTTCCAGAGCTCCTTTTGATCAATTATCTGAAATAGTAGATGCAGTAGGAGATAAAATAGATGTAATCTGCGACGGGGGAATCCGGAGAGGAACTCATGTGCTAAAAGCCTTATCCGCAGGAGCCAAAGCATGCTCTGGAGGCAGAATGTATCTATACGCATTGGCTGCAGGAGGAGAGCAAGGTGTAGAAAGGGCCATGACTTTAATGCAAGATGAAATAGTGCGAGGTATGAAACTGATGGGATGTCAGCGTATAGAAGACCTCGGAAGACACAACCTCAGATACAGATAAAAGTATCATCAAATCTGACTCACAATATTGTCAGCAGCTTCCCGCTAAATTATTTTCTCTGTCACCGAATGTGTCGTTCCCCCAAAAGTGGGTATCCAAGAAGAATGTTTACCTGGTCCCCCGGTAACACCAACAATAAGATCTGTTTCATTTCTAACCATAGGAACTGGACCTTCAGGAATGCTTCCAAATCTTTCTAACAGGGTTGACCGAGTATATCTTTCTAGTGGGATGAGCGCATGTTCCATAAGCCAATGAATCACATCCATTTTTGTAAACCCATCTGCAGCAATCGTTTCTGCATGTTCAGGTCCCAGTAATAATACAGTTTGCCCACCTGTGTAAGCATTATTAGCACCGGTAACAGCCATTGCCCCTGACACGATAGTAAGTATTTCTTCAGCAGATCTGCCAGTATGATCATTAATATTATGAGGAGACTCTCCAGCAATAACAGTTACAGCACTGTCTTCAGCCGCAAATCCGAAGTCTACATGAATTGGGTCCCATGGATTTAACAATTCGTTCTCACCTATGCAAAAAGAGAATTTACTCGGAGAACCTTGAGAAGACATATCTCCCACCCCAGGATAACCACCCCCAACATTAAACAATATCAAACGCATTGCCCGACCAATTACTGCGTTAGATATCGTTCCGGGACCAAAAACTCCTGAAGAGCTATTAATTTCCAATTCATCACGAATAGGTCCATTAATGATCATCAAAATTCCACATGGGTGTGTAGTTGCTTGTATAGCGTAAAGATTAAAATCAGGTTGCGTGATAGCTTTAATTGCTGCTAACAACACGGGGAAATGTTCTGGCCTGCACCCTGCCATCACTGCATTAATTGCTACTTTCTCTACTGTTGCTGAACCCCAGTTTGGAGGAATTTCTCCCAAAACATGATTCCTATCAAATGCACATGATTCAATTATCGCATCTACTCTGTCCGGAGTAGGAGGAATGATCGGTAGTCCATCTGTCCATCCTTGCTCATAAAAATAGTCGTTAATTGATTCATGAGAAGAAGGCAATGATATTATTCCTTCATGTTCTATCATCCTACAAACTAGTCCATCCTCTAATAATTTGATCTACAAACACGGCCGACAGTTCTTCTACTTGATTTTCATTTATACCACCAAACGGATGCTTGCCTATAGCAATTGGCAATCCTTCCATACCGAGAGTTTTACTTTCTGAATCCGCTAACCTGACAAATCTATCGGAACATATTGTCACTGTGTTAACACCTAATTTTTCTAATTCTACCGCGTCGTGGATACACCACGAAGTACAAGACCCTCAATCTGCCAATCCTATGATCGCTAAATCAACTTCAACAGCCATTTTGTCTAGAGTGTTCTCATCCGCTGGTATTGAAGCAGTCCATTTACTGTAGTATTGAACATCTTGTAATCCCAATTTAGGCACCAAGATATTCTCTAAAGTTCTAAATATTACTTTTCCGTTAGGTTTATTGTTCCATAGAAATCCTAGCCGCTTACCTTCAAGGTTTTCTCCTCTGCTGGAAAGNGTGNTTTCTAATCGTCTAGGCTTAGCAGTAGGGTTCAGAACAGNAATAGTATNAACCATTATTCTTCTCCTTTAACTCNGGATGGTTTCTCAATTGCGGTTATAATACACTAAGATAACTATCTACAAAAAGGATTATAGCAGTGGAACAAAAGATCTATTCCGAAAGAAGANATAAATTAATGAGCCAGATCGGTGATGGTGTTGCAATAATACCCTCAGGGGTCGAGAAAACTCGTAACAATGATGTGAATTATATTTTCAGGCAAGACTCCACNTTTTGGTACCTTACTGGATTTAATGAACCAAACGCTGTTGCGATATTATCTCCAAGTTCTGACAAACCTTACACTTTGTTTGTACCTCCTTATGACGAAACCTTCGAAACTTGGGTAGGTAAGAGAGCAGGAGTAGAAGNCGCAACAACTGTATACAACGCTGATCAGGCTTTCTCAATAGAAGATCTCCAAACCTATTTACCAGACCTTCTATCTGGAACCAAGACCCTTTATTTTACTCCCGATTCTGATAATGACATCCATGCAACANTAACAAATATAATTGCTTCGCAACGCAGGAATTATCCAAGAGGTGGAGAGTTTATTGATTCCATAAAAGATATTTCGTCATTGATATCCAACATGAGACAAATTAAATCTTCCGAAGAGATTGATCAAATCAAACAAGCGATTGATATCACCAAGGAAGGATTTATTAAAGCATTTAAAAATACCACGGTTGGTACATACGAATACCAAGTTCAAGCTCACCTAGAATCACAATTTAGACTCCTAGGTTCACCCCGCAACGGATATCCATCAATCGTCGCTGGCGGGCTAAATGGATGTACTCTACATTACATTAATAACGACCAACAATTAATGGATGGTGACTTATTACTTATAGACGCTGGAGCAGAATGGGACTATTACACGGCGGACATCACCCGCACTTGGCCAGTGAACGGCAAATTCTCGCAAGCACAGCTAGCCGTTTATAATGTGGTTTTAGATGCNCAGCAACATGCCATCAGATCAATCTCACCAGGAATAACATTTGAAGAAGTCCACCTCATTGCCCTGACTATTCTTATTGAGGGACTGAAAGATTTAGGGGTCCTAAAAGGCAGTATTGAATCCATAATTGAGAAGAAAACATACGCTCCATACTACATGCATGCTACTTCCCATTGGTTAGGTCTTGATGTTCATGATGCCGGAATTTATCGTAACTCTTCTGGTTCAATACCATTAGAACCGGGTATGGTTCTAACCGTAGANCCAGGTTTATATTTTGGTAAATTAGCTCCTAATGTGCCTGATTCTTTAAAAGAAATAGGAATTCGCATTGAAGACAATATCCTGGTTACAGACACCGGTTATGAAAATCTATCCGAAAAAATACCAAATGATCCTAATGAATTAGAAAACTTGATCGGNACACACTTATAAACGAAAGACACGTAACATTGAGTCATATACAAAAAATACACCTAGAACACCAATGANAACATTCAATGAAAACATTACACCAGNATAAATCTTGCCAGTCATAAATTTTTTTCCATGGTGCACTCCAAATGACAAGGTACAATTCCAAATATAATCAGAAATGATATGCCCGAAGTAAAAGCAAAGAATACCTACAGTCCCATAAACATATGACCACAAAATGTAATTTAATCCAACCGTACTCCACCAAACAATAAAATAGGGATTACCTATACTTACCAGAATTCCTTTATAAATATACGACATTGAAGTTGTGTTAGGAGGATGACCAGATGCAAACATTGTAGTTAGATTTGAATTAGATCTAAAACCTTTATAACTCAAATACAATAAAAATGAACCACCCATTATTCCAATTACTATACGAACAGGAACCGACGATACAAAAGGAGCTATTCCTACCAGTAATACTATTACAATAAATAATTCACATATAGCATGACCAGTCGATAACAAAAACCCAACTTTAGGTCCATCTATAATTGAATCCCTTACATTGACAGCAGTCACCGGACCGGGAGCTAAAGCTCCTGAAAATCCTACTAACAACGAGGTCCCAAAAATNACTAGAAACATGTTAGTAAACACAACCAGCCTCAATTTTAGTTACTATGGTTTACTCAATAATCCATAATCAAAATGTGTTAAATCTTCTATCAAGACATTAGCAGCTGATACATCCAGCCCTTCTGTAGACTCTGNTTTTACAGCAATCGTAAATGCCCCTGAAGCAATCGCACTACTAATCCCTACAGGCGAATCTTCTATTGCTATGCATTCCGTGGCATCCTTACCCAGACGGCGTGCTGATTCTAGATATACTTCTGGATCTGGCTTGCCGTTTTTTACATCATCCCCACCCATAATAGAATCAAAAAAACCTGTCAAACCAATTGCTTTCAACTTAATATCTATCCATCGGTGCTGCGACGATGATGCAACTGCTATTGGGATGGCCATTTTATTACAATACTCCACCAATGCCTGTACTCCTGGCCGAGCATCTAGCGGNCCACCAAATATCCCCAACACATGCTTTTCATAATCAGTTATAAGATCTTCGACCGTTTTATCCAATTCCCTGACGCTTTTGATCCTTTCCCAGGTCTGATGAATAGTGGTGCCTATCAAAAAAGATTGATTCTCTTCATCACTTATTATGTCAACTCCGTATTCGGACAAATTATCATTTATAGCCTTCAAAAATAAAGGTTCGCTATCTAGTAAAACTCCATCCATATCGAATAATATAGCCGTATACATCAGTTACAATAAAACCTCACTCTAATTTTTAAGATGTTCGTTCAAGAAATCCATAGTCCTAGGCCACGACATTTCTGAAGCTCTCTGGTTATATCTCACCCTATCACNGAAATCCATGAAAGCATGCCCAGCATCAGGATAACAATAAAATCTNTAATCTTTGCGGAGTCTAGTGAGCTCCTTATCCAAAATTAGCATATCTGACTGAGATGGGTTGTCATCNTTTTCTCCAAAATGAAACATCATCGGACAATTAATGTTATCAGCCAGTTCAAAAGGGGATAGTTTTCCGGTTCCCCAAGGCACAAACAAATTACCTCCATAAAATGGTACAGATACACAAAAGGCATCACTTACCGCAGACATTAACCACGCTATACGCCCTCCNCAGCAAAATCCAGTAATACCAACCTTATTTGGTTGAGCCAACGGATCTTTTTCAAGGAATTCAACNGCAGCTCCAACGTCAATAATAATCTGTGTATCATCCAGTAATTCTCTCTTAGTCTTACCTTGCGAATCGGCCATTTGATCTGAAATTGAATGAAACAAATCCGGTGCCACAGCTAAAAATCCTTCGTCAGCAAACCTATCACACATTCCTTTTGTGAATTCTGCTACACCGAAAGCGTTCATAATNACTACTAAAGATGGGAAAGGACCTTCTCCAACAGGAACACTTTTGTAAATATCCATGCGTCCTGAATCCAATTCAACTTGTTCAATAAAACCAGACATATTCATACTCCATTATTAATAAACTACTAGTAACTTTAAACCAAGTTTTCATTTCTACATTCACGCAATGATGCCTCAAATGCGTCTACAGTTGAGTCTATATCTTGTTGTGTATGAACCGCAGATACCAAAAAAGCATTTCTACCCATAATATCAACACCATGATTTTGTAATGACCTTTTCAAATGGATGGTTTTTTCTTCTGAAATCGTTCGCTTTATCCTAGAATGGTCTCCCACACANATTTCNCTATCGCAATCGCAATCATGCAATACAACATGGACCATGGAACCGATACCATACGAATGTCCGCTTATTTCCAAAGAACTAAACACATCATTTAGTCCATTCCTAAGCCTAATCCCCAAATCATTTGCAATATTATTAACTTCTCCGCGAGATATAATCTCTAAACATTTGATACCTGCTACTGCAGATAATGGATTTGCATTAAAAGTGCCCGGATGAGCTACCCTGTCAGATTGTTCACGAACAAATTCTCCAGTATGGGATATCATATCAACAATTTCAGCTTTGCCNCCAACTGCTCCCCCTGGTAATGAGCCAGCAATAATTTTGGCGAAAGTTGTCAAGTCAGGAGTAATCCCATATTTCTGCTGGGCACCTCCAGCAGAAGCCCTGAATCCCGTGACCACTTCATCCATTATAAAAACGACCCCATGCTTAATGGTCAATTCACGTATCCCTTTCAAATAAGGCAGAACGTCAAACATTAATTGGCCATAATGCGCCCCTGTAGGCTCAAGTATTATAGCTGCAACGTCATCATTGATTTCAAGAAAACTTTCAATAGCATCTAAATCACCAGCTGGTAACACTTTAGTGGAACCCCAAGCAGCTTCAGGAACACCAGAAGATGGGCCAGCGGAATCAGATATTGCATAATCGTGCCATCCGTGAAAATGATCTTGTAATTTAATAACAACNTTTTTGCCGGTATACGCTCGTGCTAATCTCATAGCCATCATCGTTGCTTCTGTTCCGGAGCTATGAAACCTTATCCGTTCCACTGAAGGCACCAATGCCTTAACATATGAACCCCATTCTAACTCTTGATCAGTACAAGCACCTAAATGAGTCCCTAAAGCCATTTGATTATTAACTGCTTCCACTATTTCAGGGTGAGAATGGCCTAAAATTAAAGCACCGTGACCGCAGACATAATCTATGTATTCATTACCGTCTACATCCCATTTCCTGGAACCCATACCGTGTGTCATGTACAGAGGAAAAGGCGTAGCGTACCTATTGTCGTGTGTAACACCGCTCGGGAAAATATTTTTTGCCTCCTCGTACTTCTTTCTTGAACCCGTATGCGATTCTTCATATGTACTCAATATACTCATATTCATCCTCCCTAATCAGTTATTTGATAGTTAAAGTGGGTGGTCTACTAATAAAAACAAAGCATGCACCTGCCATATAAGCGCATAATCCAGATAATAATAATACCATTTGGTAATCGCCAAAAGTATCGAATGCCCAACCAGCAAATAATGGAGATACTATCAAAGCCCAACTATGAGAAAAAGTGATNATGCCTCTTAGACTAGCAAATTTTTCTCTGCCAAAATAGTCTCCTAAAGTTGCCCAAACTATAATACCAGCACCATCGCCTAGGCCTTCAAACACAATAAAAAACCATATCAAAATCAGTCCGTAAGAAGTTGGGCCNGAATAAAACAGACATATAAACGCTGTACCCTCTAAAATCAANGTTACTGTCAGAATATACTGCTTAGGTACGTAATCACCCATATATCCAACGATCATCCTNGATAAAAAATTTATTCCAAACATCAATCCCGTTAAATTAGCTGCCGTTTGCCTTGAAATTCCTTTAGTTTCCAAGATAGGAACTATAGTTACTAAAATGCCCATGGTAGCTAGCATTCTTAAACCAACACCAAATAAAAGAAGCCAAAAGGCTCTATTCCTTAATGCTTCCTTCACCGTGTACCCTCGTATTTCAGATGATTCCCCTCCTGCTCCCACAATCTGNCNAGGNACNNGATCTCCATCTGGGTAGAGTCCCATATCTTCAGGCTTGTTTTTAAAAAAGTAGGTCAGAGGTAATATGATCAAGAAATAACAAATCCCTGACACAAAAGTAGCAGCTCTCCAACCTTTCCAATCNATCAANAGNTTTAACAATGGCACCATTGCTAATCCTCCCAATGATGAGATAGCCGCTAAAGTTGATATAGCCAAGGATCGTTTTCTATTGAACCAATTATTCACTCCTGCGAACAGAGCATGTTGGAATCCGACACTGTTTCCTAAAGAAATTACCCCTAGATATATCAAAGCGAAAGACCAATAATTACGCACATATATAGAAAACAACAAATACCCTGTGCCGGCCAACACTACCATTGGAATTAAGATCTTTTTATTACCCCATTTATCAATGAACCATCCTGCAAATGGACCTTCCAGTCCACCTTCAGATCTCGCAATAGCAAATATTAAATTAGTACGCATCTGAGAAATNCCTAAAGAATCTCTCATAGCAGGAACTAATACGGTAAANCCTCTGAAAAAAATGCCTGAAGCAAAGAACACCATGGCAGAGCAAGCGGCAATAACCCACCAGCCATAAAATATTCGCTTTTTATTTTTTGGATAATAACTTTGATTCAAAATTGCAATTAAACTGAACGGTAATTTCTAACTTCGCCCAAAGAATTATATACTAAGTGCACAGCAATACATCAGCGTGATAAGGACATATCGATTAATGGATACTGTTGATTCATACATTTTACATGCAGATTTGGATGCATTTTACGCCTCTGTAGAGCAAATTTTAAATCCAGAACTACGAAATAAGCCNGTGGTAGTAGGAGGTCTCCCTGAAAACAGAGGAGTAGTAGCAACTGCTTCATATGAAGCAAGAGCTTTTGGTATACATTCTGCGATGTCNATGAGACAAGCAATCCAATTGTGCCCGGATGCAATCATTGTTCCTCCAAACTTCCCTGAATATCGATCTTATTCATCAAGAGTAATGTCAATACTCAAGCAATATTCAGAAATACTAGAAAATGTTTCTTTGGACGAAGCATATATAGACATTTCTGATAATGTATCGCAACCAAGCGACGCTCTAAACATCGGACTCGACATCAAAAATCAGGTTATATCAGAAACTGGGCTAATCATTTCAATTGGCATCAGTTCAAACAAAACTACCAGTAAAATCGCGTCTGACCTGAACAAACCAGATGGACTAGTATTTATTCCCACAGGAGAAGAACTCAAATTTACACATGAATTGAGTGTTAACAAAATTCCTGGAATAGGACCTAAATCCACTCAAAAACTTAATCAATTAGGCATAAACACTATAGGACAACTATCTCAGCAACCTACGGATTTTTTCAAACGTATATTTGGCAATCAAGGACAAAAAATACAATCGAAATCTATAGGTACTTACAGAGAACCTCTTCAGACTGTACGTAATCCTAAAGCAATAAGTACTGAAACAACATTTCGGGAAGATCTAACTGACAGCAANTTTATTATTGCTGAACTTACAAAACTAAGCTCAAAACTTTCCCTTAATGCAGCCGAAAAATCCCTTAAAGGGAAAACCATACGATTAAAAGTAAGATTCAACGATTTCAGCACACACACTAGTCAGATTACGTTAGAGTCACCAACCAATGAATATGAAATATTGCATGATGCGGCAATCCGTCTTCTGGAACGGATCATGAAACAAGCACTGCCAGTAAGGCTATTAGGCATTTCTTTATCAAATTTTGACACGAAGCCAACACTTCAATTAAGCCTTCTGTAGTGATCTTATCTAAATAAATCTTTTTCAGGATCACGTATCAGCATTCTAATCGATGCATTTTCCATAATTTCTATAGGGAATCCTTGTATAACAGCAACAGGCTTCCCGTCTAATTTTCCTGTAACCAGCTCGGCTGCAGATGCGAGTTCATCAGCAACATTAATTTCACTAGTATGTAATTTATTACCATACTCGTCACTTCCCCCAACATAACTTATGATTGGATTGAGTCCAGCCACTCCTATTGCGACATTTACTGCAGCCGACCTCCAAGGTCTGCCAAATGTATCAGAGATTATTATGCCTACATTAACTCCATATTTTTCTTGAATAAGAGTTCGTATAATTCTTGCACTATAATCTGGATCAATAGGAAGCAGAGCGACATGTGTAGCACCTGGGACATTCGATGCATCTATACCTGCATTCGCACATTTAAATCCATGATGTGTCTCGCTGATGATGATGCCCCGTTCCATACGTACAATCCTTTTTGACTCACGTAAAATCAGTTCAGTGTGCCTAGGATCTCTTCGATGGCCTACAGACAACGTCTTTGCAAGTTCAGAAGGATTAACAGAATCTAAGTCAACCACACGACCTTCTGCTTTAGAAATGATTTTCTGCGCTATAACAAATACATCACCGTTCTTCACAATAGAGCCATTTTTTTTCAGGCCAGCAATAATTATGTTTCCTAAATCATCCCCGGATTGTATTTCCGGAATTCCTTCCAAAGCATGTATGTTTATATTTTGATTTTTCATGACAGTGCCAACGTATTCGTTCATTAGAAAGTATACCTTAAGAATTTAATATGCTAAACTTCTGCTACTTTAACGAAACTTTACAGAGAGTGTGTTACGCCCATGGAATCTGAATTTAGAAAGAGAGTATATTCAAAATTCGGTGATAGTGGAGAAACTAGCCTCCTATATGGCGGAAGAGTTTCCAANAATAACGAACACACAGAAGCNTACGGCATCACAGATGAAGCTGTTTCAGCTATGGGTCTAGCCAGAGCTCTGTCCCAAGATGAAGACGTCAAAAANTTACTCAGAGATNTACAACGTGAACTATTTATAGTTGCTGCNGAACTNGCAACAGATCCAGACAAATACGAATTGTTTCACAAGCATTTCACTCCCATAACAGAACAAATGGTGATTAATCTAGAGCAAGCCATCGATTCTTTAGAACAAAAATGTGAAATGCCTAAGGTGTTCATACTCCCTGGGGGAANTCCNGCGTCCTCGGCAATAGATCTCGCGAGGTCCATCATNAGAACTTCTGAAAGGCGGGTAGTAAGNCTCGCCGAAATAGNTAAACTTACCAATCCNCTTATCGTTACATACNTGAACAGACTNGGTGATCTTTTGTTCGTATTAGCAAGATACCAAGACAGGGATATTCCTCTTGAATTCGCCACAGGNGACCNCGCCTAGCCAAAATGAAATNTCCCAANGTGACTGTTATAGATTACGAATCAGGGAATATACGGAGTGTTACACAAGCATTNAGTNAAATNGGGGCTCAACCTAATGTAACCTCTAATCATCAAGAANTCTTGAGNAGTNCTGCTATTATATTACCTGGCGTAGGATCCGCTTCNCAAGCCATGCGGGAATTGAACAANAGAGANCTTNTAACTCCCATCAAAGAATTCATATCTACAGGNAAACCATTNCTNGGAATATGTNTAGGCTTNCAAATATTNCTAGACAAATCAGAAGAAGGAGATACAGATTGTATAGGNGTNATACCTGGTACAGTCAAACATTTCAAGACTAANCTCAAGATCCCTCATATGGGATGGAATACAGTTCAAATAGAAGGGAATCATCCTATATTTGATTCCATCGAAAATGAAGAGTATTTTTATTTTGTACACAGCTATTTTGCAGCACCCGCCAAGCAAGAAAATATCCTGGGNAGTACTCAATACGGGAACACCACATTTTGTAGTGTNGCTGTCAAAGATAACGTGATTGCTACTCAGTTCCATCCNGANAAAAGTGGTATCAANGGCCTAANAATATACANNAATTTTGTTAATCTACAGCACNAGAATTAATCGACATATTAATTGGATAGCAATTATAATCCTGTAAGTAGTAAAAATGATTCAGCCNATGCAAATAATTGACGCACAAATCCATGTATGGGGATCTGGACTNCCTGGTAATGATGCCCACATACAAGTTACTTCTTTTACGCCTGAAGAAGCNATATCAATGATGGATGACNCAGGTGTGANNGGAGCTGTTATTCANCCTCCNAGTTGGGACCCTGACNCTGTAAACATGGCACTAANNGCAGTGAATCAATACCCAAACAGATTNNCAATAATGGGAGCTATCAATTTAAGTGACNCCAAATCAGTNTCTTTGATNCCTAATTGGAAGCAACAGGATGGAATGCTGGGAATGAGATTTGGATTTTTGGGAGGAGAAAATCAGAAACTACTTCATAACAANGAACTCAATTGGTTNTGGGAAGCNGCTTCTGAATATCANATTCCTATTGCTGCATTGGCGACTGACTCTTTAGAAAAATTGAAGGAAGTTGCTAAAAANTATCCCGATCTCAGCCTAACNATCGATCATTTGGGTGGCCGAGGTGGTAACACTCATCTCAAAGATGATTTATCCATGACACACATCCCCGAATTATTATCATTAGCGGANATACCNAATATTGGTGTTAAAGTTACGGGAGCGCCTGGATACTCTAGCGGCCCTTACCCTTTTTACAGTATGCACAAATATTTGAAACAAATTTTCGAATCCTTTGGCCCGCATAGAATGTTTTGGGGGACGGANATAACCAAAATGCAATGCTCCTGGAAAGACTGTATTACAATGTTTACTGAAGAACTTCCGTGGTTAAGTGATGCAGACCAAGAATTAGTTATGGGACAGGCCATATGCGCATGGTGGGGATGGAATAGAGAAAACTAGATGCAGATAATACCCGCTATAGACATTTTAGATGGAAACTGTGTTCGCCTCATACGTGGAGACTTCGAACAAGAGACTGTATTCAGTTCTGATCCAGTGCAAATGGCTCTTAATTGGCAAAAACAAGGTGCAGAAATCATCCATATAGTTGATCTTAATGGAGCAAAAACAGGAACTGTAAACAACAAACTAATAATTGAAGATATTGTTTCCAAACTTGAAGTTAATGTACAAGTAGGAGGAGGTATTCGGGATCTTATTACCGCCCGAGACCTAATTAATATTGGAGTAAGCAGAATCGTTTTGGGAACTGCAGCAGTCAAGAATCCTAATTTGATCATAACTCTTCTAAAAGAAATCGACCCTGAGCAGATCATTGTCGCTCTCGACGGACGACACGGTCGTGTTGCTATTAATGGATGGCAAGACCAAACAGAAGTAAACGTCTTAGAAATAGCATCAACCATGACCACTCTGGGTGTCAAAAGAATCATGTATACAGACATAAGTAAAGACGGTGTCTTAGAAGGCCCCAATCTTGTAACTACCCAACAACTTGTACAAGTTCCAAACCTTAAAGTGATTGCATCAGGAGGCATTTCATCTTTGGAGGATATCTCAAGTGTAAAAAACACTGGATGCGAAGCAGCAATACTTGGAAAATCACTCTACACAGGGATTGTTAAACTTGCAGAAGCGATCGAAACAGGGAGCTAAAATTGTTCTTCTTCTTTGATAATGACTTCCGAAGAAAACCCATTAACAGACCTAAATTCCAGCCATAACTCTTCCTTCTGAGGCCATTCTTCTTTAGTTACCTCCATCAAAAGAAAGTCCATAGACAACTTACGCACTACCCGGACCGGCTTAAATCCACTTCTAGCAAAACTTTTTTGAGCACGTTTATTCCAGTCTAGAGTGTGCAAATAAACTTTATCTAGACCTCGCTCTCTAAACATAAAGCATAGCATAGCTGAAACAGCGTCATATCCAAATGAATTACCCCAAAAATTCTTGTCGCCAATTACGATCCCTAGTTCTGCTTGTTTGTGAATACTGTCTAAATCATAGTACATACAGTTACCAATAAAAGTGCCATCCAAGTCTTCAATCGCTAACTGAAGGGATCCCGGAGTAGGATACTTTAATTGGTCCTGATACATTTTCACAAATCTATCGTAATTCATGGTGAGGGGATAGGTAGCATCCAGCCGAGCCAACTCCGGATCTGATCTCCAAGAATAATCTTTCTCAGCATCATCGAGCTTCTTTCTTCGGAGAATCACTTTTCCGCCTTGTAATATACTCATGTAGTTAACCATGATTTATCCTTGTATCATCAAGTTCAACCAATCGATCCACAGCATCTCTNACAATCTGTTTTTCATTATCATATCCGATTAGGGACAGGGCATCTCGTGGTTCCACCCATTTTACTTCATCAAATTCATGATCNTGAAAACTAACATCCCCTGAAATCACCGACATAAGATANAAATGCACTGTTTTCTTATAAGTAATATCCTGCTTNGCATTTTGAAAGGAATACTTTATNGACTGTAGATATTGTTCCNNNCGAACAGTGTAGCCAGTCTCTTCACATACTTCTCGNAGAGCAGTCTCTTCTNNTGTTTCACCACNCTCAGGAGTTCCTTTGGGAAGATGCCATTGCATAACATGTTNAGCACTATCNTTTCTTTCAANATTTCTACCACAAAGCAGTATTTGAAGATNAGGGTCTAATCTGTAAACAACACCGCCAGCAGACACNGGGTATTCAGTTTTATTGTCTCGGTTCAAAGNTTTCCTCTCAAAANTTACAGTTGTACATTATCCCATGAAACCNTCGCAGTGTTAATAGACAAGAATCATTNTNACNTCATNAGAACGTTGTACGGCCAATCATNTTNAAGCATTTACCCATATNTAGTATTTCCAAATGGTCNAANCCCATNGCTTTGGGAATTTTCCCTGGNTTAGCACCNGTNCCCAATTTTACAATNTTAGANTCACCATCTGANAGCACTACTNCGAACCNCGCGTCGTGTAGNNCANANGATAATTCTTTCAACATNNTTANTGGACGCTGCCCTTTAGCCACATTCTTTAAATTANTNAGATCTGNTGAAACAACGNTAATTGTNTTGTNCTGTAGGTNCACATCGATGCCCGTTTCGTCTGCNGTGATTCGCACATTNCCTGAAGCTTCNATCCCANCCAGGACCCGGGATANTTCAGTTAAGATTCCCACGTGCGCAATCGGACCGCTCCATTCAGTTTCCATAGTGCTCGTTCTGGTTTGTCGCCCGTATTCTTAGGAACTGCTATCTCGAGATCTTCGAAAGCATATTCTATGGTAGTTTTCCTCCGATTTAAAAAATCATACAGTGATTCAGCCATTTGGGCCCAAGGTAACATTTCATCCAGGCCATTAGTGCTAGATTTGTTTGTTGAGTTTTCAGCAGGACTCATAATTCCTCCAAATGTTAAGATGTATATATTCTACATAATTTATTANATTTGTCAACTATATACATCNANATATGTGGATTATAGTCACCCTCGACTTAGCATTAAAGATGGTAAATCCGCTGGCAGTTGATATACATCGCAGACAATGCTTACATCAAATGAAGAGTACAAATGTGGGAATAAATGTCCTCCTCGAGCCTCTTCCCAGACTATTTCAGGAAGATCAGATGGGTCAATTTCAAGTATGACACCTTCTTGATTAGCAAAGTGTTTAGCAACCGTTGACTCTAGGAGATCGATTGAAGAGAAGTGAATATATCCGTCTTCCACATCTGCCTTGGATCCAGTGAATATCCCATGATGTTGAGCTAATCTCCATTCCTCCACCGAACAGATCTTATATATATATTCGGCCATTTTGAATTCCTCTCATATGCCTCCAGCTATAGCAGCAATGAAATGAATTTCTTGAGCTGTTTCCGGCACGGGTTCCATAAGACCCAACCGACAAGTTTCTCCGTCTATAGCCACAGCTAGGTCATCTTTAAGTTTCCTATCCTGTGTTATCCTAGCTCGGATTCCTGGAAATTTTGAGTCGAGCGCATCTACTATGTCACTGACTCTACTTCCTGTGATTTCTATTTGACTTTCGCCATTCGTAAGGTCCAAAAACATGGTAGGGATGAAGACGATAGCCATTATCCTTGTCCTCCCAAACCTTTAACCTACTACAAGTGTAGTTGCTTAGCTATTCAGATCTCATTCGTTCACCAGCATCTAGCACTGCTCGAACGATTTTGTCATACCCTGTGCAACGGCACAGATTGCCCGCTAACCAATGTCTAATTCTTGCTTCGTCTGCATCAGGTTCGCGCTCTAAAAGTCCTTTAGCCGCCATTATGAAACCTGGAGTACAGATACCACATTGCAGAGCTGCATTTTCTAAGAATGCCTCCTGAATAGGATGCAATCCATCAGCATTAGCAACTCCTTCTATTGTGGTAATGGCTTTTCCTTCAGCCTCAACACCAAGCACCAAACAGGAGTTAACAATTCTGCCATCTACGGACACAGTGCATGCACCGCAGTTTCCGTCGTTACAGCCTTCTTTAGAGCCTGTCATATTAAGAACATCTCTCAAAACTTCTAGCAGGCTTTGTCTAGGCTCACAAAGATATTCAATTGGGTTTCCATTAATGGTTGTTTTTACATGTACGTTCGCCATTACTACTTCTCTCCTTATGAATTCGACTCAAAATGCCATAAAGTGTTCATTCCAAGTCCTTTAGCTCTCGATACAGACTCTACTATAGTACGTCTAGTGAACACNTCTACTAAGTGCTTACGNTGATCAATTGTTCCTCTCATATCTGTTATCGGGCTAGCAGCATTTTTAGCCATNTCNGCTGCCTTAGCAATATTTTCATCATTAATTTCTTTACCAGCAAGAAATTCTCCTGCTTCAGTAACGAAAATTGGGGTGGGACCTACAGATGCTAGAGCGATTCTAGCTGATTCAAATTTTGTACCACTATCATCAACTACTACTGATGTTCCAACACCAACTACAGCAATATCCATTTCATTTCTTGGGATAAAACGTTGGTAATTCGAACCAAACCCNTTCGCAGGGATGGGNACGGAAATAGACACCAATATCTCTCCNTTGTCCATAGCATTTCTTCCAGGACCAACACAGAANTCTTCNACAGAGAGCTGCCTGTTACCTTTTGGGCCAGCAATATTNCNAACCGCATTATGTGCAATTAANGCNGGNATCCCATCTCCACTCGGCGCAGAGTTACATAAGTTNCCTCCAAAAGTNGCTCTACCTTGAATCTGAATACCTCCGATTAGGGTAGCCGCATCCATCAATCCAGGAAAAACTTCAACCAATTCTGGGTCTTGATAAATCCTATAAAGCTCAACTGCTGATCCAATTTCTAAACCTTTGGATGAGTCAAACGTGTATGTGTTAAGAGCATCAATATTCTTAACATCAATAACTGTATCTAAACTATACCTACCACCTCTTAATTGGACCAAAAGGTCTGTTCCTCCAGCCAGCACTCTAGCTTTCTCACCTTTGGATGACAAGATTTCAATGGCCTCTTCCACNGTATTAGGTACTGCATAATCNATAGCTTCCAATTGGTCACCTCCTATCTANAGAAATCATAACATATGCCACTATNNCTGTCACATTAGCATATATCTAATTCGTTTCCAAAGGGTGGACAGGTTTTTTGGCTAATCCAAATGCAACAGCNCCCANTGCAAATATGACNCCAAATGTAAATAATGGAATGGAATAATTCCCAGTCTCATCTCTTAGCCATCCTGCGTACAACGGAGTTACAAACATGAATGAATTGTGGAAGACGCTCATNATCCCCATTAGAGTGGCGAATCTAGCCTGTCCATAATAATTAGCTAACATTAACCAATTAGTAGATGTTATACCNTCNATTAATGCAATACATAGTGAAAAGCATATGGCCCCCGCTATGCTACCTGTTGACCACAGGATCAGAACTCCTGCAGAGCCCGCAATCATCCCAACAGACAAAATTATTCTAGGAGAGAAAAAATCTGTGGCGTATCCCATAAAAAATCTTAAAGGTACCCCTATACCCATGGTAAGACTCCACAAGACNGTAGCCATGGAAGAGCCTATCCCATAGAGACTCATAATNGGGAACCAATGGATCAGCATCGCATTCGTTGCNCCGGTCCTGCACACCAAACCAATAAGAATCAACCAAAAGGGCAAAGTACACATAGCTTCTTTCACAGAAAAACCNTCAAATCTACCTTGTGGCCTTGAAGCACCANCAGAACCNTCATCATTTGAATNAAGTTTATCNCCATCAGGTAATANCCCCATATCTTCTGGCTTACTACGAACGACTATAGATACGGGNATNGTAAGTAATGTGATAAATATTCCCATAATCAACACGGTAGTTCTCCATCCATATTGATTTATTCCGAAATTAAGTATNGGAACTACAATTGCNCCACCAGCAGCNAAAGAGGTCATTAAAGTGGACATTGCAATCGCTTTCTTTCTAATAAACCATCGATTNACTAATCCCATTAATGTTTGCCCCAATCCCGCACTCTTTCCCAGAGATACCAGGCCAACAAACAAAAATATTAATTGCCAATAAGTCTGCACATAGGCAACCAGTATTAATCCGATACCAGCGCACAAACCACCAAATAAAATCATTGGCCGAGCCCCATAATTATCGACTAACCAGCCAACNAAAGGNCCCNCAACNCTNCCTTCAGCTCNNTGAAGGCTAAACACCAANGACATTTGCGCGTAACTTATAGATAAATCATTACGNATAGGTTCAAAAAATCTAGAGAATCCATTTGAAATAACACCNTTACCAAACATNCCTTGAATCGCGGCAAATAAAACTACCCACCATCCGTAAAATATTTTCTGTTGCCTATTTTCCTTTACTTCCAAAGGTTCCTCTTTTTAATTCGCATTCCTTGTGTTCAATCACGCTTGATCAAATTGAACAATCATGCCATCCGGATCATAAACAAAAAAACTGGAATCAGTTCCAGCAGCATTCATTTCGCTCGCAAACTTGACTCCATTATCAGTTAAATGCTTGCGAGTAGCAGACAAATCCTTCATTGAAAAAGAAAAATGACTAATCCCTATCTGATCCAATTTTATAGGCTCCCCATCAACAACATCATCTGGATGAGTCGTCATTATAAAATGCGGATCAGCATCTTCTGCGAATCTTAGTCTTACCTGCCGTCTGTTATTACGGCTGTGAGCATATATAGCTGGTAGGCCTCCGCCTGTGGTGTCTTGCACCCTGTCAAAATCAACGATCATGCCCACTATATCCCGATAAAATTTTAAAGACTCATCTATGTCTCGTACACAGAAAGCTATATGTGAAACATTTACACAATCCATAATCCCCTCCTTATATGATACCCGTGTTTCGAATTATCCACTCAACAATATTTTCCGTTGTAGAGCAAACTTCACATAGAATATACTCCAAACGCTATCATTTTGAAAATCGTTGGGTTGACACACATAATTTCCTACCTTAAAATTTTCGTTCGGGTGTTTATGAATTACGCAATTATTAAAACAGGTGGAAAACAATACAAAGTGCAGCCAGGTGACATACTGGATGTAGAGTTATTACCAAATGAAGAGGGCTCAACAGCGGAGTTTGATCAAGTTCTTGCTATATCCGATGGTGACACCGTAAATTTCGGAAGTCCCACCATACCTAATGCCAAGGTAACTGCGGAAATTCAAAAACATTACAAAGATAAAAAAATCATAGTCTTCAAATACAAAGCCAAGAACAGATACAGGCTTAAAAAAGGACACCGACAGAACTATACGCGAATATCTATCAAAGAGATATCTGCATAAATTACATAAGTTAGGAAATAATTATGGCACATAAAAAAGCTGGCGGAAGTACTAATAACGGTAGAGATAGTAACGCTAAACGTCTAGGCGTTAAAAAGTTTGGCGGTGAAATAGTAATCCCTGGAAACATAATTATTCGCCAACGAGGCACAAAAATTAGACCTGGAACTAACGTTGGAATTGGTAAAGACCACACCATATACTCACTAGTATCAGGAAAAGTAAATTTTGAGTGGGACACTAAAAAACGCAAACGTGTGAGTGTCTACCCGGACTAATAATAGGCTTTTAAAGAATGAAACAAGATATACATCCAGAATTTGTAAACTCCACTGTCACTTGTTCGTGTGGAGCAACTATAGAAACCGCTTCAACGAAGCCTGCCCTCAGAATTGAGATATGTGGGATATGCCACCCATTTTATACAGGCGAACAGCGCATAGTAGATACCCAAGGACGAATAGAGCGTCTTAGGCGTAGATACAACATGGATGCATAAGCTGCTTAATCACTCTAGGATCCTAACCATGATTGTAGCTGACAACACATCTCAATCGTTATCTACAAATTACTTCAATGCCTAATTCTCCTGTTACCACATATGGTGGCCAAGCTGTAATAGAAGGCGTTATGATTCGAGGCAAGAAATTCTACTCCTTATCAGTACGCCGACCCGATGGGACTATTACAACTAATATAGAGCCCATAAGCTCCCACTTCATAGGAACATTAAGAAGAGTACCATTTGTTCGTGGCATCTTAGTTTTAGCTGAGACTTTAACCATTGGGGTAAAAGCATTACATCAATCTTCTCTCCTAGCATCAGAGACAGATGATCCCTCTGACAATACTATCTCAAATCTAGCTCTGGTAGGAACCATAATATTTTCCCTAATGATAGGGATTGGAATATTTTTTATATTCCCAGCAATAGCACTCGAGAGTGTAGACGGTTTTATCCAATCAAATCTGATAAGTAATATCCTTGAAGGAATTTTAAGACTTATTGTTCTGGTTGCATATGTGTCCATTATAGGAATTTTCCCAGACATCAAAAGAGTCTACCAGTATCACGGTGCCGAACATATGTCGATTCATGCTTTAGAACATGGAAAACCATTAACTCCAGAAATGGTACGCACCTTTCCTACTCCTCATGCTCGATGTGGCACTGCATTCCTATTAACAGTCATGGTGGTTTCGATTTTAGTATTTGCGGCTATCGGAGATTCAGGGTTCATAGGGAGAATATTATCTAGGTTGGCACTAATACCGGTCATCGCTTCTATAAGCTATGAAATCATTCGATTTGCCGGAACGCACCCGAACTCAATTCTAGCTGGAATCGTGTCTATCCCTGGTCTAATGCTACAAAAAATCACCACTAAAATACCAGACGACTCACAGATTGAAGTTGCTATTTCAGCCGTAGAAGCAGTGATTCAAGCCGACTCAAGATCTTAACCCCGGCCTGACAAATAAAAGAATCACAGCCGAGATGACCCTAATCATTCCCATCAGTACGAACACCATAATCCAATTATCTGACAACCCTACGATTAAACTAACAACCACAGCCTGAATTCCTGCATATAAATAACCATGGGCGTCCACCAATGCCGAAGTGGTTGCAGCCATTTCTTTCCCAAAAAAATCCACTGCCATCACAGGAAGTTGAGACATTCCCAAACTTATTCCTCCAATCAGCATCAAGCTTGCACCAATCTTCGTTTGACTAGGGTCTACTATGCAAATTGAAAATAATACCAATGCACTAACAACACAAGATATGAAAGTTAAAGGTTTGCGATTACTTAAAAGAAATTTGTCTGATATAAATCCCGCTATCGGTGGTGCTAAAGCGTACCCTATTGGTAACATCACAGTTACGATTAGGGTAGAAGATATATCAAATCCTCCTTTGTCATAATAATACAATGGTATCCAGGTCATCAGACCATATCTGACAACATTTTCTAACCCCTTAATATGCCCAACCAGATGAAACTCCCTGCTTTTTATCAAGGCAATATATTTGTCTTTAAACCTTCTGAATAGTTTTGATTGTTGATTACACTTTTCCTTGAAACCCGCTTCAGAAGGGAAATCCTTTGTAAAAATTAACAATAAAACCGCAAACACACTTATTAGAATCGGAGGGTATCGGAAAGCAACCCTCCAACCATAAGTGGCACCCACCAAACCAGTACCCAGCCACAACACTAACATTGCAGTTCCTGAAGCCCCTGATACAACACCCAAGGCNAANCCTCTTTGTTTGCGNTCCCACCATTGGCTCACCATTCCCACTCCAGGAGCCCAGCAAGCNGCNTTNACAAAACCACAAACAAACCAAGGNATCAGAAACACAATAAAGCTANTACTATANCTNACGAGTATATTACATACTGTAGTTANTATTGCNCCTATAAAAATCCATTTTCTAAACCCGTATTTCTCAGATAATGATCCATGAACCACATCACCAAAACAAAANCCCCAAAGAATAGNTGCATTTANCAAACCTATTTGAACATGAGTNAAAGACAAATCATCTCTAATTAATGGAGCCATTGGCCAAAAATTAAACCGNCCCAAGTAATTAGTTGTATAAAAAATGGAAAATACTATAAGTATTTTCCATTTCCAANATGTATATGAACTAAAATATTTNTTCATNCNTTTTGATTAATNATTNGACATATTTACAACCAGCTGCACCAACGACAANACAGGATGCCCCGTCGCACCTTTAACATTGGANCCNTCATNTTTTGAAGCGGTCGATGTGCCTGCTATATCTAAATGAATCCAATTCATATCNCCNACAAATTTTTCTAACAATTTAGCAGCTGTGATTGAACCGGCTTGCCTACCTCCAGTATTTTTCATGTCAGCTACATCACTTCGGATAAGATCATCGTATTCATCGAACAATGGTAATTCCCAAAACTTCTCTCCTGCAACTCGCGCAGCTTCACACAAAGCAAATCCAAATTCAGAACTGTTAGTCATATAACCAGTACATACTTTCCCTAAAGTAACAACCATAGCCCCAGTTAAAGTCGCTATATCTATGACATTGACAATACCTTTAGATTCAGCATAACTAAGAGCATCCGCTAGCACCAATCTACCTTCTGCATCTGTATTTATGACTTCTATAGTCTTACCATTCATAGCCTTAACCACATCTCCAGGTTTTTGTGCCTTACCTCCTGGCATATTTTCTGAAGCCGCTACAATCCCCAAGACATTAATTTTAGGTTGCAAATATGCAATGATATCCATAACACCTAGAACCGAAGCTCCTCCAGCCATATCTCCTTTCATATTCTCCATGCCACCAGGCGGCTTAAGGGAAATACCACCTGTGTCAAAAGTAATTCCTTTCCCTACAAAAGCAATATTATTTTTAGGATTATCAGGGTCTCCTTTATATTCCAACACAATCAATTTAGCCGGTTCCACGCTTCCTTTAGAAACCCCAAGTAAAGATTCCATCCCTAATTGTTCCATGTCAGATTCTTCCAATACACTTACATCAAGAATGTTCTGGACAGCTATTCCTTGAGCGGTTTCAGCCATGTTAGTTGGAGTCATGCGATTGGCCGGGCTATTAACTAAATCACGTGCTAACATCACTCCTCTAGATACCTTTATCCCCCTTTGAATAGCATGTTCCTTGCTTTGATCGTCATCCGTAACAATAACTAAATTTAAAAAGTAGTCACTAGCCTCCGCATCTCCAGATTTCCATTTTTCAAACTTATACAATCCTAGAATTACACCTTCTACCAAGTTTCCTATCAACACTGTGGTTGACTCTGCCATAGGTTGACATGATTCCAACAAAAGTTGAGCTGCTTGAATTTTATTTCGCCTGAGAAGCCTACTTAAATCTCCTGAATATTTTCGCAACAACTCTCCGGTTAACTTCTTTGCTTCTCCTAATCCCATAAGAACAAATGTTCTATAATGGCCATTATCAGATATATGGAGTATTAAAAACTCGCCGGCCTTCCCTTTAAATCCACGCTGTTCTGATAATGTATTAAGAATATTTGATACATAAGAATCATCAAGTTCTATTCCTTGCTCCTGAAACACACCGTAAATTACCGGCAGGATATCATCTATATCCTCGCTTACTTGAAACTCGCACTGATTAGTCATTATTTATCCTCCCAGTTTTTCCTTTAGTTCATTTATTAACCATGAAGTATCAGTAGAAGAATCCACTATATAATCACAATTTTCTATTTCTTTTTGATTAGGTTTAAGCATTTTGTATATCTGCCAATCAGCATCAGATTCAAAATCATCCTGCCCTTCAGTCCTTTTCATCAATCTTGCCTCGATAACTTGTTCTGGAGCAACGCACCTAATAATGCTAAAATCGGACTTTCTTCGATTAGCTATCCTCCTTAGAGGGTTGATTGCATGCGAATTCAAATTGGTGGCATCAAAAATCACACCAAAGCGTCTATCAAGGAGCTCATTCACATAAGTATGGCAAGCTCTAAACACCCTATAGTGCTCATTAGCATTATATTTAGGGCTACGCACTAACGTTTTCCGCACGGAATCGCTTGCAATGACAATATAATCTAACGAAGTCGCAAGTTGGTGAGCCAAATGAGACTTACCAGTACCTGGCAAACCAGACATAACTATCAGAGAACTACCACGTTTTTCTGATAATTCATCCAATGCATCGGCATATTTGAGTTGGAGTAATTGTAAATCTGAAGGCAAAGACACACTCCTAACTAAGCTACCAAAATAGACTGTATCACACTGGCCTGACTAAAAAATATTGAGCACTACAATTTCTATAACTTGCAACACTATTATCGCGACTAATGGACTAAAATCTAACATCCCTGTGCTAGGTAAAATTCTTCTTATAGGATTGAGAATCGGATCTGTTATCTGTCCCACGACCGTGTTTAGCAACATTACAACAGGATGCACCGACCCACCTCGTTGCATCATAAATTGAATCACTAACGATAAAATCACCCTAGCTAATACAGCATATATTAGAAAATTTATAAGTCCTTTAAGTAATTCCGCTATAAATAACAAAGTTCAGACCTCTTCTAAAATCTATTTACCTAATTCCAAAGCTTTTACATAAGCTGCCTCAACCGCTCTCATGATTGCATGAGGCACTCCTGCACTTTCTAATTCTAATAATCCCGCAGCTGTGGTACCACCAGGAGATACCACTCTGTCTGATAACTCTTTAATATGTATATCACTCGAGTCTATAAGTTCTGCTGTGCCTTTAACCATTTGCACCGCCAACATTTTAGACATATCTCTCGTCATCCCCAACAAAACACCCGCATCTGCCAAGGCATCTATAATCATAAATATATATGCAGGTCCACTAGCACTTAACCCGGTAGCCATATCTATATATTTTTCTTCATTCACCAAGTATTGTTTTCCAATAGCCTCAAGGACAGAGGTGACTAATTCCTTATGTTCCTCAGGAACTTCATCTTCACATATCCAAACACTCATACCACTCTGCACTTGAGCAGGAGTGTTTGGCATAACTCTAACTACAGATTTTGTTTCAAATACATCTTGCATTTGAGAAAGAGTAACGCCGGCTGCTATAGAAACGACAGTCTGCTTTTCAGATAACTTATCAGCTATTTCTTTACCAACTTTTGGCAAGTCTTGNGGCTTAACTGCCACGAAAATTACAGAACCAAAATCAACTAAAGTACCATTATCACTCGTCACATTAATCCCCAAAGTNCTCTTCATCTGATCAAGCCTGTNCTTCGATACGTCTGACGCCATTATGTCGTCAGCAGTCAAAGCTNCCGATTTAATAATTCCAGATATTATTGCTTCAGCCATAACACCTGCCCCTATAAATCCTATTCGCATATATATTACCTTCGAATGTAAGAATAATGTGAAATTATACCATTTGAAATNTGGACTAACTGGATAATCTAGATCCTGANATTAANGTAGAAGCTAGCTTAATCGCCTCGATCATACTTAGAGGGTCAGCAATTCCTTTCCCNGCAATGTCAAATGCTGTCCCGTGATCAACTGATGTTCTCACAAAAGGCAATCCTAANTTAGCTGTGATNCTCTCTTCAAAACCATANACCTTTACCGGAATATGCCCTTGATCGTGGTACATACACAATACTGCATCATATTGNTCATTTATAGCTTGGTGAAATATTATATCNGCNGGAATCGGGCCTTCNACNGTCATTCCCTCAGNTTTAGCTTGTGTTACAGCTGGCAAAATCTCATCATTTTCCTCATCACCCAANAAACCACCGTCACTGCCGTGAGGATTTAAAGCAGCGACCCCAATTCTTGGGTTTTCAAATCCCCATTTTTTGAAATTTTNATCCGTTATACGNAAATAATCCAAAATCCTATCTTTTTTGACATAATCACATGCTACCCTTAAAGACCTATGAGTGGTTAAATGAACCACTCTAAGGTTTTTTGCTATTAACATAGTAGCTACAGTTTTAGAACCTGTTAGTTCTTGTAACAGCTCCATGTGCCCTATCGCTTCGTACCCCGCCAGACTAGCAGCTTCTTTATTCAGAGGAGCAGTAGCAATGCCTCCGATTGCTCCGCTCATTGCTAATCTGCCCGCATGACTCACCCATTCCATGGCCGCTTTCCCACATCCTGGATTTATTTCACCAATAGTTACATCTTCATAATTCAAATTTCCTATATCAATTACACTTGCTGCATTTGGACTTACTCTAGACATTTCTATATCGGTCTCACTAATGTGATTGATTGCCATATCAATATCAAGCATCTTCACAGTCTCTCTCAAAGAAGCGGCATTTCCGATAATTACAGGATTACACCACTCGTATATCTTCAGAGTGAATTAGAGCTTTNATNACAACTTCAGGCCCAATCCCACAAGGATCACCCATAGTCAGTCCTACATAAGGCTTATCATTCATTTCCTCTCCAGGCATAATTAATTTCACCTAGTACAAAAAAAAGCCCCGCAATAAAAACCAATCTATCGCGGGGCATCCAAGAAAATTTAGTCACACTTACTATAACCACATGACATACATTTATCACAGCCTTCTTCCATGATTAATGTACCATCACATTCAGGGCATGGTTTTCCGCCCAATCCAATGATATTCGCTAAAGACCAGCTTTCATTCTCTTCTTCTCTGGCTCCATCAACATAATTCCTTAAAGCTATAGCAACGGCATCAGGAGTCGATTTCACTAATTCTCCCTCATCCCAAGCAGGGCTATCGTCAGATATTCCTTTTAGTTGCTCAACAATTTCATCAGCACCGATTCCCGATCTCAGCGCCAATGACACTAATCGAGATATCGCCTCTAATTGTGCAGAATCACTGCCTCCTGCTTTACCTAAAGCTCCAAACACCTCAAATGGATTCCCATCTTCATCGCAGTTGATAGTCACATACATGTTCCCATGGCCTGTTCTCACAAGATGAGTCGTCCCGTTAAGAACGCGTGGCCTTTCAGCAGCAGTTCGCTCATTAGACTCAACACCTGTCTCTGTTAAAGACCCTCCGGTATTTAATGTTTGTCCGGATTTACTCCCATCTCTGTATACCGTGATGCCCTTGCAGCCCGTCTCATATGCTAAAGTATACGCTTCTTTGACATCCGCCACAGTAGCGTCTGAAGGGAAGTTAATAGTCTTGGAAACCGAGTTATCAGTAAACCTTTGGAACGCTGCCTGCATTCTAACGTGCCATTCAGGACTAATATCATGCGCAGTTCGGAAAACTTCTTTGACCCATTCGGGGACGTCCATGTCGTGCAATGTACCTTTTTCTGCAAGTTCTTCCATAAGTTCTTGCGAATAAAACCCTTCACTCTTTGCAACAGCTTCAAAGTAGGGATTCGCCTCAACTAGTTTGGTGTTATCCATAATGTTTCTTACATAAGACAAAGCAAACAGTGGCTCTATTCCACTTGAGGTACCGGCGATTATGCTTATCGTGCCAGTTGGAGCAATAGTAACAGGAGCTGAATTTCTCATCTTCCTTCGGTTACCTTCTTGGTTGTAAATACTCTCTTCCCACGCCGGGAACGTACCTCTTATCTCAGCTAATTCGCCGGAAGCAGTATATGTTTCTTCTTGAATTCGCTCCATTATGTTCTCCGCCAGATCCACGGCCTCATAGGAATCGTATTTAATTCCCAGTTGTACAAGCAAATCGGCGAATCCCATTATTCCGACGCCGATTCTTCGAGTGGTNCGACTCATTTCAGCGATAGCCTCTATAGGATAATTATTCATGTCTATAACATTGTCTAGTAAATGTACCGAAGACTTAACTGTTTCGCTTAGGCGTCCCCAATCAATCTCTACCACGTCATCATTAAAATGCACCATATGAGCCAAGTTTATAGATCCCAAATTACACGATTCGTATGGTAACAANGGCTGTTCTCCGCAAGGATTAGTACTCTCAATCTTACCCAATTGAGGATTTGGATTATCTCTATTAATACGATCCAAAAATACTATCCCAGGATCCCCTGTCTTCCACGCCAACTCAGTCATGGTATCGAAAACTTCTTTAGCATTCAGTGTTCCAGCAAAAGANCCATCATGNGGATTAATCAAATCATAGTCAGCATTCGNAGATACTTTCTCCATGAATTCTTCAGTGATAGCTACAGATATATTAAAGTTGTTTAAGTGAGTGCCATCTTCTTTAGATGTGATAAATTTCATCACGTCAGGATGNGTAACCTCCAAAATGCCCATATTAGCNCCTCGNCTGGTNCCNCCTTGTTTCACAACATCAGTAGCAGCATCGAANGCGTTTATGAAACTTACTGGTCCTGAAGCCACTCCTCCAGTGGAACCTACTGTATCACCTTCAGGCCTTAAGCGACTGAAAGAGAAACCAGTNCCACCACCGCTCTTNTGAATTATAGCNGTNTGTCTNACACGGTCAAAGATCGCNTCCAATGAATCTTCCACAGGTAGCACAAAACANGCAGACAATTGCTGTAAGTCTCTNCCNGCATTCATNAAAGTNGGTGANTTCGGCAGAAAATCTAATTTCCTCATGACTGCTCTGAATTTNNCAACAGCTCTTTNTTTAGNTTCTGCNGANTCATCATATTTACTTTCNGCCTCTGCTAAATTNTCTGCNACNCTGGTAAACATATCTTCNAAATNTTCNAGNACATTCCCTTCACGGTCTTTNCCNAAATACCGTCTNTCCAACACNACTTTAGAGTTGTCATATAANTNNGGGGCNTCACTATTGATCCTTTCATCAATCAATGTACCAACCAACGCGNCNTTGATAATTCTTCTTANTTCTTCTTGTGCTTCGTTTGTNTCTTTTCTAATAATTGTCATTTCATACCTTTAAAATANATTGAGGTTTATAATTCCTTCNTGNGCTACTACATNATGTATACNCTGNNCNGCGNCATACTACAATTAGTGGTNGTAATTTTATGAACTTGNTTAATTAAAAGTCAAGCACTTTATTGCGTAATAATTACGAGTTTTTTNGTATNAAAACTATTAAATTCCACACATTCCCTACGAATCCAACAAATCTGCCACCACNTGCTGGAAACTTTCGACATCTTGGAAATCTTTATATACACTTGCCCATCTGATATAGGCNACTCGGTCNAANCCTTTCANTTTCTCCATCACCAACTCNCCTAANTNAGCGGANGAAATCTCAGAAGTAGCGGCCTTCATTANTTCATTTTCTATCTNATCAACCACTTCTTCTATNTCATACATTGTGATGGGNCGTTTNGCACANGCTTTACTCAGGCCACTTACCAGNTTGCTTCTATTGAAATCTTCNTGACGCCCATCTTGCTTGNTAACGNCAACNTTTGTGGTNTGAATCCTTTCATAGGTNGTNAAACGTTTNTCNCACTGAGTACATTCTCTCCGTCTACGAATTGCATTATGAACTGACCTAGAATCCGTGACCCTTAATTCATCATTTTGGCAATAAGGGCAATCCATGCATCACCTTTCCATACCCAAATTAAACAGCCTACCATTAGACTTAGCTAAGCCTCGCAGGCTTTAACAAACTAGACTGTAGTGAGGCTAGGGTTATTATGCCTAGCCTCACTACAGTTCGCAAGCCGCCCTATTCCGTGTTACTTAAAAAGGCTCCAGCGACTACTTGTATTTTGTTTCCTTAAAAACGTTGGAACATCCAATTCATCCGCAACAGGAGCCACGCTCTCTTCTAGCAGTCTTTGGAAGTCCTCTTCTCTTTGTTTGAGATTGTCATTGAATATAGGGAACGAAGCAGCAACCATCGTAATCTTCACTTCATCGTCCAATTTAGAATCCCTGCTAGTACCAAAGATTATGTTAGCTTCTGGATCTGACATGCTCTGGATTACATTCGCTGCCTCTTGAACTTCTCGCAAAGTCAAAGTTGCGCCTCCCGTTATAACGAATAATATTTTTCTAGCACCATTCATTTCAATATCTAACAATGGACTTTCTGTAGCTTGCCTCGCCGCGTCAGCCGCGCGGTGCTCTCCCTTTCCTTTTCCTATTGCCAACCAAGCTTGACCCGCATTACTAAGAATAGTTTTTACGTCAGCAAAGTCTACATTGATCTCTCCAGGTATGGTAACGACTTCAGATATTGCCTGTATTCCTTGATGAAGCACTGAATCGGCCGTTTTNAAAGCCTCTTCCCAAGTGAAATCTTCATCTTTTAATTCGTTTAGTTCCAGTAATCTGTCATTAGGAATCGTGATTAAGGTATCAACATGTTCTTTTAGTCTTTCTATACCCTCTTCAGCGTTCTTCCTGCGCGATTGAGATTCAAAGGTAAAAGGCTTGCTAACCACAGCTACGGTAAGCGCGCCGGCGTCCTTAGCAATTTCTGCAACAACAGGAGCCGCCCCTGTTCCTGTGCCGCCTCCCATTCCAACCGCGAGGAACACCATATCAGCGTCTGATACCGCTGCTTCAATTTCTTTTCTACTTTCGTCTGCAGCTTGCCGCCCGACTTCTGGCTGAGCTCCAGCGCCTAATCCCTTAGTAGCAATAGAACCTAAAGATATACGATGAGCCACATCACATCTGAATAAATGTTGAGAATCCGTATTTAAAGCATAATACTCAACACCATCTAATTTTTCCTTAAACATACGACTAACGGCGTTACTTCCACCGCCACCAATTCCTATTACTTTGATCTTAGCCGTTTCCCGGTAAACCGGTTGTGCCTGTACTTCCGAGTTGTTATTGTTTTCCCACGCCGCGCTATTTTCTGCCATCTTACCTCCCATAATCACAACAATTAATTTATATTATCTATGTCTCAGCATTTTTTTAAACCAGGACATGTCAGCTATTCATCAACCAACTATTGCACGTTCNTTTTTATTAAGTATTTTNTTTATTTGCGACCAAATATTTTCCTGAGGATAACTNTGCTTCTCTCCTTGATGCTTCACTGCCCACAANAACAAACCNACAGCNGANGAATANTCNGGTTTTTGTAATTGNGAAGGCAAGCCTTTTATNCCTACAGGNTAAGCGAGTCTTATTGGAATATCTAAGTTATCATTNATCAATTCTGTCAACCCNGATAANCTTGNNCCNCCTCCNGTTATAACTAATCCTCCNCTAGGNATTGCTCTTAATCCTGAAGCNGATATTGCCTGCGTTACCAATCGCANCCATTCCAACATTCTAGATTGGATTGGAACCGCTATGTCTCTCTTCAATACAGTCTTTTTATCATCGCCCTGNAATCCCGGNACCACTATTTCTTCANTAGAGTNCACCANTGAAGGCATACAGTGACCATATTTNANCTTGATTTCTTCTCCGGCNCTAAAAGGGACTCCTAATGCTGCAGATATATCACGGGTAATCATATTCCCNCCAACTGGAACTACNGTNGAATACCAAGGACTNCCTTCCTTAAATACCACNAAATCGGTTGTCGATTCTCCTATGTCAATTAGNACAGAACCTATNTCTCTTTCGTCACCNGTGATGACTGATTCAGCAGCAGCCAANCCTTGGAANACTGCGCCATTAACCATAACTTTGTTTGATGANACNGATTTGATCGTATTTCTCAAATCAGTGGAATTCATACTCACTACATGAGACTCGACTTCGACTGTTCTGGCGTGGAGACCCAAAGGATTTCTTGTTTTATTGTATCCATCTAAATTAAATCCNACCGGTATCACATGAAGAACATCATTAAGAGAGTCGTTTTCGGGATAACATGACTCTATTAACTGTCTAATCATAGAAGAAGTGATGATTTCTTTTTCACTCTTGTGCAACGCTAAATTCATCACGTTTTTCGAAGATATTCCTTGCCCAGTTACTCCGACGTAGGCGCCAGACAAATTACCTCTGCCCGTATATTCTTCAGCATTTTCCAGGGCCAATCGAACGGTCTCTTTGAGCTCCGCAACATCATCTACCAAGCCTCTATTCATACCCTTGGTAACAGTCCTGCCCACTCCAACTATCTTAAGCTCTCCTTCCGAACCAACCCTGCCAATAATCACAGTTGTATATCCAGACCCTATATCTATTCCTGTATGAAACTTATCTCTCATTGCCGTTAGACCTCCATTATCATTTATCCTATTTTCTCTGCAACTCTAAGACGGGCACTTCTACTCCGCCTATTCCTATCCAATTCATTTACCGAAGGCTTAATCACTTTCCTATTAACTAATCGTAATCGTTGTAACGCTTCACACACACAAACCGGAATCGCTTTAGCACATTGACACGCCTTTGATTTATCTCTCATAAAATTTTTAACAATTCTATCCTCCAGGCTATGATAGCTAATAACGGCCATCCGACCTTGCACTTTTAATGCTGTCAGCGCTGACTCCAATCCTGCATACAAATCCTCTAATTCTTGATTCACTTCTATCCTGAGAGCCTGGAAAACTCGAGTAGCGGGATGTCTACCGCTAGCGTCTTTCCTAACACAAGTATTCACTAAATCAGCCAGTTCGTCAGTGGTACTGATTGGACGTGAGTCAATAATCTTTCTGGCAATTCTTTTAGAATACCTTTCCTCGCCATACTCTTTGAAAATTCTACTTAAATCCTCAAAGTCATACTCATTTATCACATCCATAGCCATTAAATCTTGAGACTTATCAAACCTCATATCCAATGTTTCTGATCGGTTAAAACTAAGCCCATAGCCAGATTCATCAACTTGACGAGATGAAATACCTAAATCGAACAATATCCCATCTACCAGCCCTGTCCTGGCTTGGCTCAGTGGTTGTAGCATACCTGCATAAGAACCTTGAACCAATTCAACTCTTCCTTCAAAATCCTGTAACGCCTGTTTTGCTACGCGCAAGGCTTGATTATCTTTATCGAATCCGATCAAATATCCACCAGGTGAAGTCTTTTCTAAAATGGTGCGCGAATGACCGCCATCTCCTACCGTGCAGTCAACCCATATGCCGCCGGCCTTCAACTGTAAACCTTCCACGATTTCATCGACCATAACAGGTACATGTATAACGCTTAAATCGATACTAGCACTCATTCCGATAGAAACTGAGGGTGCAGAAATAAAAAACCGGCCTGCAGGAAAACTACAGACCGGCCAATCATTATGATGAAATTATAATTACACCACCCCGCACAACACCCTACATCAACTAGGCTATCAATTGATAACAACTCTGGTCAATTGAAAAATATACAATTTTGGTCAATTTTTATGATTTTTTTTAAATTTTGGCCAATTTCGGATATTTCTTATCTTTCTACAGCAAATCATAGACCTTTTGAATAACGGTTATTCTTTCCCATAAATCCGATATATGCTATACTCGCTAACCGATATTCATACCTATTTAGCACCTATATACGGAGTTTTTTGTGGAAATACAAACTGAAAGCGAGCAAACCGCTGAAATCATAGTGACAGTGACACTTACGGAAGATGATGAAAACCCTTACTTAGATAGATCTTACAAGCGCCTAGTTACCAGACTCAAAGTTCCTGGATTTAGGCCGGGGAAAGCCCCTAAAAGCATTGTAGAATCGATGGTTGGAAGAATTGGACTTGTTAACGAAGCCATAGAATTCATGATACCAGAATCATTAGACCAAGCTCTTAGGGACAATGACATATCTGCGTTTGCTGAACCCCACATCGAGCTTTTAGGAATGGAACCTACACAATATAAGGCTACCGTTCCATTGGAACCCATAGTAACACTAGGTAATACTGATGAAATTAATATTGAACGCGAACCAGTATCGATTACAGAAGAACAAGTGGATGAAGTCTTGGACCGAGTCAGGAACGAACAAGCCAGCTGGGAACCTGTAGAGAGACCAATTGAATACTCAGACTTACTAAACATTAATGTCAAAGGAATCATCGATGATGAACTTGTCATTGACGATTCCGAAATAGACTTCATACCAATCGAAGACTCTGTTCTTCCTTTCCCAGGCTTCGCGCCTAATCTAATAGGACACAGCGAAACTGAATCTCTCGAATTCGAAATAACTATTCCAGAAGATTATGCTAGGAAAGAATATGCAGGAAAACAATGTGCATTTGAAGTGGAAATTCTTTCTGTAAAAGAAAAAAATCTCCCCGCAATTGATGACGAATTTGCAAAAAGTATTGGAGAAGGCTTCGATACTCTTGAAGACTTTAAATCCAATGTGATGGAACAATTGACCACTGAAGCTGATTCCCAAGCTGCTCTNAAATTACAAGAAGACAGCCTAAACAAACTAGTAGAAATCTCTGATATTCAAGCCTCCAATTTACTTTACGAAAGAGAGGNAGACTCATTAAGAAGAGANNGAGAACAGGCTCTCTCTAATCAACAAGTAGATATAGANACCTATTTAGCTTACATGGGNAAATCTCCTGAAGAATTCACAGAAGANCTAGAACAATCTGCTAATGAGAGGCTNAACAGATTCTTGGTNCTGAAACAATTCTCATCAGACGAAGCAATAGAAGTTACTGAAGAAGANGTACAAACAGAAATAGATAATATGTTAAAATCATATGATGAGTCTGATGAGACTCGAGAACGAATGGAATCTTTTTTTAATACAGAAAGCACAAAGGATTCAATAAGATCATCAATGTTCAACAGGAAAGTACTAGAAAGACTGGTAGAACTTACAGAAGCTTCATCTACAGACAATTCCAGTGCCGAAAAGAACACTGAAGTGTCTGACAGTAATGAGTGAAAACATTCTAATAAATCGATAATAGGAGCTACACAATGCTAATCAACCCTTTCGAATCCTACGAGAGAAGTATCCGGGACCAAGAACCAGAACAAAACATCGTTCCCATGGTTATTGAAACAAGTAACAGAGGCGAACGAGCATTTGATATATACTCCTTACTCCTTAAAGAACGCATAGTCTTTCTAGGCACCCCTATTGCGGATCCTGTTGCGAACCTCATAGTTGCGCAACTTCTTTACCTAGAAAGAGAAGACCCAGACAGGCCAATCAGTATGTATATTAATAGCCCGGGAGGAGTAATTAGCTCTGGATTAGCCATATATGACACCATGCAAATGATAAAACCAGAAGTGTCTACAGTATGTCTCGGCATGGCAGCGAGCATGGCAACCGTGCTTCTTTGCGGCGGAGCCAAAGGCAAACGATATGCCTTACCTAGCTCAACTATTCATATGCATCAAGCTCTTGGCGGAGCTCAAGGACAAGCTACTGATATAGAGATTGCTGCAAAGGAAATCCTCAGACTACAAGATAAACTGAGGACCATACTTTCAACTCAAACTGGTCAGACTTATGAAAAAATTGCTCAAGATAGTGACCGCGACTATTACTTAACTTCCGACCAAGCAGTGGAATACGGATTGATAGACGAAATTTTGGGTTCAGACTCTAGCAAAGCATAATCACCTTTCCTAAGAAAGTATGACAACTAATCGAAATCAAAGATGTTCATTCTGTGAGAAAACTCAACAGAGACCAAATCTAATCGTCGCTGGTCAAGGACGAGCGTCGGTATGTTACGAATGCATCAGAGTACTTAACCAACTAATTGATACAGATAAAGCTTTTCAAGATGATACTGAAAAACCTAACATTCCACTCATTCCGAAAGAAATTTCTACACTCTTAGACGAATATGTAATTGGACAACAAGTCGCAAAGAAAACAATCAGTGTGGCTGTTTACAACCATTATAAACGTCTGTGGGGAACAGAAACAGAAAGCGACATCACGATCCATAAATCCAACATGCTATTAATTGGGCCTACTGGTTCAGGGAAAACATTGTTAGCAGAAACACTGGCAAATATTTTAAATGTACCCTTCGCCATCTGCGATGCCACTTCATTAACAGAATCAGGTTACGTCGGAGAAGATGTGGAAAACATTTTACTAAGACTTATAAAATCAGCTAACTGGGACGTGGAAAAAGCCGAAAAAGGGATTATTTACATTGATGAATTAGACAAAATAGCGCGTAAAGAGGGCATTAACAGATCCATAACTCGGGACGTATCCGGAGAGGGTGTTCAACAAGAACTCCTAAAAATCATAGAAGGAACAGTAGCTAATGTGCCTGCACAAGGCGGCCGCAAACATCCGCAACAAGAATTTATACAATTAGATACAAAAAACATCCTGTTCATATGTGGAGGAGCCTTCGACGGCCTAAATGATATTGTTGAGCAAAGAATATCAAAAGGAACCAAATTTGGTTTCCTCGCCTCTCAAACTTCAGATACCGATGATTCCTCCAATATCGGTACGGAAGACATTCTAAACTACGGATTCATTCCTGAACTTGTTGGAAGATTACCGATTATTGCAACGTTAGAAGCNCTAGATATACATAGCTTGATTCAAATATTAACCGAGCCTAAAAACTCTTTGACAAAGCAATATCAGCATCTATTTGAACTCGACGAAATAAATNTGGAATTTACTGATAAAGCCCTGGAAATAATCGCTCAAAAATGTATGGAAAGCCAAACAGGAGCAAGATCTCTTAGACAATACGTAGAAGAAATTTTGCTAGATGTGATGTACGAATTGCCTTCCAGGTCACACGCAGCAACCTGTACTGTTGATGAAGACGCCGCTTTAATGATAAGGGGACCTATAATCAAGGATTCTCAAGGAAAATCTATAACATTAGACGATGGTGAATTAAAGCAATCAGCCTAAGTGCATAGAAACAGATTCTGTTAAACATTTAGGAAGTGGCATTGCAACACCATTATGCAAATATGTGAGTTCATCTAAGTCAATTTTTCCGTCAGCAATACTTGAAATGGTCTCAAACATTAACACAGGTTCCTGCGAAAATTGTCTCGCCCTAATCTGGTTAAACAAATCCGACGCTTCTAAATTTCCGGCCTTATAAGCAACCCATAAATCTCTTAAATCACATTCGCTAAAGGTAACACATGGGCCCCTATCAACATCCTCAGTGACCAAATGCATCATGGTTCCCGTAGAAAGGGACTGATNTTTAATCACATCTTTTATCACTTCTCGCCATGTGCCTTTGGGTCCATCTGGTAGAGCAGGATGAAGATTAATCATATGATAAGTGTTGGATAGCACTGACGACACAATCAACATATAACCCGCAAGTATAATCACATCAACATCATATTTAGATATTAGCTTGAGCACCTCACGATCATAAGCTGACCGATCAAATTTATGNGTGTTCGACTCTTCAGTCTCAGTCCTGAAGTTTTTACGAGACAAAGTCTCCAACGGCAAATTATAGGAATGAATCAATTTGAATAATTTATCAGTTTCTTCGTACTCATTTGGATTTCTATTAGNAAACACAAAGGAAATGCCCGCATCCACCGATTTGTCAGNCGTTCTAGAACAGAAATCTGATAACAATCTTCTAGAACCTGGGCCTGTACCTGTAGAGAACCAACCTATCTTCAACATTTGCTAAGATGGATTACTAATATCGCTGATTACAATCTCAGCCTTATCCAAAAAATCATTACATTGAGCAATCATTTCCATGCATTGCTTATATAATTCAATAGATTGGTCCAGAGTAAGGTCTCCAGATTCTAATGATTTAATCCCTTCATTCAATTTAGCCAGAAGATATTCATAGGATTGCTCTTCTTGTTGATTTCCCGACTCCACAATCAAACCTCTATCATAAAATTTGCGCCGACCGGTCACCATCATTAAACGTTATGGTAATAATATCTCGTTCATTCAATTCATGACTAGATCTTATTGGCAACCCAGTTGATCTCTGATGCACATAGGCGAATCCTCGAGCCAATATACTATTAAAATCAAGTAGCCGTACTTGATTTTCTAGCGCGCCTATCATTGTTTGATGTTCCCGTATATACAGTGTGAANTTCTCGGATACACGTTGAGATATTTCATCCAGATATCGTCTATTATCGTCTATCTGAGGTATCGATCTTAATATGTTTTCCATAAGANTGGCCANTTTATATTTATTCATTCCAAGCGTGTTATCNAGATTTTGAACGATNCTATTTTTCTGGTTCACTAATTCCAATCGTAAATTATCGATATCAGGAACAACTAATTCAGCAGCAGCTGATGGAGTTGGAGCTCGCACATCCGCTACCATATCGGCGATGGTCACATCAGTTTCATGACCAACTGCAGAAACTACTGGNATTTTGCTTGCGAAAATCGCTCTAGCTACACTTTCTTCATTAAACGACCATAAGTCTTCTAAAGAACCTCCCCCCCTTGCTAACACAATCACGTCNGCTCTNCCTTCCAAATTTAATAGTTCAAGGGCTCCGCAAATTTCATCTGANGCNCCAACACCTTGTACTGAAGTGTGTGACAGCAACAATTCGCATAAAGGATATCGCCTAGTAATTACATTTTGTATATCTTGCCAAACTGATCCTGAGGACGAAGTAACTACCCCTATTACAGTAGGAAANTCAGGCAATCTTCTCTTCCTGTTTAAATCAAANAGGCCCTCTATATTCAATTTAGATTTCAAGCGTTCAAATTCAATTGATAAAGAACCTTCCCCTAATGGCACAACCAGATCGGCTTGTAAATTGCACTTTCCTTGAGGCCCATAAAAGGTCATCTTACCGGACACAAGCACCTGCTCACCTTCTTTAAGGTGTTCTATACCTGGTCGACTCGACCACATCACTCCACTCACCACATTCTGGGGATCCTTCAAACTGAAATATCTGTGCCCTGAAGGGGGGCTACTTAAATTAGACACCTCTCCAACAACTGATAATCCAGACAAAGTCGTATCCGTCTCTAAAGATTGTTTAAGATAATTAGTGAGCTGAGTTACACTCCAAGAGTGATCCATTAACTTACCCTTTCTGAATATTCACCTGTACGTGTATCTACTTTCACCACCGTACCAGGAGTAATAAACATAGGCACAGTAATTTTCAATCCTGTTTCCAAAGTAGCAGGTTTATTTCCTCCTTGAGCAGTGTCCCCTTTAAATGCGGGAGGAGTGTCAGCTACTTCCAATTCCACATGAGTTGGTAGTATCACATTTATAGCAGAACCTTTGTAAAATACTACTTCAATAATCATGCCTTCCTTTACGTAATTAATAGCATTCCCTAATTGGGACTCTACTAATTCATACTGTTCAAACGATTCCTGATCCAAGAAATAATGGTACTCTCCGTCTGTGTACAGATACTGCGCTTCCTTATTTTCAATCTCCGCCAGTTCCATACCAGTGTCATCTCGCTGAAACGATTTCTCCACAACAGAGCCTGTGATCATATTCTTCATTTTAATTTTGGTCACGGGAGCTCGTTTTTGCATCTTATTTCGTTCATAATCCAATACTTCCCAAGGCTGTGATTCCAGTTCCACAACCAATCCTCGACTTAAATCACTAAAATTAACAGGCATCTAAAACCCTCCTCATTGGTAACTAATCTTGCTCTAAAAGAGCATCAATAGCTAGTTTATAACTTTTCCATCCAAAGCCGGAAATTATTCCGATTGAAACATCAGCTATCACAGAATGACGTCTCCATTCTTCCCTACCATATGGATTCCCAACATGTACTTCTACCACCGGGACTGCAGCATCTATTAGAGCATCTTTTAAAGAATATCCGTAATGCGTCAATGCACCTGCATTGATCGCTATCCCGTTTAACGAACCGTGGTGTTCTTGTATGAAATCTATTAATTCACCTTCATGATTCGACTGAAAAAATACCAAATCCACGTCTATTTCAAATACAGCTTCGCGAACCTTTTTTTCGACGTCCGCCAACGTATCAGATCCGTATATATCGGGATTACGTTTCCCGAGAAAATTTAAGTTAGGACCATTGATTACTAATATTTTACTCATCATTTCCTTTCGTCACTCTAGGATGATAACTCATGTAAGATTTACGTGCCTCATTCTTGGTCACATGGGCATATATCTCTGTAGTCGTAGGACTGGAATGACCAAGTAATTCTTGTATCACCCTCAAATCCGCATCTCCTTCTAACATATGCGTAGCAAAACTATGACGTAGAGTGTGGGTATGTATCCCTTCGCGGAGCCCAGCTATCTTAGCATACTTTTTAACTACCAATTGTATACTCCGTCTGGACAGTCTGTCTCCGAAACGATTGAGCAGTAAAGCGTCGCAGGATGCTTTAACATCCTGACCTCGCACGTTATGTATATAATCCTCTATTGCCACTTGACTATTACTACCAAATAAAACAATCCTTTCCTTTGATCCTTTTCCTAATACCCTTATCTCTTTCCTGGTTAAGTTCAAATGTTTCAAATCCAAATCATGAAGTTCACTTAATCTAATACCACATCCATATAATAATTCTAAAATAGCCTTATCTCTTTTCCCTTGAAAAGAGTTTAGATTGGGGGCATTTAATAATCGAAACATCTCACTTTTGGACATAAAAAGCGGAATAGATTTATCCACTTTCATACTAAGAGTTTTAGCTTGTGGGATGGGATTAGAATCAAACTTCCCAATAAATACCAAATACTCGAAGTATGATCTCAAGGCACTAAGTTTCCTCACTATACTTGTCCTCTGATATCCTTCACGACTTCCATTGTGTCTGGATTGCATTCGCTCGGTTTTTTTTGCAGATGACGCTAACCAAACCAAATATTCTCTAGTAGTTTGCAGATTCATAGAATCTTCTGAATAATCATAAGACTCCAAAAAGATTTCGAAAGTCTGTAAATCCTCTTGATAAACTCTAATAGTATTCTCAGACACCATTTTTTGCGACTTCAAATAACTAGCATATTTCGTGATATAACTCTTGGTGTCCACTAATTTACTCAGTCCGCCACAGCTACAGGGCTTTGGACACTTGAAGAGCATACTGTACAAGCCCATATACCTGGTTTATCAACAACCATTAATCCACCACAGTCCTTACAAGCTTCTTTGACAGGCTGTTTATTCACAAGAAAATCACATTCCGGATATCCAGAGCATCCATAAAAAGGTCTACCTCTATTCCTTGACTTCCTTTGAACTAAATCTTTCCCACATCTAGGGCACGGGACCCCGGTTGTTTCCACAATGCGTTTAGTATTTCTACACTCAGGAAAGCCTGTACATGCAATGAATTTCCCATATCTGCCAGTTTTTATAACCATGGGACTTTCACATTTCTCACAAACTTCATCGGTCGGTTCTTCTATCTTACGATATGGCATATTCTCTGTAGCATTATCTAAAGACCTCATGAAAGGCTGATAAAACTGCTCTAACACATCTATCCATGCCTTTTCGTTACTCGCTATATCATCAAGATGATTTTCCATTTCAGCAGTGAAATCCAACTCTAATATTTTAGTCCCATCTTCTACATTATGAGTCCCAACGTACTCGGCGGAATCTTCTTTTGGTTGAAGTTTTGTAGTCCCAAAATAATCAATTAATTCATCAGATACAGTCATGCCCAACACAGTAGGTTTGAGCCTTGATTGTTCTCTCTCTACATAATTCCTATCCAATATTGTGTTTATGGTGGGAGCGTACGTACTAGGTCTGCCTATCCCGTTCTCTTCCATTTCTTTCACTAATGAAGCCTCCGTATACATTGGGGGCGCTTGCGTATGATGTTGAATAGGAGTTATTTCCTTACAGCCCAATATCATATCTTCTGACAAGTTAGGTAATAGTTTTGAATCTTTATTATCTTCTTCTGAATCCGCAGATTCTTCGTACAGTTTCTTGAATCCATCAAATATCAATTTCGATCCATTTGATCGTAATTCATAAGTAGTAGTAGTACTCACTGCATCAATATCTACTCTTGTTGACTCAGTTACACTGTCAGACATTTGACTAGCTACCATTCTGGACCATATCAATGTATACAATTTCATTTGATCTGAATCCAAGTATGCGGATAAAGACTGGGGCGTTCGTTTAATTGAAGTCGGACGTATAGCTTCGTGAGCCTCTTGCGCATTTTTGCTACGAGATTTATACATCCTAGGGCCATTTGGGATGTAAGAATCACCATAGACATTTTTCACATGACTTCTGGCTTCATTCACCGCAATATCACTTACTTGAACAGAATCTGTACGCATGTAAGTAATTAGCCCTACTGATTCACCCCCCACATTAAACCCTTCATAAAGTCTTTGGGCAACACTCATAGTCTTTCGGGTGTTGAATCGTAATTTACGTCCTGCTTCCTGTTGCAGTGTACTAGTGGTAAATGGCGCTGAAGGGCGTGACTTTCTTTGCCTAGAAGTGATTGAAGTGATCTTGAAATCTGATTGACTCAGCAACTCCTTAATTTGATTAGCTGAATCTTCGTGGGTAATCTCAATCGTTCCTCTATTACCTTTCACGTTATGTAAAACAGCTTTCATTATATGCGTTGCACTCGAGTCCGAATGGTCGTGCATATCAAGTTCAATCGACCAATATTCAACAGGGGTGAAACTATCAATTTGTTTCTGCCGGTCAGTGAGCATTCTCAAACATACCGACTGAACTCGACCTGCAGATAATCCTCTCTGTACTTTTCTCCATAACAATGGACTTAACTGAAACCCTACAAGTCTATCCAGAATTCTTCGTGTCTGCTGAGCGTCCACTAAACCCATATCAATACTTCTGGGATGCTCAAATGCTTCTTCTACTGCCTGCTTAGTAATCTCATGAAAGACTACCCGTTTGAATTTATCATCTGAGTCTGCTATCCCCGATGCCTGCTGAAGGTGCCAGGATATAGCCTCTCCTTCTCGATCCGGATCAGTGGCAAGATAAATTTCTGAGGCCTGACCAAATGCCTTTTTCAATGCGTTCATCAACTTTGTTTTATCTCTAGAAACGACGTAAGATGGCTCGAATTCATTATCTACATCCACTCCTAGCTTACCTTTCGGCAAATCTCTTACGTGCCCTAGCGACGCAACAACAACATATTGTCTCCCGAGAATCTGTCCTACTGTTCTAGCCTTAGCTGGCGACTCAACGATCACGAGCTTCTTTCCATCTGCTGCAGGTATTAAGCTTTTAGTTTTCCTGGTTTTTGTCTTCGCCTTAGCGGGCATGTTTACCTCAATACTTTTAATTATCTTATGAAAAGCCTCTTTTCAAAATATCTGATTTATTTTTTAATTGTCAACCCAAAATACACTTATTAATATTATGAATGCCCATTACCGTATGTAGATCCCTGAATCAAATTACTAAAATTCGCCTTAACCATTTTGGCAAATTGGTATTCCTATCTCTCGTATTTTATGAGATAATTCCGAATTACGGCGTGTTGGCATAACTCACCAACAACAAAATCGCTGAAACAAGAAACTGTATAAAGGACTTTAATAAAATGCAGATGCGAGATTTCGTCGTTCGATTTGCTGGTGAAGGTGGCCAAGGAGTAGTAACCTCTGCTGAAGGGTTAGCACAAGCATCAACTCAAGTCGGATATCACGCTCTAACCTATGCAACATTCCCGTCCCAAATCTTAGGAGGCCCTACTTGGACACAGGCTCGAATATCCACCGAGACTGTACTAAGCGCAGGTGACAACATCGATGTATTAGTCGCGTTCAACGAAGANGCCTACGAAAACCACCGAGGTGAAGTTCGTGACGGAGGAGTTATCATTTTCAACTCCAATGACTTNGAGATNGAAGATAATCCCCAAAGCTTTGGTTTACCCATCGATGAACTAGCACGTACCACNGGGAACAACCGAGCAGCCAANATGATTGTGATNGGAGCTCTGGCNCATCTGGTGAACATGCCTCAACAATACCTTAAAGACTTTGTGACAGACAGATTTACTAGAGGCCGCGATAACGACGAAGAAATTATAAAATCCAACCATCAAGCCCTAGACTTAGGTAGATCTCATGCAGCTGAAAGTGGGTTCAATCTGGGAGAATTAGCTGATCCAATCAAACCAGATTACCAACAAGTAATGATGAAAGGCAATGAAGCAATATCTGTAGGAGCAATTGCTGCAGGACTTAACTTTTACGCAGGATATCCCATTTCGCCCGCCACAACAGTCCTTCTCTACATGGAACGGAACCTACACGGAGAAGGTAAATTTGTGTATCAAGTAGGCTCTGAAATAGAAGCTATAACCGCCCTCATCGGAGGAGGATATGCAGGCAAAAAAGCAATGACTGCCACGGCCGGCCCGGGATTCTCCTTGATGAGCGAAGGAATTGGGCTCGCTTGGATGTCCGAAGTGCCTTTGGTGGTTGTGGATGTTCAAAGAGGAGGCCCTGCTACAGGATTACCCACCAAAACAGAACAATCAGACCTAATGTCATGCATGTATCCTGCCCACGGTGATGTCAAATTGCCAGTCATAGCAGTAGGTACCGTAGAAGAATGTTTCTATGGTGCGATTAAAGCATTAAATTGGGCAGAGCGATATCAAGGACCAGTAATACTTATGACAGAAATGGCACTAGCGGAACGTGTTCAGAACATCCCGAGACCTGATCTGTCTAAAATCACAGTGGAAGATCGTCTAACTTATGATGGTAACAATGGATACAAGAGATATGAAGGTGATCAACTATCTCCAATGCCTATACCAGGTAGACCTGGTGCATATGTTGCCAACGGAAGTGAGCATGACGATGTAGGAGATACTACCCATTTACCTTCACACCATATTAGCAACACTGAAAGAAGATTTAACAAAATCGAGCTCTTGAAAGAAAACGAATATGAATCACAAAACCCAGACTCTGAAATTTGTATCGTACCTTGGGGAGGTTCCAAAGGACCCGCCTTGGAAGCATTCAATGAATTGAACTCAGAGGGAATGGATATTGGGTTCTACTACACAATGCTATTAAATCCTCTGCCCCCCGAAATGCTAGAACAACTTCAAAGTAAGAAGCTAGTAATTGTACCGGAATTAAATTACCAAGGTCAGTTCTCATCAATTCTCAGATCATTGAACGTTAACGCAGTATCAATAACTCAATACACAGGGTTACCTTTCAGGGTAAAGGACCTTGTATCCGAAATCAAAAATCTGACAGAAACTAAAACCAAATAAAGGGAGAATAACCAATCATGAGCAAACGAAACCCTGAGTACGATTTTAAATGGTGTCCTGGATGTGGAGACTTCGGTGTTCGCAGAGCTATAGAATTCGCAATGATAGACCGCCTAGAAAATACCGACCTTCCTATAGAGAATAACGTCGTAGTAGCAGGAATAGGATGTTCTGGTAATTTAGTCCACTTACTAGAAGGACAACAACCTTATGGTATTCATGGCATTCACGGAAGAAGCCTCCCTATTGCATTCGGAGTCAAAATGGCAAACCCCGAACTGAACGTAATTGTGGTTGCTGGTGATGGNGATTTCCTAAGCATTGGTGGNGAACATATNGGTCCACAAGCAGCTCGGAATCTNAACATTTGTGCTGTAGTGATGGATAANGGNGTATACGGTCTNACCAAAGGGCAGAGCTCACCCACTTCCAAATCAGGNGCAATCACTAGCTCTACCCCNTTTGGAAAAATTGAAGCGCAAGCAGATCCTTTACAACTGTATCTTACNCATGGTGCCACTTTTGTAGCATCAGGATTTTCAGGGCAACCNCGAGAGCTTGCTCAACTNATAACNAGAGGGATGAATCATCCTGGATTCGCAATGGTNCACGTTCANTCTCCATGCACAACTTACAATGACTTTTTCATGGAAATGAAAGGTGATGCCAAAAATGGCATAGCTCCTTTAGTGCAACCTATACCTGAAGAACATGACGCTTCCAATATAGACGCTGCATTTGAACTAATCCAAAAACCCGGAGTTCCCATAGGAGTTATCTACGAAGATTCGAATGTTGCAACTCTAGATCAGAAAGTCGTCGATATGAGAAGCAAAGCAAGAGTTAGGGATGCTGACGCATTATTAGGAGACTTCGAATTTTAATTAAGTAACTAAANTGGGTCTTTGTACGGTTCCGCATCGCCCTGTTCCTCAAGTTCTTGATACTTTGANGGGCATTTAACTAGGATGCTNTCTGCTACAAACATGCCTGTATCTTGATAGGACCCTTCTAAAATNATCTCAGAATNAGGATTGAAAAATAAATCGGGTAATACNCCCACATAAGAAGCGTCTAAATATGGCCCATTACTTACGTCTTTATCTATTAATTGGAAACTAGATGTCGTACTTCCTGAAGTTCTGATAAATGAATCTGCTACCAGCGCACCAGAAACTCTAACAATCTGACCTTGATGTAACTCANCACGATTAGCAAATTCCCCCACGGTCAAAAAATATCTAGCGCTCCCAGGAAATGCTTGCACAGCCATATAAGAAATTACTAATCCTGTAACGAATATTAGTAAAATCCATCTGAGATATGGTTTTTTATTGGCGTTTTCTGACATAATCTGCACTACCNGTGGTTATTCATTTTCATTCTTTATATTTTCTAAAGTATTCTCAATCGCTCGTCTTTTCCTAGCTATCAATATTAAATATCCAAACAAAGCTGCCCATGCTACAAAATAAGCTGCAGCTAAATAGCCAAGATTGGTAGGTAAATCAGATTGTAATAAAAATATAGACATAAAATGTTCCTAACTAATAGATTTCTGTTGACGTTTCAATGCATGATCAGAGAGTATGTGATCTGCATATAAGGTAAAATGCCTCTCTTTAACAAGTGCTAGTAATACGGCCCCAAATGCAATTAATGAAAATACTAATACCAAAAGCATAGAATTAGGTAACTTAGATTCATCTCCTATGACTGGCCCTGGATGAATCGAGCGAAGCATTACAGAGTAATACACTATGGGAACATTGATTCCTCCAACTATCCCAAGCACGGCGGCGAATTTAGAAGCCCTTTCTGAATCCAAGGTGTAAGACCTTACCATCACGTAGGCAACATATATAAACCACAATATTAAAGTCGTNGTAAGCCTTGGCTCCCAAGTCCACCATACGCCCCAGACAGGTTTAGCCCAAATTGAGCCAGTTACTAATGCCAACGTTACAAATACTAAGCCTACTTCGGCTAAAGCTTGACTCAATCTATCTATGGCCCGATTCTTGTTAATTAAGTACGATACGCTCAAACCCGCGACAGTGAAGAATGCAACGAAAGATAGCAAAGCCGTCGGCACATGCAGATAAAATATTCTTTGAATGTGCCNCAAGTNCACATCAGTTGGGGCCACCATAAATATTAAATAAATATTTATCAACATCAATATAATTGGTGTAGCTATCAGAATATTTCTAAATTTCTTCATTTTTTNCGCCCTTTTAAAATTACTCTTCTAATATTATGCCAAATAACCAAGGACAAATCACTAGGTATACCAAATCAAACCCAGCCAAAACTCCTATCCAATGATTAGTGAAGGTCAGTTGATAGCCTAAAATTAATTCNCTGGTAAGTTCTACTGAAGAAATTAGTATTGGCAAAATTACNGGCAATATCAAAACATACATTATGACGTCTTTTGATTTAGTTTGATGTGCTATAAGAACAAATAGAGCACTCACGACGGAAAAACCTAACGAGAAGAGCAGCATCACAATTAACAAAGAAATTGAAAAAGGATTAAATCCTAATAAAGCTATAAAGGGCACAATCAGTAACAGTTGCATAATAAATACAAATATCATACAGGAAGCAGCCTTGCTGAAGAATATTACGTCTCTACTAACACCAAGTAAATCTATTCCAGTCAATGCTTCATTATCCAAATCATTTTGAAAAGCNCTACCTACACCTATAATTCCGGATAATACGAAACAGACCCACAAAATTCCTGGACCCGCAGCTTCCCATTGGTTGTTTGTTAATCGAATACCAAAATTTAGTACAACTACTATCAATATACCAAACACTAATGAGGCAGTTATGAACTCTTTAGTCCTCCACTCAAGAATAAAATCCTTCTGTACNAGTAAAAGGAATGTCGATAACAATTTCATCTCTTTATAATGCCTAATTTACTGATTCTAACGAGCCCGAACTTAAACGAAACTGATACCCATCTAAGTCTTCTACAAAACTCCTATTGTGAGAAGTCAATAAAACTGATATCCCTTTTTCAGTTTGCTCATTAACAATTTCAGACAAAGTATGAATAGAAAAATCATCCAACCCGGCATCAGGTTCATCCCATATCATTATCCCAGCAGGTTGTATCAAACTCCGACAAATGGACACTTTCTTTTTGGTACCGTGGGACAATTCTCGGACTTTTTTNTCAGAAAATTTTGAAATATCAAACCGTTTCAAAAGGTCGATCCAATCTGAATTATATTTACCGNGCTTCATTAATCTCGCAAACAAATTCAAATTCTCTGTAACCGTCAAATTATCATACAAAAAAGAAGTGTGGGATATATAACTACTACTTTCACGAAGGCTTGAATTATTCGCAATCCGGTCACCATTGTCTTTAATCATATATATTGATCCACTATCTGGAGACAACAAAGTGGCAGCTATTTTTAACAAGGTGGTTTTTCCACTTCCATTGCTACCAGAAATTATAACCAATTGCCCTTTATCAATCCCCAAGGTAGTATCAACCAACACAGGATTTGAGCCATAGGATTTACTTACATGATCGAAAAAAAACATTTCTTTATATCCAAGTACCGCGCATTTTTTAATTGCTACGGATGCTTGATACTTATCCCTCCATCTATGGCCCAAGTTTGGCCTGTGATATAAGATGCCGCCTCTGAGGCGAGAAATACACACAAATACCCTGGCTCTTTGAGATTACCCAACCTTCCTAATGGTATTTCTTGAGCAGCCTCTTGTTGCCGTCCTGCATACACATCTTGGCTCAATTGCTCTGGGTCAGGAAATCTCCCTGGAGCAACGGCATTAACTCGTATATTATATGGGGCCCATTCTTGAGCCAAGCATTCAGTGAATCTCATTACACCAGCCTTAGCAGCGTCATAAGCAGCTGACTGAGCTCTACCTCTAAAAGAAGCCCATCCGGATATGTTTATTACATTTCCTGTCTTTCTCTCTAAGAAATGTGGGCCTAAAGCTCGGCAACCCTGAAACGCTTCGGTTAAGTTGATATCCAATATAAAATGCCATTCCTCTTCAGACATTCCTTCTAATTCAGTTCCTGGTAATCGTGAAACTGGTTTCCTAATAGCATCGCCAACACAATTAATCAAAGTATCTACTGATCCCCATTGTTCCAATACATTATTAACAATAGAGTCCATATCCTTTGCCTTAGTTGCATCCCCGCCTAATGCCAAAGTGTTCACACCAGTAGCAGCCAATTCATTAGCAATAGTCTTAGCATTAACATCGGTCAATCCTGTTATGGCCACATCTGACCCAGCCTCAGCGAATGCTCTCGCTATTCCTCTGCCGATGCCCCTAGACCCGCCTATTATTAGGGTTTTTTGACCCGTAATATCGAATTCTTTCAAAACNCTCATATTGTTCCTCCTATCTGTTTACAAACCGAGTTTATAAGCCATACAAAGTACAGTCAAATACAAAAATACTATTACACACTCTATCATCAAGTATCTACAAACATAAGCTCCTGTATTGGCAAACGTTCCTAAAATTAGTAGAATCAGTCGTTGCAAAGAGAATAAAAATAACTGGGAGGTTTATTTTGAAAATCGCAAGATATGAAGCAAACGGGCAAATACACTATGGAATCATTGAGGGGGAAGATGTTAAGGAATTAACATCGAGTCCATTCGAAAGCTTTTCAGTTAGTGGGGCAACTCATAAGTTATCCGACGTAAAATTATTAGCCCCATCTCAACCTGGGAAAATTTTGGCCATCGGTCTCAATTACTCTAGCCATTTACATGACCGTCCTGCACCGGAAGAACCAATGGTATTTATCAAAACATTAACTTCTCTGATAGGNCCCGGAGACACCATTATTCGTCCTAAACAAGAGGACTTACTGGCAGGTTCTGAAAATTCAGGTAAATTCGACGAAGAAGCAGAATTAGTAGTTGTAATTAAAGATACTTGTAAAAATGTTTCCAAAGATGATGCGTTAAATCACGTTTTAGGATATACATGCGGTAATGACGTAAGTGCTCGAGATTGGCAGCGGAACGATCGGAACTGGTGGAGAGCCAAATCATCCGACACTTTCTCTCCATGTGGACCATGGATTGAAACCGATTTAGACCCGGGAAATGTAAGAGTAACGGGTAAAGTAAACGGAAAAGAAGTACAAAGTGAAAATACTTCATATTTGATCTTTGACGTACCAACAATTATTTCTTACATCACACGATTNATGACACTAGAACCAGGTGACTTGATTTACACTGGTACACCAGGAGAGCCTCAGCAAATGTTTGACGGAGACACCTGTGAAATCGAGATTGAAGGCATCGGAACCCTGTCTAATCCAATTAAGCTAGCATCATAATTTAATGAATCTAGCTGATTTCATTGTGAATCAGCTAGATTCATACCCCAATGGAATCCACGTTCTCTCAANACTCGTTAATGGGTATTTTTTACCTTTGTTCCACTGTANTAGTACCATCTTATGACCGACTTGGGCTCCGGTTTGTGGGTCAATTTTAAATCTTCCAAAAACCGTTTCAATATCCACGGTTTCTGCAAACCGCCTCAAAAGTTGCTCATCCAATGTCTTACAGGCACTAATGCAATATTCAATTATTAATCCCATACCGTACGCTTGCATAAACACATAATCTAATACAGCATTTTCAGCAATATGGTCTTTGACTTTAGCCAAAGTAGGCCCGTGATTAATATCTAAAATCATTGAAGATTCCCACTGAGATGGCCCTACTATCAAATTACCAGAATGTCCAACATCCATCCAAAACTCGTCTAATCCAGCTGCTCCAACACAAATTAATTGAGGCTGAATTGTCATCTTNTGCTGAAGANTTATTACAAAGTCTACATCTTCCTGGTATGTACCAACAAAGACGATGACATCTGGCACAAATGCCTGAATTTTGTGAAAAATTAATTCCATGTCATATACAGACATGTCTATTTCCAAAACCTCGGCAGCNTGGCCATATTTCATAACCAGGCTTTCTACAGCGCTTCCACTGACTTTTGGAGAAAATTCTCCCTTGTTATTACTAACTTTGCAGATTTTGAGAGTTGAATCAAATATTAAATTTGTAGCGTCCGCCAAACCTGTAAAATATTCATTACATGGAGTTAAAGAGCTAACCAGTAAATCAAAGCCATGATTATGTAAATCTTGAGAGGCCCCGCCATGATTCCATATCAATCTCTTTTTTTTGTGACACAGGTTAGTAGCTAGTTTAATCAGATTAGTAGAATAAGGACCTAAAATAATATCGACTTGATCATCATCGATAAGTGTTACTATATTATTTTCAACTCCTGTCGCAGAACTCTCATCATCATACACAACCAACTCCACAGGACTACAGGAATTCGAAGTGTCTGATAATCCGCCGTTACTATTGACTCTGTCAACCCAAGCCAATATACCTTTATAGGAGCTTGTACCCTGAAGTTTATAATGCCCGGTAAGAGAAACAGATAATCCTATAACCACCTTATCAGAACAGTACATAACTATTCCTATTAAGAACCAACGTTATTCAGATGACCTAAAAATACCAAATGAACTCGTATACCCATGGATGTAAGTTGTNCCGGAAACCTGTCCTATTTCTCCATTGCAAAAAAATCCTGTAAGCGGCAAATCCGGCAAGTGATTTTCTACTAAATTCGAATCGTAATTTTCCACACCGTATAAATATTTACCACGGCCTAAACATGAAAATAGCAGAGCACCTGCGTTATTATCGNCGTTATCCGCGGCAAACTTTGTTAAAAGAGCATCCAGATCCTCAGCAGAAGTTTTAGAATCTCTCAAATGGAATTGAAGCAATTGGCCTTCTTTCAGAAGTTCACCCACAGTCAAAAATCCTGATGTATTATCAAGCCNCATAATATTTCTAATCAGGAAATCACCATGCTTTGGTGTATCTATAAATCCATCCATTACTACACCAACAAATAATGAGTGTTGCATCAAATTCCGATTTTCTTCATCCAAACTATCGTATAAATTTCTCAGAACGTTGATTGGATTCTCATCATCTAATGACTTAAGTANATTTTGTTCACAATCGGTCACTCTCATGACATTACCGATTGGCTTACATCCTTGAGCTACTATTGTTTCAATTGCAACATTCCCTGAAAAACTGATTCCTATCGCTCCACTGCTGATGACTCTATCATCCAGAAACAAACTATTCTTCCCTGCTTGAGAAGCACCACTGGCTAATCCTCCGATTACAACAGATCCNGGATAAGCAAAATCNATTCCCCTCACCAAGTTGTCTGTCGGGAAGCTAAACGGGTCGGTCAGTAAAACGAAATTGGGTTTTGGAACCGCAGGAGTTCCTAAGAGTTGTCTCCAAACATTGGGACCACCATCAAGATCTGGCAAATCAGACGCACGTAAAACGAANGTGTTAATATCTACTTCTGGCAAACAAGCAACCGTTAGGCCTAATGCGACATCCTGCTCCACTTCTTGCCCGCCACCTATCACACCTCCAGCAGAACAACCTATGATATGGGCGTTTTTGAAATTACTGGCTAGTCGCACCAGCATATCTGGGTAATCATTCTGAAAATCTGGAGATACAAAAATAAATATTACATCTACATCAGATTCTGGNATATCTTGCGTCACNTTATCAACGCATTCATTCAACGCTGNTTCCAAATTTCCAGAGCGAGATATTGTAGAAATCCACTTCATTTCACAGACCTCCAATATTTNAAATTCTAANCTATTTACNGGATTATAAATNNAATCTACATCAAAGATAACATCCAAGGTAAAATCTTCTAACCATATATTGACATTCATATCCAAATAATATTAAATAAGTCTNAATTTGGGGTACTTGTGAGCGGCGTATAATACGTAGCTAAAAAGTGCCTATAGAAACCTCAAAAAACTGTCTTAAAGATGCAAAAGGAGGAAGGAATGGCAGACAACCAAGAATTAGCGTTAATGTCTCACTTATTCCGCCGAGCGGGATTCGGAGCGAGCCGAGAGACACTAGATGCGGCAATAGAAAAGGGATACGACCAAACAGTAAACGAATTATTAAATCCAAGCACTGTACCAGGTATTGAAGAAGACCTGTTAATGCGGTACCAGCCATCATATTATCAATCAGCAGCAATAGAAACTAATGTCCAAAAATGGATGTATTACATGATAAACAGCCCTAGGCAGCTGCAAGAAAAGATGGTTTTGATGTGGCATATGATCTTCTGTGCCGGCCACAGCAAAATAGATAGCGGCGCTGAAATGTGGTACATGATTGACATGTTCAGAAAAAATGGCATGGGTAATTTCAAACAAATATTAATGGACCTATCTAGTAACCCAGGTATGGTTTATTACTTAGACAATAGTGAAAGCCATAAAACGAACATCAACGAAAACTATGGCAGAGAACTTCTCGAACTCTTCTCATTAGGAGTGGGGAAAGACGAAGAAATGAATTACTCTGAAGATGACGTGAAAGCTTGTGCTCGAGCATTTACAGGATGGAACATTGCACCTGCATATCCTCCATTCCCTTACGGCAGAAGTCCTTGGACCTTTATGTACGATCCAGGTGATCACGATAACAGTGAAAAAACCTTCTTGGGACAAACTGGTAATTTTGGAGGAGAAGACATTATAGATATAATTTGTGCAGATCCTGCTACTGCAAGATTTTTAGCAAGACATCTATATAACTTCTTTGTTGCAGANGACGTACAAGTTCCTGCATGGAGACTAACCCCTCCAAGAGACTCTAATGCTATTGAACAGATGGAGAAAGCATACTTCGATTCTGGTTACGAAATCAAAGCAATGCTAGAAGTACTATTTAACTCCGATTGGTTCAAAGCTGAAGATGTCAGATATGCTAAAGTAAAGAATCCTGCCGAGATGGTTGTCAGTGTTCTTAGNTTGACGAAAGACCATTCAGAAGTTAAACCAGGTCTATTTGAAGTGTCTTCCGTACCTAAATACATGGGAATGGATTTAATGAATCCACCTACCGTAGAAGGTTGGCATACAGGNCACGAATGGATTGACAGTGGTACTCTAGTTGAAAGAATCAACTTCGCAGCTGATTACCTAGGGCAAACTGAATTACCTGGGGTACAAGACTTGATGAGCAAATTAGACGGAAGTTATAACCCTGAGCAATTCGTCGATGAATGTATCACTTTAGTGGGAGCACTAAANATAACCGATGAGACTAGGTCTCAACTTGTAGCTCATGCTGAAAAATCTGGCGAGGTCGATACGTCAGCAAGTGAATTCCAAATAAGAACTGGTGAGATGTTCCAAATGATTGCAGCAACGTCTGAATACCAATTCGGTTAATAAAATTACTCTTTAAGGAGATATAACATGACTTCAACAACAAAAGATCCAGTATTAGCAGTATTATCACTATCTGGTGGTAACGATGGTCTAAGTACTGTAATCCCACATTCAAACGGTCTATACAGAGATTATAGGCCCACATTAGCTGTTCCNGATGATCAGGTAATAAAACTCACTGATGATATCGGACTNCATCCAACAATGGCTCCACTAAAGAAATATTGGGATGAAGGGAAAATGGCAATATTCTTAGGAGTTGGTTATCCTAACCCTAGTTATTCCCACTTCCGATCTATGGACATATGGCACACATGTGAGCCAGACAANATAGGCACTGAAGGATGGCTAGGCCGAGCTATAAAAGAATTGGATCCTAAAGGAGAAAACGTACTTACCGGGGTTAACTTCGGACGTGGACTTCCTAGAGCATTAGCTATGGANGGAGTTCCAGTTGCCTCTGTTGGTGACCTAGAAACTTATGGGCTACTAACTGGAATCGATGGAGATGCTCAAAGAAACGATGCATTGGACGTATTCGGAAGAATGTACGGACCAACCATAGGTTCAAGTTACGCATTGGACTATATAAGACGAACCGGCACTGATGCCTTGAAAGGGGCTGATATTTTAGCGAAAGCTCCAGAAATGTATTCTTCTGACTTGGAATACTCTGCTTCTGCTGTTGGGCAGTATATGAAAAATATCGCCCAAACACATCTAGCTGATTTTGGAACACGTGTTCTTTATACAACCTCTCCATATAATGGTTTTGACACACACGCAAACCAAGCTCAGGCTCACTCAGCCCTATGGACAGACGTCTCTGCTAATGTCGATACCTTTATCACAGATATCAGACAAGCTGATAAGAGTGACAATGTNACTCTGTTCATGTTCTCAGAGTTCGGAAGAAGAGTAACAGACAATGGTTCTGGTACTGACCACGGAGCAGGAAGCGTAGCATTCGCAATCGGTGATCACGTGAAAGGTGGCGTGTATGGAGAATATCCATCACTAGAACAAGGCGACCTTCTAGAAGGTGGTAACCTAAACCACAGCACTGACTTCAGAAGCCTATACACAGGCATCTTAGAAGACTGGTTTGGATTGGATGCAAAGCCATTAGTTGGCTATGAGATGGAGAAGGTAAGTTTCTTCAACAAATAATAGTGACTCGTACCATAAGGTGAGGATCCTCACCTTATGGTAACAATATTTTTAAGAGAAAGGTAAGAGAAATGAGTGTACATCTTTTTGGAATAAGCGACCGTACATATTCCTATTCTCATTCAGTAGGAAGGAACGAGTTCGCAGGTACTGGATTTAGAAACCCAGTTGATTTTGTATGCAGCTCGGATGACACGCTATACGTACTTAATCGATCATATGAAAGCCGCAATGATGGAATACACATAACTGTGGCAACTTTGGATGAACAATACATTACAGAATTCGGAACATATGGGGAAGGAGAAGGACAATGGGTCTGGCCAGCAGGCATAGCAATAGACTCAGACGATCAGCTCTACATCACTGACGAATACTTAGATAGAATTACCATATACGATACTGACGGCGACTACATCGGTACTTGGGGAACCTCAGGATCTGGTGATGGAGAACTTTCAGGCCCTACAGGCATCACGATATCCGGAGACAATGCGTATGTGGTTGACAGTAAAAACCATAGGGTACAGATCTTTGGATTAGACGGTTCTTACAAAGGTCAATTTGGAGGATTCGGGACTGATAATGGGCAATTTAATATGCCTTGGGGTATAGCAATATCAGAAGACGGCATTATTTATGTAACTGACTGGAGAAACGACAGGGTCCAAGGATTCAACACTGAAGGGATCTGGCAGTTATCATTCGGTACCACTGGCGACAGTTATGGGGAATTCAATCGACCTACAGGCATCGGAGTCGACTCTCAAGGTGATATATATGTTTGTGACTGGATGAACAACCGAGTTCAATCCTTCGCATCCGATGGGCGGTATATAGCACAATTTTTAGGAGACCATAAGCTGTCTGGCTGGGGAAAAGACAAACTTATGTCCAACCAAGATATGATACGCCAAAGAGCTCTCGCTTATTCTATCGATCCAGACTATGAAACTAAGCTAGCTCACCCAGATGCCGTAAAAGTAAATTCGGATGGCAAGATAATGATTTCAGACTCTACTAGAGGAAGAATTCAAGTCTATCAAAAACATTCAGATCCTATAGCAGCATTTGCAGCTGAAATTTAGTANCACAATTAGAGTAGCGCTAAATTCAAAGAGGTTCTCTTGTATAAGAGGACCTCTTTATTATTCCGGACCCTCAGGCATACCTGAATCAATCCATCTGATAATTTCCTCAATTTGATCTTTTTTTACAAATGGTCCTCGCAATGGCATCCTGCCAAAAGCACCACACCCTCTCGCAAGAGATTTAACAAGATGAGTTTCTCTTCCAGGCACCCCAGGCTCAATAGACCTGAACCCACTCAGAACAGACTCTTGTAAATCTTTAGCCGTTTCCCAATAATATTCATGAATTCCTGGATAAGCATCTCTACCCCATTTCGTGGTCCAACGCTCCATGATATCTTCTAATATCTGCTTAACTCTAGGCCAGTAAACGGGTTCTTCATTCTGATCTGTAGACATTTTTAAACTCCTTAATTGATACTTAATTTGGNTGGTTATACATTTGGTCTGTATTTAATAATTCAACTACATGTGGCAATACCGGCTTAACAACCTCTAAACATTGATCGATTGCTTTGGGACTCCCAGGCAANGTAATTATTAATGTACATTTCCTAATTCCAACAATGGATCTACTCAACATTGCCATTGGAGTAAATGATAAAGAATGACTACGGATAGCTTCGCTCATCCCTGGAACTTCTCTATCAATTATTCTCAAACAAGCATCAGGTGTCACGTCTGATCTAGCGACCCCTGTGCCACCGGTGGTGACTATAATATCTACACTTCCGTCATCACTCCATTCGCACAATATATTGGNTATCTTATCTATATCATCTTCGACTATTCCATATTTCACTTGTTGATATTCAGAATCATCCAAGACTTCACTTATCTTTGGACCAGACAAATCATCTCGACTGCCTTTTGACCCAGAAGTACTCACGGTTAAAACTGCAACTCTAATCATCTACATACNCACTNATGTTTAGATATGTCATTATAGCATTCCCCCTATGCAAAGGAATTTGACAACAATAGTCAAAATGATATATTCNANCTATGAAATTTGGAAACTCAGAAATCTANGTAGTAAGTGANGGTAGCTTCAAAATGGACGGTGGAGCAATCTTTGGTGTAGTTCCTAAAGCCATATGGTCAAACAAAATTACNCCTGACCCACAAAACTGTATTAACATAGCACTCAANTGTATTTTGATAAAACACCTCAATAAAACCGTCCTTATCGACACAGGGATAGGNACTAAATTACCAGACAATATAAAAACTAGGTTTAGCACCAATTCAGGCAAATTAGTGGACAACCTAAAAAACATAAACATAGATGCACAAGAAATTGATTACGTCATAATCACACATTTACATTTTGACCACGTTGGAGGATGCACCGCATATGATAACGACGGAGGCCTGTATAACGTATTCCCTAATGCAACTCACTTGATACAAAAAAGAGACTGGGATGAAGCCACGATACTGAATGACAGAACACGTAACGCGTACAACGAACAAGACTTTATGCCTCTTTATGATCATGGCCAATTAGAACTAATTGATGGCGATGTCGAACTATTACCAGATCTACATATCCATCTTACCGGAGGACATACGGCAGGGCACCAAATTGTAAGATTCAGTACAACGGGCCGCACTTTTGCTACACTAGGCGATATATTACCAACCGAACACCACATCCCTACCAATTACGCAACATCCTTTGACATAAATCCTTTAGACACTGTAACAGCCAAAAATCAGTGGCTTCCTATTGCAGAATCGGAACAATGGTTGATTAGTTTCGGTCATTCGGAAAACACTGCTTTAGGATATATCACGAGAGACGGAAGAGACAGAATTTGTGTCTCACCTATGAAGTAGGTATATAAATGGATAACTGTGTTTTCTGCAGAATCAGCTCAGGTCAAGAACCGGCAAAATTCCGATACATAGACGAAGAAGTCATGGTAATAGTTAATAAACTGACCTGGGTACCAGTTATGTTATTGGTTATACCAAGGAAACATCACAGCCAATTAGAGTTGTGGAGTAGCCCCGTTATGAATAAAATGAGTAATATAGCTGCGGACTTTGGTTGTATGTATTGTCCGGAAGGATTCAGGATACTATCCAACTTTGGTGGCCACGGTCTGCAGAGCCAACATCACGGTCACTTACATGTTATTGGTGGCCGAGACTTAGGACCATACGCTTAATATTAGGAGTAACAAAATGCCAGAGACAATCCTCTATGACAAAAAAGACCATATCGTGACTATTACGCTAAACCGCCCTGAAGCGTTAAATTCAATAAATCGAAAACTGAGATCTGAATTATCTGAAGCTATCAATGAGATTGACTCAGACAAAGATACCTATGTCGGAGTTATCACCGGGAATGGGAGAGCCTTTTGTGCCGGGAGAGATCTAAAAGAACGTGCTCAAGACAACGCTGATGGAGTACAAGCCGAAGCTGCACACAGCATGACTAAAGAAAGTCCTTATTTATGGCCAAGCACTTATAAACCATTAGTCGCTGCAGTAAATGGTTATGCCCTTGCAGGAGGGTGGTCCATAGCACAAATGTGCGACATCCGAGTTGCCTCCGAGGATGCTCAATTAGGCATTTCCGAAACAAAATGGAGCTTATTGCCCCCTTTCGGTACAATATTACCTAAACATATGCCTCTCTCTGCCGTAATGGAACTAGTACTTACCGCTCAACCCGTCACTGCTCAAAGAGCTTATGATATGGGATTCCTAAACAAAGTAGTGCCACAAGGTCAAGTTTTAGAAGAAGCCATGAAATACGCTACTCAAATAGCCGAAAACGCTCCATTAGCCGTCCAAGCTTTCAAAGAATTAGCAATGCGGGGATTAGATATGAATATTCCCGACATCTCTGCGATGGCCTTTAATAAATATGATGAAATCCTTCGTACAGAAGATTCCAAAGAAGGGCCAAAAGCATTTGCCGAAAAGCGAAAGCCTATCTGGAAAGTGAAATAACAGTACAAACATCTTTACCTCTCAACTAAAAATCGCCAAAAAACACCTTGATTTACTAAGTCGATGAGATATAAAACTGATACCATGGCAGCAAATTAACCCTACGTATAAGAATAATGCAAAATCAAATCGAAAATACCACTGGGTCCTTGTTCGGTGAACTTTGGAAAGATCTTAGTTCAGAACAGTTCAGAGACTCCGTAGAATTATTCACAAAGAGAGCCATCGCTAATAATTTTGATTTAGATTGGCTTAAAGGTAAAACTTGCTTGGATGCTGGCTGTGGAAGCGGCAGGTATTCTGTAGCACTTGCTATCCATGGTGCCGCCAAAATTACTGCCGTTGACGTGTCATCTACTGGATTAGAAACGGCTAGAAACAATGCTCAAGAGTTTAATCAAATTCAATTCCAACAAGCATCTGTACTGAATTTACCGTTCCCTGACCAATCCTTTGACTTGGTCTGGTGCGCAGGGGTACTTCACCACACAGATAATTTTGACAAAGGTCTCTCCGAACTGACTAGAGTACTCAAACCAAATGGGAAGTTATTCCTATTGGTCTATGGTGCTGGCGGACTAAGATGGAAAGTTATTAAAGCAGCCCGTCCTATAGTTGCTGACTTAGGTCAAACCTTCATAGACCGGGCAATTCAACAGTCTGGTCTACCGGCCAATAATCGTAAAAACTATATGGATGATTTATTTGTACCTGTCCAAGAATTGACAAGATTCACAGAGTTAAATCAAAAATTAATCGATCTAGGATATTCCAGCATAGACCGCTGGACTGAGAATACATTTGACCATGAGAACTCTCCAAAAGACCAACTTAGTGACATGTTAAAACTGGGAGAAATTGCCGAATCGGCCCAGTCACTTGCAACTACAAAATCAGAAACTTATCATACAGAATTACTCAAACGCACAGCAGATATGTATATCAATCTCATACAAGAAGCTTTGTCAGATCCAAATCTGACCTCCGAACAACTAAAAGATATCACAATTGGCGAAGGAAACCTCAGACTCATTGCAACAAAATAAAAGTGGAAGTATTTTATGACTAACTCATATGAAGATAGATATGTAAATATAGGAGAATTAGAATTACACTACCTTGAATGGGGTCGTGCTTCAAATCCTCCAGTAATCCTGTTGCACGGGTTAAGAGGTCATGCACATTCCTGGGACGAAGTATCTAATTCACTGAAAGATAACTACAATGTTTTTGCGATCGATCAGCGCGGACGTGGTTCAAGTGACTGGTCTCCAATTCAAGACTACTCTATTGAAGCTTACTCAAATGACCTTTTAAAATTCTCAGATTTATTAGGATTGAACAAATTCATATTAATTGGACATTCGATGGGTGGAAGAAATGCTATGCATTTCGCCTCTCAACACACAGAAAAATTGATTAAGCTTGGCATAATTGATATCGGCCCAAAAATAGATTCTGTAGGCAGTGAACGGATAGGTAATGAAATGGCAAATGGTCCCACAGAATTCAAATCCTTCCAGGACATTGTCACTCATCTTAGAGAAAGTTCTCCATATGTTTCAGATACTACCCTTCTTCGTAGAGCTAAATATGCTACCAAAATTACTGACAACAAAACCTACATTTGGACTTATGATCCTGCAATTAGAGAACAACGAAAAACCGGATCAACCATTCAACCATTAGACCTTTGGGATTCGATACCCAATATAAATTGTCCAACAATGATTTTCAGAGGTATTCAATCAGACATACTCTCAAGAGAAGTCGCTGAAAAGATGACCAATCGTATACCCATAGCGAAAACAGTGGCGATTAATAATGCTACTCATACTGTATTTGAAGATAATCCAGACGATTTCATAACGGAGTTACTCAAATTTCTAAGCTAACTTTAATATTAAAATCGTTTCAGGTATTATGGTAACTAACCTGTTACATAGAGGGGTCTAAATATGAAAACTTGTTTCTTCCATCTGATGCCATATCAAGGACTTCCAAAAGATTTTACAGACCATCACCATAGCGCATGGGTAGATTTACCAAACGAAAATTTCGATCCCTCTCTTGCAAATGGTTATTACGGAGATTTTTTAGAAGAACTTCAATATGCAGACTCTGTAGGATTTGACGGAATTTGCGTTAATGAGCACCATAGTAACGCTTACGGCATGATGCCTTCTCCAAATTTACTTGCTTCAATATTATCTAGAACCACTTCCAATTCCGCGCTAATTGTATTGGGAAATAGTATAGCTTTATACCAACCTCCTCTAAGAGTGGCCGAAGAAATGGCAATGTTAGATGTATTAAGTGGAGGAAGGTTAGTATCCGGGTTCCCTGTAGGCACCTCAATGGACACAGCATTTTCATACGGAGTAATCCCCCTTGAATTGAGAGAGCGGCATAACGAGGCGCATGACTTGATAATGAGAAGCTGGAAAGAAAGGAAACCGTTCTCATTCAATGGGAAGTACAATCAAATCCGCTATGTGAATGTATGGCCTAGACCAATGCAACAACCACACCCACCAGTTTGGATACCCGGTAGCGGAACTTTAGAAACCTGGGACTGGGTACTCGATAGGAATTACGTGTACTGCTACTTAAGCTACTACGGTTACATGCGTGCACAAAAAATCGTGGACGGATTTTGGGCAAGAGCAGCAGACAAAGGTGTAGACGACAATCCCCATAGGTTAGGTTTTCTCCAACTGGTTTGTGTTTCCGAAACTGATGAGTCGGCGAAAGAAGAATATGAGGAACACGTAAAATATTTTTACGAGAAAATGCTACGAATCCACACCCCTTATGCCGAAGCCCCTGGATATCGACCACTCACATCCATTCGAGAATCGCTTCGGCCTCAAATGGCCACAGAAGCCGCAAAAGTAGCCAAAGATATGGAATGGGAAGATTATATTGAACTGGGTTATATCATAGCAGGAAGTCCCGAAACTGTGACAAAAAAACTCAGTGAAGCAGTAGACATGCTAAGAATCGGGCATCTAATGACATTGCTCCAAATCGGTTCCATGCCAAAGGACCTGACACTCAAAAACACAAGACTTTTTGCCGAGCATGTTATGCCCGAAATCAANAAAAAATGGCCNGANTATAAAGANAATTGGTGGCCATCTAANGCAACNANNACAAANCCNTTAGTNACAGCTGANGACTAANAATAATTAGGCTGGNGTATNCCTACCAGCCTAATACNACNGACTCTTTCCTNGGATCTGCCCCNCCGCAGTACACNCCGGAATCNGGATCAATCATTAATGGCGTAAATCCNTTNCTCACTCCCCAAGGTCCAATAGCTTCTACTTTATGACNTTTTTTNCCTAAATCNGANATCACTTCCGGATCAATTCTNCTTTCTAGATCTAATCTATANGGAAATTCNCGATGAGGCCAAGGGGANCNAGGNAAACTATATCCACAGTACCNNGGAGCTTCCACAGCTTCCTGAGTATCCATNCCAAAATCTGCTATATTNCTAAANACTTGCAAGTTACTTTGCGGTTGACTATCTCCTCCAGGAGTNCCNAAAGTCATNTATGGTTTTCCATTTTTCATGATTATAAAAGTACATGGAGTAGTNCGAGGCCGTTTATGACCNTCTATACAATTAGGATTCTNTGGNTCTAACCAAAAGTAACATCCTCTGCAATTCACAATAATTCCTGTTTCTCCCATAACACTTCCTTGTGTTAAAGCAGCAAAGCTACTCGGAGTAGCAGACACCATATTCCCTTTTGAATCTATCGTTGCCAAATATGTAGTGCCGTCTTCAGAAAATACAGGGGATTCATAAGAAGGGGTCTGAGTTAAAGATTCACTAGATATTTCAGCTATCAAATTAATCGGATCACCTGGCCCATATTGAGCTCTCGCAACGTTGTGATCGATCAATTTTCTCCTCAGAGAACAATACTTTTCAGACAATAATTCTTCCACAGGAACATCAACAAATGCAGGATCTCCTACATATTTTTCACGATCTGCAAATGCTAATTTCAGAGCTTCGACTTGCAAATGAATCACCTCAGCGCTGTTATGCCCGAGAGATCTCAAATCAAATCCTTCTAAAATTTTTAACGCTTGAAGTAAAGTTATCCCTTGTGTCCAAGTTTGATTAGTGTATATAGTGTATTCTCTATAATCCACTTTTATTGGTTCTTCTTCGGGAGATTCATATTGCTCAAAATCTTCAAGAGTGTACGGAGCACCCAAATCAACCAACGCTGAAACTAACTGGCTTGCTATCTCACCCTTATAATAGACATCTCTAGCGGCGTCTATACCTTCTTCTCTGGTACCATTATTTTCAATTACTCTCTGCTCAGCATCCACCATGAGAGCCAAAGATTTGTATAAGTCCTCCTGAACAAACATACTACCTATTTTAGGAGGTTCTCCATTGGGAAGAAAAATATCCGAGGTAGTCTTGAATTTTTTTATGTTTTCTAGTCGTTCGTCAGTGTTGATAGCCCTGCTAAAAAACTGATAAGCAGGGAACCCTTTCTGAGAAAAATTTAAAGCGTCCTTTACAACTTCCTCAAAACTCAAAGTCCCATACAATTTCAACATTGATAATAAAGCCGAGATTACTCCCGGAACAGTAGTGCTAAGTGCTCCGGATGGTATCTCTCCAAAATTATCATTATAAAATTTAATAGTTGCCTGCTTAGGAGCCCAACCCTGTCCCACAATTGACCTTACTTTATCTTCTGCAGCATCGTAAAACAAAAATGCGACTTCTCCTCCTAGCGTATAATGAGCAGTAGGCTCCAGAACACCAGCAGTGAATGCAGTTGCTACTGCCGCGTCTACAGCATTTCCTCCGGAACTTAGCACCCTCATTCCTGTCTGAGCAGTCAATTGAGTACCTGCACCAACCATTTGTTGTTTGCCCCAAATTAATGATCTATGTGAATATTTACCAAATGTACCTGGTACCGAGTGCTTATCAGTCATATCTCCTCCTTTAAAAAAATAAGGCCGCCAAATTATGGAGGCCTTATTCACAATTGAACGAGTTAATCAGCTAATTAATTAGTTAACTTGTTGCTCTTGTTCTAAAATCAATTTTGCAGGATCCCCGATTTCTGCTTCTATGCAGTCACAATACGCTGAGTATACAGACTTCTGTATAGCTTTCATTAGCCATTCTTCAGATTCAGGATCAGACTTGTATTCATTCTGAACNTCAACCAGTCTTCCCAATAAAGTCAGATAATGAGATTGTAAGGGGGAATACCCTAAGTCACTTTGTTCGATGACNAATTCTGTTGTTTCTAACTCNTGACTATTTTGTGGGGTTTCGGGATTCATATCGTCTTGTAACATACTCATTTTAATCCTCCTACTACATTATACCAAATCTTACAAATCAAAAACAGCTCAATAAGCCATCATTAAATTTCTTTTGCTTCACCTTCAACAGTATCATCTTCCTCAGAATTTGTTGTAGTTTCTTCGGAANCCGATTCTTGNGTTTGCTGAGAGTAAATGTGCTCACCCAATTTTTGCGCAGATGAGTTTAATTCGGCAGTTGCTGTTTGTATCCCAGCAATATCATTCGCAGCACTTGCAGTTTTCAAAGCCTCTAATTTTGTTTCTACTTCTGATTTAATATCTTCAGGAATATTGTCTACGTTATCCTGGATCAATTTTTCAGTACTATATATCAGAGAATCTGCTTGGTTTTTAGTCTCGATTTCAGCTCTGCGCCTACTATCTTCTTCTTCATTCGTTTTTGCGTCTTCGACCATTTGCTCAATTTCATCATCTGAAAGGCCAGAATTAGACTGAATGACTATCTTCTGNTCCTTACCTGTACCTTGATCTTTCGCGGAAACGCTCAATATACCGTTGGCATCAATGTCAAAGGTAACTTCTACCTGAGGAATTCCTCTAGGAGCGGGAATTATGCCGTCTAACATAAATCTCCCTATAGATTTATTGTCAGTCGCCATCTGTCGTTCACCTTGCAAAACATGTATATCTACACTGGATTGATTATCAGCNGCAGTGGTGAAAGTTTCTGTCTTCTTTGTAGGTATGGTTGTGTTCCGTTCTATTAAATTAGTCATAACAGAACCTAAAGTCTCCAATCCCAATGTTAAAGGAGTTACATCTAACAACACTATATCATCAACTTCTCCTGCTAATACTCCTGCCTGCACAGCAGCTCCTAAAGCTACCGCCTCATCCGGATTCACTGTTTTATTAGGTTCTTTACCAAATATCTCCTCTACTTTATCTTGCACGGAAGGCATTCGGGTCATGCCTCCTACTAATATCACTTCATCAATATCATTTTTTGATAATCCAGAGTCTTTCAACGCTTTTTCACAAGGATTCTGTGTCCGCGAAATTAAACTTGAAACCAGTTGATCTAGTTTTGCTCTACTCAAACTCTTAACCAGGTGTTGTGGACCATTAGCGTCAGCTGTGATAAAAGGGAGGTTAATCTCCGTTTCAACTGTAGTAGATAATTCTATCTTAGCTCTCTCAGCTGCATCTCTCAGTCTCTGTAAAGCCATTCTATCTTTCGATAAGTCTATACCNGTATCCTGCAAGAATTCCTGACTCAGCCAGTCCAATATAGCTTCGTCAAAATCATCTCCTCCTAAGCTAGTATCGCCGTTAGTAGATTTAACTTCAAAAACCCCATCTCCCATTTGCAATATTGTTATATCAAATGTCCCACCACCAAGATCAAATACAGCTATTGTTGCATCTGTGTTAGTTTTATCTAAACCATACGCCAATGATGAAGCTGTTGGTTCATTAATGATCCTTAGAACTTCTAGGCCTGCTATAGTACCTGCATCTTTGGTGGCTTGCCTTTGGGTGTCATTAAAATAAGCGGGGACAGTAATAACAGCTTGAGTAATTCTTTCGCCTAACTTAGCCTCAGCATCTTGCTTGATTTTCTGCAATACAAAGGAAGATATTTGCGGAGGAGCATATGTTTCTTCTCCCATAGCAACGTGAGCATCTCCGTTGTCAGATTTAACTAATGTATACGGGAGNCTAGATGCTAAATCCTGAACCTCGGAATCGTCATATTTTCTACCTATTAATCTCTTTACAGAGAACACAGTATTTTCTGGATTAGTAACAGCCTGCCTTTTTGCAACTTGGCCTACATAACGCTCACTAGACTTCACGTTAATACCTACTACAGAGGGAGTGATACGTCCTCCTTCCGCATTTTCTACTACCACAGGGTCTCCTGCATCTATAACCGCTGCTACCGAGTTAGTAGTCCCTAAATCTATCCCTAATACTTTCGCCATGATTGTTTTACCTCTTCTTAATTTGTTAATTTGAGATCGGTTTTGCTACTACCACTTGTGCAGGTTGAATAACACGATCTCTAAGTTTATATCCATTTCTTAATACTTTTGTNACAACACCGGATTCGTATTCATTAGTCTCTTCAGTACTAAGAGCCTCATGTTGTAAAGGATCAAAAATCTCTCCTTGACATTCAATTTTAGATACGCCTTCTGACGCTAAAAACACTTCTAATTTTTTATGTATTAACTTTATTCCTTCGATCCATTGTGACTCTGTACCGGCTGTATCAATTGACTGAATAGCAATNTCGAATTCATCAGACACCGGAAGTAACTTNGCAAGCAAACTTGCGTTTAAGAATTGTATTTCAGCTATTCTTTGTTCCTCTGAACGTTTTTTATAGTTAGCTAATTCAGCCTGTGCCCTTTGAGTAGACTCTAACTGAGCAGAAGTAGACTCTTTCTGGGTTTCTAGTGCTTCCTTTAGTTGTTCTACAGTCATAGATTCAACATTTATTTCAATTGAATCTGTTTGTGAGTCCTCAGGTTCTTTTTGTAATTCTTGGTCGTCTGCCATATATTCTGACTTTCCTATATTTCTAATGGTAAATTAAAACTAGCAAATAAATTATCTAACTCTCGATTTAAATTCTCAAGATTTTTGTCACCCGAAATCAAAGTGTTCATTCGCTCTTTAAAAACAGAGAGGTTTCCAATCATAGACAAAACAAACTCCACNCCAGACAAGTTCAATCCCACATTCTCCATTAGATGCTTAATAACCATAAGTTTACGTATGTCTTCTCTGGAATATAACCGCAACATACCAATGGTTCTATTGGGATTTACTAATCCAAGACGCTCGTATTTGCGTAAAGTTTGAGGATGCATTTCTAGGATCCTAGCAGCTACACTTATTACGTATAGTCCTTCAACATCCCCTGATTCTACCCTCTCNTTGTCATCTGAAATATTGCCAATTAATNCATCAGGCTCCAACGGAGGAAAAGATTCTGTCTGTTGACCGGTAAATCTTATATGAATTTGTCGCCTATTAGTCATATCAACTACTCTAGTCTTACTTAACTAAATCATATAACTTGATACATTGCGTGTCAAGGTTGGTGATACGANAAACAAAAAACAATAGGCTAAAATGTGTAAATTAACTTGACAGGCTAGACCAAAAGCGTTCTTCTTTCCATGGATCGGCATTGTTGTTATACCCGTTTCTCTCCCAAAAACCTAGTTCATCGTTCTCCATAAACTCAATACCGTTAATCCATTTAGCACTTTTCCAAGCATACTTGCTTGGAACNACTAACCTTAGTGGCCATCCATTACCTTCTCCAATAGGCTCACCGTCTCTTTTATGAGCTAGAATACCCTCAGACATGCATAAATCTAATGGAAGATTGGTAGTGTACCCTCCATAACAATGGGCCATAACAAATTTCGCCTTGGAAGTTGGCTTACACAATTCAGCAACCGTAGAGAAAAGAACTCCTTCCCACATATTATCAAGATGACTCCATTGCGTTACACAATGAAAATCAGCNGTTACTTTCTCCCACTGCAANTCCAAAAATTCTGGCCAATTAATTACNACTTCATTCTCTACNAAACCGTACATTTTCATCTGCCACGTAGACAGATCTAATTTTGGAGTCTCTCCATAGGTCAATATAGGGAATTTTTCCGTTAAGAATTGTCCTGGAGGAGTTCGNTCNCCTTGNAGGTGTTCAGGAACTTGTCTTATTTGATCTGGTCTTTTCATAACANTCTCCTTATTTCACTTCAATAANNGCTGATTCTTGAGNTTTGATNGTACCAATNAGNGCAGAAGATTTCACTCCATTTTCNATGAGTTTATTCAATAATTCATCNGTTTTNTCTTCTGAAACCGAAATAAGTAATCCTCCAGAAGTTTGCGCGTCACATAANAATAATTTTGATTCTTCACTCAAGTNGTNATGCCATTNAATACNGGACTCAACACTGTCTTTGTTCCGCATCGTTCCACCTGGCAAAATNCCTTCTNTNAGTANATCCCAAGTGCCTTCTATAACCGGAATATCATTTGAATTTATGTTAGCNGTGCAAGAACTNGCCTTCATCATTGACATCAAATGCCCCATCAAGCCAAANCCGGTTATATCTGTACAAGAATTAACCCCTACTTCCATCATCACTTCACTNGCATTTTTATTCAAAGTNCTCATTATTGTGACNGCGTCGTCTATCACGGAATCNGGAGCTTTCATTTGTTTACCNGCAGTAGTNATAATNCCNGTACCTATGGCCTTTGTTAACACCAATGAATCTCCTGGTTTGGCTCCNTTNTTTGANACAGTATCATTTGGAGGAACAATCCCTACNACTGCCAANCCNTATTTTGGNTCTGGATCATCTACTGTATGTCCNCCAGCCAAAAGACATCCAGATTCTATGGTTTTATCGTATCCNCCTTTCAAAATATNTGCCAATATNTCATTNTCTAAGTNTGCTGGGAATCCAACCACATTTANCGCCANNAANGGCTTNCCTCCCATNGCATANACNTCACTAAGAGAATTAGCTGCNGATATGGCNCCATATTGATAAGGNTCATCNGTTATAGGAGGGAAAAAATCNACAGTAAACACNAATCCTGTNTCTTTATCTAATTNNTAAACAGCAGCNTCATCTCCAGTTTCTGAACCCACAATCAAGTTTGGATGACTTATTTTAGGAAGTTTGCTCAAGATCTGAACCAGATCTTCTTGATTAATTTTTGCNGCTCAACCAGCGCAATGAGANAATTCGGTTAATCTAACTTCAGACATAGTATCCGTCCTATAGTTTGTTGCATTCTCTGCATTTTATCTTAGTTTCACATATATATCTAACAAATCAAATAAACCAGCCCCAACTCATGCCAAAATGAATTGACATCAATTAAACGCACTATTATTATTAGATTATGCGTTCCGTNCATGAACAGAACGATTCGTTCGACAATGTGAGTGAGCGAGAAATGCTAGCTCTTGAGCAAATCGAATCGAATCCAGAAATAACCCAGAGACAGCTGTCCAAAAACATTGGAATAGCCCTGGGGTTAACGAATGTGCTTGTCAAGAATCTNGCGCAAAANGGATACATCAAAGCTNCACAAGCTGGCTGGAAAAGATGGCTTTACAACCTGACTCCAGAAGGTATAAGCCATAAAATCAACCTAACTCAAAAATATATAATCAGGACAATATCTAACTACAACGTTATTAAGGAGTCTATAAGAACCGACCTTGCACTCACTTCGCTTCATCTTGAATCAAGAATAGCAATCATCGGGAGTGGTGATTTTGCCGAACTAGTTTACTTAGCACTCAAAAACCATGGCGTCGAAGATATACAAACATTTGCCATTGAACCAGAATACGGGCAAAAATTCTTAGGAATGCATGTAAATAAGGTTACAAAAACTGGCCTCCGGGACTTTGACAAAATATTCTTTGCGGAGATGGGTTCAATCGATAATGCTTTCAACATCCTAGAACCTACTGTTCCTGGGAATAAAATAGTGGCTTTTACTCTAGATGGCAAACCTGTCGAGGGGAATTAGTGATTCCTGTGTGGCACATATTAAAAATACGAAGCAACGATGCAAGTTATATACAACAAGAGCTCTCACTCTTTGGAATCAAAACCTACTATCCCATGCTTAAACATTCCACGGATCCAAGCAAATGGCGCCNTAAACCTCTGTTTAATGGATACATGTTTATACAAATAATAGATTTAGAAGAGTCTTCATCAATACTAAATCGAGTAAAGGGCATCATAGATTTCTTGAGAACGGATGGCATGCCAGCACAAATATCAGATGATTTCATGGATCAATTGCAAAATAAAGTAAATGAAATAAACCAGCAAGAAGGAGTCTGGAGAACTTACCACGTAGGGGAAAAAGTGCTTCTGGAATCATATGGTTTATCTACCGTTGGAACGGTAGTCCAGCATTCTATGTCTGATAAAACGCGGGTCCGAATTCTCATCGACTTCATGGGCAAAGAGATCAAGGCAGAAGTCAGCTGGTTCAATCTAGCACCCTTCGAATCTGCTAACAATACTATCAAGACCAACACAAGGAGGACAAGAGGACGAAATCGTCCAATCAAAACCTACACAACAGTATAGTGATTCATTTCAAAAACAAAACGGTTTTCGTTGAAGCGCCAGCTCCGATATCGTTATATAAGCAACGCTCCATGTCAGCAAATGGCGAAGCTTTGCCAAATTATATGTGGAAGTAATATGGATTCTGATCTAAAAAGTAAAATTGAGAACAAAACTGCTCAAATTTCCGTTATTGGAGCGGGATATGTTGGATTGCCTCTTGCGATCGCATTTGCCTCAGCTGGTTTCCATGTGTGCACCATAGACAACGATGAATCAAAAGTGAATACAATCAATTCAGGAGAATCCTACATCGGTGACATCTCTTCAGAAAGTATCAAATATTTATCTCCTCAAGTAAGCAGTGGAGGAACGCTAACAGCAACCACAGACTATTCCTCCATTGCAACATCTGATTGTGTAATAATCTGTGTGCCTACACCAGTAAGTAAAACCAAGGATCCAGATGTGTCATTCATTATCAATGCAACTAATTCAATCTCAAAATATGTCCATGAGGACATGCTCATTGTACTAGAAAGCACTACCTATCCCGGGACCACTGAAGAAATTATAGTTCCAATGTTAGAGAATTCCGAAAATGGAACATTAGAAATTGGNAAGAATATTTTCGTAGCCTTTTCACCTGAGCGAATCGACCCGAATAATCAAACTTGGACGGTGATTGACACACCAAAAGTATTAGGAGGCATCACCAAATCTTGTACTGAAATTGGTATTTCNCTGTATAAATCTGCAATTCAAACCATTGTCCCCGTATCATCCACTAAGGTAGCAGAAATGGTGAAACTTCTAGAAAACACCTATCGAGCTACAAACATAGGATTGGTAAATGAAATAGCAATAATGTGTAACCATCTGAATATAGACGTTTGGGAAGTTATAAATGCGGCAGCAACAAAACCTTTCGGATTCACACCTTTCTATCCAGGGCCAGGACTGGGAGGCCATTGCATACCGGTGGATCCTCAATTTCTAGCATGGAAATTNAAAACTCTAAACTACAATGCAAGATTTATTCAGTTAGCCACAGAAGTGAACACAAGTATGCCAGATTATGTGGTAACTAAAATAACTGATATTCTAAATCAATCGAGNAGAGCTTTGAAAGGATCGAAAATTCTAATATTAGGTATCGCTTACAAACCGGATGTTTCTGATTTTAGAGAATCTCCATCATTAGACGTAATAGACATATTAAGAAATAAAGGAGCATTAGTGTCTTACAATGATCCTTACATTCCAGATTTAAAATACGAACATTTTGATATGTCGTCTATAACTTTGGATGAGTCAACAATGTCAAGGTTTGACTGCGTGGTGATAACAACCAATCATAGTAATTACGACTGGAATTGGGTGGTACGACATAGTAAGTGCATATTAGACACACGCAACGCAACCGCCAACGTGACTGAAAGTAAATCTAGCGTTGTTAAATTGTAATGAGTAATTATCTGGTAACGGGATCCATTGGATTTGTAGGGACACAAGTATGTATTCAACTACTTGAATCAGGGCATCACATTACAGGCATTGATTCGATAAATGATTCCTATGATCCTACCATCAAACATGTCAGGCTAAGTCAATTGCAAAATTACGAAGACTTTGAATTTCACAGTATAAACATTCTTGACTTCGGTGCCTTAAACCTGTTCACAAACACTAAGTTCGAAGGAATAATCCACTTGGCAGCCAGGGCAGGAGTAAGACAATCTTTGTTAGATCCTCATGAATATTTAAACACCAATCTTATGGGAACTCTTAATTTATTAGAATTATGCAGATCCACAAAAACAGATAAATTTGTATTAGCTTCTACGTCAAGTTTATATGGGGAAACATACTCCAATCTTATAGCAGAATCTTATCCAACCGATTCTCCATTAACACCTTACTCTGTATCAAAAAAGTCGGCTGAATTATTATGTTACTCATATCATCACCAATATAACATCGATATCAGCATCAACCGGTATTTCACTGTTTACGGCCAGTTTGGTCGTCCAGACATGAGCATCTTCAAATTCATAAAATTGATTAACGAAGGCGGCACTTTAACAGTTTTTGGAGATGGTAGCCAAACCAGAGATTTCACACATGTAAACGATGTTGCAACTGGCACTATAAAGAGCCTTGAGAAAGTTGGCTACCAAATTTTTAATCTTGGCTCGAATAATCCAGTATCTGTTAATCAAGTCATTACCCTTATAGAAGATAAGCTTGGCAAAACCGTTCAGAAAAATTATTTGCCTCGAAATAGTGCAGATGTGACCTCTACCTACGCAGATATAACTAAAGCGAAAAAGATACTGAACTGGGTTCCTAAAGTATCTTTTGAGGATGGAATTCAAATGACTATCGATTGGTATATGGCCAATACTGACTGGCTAGACACCATAATAATAGATTCATAGGAGGAATTAATGGATGCAGTAGCCATAATACCAGCACGAATGGGTTCCAGTAGATTTCCCGGTAAACCATTAGCAGATATTTTGGGATTACCTATGATAGAACATGTACGTCGAAGAGTTTCGATGTCAAAAGTACTTTCTGATGTGTACGTAGCCACATGTGATAAAGAAATTCATGATGCAGTCACGGATTTAGGAGGGAAAGCCATAATGACATCATCCGAACACCAGCGTGCTAGTGACAGAACTGCTGAAGCTGCTGAGTCTTTGGACGCTGAACTCATTGTAATGGTTCAAGGGGACGAACCTATGACCTATCCAGAGATGATAGACCTTGCTCTAGAACCAATGTTTCAAAATTCCTCAATAATATGCACAAACCTCATGAAGCGCATCACTGAACATTCAGACTACCTAAATCCAAATACTATTAAAGTTGTGATAAACAACGAATCAAATGCACTATATATGTCTCGAAGCCCTATTCCTCATCTAGCTGACGTCTCAAATTTGTCCTCCACTCCCATGTACAAACAAGTATGTATTATCCCATTCACTCGATCTGGCTTGAAACTATACACCGCACTAGCGCCTACTCCGTTAGAAATTGCTGAATCAGTAGATATGAATCGTTTCATGGAGCACGGGTACAGCATCCGTATGATAGAAAGTGAATTCGACAGTCATGCAGTTGATAATTTAGAAGACCTGCACTTAGTAACACAACTTATTAAAGAAGACCCTTTAACAAAACAATACCTAAATATAGTTCCTGAATAATGCTCAAAAAGAACATTTTAATATCTGCACCTTACTTTCAACCTGTAGTTGACAAGTATATGCATGTATTCGAACAATATAATCTAAAACCTATCGTTCCAAAAGTCACAGAAAGGCTAGAGGAACACGAACTACTAGAAGTTATCCATGATATACAGGGCACGATATGTGGGGATGATCGTTTCACTCCTAAAGTCCTGGATGCAGCCAAGCAATTATCTGTAATATCGAAATGGGGCACAGGTATCGATTCAATAGATAAAGCATATGCTAATCAGAAAAATATTCAAGTTTTCAACACCCCCAATGCTTTCACAAATCCAGTATCAGATACTGTATTAGGCTATATATTAACTTTTGCACGACAGCTTCATGCTATGGACACAGATGTAAAAAAACATATTTGGGAAAAAAGAAATCTAGTATCTCTGTATGAATGTACGCTAGGAATAATAGGATTAGGGAATATCGGACAAGCAATAGCTCGTAAAGCATCCTCATTTGGCATACGCATCTTAGGACATGATCCTTGTAAACCACCTAAAGAATTCTTGGATAGTGTAAGCATTGAACTAGTAAGTAAAGACTTCCTGCTTTCAAAATCGGATTTTATAACTTTAAATTGTGATTTAAACGATTCAAGCCTTCATATTCTTTCGACCATTGAATTTACAAACATGGCCAAGAAGCCGTACATCATTAATGCGGCTCGCGGTCCATTAATAGATGAGATAGCACTCGTGAAAGCTTTGAAAGACGGGAAAATAAAAGGAGCGGCTTTAGACGTCTTTGAAGATGAACCGTTGCCTCCTACTAGTGAGCTTAGGAGCCTAGAAAACGTATTACTAGCACCACACAATTCTAACAGTAGTCCCGACGCTTGGGAAAAAGTCCACGAACAGACTTTGAATAATCTCTTAGTAGGGTTAGGGATATGGAGTAAATAATATGTTCTCTCAAAAGGTTTCAGTCATAATAAGAACTTATAATGAAGGACTATACATCACTAATCTATTAAGAGCCATCAAACAGCAAGAGTATCCAAACATTGAAATTATTCTTGTCGATTCTGAATCAACTGATGACACCGTTAAACTTGCTGAGCAGTACTGTGACAAAATAGTCGGAATCAAGAAAAGCGATTTCACATTCGGATACTCCTTAAATAAAGGCATTGAAAATTCAACCGGAGATTTTCTAGTATTAGTATCAGCTCATACAGAACCGTGTGACAACACTTGGATAACTAATTTGATAAGTCCTCTTCTAAATCCGAACATCATCATGGTATACGGTAAACAAATTGGGGATAAAAATTCAAGATACCCAGAATTCACAGATCTAAACAGGACATTTGGTGATAAACCGAAAACGCTCAATGCACCTAACTATTTTTCACATAACGCTAATTCAAGCTTAACCAAAAGAGCTTGGGAACAATATAAGTTTAATGAATCCCTTTCTGGTCAAGAAGACATAGATTGGGCCAAACATTGGATGAAACAAGGTTTCTCAGTTTACTATGAGCCTAAAGCTTCGATCGTCCATAGTCATCACGAAACCTGGAAACAAATACGGCATAGGTTTCATAGAGAATCCAAAGCAATGAAAACAATAGGAGTCACTAAGGATCTATCTGCCATAAAACTTATCATTTCTGAAATCAAAAGAGCAACGAATGATCTCAAGAACCTTAAAAAGCAACAAACATTCACAGCACCTATAAAAGACGTTTTATTTTATCGATCCAATAAGATCATAGGAACAATGAGCGGGATGCTACAGAGAAATAAATGAAAACCATTCTCTTTATATTCAGGTCTTTTAATGATGTAGATCATATGACGCCATTATTTGACGAATCCCTAAACCAACCAGATCTGAGAGTATTGATCTCTTGTATCAACCCATATTTCGATATTAAAAATGACTTCAGGCTCAATTTCATAAAACATAAACATAACGTGAAAATAGAATACATTTACAACTTAGAGCCTCATTCACTGTTTCATAAGCTTTTCATATTAATAACTGATACCGTATGTAGAAATAGCCTTTTAAACAACTTCGGACCTTTAAAAGCATTACTGAGCAAAATTCGGATGCGACTGTATTCGTCACGTGTCATGGAACAACTTTTTGATTCAAAGTGGGCACACGATTTGATACGGCATCAACAAATTGGAGCAGTTGTCGTAGATTATGTAGACCAGAAAAGATTCATTTACTCTTCTATCAATACTGCAGCAAAAGCAATGTCCATACCAATAATAGGCGTTCCTCATGGCTTTGATTCTGCTGCTAATGACTATTGGACTCTAGCAGGATTAGAAAAGCAAAACAACCAAAGAATGCATGAAAATTGGGGATGGATCGATGAACTGATAGTTGCATCCTGCGATATCAAAACAAAGTATTCTAGAATGGGGCTTAACCCATCCAAAATGACAGTACTTGGAAGTCCTAGATTCTCAAAAAAGTGGTGTGAAACGTATTTCACATTAATTGGTGAAAACACTCTTGATCGAAATCCTGACTCTACCAAGATAATATTTTTTGACCATTCTAGCCGATACCGCAGCCACCCTGACGATATACTTGAAAGCCTAACTGAAATTGATAATTTACCATTCACTGATTTAGTTATTAAGCCTCACACTAGAGAACAGCTTTCCGATGAGAGGCTAAAGTACATAGGACGAATAGATAACTCTCATTCTACCCACCTAATTCAATGGTCAGACATAGTCATAAATTATATGTCTAGCATAATATTTGATGCATATTACTTCGATAAAATATTTATATATCCTAATCATTTCAACGACAATACGATGCGCTGGGAAAAATATAATGCTTGCTGGACAGTCAACTCAAATGAAGAAATTGTTGACACCATTAATAAAATCCACCTAGGACAATTCGACATTCCATATTCCTTGACAAACGTAAACACATTTTTATTTGATCAAGTATACGGAAGCTCTGAAGATCAAGACGTATCTACTAAATACTTAACTCACATCAAATCGTTAACTCAAGCATATTAAATCATGTTACGTAAAGAAATATTAAGATTAGCTAATGAACATCGTCTGAAGGTCACTCAGATTTTAGTTCTTAATTTACTTATACCGCCATTAGAGGTATCAATTCTAGGATTGATTTACTTGATACTAAACAGCACTGACAACTCTGGAATCACTCCCATCATAAGCCAGTACATACCAATAATATTGACAAGTATGACTATGCACGCTTACGTAATATTACTAAGCCTTTGCACATTTATGGCCATCATCATATGGGCGTTCTTACGTATGTACCGAGCACGCATAAGTGCTGTAACTAGATATGATGTTTATGCTCAGCAAGCTAACCGTGTAGTAAGTCTTTATCTTGGCCTAACTGGTAATGCCCATAGCAAAGAAAAACCTGAGCAAATGTCTAACCTGATACTTCATTTATCTGGAGCATCTTCAGCGCATTTTTTGGCTTGGTTAGGGCTGTTATCTTCTCTCATATCCATAACTATACTATTCATCACAGCTCTCATCGCGTCACCTTTCATTACACTGGCAGCAATAATTCTTGGAATAGCGTCAATCTTGATAAATATGCGCAATTTTAATCAAATGCAATCTATTGGTGAAGCCAAAGTAGGCATACATGAAGAAATGTTATACGAAGTCAATCAAAACATCCGGGGTTTTGAAATAATAAAGTTTGATAATTTAAAACATGTAGTTCTAAGAAAAATGAGTACAATCATCCAAAGGGATTGGTCATGGAGAGTACAGAAACGAACAACCGGCGAGAAAGTAACTATGTTGTCAGACTCATTTGGGTTAATATCTCTCTTGATAATCGTAACAATCGCTTCAACATTAACCTCTTTGTCTATAGAGGGACTACTCATACTGATACTACTATTCAGTAGGCTCCGGGCATACACAGCTGAATATCAAACTCAATGGGTACTTGTTAAAGAACACAGAGCTGGCACTATTCAATTACTAGAAGCCATGCGCCGATTAGCAACAAACAATGTTGGACACCAAACAAGCATCAATACTATTGAAGGGATACTTCTGGACAACGTTTCCTTTTCTTTCGATCAAGACCTTATACTAAACTCTCTTTCTGCTACAATTTCTAAAGGTGATCGCATCCTACTAACAGGAAAGTCCGGAGATGGTAAATCAACTTTATTAAAAATAATAGCCGGTTACTATCTTCCAGATGAAGGGATCGTCACAATCAACCACCATTTAGCTAGCAAATCTACCACCATAAACGCTAAACTAACAGACCATATATTTTACGCCTCTAATGAAATGTACATCCCCAATACGACTTTAAAGAATTTTATAGACCCCGAATCTACAATGGATATTGATAAAATAAAGCAAGTACTAAAAGAAGCATGTTTAGAGGAAATTCTAGAGCAGCATAATGTGTTAGATGAACCTATGGGAGACAATGCATGTAATTTTTCTTTAGGCCAACGACAACGCCTATTATTGGCAAGAGCGTATCTCCAATCACCATCCGTAGTTATATTAGATGAAGCAACTTCAAATTTAGATTCGGCAACCGAAAAACAAGTGCTATCCAATTTTATGAGCCATCTGAGCCCGAGCACTATCTTAATTATATCTGCCCATCATTCTCCTCCCGTAATTGAATTTAACAAAGAATACAAATTGTCCGAAGCCGGCATTATAGAATCTGTCATATGAGTGAATGTTTATATGTTTAAGTCGTTCATAAGAAAAATAAGAAACCTGTCAATTAGACACAAAACTAAACATCATATTAATTCTGACATGTTTACAGAAGGGCTTAAATCTGCAATAGATTACTCCAACAATAAGTCTGACTCTTCTGGAGTTTCATATTCTGATTATTACAACCTATATTCTTATGTTAAACAAATCAAGCCGCAGTACGTACTGGAGTGTGGTACTGGGAAATCAACAATAGTAATAGCACAAGCTATGTTGGAAAACAGACAAGAAAATCCCAGCGATATACGGTTGAATAACATGAAACTAATTTCAATGGAAGACAAGAAAGAATGGTATGAACAATCTAAAAATAATATTCCTAACAAATTCAAAGATTTTGTGGAAGTTCATCATTCTCCTTTATCCACAGCGTCATATTCCTTACTAACTGGTGTCATTTATGAGAATAAACCATCATACCCATATGATTTTATGTTCATAGACGGACCTGATCAAAGCGGCGGCACAGGCATTACCCAATGCGACTTTGATTTCATACAGTATGTCCAGCAATCAAGCAAACCAGTATCCGCAATCATTGACAACAGAAAACACACAATCCTAGCTTGTACTCTAGCTTTTGGACAAGACAAAGTTTCATTCTATCCAAACGAAGCTCTGGGATTTGTAGACCCTGTGTCAAAAAATGATTTAATCATCCAAGACAAAATGATAGTACGCAACACCCTATTCGCTAACGGAATGATTTCATTAAAGAAAAAATCATTCATCAAGTAATATATGCAGTCATCCAAACCAAACCAAATCCAATTTCTTTTCCTAGTAGGTGCCCCTCGTTCTGCAAATAGTGCGATACACTCATTACTCGACAATCATCCTAAAATTTTAAATTGGCCATCTGAATTCCATTTCTTTACCGTATTTAAACAAGTAAGCAAAGGCGAGCAATTTGCTAAGGTCACCAAACTTAACCAGCAATTCATATCTCACTTCAAAGAAAGATTCGAAGAACGAATATCTCGAAATACCTTATCCATCACGAAATCCAATTACAAATCAGGGAGCCACATAGGACCATTTGATGTGACGCTGTTTGAAGATCTATTATCTAGAAAGCAAGATTCTCAAATGACCAGCCTCGAATACCTAAATTACTTCTTCAAATGTTATCAAGAGTCAAATAGTCAATATAGAAATAAAGAAATTGACTATTACTCCATGCTTTGTACTGCAAGAGGGTTTGATTGGTCAAATCGAGAATTATTTGAAAACTCAAAGCTAATTTTCCCTTACAGAAATCCTTTAGAAAGCTACTCATCCCTACGGCACAATTATCTGGAATCAATTAGCCCAAACGAATTCTACGATATAAGAACTGAGAAAGGGGCCGTGTATTGGATGAGAACCTACCAACAAATATCAAATGTAATTAAGCACAACAAAAATCATCCTAACCTCTACATAACTTCGGTTCGAAGTTTCAGGCAGGATCAAGAGTCGCAAACAAGCAAACTCTGCGAGTTCTTGAATATTAATAAAACTGAGTCTACCGAACACATGACGATCCTTGGTATCCCATATGGTGGTAACGCTAGACAAGAATCTTTAAATACCGGGAGAATATCTGATAAACCTAGCATTCTGAGTAACTCTGTCACAAATTTTGAGATTGATTGTTTTAGACGATTAAACTTATATGAGTTTGACAGTACTCACACACATTCCCAAGCTTCCCCTAAATTTACAATACTATTAGCTTTCGTTGCATCCTTTTGGGAACTAAAAAACAACCTGTCGGGTCTCACAAAATCATCTGGCAAGTTCAGACTTGTACATTGGAGAATTAAAGTCCTCATCCAATTATTTAAGATATCTCATCTCATACGCAGCAATAAATTATTGAATTATGACAGTAATTTAGACGTACTATGACTGTCTCCTAATGAATGATTCAACACAAGTAATAATATTGGACTGCAATAGAGGCAGAAGGAGACTCGATCAAACAAAAAGTCTGCCTAATTCCCTATCAAACCTAGATGACCAATCTACTGTATTGGATTGGATATATCAATTCACGCTACAAAATGGCCTGAAAAATATCACATACATCGGAGGATATCAGATTCAAAAAGTCATCCAATCTTATCCGCAATTCAATTTTTTGTATCATCAAACGTGGAACACGAGTGGGGAAACCTCAGGCCTAGCACTGTTCGAAAACGAAACCGAATCAGATTTGATATTAATCAGAGCCTCAACTGTCCTATTACCAGAAACATACCCTAAAATCAGTGCAAGCCTGAAAGAAATTTGTATCGGGGGAAATTTCCTAGAATCAGACTACTCAGAATTTGCGGGAATAATGTACGTACCAAATAAATTATGTAATAAATTTCTAAACCAAGTGAACACTTTATCAATTCATAAACCAAAGTCCCAACTAGAAGATCTAATCGAAAATCTCAGGAATTCACTGCCTTGTACTAGCATCAATCTCAACACATTAGTCGCGCCTCTTGATAGACCAGTATATTTAGCCCAAACCATTTTTCAGGGGAAAGCAAAAACTCTAGAACAAGTCAGGCATGTTTTGAAGTCTGCAACAGTATTAGAACAATACAAATTTTCATATTTTGACTGGTTAGATAACTCGGAAAACATTATCCAATCCATATCGGAAAAGTTTGCAGATTCTCATATTATCGTTAGAAGTTCGTCAGCTGCTGAAGACAACGCACAAGTGTCCAACGCGGGCCTATTTAAAACGGTACAAGGAATATCTGCTGATAATAAAATCCAAATTAAACGGGCTGTCTCAGAAGTTTTTAGCAGCTATGAAGCAGTCAATAATAAAACAATGACAACTGATGAAATATTCGTCCAAGAATATAAAAGCAATTTAACTGCTAATGGCGTGATATTTACAAGAGATCTAGAATCAGCAGCTCCGTACATGTTAATTAATATCGATCGGAATCCTGGCTCAACCGACGGGGTAACAAGTGGAAGTGGTACAAACATAGAAACTATATATATCAATAAGAAATTACTTCAAAGAGTCCATAAATACAATGATGAACACGTGCAAAAATGTGTTGCTCTGGTACAGGAGCTTGAAATTCAAACTAACTTATCGGATTTAGACATTGAATTCGGGATAGATGATTCAAAAGAACTTTATTTATTCCAGTTACGACCAATCTCAACCAAAGCTAGAAAATACATTCTTGAAGATGAAGACCTCTACGAACAACTTGATAATATTCAACAATTTATACATTCTTTATCTGATTCGGACCAAGTATCAGCAGGAAATTCCGTTTTACTTGGAACTATGTCAGATTGGAACCCCGTTGAAATGTTAGGAACAACACCAAGACCTTTAGCTTTGTCTTTATACCAAAGACTCATCGGTCAACGAAGTTGGGCCAAATCCCGGGCAGAACTCGGGTACATGGATATGCAAGGTAAGCAATTGATACAATCATTAGGAGGAATCCCTTACGTAAACATAAAACTTAGTCTCAACTCATTCTTACCTTCTAAATTAAGCAACGACACAGCAAACAAATGGATAAATCATTGTCTGAATAATCTTCAGAGGAACCCAGAACTTCACGACAAAATCGAATTCGAGTTAACTCCTACATGTTATGATTTTAATTTTTCACAATATACATCCAATATGAAGAATGCAGGCTTAACAGAAGATGATATTGCAGATTTCAAGAATGCGCTCATCACCATAACAAACGACATGATATCTGAACAAAGTATTGACCTCTCACAGGAATTAGATTCATTAAATTCATTAGGAGCCATTTTAGAAACATGGTCTATAAATCAAAAACCTCAATCAATCACACAACTTAGTAATAAAATCTCAGATTTATTATTTGCATGTGAAACCCATGGCACATTAATTTTTGCCAAATTGGCCAGATGTGCTTTTGTATCAATTGCCATCCTCAAATCTTTAGTCAATAATGGATGTATATCTGAATCAGAACTCGGTAAGATTTATAAAAGCATTCCTACCATCGCATCAAACATGACAGCAGATATTGCTAGTTACCAAAACGGAACTCTCTCATTAAAGCACTTTTTAGAAAAGTACGGTCACCTAAGACCCAGTTCCTACGATATAACTTCTGACAATTATAAAAATGGCCACCTTAAATATTTCACGCGCATATTAAGTGAGCCTGCCGTTGGAATCAACACTAATGGGTTGGAAACTGAAAATATTTTAAATAACTATTCTATAATTCTTCAGGAACAAATAGAACAGTCCGGCTTGAATACTACACCCCAACAACTGATCAGTTTTATAACACATAGTATCCAAGCTAGAGAGTTAGCAAAGTTTGAGTTCATGAAATTAGTAAACGAAATACTGGAATCAATTACAGAACTTGGGCAATTAATCGGATTCTCTAGAGATGATTTGTCATACTTAAGCATCCATGAGTTCGAAAAATTAGCCGCAGAAAGTCCAAGTCCAGCAATCAAATCTGAACTCATCAGGATCAAACAATATCAAGAAAAAAAATGGAATTTGACATGCCACACTAAACTACCTCACTTGATCAGTGCTGACACGAACATATCATATTTTAAATTATTGAAAAGTGAACCCAATTACATTTCTGATAGCCGCATTACAGCAACCCCAGTGATACTGGATGAATCCCGGTCAAACCCATCATTAGCTGGCAAAATCATCATGATTTCATCTGCTGACCCAGGGTATGATTGGATATTTAGTCACAGCATATCGGGGTTAATCACTGAACATGGAGGAGCAGCTTCACACATGTCAATTCGTGCAGCTGAATTCGGGATACCTGCTGCTATAGGTTGCGGTCCCGATATTTACAATAAATTGAAATCATATGCCACAATTGAACTAGACTGCGTCAATAAAACGGTTAAAGGCATCTGATGCTAATAGGTTTAACCATGAGAATAACAGAAAACACATCGTACGTAGAATACCGAGATAGTATTAGCCATGATTGGATAAATTATTTATCCAACTACGGCATATCTCCCATATTACTACCAAACTATTCGGCAGACATTCAATCTTTTATGGCTTCAATTAGTTTGTCCGGAATAATAATAAGCGGGGGTGATTCCATCATAGATAACCCCACAAACCACACAGAAAACATCTACCACCAAAGAGATATTTCAGAATTGAGCATTTTAGAAAATGGGATAAGAATGGGATTACCTATACTTGGGACTTGTAGAGGCTTTCAACTAATAAACAAATTCTTCAAAGGCGCAATTACTTCAAACATTAGTAAATCCAAAGACCATCCAGTAGCCAGTAATCACAATATCAATATTCTAACAAATCCAATCATACCCGAATTTTCTGATTCAGAAGTATCTGTTAATTCATATCATGACGACGGTATATGTATGGACGATTTGAGCAAGTGCTTAAAACCTTTTGCTACTTGGGAAAACACTCTTGTAGAAGGATTTTATCACCCCAATTTACCCATATTGGGTATCCAATGGCACCCTGAAAGGACAACTAGTTCCAATGGATTGGACGAAGCCTTATTCAATTATTGGATTGAACTATGCAACTCATAATTCTTGCAGCTGGTATGGGGACGCGGTTAATGCCAATCACTAAGGGTTTGCCCAAATGCTTAGTTCCAATCAACGGCAAAAGCATATTGCAATGGCAGATCAATATAGCAAGATCTATTGGGATAGATAACATAGTCGTGATAACGGGATTTCAAAATGAAGCGATTAACCTACCCGAAATTACCACCGTACACAACCATGAATTCGCCAGTAGCAATATGGTCTATTCTCTATTTTGTGCTGAAGAGATAATGGAAACAGAGTTCATAGTTTCTTATGGCGATATTTTATATTCTCCCAATGTCTTGGAAAAACTTATCGAATCTAAACAGCCGATCTCTGTTGTTGTTGATGACGGCTGGCAAGAATATTGGCGTGAGCGATTTGAAAACCCGTTAGACGACGCTGAATCATTAAAAATAAATAATGGCAAAATCTATTCCATTGGACAAAAACCAAACGACATCAATGAAATAGAATCTCAGTACATAGGATTAATCCACGTCAACTCATCAGGTAAAACTAAACTAGTCAATGCTTACAAAACTCTGTATGAAGTAGACCAATATCAAGCCAAGCATATGTATATGACAGACCTTCTTCAAATACTCACACAAGACCCTGTAGGAATAAGTCCAGTACACATCAATCGTAATTGGCTCGAAATTGACTCCTTGAATGATTTAAAGATTGCTGAAAAATACTTTGATAGCGTCATAACAAATGAAAAAAGTTTATAGGAAGGAAAGTAATAGCCAATACTGGGACAGAAGATGGGAAGAGGCTGGAGAAGATCAATCCAAATTCACTAACACCAATATATATCCGATTAAATACGCCGAAATGATTATGACAGAAAAAACTCAGAAAACCTTGGAAATTGGATGCGGTGCAGGTCGCGTGCTTAAGCATTATTTTTACAAGGGATTCAACATAGAAGGAATAGAACGTAGCCAAGTAGCGGTTGAAAACGCAAAAAAATCAGACTCAAATCTCCCAATACAATCAGGAGATGCTATCAAATTGAATCATCCAGATTCAACTTATGACAACGTATTAGCCTTTGGGGTATACCACAATATCGAAAATTTATCAGAGATTAAAACCGCATTATCCGAATGTTCTAGGATATTAAAACAACACGGTCAATTTTGTATATCGATTAGACCCGATAACTGGGAAATGAATCTCAACGAGTGGTATTGGAATAACATAAGGAACAAGAATAATAATTCAATTTCGTCAAAAACAGAATTCCACAGGATGCTGTTTACATCCAAAGAATTTGAAGAATTGCTTAAAGACCATCAGCTAGTCACAAGGCATACCCACAAAGCCAAAAATGTTTCAATATTATACAGATTCAAATTTTTTTCTTTATATAATTCATCTGAGGCTACCAATCGTTCAGAAGGATACAAACTGAATGTTATCGGTAAATTTTTTGACAAGATATTAACTGTTCTATTCCCAGATCAATTTTGCAACGTCTTAGTCTACATTGGAACAAAGGAAGCCTGACATGGTGATTTGGATTATAGGATTACCCGGTTCAGGTAAAACTACTATAGGTAAACACCTATACGAACGTGTGAATACTTCACATTCAAACTGTGTTTTTATCGATGGTGATGATATACGCAAGATTATGATGAATGATTTGGGCTATTCCCTAGAGGACAGAAAAATAAACGCCTCACGGATAAGAAATTTATGTAAGCATCTAGATTCACAAAATATTAACGTAATATGTTCAATCCTGTCATTATTCAAAGAAGACCGTGAATGGAATAGACTGAATTACAATGAATATTATGAAGTATATTTAGACGTGCCGATGGCCATTATTACTCAACGTAATCAAAAGGGATTATATTCATCATCCGAAAACAAAAATGTGGTAGGGTACGACATCGCATTCAATCCCCCTGAGTATCCCGATCTAACTGTCAAAAATATCCCTGAACTAACAACGGCGAAAGAAGCGGCGGAGTTGATTTTTGAAAATGTGAAAGATACATTTTATGAGTAACACATACACATATACTGAAACTGATAGATTAATTACTAAAGAACATTACCATTACACGCCATGGCATGGTATTCAATTTTTAACTGACTACTTCGAAAACCGGTGTTCATTTTTAAAAAAAATAGGACTGTCGTATACGCCTATCTCTAATAATTCCCCACTACACAACATCAGTGAAAAATACGGCATAGAAGGACTGTGCACAACTCCTACCTCTAAAAAGCTTCTTGAGTTGATTGATGATACATCGAGAGATTCTGAGTGGATTGAGCGGTTGTTACAAAGATTTGAAGTGTCTAAACGTATATATTCTGATTACGATGAAAATTTCAAACCTAAATCAAAACTGTACGAGCAGTTAATTAATTACATTTTATTCGCTTTAATACTACTGTCAGAACAACAAAATTCCGATAATTATCGATACCTTAACACCGCGCTTAAATTAAATGATTTAGTCATTTCTACGTATGAAAAAACTTTAGAAAAAGAGTTGAAAGCTCTTATCAATATATCAATCCAGTTTGAACTATATTCCGTACAATGTTTAATAGAGAAGTGTCAAATTCATGAAGACTATTAATATCGGGATATTAGGAGTTGACACACTACGAACCAGAGCTTATTTATCTTGTCTCTTGAAAGATCAAATCCGTTTAGAACAAGCCATATTGCTTGAAAATGGTGCTCCCAAGATTTCTGGTGTCACACATAACACAACATTATTTGATTCAGAATCAAGCAGCATTGAACTATTAAATCGAATGTCTACCAACGTCACCCTCCTGAACACGAACAACATTAATGATCCAGGCGTAGAGGAGACCTTAAACCAATCAGCTGTGAATATATTTATCTATTCAGGCTCTGGAGGAGCGATCATAAGAGACAATATACTCAAAACTGGCAAACAATTTCTGCATATCCATCCTGGATATTTACCTGACTATAAAGGAAGTACCACCATTTATTATAGCCTTCTACAAGAGCAATCATGTGGTGCAGCAGCCATTCTGATAGACAATAACATCGATACGGGACCTCTAGTTATCAGGCGTAAATTCGATCCTCCTGAGGATTGGTCCACTATTGACCATGAATATGATCCATTCATTAGGTCACAGGTGTTATCAGAGGTAATCACCAAATACATGAGTGACAATAAATTCACCGGTATAACAGAACAAGACCCTCACGGACACAATTACTATATTATGCATCCTCTACTCAGGCATTTAACAATACTCTCCCAGCCTTCAAATCTTATAATGGAGAATTGATATGAACAACAAAAACACTTTTTCGATTGACGGTAATGTAATAGGTGACGGAAGATGTTTCATAATTGCAGAAATAGCGCAGGCGCACGATGGCAGTTTAGGCACAGCTCACGCTTATATAGACGCTGTAGCAGCAGCAGGAGCTGACGCAATAAAATTTCAAACTCACATAGCTTCGGAAGAAAGTACTCCAGATGAACCATTCCGAGTTCAATTCAGCAAACAAGACTCTAACAGATACGAATACTGGAAACGAATGGAATTCACCGAAGAACAATGGGAAGGCTTACGGGATCATTGTAAGGACACTGGTATCACTTTCCTTAGCTCACCTTTCTCGGAAGCGGCGGTTGATCTATTGGAAAACCTCAATATGCCAGCTTGGAAAATTGCCTCAGGAGAGGTCAGCAACATGCCTATGCTAACTAAAATCGCGGAAACAAGTAAACCTGTATTGCTATCAACTGGCATGAGTGACTTATCAGAAATACAAAACATCTTATCTTTTTTGCAAGAATATAATATTCCAGTCCTGGTTTTCCAAACTACAACTGCGTATCCTTGCCCTCCAGAGCAAATAGGAATCAACAACATACCTGTATTAAGAGAACTTTTTGATATACCCGTGGGTCTATCGGACCATTCAGGAACCATATATTCTCCTCTAGCTGCTTCAGCGTTAGAAATAGACATGTTAGAAATTCATGTAACCTTTTCCAGGCAAACGTTTGGACCAGATGTACCTGCATCAATAACTATTGATGAACTCTCTGAAGTGGTCAAAGGTATCAGATATATTGAACGAATGATTAATAACCCTGTAGACAAGAATCAAATAGCACAAGAATTGAAACCGTTAAGGGATTTATTTGCTAAAAGCATAGTCGCTAAAGACAACTTAATTGCTGGTCATCTTCTAACATCAGAAGATTTAGCTTTTAAAAAACCTGGAACCGGGCTACCCCCAAGTGAGGCACCACATCTATTGGGTAAACAATTGAAAAATAGTATAAAAGCAGACAAGCCTATCTTATTAGAGGACATAGTTTAAGTACCCTAAGATCATGTTCAAAACAAAAGTACTAGCCATAATACCAGCAAGAGGTGGTTCCAAATCTATCCCAGATAAAAATGTGGTGGAACTTGCAGGGAAGCCACTTATTGCCCACAGCATATTATCTGCATTAGAAACAACCGCTATCAACAGAGTCATAGTCAGTACTGACTCTGAAAAAATTATGGCAATAAGTCAACAATATAATGCCGAAACACCCTTTAAAAGACCTGCGAATATAGCTCAAGACGATACCTCCGATCTTCCCGTATTTCAACATTGCCTAACTTGGTTAAAAGAAAAAGAATCTTACATACCAGATTTGATAGTTCATTTGCGACCTACCACTCCCTTCCGAGATGCAAAAATCATAGATGCCTGTATAGCTAAAATGATGGAGTTCAAAGAAGCAGACTCGTTAAGAGTGGTTACTCCTTCCAAAGAGCATCCCTATAAGATGTGGACTTTAAGTGAAGACTATGGCTATCTAACTCCTCTAATATCATCAGATATTTATGAGCCATATAATCAGCCAAGGCAATCGTTACCGCAGTCATATTTTCAACCTGGTTATCTAGACGTGATCAGAAGGGAAACTCTCACCAAATTGAATTCAATGTCAGGAACCAGAATACTAGGACACATTCTTACAGAACCCAATATAGTTGATATAGATGACCAATTAAGCTTGGATTTTTCTAGGTTCATTCATGATAAATAGCATTAACCAAATTATGAATCTTAAAATATTAATTGTCGGGCTAGGCTCAATTGGTTCCAGGCACTACAAAAATCTACACAAACTTGGCGTCACGCAAATAGGGGTAGTACGGACAACAAACAAGCTCCATTCAGAACTAGATCTATCAAAAATAACTATATACAACGATTATGATATGGCATTACAGGACAATTATGACGTCGTATTTATATGCAATCCAACTTCAATGCATATGGAATACGCATTAAAAGCAATAGAACATAACTCCCATGTATTTATAGAGAAACCTCTATCAAATAACCTGAAATCGCTACCGAGATTACTCAGACTAATCAATGAAAAAAACGTGAAAGTAGGTCTTGGTTATCAAATGAGATTTCATCCAAATTTACTTGATATAAGAAAATGGATATCAAACCAAAACATTGGTCAAATTATCCATGTGAGCGTTAATGCAGGAGAATATTTACCTTTATGGCACCCTTGGGAAGACCACAAGGATAGTTATGCGGCTAAAAAAGAATTAGGCGGAGGAGTAGCATTAACCCAAATCCACGATATAGATTATTTAACCTGGATATTTGGTAAATTAGAATTGATATATGCACAGGGTGGGAATATTCCTAGCCTTGGAACTGACGTAGAAGACTACATAAGCGCAACCTTAAAAACCTCTAATAATGCTATAATCCACATCCATATAGATTACTTGCAAAATCCGCCCAGTAGAACCATGAAAATCATAGGTGAACACGGTAATATAAAATGGGATTATTACCAAAACATAGCAAAGTTAACCATTTCAGGGGAGATTAAGGAAATCTCTAAAGTAGAAGACACATGGGAAAGAAATATAATGTTTGAAGAAGAATTGAAAGACTTCCTTTATGCAGTAACTAATAACAAAGAACCCCTTAGCAATATACATAACAACCTACAGGGGCTCGAAACAACTCTATCCATAAAAAACTATATAGATTCCAAATAAGGTTAATAACTATGTATGACATAAATTTTATACACAAAGCAGACGTTCTAAAAAAAGAATTAATGCAAGGGCGAATCACCAGCAAAGACATTGTGAAAATCGAAGAACAATTGGAATCCCTCAGATCACATAAGCCACACGTATTCAACATCGAAACGACCAATCACTGCAATATGACTTGCATAATGTGTCCTCGGACCAGCCTAATGACCAGAGATATTGACTGGATAGATGATAATACATTTGCAAATGTATTGGATCAAATGACCCCTCATACTCCTGAGAGCATGGAAGCTTTCTGGCAATTTATAAATACCGAATATGGAATCAATTTTGACGAACATTCCGAAAACGCATTCTATTTCTATGTAGTCTCCCGGTGTGTAATCTTACATGGATATGGAGAACCTTTGGTAGATAAAAATATTGTTAACCGCGTTCAGGCATGTACTGATCGTAATATCCCTACTTATTTTTCATGTGTCCCTGCGAATTTATCTGTCAAAAGAGCAGAATCTATCATGGAGGCAGGATTAACAGTATTAAAATGCTCTATAGATGCATTGGATGACTCCAATGCAAAACGTATAAGAGGTAAATACAACAATTTTGAAAAAGCCTACCAGACCATTAAAGATGTAATAGCAATGCGCGACGCTAAAGGTTATAAAACACTAATTGTTCCTACCATGATTGAATTAAACGAAAATGTAGACAATCGATCAATGCAACAAGAATTCTTGGATATGTGGAAGGATTTAGACGTATATGCATATGTCAAAAGCCAAGACAATAGATGGTATTACGAAGAAGATGATGAAATGACTAATAAATCACATTACGCCCAACAATACTGTGAGTACCCATGGTCTTCAATGACAGTTATGGCTAATGGTGACGTTGTTCCATGCACTCAGGATTACAATTGCGAGATGAAATTAGGTAACGTCAAGGAAGACTCACTAGAAAACATATGGAATGGAGAAAAATACAATCTCTTAAGAGAATGGCATTTGAAAGGTAATTTCCCCGAGAACTACAAATGTGCTAATCGATGTGATCAAACAAAATTGCATCAAATTATCAATAAGAATTCAAAAGATTCGCTGAAGTAAAAATATTATGAATCTTAATCACTCAATAGACATAAATACACTAGTACAAAGAGAACCTCCAACCATAATTGCCGAAATTGGATGTAACCATAAAGGAGATTTTGAAATTGCTAAAGAAATGATTCGCGTCGCAAAAGTATTTTGTGATGCTCAGTTCGTGAAATTTCAAAAGCGTAATCCAAAAGAATTATTAACACCTGCCCAATATAATGCTCCTCACCCAGTACAAGAAAATTCATATGGAAAAACGTATGGAGACCACAGAGAATTCTTGGAATTATCAGCTAATCAACACAAAGAACTTATGCAATATTGCAAAGAGGTAGATATTGGATACAGCACGTCAGTTTGGGATCTAACTTCAGCCAAGGAAATAGTAGAGTTAAATCCGCCATTCATAAAGATTGGTTCACCTTCTAACACTCACTACAAAATGTTAGAGCATTTATGCCAAAACTACTCTGGAGATATACATTTATCATTAGGTATGACCACGAGTGAAGAAGAAGACAAAATAATCAGTGTTTTTGAGGCTAATGGTCGCCTAAAACAATTAGTGCTCTACCATTGCACCTCAGGATACCCTGTGCCTCCAGAGGACATATGCCTATTGTCAATAAGTAGATTAAAGTCAACATATGGTAGTGTGGTCAAAGGAATTGGATTTTCAGCCCATTACACAGGAATCGGACTAGATGGTCCTGCATTCGTATTAGGAGCTGATTTTATAGAACGGCATTTCACTCTAGACCGCGCATGGAAGGGAACAGACCATGCTGCATCTCTTGAACCCGATGGGCTACGAAGAGTGCGAAAAGATACTATCGCGGTATCGAAAGCCTTAAACTTCAAAACCGAATCTATAATGGAAATCGAGAAACCTAATCGAGTTAAACTAAAATACTCTAGTTAATAATACAAATTGGTTAACAAACAAAAACGAATAGCACTCTTAATCGAACAAGGGTTCGGCGCTCGCATAATAATGCAAACAGATATATTAAGAATCCTTATAGAAAATGAGCTAGAACCAATCATATTGACCAGTGGACCTAAAAGCATCAAATCTTATCTTGATAATACTCCATTTAAAAATATTCCTATTTGTAAACTAGAAACTGAGGCATATGACCAAAACAGCAATAAACTAATCGTCAGGGTTCTCAGAATGGTTAGATTATTTTCGTTAAGGACCCAAACCGTCTCTGATTTATTCGCCATGGAAATAGAGGATAGCAAACGCCATAATAATATCAATAACAAAATCGTAACTTATATCGTCCGCATATTAGTATTTATAGCCAAACTTCATCCATCCATAGTGCAGGCTATGATCAGAATCGAAAATAAACTTGCATTCGTCCAAGCGAACAAATCATTCTTTGATCAATTCAAGCCTAATATATTATTAACAACTAGTATTGGTACATTCGATCATGATGCCTATGTATTGCGGGAATCCACAAAAAGGAAAATTAAAACCATTAGTTATATTTTAAGCTGGGATAACACGACAGTCCGAGGCTATGGCATCAATCAAAGCTCTAATATAATCACATGGTCCGAAATCATGAAATCGGAACTGATCCACCTACACAACAAGAAATCAAATATGATTCAAGTAGGTGGGGTACCTCATTATGATGTATATAACTCTCCTCAAGCACTATGGACTAAAGAAGAACTGTATTCTCAATTCAATCTCCCTCTAGAGAAAGACATAATAGTATTAGGAACTAAATCCCCCAACGCCTACAAATCCAATCCTTACATAGCAAAGTTAATATGTGAGTCGATTACAAACAATCCACAACTAAAAAATTGCACTTTATTAGTTAGACTCCACCCAATTTACTTCCGTCACAATAATTCTAAATTATATACAGAGTTAGAAATATGGGAATCTCTGGTTAAGCAATATGGTCCCTCCGTAATTACAATTGATTATCCCAAAATAGTAGGGGATGATCTACGTTACCTGATGCCAGACAATGAATCTATAAAACTAGGATCTATCCTACGACATAGCAAAGCAGTGATTAACATGTTTTCGACCCTTAACATAGAAGCAAGCATATTTGATACCCCAACAATCAATGTATCCTTCCAAGATAACAATATAGAAATCAATTCCTACAAAACAGCACGATTCAACATCCACGCAGATGAAAGACAAACACACAATCAACGCGTGCTTCAAAACGATGCTACAGTAGTTGCTTATGACCCTGAGCAACTAGAGTATTTAATAATCGATTCGATAAAACATCCAGAAACTAAACAAAAGGGTAGATTGAAACTTGTAGAGACTGAATGCGGACATCATATAGGTAGTGCAGCTTCTCGTATAGGTAACCAAATCATAGAAATGGCCAAAAGTACTTAAAGTATGACAATATTCATACAAGCATACAGGTCATTTAGCATGAGATACATCGCTTGCACTGATATCTTGACGAGTATCATTGAAAGAGGTCACAAAATTGTGTTCTTTGTTGCGGATGATGAAGTTGAATACTTTCGTAAATCCCTCAACCACGAGAATATCATAATCGAGTCAGTACACTATAAAGAATTGTTCAATGAACTACGTCAAAGCAAACTCCGAACCATAGTAAATCTGATTCGTATAATGACTTCTGGCAGTTCAAAAGAAATCAAAAATACCACCATAAAACATTTCTTGAAAATGCAATACAAAGAAGAATTCAGCAAAGGATTTGGGCCTTTAATCTTTTTGATTATGTCTGTTATATGTTGGGTTACATCAAATTCTAAATGGGCTAGAACATTACTAACTCTATTAATATCACGGTTATTTTCTGGAGATATATACAATCCATATTTTGTAAAATATCGACCTTCGACATTGCTGATATCATCATTAGGCTACGGGATAGATCCTCATATAATGAACGCAGCAAAACGATATGATTGTAAAATAATATCCATCCCACATAGCTGGGATAACCCATCAGTGAATGGCTACCGAGGAAGCAAGCCAGACTTTGCGTTTGCATGGAACCGAAACATGAAAGAAGAAATGCAAATCTTCCATGATTTGGATCCTAACAATATCATCATAGGTGGGGTAGCCCACTGGGATAAGTACCTTAACGGAGAATTCAAACCAGGTGACATCAAGACATTTTGCAAAACACATGGCTTGGATTCTAAGAAAAAAATACTGCTATATGCATTAAGTGGTCCTACCAATTTCGAGAAAAGATTTACGGTAGTCGATGGAATCATGAATCTAATAGCAAACGACTTGAAAGAATATGATTTACAATTGCTTGTCAGATTTCATCCTTTACACATGCACACTGTTGATGGAAAATTCGTCCTCACTGAAAAATTTGCTGAAGAATATACTAAACTAACTCAAAAATACGGTGAATTAATCAACTTCTGGCTTCCTGACCAACCTCATCTGGATTCTAACAATCAATTGTCGATGTCTGACATGTATTCGATGGCAGAAGCAATATGCCATTCTGCAATTTTACTGCAGGAATATTCAACTCTTATATTAGAATCTACAGTATTCAACAAGCCAACCATTAATATAAGCATGTACAAATGGCGCCAATTAGCCAATTCTGACCAGCTAGAAAAAACTCGGCATCTAAGCCATATCTTAAAATATCAAAGCTGCGCTACGGTTAGAACATTTAAAGAATTAGAAGCTAATATCATCAATTATTTAAAGAATCCTGATATTCATCAGGAAAATCGCAAACAGCTATTCGAAAATGAAGTGAATATTAATCCTGGTGTAGCTGGTAAATTTATAGGTGACACAATATCAGATATTATGTCAAATCGAGTATAGAGACTTTATATGTGCGGAATCTCAGGAATAGCTGGTGTGAATTGGGAAAGTGCTCAATTGCATCGGATGGTATCTTCTCTCAAACACCGAGGACCTGATGATGAAGGAATATATACCAACCCAAATCATACGGTTGGTTTAGGGCATAATCGACTGAGCATAATTGACTTAAGCACAGAAGCTAAATGCCCAATGTTTGATACCTCTGGAGATATCTCTTTAGTTTTTAATGGTGAGATTTATAATTACATCGAACTAAAAAACCTACTTCATGAGTACAAGTTTCGAACTTCAAGCGATACTGAAATAATATTAGCGGCCTACAAAAAATGGGGTCCTGATTGTGTTACTCGATTTATAGGTATGTTTTCTTATGCTATTTGGGATGAAACAACTCAAACATTAATATGTACTCGTGACAGATTAGGTATCAAACCACTCTACTACCACATAAACAAGTACCAAATCACATTTTCTTCAGAAATTAAAGCAATACTATCATCGGGCGTTGATGCTAAACCTAATTGGAACCAATGGTCAGATTATTTAAGATTTGGGCTTTCAGATAACTCAGACAACACATTTTTTGACGGTATATTCAGTGTTCCTCCAGGTCACAATCTCATATACCAGAATGGTAAGATATCAACTCACAGATATTGGAATCTTCCTCTGATATCCTCTGAAATATCGAACAGTTCGGAAAATGAATGTATTAATGAACTTACTGAATTATTAACCAGTGCAATCCAATTACATTCTCGCAGTGACGTACCAATAGGTCTCAACTTATCCAGTGGATTAGATTCCACTTTATTGGCCCATCTACTGAATTCAGAATTTAAAACATCAAAACTTCATGCATTTACAAGTTCTTTCCGAGAACAAGAATTTGATGAGTATAGACACATAGATCATTCCAGGCTAGAAAACCTTATTCCAATTAAAAACATAACACACTCAGAAGCTATTCCAAGTCTTGCTAAAAAATTGACTTGGAATCAGGAAGCTCCCTTTGGAGGGATACCAACTCTGGCATATTATGACCTTCATTCTCGTATAAAAGAACTTGGTATAAAAGTATCTTTAGAAGCTCAGGGTCTTGATGAGTTATTCGGAGGTTATGCTTATGTAAGACCATACTACTACGCCGATATAGCAGTTGAAAAAGGATGGAGTTATCTAGAAAAAAATCATCCAGAATCCAAAGAACACTCAAACTTAATTCGAAACATTCTAGATGGTTCTGATAAATTCACAAGCACAGATGGAACAACTGCGATCAATACTTCACTACTTAATCCTGAACATTCTTTACAGACCTACAGTCCACCTATGTTTAATAAACCCTATACAGACCATTTCAGAAATGTACTCTATAAAGATTTATTCCACACTAAATTGCCCAGAGTCTTAAGAATGAATGACCGCCTGTCTATGGCCAACGGTATCGAGCTCAGGGTTCCTTTTTTAGACCATCGTTTAATCGAATACGCTTTCACAGTGCCCAATCAATTTAAAATTAGTAACAATACGGGGAAATTAATCGTGAGACATTTACTACATGCAAAATTCCCACACAATGATATTCAACAAGCTAAAAAATCGATTGTTACGCCCCAAACGCTTTGGTTACAGACAGATCTAAGCACTTGGGTAGAAGAAATCATACATTCTTCTTCGTTTACTAATAGAGGTATTTTTGACATTCCCAAAGTACACCAAGCATTCAAGCATTTCAAAAACAACAGTGCAACAAATTCATTTTTCATATGGCAATGGGTTAATACTGAGTTATGGTTTCGAACATTCATAGACCAAAATATTTTTGGGACAGCGCGGTAATTAAAACATGAACAAAACTATAAAAGGCGTACTCAATAGAATAACAAAAACACTTTTACCTGATGATTATCAGAAAATATACTTACTCAGATCCAAACTGTATTCTCAATTCTTATTGGCCAACAAGAATTCAGATAATATAAACGAGGTAATAGCTGCTACCAGATTCTTAAGCCCAACAGATGTAGAAGTAAAAGAATGCCCTGAATACAAAAACATATTGATACTAGCACCTCATCAAGATGACGATATCATTGGATGCGGTGGTACCTTATTAAAGAGTTCAAAATCAGGATCAGATGTTCATACTATATACCTCACAGACGGCGCTTCTCCCAAGATGACTGGTAAATCCAGAACCCAATACATCAATATCCGTAATCAAGAAGCAGAAAAAGTCTGGGAAAAACTAAATGGTTCCAAACCAACATTTATGAACCTACCTACGCGACAAGACATTGACGTTAACGCCACAATCATACAACTACGAAAGTTAATTATTGAACGAAACCCTGATTGTGTATTCGTGCCCCATTTCCTCGAATTACCTTTAGATCATAAAAGAACAGCGTACCTATTCGCAGAAGTACTACGTACCACTCCAAAGCTCAATATCCAAGAAGTGTGGTCTTATCAAGTCACAAGCATGATAGCTCCTAATATTGGTATAGATATTACCGATGTTGAACAAACGAAATACGACTTAATGTTGTTATGGGAATCGCAGAATAAAATGTTCAATTATGCTCATAGAGCCCGTGGATTAAACGCAGCCAATACCTTCTACACACAGTACACAAAATCTTCTCATACCAATCCTTATATAGAACTCTTTTTTGTTACTGCTCCAAAACAATATATCGAACTAATAAATTCTTTTTATGAAAATGAGGCCTTATTTTAATATGAAAATTAAATATAACGACATTGCTTTATTCATATCTGATGTAGATGGGACTCTTACTGATGGAGGAATGTACTATAGTTCTGAAGGTGAAATTATGAAAAAGTTTCACACCAGAGACGCTGTTGGTTTGAGATTGCTACAAGAACAAAATATCCACGTAGCATTAATTACGGGAGAGGACTCAGACATTGTTAAAACACGTGCAAAGAAACTAAATATCAAATTAGTATATTGTGGGATAACCAACAAACTAGAAATACTCAATCAAATATGCGGTCAGCTCAACATAAGCCCTGAGCAAGTTGCATATGTAGGCGATGATGTTAACGACTTAGAAATTATGAGGAATGTAGGTATATCATTTGCTGTATCTGACGCCGAAGAATCTATATTAACCGTAGCAACAGTCCGATTGACTAAACCAGGAGGTTCTGGAGCCGTCAGGCAAGCAGCAAATTTGATACTGGAGAATATTTAATGAAACGAAAAATTTGTGTAGTGATTACTGCTCGTCCTAGTTACGCCAGAATAAGATCAGCACTATATGCTATCCAATCTCATCCAAACTTAGAATTGCAGCTTATTATCTCCGGATCAGCCCTACTTACTAAATTTGGTTCTGCTATAGATTTTATTCGTGAAGATGGTTTCAGTCCTGATGCCGAAATATACCACATGGTGGATGGAGAAACTCTTTTGTCCTCAGCCAAATCAACTGGCTTAGCAGTTATAGAATTGTCTTCAGAACTGGAAAAAATGAAACCGGACGCAGTTATCACAATAGCTGATAGATTCGAAACTTTAGCAACCGCCATCGCAGCCTCATATCTGAATATTCCTGTGATACATATACAGGGAGGAGAAGTAACTGGTTCCATTGATGAAAAAGTTAGGCATGCAGTAACTAAATTATCCGACATCCATCTGGTATCAACTCAAAAAGCCTACGAGCGTGTTATTAGTATGGGTGAAAACCCAAGCTCAGTTTATATAACCGGATGCCCTTCCATAGATATAGCAAAAGAAGTTCTTGAAAATCCTGACATGGATTTTGACCCATTTGATAAATACAAAGGTGTGGGCAATACGTTTGATGTAGCTAGCGATTACTTGATAGTTATGCAACACCCCATAACAACTGAGCATTACCTTTCTAATGAACAAACACTGCAAACATTATCTGCTATAAAATCTCTTAATATTCCTACTTTTTGGTTTTGGCCAAACCCAGATGCTGGTTCCGCTGGTATATCTAAAGAACTAAGAAGGTTTAGAGAATACGAAGGGCATTCTAATATACATTTTGTTATTAACATGACTCCTAAAGATTTTTTGAAACTTGCTCTTTCTTCTTCTTGTATAATAGGTAATTCAAGCGTAGCAATCCGTGAATGTTCTTTCTTAGGTATCCCTGCTGTTAACATTGGGAATAGACAGTTTGGGAGAGAACGTGGCAATAATGTGATTGATACTAATCACGATGCTTCCACTATCATCCAATCGATTAAAACCCAACTTAATAGGACCGACATTGCTTCAGAACACCTTTATGGTGATGGATATGCAGGGGAAAAGATTGCTGACATATTAGCTACTTGTGAATTGCGTATCCAAAAAACTTTATTACTATGATTCAATCTACTCCATCAGATTCACTTAACTTAGCAGTAATCCCAGCTCGTGGTGGTAGCAAAGGCATCAAAAATAAAAACATAATGCAAGTAGGTAGTAAAACCTTAATAGAACATGCCATATGTGCAGCAAAAAGTAGTGCCTTACTAACAGACATCATTGTCACATCGGACAATCCTAAAATTCTTGAATTATCCACACAATATTGCATATCTACGAGAGACAGACCCATCAGTTTAGCTCAAGACGATTCGTCCGTCGTTACAGCACTTCAAGATGCAGTCAATACAATGGAAACTATTAATAAGTGCGTCTACGATAATATTATTCTATTACAACCAACATCACCTATTCGGACAGGCGATGACATAGATAACGTTATTAATATAATGACTCAGTATCCAGATGTAGAAGGGGTAATCAGCGTTTCAGATTGTGGTGTATTCCTACCTGATCATCAATATTATATTGAAAAAGATGGAGAGAATGGCGTTGATGCTCTACGTCCTTTCACTGATGAGAATAATCAAAGAAAGCGACGCCAAGATATTACACAAAGTTATGTCCGAAACGGCGCAATATATTCTGCCCGCCGTTCAATACTGATGCATCAAAATAAAATTATAGTTGATAACAAAGTCCCATACATTATGCCTAAAAAATATATATGTAACTTAGATGACTATGAAGACCTCGAACTCGCTAGAATCATAGTTCCAGCATGGGAGAGTGGCTTATTATGATTAATGTATTTAATAACGAACCATTGGAATATTCAAAATACGCCATATCTATATTAGAAGACATTGGAAATTACTACGACACACCGACTAAAGAACCTATACATGCAATTATAACTAGGCTAGGGGAATTAATAGACTATAACTTTCTAAATCGATTCCCAGAACTCAAATTTATACTTACAGCAACTACCGGATTAAACCACATCGACGAAGCAGAATGTGCCAAAAGGCAAATTCAAATCGTATCTCTAAGAGGTGAAGTGGATTTTTTGTCGTCTATAGCTGCCACCGCAGAGCATACAATAGCTCTAATGTTGTCGTTGCTTAGACATATCCCTGCCTCAGTTACAGATGTGAACAACGGTAATTGGGATAGAATGACACATAAAGGCAACGAACTAAAAAATAAAACACTATGTATTTTAGGTATGGGAAGACTGGGTGTTCAAGTAGCCCATATAGCTTCAGCATTTCAAATGAAAATACAATGCTTCGATCACAAAATGGTGAACGAATACTCTTGTTCAAATGACCTAAAGACTGCTTTACTTGGCTCTGATATCATATCAATACATCTTCCATATGACGAAAACACACACGGGCTTATAACCAAAGAACACATTCTGCAAATGAATCCATCCGGTTATGTTATAAATACATCTAGAGGTCAAATAATCAACGAAACAGATCTTGTGGAATGTCTCTATGAAGGATTCTTGGCTGGAGTAGCAGTAGATGTTCTTGAGACAGAATACTTGCTAACAGAAAGTCCTCTCTGGCAATATTCACAACAAACAAATATCCATAACGTTATTATCACGCCTCACATAGGTGGATGCACTTATGAATCAATGGAAAACACAGAAATATTTATTGCCCAAAAGTTCAAACAATTGGTAGGCCACAATCAATGAATGCGATATTTGTGAGTCAATCAGGAAGCATTAAAATGTTCCACGACCTGGCCTTGAAATTGGAATCTCAATTGAATCTATCCAATATTGGAATGGTTGTATCTCATCGCCGGTCTGTTAATCAATTTATTAAATCCCACAAGAGTCACAGGCTAAACACATTTAATCTAGTAAAAGAATGGGAGATAACAAACAATTATAAAAAGACTGAACCCAATTTAACTATGTTGGGAGACTATTGCACAAAATTAAATGTAAATAATTTTTGGGATGCTATAGTAGCAGACCGCAGATTAATGCAAAACATCAAGGCAACTTATTTTCAAAATTACACTACTCCTTACACTCATATCGAACTGTTACAAATTTTACAATCAAGCCTAGTCCAGGTTGAAAAGTTATTTGACACCACAAAACCAGATTTCGTGGTGTCTTTTATATGTGTAACTCTCACTGAATATCTAGTTCACTTGTTTGCAAAGTCCCGTGGGATACCCATACTGAATATGCGCACTACAAGGATTGAAGATTTCATGGTATTTGGAAACGATATTCAAGAACCCACCACACGAATCAAAAATCGATACTTTGCTTTAGCAGAACAAGATCATTCTAAAGAATTAGAAAAAGAAGCCACAGAAATCTATGAAAGATTAAAAAATGGGATTTTTCAATATGAAGGTGTAGGCATCCATACAGGATTCTCAGTAACAGCCACCATATCAACATATATTTCAAAAATCATAAAAATTCCTAAGGTATTCAAACTTCTATATACAGATATCTCAATAAAACTAGGTGATTTGAAAGACAAGCACGACCCAGGGATAATAGTTCCCTTAATGTTTGATCTATTTTACAAGCCTGCGGTAAAAAAACTGATACATTGGAACTTACGAAAACAATACGTGAATCAATCAGAGCTTAGTATTCACAATTATGCCTTCTTTCCATTGCACTTAGAACCCGAAGTAGCTCTCTTGGTATACGGAAGATATCATACTAACCAAATTGAAGTTATTCGAAATATAGCCACTAGCCTTCCCGTTGGCATGGAACTGCTGGTTAAAGATCATCCAAAGTCCATGGGTAGAAGAAAATTAAGCTACTACCAAAAAATACTAGAGATCCCCAATTGCAAGCTAATAAATCCGTATATAAATACAGATTCCATAATAAATAATGCTAACATTGTAATAACAATAGGGGGATCTGCAGGTTGGGAGTCTATAATTAAAGAGACTCCTGTAATTGTCTTAGGGAACGCCGCTTACGAATTTCTCCCAGACACAATGGTACGCAAAATACGTGGATTCCATACATTGAGCGATACCATCCATCAACTCATTACTGAATACACACACGATAAAACCTCCATATTACGTTACCTGATGGCAGTCATTTCAGAATCTCAGAGACTTAATTTCTACTCCACGCTACTAAATCGCCAGGGCGTCGCGACAGGTTCTGCAAGAAATGCATCAAACACCGATGAATGGGACACACAAATCTCTTTCCTAGCAGCATATACTGAAAAGTCTTTAAATAACCTCTAAAATCATGGAAAACATATCAATTGTTAAACAACACGAAGGCCATTCGTTAGGAAGCTATAGATGGTCAAATAATAATTTAATATGCAACTTACAGATGGAGCCTCTTGTATACATTGACTATGAAACTCATGACTACAACCTTCATTTTAATTTTGGGTTACAAAATAACACTGAGCAAGCAGAACAAGTAACCATAACTATGCTCCAAACCAACAAGCCAGTACCTCAAATAATTTGGCAGTCCGGCTCTCCTAATCACCGTTTTACCAAATCTTCATTAATCATTGAACCTATACCTGAAGGATACAAGTTTGATATCAACATCCCTAGCTACGGTGTAATATACCTATCCAACACAATGTGGAGCCCACTCACACCAATTAACCAAAGGTTTCATGAATTAGAAAAAACCAACTTGTTAGAATCTATCAAATATGGACTCAGTGCCAATCAACAGGACCTATTAGCCTATAAGCTATTTGAAAAACGCGATTTAAGTCGTCCTTTGATTTGTATAAGCTCAGGTTCTCACCCTGCAGAAGGAGATACAATTGCTACGATTGCTATAGCTGAATGGCTCACGACAAGTGGGCATCAATATACAGACATATTCGATATAATAATCGTGCCCATCCTTAACCCCGATGGGTTTATTATCGGAACCAACGGCTGTAATACTAATGGTATAAATTTCTTCTGGGAATTTCTGAACAATGAACCCGAAATTTGCCCAGAGGCCTATTACTTTTGGGAATTTCTAAAGGAATTTCCACCCAATGTATACATAGACTTCCATAGTTACAGCACCCAAGGAAAAAGCAAAACTTTCGGACCTTATGTAAAACCTTCGGCACTATATTGTGGCTCATCAGTTAAGGACGCAGCTCAAAAGCTAGCTCGTTCTCTACAAACCATTCCAGGTAGCAAAGCCCAAACTATGTTTTCACCATCATCCATGCCACATAAAATCACACAAGAGTTTAACACTATCACATTCGCCAAATACCATTTACATCAAAGGATGGGAGAATCAGGAATGCGCGAAACAGCACTCCTTACGATTCAAAAAATAATGGATGCAATCGATCCTTCACAGTTACAAGACCAAATACTGAGTCCATATGGATCATTAAACAAAACAATAATAGATAATTTTTTCCAAAAATGCTTCATTGGACGGTACTATTTGCCAAAAGCTATTAAAAAAGTCTTAGGATTTTAATGTGAACAATCTAATGTATTGGTCCGATTCAATAATACCTTCAACATCTGCCAATTCAATCCAAGTCATGAAAATGTGTGAAGCATTTACAAACTTAGGGCACATAACAACACTGCATGCAAAAAAACCGAATAAATCACAGATACCACCAAATACAAATTTAACAGAACTTTATGGCGTTTCATCTGATTTCAAAGTGTTATGTCATTCAAGTCATAGATCAATTAAGCATATAGATTATGATTTCACACTATCTTTAAATGTCCTTAAGGCAAAACCGGATCTTATATATACTCGTAGTCTAAGAGGTGCATTATCAGCTCACTGGTGTAACATCCAATTTATCTTGGAACTTCATTTCCTTCCCACTACGAAAAAAAGTAATTGGATTCTAAAAAAAGTATCAAAAAGTAACTCTTTAAAAAAAATCGTGGTAATCTCGCAAAAGTTGAAAGATATGCTCCTAGAGACACATCCATATATATCCGAATTTATGATTGAAGTTCACCATGACGCAATAGATATAGAAAGATTTGCTAACTCAAATCTAGACTCGGTTGAAACAAAGGTCAAACTGAATTTGAATCCTAGTAGAAAAATCGTTATGTATGTAGGGCATTTATACGAAGGACGAGGAATTGACCTAATTGAACAACTAGCACAAACATTGCCTGAAATAGATTTCATAATCATAGGAGGTACAGAAAAAGACGTGCTTTACAGGAAATCTAAATCTTTACAAATGGGCACATCAAATTTAGTTTATTATGGTTTTATACCTAATTCTAAATTGCATTACTATTATGCAATTGCCGACCTCCTGATAATGCCATACCAACAACAAGTATCCGTGTCTGGTGGAGGTGACAGTTCCCAATGGATGAGTCCAATGAAGACTTTCGAATATATGGCTTCAGGGAAACCATTGATATCAAGTGATATTCCAGTTCTACGTGAAGTGTTAGATGATGAAGTAGCGATATTAGTAGAAGCTGATAAGTTAGAAGAGTGGAAATCCAGCATCCAAAATACACTGACAAACACCCAATTCGCTAATAGAATATCTGGAAACGCTAGGCGCAAGGCGCAAGAAAATACGTGGGTGTGCCGAGCGCATAAAATTCTAGGTAAATAAAGATTATGACGGATCCTTTAAAAACTATCATATTAGCAGGAGGGTTAGGGACTCGCCTATCCGAGGAAACGGATGTAAAACCTAAACCCATGGTTGATATAGGAGATAGGCCAATCCTATGGCACATAATGAACATCTACAGCACTTATGGGCATGAAAATTTCTACGTTGCCCTAGGTTACAAAGGTGAGCAAATAAAACAATATTTTATCAATTACAACACGTTAGCTAATGACATCACCGTAGACTTAAAAAACGGAAATATTGACTATATAAATAAGACCAGTGACAACTGGTCTATCAATCTCATTGAAACTGGTAAAACCACTGAAACGGGAGGGAGGATTCTACAATTAAAAGAATATATCGGAAATGAAACTTTTCTTTTAACGTACGGTGACGGGGTAGCTGACATAGATATCAACCAATTAATCCAATTCCATAAGTCTCATGGAAAGATTGCAACAATCACCGCAGTCCGTCCTCCTTCCAGGTTTGGGAGACTGGAATTTGACGGTAACACAGTAACAACCTTCTCAGAAAAACCTCAAATCGGAGAAGGTTGGATAAATGGGGGATTCTTTGTGTTAGAACCTGATGTATTCAACTATATACTAGATGACACTACAATTTTTGAGAGAGAACCATTGGAACGATTGGCAAGTGAAGGCCAATTAGAAGCTTACAAGCACGAAGGTTTCTGGCAACCTATGGATACTCTTAGAGAATTACGCCTCCTACGCTCCATGTGGGAATCTGGCTCTGCTCCATGGAAAATTTGGTAACACCATCATACACAAACTTGTCTGGATTAAACGTATTAGTAACAGGTGGGACTGGCGTTATTGGATCGTGGTTACTCAAGCGGTTAGTAGACATGCAAATTAATACAAACGTACTATTATGGGGCGACTACCAAAACCCAGAACTAGAAAAACATAATACCCTTAAAAAAACCACTAATATTCATGGAACGCTTACTGATATCAATTTAATAAAATCAATTCTTAAAGACCATGATATCAATCTTATCTATCATCTAGGGGCTCAGGCTATTGTAGAAACGGCATTCAAGGATCCATTTACAACATTTGAATCCAATGTCCGCGGTACTTACACCCTATTGGAAGCTTGCCGTTCATATGGAGACCAAATTAAAGGTATTGTTGTCGCTTCTAGTGACAAAGCGTACGGCACACACAAAGACTTACCTTATACCGAAAACACGAGCTTAAATGGTATATACCCATACGAAGTCTCTAAAAGCTGCACAGATTTATTAGCTAGATCGTATGCGTTAACATACGACATGCCTATCTCCATTGCCCGCTGCGGGAATGTTTACGGAGGGGGAGATTTAAATTGGAATCGTATAATACCAGGCACTATTCTCGAACTATTTAATCAAAGAACTCCGATAATAAGAAGCGATGGTACTCATCTCAGAGACTATATATATGTAGAAGATATTGTCGATGCGTACATCACTCTGAGTTCAGCAACTATATCTGGAATAACACCAGGACAAGCTTTTAATTTTGGCAACAATAATCCAATATCCGTACTTGATTTAGTAAATACCATATCTTTGTATATGGAACAAACTCATCTAACACCAGTTATAAAAAATCGGGCCAAAGGTGAAATCCATTCACAGTACTTGAATAGTTCAAAAGCTAAACAGATACTTAATTGGGGACCAAAATATTCTTTGTCAGAAGGATTACAGCAAACCATAAAATGGTACGTAGACTACTTAGGCAATACAAATGTCTGATTCACATTTAAATGAAATTCGAAATAATATTTTTGACTTAGCTCAAGAATTTTATGATGCTCAATACGTTGCCAAACCGTTTGAAGTCGGTGTCGATTATATACCTGTATCAGGTAAAGTCATCGACTCCTCAGAATTGATTAACAGTATAGATGCGGCACTGGATATGTGGCTGACTTCTGGACGGCATGCCAATCAATTTGAACGTAATTTAGCAAAATTCATGAATGTTAGACATGCGATTTTATGCAATTCAGGGTCATCCGCAAATTTACTCGCAGTTAGCGCATTGACCTCAGACAAATTAGGAACTCTAAAATTAGTACCCGGGGACGAGATTATCACTGTAGCAGCAGGATTCCCTACTACAGTTAATCCAATCATTCAAAATAACTTGGTGCCAGTTTTTATAGATACCGAGATCGGATATTACAATCCTTCTATAGATTCAATCAGTGAAGCTATTGGGCCCAAAACCCGAGGTATATTTATCGCCCATACTTTAGGGAATCCGTATGACGCATTAGAAATTAAAAATTTAGCGAATCAAAAAAACCTATGGTTCATTGAAGATAACTGTGATGCCCTAGGGTCAACAATTAATAGTGAATTAACAGGTACTTTTGGTGACTTATCCACACTAAGTATGTACCCTGCTCATCACATAACCACAGGAGAAGGAGGGTGTGTATTCACTAATAATCCATCTTTAAAAGTATTAGTCGAATCATACAGAGAGTGGGGACGAGACTGCTGGTGCGAGCCGGGCAAAGACGATACTTGTGGGAAACGATTCCAGTGGCAATTTGAAAACTTACCTTTTGGTTATGACCACAAATACGTATATTCCCACATTGGATACAATTTGAAAATGACTGACTTTCAAGCGTCAATTGGGAACGCTCAACTCGATAAATTAGATAATTTCATAAAAATACGAAAAAATAATTTCACACACTTACATTCCAAAATGAAATCACTAGAAGATTACTTTATCCTACCTGAATCATTAGATAATTGTGAGCCATCTTGGTTTGGATATCCACTTACTCTCAAAAAACAGTGCAAGTTTGATAGGCGGGAGATTACTACATTTCTAGAGCAGTCTAAAATTGGGACTCGATTATTATTTGGAGGAAATTTATTAAGGCAACCAGCCTACAACAACATAACATACAGACAAATTGGGACTCTAGAAAATACAGACCTAGTGGCTGAAAATACATTTTGGGTAGGAATTTACCCTGGCATTACCAAAGATATGTTGAATTACATTCACGATACAATATCTCAATTCGTTAACTCAGCATAGAATATAATTAGCATCCAGATATCAAATTTATGTTACTGTCTATAATATTATGCGCCTACAATGAACAAGGTAGGATAGACCGTGCTTTCTTAGAACTACAAGAAGTATTGAGTTTATCTAAAATTAAATATGAAGTAATTATTATTGATAATAATTCTACTGATGGCACAAAGCAATGGATCCAATCACTCGAGGCACCCAATACGATTAAGATTTTTAACGAAATGAATCTTGGCAAAGGTGGTTCAATACGCTTAGGAATAGCAAAAGCTCAAGGTGATTATATACTGATACATGATCCTGACCTTGAATATAGTGCGTCAGACATAATGCCATTGCTCGAAAATATACAACACCAAAACGGTGACCTAGCCTTAGGTAGCAGGGTTTTAGGAGGAGGCAATATTTCTTACAAATATTTGCAAAATTATATAGGCGTAGCTGTACTAACAAAAATAATAAATATCCTATATGGAAGTAAGATAACTGATCCTGCAACAGCTATGAAACTAATGAAAGCCTCTTTCATTAAAGCGGTCAAATTAAATAATACAGGATTTAACTTGGATTTTGAGATAGTAGTAAAAACATTACGCCTGAATGGATTATTACTGGAAAATAGAATCTCTTACTATCCACGCACAAAATCAGAGGGTAAAAAATTAAACGCCTGGAAAGATGGCTTGGCTTCTTTAATTACAATTCTAAAATGCCGAATACAATCCTCCAAGAAACTCATACAATCATAAATTACCGACAATATAATATTCTCAAAATTTTACTGCATAGGCATGTTCAAGTACTAATAGGCTTATTTTTATTAAGCGCTTTAATCAGAATCCTATTCTTAGAGCTGTACTGGCCAGATCCAGCAATAGCCTGGGATGACGAACCAGATTATTTAGCATTAGCAAGCTATATAAAATCAGGTGCAAGTTGGATATCTTCTGATGCTCCTAGTACAAGGCCATTATTATTAAGCATCATTATCAGTCCCTTCCAGGACCTCGGGATACATTCAATCAGAATACTTTTAGCATTAGTTTCTTCGATCACTCCAATATCCATTTATTATTTAAGTAAGAAAGCGTTCATGCTCACTCACTCACAATCTCTAATACCATCTCTTGTGTGGGTATTTTACCCTCCAGCCATCTGGTATTCTGGCCTAATACTCACAGAAAGCCTGACCGCCCTTTTAATTACTATTGTTGCGTTACTATTAATAACAATCCGGAAATACTCTAAAATAAGCTTAATAATCACTATCGGAATTTCATTTTCATGTTTGATGTTATCTAGATCTTCTTACGTATACCTTCCCATACTTATTATGATTTCAAGTATTGTAATAAAAGCAACCACGACAAACACTTTCATAAATATAAAACAGTGGATAATTATAGTCGCTACAATCGTTATAATTACATCTCCAGTAATAATCAGGAATTATAATTCCATCGGGTCTTTTATACCTACGGAGACTCGGCTTGCATACGGACTCATCTTATCTAATGGGGATTTCAATAGCCCTATCATTCAAGAAGGAGGATATGATAAAAATAGTACAAATGTTCTTAAATATGCACAGCTTGCCAACGACAACGCCTCGTATGCGGCTCAAAAATCTTTCGTCCTCTTAGCTATAAAACAAGAATTATCCTCTAATGGCAAAATAGTTCCCAAAATATTATTCGAAAGAACAATAAACTTCTGGGGTAGTAGGCCTGATCCTTTTGACTCGCAGGTGACCAGGAACGACATAATATTATTTATCGTTTGGGTTCCTATATTACTTCTGTTCGTATCTTCATTTAGATTCTATAGGTCAATGGAGTTTTGGATTTTTATGTCTATTATATTCTATGCATACATAACCACTATAATCTTTTGGTCTTCACCTAGGTTTAGGTTCCCAATAGACAGTCTGGTAATAATATTAGCCACTATATCTGTATTAAGATGGAAACCTCTAGGAAATTATAGAGCCAGGAAATCTAATGATTGACTGGTCTAGTAGAAAACTGCAGCCATACAGCAAATTACCTGTTCTAGTTACTGGTGGATCAGGGTTCATAGGGCGAAGATTAATCAAAATATTGGAAACTTTGAATGCAGACGTAACTAGTGTTAGTAGAAGTAATTCATCTTCTTTGAACACCAAGTTTTGTAATCTATCTGACTTCGAATCTTGTAGAAGCCTGTTTCTAGGACAATCTTATTCGATAATTTTTCATCTTGCAGGATGGGTTTCTAGCCAATCTGAAATCGAGAATATTAGAGAAGCAAACACAAATAATGTAGTTTCAACATTAAACATCCTCGAACACACCATGACCTATATCCCGGAAACGAGAATAATAATGCCCGGATCCATACTAGAAAACTCGGAAATTAAAACTCCTTATTCTGTGTCTAAAACAGTTACATCATTGTATAGCCAATTATATAAATTGAACTATCATGCCAATATATCACCATTGAATATTTGCATGACATATGGACCTAATCAGAATCTTTTAAACCTAATTCCATACACAATTACTTCCCTAATGAATAATGAGACCCCCGTAAAACTGAAGCTCAACAGACAATGCGATGTACTGTATATTGATGATGTAGTAAACGCTATTTTACTAGCAGGTTTGGAAACGTGCCCTCCTGAACCCATCTATATAGGTACAAATACATCAACCACCGTAAAAGACATCACTGACCAAATCTTAACCTTAATGGATAAAAACCCAGAACAGGTCGAATTTAACGTTGATGACACATCGAATTTAAAATATGGGAGCCCTAGTGACCTAATAGATGCAAAGGAATATATACCATGGCAACCCATGTGGACATTGGAAGATGGTTTGGCAAAAACCATACAATGGTACATATCGCAGGCTAGGCGATAATGAACATTTTACATGTTGCAGATTACGTCATGCCAGAGATGGGTTACCAAGAATTCATACTCCCAAAATGGAACGCTAAGCATGGGCACGAAGTTCATATAATAACCTCGGACAGATACACTCCAGTACCTGACTATGAAAACACCTGGCAGCATATATTAGGTCCTCGGCATATTGGGGAATCAACAGAAACTATTGAGAATGTTCTCATTCATAGGCTGCCTGTAAAACTCGAATTCAAAAGACGTATCTGGCTCTCAGGCTTATTCATGAAAATTAAAGAGATTAACCCTGATATTATTTTCTGCCACGGTACGAGTTCTCCATTAGCTTTCGCATTAGTTAACATTTCAAAAAAGCTCCGTATACCATTGATAATGGACAATCATATGGCTTTTGTTGCTCAAAGATCTGGGATTCTTGCTAGAATGTATTATTTCGCTCTCAAGCTATTAACCAAAATATACTTAAATAAAAACGTTTCTTCTTTCCTAGGTATGAGTGATGAATCATGCGAATTTATGATTACTCAACAAGGTATAAATCCAGCTAAAGTAGGCAAATTAGATTTTGGAATAGATACTGGTATATTTGGAGACGACCTTAAATCATCACCACGAACTCGAACATACTATGGGATTCCTGATGATGCAACAATAATAATGCAAACAGGGAAACTATCACAAGAAAAAGGAACCGACATATTAACTAAAGCCATGTTGCCACTAATGATTGACGACCCTAGTTTATGGCTGATTTTTGTAGGAGGGGGTAATTCTGCCTTCATAAAACAATGTATGGAACCTTTCCAATTATCTAGTGTGTCTAATAGAGTGCTTACCATATCTTTTGTACCAATCACCCAACTGCCCTCCTTGATGAAAATGTCAGACATTTGTGTCTACCCTGGCGAATCTTCTTTGAGTTGTATTGAAGCCTCAGCTTGTGGCACTCCTGTGATCATAACTGACCTGCCATGGGGAAAAGCAAGATCCAAACTTGGAATAGGAACTTGCTATGAAACGGGAAACGTTAAAGATTTACGAAGTCATCTGCAACGCTTAATTGAGTCAAAAGAACTTCGTACAGAACTAGGAGAAGTTGCCCGAAAAAAAGTTCTAGAATTATATTCTTACGACTTAGTTGCGAAAAATGTTGAATTCTTAATGGAGGATGCAATCAATCAATATGGCCAACAATAACAAGATTTTACATATAGTTGGAGCTAGGCCTAATTTCATAAAAGCTGCACCATTAATAAAAGCTCTCAAAAATCAACCTAACCCCTGTGAGCAGCTCCTGATTCATACTGGTCAGCATTTTGACAGCAACATGTCAGGAATTTTTTTTAACGAACTAAACTTGCCAATGCCTGACATCAATTTGGAAGTTTCCGGAGGTAACGGACTCCAACAATTATCGGAAATGCTTATCCGAATCGAAAAACCTATCACCGAATTCAAGCCCGATAGTATAATCGTCTATGGGGACACTAATTCCACTTTAGCAGGGGCTTTAGCGGGATCCAAACTGTCCATACCAGTTGCCCATGTAGAAGCTGGTTTAAGATCCCGTGATTACACTATGCCAGAAGAAATCAATCGCATCATCACTGATAACATTTCATCTTACTTATTTACACCATCAGAAGATGCAAACTCTAACTTAACAGATGAAAACATTAAAAAAGACCATATTTATTTTGTTGGCAATATCATGATTGATACCCTCATATCATCCATGAAAAAGATTGATCAATCACTAATCCTGCAAAATTTAAATTTACAATCCCAAGGAAGTGAGAAAATAATACCGTATAACATTTTGACATTGCATCGACCTTCTAATGTGGATGATGATGAATCTCTAGCAACATTACTAGGTGCAGTATCAAACTTACCTCCCTTAAATCCTATAATATTCCCAGTCCATCCCAGAGCGGAAGGTAGAATTCGCAGTATTACAAAGAACATAAATTCAAATAACATGATTTGTATACAACCGTTAGGCTATATTGATTTTTTATGCCTGTTGAAAAATGCTAATGCCGTGATCACAGACTCTGGAGGAATTCAAGAAGAAACCACATATCTTAAAACTACTTGCATCACTCTAAGAAGCACAACAGAAAGACCTATAACCGTCAGCAAGGGGACAAATACTTTAATCAATCCGAATGAACCCGGATTGACCGAACTTATAAGAGATGCAATTGACGCAGCACACTCAAAAGATTCGGTTATCCCAGATTTATGGGATGGTAAAACCTCCCAAAGAATCGTGGATATCCTACTTAAGTGATATGACCACACCCAAACCTAAAATATTATTTGCTGATCCTAGTAAAGATTCTGGTGGTCCACAACATGTGGGAAATACAATCTTAGCCGGATTACCTTATGAAAAGTATGAATTGATCTTGGGTAGTCCATTACCCAATCATCCCATGTCTCCAAATGTAACCTTCAGGTATTCTCCAGATATATATAACATTAGCCGTCCGAAAAATCTTATGGAGTTTTCATCCATTGTTATCAATTTTCCATTAAAAGTCTTCTCTCTATGTAAGTTTATTAAAAAAAACAACATAGATCTAATCCATTCAAATAATGAAATATGTTTCAGTACATTGTTGGCAGCCAGACTTACAGGAACTATTCACATTGTTCATGTACATGGGCTAGGATTCGCTAAATCAATATTTAGCGCTCTATTTGCTCAAATTATTAATGGTTCTTGCACTCGTGTCATCGCTGTGTCAAACGCTGTGTCGGAAAAACTAAAAGATTCAGGCGTAGACGAAAAAAAAATCATAACCGTATATAACGGTATCAATACAGATGTATTCAAACCCACTAAAAAAACCAAGTATGCACACCGTTTATTCGGTATACAAGAAGATTCATATGTAGTTAGCATGATTAGTGCATTAGATCCGCGAAAAGGACACGAGTTATTTATTCAAGCAGCCAATTATGTGCAACAATCTCGTGCGGATATTCATTTTCTAATTATTGGAGACTGTCCTGATAATCAATCTTTGTATGAAGAAGAATTAAGAAAATTAATAACCAAGTTTAAATTAAATACCCAGGTAACATTCACAGGATACCAAGATAATATACCCAAACTACTAAACTCCATAGATTTAATAGTTCAGCCTTCTCTTACAGATGCTGGTCCTCTCGTCCCTCTAGAATCTATGAGCTGCGGAACCCCTGTTATAGCAACTAATGTGGGAGGTAATCCTGAAGAGGTAGTGCATGGATATACAGGTCTTGTAATCCCAATGAATAATCCTGACTTTTTAGGCCAATCCATAATTAATTTGATTGACGATCCTTATCTAAGACTCAAAATGAGAAATAATGGTCGAAAGTGGGTAAAAACTAAATTCGATTCTCAATTGCTCACTGGTACCATAGAATCTATATATGATGAACTACTCCAAAATAATACGCTTGGCAGATAATTGAAATGTTAATTTTAGGATTAAATGCATACAATGCTGACGCATCGGCTGCAATTTTGACCAATGGAGAACTTACTGCAGCTGTAGAAGAAGAAAGATTTACCCGAATAAAACACTCTGCAGGCTTCCCGTACCATGGAGTAAAATTCTGTGTTGATGCTTCAAATTATGGCACTCAAGACTTACAACACATAGCTATTTGCAGGAATCCTAAAGCCCATTTTTGGGAAAAAGTGCTTTTTACATTACTAAACCGACCTAATGTATCAGGAGTAGTAGATCGTTTAAAAGCCAACAGCAAAGTACTCAACTTACAAGATGAATTACAGCAAAGTTTAAACACAGTTAGCACAAATTTTCAGCCTAAACTACACAAAGTAGAGCATCATAAAGCTCATATTGCTAGTGCTTTTTATGCTTCTCCTTACGAAGAATCTGCTGTCTTTTCTGTTGACGGCTTTGGAGATTTTGTAAGCGCTATGTGGGGTGTCGGTAGAGGCAATAAATTACATATAGATGGCGCAGTCAAATTTCCCCATTCTCTTGGAATTTTATATACAGCTATTACTCAATACTTGGGATTGCCTAAGTTTGGCGATGAATATAAAACTATGGCTCTAGCAGCTTATGCCACACCAAATAGAATGGACTTCTTCAGAAGTCTAATCACTACAGACCCAAGGCAGATTGGGTTCAAAATGGATCTTAATTACTTCACTCACCATAAAAATGTGAATAGTATGCAATGGCTGGAAGGAGAACCTATAGTAGATATCCTCTATTCACCTAATTTAATTCAAGCTTTAGGCCAGCCAGTACGTCAATACGATGAGCCTATGACTGAATTTTATTACGGCATAGCAGCTTCGTTGCAAAGGCGTCTGGAAGAAGTAGTTTTCGACATGCTGAACAAACTACACAAAAAAACCGGCTTGAAAAAATTAACGATGGCTGGAGGGGTAGCTCTAAATTGCACTATGAATTCGAAGATTTTAGATAACACTCCTTTTGAAGAACTATATATTCAACCAGCTGCTTGGGATGGAGGAACTTCTCTAGGATCTGCACTATACGTTTGGCATGATGTTCTCGACAATCCCAGGGTACAACCTATGGAGCATGCATACTGGGGGCCTTCCTATGACAGAAACCAAATTGCTGAAGTTTTAGAAGCTTACACTCTAGAAATAGCTCAGTCGGGCAAATCTGTCACAGAATTCACTGACACTAACAGGCTATGCCAAATCACTGCCAAAGACATTTCAGAGGGCAAAATAATAGGATGGTTCCAAGGAAAAACAGAATTTGGCCCCCGTGCATTAGGTAATCGGAGCATAATTGCAGATCCTAGGAGACATGACATGAGAGAAATCCTGAATGAACGGATTAAACTAAGAGAAACATTCCGACCATTTGCTCCTTCAATACTAGAAGAATCCGTATCAGAATATTTTGATACTGATAGACCGTCTCCTTACATGCTAGTGAATGCAAACATTAAACCTGACAAAAAAGATCTCTTGCCTGCAGTTGTCCACATTGATGGTACTAGCAGAATCCAGACAGTATCTAAGGACTCAAATCCTAGATACTGGAATTTGATCAACGAATTCAACAATATTACTGGTGTACCAGTAATATTAAATACGTCATTTAATGAAAATGAACCCATTGTATGCACTCCTTCTGAAGCACTAGAATGCTTCTTGAGGACTAACATGGATGTATTGGTTCTCGGAGATTTCATTCTTCGTTAAGAATCTCATGCTAAACCATACAATCCATCATTCCGCGAGATTTCCTAACATTAAAGCCTTGATGTGGGACAATACAAAACTCTATGCCGCTCGTGGTTACAACGTATATTCTTATGACACTGCATCCATAAGTGAACAATGGAATCTTATTGGTAGGTATAACCCAAACTTAAGTCAGAGAGCTTGCGAATATTCTAAAACATTAGCTCGAATTAAAAGATCTGGATTCCACCATTTAACCGCACTAGGCAATAACGAATTGATTGGAATCATAGATAAAGCTCTCGTAAAGCTTCCAGCCGATTCGAAAGCCTTCAGAAAAATATTTAGCATCACCAGAGGAACTAGACCATTATCATTAACAACTAATCCAGAAGGACACATTTTTTGGGGAGAGTACTTTTCTAATCCGGCTAGAGACCCTGTTAACATTTATGCTTCTTACGATTTAGGTGAGTCTTGGTCAATAGCGTACACATTCCCTAAGTCGGCCATACGCCATATTCATAACATAATTTGGGATCAATACATAAACTCCTTCTGGATTTTTACAGGAGACGAGCACAACGAATGCTTGATTATGACTGCAGATAAAAACATGGATAATCTGAAAATTGTATTCCAAGGTAAGCAGCAAATACGTTGCGTCGCTGGAATTCCTCGCCCCGAAGGATTGTATTTCGCATCTGATACACCATTTGAAGCTAACCACATATACCTCATAGATCAAGATGGTTCTTTGAATCCTTTAAGCCCCATGCCAAGCTCTTCTCTGTCTGCATGCAATATTTCTAACATTTTATGTTTCTCTTCTGCAGTAGAACCTAGTAGTGTAAATAAAAGCAAATCAGCATCTCTGGTTATTAGTAGCAACGGCCAAGATTGGGACAATGTAGTAAAATGGGACAAAAGTATGCTCCCTAGCAAATTGTTCCAGTTCGCCAATATTTCTTTGCCAACGGGATATAACTCAAGTTCATTCCTAGCCGCTACAGGAATTTCCGTAAAAAAAGAACATATGACAACTCACTTATGGGAAATTAAGAGAAAATAATTCAATTATGAAAGCAGTCCAACAAGAATACAAAACTGGCCAATTGGCACTGGTGACTATAGATAAACCTACGATGAAATCAAACGAAATTTTAGTTAAAAATGAAGCATCAGTGGTAAGTGTAGGCACAGAAAAAACAATGATTGACCTAGCTCGCAGATCTTTAATTGGGAAAGCAACACACAGACCAGATCTCGTCAGGAGGGTATTCAACAACATCAAAACTGAGGGGATAGCAGAAACTTATAGGCAGGTGAATGCCAGATTAGAAAATCCTATACTATTAGGTTATTCATCAAGTGGAATAATTGAAGATATTGGTAATGCTGTTACAGGATTTAAACTCGGAGATAGGGTCGCATGCACCGGATCTGGGTTTGCTTCACATTCAGAATACGTTTCAGTGCCAGAACATATGTGTGCTCTACTACCTTCAGGTGTCTCTTTCAATTCCGGAGCGTTTTGTGCATTAGGAGGAATTGCGTTAGAGTCCATCAAAATGGCAAAGGCGGAAAATGGAAATACAATTGGGGTCATCGGAATTGGGTTAATAGGGCTGATAACCATCCAACTTCTATCATCATATAAATGTAAAGTTATTGCTATAGATCTTGACCCTGACAAACTATTACTAGCCAAATCCTTAGTCCCAGATATCATAACCACAACTCGTTATGATGATTTCCAAAATTTAGTCCAATCTCACACACAGGGTGAAGGGCTAGATTCAATCATTATCACTGCTTCAACTAATAGTAATGAACCTATAGAAGCCAGTGCTCTTGCCGTCAAACTTAGAGGGAAAGTGATATCTACCGGTCTTACCGGGTTAAATATACCGAGGCAATTATTTTATGAAAAAGAATTACAGTTTGCTGTATCTAAAGCCTGGGGAGATGATAACCCATATCAAAATACCGCACACCCCACGGCCTATGAAAATATTAATGAATTCCTAGAATGCCTTGATAGTAAACAATGTGATGTGGAGCAACTAATAACAGCCAATTACAACATTAATGACTCTCTAAAAGCTTACAAAGAAATATTAAGTCCCCGCCATAACCACATTGGTATTGTTTTGAATTACGATAGCCAAGAGGCATCAAAAAAGCATTCGAATAACACTGCAACCCTACAACCAAACCAAAGCAAACCTTCAGTATTTGATTCCTCAGCCCTATCAACCGGAGTCATTGGAGCAGGATTATACGCTAATGGCACCTTCCTTCCGGCACTAAAGAAAAATTCCTCGTTCCGGTTAAGCAGTATCTGCACACCTAATGGTGCTCGATTGAGACATATGCAGAAAAAATATAACTTCGAAGCGAGCAGTACTAACCATTCAGAAATAATTCAAAATCCCAAAATAGAACTAGCTATAATCTTAACAAGACATGATTCACACGCCTATTTAGTGCAAGAATGCCTGCGAGCAAAAAAACACGTTTTCGTAGAAAAACCCCTAGCATTAAACTTAGAAGAACTGAAAACTATCAATACCTTACATGAATCTTTCAATGAAAATGATAAACCCGTTCTGATGGTAGGTTTTAACAGGCGCTTTTCAAAGTTTTCTAACTGGGCTAAAAAACAACTTCCTTCTAACACTCCTCTCACTATTAATATGATAGTAAATGCTGGTAATTTGAATCCAAATAGTTGGGCAGACCAGACTAGTCAAGGAGGCCGGATAATTGGAGAAATCTGTCATTTTATTGACCTCGCGCAATTTTTTACTGATTCTTTAGTGTCCTCAGCATTCGCTTACCAAGTTGGCTCTTGTACGGGTGACTACGTTATCAACTTGCAAATGACCTCTGGTTCTATCATTAATATTACTTATGTCACATCAGGCAATCGAAGGCATCGACGAGAGCATATTGAAATCTATTGCGGAGGAACCGTTGTTTCCATAGATAATTTCAAAAAAGCTACTATGACTTCACAATCATCCACCAAAAGTATCTCCAGTTGGCTATCCACCGACAGAGGACATAGAAACCAGCTCACTTACCTTTATAATGCCATCACACGTTCAAATATCAATCAATCTACTACCTCAGATCCCATCAACACCACCCTAACAAGCTTTGCAATAGAAACATCGATTCTAACCGGCGAAAATCAAATGTTGTCATCATTCGAAAAACTGCTCAAGTGAACATTCTATTAATAACAGCCTATTTCCCTCCTGATAATGGTTCGGCATCCAATTTGTTCCACGATTTAGCAACCAATCTATCCGAAAACGGGGACAAAGTGACTGTACTCACAACTATTCCTCAGTATCACGCAACAGGTAATTTAGACAATTACAAGAAAAAAATGTGGGCTACAGAAAGAATCAATGGCCTCACAATCCATAGAATAAGATGCCCTAGGTTTGAAGGGATATTCAGGATAGGCCGAGGATTATGGCAAATTTGGGTATCTATTGCTCTATCATTAGTATCATTGTTTATAAAAAAGCATGATGTGTGTTTAGTATATTCCCCTCCTTTACCATTATGCTTAGCCGGAATACTTAATAGTAAACTCAAAGGAACCAAAGTAGTGCTCAACATACAAGACCTTGTACCTCAAAGCATTATTGACCTCGGGATGTTAAAAAACCCTTCACTTATACAAATTTTCAAAAATCTAGAAGTATTTTGTTATCAACATTCAGACCACATCACCGTAATGTCCGAAGGGAATCTTGAGCATGTACAATTTCACGGGGCATCCAAGGACAAAATAACCATAATAGAAAACTGGGTTAATTTACCTGATAGTATTCGTCACAATACAGTCAATGAAACATTAAATAAACATTCTCTCCTCGGTTCTAATTTGATTACATTTGGTGGAGTATTAGGGCACTCTCAAGACTTAGACATAATTATCAATGCGGCTAAATTAACCATTGCTCGTACTGACATTGTATGGGTGATTGTAGGAGACGGTGCCCAAAAAGAATATCTTTGTAACTCAATAGAAGACTTTAAGCTAGATAATATAAAACTATTGCCCATGCTACCGCGTAATGAATATGAGACTATTTTGACAAATTCTAAACTTGGACTAGCTACTTTAAAGTCTGTAGTGAAAACCCCTGTCGTCCCTTCTAAAATATACTCCATAATGGCATCCGGAATACCTGTAATATGTTCTATGGAATCATCTGGAGATGCGCCTAAGTTAGTTGAGAAAATAAAATGCGGAATAAACATATCTCCTGAGGACCATAGTCAATTAGCAGAATCAGTAATTCGGCTCGTTGACAATGATGATCTGAGAGAAGAATTAGGCAAAAATGGCTTAAATTATATAAAAAACCATTTGAATGTATCTAACGCTACTATCAAATATCAAGAACTTTTTGCTACCTTAGTAAAATGACAATCTGCAAGGGATTATTATGAACTATCCAGAATACAAAAATAAGAGAATTTTAGTAACCGGAGGAGCTGGCGCAATAGGCTCCAATTTAACAAAAGCACTACTTGTTCAAGGTGCAGAAGTTATTGTGCTCGACAACCTATCTTCAGGACAAAGCTGGAATTTACCATCCACTTCTAATCTACTTTTCGTAAATGGGGACATATTAGACGAAGTTATTCTCAAGAGAGTATTTAATGAAAAACCAGATGTGATATTTCATCTAGCAGCGCTCTTTGCGAACCAAAATTCTGTAGACCACCCAGAATGGGATCTGGACATCAATGGCAAAGGCACATTGAAATTACTCGAATATTCAACTTTAACAGGGATAGATAGATTTATATATGCTTCATCTGGATGCTCAATCTATGGGAGCGATTCACCATTGCCTTTAACGGAATCTTTTATGTCTATGCATTTAAGCTCACCGTACCAAATTACAAAAATGCTCGGTGAATTATATTGTAATTATTATTTCAACCATCATCAATTAAAAATCGTTAAGCCGAGATTTTTTAATTCTTATGGACCTGGAGAAATTCCAGGACAATACCATAACGTCATACCTAATTTCATTTACTGGGCTCTAAAAGGTTTACCTCTTCCTATAACCGGCAACGGAGACGAGACCCGGGATTTCACATATGTAACTGACATTGCAAATGGGCTTCTAGCATCAGGGATTCATGAAGAAGCAATTGGAGAAGAATTTAATCTTGCGTCAGGAAAGGAAACTCAAATTATTGATCTGGCAAATTTGATTAATGAATTAACAGGTAATACAGCAGGTATAACTTTCGCTAAGAGAAGAAATTGGGACACTAAATCCCGTCTTTTAGCATCCATAGATAAAGCCAATAACTTGATAGGATACCAACCTAACACAGAATTCACAGAAGGAATCTCTAATACGGTAGATTGGTTCAAACAAAACTGGGATCTTATAGATAAGGTTGCACAGTTTGGACCTGGAGCATCTTCAGCCGTTAGAGAGATAAGTAACTAACCTCTCATAATGCTGAATATACTAGTTGCAATCGGAACTAGACCCGAGGCGATTAAACTCGCTCCTACAATATTGGAGTTTCAAAAATACCCTAAGGATGTAAATGTAGAAGTATGCGTAACAGCTCAACATCGTGCTCTCTTAGATGACGTTCTAATCAATTTCGAAATAACTCCAAATTATGATCTCGACCTAATGTCCAAAAATCAAACCTTGGATGAAATTTTCAGTAGATCATTGGCAGGAATAAGTGAAATATTAAGGCAAAAACCTTTCGACTGGATATTAGTACAAGGGGACACATCAACGGCTTTATCTGCAGCATTGTCAGGATTCTATAACGGTGTACGAGTAGCGCATGTTGAAGCAGGCCTTAGAACTTATAATAAATTAGAGCCATACCCAGAAGAAATTAATCGCCAACTCATCAGTAAAATAACAGATCTACATTTTGCGCCGACTTTAAGTGCTAAAAGTAATTTGTTGTCAGAAGGAATCTCTAACGAAGATGTAATCGTAACTGGAAACACAGTAATAGATGCTCTCCGAATAGCTTCCAGCGCTGATGAATCGGACCACGTGAAAAATGTACTCGAAGTAGCGCATCTAAACACTAAGATAATTATGGTGACGGCTCATCGAAGGGAAAATTTTGGAAGACCCTTAGAGTCAATTTGTGAAGCTCTGAAATCTTTAGCCAGCAAATATACAGAAGACATTCATGTCATCTACCCAGTCCACCCTAACCCCAATGTGCAATCAAAAGTTTACAAAGATTTGCAGGGAATAAAAAATATTTCATTAATAGATCCTCTTAACTATTTCGACTTTATACAAGTTCTTAAACATTGTTTCTTGATCATCACTGATTCAGGGGGAATACAAGAAGAAGCGCCCACATTAAAAACACCAGTTTTCATATTACGTAACCAAACTGAACGTACAGAAGGTGTGGCAAAAGGGGTGGGACTAATGTTGGGCACAGATAAAACCAATATCATTAATCAAACCTCTAAAGTAATCGAGCATCAATCTGAATATCAGAAATATATCAAGCAATCTAATCCTTATGGCGATGGATTAGCCTCTCAGAGAATTGTCAGTAAAATACTACATCAGCCCTTCAATGAATTCGTAGAGATATAAATTGGTCGAGTATCCAAGATATAAAAGGCCTTTAGACTTACTAATCGTTATATCAGCACACATAATTCCCCCATTGCCATTGATCTGGCTACTAATCTGGGTCATCATACCAGTGTGTATATGGGTGGAAGACAAAGGACCAATATTTTACACACAAATAAGAATCGGTAAAGATGGGAAATTATTCAAAATATATAAATTCAGAACTATGATAGTAAATGCAGAGACCTCTGGCCCAGTTTGGGCCAGCAAATCTGACCCTAGAATTACTAAAATCGGGAAACTACTAAGGCTTACTGCACTTGATGAGCTCCCTCAAATATTAAATATAATTAAAAACGACATGTCATTCATAGGACCTAGGGCAGAAAGGCCTGAATTACATCACGAGTTTAGTAAAGTAATCCCACAATTCGATAAAAGGTTAGCTATAAAGCCTGGGCTTACAGGGAGCGCTCAGATAGCTGGACCGTATGATCTGGATCCAGGGAAAAAATTGGAATATGATTTGGATTATATCCATAATATTTCATTCAAAAGAGACGTGTACATTCTACTTAAGTCCATACTAAACACCGTGTCAGCAAAATGGGACAAACCGGACAAGGAACATACAATATGAATCTACTAGACGACCCCAAAGCTATTGGCGCTATAGATATAACAAACATGTCAAAAAGAATAAGTNATGCTTCATCAATGCTAGAAGNTGCTATGAATACTGAAATTGATTTACCTATAGCCGAGANNCCTTCAAGTGTAATATTAGTAGGCATGGGAGGATCAGCCATAGCATGTGATCTCTTAAAAGATTACATGGNTGGCCAATTCGATATACCAACAACAGTTATTAGAGAACCTCTGTTCCCTTATACACTTAATTCCAAAACTTTATTAATAGTAAACAGTTTCTCAGGAAATACCGAAGAATCAATAATGATGTTTAACAAAGGATTAGAGGCTGGATGCCCCATGATCGCAGTAACCAGTGGAGGGAGACTAGAACAATTGGCATCCACAAGCAGAACTCCGCTGATAAAAATGAATGTCACAGGAGAACCGCGGAGTATTGTTCCATATCACTTTTTATTGTTAATTCGCTTATTTGCCTTTCTGAATCTTGTTGATATAAGCGAATCCGATATTCANTCTACTTTACAATCTGTGGGGAAATGCATAGAACAGTATAATATCAATACCCCTANCAAGAATAATTTAGCTAAACAAATNGCGATCAAACTAGANAACAACCTTCCTTGTATTTACGGAGGGGGAATATTTAAAGGGATGACATTACGNTGGAAAACACAAATAAATGANAATGCCAAATCCATGTGCGTAAATGACTACATCCCAGAATTATTTCACAACACTATAGAATCTGTTCAGAAATATGAAGCCTTGAATCCAAGTCTGTTCATTATAGTTATAGAACCAAATAAAAATCCGAAATGGCTTCAGAAACGTTATGCATCTTTAAANACTCTACTATGNGACTATGGCTTACAACATCAATTCATTAAATCAGAATTCTCAAGTAATTTAGAACANATAATNTGCATGATGAGCNTGTCTGACTACACAAGTTTTTATCTAGGTATATTAAAAAATGTAGATCCCGCTTCCACTGAAGTGATNGATACTACCAAGAAAATGGTGAGTTAATCNTTGNATTATGTTAATATCACGGATAATTAACAGTTGGANGGGAGNGTACNTATGGAACCTTTAATAAAAAATAAAAATACTGAGTCCCCTGCACGGTTAGTGTTTCTTGATGAAAATCCTTCAACATGCACACTAACTTATTCACAATTCGAACATGGTGAGACAAGTCCTCATCATATTCATGAATGGGAGCATGAAGTCTACATTATTGCCGGTAAAGGAACNTTNCATTGNGATGGAGTTGAATATCCTGTTCAAGCAGGTGACGGTTTATTTATCCCACCTAATGTTGATCACTACACAATAAATGATAGTGGAAGTGGAACACTCAGCCGAATAGAAGTCAATCCATTAATTGCTGCTCAATCCGGAGGCTCCAGNAAACAAGGTGGAGGTACTGGNGAAAAACCTACAATTCGAAATATCACAGACCTTAAATCAGGGAATGTTCTNATCGGCAGCCCTGAGGGCGCACTGAACTATGTAATGNTATACAACGGAGCCATGAAACCAGGGTCAGTTAGTCATGCAGACACAGGTGGTCACGTGCATCCTTGGGAACATGTGGTTTATGTTCTTTCTGGAGAAGGAATAATCAATTGCGGAGGCAAAGACTACAAGGTGGTAGAAGGAGATGGAATTCTGGTGCCTGGTAATGTCCACCATCAATGGAGAAATGAATCNGACTCTGACATGTTAAGAGTCACTTTCAATTCGATTGAATCAGAATTTAAAGATTAACCTTAACTGATTTGATATTCAGGTCGTTTTAATAACTGCCTCGCTATAACTATCTTTAGGATCTCATTAGTTCCTTCACCGATAATCATNAGCGGGGCATCTCTGTAATATCTTTCCACTGGTAAGTCTTTTATAAAACCATATCCCCCNTGAATCCTCATAGCATCCATTGCTACCTCTTGGCATATTTCACTTGCATACANTTTAGCCATTCCNGATTCAGCATCAGATCTTTCACCTAGNTCTTTTTTCTCAGCTGCATCATANGTNANCAATCTAGCAGCCTGAATTTTGGTNGCCATATCAGCNAATTTNGTNTGAATAATTTGTGTGTCTGACAATGGTGAACCAAAACTATNNCTTTGCTGAGAATACTTAATNGCTGCATCAAAAGCNGCCTGAGCTACCCCTACTGCTCTAGCAGCTACATTTATTCTTCCTGTTTCTAATCCACTCATCACCTGNGAAAAGCCTTTTCCTTCACTTCCNCCAATCACATTCTCTTCAGGTACTCTAAGATTATCAAAAAAGATTTCGCAAGTATCTAAACCTCTATATCCTAATTTATCTAAATCTCTTCCAACTCGAAATCCTTCCCCTTTCTCCATCACAAACGCCGTCAATCCTCTATGTTTTGATTCCGGATCAGGATCCGTTCGAGCTAAAAGACAAAACATATCTCCATGTCTAGCATTCGTTATGAACATTTTGGAACCATTAACCACATATTCTTCGCCATCTTTTTCTGCTTTTGTTTTCAAACTGGCTACGTCGGTTCCCCCTCCGGGCTCAGTCAATGCCAAACCTCCTCTTTTAACCCCAGAAGCTAAATCAGGCAAAAATTGCTTCTTTTGTTCTTCTGTACCAAAATGGGTAAGAACATAGGTCAAAATATGATGAGTGCCAATAACCCCACTNATGCTCATAAATCCTTTACTTAGTTCCTCAAAAATCATNGCGAAAGTTGTATANTCCAGACCCATTCCNCCATATTCTTCTGGAACTGTGATNCCGAAAAGTCCAAGNTCTTTCATNGTATNTATCAATTCAAAAGGAACTTCGTCATTTTTATCCATTTCTGCGGCAATTGGTTCAACATCTCGTTTAACAAAATCCTTTACCATACTCACAATCTGTGTTCTAGTTTCATTAGATGTCATACTCATTTACAATCTCCAGTGGTTTTGAATAACAAAATTTGCTTAGCCAAAATATTTAAACAAGGATATCAAACGATTTATACTGTGTACATTCATTCTATTAGGAAGTAAGTTCAGTGGACAAAGAGATTGGCCGACTAAATGAATTAAAAGACCAGATAAGGGAACATGACTATAATTACTACGTTCTGAATCAATCCCTTATTTCAGATGCTCAATATGATGAGTTACTNCAAACGGTTCGAGGAATCGAAGAGNACTATCCAGAGTTGATTACTAATGACTCCCCTACTCAGCGAGTNGGAGGAGAGGCAACTGACCAATTTGAACAAGTCACTCACAGCATNCCGATGTTAAGTTTATCTAANACATTTGACTATACNGGATTAGAAGAATGGCAAAAAAGAGCTGCTAACATCATCGATAGCACAGATCTGATTTTCTCGGCAGAATTAAAAATAGATGGCTTAGCCATTAGCTTGATATATGAGAATGGCACATTCGTTCGAGGTTCCACAAGAGGGAATGGATTAATCGGTGAGGACGTTACCCATAATCTCAAGACAATCCGATCTATTCCATTGTCATTGAATCAAGATCTGCCGGGNCATTTAGAAGTTAGAGGAGAAGTTTATATGCCTCTCAACGCCTTCAACGCTATNAATCAACAACGGAGTGAGCAAGATGAGCCTTTACTAGCAAATCCAAGAAACGCTGCTTCTGGGTCTATAAGACAACTTGACCCTAGAATCACCGCTTCTCGTAAGTTAGATATATGGATCTACTCACTAACTGAATATTCAAACACCACTTTTACTGGTCACCATCAAGGATTAGAGTGGTTAAAAGAATTAGGGTTCAAGACTAATCCCACTAGTTCAATATGCACTTCACTGCAAGAAGTACAACAATATTATGAATATTGGATGAATCACAGGTCAGAGCTAGGCTACGACATAGACGGGATAGTAATCAAAGTGGATTCTATTAAGCTTCAGAATACCTTAGGATTCGTTGGACGTGAACCCAGGTGGGCCATAGCATATAAATTTCCAGCAGAGCAAACTAATACAAAATTAATTTCTATAGGGCTGAACGTTGGCAGAACAGGTAGCATTAATCCGTTCGCGATCCTAGAGCCAGTAAATATCGGAGGCGTAACAGTAACGAATGCCTCACTACATAACGAAGAAGACATTAACCGAAAAGATATCAGAGTNGGAGATATAGTAATAATAGAAAGGGCTGGNGATGTNATACCTCACATTATAGGCCCTGTAACAGAAACTAGAACTGGTAAAGAAGTTCCCTTCCGTATGCCNGAACTATGCCCTCAATGTGAATCNCCNATTATTAAAGAGGATTCAACTCATCGNTGNAGTAACTCCAGCTGTCCTGCNGTATTCCTTGAATCCATAAGACATTTTGTAAGCAAAAATGCATTAGACATTGAAGGCTTAGGAGAGAAATGGTGCGCTAGCCTCATATCNAANAATATGATTCAAANACTCAGTGACATATACAAATTAAACATNTCAGAATTGAGCACANTNGANCGTATGGGTGAAGTNCTTGCTTCAAANCTCGTAGCCAATATAGAAGANAGCAAGAGCAGACCTCTTGATAGGNTNATTTTTGGTTTAGGNATNCTGCATGTAGGCTCTGAGATTGCCACTTTACTAGCACAAACTTACGNNAGCCTTCAAAACTTAAGCGAAGCTTCTTTAGACGATCTTTTAGCGATAGATGGAATAGGNCCTAAAATAGCACAATCAATAAAAGACTATTTTAATGTTGAAAGCAACAAATCCCTNATTTATGAATTAGAAAAATTAGGCCTAAACATGAACAGCGAAGTAAAATCCATTTCNTCTAATGTTTTCACAGGTCTCACTTTCGTAATAACNGGAACACTACATAATCTTACTAGAAAAGATACAGAAGAATTAATCAAAACCAACGGAGGCAAAGTAACCAATAGTGTNACTTCCAANACNTCATATTTAATTACAGGAGACTCCCCTGGATCAAAATTAACCAAAGCACAAGAAATTGGTACTACTGTACTAACNGAATCAGAATTCTTGGCTTTGATGCCCTGATTGAGNTAGAAAAATGAAAATTATAGTAGGACTNGGGAATCCAGGCCCAAAATATTTAAATACTAGGCACAACATAGGATTTTCAATTATTGATGCTTTTGCAAACCAAATAACTATTGAAAAGAAAGAGCGTAAAGCCAAATGTATCATGCAATTCGGAGACCACAATGATACAGATATAGTGTTGGTTAANCCAAGAACATTTATCAATAACAGTGGTATAGCCATTAAATATTTGATTGACAGATACCAAATTGAATTGTCCGACCTATTAGTCGTATACGACGATATCGCATTGCCTGTCGGTAAAATACGAGTGCGCATAAATGGTTCAAGTGGGGGNCACAACGGAATAAAATCCATAATTGAAGCTACCAATGGANACATATTCCCTAGATTACGAATCGGNGTAGGCAGCCCNCATCACACTAATGTNGATCTAGTTAATTGGGTGTTAGGAAAATTTGACGAGACCGAAACAGTATTAATGGAAAAAACAATTTCAAAATGCATAGAAGCAATATCATTCTGGATTAGTAATGACATTGATACAACTATGAATNCGTTTAATTAAAATATGGGATATATAAAATCATTACTAACATTATTACTGATCACTGTANCAGTNTTAAGTTGTAATAATAGCAGTGCGACCATTGAAATCTGTGATTACACTTTGACAGTGTCAAAAACAGATCCGGCCATTCCGCCGGAATTTGATATATGCAAAGAAATTGAANTCAATCNATATTACCGACAAGTAACAGATTTAAGAAATCCAGACATTAATNTGGTACGAGTAACCGACATCTCTGAAAACCGGGATTATGAATATGAAATATACAATTTATTAACAACAAAAAACGCTAACTGGTATTTCCATACNCAAGATGTATCAACACAACAAATAAGCGATACCGCTAATATTTTTGAAAATGAAATATATCCTAGCTTGTTAAAGAGATTTGGAAGNCCATGGATTTCCAAGGTCNATTCAGAAGATAAATTACAAATAATTCACGTTCCTCTAGGCAAAGGCATAGGAGGATATTTCAAGAATACTGATATGTACCCTAAGGCAGTCTATCCTACGAGTAACGAAATAACTGCAATATATATTCATTCGAATCTACAAATTGGCAGTAACCAATATCTGAGTATATTAGCCCATGAATTACAACATGCTATCCACTGGAATAGTGACCGTACAGAAGAAACCTGGTTTAACGAAGGGATGTCGGAATACTCTGTTAATGCATTGGGATATAATCCTTTTGACATAAATTCCTTCAATCCAGAAGTTTCTTTGGTTAATTGGTCTTATAACAATCATTCACCACATTATTTATCGGCTCGGCTATTCTTCACTTTTTTGAGCGAACAATACCTCACAGATGACTCACTGTTCATAGGTCTAGTGAATAACACCCAGGACGGAATCTCATCCTTAAATCAATATTTGGATCAAATAGGCACAAAAAAATCTTTCAAAGAAATATTCACTGAATGGTCCATATATAACTTACTTAATGGATCTGCCGAAAATTATAGTTACAATCATTTGATAGGTGACACGTTTGATTATGCTAAACAAAATAGTATCGGGTTTAATGACATCATAGAAAGAACTATCGAACAGTACAGCACTCAATATGTTGATATTGCCATACCTAAAGAAGAAGGCAATATGTCTATCCGATTTGACGGTGCCTCTGAAATAAGCTCCTGGTTCAGCCCTATACAAACATCCACTAGTTCATGCTACTGGAGTAACCGAGGAGATTCCATTAAAAGCACACTGACCTCGGAGCTAAATTTATCCACCTCACAAGCTCCTTATTTAGAATTCAAAACGGCTTTTAATATCGAGGATGGATGGGACTATTTACACATCTTGGTATCAGAAGATGATGGAGGAACTTGGAAAGCATTAAATACTTCAGGGATGAAGCCTGCTCCGCATAGCATGGCTCATTTAAGTCATGGCTACACTGGCTCACAAAGTTGGACTAGTACAACAATCAACTTGAATGAATACAAATCAAAAAACATAATTCTCAAATTATCCTATATCACAGATGCCAGCACTACTGGACCTGGAGTATGTATATCTGATGCAGTACTAAAAGACGTAAATCAAGAAAAACAAATCAAGTGGGATAATGATGGATTTCTCCTATTAAATGACTCCGTTAAGCAAGATTTTATGGTCAATGTAATACGAATGGGGGATAGCCATAAAGTCATAGCATTGGACCTTGATCAAAACAACAGCGGATCATTAACTCTTCCTATACCTGAATACGGAAGCTGGTACGTAGTTACTGTTTCAGCAATAAACAATAAGAGTTCACAGGTTGCACATTATTCTGTAACGGCGGAAAAATCACAACATAGATAGATATCTATTAATTTCGAAGTCTGTTACTTCCGTCTGATATAAATCTAATTCTATTTTCTTATTACGTATGAAACGATCAAATATATTGTCACCCAAAGTGGTTTTAAGTAATTCACTGTTTTCTGCTAATNAAATAGCTTCTTCTAAACTAGAAGGCAATTTGGGGACGTTATGAACCATNGGGTTGGATATCTCTGGTTTNCCAGGCTCTATCAGATCATATTTACCGTCNATCCCTTTTAGACCTGCTGCAAGCATAACGCTAAANGCCAAATAAGGGTTACATGCGGGATCTGGTGCCCTGTACTCTATCCTGACAGCATTTTCCCCGCCCGTCTTAAACGATGGTATTCTTATCAAATCAGACTGATTTACATGTGCCCATGACAGATNCAANGGCGCTTCATAACCTGAAGCCAGTCTTTTATATGAATTNATCCATTGATTGGTTACAAGTGTAATTTCAGGGGCGTGCTTCAAAAGACCCGCCACAAAGTATTTTGCATCTTGAGATAAATGGAATGGATCATCAGCAGAATAAAATGCATTATCCGNCCCTTTAAATAACGATTGNTAGGTATGCATTCCTGAACCGTTAATNCCTGAAATAGGTTTAGGCATAAAAGTAGCGTACACCCCTTTCNCAAGNGCTAATTCNTTNATNACTAATTTTGCTGTGACAACATTGTCAGCCATAGATAATGCATCAGTATATTGCAGATCTATCTCATTTTGGCTTGGTGCCACTTCATGATGAGAGTATTTAACAGGAATACCCATTTGAGCCAGATTCAATACCGTATCTCGTCGTAAATCTCCTGAAACTTGACCGGAATTTTGATCAAAATATCCATCTTTATCCAATAACACGGGACTATCATCATTCTGAAAATAGAAAAACTCTAATTCTGTCCCAACATAATAGGTATAGCCAGATTGGGCCAATCGTTCTAAATTCTGTTTCAATATAGTCCTTGGATCGCCCGGGAACGGTTTACCTTGAGGAGTATGAATATCACAGAACATTCTGGCAGTGGCATTATCTTGAGGTCTCCAAGGNAGNATAGTAAACGTAGATGGATCCGGAAACGCCCTCACATCGCTTTCATTATCTCGGGCAAACCCCTCAATAGCGGCTCCGTCAAACCCTACTCCNTGATATAAAGCATCNTCTAAATCTTCAATNGTTATAGCAAAACCTTTGAGGTTTCCAAGGATATCAGTGAACCACAAGCGTATAAATTTCACGTCACTCTCTCGAGCGTTCCGTAAAACAAATTCTATTTCATTTTGTGAATGGTCTACATTCATCAACTANCTCCACAACTAAGGGCTTGATACTAGTATATTACTACTATCAAGCCCCTATTTTAGTTATAGAACCGTACTCTTACGTATAACTACGCATCAAANGACAGGAAGAATTCGTATGGGTGCGGTCGTAATCTAACTGGATCTACATCATTTTCCCNTCTAAAGTTTATCCATGCCGAAATTACATCTTCAGTAAACACTCCACCTTTTAACAGGAANTCATGATCTTCTTCCAATGCATTTAACGCTTCTTCTAAACTACTAGGAACTTGAGGCAATTTTGCTAACTCGTCTGCAGGTAAGTCGAACAGGTCATGTTCTAATGGTTCTCCAGGTTCATAACCNTTTTCAATTCCGTCCAGACCTGCCATTAGCATAGCTGCAAATGTTAAATACGGATTACAGGTTGGATCTGCTGATCTGAATTCAACTCTCTTGGCCTTAGGACTTTGAGAATACATGGGAATTCTACATGCAGCGGACCTATTTCTTGCTGATAATGCGAGAATAGTTGGAGCNTCAAACCCNGGGGTCAATCTCTTGTATGANTTGGTAGTTGGAGCAGCAAGAGCCATCAACGCTTTNCCATGCTTTATTAATCCNCCAATATAATTAAGTGCTAATTTGGATAATCCTGCATATTCATCACCTGCAAACAAAGGNACTCCATCTTTCCAGATAGACTGGTGNGTATGCATGCCAGTACCATTATCCTCGAAAATAGGCTTCGGCATAAAAGTCGCAACTTTGCCGAATTCTTTTGCGACGTTTTTAATTACATACTTATATGCCATTACATTATCAGCTGTTTTTAATAGTTCATCNAATACNATATCGATCTCNCCTTGACCAGCTGTAGCNACTTCATGATGNTGTTTTTCNACTGCAATACCAAAAGCACTTATTAAAGTTCTGACCATCTCGCTCCGCATTTCTTGCTGAGTATCNGCGGGAGGAGCTGGAAAGTANCCACCTTTATGAGTCGGTCTCGCGCCTTTGTTTAAAGTCGTACCATCAAGCATGGTATCAGCACCNGAGTTCCATATNCCTTCGTCTGAATCNATGTGNTGAAATCCATGATTTGCCCCATAGCTAAACTGTACAGAATCAAATACGAAAAATTCCACTTCTGGTCCCCAGAATGAACCATCTCCGACTCCTGTAGTCTTAAGATAAGCTTCAGCTTTCTTAGCTATATTCCTTGGGTCCCTAGTGTAATCCTCTCCAGTCAATGGATCTCGTATATCTGCAATAATAGTNACTTGCCCTTTGTAAAATGGGTCAACNTTTGCAGTAGAGGCATCTGGAACTAACAGCATATCGGATTCATCGATAGTTTGAAATCCTCTAATGCTAGACCCATCAAAACCTGTACCATCAACAAATAATGAATCTACTACTTCNCTTATCGGAGCTGATACATGCTGCCAAGTACCAGGNAGATCTGTAAATTTGATATCTAAAATATCACAANCATTGTCTTTCATTAGCTTCAATACCTTGGAAGCTTCATTAGCCATAAGAAATCCTCCTTTCTTAACAANATANTAGTGNCTCTAATCGNANGAGNGATGCTAACACACATTCNTTACAATTATGTTACAAACATCNCATAACTATTAGAGCCACTAAACCACANGGATCGTATTNACCAGATGTTACCTNTTATAGGCAATTTCTCCATGTTGGTTATGATCCAATCCTTCTTCTTCNTCTTCNCTTGAAACTCTTAATCCAATCGTATACTTGATTGCCAAAAGGATTAAAGCAGTGAGNACNAAAGCCCACACCCAAGTAACTACGATACCAATCACTTGCACTGTAAGCTGATTCCAATAATCAGCACTAAATACTTCTGGCATNCCTGCAGCTGCAAANCCCACTCCAGCAAATAGTCCAGTGGCTAAAGCACCCCAGGTACCGCCCATACCATGAACTCCCCACACTGCTAGTGCATCGTCTACTCCTAGTTTCAACAGTAATTCAATGCTTAAGTAACAAATCACTCCAGCACCTAAGCCTATAAATATAGCGGCGATTGGGCCTACAACTCCACAAGCAGGTGTTATAGCAACCAAGCCAGCTACCGCTCCAGATGCNGCACCAACTGCACCNGGTTTCTTGCCCATNATGACAGACATTACAAGCCACATTACTAATCCGGAAGCTGCAGCGATATTAGTCACTACGAATGCATTCACAGCGAATTCGTCTGCTGCCAAAGCACTACCTGCATTAAACCCGAACCAACCAAACCAGAGCAAACCAGCTCCCAATATAATCATGGGAAGATTATGTTCCGATGCATCATGTTTGACACCTTGTGCATTTNTGAATCCTAATCTAGGACCAACAATCAGAGCGGCGGCTAGAGCGGCTATGCCTGAGTTTATATGTACTACCGTTCCACCNGCAAAGTCCAAAGCCCCCATTTNAAACAACCATCCTCCTGAAGCCCATACCCAGTGAGCTACTGGGGCATAAACTATAGTTAGCCATAAGACNACAAAGANGGCATACGATGAAAACTTCATCCTCTCTGCGAACGCACCGGTAATTAANGCAGGAGTTATGATTGCAAACATGCATTGAAATATCATAAANAGCTTATCTTCGGCACTTTCAACACCAGCTANCGCTAAATGATCTAATCCTCCTACAAAACCTGAAATGCTAGTACCAAAAGCAATGCTATATCCCCATAGTACCCATACTATGGTGCATAGTCCCATTGCTACAAAACTATGCATTATAGTTGTGACCGCATTCTTGCGACTCACCATGCCACCATAAAAAAATCCTAATCCCGGTGTCATCAAAAGTACAAGTGCTGAACACGTTAATATCCAAGCCATATCGGCATTCATATCATTCCTCCAAAATGGAAATTTCATGGTAAGGGTAGAAGTTCTAGATTACGANTGAATTACAAATTTATTACAAGTTTGTAACATTGCTATTACATATTTATTTCAGCTCATAAGAGATAGGNTTGAACTAGTNACCATATATGTTGTTATATGTNTATCTCTGATAAACTAGAACTAACACAATTGGGGGAAATTATGACAACCATTGATGACTTGCAAAACGACTATACNGATCTTGAATTCGAAATAGATATAAAACCTGAAGAATCTATCCGTTCAGACATCTTACTCACATTTCAATATGATTACCCCAACAGCCAAGCCACTATCGAACTCGACACAGATGAATTTACCGCAGTATGCCCTTGGACNGGATTACCTGANCTAGGAACACTNCAAATTTCCTATGTTCCGTCCGATGCTTTAATAGAACTTAAATCTCTAAAGTACTATCTACTCTCCTTTAGAGACGTGGGAATNGTTCAAGAACACGCCGCCAACCGAATCCTGAATGATTTAGTGGAACTCACAAAACCAAAATCAATGAGTCTCTCATTAACCTATCAAACCCGCGGAGGCATCAACACAACTGTNAAAGCNAGTTTNCCAGACCCTANTTAATGANATTACANATCCAAACTCATNTGGATCTGTTCTTTATTTTCACCATNAGNNATAAGTCCTATNCCNATCCACCAATGNTTACCTTGACCTCTGCGCTTACGTTCAAANCCAAATTCTCTTAATCCTATGCCAAAACCTCTNTGAGACAATGGTGNGATNCCTGCACCAGATGCCCACGTTTCATATGAATCAAACAAGGAACCCGCCAATGACATCGAAGAATCGCTNATGTCGCATTGTTCCATTATGAAATCTTTAAGATGCTCATATTGCGCGGAACGTTTTCTCGACTTTAGGCGTAGTTCGTTCGGGANATATGTGATGGTAGTTTCAGCTGTTTTCTCAGCNGTTTTTATAATTTCCAAAGCATTCTGTAAAATCAGAACAAAACCTTGAATTCCTCCGAATTGTTCCCAATCTATAGGAGTACCATCAATTTCTCGTGCATCGAAACGCCTATATGGGTTATAGGTCTCNTACACATTACAAAATTCCATGGAGCATTCCCATACAGGGTTCATAGGATCAGCAATGAATGATTGCCCAAGTAACGCTATGATNACCCTAACATATCTAACATTGATATCTTCTTCAGTCACAGGATGGGTTACAAACATGCTCCTAAATATTGCATCAACCTCAACTGCTGTAAATGCAAATGTAGCTTTAAAGTTGTTTCTCACCGCCGGCTGAATAGCACCATATGGCGNATNTCTACTCTCTTCACGCATGTTTGCCTGATCAAACGGGTTCCNATTTCGCGGAAGAAAAGAGAAATTATCCAGAATAAGCCTTCCATTGTTTGCTGTTTCTAATATGGATAAAGACAGATAAAAATTCCGGAGTAAAGCTTCTATCCTATCTGATAACTTCATATCAATATATTGAACACCTATATAATTTGTTTACTACTCATCCAAATTCATTATGACTTTGATTATATTATCTTCTCGTTGTTCATACATGTCATATGCATTTTGCACGTCAGAAAATCCCATTCTGTGAGTTATNAGGGGAGCAGGATCGCACCAGCCGCGCTCTCTAAGAGACACAATGTCTTGTATNTGACCTATAGGATCTAAGCTGCGAGCTCCAGTAGTAGGTATAATAGTCGGTTGCAAATTCATCAATGTATTATGCTCTACAGGTACCAAAGCATCACTTTGTATACCAAATACAATTACAGTCCCAAACTGGCGTACATTATTAAAAGCAAGNTTGAGAGTGTCAGGATATCCAGCTGCTTCTACGGTGATGTCAGCTCCTTGCCCATCGGTCAATTCTTTAATAGCTTCACTCAGGTCTTCTTTGTCAGGATTNATAGTGTGCGTAGCACCAAACGTCTTAGACTTTTCCAATCTATAATCCAAAGGATCCACCACAATAACTTTACGAGCTCCCATTCTAGAGACAAGCATTGTAAAACTCAGACCTATACTTCCTTGACCAAATATGACCACATTCTTACTTAATACGCTTCCCATTTTNCTACATGCATAAAGAACTGTGCCCGATGGTTGACACATCAACCATTCGTCTATAGGTCCTTGCTCAGGAAGCANAATCATTCTCCCAGGATCCGAAACAATANATTCCTGCAGTCCTCCCGTCCCTGGTCTGGCTATTACTATCACTCTTTGGCCTTCTTGAATTCGGTCAGTTCTGCTTTCAACGACTACTCCAGCTAATTCATGACAAGGCAAACCTGGATCCATTGGATATGCAGACTCATCTTTTATTGGGCCATAATGATGCCTTATATCACTACCACANACAGAAACTCTTTCTAATTTCACCAAACATTCCCCATCTAATGCCANAGGNTGTTCAACATCGATAAATTCAAAATGTTTAGGTGCCGTCAATCTAGCTGCTTTCATAATTCACTCCAAAACTGTTGAATTAGTGCATAATACATTCAAACTATAATAAATATCAAACNGATACTCATTTTAGCAAGTTTGACACCTTAAAGTGTTAACTGTAGCCTGTAAAAAAATNGGGGTCAAANNCATATGGNAAACAGTACAAATACGATACTCTGTAGCAAATCAAATAANGTTACAACCGTAACAATTAACCGACCTAGGTATCATAACTCTATTACTGCAGATATGTGGGAAGAGCTTACAAATACACTATCTACATTAGATNAAGACCAAGAAACTCGATGCATCATCATAACAGGAAGAGGAGAAAATGCCTTTTCCGCAGGTGCTGACATACAAGAATTCCAAACNCAAAGAATAGATTCAAAAACAGGATATTCTTATAACCAGAAAGTAGACAANTTGCTTAGCACTATAAGGACACTTCAGACACCAATAATAGCTATGATCAATGGTATAGCCGCAGGGGGTGGCTGTGAGATATCAGTNGCATGTGATCTAAGAATCGCTTCAACTAACTGCAGAATTGGTATACCTGTAGCTCGGCTTGGGATTACAATAGGACATACAGAAATGAAAAGTCTGGTGGAGTTAGTAGGAAGAAGCACTGCTCTATATATATTACTCAGCGCAAANCTACTTGATTCAACAGAGGCTTTAAGAGTAGGTTTAGTGAATCAAGTCGTGCCACAAGAAGATTTACAAAATGTTACGAACAAACTAGCCCTGCAAATNGCAGAATTAGCACCTTTGTCTCACTCGGTTAACAAACAAACTCTTAACCAAATTTACGAGATTCCTAATCTGGAAAACCTAAACGAACAACAAAAAGCATTACCCTTNAACCAATTCGATACTGATGATTACAAAGAAGGATTCAACGCTTTCCTAGAAAAAAGGAAACCCGAATTTAANGGCAAATAATTAATTAAGTGATCTGCTTTGTCAAACAAGAAAACTAAAATACGTGCTGATGTCCTCATGGTACAAACCAACCTTGCAGAGACACGACAAAAAGCNCAAGCNATGATCATGCAAGGATCTGTATACGATCCTTCGGGCAAAATTTTAAAGGCAGGCACATTACTAGATCCTGAATACGAACTAATAGTTAAAGAACAATTGCCGTACGTAAGCAGAGGCGGTGTGAAGATTGCTCATGCGTTAGAGTATTTTGATATTGATCTAAAAGGACTAACTATACTTGACGTTGGAGCATCTACAGGAGGCTTTACTGACTGCGCATTACAACACAATGCCAGTCACGTATATGCGTTAGATGTAGGCCATAGCCAGATACACTACAGTCTTGCGAAAAACAGTCAAGTTACCGTCATAGAAAAAACTAATGCTAGATACCCTTTCGAACTTCCTTGCAAAGTAGATTTTATATGTATAGATGTCTCTTTCATTTCTACTAAGNTAATAATCCCTGAAGTAATTTCCCATTTGAATCAACGAGGGAAACTATTATCTCTAATAAAACCTCAATTCGAAGCAGGTCGAGATGCTGTAGGCAGAGGAGGAGTTATAAAAGATCCAAAGGTTCATGAACAAGTCCTGAATGACTTCATTTCTTGGTGTGAATCTGAAAGTTTTGACTTAATCGGAACTTGCGAATCTCCCATCTTAGGAAGGAATGGGAATAAAGAGTTCTTCGGACTATTAGCAAATTAACAAATAAATAGGAGTTTACACATGAATATTGAAAGTATCGCCAACACATTAATCAATTCTAACCAAACGGTCTCTGTAGCTGAAGCATGCACTTGCGGACTCNTNGGAAGTAAATTAGGGTCAGTATCTGGCAGTTCTAAATATTTTCCTGGTGGTGTTGTTGCCTATACAGGTGGACTCAAAGAAAGTATTTTGGGAGTTCCTAACCACATTGCANACCAATATGGTACCGTTAGCGAAGAAATGGCAGTTGCTATGGCCGAAGGAGTTTTAAATCTGACCNACACTGACTATGCACTTTCAACTACTGGNGTGACAGGCCCTAANGCAGGTAGATCTGGNCATCCCATCGGTACTTTTTGGATTGGATTCGCAGCGAAAGATGGCAGGAGAATTGCAAAAAAAGTGCAAATAGATTCTGACAGAAACGGTAACAAAGATGNAGCGGCAGACGCNGCCTTAGATTTNCTNAGTGAAAATATTGCTATAGATAGCTAGGAGAGCAACATGCAAATAACTGAACATGTATATAGTACACATATAGAGGAAGACCCAAACACATTCGGGGCAATGCATCCTGGCGGAACNCAAATTTATTTCGTAGGAGATCCAACCAAAGAAATGGTTGTGATTGATTCAGGTGAAAATTATCGGCACTGGACAAACCAAATCATNGAATATCANACTGAGTTAGGAAGCCCCACNATAAATGCAATATGCATTACACACGGACATGGAGACCACATAGGNGGATTAGATCGATTACAGGAGTATTTTAACTGCACTGTAAGATGCCATCCCAAGCTNGCCCCTTTCTTAGCNCACAAACTTAATTCAAACCCTGTAACTAATACAGTGCAAAAACTTAAATCAAACGAAATTATACAAGTCAATGATAAAACAACTCTTAAAGCTGTATTTACACCTGGTCACGAAGANGATCATATCGTATATCATTTAAAACAAGACAAAGTACTGTTTAGTGGAGACACAATTCTAGGAAATTCTACCGGTAGCGTAAGAAATCTTAATCAATACATTAGTTCGCTAAGAAAAATGTTAAACCTCAAACCTGACATAATTTGTCCNGGTCATGGTAATACCGTTTCCAATGCAACANATCGTATACAATTTTATCTTCATCACAGACTGGAAAGAGAAAAACAAATCATTACGGCAATTAAGGAAGGCTGTGCTACAGTAGAGCAAATCGTNGATTCAGTATATCCAAGAAATCTGAGAAAAAATTTACGCGCAGCAGCAGCAAGGAATGTTGAAACTCATCTAAATAAACTCATAGAAGAGAAGTTGATNCTCAAGAATGAATCAACTTATTCGCCAATTTAANAATAATCTAAAGAAGAAATAATATGTTTGACAGAAATAATACTCGGCGCCCATTCTTACCAATCGGATGCAGTGCTCTCATAATCTTGGTTGGNGCGATTCTAGCNNTAACCCCTATAATTGAAATCATNGCCCAGATACTCGGATATATNTTAATACTACTTGGTATCNTTCTNCTCACATTCAATTTNGTTAAGAAATTATTTCTNTAACTAGTAAAGGAACTGTCTGTTGCTCTGGATATTAATAGCGTGCCTATCTGCGTTTTTNATGGGGATAGTAAATGTNTTNGACAAAATAATTCCAACTAAATTTAGTAGTCACTACAAAACTTATCCTCTTAGTATAGGANTTATCGGNCTTCCCATCACTTTANTGTTACTTATTGNTGTNATTCCCTTCAGCCATACGACTCTCTCAGGAGTAATGTTGATAATATNATCNGGCTGCCTTTTTGGATTGCATGCCACTATAATNCTCAGAGCNCTATATGCNACAGAAGCCTCCCGACTTTTCCCTGTTGTCCATACTCATCCATTATTCACAGCTTTCATNGCNTTCTTCCTTNTTGGTGAATTTCTGTCACTATTTCAATGGATAGCAATACTTATAATTATGTCAGGAGTGGTAGTCATATCAATAAATCCATCAAAGGGAAGATCAGGAAACGGACTTTTATTGAAAGCACTCCTGCCCATATTAGTAAGCAGCGCTATATTAGGAACATCTAATGCGGTTCTGAAACCAGCACTAGAAAGTTCTTCTGTGATACTAACGCATGCGATTCGCCTCATAATCCTATTTCTGATACTTATTGCGTTCAACTTAAACAAAACGACTTGGGCAGACATTACAATCTGGTGGCGACACAAGAAAGGTGCTTTGGGACTAGTAACAACAAATGAACTAATCGCTCAAGTCGCTTTAATTGCTTCAGTTTGGGCTATATCCCTCGGACCAGTTTCTTTAGTGTCCGCTATTCTCAGCGCATCAGGACTTGTCACAGTCGCTACTGTTCTTATACTAGGGAAATACGTGAATTCTATTGTGAACGAAGATATAACTTTATCAAGTATAAGCTTTAAAATTTGTGGTACTTTGTTCATTATAATCGGAGTGATTGTAATAACTCTGACAGGAACTAGTTAGAATTATTCTCTTTCTAGCAACTCAATTCGGACGTTTTCAGGCCCCCTAACGAATGCAATTTTTACTCCAGGCCTAATCTCGTGTGGCTCCACAACAATTTCAGCTCCTTTAGATCTTAGTTCTTCTACCGCACCGAAAACATCATCCACTTTAAAGCCAAAATGATCGAGACCTAGATATGGAGTGCCAGGACTGTTTGGGAGATCCAAATCTTCGGGAACTGCCGCAATAAATATAGCCAAACCATTAATATCTAAATCAATACGACTTTGACCGTCTGATTGCACAGATTCAATAACCTCCGCATCAAACATTTTATTGAAATATTCCGCCATTCCCTTCGGATCCTTGCTTCTTATATGTATATGGTCATATGAAAATGTAGCTTTCATAACTACCCCCTTAATATTGGCTAATATTCACTTCATTTAAATTGACTCATAAATTGTGATGGTGATAATATCAGCTTCAAAGTTAATATAGCATCTTTGGCACACATGTTTAATAGGGAAGATGGTGAAAGTCCGTCACGGTTGCGCCACTGTAAACACAATATAGAGTCTGAAGCCACTGTCACGATTTCGGGAAGGCTTCAAGGTGACCTCGTGTAAGTCAGGAGACCTGCCAAAGAAACAGTCTGACATTCTGCGCATACAGAATCAGGGCCCGTATAAAGCACTTGTCAGATGGCAAGTGCTTTAATCATTTATAAGGATTTAGATGAAAAACAAACCTAAAATAAGTGCGTTGATATGTGTCGATCCTGCGAGATGTTTACGGAAAACGGTTGACAATAAAACACCTCTAGACATTCTATGGGATCTGAAGCAAGCTTTTGATTCGTCAGATGAAGTAAATGTTACACCTTGCAAATGCATATTTGGATGTACATATGGACCTCGTATGGATGTTATTAATCACGAGACCAAAGAAAAAACTGTTTACGGATCAATAGATGGGAAAGTGGAAATATCTGTCAGAGGAATTGTAGATATGAATAAGATACCTGATAACCCTCAAGACTTGATAAGACACTCAAATATTAGTAAGGATAAAGGATAATTCCATGGGAGGAATAGTAATAGCAGGAGTCAAAAGCGGAGTAGGCAAAACAACCATTGCCACTGGTATTATGGCTGCACTAACTCGTGCTGGCCATAGTGTACAGCCATTCAAAGCAGGTCCTGACTACATAGATCCTTCATATCATACGTCTGTTTGCAACAAGGTTAGCCGAAATTTAGATTCTTGGATGCTAGACGAAAAAGTAATCATTGAACTTTATAATAGATCATCCTCAAAAGCAGATATTTCCATTATTGAAGGGGTAATGGGGCTTTTTGATGGACACTCTAACCTGAACGAAGAAGGTTCAACCGCTCATGTATCTAAACTACTAAATCTTCCAGTGATACTTGTATCTGACGCCAGTAAAGTAGCAAGGAGTATAGCTGCAGAAATATTAGGATTTAAACTCTTTGACCCGAAAGTAAAAATAGCTGGAGTGATCCTAAATGGAGTCAGCAGTGAACGACATCTAGAATTCTGCAAACCACAAATTGAAGAAACAACCGGTATTCCGGTTCTAGGATATATGCCTCGTAGACCTGAACTAATACAACCAGAGAGACATCTAGGCTTGATTCCGACAGTCGAAGGAACCGTAGCAAACGAATGGGTTGACTGCCTAGTTCAGCAAATCAAAACATCCATTAATTTAAACAAAATAATCGCAATATCCAAAGAAGCACATCAGGTGCGGAGTGAACCTTTAATTTTTCCTGATAACAATATCGATCCAGAAGTCAAAATAGCCATCGCACAAGATCATGCTTTTAATTTCTATTATCAAGATTCACTAGACTTATTATCCGCTTGGGGCGCGGAATTAATACCATTTAGCCCGATATTAGATACTAAACTGCCGGAGGATTGTGATGGCATTTACATTGGTGGAGGCTTCCCAGAAGTATACGCTGAAGAACTCGCAGCAAATCACCTTATGATGAATTCAATTAAGAAAGCCTCTGATCAAAACACTCCCATTTATGCGGAATGTGGCGGATTAATGTATTTGGGAAAAGATATTATTACTGAAGATGGAACCAATCTTCCTATGTCAGAAGTCTTCCGCTACCAGTCTATGATGACTAACGCTAAACTGACTCTAGGGTATCGAGAAATCCAATCTAAAATCCACAACCCCATATTACAAAAAGATCAATCAACTAAAGGACACGAATTTCACTGGTCATACTTAAATGAAGAACCTGCTGAAAAACAAGTTATGTACAAGATATTGAACCAATCTGACCGGACAGAAGGTTTCCATAAAAACAAAACATATGCCTCATATATTCATATACATTTAGCCAGCAATCCAAATCTAGCGCAAAATTTCATACAATTCTGTAATACTAAGTAGAGGTAAAAATGACTACAAATGACCCAAGTACAACCCCCCAGTCTGTGACTGGGCCCAGAATCAATAAAGGCCTAGTCATAGTGAATACCGGCACAGGCAAAGGTAAAACTACAGCGGCTATGGGAGTCATGTTCAGAGCATGGGGCCGCGGAATGAATGTGATAATGATGCAATTCATAAAACATTCAACCGCAAATTTCGGCGAACAGAGAGCTGCGAAAAAACTAGGAATAACAATGAAAGCAATGGGAGATGGTTTCACTTGGAGGTCTAAAGACTTAGATCAAAGTGCAGAGTTAGCAAAAGCTCATTGGGAAGATTGTAAAACAATCATTTCCAGCAATGAGTATGATCTCTTGATATTAGATGAATTCACATATCCAATGCATTACGGTTGGGTAGATGTTGATGAAGTGATAGAAACTCTTAAGAGTAAACCGGAAATGCTGCATATAATAATTACTGGCCGCAACGCACCTGAAAAGCTGGTTGATTATGCTGATTTAGTAACAGACATGACTTTAGTGAAACACCCTTATAAAGAAGGAATAAAAGCTCAACCAGGAATAGAATTTTAATATGATAAATATCAACATAGAACCGTTAAACAGTGAGGCTCAAGATCAAGCACGATCTCGTCAAAACACACTCACAAAACCTCCTGGAAGCTTAGGGAAATTAGAGGAGCTTTCCATCCAATTAGCGGGAATCTACAAGGATCCCTTGCATAAGATTGAGAAGAAAATGACGATTGTAGCCGCTGGAGATCATGGTGTCGTGAATGAAGGAGTTAGTCAGTACCCACAAGATGTTACCGCACAAATGGTGCTAAATTTCTTAAGTGGCGGTGCAGCTATAAACACTATTTCAGGAAACTCTCAATCGGATATCATAGTAGTGGACACTGGGGTTATATCTGAATTGCCTAGCCACCCACAATTGCGGTCCATGAGAATCGCTTCAGGTACAGAAAACTTTGCACGACGATCAGCCATGACTGTAGAACAAGCAGAAACATGTATTAATAACGGAATAGAATTAGCAAGCGAACTTTCGCTGCAAAATATAGACTTAGTAGCTTGCGGAGAAATGGGAATTGGGAATACTACAGCAGCGAGCGCCATTACTGCAGTTATTTGTGATCAAAGAGCAGAATATGTAACAGGAAGAGGCACTGGTATAAATGAGGAATCCTTGAACCTAAAGATAAATGTCATAGGTAAAGCTATAAAATTACATAATCCAAATCCTACCGATGGAATAGACGTTTTGCATAAAGTAGGTGGATTTGAAATCGGATTCTTAGCAGGAGTGATGCTAGGTTGTGCAAGTAATAACATAGCCGTTTTAATCGATGGATTTATATGCACTGCAGCAGCATTAATAGCATCAACAATAAACCCCAGATCCAAAGAATACATGCTCGGATCACACCAGTCAGTAGAGCCTGGCCATGTGATAGCTCTAGAACACCTAGACATAGAACCTTTATTAAATTTAAATTTGAGACTAGGAGAAGGCACCGGAGCTGCTTTAGTAATGCCAATAGTAGAGGCTGCAATGAAATGCCTAACCGATATGGCCACATTCGGTGAAGCAGGAGTGTCTGATTCTTCATAATGATGCTAATCATTAAATCTTTCATTTTGTCATTTTCTTTTTTAACTTGGATTCCAACCCCAAAGAAACTCAACTACTCAAATGAGGAATTCAGTTTTTCTAAATCTTTTTACCCTGTAGTTGGATTATCAATTGGTTGCATATGTTATTTAATATATTGGAGTTTAGAATTTTATTTTCCTCATTATGTAACCGCAGGGTTTATTTTAATGTTTCTCACTTTCGCTACTCGATTTCTCCATTTAGACGGATTCATGGACTGCATGGATGGCTTTTTTGGAGGTCATAATTCAGAACGCAGGCTGGAGATAATGAAAGATCCCCACGTAGGAGCATTCGGAACGGTCGGGGTTATCGTACTCTTACTAATTAAATTCTCATTAATCTTCTATGCGCTAGAATCAGGCACAAGTTTATATGTCATGATAATGTTTCCTGTTTTTTCTAGGTGGGCAATGGTACTCGCACTGGTAACTTTCAAATACATAAGGCCTATGGGACTTGGTAGCTCATTCCAAACAGAAAAAACTAGAGTGTCTTTTATAATCGCAAATGTATTAACGATAGGCATTGCGATCCTATTGACCACTTCATACCTAGCACTTATACCTATTCTGTTGGTGGGATGCTGGACTATTGCATTCGGATATCTAAGTAAGAAATTATTAGGAGGAGGATTAACTGGCGACTGTTATGGAGCAATCAATGAAACCTCAGAAGTCATTGGTATGATTACACTTCTGATATTATTCAATACCAATGGATTGCTAGGATGATTATCTGAATGTCTGTTTTACTAGATATCGATTCCTCTGTTTTGGTTATATTGGTCGCATCATTGGCGGTCGACTTAATTATAGGTGAATGGCCTGCCAAAATTCATCCTACAGTATGGATAGGGAATATAATTAGTAAGATATCTAAGCCATTGCCACGTACAGGAAGCAAATCTGTCATATGCGGGATTATCCTAGCCCTATGCCTTCCTACAGCTATACTGATTTCAACATGGGTTCTACTAGTATATTTGAAAAATTTGAATCAGTGGATATATATATTAGTATCTATATACTTCCTAAAAAGCTCTTTTTCTCTACGACTCTTAGGATCCACTAGCCTCAAAATATCCAATACAATTAAATCATCAGGCTTGGAAAGATCCCGTAAAGATTTAAAAGCATTAGTTAGCAGAGATCCTAGCCAATTAACGGAGCAGCAAGTTCTTGCCGCAACTATCGAATCCGTATCAGAAAATACTTCAGACAGTGTTATAGCCCCATTACTTATGTTTGCAATATTTGGGGTAGCTGGGGCATTAGCCTATAGAAGTATCAACACACTCGATAGCATGATAGGTTATAGAGGTGAATTCGAACTTCTAGGTAAAGGATCAGCAAAATTAGACGACATAGTTAATTGGATACCTTCCAGGTTGTCTGGGGTATTAATCGTATGGTCTTCTATTTTCCTTCCTGCACAAAAGTTTTTACCTAGTCTTAGCATAATGTTAAAACATCACAAGAAAACAGAAAGCCCAAACGCCGGTTGGCCTATGGCAGCTATGGCAGGGGCATTAGAAATCGAATTAACAAAACCAGGACATTACAGTTTAGGCAAAGCAAAGCATCCAATCTCACATAACGATATCAGGAATTCAGTAAAGTCCCTATATTCCTCTTCATTAATATTCGTGTTGATCATCTCAGTTATTATTGTCAGCAGGGTTTACTAAAATGGAATTAATTTCACAAATCATTACTTTACCGAAAGAAGAAACTCAATATTCCAAAGCAATCCACGGAGGCACCAATATATTGGAATCCCGTGAGTTAAACTATGGAGAGGTTCTAGATTTCAGCGCCAGCATATCTCCAATTAACATCTCTTCTCAAATCTTAGAGATAAGTCAAAAATTAGACTTATCTCAATATCCCGATCCAGATTGTTTGCTTTTAAAGGAAAAAATAACAGAAGGTTTAAAACAATACTCTCTCTCTCCTACCAATATATCTATTGGGAATGGTTCAACCGAACTAATTTATGCTATAGCATCTGCGTTTCTGAACAAAACTAACACGCTCACAAGTAGATCCTTAATTTTTCATCCTACTTATGGAGAATATTTTGCTGCCAGTTCTCTACACAAAGCAGAAATTTCACTAATCACCCCTAAATACATCAATCCAGGCTGGGAATGGGAATGGGAATTAGCCCACAATTTCATACAAGAACACAATCCAAACCTAATATTCTTATGCAACCCCAATAATCCCACTGGGAACTATTTCAGCAAATCCCAAATAGTCCAACTACTAGAAGTAATAAAAAATACCTCATCAATACTAGTAGTAGACGAAGCCTATATTGATTTCGTGACTGATCACAAAGTGCTGTACGATTTAATACTGGAATACAAACTGATTCTTTTAAGGTCACTAACGAAATCATACGGAATAACCGGACTGAGGCTTGGATATAGTCTTGCTAATCCTGAAATCACTTCACAAATCAATCAATATATCCCACCCTGGTCAGTAAATACTTTGGCGCAAAATGCCGGAATCCATCTTTTCTCAGGGAATAACTACATACAAACAGGGAAAGAGATGATTGATGAGTCTAAAAACTATCTAATACATGCATTAACGGAACTAGGCTATACTGTTGAACCCTCAAAAGCCAATTTCCTACTATTCAAAGTCACAAATGCCCAGAAAATGCGGGACGCCCTAATAAGTAAGAACATCATAATACGAGATTGCACTAGCTTTGGGCTACCTCAACACGTTCGAATAGGCATCAGGTCAATATCAGATTGCGAAAAACTAATCGAAGCAATCCATGAAATAACATAAAATTGCTATACTAAACAAAAAGAAGGATTAATATGGGAAAAATTTATATGGTTCGCCATGGGGAAACACAATGGAATACCGAAGGAAGAATTCAAGGTCAAACCAATATTCCCCTATCTGAAGTTGGGAAAAATCAAGCTAGACTAGCTGCTGACCGACTATCAACAGTCACATTTGATGCCGTTTATTCAAGCGATCTAGATAGAACATTAGAAACCGCTAAAATTATAACTGAATCAACTAATCTGAAAATCATAACAAATCCCAGCCTCCGCGAAAGATTTTTTGGAATATTCGAAGGGTTGACTATAAAAGAAAGAGAGGATACCTATCCTGAACTCTTCGCGCAATCGACTAAGAATGATGTCAATTTCGCTCCTCCTGAAGGAGAAAGTATAAAAGAGACATCTACAAGGATGTCAGCCGCAGTGCAAACATATAAAGAGAAACATATAAACGATAATATATTAATTGTTGGTCATGGCGGTTCTTTAAGGTGTGCGATCAGTTCTTTGCTTGATTTGCCTTTAGAGTCTTCATTTAAGTTCGTCCTATCCAACTGCGGGGTAACTATTTTTGAAACATATGAAGATAATACCGTTTTACTTTCTTACAATGACACTCATCATTTACAAGGTGTAGAAAACAAGGAAGGATATTAGTGCTTGGCAAAGTAATTATGGTCCAAGGAACCGCTTCTCACGTCGGTAAAAGCGTTCTAGTGTCAGCTCTTTGTAGAATCTTCCGACAAGAGGGTTTCAAAGTCGCCCCATTCAAAGCGCAAAATATGTCTAATAATTCGTTTGTAACGTTGGATGGGGGAGAGATCGGAAGAGCGCAAGCCGTGCAGGCAGAAGCCTGCGGAATTGATGCTACAGTTCAAATGAACCCTGTTTTACTAAAGCCTGAAGCGGATCATCGCTCTCAAGTTGTTGTTTTAGGCAAACCTCTATTAACTGCTGAAGCAAGAGACTACTACGATTTGAAACCGACTTTGTGGGAATCCATCACACGATCTATAGATGAATTGCGAGAGCTTTTCGATGTAGTCGTGATAGAAGGTGCGGGCAGTCCAGCGGAAATTAATTTGAAAAAAAACGAAATTGTGAATATGAGTGTGGCAAAATACTGCCAGGCGCCTGTTTTATTGTGCGGAGATATTGATAGAGGAGGGGTTTTCGCTTCTCTTGTAGGCACTCTAGAAATACTAGAACCAGAAGAACGAGAACTTATCAAAGGGTTCATTATTAATAAATTCCGTGGGGATATTAGCCTGCTTACGGATGGGCTAGACTGGCTAGAAGACAAAACCCAAAAACAAGTTGCTGGTGTAGTTCATCACTACAGAGACATACATATTCCCGAAGAAGATTCCGTAGCTTTAGACCTCCCTAGCCACGCAACACAAGCCGAGCACATCACAATCAACGTCATACAACTTCCTCACATTTCCAATTTCGACGACTTCGATCCTCTATTAAGAGATCCCTTAATAAATCTCCAATTTAGCGAAACTACAGAGTCTTTAAGTAACACTGATTTAATTATAATTCCGGGAAGTAAATCGACTATATCCGACTTACAGTGGCTAGAAGAAACTGGCCTTGCAGATGAAATCACCCAGCTACACCAATCCAAAAACATACCAATCATTGGCATTTGTGGAGGATATCAAATACTAGGACAACAATTATTGGATCCCAATCTAGTTGAATCGAAGTTACCTGAATACTCAGGATTAGGTTTGCTAAATCACACCACTACTTTCGCCTCAACTAAATCAACTCACAGAATTACCGGCAAAGTAGCAAGCAGTCACGGCTTATTAAAGTATGCGACAAATTCCCAAATTTCTGGATACGAAATACACATGGGAACTTCTGTGCATGAATCCCTTTCACCATTCATACTAGAAACACGAAAAGATGTTCCTGATTTCAAGCCTTCTCCAGATGGGATAGAATCCATCGATGGTCTCGTTTTCGGAACCTATATACACGGACTCTTCCACAACACAGCTATCAGACAGTCTATAGTCAAGTTCATATCTGAATCTAAAGGAATAATGGTTGCAAATAACGACTACGAGTACTCTATGGACAACGAATACAATAAGTTGGCAGATTGGGTTAGAAACAGCCTAGATATGGATTTACTTTACAGAATAACAGGATTAGAGACCCAAATAAATTTTAGGGATTAAATATGGCTGGCAAAATTAGCCTTGTGATTGGAGGCATCAGATCTGGTAAAAGTAACCATGCCGAACTATTGGCTGAAACCTCAGGTAATCAGGTGATATATTTGGCTACAGGCAAAAACATCGATGAAGAGATGCAAAAAAGGATCAAGGTACACAAACAGAGAAGGCCTTCTAATTGGATTACTTTCGAAGAGACATTGATGATATCGGACACTATATCTGAATTCGCAGCGACCTCAGATATCCCTATAACCCTATTAATTGAGAGCCTGGATTTTTGGATCACAAATCGCCTTTTAGATCACCCGAACTCAACATACGAAGAACATGAAACATGGCTAACCAGTCACATCACTCAATTGATTCAAACTTGTAACCAACAAATTTCTAACACCATAATTGTTACTAGCGAAGTAGGAACATCATTAGTATCAGAGCATCAATTAGGACGATGGTTTCAAGATCTTCTAGGAACAATCAACCAAATTATAAGTGCCTCTTCTGATACGGTTGACTACATTGTGGCAGGAAATGTTCTGAATTTAAAATCTTAATACTGGAATCGGCCTGACTTAAAAATGTTTGAAAACCAATCCACATACAGGACACCCGCATCCTGCGGAGAATTATTGCAAGGCGTCATAGAAGATTCTTTTGCACTAATCTCTTGCCCTGTGAATTTGTATAACACTGTTACGATACAAATAGATACAAGTGGAGTAATCAAATGCGACTCGGAACTGCACAAATCTATCACCGCTACTGAAAGAACTTTGGCATTCTTTGGAAGGTCCAATTTAGGAGCAACAGTGAAAGTCAGCAACCCTATCTTAAAATCAAAAGGATTAGGGAGCAGTACTTCCGACATTACTTCATGTATAGCAGCAACGGCCAACGCGATAGGAGAACCAATTGAAGCGCTCCAAATCGCCTCGATTGCTACCAGCATAGAACCTAGTGATGCAACGATGTTTGAGGAAATGGTATTATTTGGTCATAGGACAGGATTGCTTATTGACAGGTTAGGTGATTTACCTTTACTTGATATTCTAGCAATCGATTTTGGTGGAACTGTAGATACAGTAGAGTACAATATGGTAGATCGGTTTTCTGTGTGGAAACAGCATGAAAAAGAGACCAAAAATGCACTCATTGACATAACTCAAGGAATCAAGACTAATAATGTTGCATTAATAGGGAAAGGCGCAACTGCCAACACTTTTACAGCCCAGAAAATAAAACATAACCCTGATTTGGACCAAGTGATAGAACTAGCACAATCTATTAACGCAGCAGGAATCTCTTTGGCTCACAGTGGGACTATAATATCAATTATATTAGACCCCAATCAGAAACAAATGACATATGCACTCAAACAAGCCAAATCTAAACTGAGAAATTGGGAAAGTATTAACCATTTCAAAACTACTCGTCCGGGTCCAATCCAAATAACATAAGGTGAAGAAAATGTCAGAACACAAAATAGCAGTTATTCCAGGTGACGGTATAGGCATCGAAGTAATCACAGAAGCAAAACGTATTATGACTCATATAGAAGAAACTAATGCAGGAATTAAATTTAATTACATCGACCTACCTTGGGGATCAGAATATTACCGGCAAACCGGTCTGATGATGCCAGATGATGGACTTGACCAAATCAAAGATTCTGATGCTATTTTATTTGGAGCTGTTGGAGACCCCAACATCCCAGATCACATAACTTTACAAGGCCTACTACTACCTATGAGAAGGCAATATGACCAAGGTATTTCAATAAGGCCAGCCTATTTATATCCTGGAGTAAACTCTCCTATAAAAGATAAAGGTCCCGGAGAGATTGACATGGTTATTTTCCGGGAAAACACAGAAGGTGAGTATGCTCCTGTTGGTGGTAGTTTGTACTCAGGAACTGACCACGAAACTGTAATTCAAACAAATGTATTTACAAGAAGAGGTACAGAGAGAATCATAGAGGCAGCATTTGAATATTGCCTGCAGAGAAACACCAAACTCAAAGTTACTTCCGTGACAAAATCCAACGCTCAAGCACATAGCATGGTTTTTTGGGATGAAATATTTGAAAAAGTGTCATCCAAATATCCCATGATACAAACTGAATCTTTATTGGTTGACGCTGCATGCATGGACTTAGTCAGATGGCCAGAAAATTTTGATGTAATCGTAGCTTCAAATCTGTTTGGAGACATCATGTCAGATATTGCTGCTGTAATCACTGGAAGTATGGGCCTAGCTCCTAGTGCAAACATTAATCCTGAGCGAGAATATCCATCTATGTTTGAACCGGTACATGGTGCAGGCTTTGACATCACTGGTAAAGGAGTAGCAAATCCAATCGCAACATTTTTCGCAATCTCCATGATGCTAGAACATTTAGGAGAAAACGATATCGCCCAAAAACTTAATAAGGCAATTATAAGCTCTTTAACCACGCGAAACGTACTTACTCCGGATCTAGGGGGAAAAGCTAGCACTTCTCAAGTAACCGACGAAATAATGAGTCTTATGGATTAACCCAATAAAGAGGTGACCATTTTCTGTTCTAGTGCGAGTCCAATTTGTTCACACAGCTCCATCCGAGAATATGTTCCTTTAGTTCCTACAAAACACACTCCCAGGAGTGTTCCGATTTTGAAGTCAATTATGGTGAAAGACACTTCACCTTCTGGTCCTTCTTCAATCAAATGTACTGCTAATGAATGATCGAAGAAATGTTCTGACAGCATTTCTTTGACATCAACCAGTTTTTGATTAATTCCAATAAGCTCCCCAATCCTATCTATAAATCTCTTCAGAAAAACCTTCTCCATCCAATCATTAACATTTCGGTCATTATCAAAAGAGTGTGCAACACAACCGACTACAAAATCATCTCCATCGTACATCTTATCTCGGCTGTTTATACCAAACTCTCGCATAAAGCCGGTTTTTCTACCCTGATTAGAAAAATAATCTTCTGTATCCCCATGAAAACCTGATTCTGCTAGCTGGCGGTTCGTAAGTATTCCTTCATTAACCATCCGCAATCCTGGTACAAAAATTGAAATTTCATCCAAGTTAAGTACCATGCTTTCCAGTTTAGAAATATCTGTATCGTGAGTGATCGAATTTAATCTAATATTATTCAATCTATGAGCTCCCTGCACCCGACTAACACAAACTATTGATATAGCTGCTATAAGTCGAAAAATGATAACACATCAAACATTTAATCACCCAGTATTAATGTCAAATACAAATCATATGCCAAAATTAATTACTTGTCGTATAATGATTCCCACAAACATTCGAACTATAATTATTCCTATGTGCATCACAATGGAATACTACCTACGGAGTTAAAAATGAAAAACAAAGTATTCCCAAATTTCGACGAGGCAGTCAAAGATTTCCAAGACAATTCAGTATTTATGTCACCTGGATTCGGGAATGTAGGAGTACCAAGAAACCTATTATCAGCTGTCAACAAACAAGGAGCTAAAGGCCTTACAGGCATCTCAAATAACGCAGGCGCATTAGGAGACAGCATAGACGTAGGCACACTGATTCAGGCTAACCAAGTTAAAAAAATGATTTGTGCATTTACAGCTCCTACCCATCCATCTCAAGTAACTCCATTTGTGGAGATGTACAACAACGATGAACTAGATGCCGAACTTGTGCCTCAAGGCACTATGGCAGAGCGCATCCGAGCTGCTGCTGCAGGCATTGGGGGTTTCTATACTCCTACTAGTGTAGGAACTGAATTAGCTGAAGGTAAAGAACACCGAGAGATCAATGGTCGTATGCATGTATTAGAGTTTCCTCTTCATGCGGATTATGCCCTAATAAGAGCATATAGAGCTGACACTTTCGGAAACCTTCAATTTAGATTAGCAGGAAGAAACTTTAATCCAATAATGGCCATGGCCGCCAAAACCACCATCGTAGAAGTAGAAAAAGAGATAGTAGAAGTGGGAGAATTGGACCCTGACCAAATTCATGTATCAGGAGTCTACGTTGACAGGATAGTACTAATCCCGGAAGACGGCATATTCTATTAAGCTAAAACATAAGAGGATAAATATGGCAGAAAAAGAAAAACTAAATAGACAAACCATGTGTGACAGATTAGCTATGGAATTCCAAGATGGATGGATAGTGAATTTAGGAGTTGGAATGCCTACTTTATGTTCCAATTACAAAGATGAGTCAAGGGAATTAATCTACCACTCAGAAAATGGGGTGATAGGCTATGGTCCTATAGCTGAAGAAGGACATGAAGACAAACATTTAGTAAACGCTGGAGGGCAAAACGTTGTAGGTATACCGGGTATGGCAATCGTACACCATGCCGACTCATTCATGCTTATACGAGGGGGCATGATCGATGTAACAGTGATGGGTGCATACGAAGTAGCTCAAAATGGAGACTTCGCTAACTGGAGAATTCCAACCAGAAAAGGTGGAGGAATTGGAGGAGCTATGGATCTGGCCGCTTGCGCGAAAAGAGTCTATATAGCCATGGAGCATACTACTAGAGACGGAAAACCACGACTACTAAAGCAATGTGCTTTACCTGTTACAGCGCCTGGAGTAGTAAAACTAGTATCTACTGACCTAGGCTTATTTGAAATTGGAACTGATGGATTCATTCTAAAAGAACATGCTCCGGGATGGTCTGTAGAAGAGATCCAAGAACTAACTGAGGCGAAAATCATAGTAGATCCAAACATATGTGAAGTACGTACAAGGGGCAACACAGATTCCAACCAAGGAACTGGTAGACATTTCGTAGTATAGCTTCATCGCACGTCAACACCACAACCAGGACAATAAATAAAATCCAGATTAAGTGGTGTTTTGCATCTTGTGCAAACTGGTTTATCACTTTGATGTGTAATCTCCTGACCTGCAGTCATAACCTCGGTCTGATTTATATCTAAATGAATCCCGTTATTTATTGATGATACACCATACTTATTATCATTTACTTCAGATCTGCGAGTAAGCAAAAACAATAATACTAGTGCGCTAATTCCTGCTCCCAACAACGTAATTAAAGCAATGATGTGATTCTCTCCTATAGTTAAGGCCACAGAATAATATATGGCGCCAAATCCCCAAGGTGCTATTTGCCACCACCCACTCTTATTTATATCGTGCAAACGTCTAGATGTAACTGTTACGTTAGGTAAAAAGAAAAAGCCCGCCAAAATATAACTTAAGACATTAATGATGACGTATATAACAGATGACACATCTAATAGGTTTAGTAAAATTCCAAAAGGGAGTTGAGCCAACACAACAAATAACTGAAACCACCAAAATTCGCTTCGTGATGCTCGCCCATTTACATTGATATATTTGGACAAACAAACAATCACTGATTGATTAAACGACATAATGCAACCCACTATCTACCTTAATGATATAAAGCACCACCATTAACGTGAATGGTTTGACCTGTTATATATCCTGCGTCATCTGATGCTAAGAATAAACAAGTTGCAGCTAATTCTTCTACTTTGCCCTGCCGTCCCAACGGAATACCTGAATGATCAGGGACTCGCCCCAAGTACCATTCAGGATTAGCTCTCACAGTATCTATACTGCCCGGAGACACAACATTAACACGTATATTTTGGGGGGCAAATTCACTTGCCAGTCCTCTAGCAAGGCCTACTAAACCCATCTTTGCAGCAGAAACGTGTGCTCTTTTCGCACTACCCAAAAATGCGCCTTCACCAGTGAAAAATATTATATTCCCTGACTCCTGAGCTGACATATGTTTGAGGCATTCCCAGGCTAGATAAAAAGCTCCATCCAAAACAACGCCTCTGACCCTTTCCCAGTCTTCCAGTGTTAATTCAATAAAATTATCGTGTGGCCTGATGGCTGCATTACTTACCAAAATATCAATCTTTCCAAATTCATTAACAATCTGGCTAATCATACGACTTACTTGAGAACTGTCGGACACATCTGCAACAATAGACAAAGCTCGAACTCCGAGGGCTCTAGCTTCTTCTGCTACCGCATCCGCTTCTTCTTTATTTGTTCTGGCATTGACAACTACATCCGCTCCCTCTGATGCAAATTTAAGAATCGTGGCTCTACCGATATTTCTGCCTGAGCCTGTTACCAACGCTACTTTCCCGTCTAATTTACCCATTTCCCCTCTCTTAGTACTAAAAACGTCTATGCATCGGGTGTAACGTATGTACACCAATGGTTATATTTTGGATTATTGCCAACTACTATATTAAAGTACATTTTCTGTAACTGAGTCGCTAGTTCACCTGCTTCACCACTGCCGATTGGCCTGCGATCAAGTTCCACCACAGGAGTCAAGTGAGCAGCAGTCCCTGTTAAGAACACTTCATCAGCCAAGTATAATTCACTTCTATCAATTGTCCGTTCTATGACAGGAATACCCAATTCTTCTCTTGCTAGTTCTATTATGGTGTTCCTAGTTACACCAGGTAAGACATTGTCCTCCAAACCACTAGTTATTAAAGTACCTTCAGAATAAACAAAGATATTTTCTCCTGAACCTTCAGATACATGGCCGTCGTGATTAAGCAATATAGCTTCATCAAACCCTGCTAGAGTAGCTTCTGTCTTCGCCAATATACTATTCACATAAATGCCGGCGATTTTGAGCCTAGCGGGGATCATTAAGTCATCTACTCTTCTCCAAGATGACGTACAGCATCTTAAGGTGTCTGAGCCCAAATAATTACCAAAGGGCACTGTAATCAATGTGAAATCTGCGGATAGATCTTGAAGTTTCAAATTAGCCACAACTTCAGCACTTTTATAAGCTAATGGTCGAATGTATATATCAGATTTATGTTTATTTTTCTGTACAAGATCTACCGTAATATCACATAAATCATCCAGAGAATACGGGATATCTAGCATAAGTAGCTTACAACCTCGTAACAACCTTTCATAATGCTCACGCAATCTGAAAATACTAATTACACCTTTTTCTTCATTCCAATTTCCTCTAATTCCCTCAAAAACTGCAGTCCCATAATGTAACGCATGGGTCATCACACTAACTTTAGAATCTGGTACGGGAACAATAGAACCTTGAAAGAACGTATTTAAATGATCGAATTCATTATCACTCACAGGTATGACCTCTCCATCTGTTATCGAATGATTATAAGCAACATCAACTGGGTAACACAACCCTAAGAGAAGTATTTGCATAGCACCTATCTAGGCAGTGCAATTAACCCTCATAATTCGGTATAATTTTCTTATAAAAAAATAAAGGCAACAAAGTGAAACGAATAGATGGCAGACTCGACGATGAACTACGTCCCATTACAATTGACTCAACTTTACAGCAATACCCAGAAGGCTCCGTTCTAATATGCACAGGTAACACAAAAGTTCTATGCTCTGCTTCGATTGAAGAGAGAGTCCCTCCCTTTTTAAAAGGTAGTGGAACGGGTTGGGTAACTGCTGATTATAGTATGCTACCTCGAGCAACTAACACTAGGAATCGTAGAGAACGAGATACCGGAAAAGTAAGTGGGAGATCTCAAGAGATTCAGAGATTAATCGGACGATCTCTTAGAGGAATAACTGATCTTTCTACCCTTGGAGAAGTAACGATTCAAATAGATTGCGATGTGATTCAAGCCGATGCTGGTACTAGAACAGCATCAATAAACGGTGGATATATTGCTCTGAGCCAAGCGATTGCTCGGCTGGTTGAAGAGAAACAAATTACTAGAAACCCAATACTTAATAATGTCTGTGCAGTTAGTATTGCTCTGATAAAAGACCGATTACTACTGGATCCTTGCTACGAAGAAGATTTCAAAGCAGAAGTGGATTTCAATATTGTAATGACAGACAATGAGCAGTTAATAGAATTACAAGGAGGAACAGAAGCAGGCCCTTTCAACAAAGATAAAATACCTCAAATTCTAGAACTCGCCACGAAAGGAATATCAGAAATATCAGCAATACAAAATCAATACATATCAGGACTTAATCTTAATGAAAATTAAACACACATTTATCTCGAGTATCACATGCACATTATTAAGCTCAATCATTCTTGTAGGATGCACATTACAAGAAGGGCAGAGCGGATCAGCCCAGATTACTACTGATACAAACTCTGCCAGCCAGCAACAGAATCAAAATGTTGGACTACCGAATATAGCTGACACTGTGGAATCCGTACGGTCTTCTGTAGTGTCTATTGTTTCGGATACTGTTTCCAGAGATATGTTTGGATTAAGACAAGGTGAAGGCTCAGGTTCAGGTGTCATATTTGATTCGTCTGGGTTGATACTCACAAATAACCATGTCATAAAAGACTCAACCAAAATCACAGTAACCTTGGATGACGGAACTCAAAAAGAAGCTTCTATCATTGGATACGATAAATTATCCGATTTAGCAGTAATTCAGATCCCTGGAGACAATTATCCATTTATTCCACTAGAAAATGACAGTAACCTAAGAGTAGGAGATTGGGTCATTGCCATAGGAAATGCCTTAGCATTACCAGGAGGTCCCACCGTAACGGTAGGAGTAGTTTCTGCTCTTGGTAGAAATATAGATATAAGCAGGGACTCTACGCTTACTGACCTGATTCAAACCGATACTGTAATCAATCCTGGTAACAGCGGAGGCCCCTTACTGAACCTGAAAGGTAATATTGTCGGGATCAATACAGTCGTAGTACGTGGGAACGCAAACGATGGCACAAGCATAGAAGGTATAGGCTTCGCTGTTAATATAGATACAGCGGCACTTGTAGCCAAACAACTCATCGACACCGGCAAAGTTAAATGGGCTTGGATGGGTGCATATTTATCCGACTTAGACCCAGAGAAAGCAGCTGCGTATCAACTTTCAGTAAGAGAAGGGGTAGTAATACAAGCTATTGTAGACGACGCTCCTTCCTCAATCAGTGATCTAATTCCGGGAGATATCATTATGGCCATTAACGGTAATAAAACATCTAGCACAATGGAACTAACAAAAATGCTGCGACATGACTATGCACCTAACGATACTATTGAGCTTCAGATTTTCCGAATAAATGCCGACGATAGTACTGAGACACTCACTGTCCCTTTAAAATTAGGAGAACGTCCTTAACCACTCCATATTGCACCTTCAGAATCAACCTCAAAAATAGGATGACCTAAAGATTTCAATCCTTGAATGATTTCCTGTTTATCACCAACTATCAATATTTTAAGTTCGGTAGGATCGATTACATCCGTAGCTGTGGACCTAACTTGCTCAAGGCTAACAGACTTCAGATTCTCAGGAACTCTTTCAAAATAATCATCTCCTAAATCATGCACTCCCAATTGAATCATGTTATCCATTATCTGGCTTAAACGTTCAAATCCTGCAGGATACCCTCGCAAAAGCTGGTTCCGTGCATCTTCAAGCTCTTCTTCCGTAATACTTCTATCAGATACTATCTCATTAAATTCTTTTAAAATTTCAACTATAGACTCAGTGGTTTTGTCTGTTTGCACAGACCCTCCAGCAACCAAAAGTGATGAATCGCTATACCAAGACACCCCAGAATGAAATCCATAACTATAACCTTTGTCTTCTCGTAAATTTAAATTGAGACGAGAAGAAAATTGTCCTCCAAATATAAAATTAACCAAATTCATCTGATAATACCTACCATCACTTCGAGAGAAAATTGTATGACCCGCTCTTATGACAGATTGCGCTGACTCAGGTTTATCACATATATATATACCTACAGGATTCAGAGGACTTGCAGAAGCGTCATCTGGTGTTAAATCTCTAGTAGTAGAATCAGATTCCCAATCCGAAAAATAATTCTCACATATCGAATATACTTCATCGAATTCCATGTTACCCACTACAATAATTTGAGATCTATCCGGTGAAAAAGCTCCATTTTTGAAAGCTTTCAGATCTTCTCCAGTGAATTTTTTGATGGATTCTTCGTTGCCTGTTACCGGATGACCATAACCAGAATTTTCTCCATAAATCAATTTGGGGAATACTCTATCTGCTATCGAATTGGGTTCATCTTTTGATCTTTGTAAATCTCCAAGTTGCTTTGATTTGATTCGGTCTATTTCATCTTGGGGAAATACCGGATTTTTAATTACATCGGAAAGGATATCGAGTCCAGAATTAAAATGTTTCGCCAAAACTTCTATGGAATAAAATATAAACTCTCTTCTTGACTCTATATTCATAGACGTCCCTAATTTATCTAGGTCATTATAAATTTCAGCGCTAGTTCTAGTATTTGTCCCTTCCCTAGTTAACATTGAAGTAAAGTATGCCAATCCGGGAAGCTCCTTAGTGTCAGAAGTAGCGCCAGTCTTTATTAGAACTCCGCACCCCACTAACGGAGGACCATCTTTCTTGACATGAACTACTTCTATACCATTACTTAAAAACCTCTTCTGGTGTTTAGGTGGCTTGAATGTTTGGGGTTCCGAAGCTTGTGGTTCAATAGTTCTATCTAAATCTAATTCGACTGGAACCAAGTGAGCATTAGGCTCTACTCGTAACCTCACCTGATTTTCATTTAGAACCTTTATTCTACTGGATATAACATCTGAAGAGGTAACTCTCTCATATTCTTTGATGAAAGTGTTTATGTATTCCGGGTCACTGGCAAACACATTGTAGTGATTCAATAAGTCGGCTTTTCCTCCGAATCCTCCTACTTTTGATAATTGCGAATAATTGTAATGTTCAATCTTATTCAGTGCGATTTCCATTTCTTCATCAGACGGAGGATCAGTAATGATACGTTCCAATTCTTCATCAATAATACTTTCAATTTCAGATAAACTATGTCCGGGTGATGCAGTAGCTTCTATAAAAAATTGTCCAGCTATTTCAGATGAATAAGCATAAGCTGACACATTCTGTGCCACATTTGGATATACCAATTTACTATAGAGTCTAGAATTCCTACCATCTGCCAATACTAAGCTCAATATGTCCAATTCAGGTTCAGAACTGTCTAGATGTGGCGGTGTGGTCCAAGCTATATACAACTTAGGCAGAGACACATTATCTGGCATAAATAATTCAACTCTTCCACTCAAAGAAGAATCAAATCTCGAAACTTTATCGTTTGGTTCTCCCGGCGAAAGACTAGAAAAATACTTGTTAACCATGTCTATACTTTGATTAACATCTATATCTCCTGCGATAGATAGACTTGCGTTAGATGGACTGTAGTATTTTCTGAAAAATGCTTGGACATCTTCCAGACTAGCAGAATCTAAATCTGCTTGAGAGCCAATAGTCATCCAATTGTAAGGGTGAGGAGCAGGAAACAATTGGCCTTGCATATTCCAATGTGCCATACCATATGGCCTATTTTCATATGTTTGTCTTCTCTCATTTTTTACAACTTCTCTTTGATTATCTAACCTTTCTTGAGTCAGCGCATCTAAGAGATATCCCATTCGGTCAGCTTCTAACCACAGAGCTAATTCTAGGTAATTGCTAGGGACGTTTTCCCAATAATTGGTTCTATCCATATTAGTAGAACCGTTCAAACTAGCACCAACTTTTTGCAAAGGCTCAAAATGATTTTCATTATGATGCTTGGAACCTTCAAACATCATATGCTCAAACAGATGGGCAAATCCTGTCTTACCTAATTCTTCATCTTTGGAACCAACATGGTACCAAACATTGACTGCTACCATTGGGATAGACTTATCTTTATGGAGGATGACGTCCATACCATTATCCAAAGTTATCTTAGTATATGTAATTGCGCTCATCTGTGTACTATCCTGACTGTTTGTTAATTGCTTGAAAATTGATCTAATCTATCGGAAATTGGCCGATTGGACCGATTTGTATTTATGGTCTCTACATCCCAAAATTTTGAGAACTTAAACGCTCTAGGACAGTGCCCATAAGATTCTTGCACTTCAATTATGATGCCTTGAAGGTGTTTACTATTTTCATCAGTTTCATATAACTGTAGGCTTACATTTTGAGCCTCCAGTTCTTCTTTAGAAATTATAGATGCTGAACCATTAACTCTAACGGTGTCATCCAGTCCAGGAATAAAAAACAAAATCCCAACATTTGGGTTATTATCTAAATTGCTATAAGACTGAAATAACTTATTACCCGCTACATCTGGCAACAGCAAATGTGTGTCATCCAAAATCTTTATAAAACCTGGCATACCTCCTTTGGGAGAAGCATCGCACTTCCCATTTTCACCACTCGTTGCCATAACAGCAAATGGAGAGTTTTTGATAAATTCCTTCACATATGAATTCAAAAACGGTCTAACCTTGGTAGCTGCTCTCTCAGAAGGTGATCCAAATTCTTCATTAAACCTGGTCTGAAAGGTATTTCCCACTTCTTGTGCCATAATACTGTCCTTCAATTAAAAGTTTAGTAATCTCGAAACCTCATTATATCCCGTATTGCAATCATATGCTGAACTATTATGTGATGTATAGCTGTGTTACTATTTTCGAACATTTATTGTTTATTACCTACTGTATACGGAGGACACCTAATGAGAGCATTAGAAGGAATCAAAGTACTAGACCTTACAAGGGCTTTGGCAGGGCCATTCTGCACACTGATGTTGGGCGACTACGGGGCTGATGTCATTAAAATAGAGATACCTGGCACTGGCGATGATACTAGACATTGGGGACCTCCTTTTATTGGCGACGAGAGCGCCTACTTCCTATCAATCAACCGAAACAAAAAAAGCATGACTCTTAACTTTAAAGAAGACGAAGCTAGAAAAATATTCCTGAAATTAGCTGCTGAATCGGACGTAATCGTAGAAAATTTCACACCAGGAGTGATGGAACGATTTGGGTTAAGCTATGATGAAGTTAAGAAAGTCAACAATAAAATTGTTTATTGTTCAATATCTGGATTTGGACAGACTGGACCTTACAAATCCAGACCAGCAATGGACCAAATTATGCAGGGTGTTAGTGGTCTAATGAGTATCACCGGGGAACCTGATGGAGATCCACAAAAAATAGGTATAGCTGTTACGGATATTGGGTCAGGTATGTGGGCAGCTTATGCTGTGATGGCAGCCCTATATTATCGTGAACAACAAGACACAGGACAATACATAGATGTTTCAATGTTAGACTCCCAAGTAGCTTGGTTAACCTACCAAGCTGGCACATATTTTGCGACTGGAGAATCACCAAAAAGATTAGGTGCTGCACATCCTAATCTTGTCCCATATCAAGGATTCATGTGTAAAGATAATAAATTTATTAATATAGCAGTCGGCTCTGAACGAATATGGGAAAGATTCTGCACAGGGATAGGACTTCCCGAATTGAAAGACGATCCAGACTATGCAGTGAATGAAAACAGAGTTAAAAACAGATCAAAAATAATACCATTCTTGCAAGAACATTTCCTGAAAAGACCTCTTAGTGAGTGGGTGGCAGATCTTCAAGACCAAAACGTTCCATGTGGACCTATCAACGATTTACAAGCAGTATTTAATGATCCTCAAGTCCTAGAGAGGGATATGTATACCACCATGGAGCACCCAACCGCAGGAAAAATCAAACAAACTGGTTTATCAATAAAGTTCTCTGAAAGTCCTGGAGAATTAAAATTAGCCCCTCCCATATTAGGAGAGCATAATGACGAAATATTATCTTCGATTGGATATTCAGATGAAGATATTCAAAGACTTAGAAATAATTCTATAATCTAGGAATGTAACAGAAAATGCCAAAGGACTCTATAAAAGTTGCCCAAGGATTTATCAAAGCTAACCAAATCGAAGGGTGGCTTATATATGATTATTTAAATGCAAATCCTATTTTTGACAAAGTGTTACCAGCAAATGGTCATATTACAAGACCTGTATTTCTGTTGATAACTCCTGACACCGATCCACAACTAATAACTCATCACGTAGATCAAGGTCGTTTTAATACCCAATCTATCCAAATATTGCCGTACAACAACCGGCAAGAAATGATTTCTAATCTTAACCTAATCCTTTCAAACATCAATGAAGTAGCTATGGAGTATTCTCCTCTCAATGAATTACCTAGAATTTCTAGAGTAGACGCTGGAACCGTTGAATTGGTACGAAGCCTTGATACTACGGTAATCTCATCATCCGACATAGTTCAGCATACGACTCAAACTTGGGATGACACACAACTTGATACCCATTTAGATGCAGGTAATAAACTTGGAATAATTGTGAATCAAGCCTTCAGTTTTATAGGTGACAATTTAAGCAATCAGATAACTGAATATGATGTTGCTGAATACATCCGGAACCTTTTTAGAGACAATCATCTAATCACTAGCGATGGACCAGTTGTAGCAATAAATGAAAATAGCGCAGATCCACATTACGAACCTAATAAAAAATCTAAAACTTTCAAACATGGCGACTGGGTTTTGATAGATCTATGGGCAAAAAAAGATATCCCAAATTCCATTTACTCAGACATAACTTGGGTAGCCTATATAGGCAGTAAAGTGCCTGATTCTCAAAAAAGTATTTTTGACATCGTTGTGGAAGCTAGAGATGCCGCTTTATCTTTCCTGAAAAGCAAATTTAATCAGAATCAAACAGTACAAGGCTGGCAAGTGGATCAAATAGCTAGAAATGTAATCAACTCCTATGGTTACTCAGAATATTTCACACATAGATTGGGTCACGGCATAGGGGAAGACGTACACTCAGAAGGCGTCAATCTAGATAACTGGGAAACGCATGACACCAGAACAATCATGCAAGGATCGGGATTCTCTATAGAGCCAGGAATTTACCTGCCAAAACGGTTTGGTATGCGCTCAGAAATAGATGTATTCGTCGGTCCCGAAGGACCTGATGCATCATCTCCGGTTCAAACTGAAGTAGTACTTATTAACTGACTTGCTATACTAAACTAAGTCAGCCACCAAAGGAGCCACTTCTTCTTTTAGCAAATCCAGAGTCTCGTGCTCCCAAGACGGGTCATCAGGATCTTGCGTTATAGCCAATAAATGCCCAAATCCACCAACTTCATTGTATAAATTCCTTATTTTCTCGGCACATTCCTTTGGGCCACCGACTATCCAAATATTATCGATCATGTAATCGACATCCAAATCATCATCAGCAACATTATCATTAATCTTAGCGTTTTGAATTTGACCAGAATTTGCACGATTTGGTAACTGGTGCTGAATATAGTTTCTTCCCAAAACAGCCTTGGCTCTCTCTCTGGCCAATTCATCAGTTTCAGCAATAAACACGTCCCTAGCAACTCTCCAATCACTTCTATTAACTTCTGTACCTGCTTCTGCAGCAGCATCTTCAATCACATCCCAATGTTCGGCTAAATATCTAGGTGCCAATCCAGAGCTACTCATGGGTTTATATCCTCTTTGGGCTGCGGTCCTTATGGAAGCAGAGCGACTAGAACTTGCAGCGGCAAAAATTGGAGGATGAGGTTGTTGTAAAGGTCTCATATGATAACCACGCTCTCTAATTGGATCTAATGCAGGAGCATTGATATCAAAATATTTGCCTTTAAACGAAAATTCTCCTTCTGATTCCCACATTTCCAGTATTAGGTCTAACGCTTCTGCTGCACGTTCTCTTACTTCATCACCTTGTAGATGGTCCAGACCAAATAATTTCAGATCCTCAGCTATTGCTCTATGACCTATGCCCCATTGGAGTCTGCCTCTCGTTAGATGATCCAACATAGCAATTCGATGTCCAAGTTCAACAGGGTTATGCAACGTCAATAGGCTTACTCCGGTGCCCAACAATATATTTTCTGTCATAGCTGATGCTTTAGCTAATAGCAAATCTGGACAAGGAGCATTTTCCCATTTTTCAGTAACATGTTCTCCCACCCAAACCTCTTTAAAGCCTAGTTTGTCAGCTCTCACAATCAAATCTAAATCCCTGTCGTAAGAATCAGCATAAGACCTATGAGGCGGATGTAGTGGCATCATAAATAAACCGAATTCCATAAGAACCTCCCATTATTGCCATTAACACAAATATTTTTAAGTTGAGAGGATACTACGTTAGCACTGATATAGTGTCAAGAAACTGGTCATCGTATCTATATACCCATATAATACATATGTATAAAAACTTCGGAGTCATGATTCATGAGAATCCCTTTCTTTGGCAATAAATCTAAAATCGCTGTGATGGAAATTCATGGCGTAATAGGGGATAAATTAAANATCAGCGGATACTGCGATCTACTTAGAAAAGTCAATCGCTCTTCTAAATATAAAGCGCTACTGTTAGATATAAAATCACCTGGNGGATCTGCGGCTGGCACAGAAGTATTATTTCATGAAATCAAAAAAGTCTCTGATTCCAAGCCTGTGGTTGCGTACATACGAGAAGTAGGTGCATCTGGGGGGTATTATTTAGCTTGCGGCGCAAGTCATATTACTGCCTTNCCCACGACTATAGTTGGCTCTATTGGTGTCATTTTCATNAAACCAGTAGCAGAACAATTGTTATCGAAAATCGGGGTTCAATACTCAGTATTTAAGCAAGGCAAATACAAAGATATGGGCGGTTTTTGGAGAGAGAGTACCGANGAAGAGAATGANAAATTTAACTCCCTACTAAAAGAAGTTTATGACAACTTCGTAGGTGTAGTCAGCGACTCTAGAAAAATTTACGATGAAGCATTAAATGAGATAACAACAGGGGAGATATTCACAGGTAATACNGCTAAAACATTGAATCTTATCGATGAAATCGGAGGCTACGATGAAACACTAGACAAAGCAGTTGAACTATCTGGATCTAAACGAAGAATAANCAAACTACGGCCCAAAAAGAGCTTTGCAGAAAAACTTGCTATAAGAGCGCAAAGTAATAATCATCAAACAAATGTATTAAATATTTTAGACTCTCTTCTCACCGGAGGAATATATTATCTGGATTCTGCATTCGCTCTTAAAAAAGACCTCNGAAACTAGCTAGAACGCAATATCAACTTTGCCTTATCCCAATAACTATCTTGCACATCTAATGGTAATTGTGAGAATTCCAGCCCATCTTCTGTTGCCAACTTAACCATCAGCTCAAATCTTTTCTTGAACTTAATATTTGCTGACCNCAACGATGAATCGGCATGAACATTTAATCGTCTACTAAGGTTGACTAACGTGAATAGTAAATCCCCAATTTCATCCTCTTTCTCTTCTTGGGAGTCAGCTTCTAGGACTTCTTGCGCCTCTTCTTGAAGTTTATCTAATACTCCAGAAATATCTTCCCAATCAAATCCTTGCTTAACAGCTCTATCTTGCAATATTTGAGCATAGTGTAACGATGGTAAATTCGCAGGTATGTTAAAAATCTCTNCAGATTCATTTCCAGCCTTTTCTTTCGCTTTTAAGGCTTCCCAATTTTGCTCCACCTGTTCTGCAGAATCAGCTGATGCATCTCCAAANACGTGCGGATGTCGNCGTATCATTTTATCCATTAAACCATCAATAACATCAGTTATAGAGAAGTCTTCTTTTTCAGAAATGATTTGCGCATGAAACATGANCTGTAGCAAAACATCACCCAATTCTTCAATAATCCCTTGGGTATCTTTGTTCTCTATAGACTCTAAAACTTCGTAACATTCTTCTATCAGGTTACGTTTAAGAGATTCATGCGTTTGTTTCCTATCCCAAGGGCAGCCATCTTCTGATCTCAATGTAGATATTAGTTCTACTAATTCACTAAAATTATGATTTATATTACTCATGTCAGAATTATATAAATAATTTCTTGTTCAACAACTGTGTATAATTGACAAGTAGTAATGATTTCACGAATTCAAGCATCCATTTCTTATCAAATAGTATTTGTATTTGCATTCTCTATCCTAATTATATGCAGTGCTGTGATATGGAACATTAACGACATTGGGTATCAGACACGAAGCTTCGAACATTACAAAATATCCAAAACCACATATTTAGACCTGAACGAATTNGAGACGATANCCAGNGGGATAAGATACTATTTCAATTCTACCCAATCAAGTTTAGAAGTTTCCTTTCCCAATTCATCGGATACATCCGTGTTTAATAATAAAGAAATCTCTCACATGAAAGACGTTAAAACGATCATTCATTATATTTATGCGTTGTTCGCATTAACTCTGGNCATNGTAATAGCTACTATATTTNGTTACATACAAAATTCTTATGCTAAAAAACGATTNTTCCAACTAATGATAATTTCTTCCATNATCACCCTCGTTACTACAATTTTAATTGGTNTATTAATGCTGTTTGCATTCGAACAAATGTTTCTGCTATTTCATTTAATNAGCTTCAATAATGATGACTGGATACTTAATCCTTCCACNGATTATTTATTAATGATGTACCCTTTACCATTTTGGTTTTCNGTCTCAGCAAGAGTGGGCATTATGATAATTATAATATCGATNATCTCTCTAATAATATCTGTTTATTCTAATCGCAAACTCGCTTGACACCTCCTGCTAATGTTGGCACACTCTCTTCGAGGAAGTGAATTTTANTTAGAGGAGAATAATCATGGCCGACGTCAACGTAGAAATCCGTGAAAACGGACCACTTAGNGTTACTGGACCTATNAGNATCACNGACAAAGACGGAAATGCATATAGTATTCCTGAAGGACAATGGGTTTCTTTTTGCAGATGCGGACTGTCTGAAAATAAACCTTNCTGTGACAGNNCTCACCGCTCAGGTGNATTTGAAGCAGATTCTGNAGCCCGTTAGATNAAAACCAGTTACTTACTCCTGATGCNTTAGGAGTAAGTAACNAAGTATCATCANAACCAATCAGTTAATTCTTGATGGCTAATCCTAGATTTTTCAATNATTAAATCNGAATATCCTATAGTTAATATTCCTGCACATTTGGCTTCNTAGGTTACNCCCAGAATNTCTTTTANNCCNCNTATTTTACCTAGACGACCTGTTGACCAACTTACCGCTAATCCCATAGAAGTAGCAGCTAGCTGAATGTTCTGNATAGCACANCATACTGCACCGTAATTTTCTTCGGTNATCTCATCGTTCTCNCCAATCAAACTGAACACATATACCAAACTCGGATGATCTCGTACCTCATCAATAATTCTTTCGCGTTGAGTTTCATTCAAGGTCGTTTTGCTCGTTTCTTCCAGAAACTCAATCATACCNTGACCTATNTGGTCTCGNACANNCGATCCTTTTTGTACTACAACAAATCTCCAAGGCTCAGTATTCCGNTGATTTGGNGCCCATGTNGCTANCTCCAGNAATGTCTCAATCTCTNAACGAGAGATGGATTTGTCAGTAAATTCCTTTGTNTTTCTNCTNGTNCTNATGACTTCTGTTATATCCGCCATNCTNATCTCCTTTTTAAAATCCCTCTCTCAAAATTTATTATAGAAGAATTGTAAAAAATCAACCAGACAATTTNTCAGAAACTATTTGGTCGCAAGCTGTAACAGTACTAATNTTTTGGTNCGANGCAATATNAAGGATATTTAAAGTGATATCAAATATTTTTTCCGTCTTTTCAAGTGATCTTTGTTCNCTATATTCAGCTCCAATTTCACAAGAAGCNTTTATNATTCCTCCTGCATTTATTACATAATCAGGAGCNTATACAATTCCTTTTTCTNTAAGGATTTCACAAGTTGCATCAGATTCCAGCTGGTTATTAGCTCCNCCAGCTATAATCTGAGCAGATAACCTTGNAATAGTGTTNGAATTTATAGTTCCTCCTAAAGCACATGGAGAAAAAATATCNGCTTGAACGTCATAAATTTCTGAAATACNAACTATGCTNGCTCCTAGATCACTGGCTTGTTCTANCTTAGCTCCATCTATATCAGTCGCNACTAGATTTACGCCTTCCTTTGCGAGATGGATAGCAGCCTGTTTAGCGACTTTCCCAAAGCCTTGGAAAGCGACCGTTTTACCCTCTAAAGAATCGCTTCCCCAAAGGTGCTTAGCGCAAGCCTTCATTCCCAAATAGACTCCCAACCCGGTCATGATAGAAGTATCGCCGGATCCTCCTTGGTCTATGGGTAAGCCCACCACATGGTTGGTTTCTTCCGATATCCATTNAAGATCATTCACATCACTTCCGACATCAGTAGTAGTGATATATTTGCCTCCCAGAGTATCTAAAAACCTAGCGTACGACCGAATTAATTCTTCTGTCTTACTCTGGTTTTTATCTAACCAAATAACTGCTTTACCGCCGCCTAGTTCCAGATCTGCCATTGCAGATTTATAAGTCATCGCTCTAGACAAATTCAAGACATCTTGAAGTGCTGCTTCTTCCGATTCATATGGCCAGATTCTCAGACCTCCGCATGTCGGCCCCAAGGTGGAATTATGAACTGCGATAATGGACTTTAATCCTACTGATTCATCTTGGAAAAAATTGACCATTTCGTGCCCTGGTATTGAAATATTTTCAAAAACTCCCATCAGTTCACCTTCCATCTTTATACATTTCTGAATTCACTACTATTTATTGTATACTGTGTGAGCATTTAACACATATAAAATACTAATAATTAACTATTCATCGGGAGAAACAATGATAAAAAGATATGACAGCGCCCCAGAAAACAACTTAGAAGAAGGCAAAAAATATTCCGCTATTATTAAAACCTCAAAAGGGGACATGACTTTAGAATTATTTACCGATGAAGTTCCTGTCACAACTAACAACTTCATCTTCCTAGCTCGTGAGGGATTTTACGATAATGGTTGTTTCCATAGAGTAATCAAAGAGTTCATGATTCAGGGGGGATGCCCACGAGGCACAGGTTCCGGAGGGCCAGGGTATCAATTTAATGATGAACCCGTTTCTAGGCCATACACACGAGGAACATTAGCTATGGCTAACGCCGGACCAAACACGAATGGATCTCAATTCTTTATCGTACACGGTGCTGATGTNCCTTTGCCCCCAAACTATACTATTTTTGGTTTCTTAACTGCTGGAGATGAAGTGCTAGAAACTTTGGCAACTATTGCAATTGACTACACCAAACCTAGCGGAGAACAAAGTACCCCGGCGGAGCGATTAACAATCAACACAGTAGAAATTATAGAATCTTAATATTCACCCAAGAGGTCAATTATTACGTTAAAAACCTCTGCTNTATCTGCGTGTCGAACAAAAAATACATTCTTGGGCCTATTGGTTGAACACCACCAATCAGCAACCGTCATGCCCATAGTTAATTCGGACTCAGTTTCAACCTGAACGTTTATTAGTTTGCCTTTATAAAGATCTGGACGGAGTAGATACACTATAACATTAGGGTCATGTAGTGGAGCTCCTTCATAACCATACTTTTCTCCATTAAATCTCTCATAAAATCCCAGCATTTCAGCAGTCACTTGAGCTGGATAATTATTTAGTTCTTTAAGCCGCTGTATTACATCCGGAGAAGTTATAACTTCATGTGTAACATCCAGAGGATGCATGACTATGGGGACTCCAGATTCCATAACTTCCTGAGCAGCATGGGGATCTACAAAAATATTAAATTCTGCAGAAGGCGTCACGTTACCTCCTTCAAAGAACCCTCCTCCCATCAAAACCACCTCTTGAATCCTTGGGATTATATTTGGACACTTCTTAAATGCTCTAGCTATATTTGTTAACGGTCCTAATGGACATAAAGTGATAGTCTGAGGATCTGAATGTTTGACAGTATCAATAATAAAATCTATGGCAGATATTTCTTGATAGGATATCTTAGGTTCAGGTAATTCTGGACCGTCAAGCCCGGTCTTCCCGTGAGCATGCTCAGCAGTAACTAATCTCCGTTGCAACGGCTGCTCAGAACCTAAAAACACCGGAATTTCACTGCGATCAGCTAATTCTAAGATTTTACGGGTATTATTACCTGTGAGCTCCAATGGAACATTCCCAGCAACGCATGTAATCCCTATTACTTCTAACTCACGGGACGCTAAAGCTATGAGAATTGCGACAGCATCATCTTGGCCAGGATCAGTATCTATTATGATTTTACGCACTATATAAAACTCCAGACCTATGAATGTTTCTTTCTAACAGGTTTTTTAGATATAAGGAACATAATACCTCCTAACATGTTGAATCCAGCGAGTATCAAAATAGCAATGTTGTAACTACCTGTTTCATCTTTAATCCAACCTGCCATCAATGGAGATATAAGTAGCAACACGTTCATGGGAACAGTAGAGATACCTAATATTTTCCCAAATGAATTTCTACCGAAATAATCCCCTCTTATCGCAACTGTTAATGGATTCCTTCCTCCGAATCCCATACCAAACATAACCCCAAAGAGCATCAATGCCCAAAATGAATGTGCAACCATCAGAATAAGCACAGCGAGAGCCTGTATGGTACTAAAGATGAATAACGCTATATTCTTGGGTAGATGGTCACCAACATACCCTCCTACTAATTGGAATATGAGTGCTACAAAGATATAAACACTAACTACTTGACCAGTCGTTGTTATTGGAAACCCTAAATCTTTAATCATTAAACCCAAATGAGAAAACATAGCTAATATAATCATTGAAGTGAAGCCATGTCCAAAAGCAATAAACCAAAACACCGGAGTTTTAATAGCTTCCATTGCAGTAAAATCTTCTTCATGAGTATCTTTTGATTCGTTAGATCGCTCAACAGAAACGTCTACTGGTTCCTGTATGTCCCCATCTGGAAGCAACCCAATCTCTGCAGGATTATTTTTTATTAGTTTAGAAATAGGAAAGGCTAATACCAATGTCATTATCCCGATGACCAGCGCAGTATTAGACCATCCCAATCTTGATTTGTCGGGGTCTATCATCCACGCAATTCCAGGTACAAGAATCAACGCCCCAGCCCGGCTAATCATATTGGAAACACCCATGGCCATTGCTCTGTTTTTAATAAACCAATGATTTATTACGGTCATTGTAGGCAACCAACTTCCAAGACCCTGTCCTAATGCCATCACTAAATATGCAATGTAAAACATGTACAGGTTATCCATTCGAGAAAACAGTAGCCAGCCCACTCCACATATCAGTAGGCCGATCAGCACCACTCTTCGAGTACCATACTTATCAGTCAGATACCCTTCAACCGGGCCCATAATCCCGCCCTCAATTCTAGTAAAAGCCAAAGCTGCCCCGATTTGTAATCTTGTCCATCCAAAATGAGCTTCGATAGCAACTGCCCAAACAGACATAGCATGAAACAACGGAACAGTCGCAATCACCATCACAAATCCGCTCAATATCGCTATCCACCAACCGTAAAATACTTGCCCAGGATGGCGTATTACTTTGGCTGTGGTTATAACGGTGGATTCTATCCGATTAGGGGCGGGTACTTTCATTAGATGGCTACCATTAAGAGTTAATCCATTCTTGATATATAGTGTTACGTCTAATTTTTAGTTTTTGTGAAATTTCTGAAATCGCTTCCTTGGATTTAATACCTTCTAATTTCATTCGAGCTATCTCAGCATGCAAAGCCTCTAACGTGCGTTCATCTAATTTTGAATCCAATGTTTCTTCCTGTGGGTGAAGAATAATAACAATCTCGCCTTTCGGGTCGCTGAAATGATTAATCGCCTCTTGAACCGTCCCATTAAATATTTCTTCGTAATATTTTGTTAATTCCCTACATATGGTTATCCTGGCCTCGGCAAACCGAGTCTCAATACGAGTCAATGTTTTAGACAATCTGTATGGGGATTCAAAAAAAACAACAGGATTTCCTAATTGACAGTGTTCTGATAACAGATCCATGGATTCATTCTCCTTCCTTGGCAAAAACCCCAAAAAAGAAAACTTACTTGCATCAAAACCAGAAATAGTGAGAGCTGTTGTTACAGAAGAAACACCTGGTATCACCTCAATCGTGTGGCCAAGATCCCTTAAAGCAGATGTTATTTCCCATCCTGGGTCACTGATAGAGGGCATGCCTGCATCGGTAACATATGCGATGTCACCACTATCCAATTCTTTAGATAGTTTATGAATTCGTGAGGCCCAATTATGGCTATTACAGCTGATAGTTTTAGTTGGAATATCATAATGATTAAGAAGCTTCCTAGTTACTCTAGTATCTTCACAAGCTATTAGTTGTACTGATTTTAAAATGTCCAATGCCCGTATGGTAATATCGCTCAGGTTACCAATTGGGGTTCCTATCATGTATAAAATACCCATCGATAATAAATCAACCCATAGAACAAGTGGATTTTTTAGAAAATATTGACCTTGTATTGGACAATATAACTATATATACAGTACGCTTATTTGAACGATGATACAACAATTACAGAGGAGTAAATCATGGCTAAAATCACTGGATCGCATCTTTTCGTTAGAAGCTTAAAACTTGAGGGTATCAAAAAAGTGTTCACTATAGTAGGTGACACTATATTACCTTTAGTAGACGCAGCGGCAGACGAAGGAATTGAATTCATTGACACCCGACATGAAGGTGCTGCTATGCACATGGCTGATGGATATTCACGAATAACAGGTGAACCCTCAGTTGCGATGTTCACAGGAGGGCCCGGATTCTCTAATGCTATATCTGGATTGCCAGCTATATACACATCTGAAAGCCCAGTAATATTTATTGCAGGATGTGCTGAACTTCCAGGCAAAGGAATGGACACTTTTCAGGAAATAGACCAAATAGAAATGGCCAGTCCTGTCACAAAAGGTTCTTGGTTGATTCATGATAAGACCAGAATTCAAGAATATGTTGCCACAGCATTTAGGACTGCTATGTCTGGAAGGCCGGGGCCTGTNCATCTCACACTACCTATGGACATACAGGAACAAATTATCGATGAGTCAGACATTACAACTTATCAGCCTCAAGAATATCGCGCAATGGGAAAGTCTCAAGGAGACCCAACNGACATTCAAGAAGCAATACGNATATTATCCAACAGTTCAAAACCTATCATAATTGCTGGCAACGCAGCCAGGTATGGAATNAAACCCGAACAAATAGAAGCTCTGGTAGANACTACTGGAATTCCTATATTCACGGTAGAACANGCCAGAGGGTTNATTGATGATAATCACTCATTATGTTTTGGTTATGGAGACGGTGCTTTAAACAAAACAGCAAAAAAAATGGTTGACGCTGACGCCGTATTATTANTAGGTAAAAAACTCGATTACCGATATAAATTCGGGCATATNTTTAATGAACAAGCNAAGCTGATTCAGGTAGATCCNTCCCCAAGTGAAATCGGTAGAAACAGAGGGGTATCCGTTGGGATACTAGGAGATTTGGGCGCCGTTGTGGAGCAATTAACTCAAGCTTATTCCAAGTCCNCATCTAANAACAATCTGAATGATTGGGTGAAAGAACTTACAAAAGTCCAAGAAGAGTGGAGGCANGAACTAGAGGATAAAGCAGACGGATCTACACCGATGCACCCNATAGAAGTCTTCACTCAAATGAAACATCTCATAGATGAAGACACTTTCATACTATTAGATGGAGGAGATTACGTCCAATGGGCTCGTTCATACTTACCTGCAAAACGACCTGGGCATTTCCTTCGNCTAGGCCCTCTATCTCATTTAGGCGCTTCAGTTCCCTACGGAATGGCTGCTAAGGTTGCATACCCAAATAGCAAAGTATTTGTATTCGTAGGTGACGGAGCTTTCGGTTTCTACCCAATGGAATACGACACCTGTATCAGACACAACCTTAATATAACAACAATNTTAGGGAACGATTCGACATGGGGAATCGACAAAACTTTCCAGTTGGCGTATTACGAAAGAGCTATTGGGACTGATCTCAGGACCGTCAGGTATGACAAAGTNGTCGAGGCCATAGGGGGACATTCCGAATATGTGGAGCAACCTAATGANATTGTACCCGCAATAGAACGTTCTCTATCNTCAGGGAAACCCTCTCTTGTGAATTGTGTCATCAGGTCTGGAGCTAGTCCGCTTGCTCAAGCAATGATCGAGCGTAAAACAAGCAAATGATGTCTATTAACATTGTAAAACGACGCAAAATATCATGATTTCGCACTCAATTCGCAATTTCGGAGAATCTCTATCTACGATAAACTAGGNCTCGTATCAAAATACTCTTGACATTGCCTTGTAAAAGGACTAATCTATCCTCAATCGAGACGTGGCCTAGCTACGTCTATACAATATAAGGGAGGAAATGATCATGCTTAAAATAGGTCATGAGGTCGTAAGACCAGGTAAAACCCAAGCTGACGCTTCTTATACAATTCCTGTACCAGAAGAGTTAGAGACCGTCCCTGGTATCCCAACGAACCAGAGAGAAGTCGATTGGTATAGCCGAGAATACCCACTAGAGACCATGAACATCACTGAAAGAGCCTCACGAGACTGGGCCAACAAAATTAGAGATGGCCACGCCGAAATGAGAGAAATTCGAAAAGAACACGATAAGCTCAACAGAAACTTGGTGATGGCTGCAAGACTGACTGGAGATGTAGAACCTTCAGCAGAGCCTAGCGGACAAGATGTAACTGAAGCCATCAAAGAGAAGGCTAGAGAACTGGGCTTCTGCGAAGTTGGATTAACAGCATCTGACAGGAAATACTATTTCGCTAGTAAGCAAGACTGGGTGAAATTCCCTCACGTGATCTGCTTAGCATATGAGCAAGACTACGAACCAACTCAAACTATCCCTAGCATCGACGCTGAAATAGTTCACTCCAGCACCTACAGAACTGAAGGTGCAGCTGGTCTTGAACTAGGAAAATTCATCAACGAGTTAGGCTACCANGCACAAGTACACAGCCCTAACGACAATACTGGCCCTTACATTCCAATGTTCGTAGCAGCAGGATTAGGACAACTAGGTGCTTGTGGTTACCTGCTAACCCCTAATGTTGGATCACGATGCAGGATTATGATGATTACCACTGACGCTGACGTCACATATGATGAACCAGTAGACTACGGTATCCATGCATTCTGCCAAGTTTGCCAAGTTTGTGTAAACCGATGCCCAGGTAGAGCTCTCATGAGAGATAAAATCTGGTGGAGAGGAATAGAAAAGAACAAACTATACTTCAAACGGTGCCGCCCAGTGATGGCTAGGTATCTAGGTTGCGGTGTATGCATGAAAGTATGTCCAATCCAGAAGTATGGTATGAAGAACGTTATGGAACACTACGCAGCAACTGGACAAGTACTAGGCAAAGGAACACATGACCTTGAAGGCTATGAAATGGAAGGCATGGGTTACTTCGGTCCTGGTGAAATGCCTCAGTTCGATGCTGGGTTCTTTGAGATGCCTCATGGTGATGCCACTGAATGGGCATTCGATGAATTCAAAAAGAAAGCTGCCGCTGCCGGTGGTACTATCGACGAGACATTAATCAGTGATTTCAAGGAGGAAATCCAACGAGCAATGGGCTTAAGTGATGACAATCTTGAAATGATGTACGAAGAAGAAGACTACATCTAAATCTTAGTGCAACAAAAAAAGGCCCGGATTTCATCCGGGCCTTTTTTTATGACTACAATAAAGATGAATCTATTCAGATAATGTTGGTATAGAATCTCCATGCGACAAGTCCGAATTCATAACCTCTACTAACTTATCTAAGTTAGATTTGGACTCTTCTGATTCCAAATCAATCACAAACACAGTATTTTCAGATCTTAAAGTTCGTATAAACCTATTTCTACTCTCCATGATTTCTCCATCAGGAGACACTAAATACATAATCCAACTATCATCAGCCATTTGTTTATCCTTAGCAGCCGAAACATCATTTCGAATCACTTCATTAGAGAATGATTCTTCAGTTATCACAACAATTAACTTGTCGTAATGCCTCACCCATCTTTCAATCTCTTCTTCTTCGGATGTGCTCCTGCGATCAACTAACGCATTCCCCCTTGAACTCTCAGAAAACAACCAGGTTACAATGCCTTTTTTCATGAGTTGCTCCTGCAATTGTTTCGCAAATGGTTCATGTTCTGAAGTGCACGAGATATAACACTCAGAGGAAGTCTCATTTCTTTCGATGGATTTGGATACTTCTATAAAAGATTCACTAACACCGATACCTCTTAAAAATTCTTCTGGTAAATTTGCACTCTTTAATAAAGAATCCACCCCTAATGTACTGGGAGCATCATGTCTAATTGATGCCAAATTTTTTACAGTAGACAAGTCACAATTCTGGAAAACAGTGTATCCCAGTATTCCATCAGCAAAATCTGCATCCACAAATGATACTGAATCTATGTTTGCCTCAAATAAGTCGCTACCCTTTAGATTAGTGTTATCAAAATTAGACCTTTTAATACGTGAGCCTCCAAAGTAAGCACCGCTGAGATCAGTATCTTTCATATTCGCTCGGTCAATATTAGTTCGGCTTAAATTAGCCCCTTTAAGATTAGCACCTTCAAAGTTAGTATCCGATAAAATGGCTCGATCTAAGTTTGCACCTTCAAGATTAGCTTTACGTAAATCTGCACCTCTTAAATTAGCCCCACTTAATAACGTACCGCTTAAATTAGCCTCACGAAGATCCGATCTATACAAATGACACGGGTTCATGTAACTACGTGAAAAATTAGCTCTCCTTAACATTGCTCCCATAAAATCAGCATTCCTCAAATCACATGCACTGAGATCTACTTGAGGTAACCTAGTATGACTCATGTATGCTTCGCTAAGATCCATAGTTGTTGTGGGATTTTCTTCCCTCCATTTAGCGACTGCATCTCTTCCGCCTTTTACTATTAATACCAATTCCATATCTGCCATATAACTACTCCGAAAATAAATTTACAGTATGCTGAGGATTGTAGCACAAATGATAATGCTAACTAACTTTGTATCTTGCACATGCGTCTTCATCTAGTTCAATTCCAAAACCATTGCCTTGCGGCACCATCATATTCCCCTGGTTAATTTCAAGTTTTGTTCTTATGATGTTCTCCGAACGAGGCATATCTTCAACGAGGTAGCCATTAGTAACAGCGGATAACAAATGAACATGAAATTCTGGAAGAACATGACCCGCTAACAAAATATTAGCTGATTCACACATATGCGCTACTTTGATCCAAGGGGTAACACCTCCTACCCTAGACAAATCTATTATAACTACGTCTAATGAGGAGTTATCTACTGTATCTCTAAATGACTCAAACGTATATAAATGCTCTCCACCCGCTATAGGAACAGATAAATTCTCTTTGAGTACCCTTAATCCTTTTAAATCCAGATGATAAATTGGATCTTCAAGCCAAATTATGCCTGCCTTGGACAGTGCTTCACCAAATGATCTGGCCTCAGATGAGTTCCAACTTTCTGTCGCATCAAGCATAATTTCTAAATGCTCATATGCTTCTTTCAAGCGGTTTATCCTGTTAATTTGTTCCGATATATTCTCAACCTTACCTATTCTTAATTTAATACGACTATGGCCTGCCGCAACATGTTGCTTAGCCGATTCCAACAGTTCTTCTATCGGCATGCTGTACCACAGTCTATCGCTTGCATAACTGTTAACCGAGTTAGAATNACCTCCTAACAAGTTTGATACGCTTTGGCCTGCTAATTTAGCTTTAACATCCCATACGGCAATATCAAGGCTAGACATAGCCATATTTAGAAATCCTCCTGGNCCAACCCAGTTACCNTAGCTATTCATTANNCCATATAAATATTCATTCTTATATACATTTTCTCCAACTAACAAATCGCCTAGTTCTTTAGTTGCTTCATACAGCGNATATATAAAAGCTGGTCTGGTGTTAACCAACCAACCGATTCCTTCAGTACCATCTGCTACTACTATTCTAGATAATATGTGCCAATTATGGCTCACTGAATGACCAGCAGCTTCATAAAGCATATTCGCAGGTACTTTCAATAAATCAACTTGTACACTCTCAATTTTCATAAGCATCTTCCTTGCATTAATAGCGGCATATTACTTCAATCATAGTNATTTTCCAAATTTTACGGCCACGAGTATAATTGTGGCTGTGGTGGTATTTATAAATGTTATTGGCAATTGACATAGGAAACACAATGGTAACTATTGGCGTCTTTGATGGTNCGAAGTTAGTAACTACAATGCGTACTGCTTCAGACTCTAACANATTACCTGATGAATATGGTCTATTACTAACCAATCTNCTGANACTCAAANGAATAGAGCCATCACAAATAACTGCAATTTGTACTTGCAGTGTTGTNCCACCTCTTACTGCTACATTTGAAGTAGTTTCTAAGAATTTTTTCCATACAGAACAGTTCACAATCACTTCAGGTGTGAAAACTGGGCTTCCAATCTTATATGATAGTCCTAGAGACGTTGGATCAGATAGAATTGTAGATGCAGTCGCAGGAGTCGAACTTTACGGAGCNCCCTTAATCATAGTAGATTTTGGGACTGCCACGGTTTTTGATGCAATCTCCAATAAAAGAGANTACGTGGGAGGAGCAATAGTTCCTGGAGTAAATATATCTGCTGAAGCATTGTTTCTAAATACATCCCAACTCCGTAGAGTAGAACTAGTTGCACCTGATAATCCTATTGGTAAAAACACAACANCAGCTTTACAGTCTGGACTTGTATTTGGGTATACAGACTTAGTAACTGGCTTAGTATCCAGATTCAAGAATGAGTTAGGGGAAAATGCAAAAGTAATCGGAACAGGAGGCTTGTCCCCAATCATNGCAAANCATACCGATATATTNGATCACATTAATTTGGACTTAACTCTTCTGGGCCTCAANATNCTATACGCAATNAATCGACCAGATTACAAAAAGGACTAAAGCCATGACCACTTTATCCGACTTAAACATAGTATTGGGAGTAACAGGAAGCATATCTGCATACAAATCACTAACGTTGGCCAGTAGACTCACCCAATCAGGAGCGAACGTGAATGTGATCCTTACTGACGGAGGATCTGAATTTGTTACCCCTCTATCTTTTAGAGCTATCACTCAGAATCATGTAGTGACTGACTCATTTGATCNTCATTCAGAATACAGTGTCAATCACGTATATTTGGCAAAACATGCTGACCTAGTAATAGTTTATCCCGCTACAGCAAATTCGATAGCCAAACTTGCCCTTGGAATATGCGATAATCCTCTTGGTACAACTATTTTATCTACTACAGCTCCTACCATAGTAGCTCCAGCAATGGAAACTAATATGTACCTGAATGAATCTACGCAGTCCAATTTGACNAATTTGAAATATAAAGGAATATCCATATTAGGCCCTGAAGAAGGTTNTCTAGCATCCGGAGCATCNGGTTTAGGCAGATTGTCTGAACCAGAAGACGCCTTGGAAAAAATAAAACTCGTTATTGGTCAATCCATAGGAGATTTTAAAGGCAAGAAAATTATCATCACAGCAGGCGGAACGCAAGAACCCGTGGATCCTGTAAGAATATTAACGAATTTGTCCTCAGGCAAAATGGGATATGCTTTAGCTGAAGCAGCCAGAGATCGAGGAGCAGAAGTGACGCTAATATCCGCTCCTGTTTCAATAGACCCTCCCATAGGGACATCATTACTTGAAGTTAAAACTGCAGACGACATGCTAGCATCTGTACAAAAAGCGATTAAAGGAGCCGATGCAATCATAATGGCTGCAGCAGTAGCAGATTACAAACCAACTACCTCAGCAAGCACAAAAATCAAGAAAAGCCCGGATAGTATGAGTATCGAGCTATCACCTACCAATGACATTTTAAAAAGTATCGGAGATGAAAATGTTATTAAAGTCGGATTCGCCGCAGAGACTGATAATCTGATCAATAATGCAAAAAACAAAATCAAGAGTAAAAATCTAAACCTAATTGTTGCTAATGACGTAACGTTACCCGGATCTGGGTTTGGATCTGACCAAAATCAAGTCTCTATAATCGATCAAAACCTAAATGTTGAAAGCATCGAACTTGCTTCTAAATATGATGTCAGTAACAAAATATTAGACGCACTGCACAAATTATTGCCCTAACCACAACGTACTACAAACAATCCCTAAATTCTTCAATAGCTTTTATATGTGCATCAGGGCCACTGAGTCCCATTTTCATGGTGTTAACAGATAGATGACTCGCTCCCATCTCATCCCAATCAGTAACCAACTTGCTCCAGTCCTCAATACTCCCTTGATTGAGAGCAATCCGGCCTTCGATTCCTATTTCTTTCCTGTCTCGCCCAATTTCATCCATTGAAGACCACAACTTATCTAGCTGAACTCTACCATTATCATCGGGTTGGAACTGAGGTATCCAACCATCTCCCAAACGGGCTATTCTATTAATAACACGATCTGCTCCACCTCCCAACCAAATAGGGATAGGTCGTTGAATAGGCAAAGGGTTAATCCCAGCAGATGTTATATCATGATAATCACCATGATAATCCACTATAGGTTTTGTCCAGAGTTCGCGCAATAATTCTATTTGCTCTTCACTCCTTTTCCCTCGGTTGGTAAATTTCTCTCCCAGTGCTTCGTACTCCACATCATTCCAGCCAATGCCTATACCTAATCTAAGTCTTCCTTCTGTTAATACATCTACTGCTGCTGCTTGCTTCGCAACCAACGCAGTTTGTCTTTGAGGCAATATAAGAATACCTGACACCATTTCTATAGCTTCGGTACATCCAGCCAGATACCCAAACAGGACAAACAATTCATGGAACATGTCATCACTACTATAGGGCTTGTTCCATTCCTCCCTAGCTGAAGGGTCTGCGCCAAGAACATGATCAAAAGCCAAAATATGTTTATACCCTAAACCTTCTGCAGCTTGCGCGAACTCTCTTACAGCACCTGGGTCTGCTCCAATTTCAGTTTGTGGGAAAACAACTCCTACTTGCATATGGAAACCTCCCGTAATTTAATAAGATCAAATTAATGGCTGGGGATGCAGGAGTCGAACCCGCACTACCTGAACCAGAATCAGATGTCCTACCATTAGACGAATCCCCAAGATACGGAACATTTGACATTATACACCACTTGTATAAAATTCTATGTACAGTTCATAATACAAATTCCCTAGGGAATTTATACAATTTTGATCTTAATAGAGAGGGTTAGTGCTATGGTCTCATCAACTGCTTCAAGAAAAGAAATAACAGTGCTCGGTACAACTGTAGAATATTTTGTGGGAGGCACTGGTGATACATCTTTATTATTTCTCCATGGAGCAGGTGGCAATTCAGGCTGGCAGAAGTATCATGAAGAACTTTCAAAACGATACACAGTGTACGTACCATCTCAAGCAGGGTTCAATGGCACAGAGAGACCTGATTGGGTGTACACAATAACCGATATGGCTCATTTCAATCTCCAATTAGTAAACGCCCTCGGTCTTTCCAATTACATTTTAATGGGTTCATCTATGGGAGGTTGGATATCATCAGAAATGGCATCAATGGATGACTCAAATATTCAGTCGCTCATTCTTATTGATGCGGCAGGAATTAAGCCTGAAAAGGGCGAAATAGCTGAAATATTCATGTGCTCCGCACAAACAAGATTAGAACAGAGATTTTACGATCCTTCTCAAGTCGAGAACTATGAAGCATACACTAGAGAATTAACCCCAGACGAAGTATTCACAGAACATAGCAATAGAGAAATGGCATCCAGGTTATGCTGGAGACCATATCTTCATAACTGGAGCCTACCATTTTATCTAAAAAAAATAACAACCCCAACCTTGATAGTATGGGGAAAGAATGATGCTATAATTCCCGTAGAATGCGGATCACTATTTCAAGCAAATATTACTAATTCCACTTTAAAAATAATTGCAAACTGCGGTCATTCCCCTGCAATTGAAAAACCAAATGAATTTATGGAAACGGTTAATAAATTCCTAAGCAATTAACCACAAAAGATAATAGGAGGATAGCATGACAGAAGTTTTCTGGTTTTCCGAGCAACCTTATGGGCACGTCACTGAAGATGATATTGAAGGATACGAATCAGGACGAATGCACTTCCCTAACACTATGTTCGATCCCATAAAGGCTCACGAATTATATTCCAATTACCATGACCAATATGCTTTGGCCGATCAAGTAGGTTTCGACGGTATTATGTCAAATGAACATCACAGTTCCTACTGGTGCATGAAACCATCGGTTAATATAGACGCCGCTTGTATCGCTAAAGTCACCAAAAACGTGAAAATAGCGATGCTAGGTAATGTAATAGCCGTACAAGATCCTGTAAAAATGGCTGAAGAAATAGCTATGTTAGACTGCATTTCCGGGGGCCGAATCATTTCAGGATTCGTACGAGGCACAGCGGTAGAGACTTTACATGCTGGAATAAGTCCCACAGAAAACCGTGCCAGATTTGAAGAAGCTCATGATTTGATTGTCAAATGTTGGACAACTCCTGGACCATTCCGATGGGAAGGGAGATACTGGCCTCACCGCATGGTCAATCCGTGGGTAGTACCCATACAAAGAGATCCTCATCCTCAGGTTTGGTTTCCTGGTACTGGAAGCCCTGAAAGCGTTATTTGGGCTGCGGAAAGACAATACCCCTACATGAACTTAGGTTCACTGTTGGATCTTACTAAACAACTTAAAGATATCTACTTTGAGACCGCGAATAAAGTAGGCTATACNCCTGGCCCCGAACACTTCGGTTATTTAATGAAAGTGTTTGTTGCAGACACAGAAGAAAAAGCTCAAGAAGTGGGAAGAAAATATCTGTGGACAGAAGCTCACAGAAACCGAGGTCCAGCTGAATTTAATGATCCTCCAGGGTACCAGTCTCGTGAAGCGCTCAAAATAAAAATGTCTAGGCCAGTAATAGGTACAGGCACAATGGGCAAAAGAATGAGCTATGAAGAATTGCAGGATGCTTACAACATAGTCGTTGGTACACCAGAAACCGTGATTGAGAAATTGAGGCATATCAAGAAAGAACTAGACCCTGGATATATCCTAATATATGGAAATGAAGGTGATATGGCTCATAATGATGTAATGCGATCCATTGAACTAATAGGTGAAAAGGTGATCCCTGCGGTTAAAAACTTCTAACCATATTAGGACTACTTAAAATGGCAGAAAAAAAAATTAACGGGCGCGAGCTGATGGCTCGTGTCGTGTCAAAACCTAACATCATCGGAATAATATTCTTCATAATGATATGAGCTATCAATGAATTTTATACAATCACACCATTATCTCTAAACTCAGTGCACTGAGACTTAGTAAAACCATACTCCTGTAAAATTTCTTCAGTATGCTCCCCTAGAGCACCTAACTGATATTTGAGTTCATTTTTACTTTTGCTAAATCTTGCCAGTGCACCAGTCATTCTAATTTTACCCTGATCTTTGTGCTTCACATCAATCAAGAACCCATTCTCTACCAATTTAGCATCAGAAAATAATTCCTCTTTAAATCTGATTGGTCCTGCAGGTATATTGTTTGCGAACAACATACAGAGCCATTCTTCTGTATTTTTACTGTTGAATTTAGACTCTGCTAATTCAATCAATCGATCTCCAAATTCGATACTTCGTTTAGCTTTAGGATTGTAGTCTACTTCAAACCTAATGTCTTCCAAATTCAATACCTGTAGCAGTTTTTTCCTAAGAGGATCATTGAGACAAGCAACAGCCAATGCACCATCAGATGTTAAAAAGGTACGGTAATATATGTTCCCTGGAGCGACATCCTGTCTTGATTCATAAAAATCTCTTATTTCCTTATGACTCAACTTCGCTTTCCTTAGATTGGTCACATCTTCTACAAATTCTAAGTTCCGAGACTTATCCAAGGATTCTACCTCTACTAGCCTCATACCCATCAATTGAATAGCACATGACAGTAAATTTGTCTCGATTTTCTGACCTAAACCGGTTTTTTCTCGGTAATACAATGCTGCGCAAATAGATGCAACCAAATTCAAACCTGACGTGGTATCTATCAAAGGTGTAGACCAAATCTGTTCTGGCCTTCCAGAATCATCAATTCGACTCTCAGTTCCTATAAGTCCGCAAACTGCTTGAATAACCAGATCATATCCTGACACATATCCATCTCCTGCATATGAGCCATAAGCAGTATTTTCACAATAAATGATTCTTGGGTTTATATTAGCCAACTGCTCATAACCAATTCCAAGACTGTCAGCAACGTTTGGAGATGCATTTACAATAACCACATCAGAATCCTTAGCAAGTTTTTGAATTATCTGCCCTGCTTCAGGATGCTTCAAATTTAACGTCATATTCCTTTTGCCGCGGTTATATGCCATGAAAGGCCTGCTTTCTGATTCCGAAATCTTGTACATATAGCGCCAAGAATCTCCCCAAGGTGGCTCTATCTTAATTACTGATGCTCCGTAATCAGATAAGATCATCCCTGCAAGGGGACCAGAAATAACTTCTGTAAACTCTAGTACGGATATTCCTTCTAACGGACCCGGCATATAATCACCTGCTCATTTATCATTAAATATACCCAATATATACGAAGGTGTCTTTCAATAACACTATAGTAGATTCGTATATAGAACTATTTCTGGTAGAATAATGTATCGTCGGGGCGTGGCGCAGCCCGGTAGCGCACCTGCATGGGGTGTAGGGGGTCGCCAGTTCGAATCTGGCCGCCCCGACCATTAAAAGTAGGATAATATGAAACAACCAAACACACAATTTATACATTCTGATAGGTACCGAGGGTCGGTAAACTTTACACTAATATTCGCTTTGTTCGTGATAGCCTATGGCCTATTACAAGGGGAAGAGGGGCAAGCACTTGTCATAGTTGGAGCCTTAGTAGCGGTGTATGTATGGTTTACAAGACCTAGAGAAATTGAAATATACGAAGACTGCATCTTAATCCGGTATGGTAAACCCAGAGTAAGAATCATACCTTTTGACAATATCGAAAGGGTAGACCCATTGCATCTCCAAGTACCGGACAGGTGGAGGATCCATCTTTACAGAGGACGCAGGATCGTATTGCTAACTAGAGAACCAGATTTATTCGTAGAAAAACTGGAAGAAGCACGGGAAACATACGCTGCGAAACAATAAATTAATTAAAAGAAGGTTATTATGAGCTGGGAACAAACCATCGTAGATTCATTAAAAAAAGCTGACATATCACTGATTTCCTATGTGCCTGACCATTCCATAGGTAAAGTGGCAAGTATCATTGAAAAAGATGATTTTTTTCAATTAATCCCAGCTACTAGAGAGGAGGAAGCAATAGGTATTGCTGTCGGAGGATATGCTGTAGGTAAAAAAGCAGCAGTATTCATGCAAACGAGTGGTTTTGGTAACAGTGTTAATGCAATTGCCACCCTATGTGTACCAGCACGAGCGCCTATCCCTATGTTTATCAACATGCGAGGTGGGCCCGGAGAATTTAACATCTCACAAGTAGCAATGGGTAAAATTACAAATCCAATCATGGATATGCTAGGAATTGTGAACTATACCATAAATGACGAATTCAAAATGGACCAGTTAATAGACGGAGCATTAAAACTTTGCTTCGCCAACCGTCAACCTGTTGGCATATGCTTAACTTCTTTGTTACATGGAGGTAAAAGTGTTTAGATTTGACGCTACCAAACTCATTCTTTCGAAATTAGATAATCAACCTATAGTTGCAAATTTGGGCCCCACAAGTGATGAGCTATGGCATGCAGAACATAGAGACAGGAATTTTTACACCTATGGCAATATGGGATTATGCTCGTCCATAGCCCTCGGTATGTCTTTATCTTCAGATGAAAAAATAATCTCCCTAGATGGAGACGGATCACTCCTAATGAATTTAGGTACGTTAGCAACCATTAACAGAGAAAATCCTAAAAACTTAATTGTAGTTGTATATGATAATGAAATGTGGGGGCAAACCGGCAGACAGGCGACCCATACATCCACAGGAACAGAACTAGTTGAGGTAGCGCAAGGCTGCGGTATTGAAAAAACTGAACTAGTAGATGATCTAGAATCTTTGTCAGAAGTATTTGATAAAGCGCTATCCGAAGATGGCCCTTGGTTCATAGTCGCTAAGATAGAAGAAACAGATTATCTTCCGGTCCCTACTCCCGAACCAGAGTTCACTCTATATAGGTTCAGAAATTCGTTTTTATAAAAAAGGTCCTAGGAAATAACCTAGGACCTTTTACAATCTAACTAATTATTTAGCTCCTACTTAAGATACTTATTAAACCAACCTAATGTTCGGTCTAACGCATCTTTAGCAGCATCAGCATCATAGCTATCTCGTTCGTCACAGTTGAATCCATGACCTGCGCCAGGATAAATCTTGAAATCGTAAGTTTTACCATTTCGTTTTAGGGATTCTTCCATTTCAGCTACATGCTCTGGAGAAGGCCTAGTATCAGTCTCCCCAAAGTTGCCCATCACGGGGATTTCAATGTTTTTGGTGAGTGAAAGCGGATTAATCCCGTCTGGGAAGGTTTCATTAACTCCGCCTCCATAATACACGGATGCGGCACTTAGTCCCGGGCAACTTGTTGCAGCCAGATAAGTAACCCTACCTCCCAAGCAATATCCTACTATCCCAATCTTTTGTCCCTGAGTCCTAGGATACGTATTCTGCAGATAATCAATTGTTTGATCTATATCATCAATTATTTCTTGTCCCTGCATGTTTCCCATATAAGTAGGAACTGATGGATCGCCATAAGGAATTTTTGGATTTGGGCTCTGTCTATGGAAGATTGCAGGGGATACTGCTACAAAACCTTGCTCTGCAAATTGATCACATACTTTTGTCATATGACCATTCACTCCAAAAGCCTCCTGTACTACAATTATCGCTGGAACACTGTCTGCACCTACAGGATAGCTAACATAGGTAGCCATGTCTTCTCCTTCGGCACTGTGGTCGTCTGGAAACCTAATATTTTCCCAAAATGATGGCATAATTACCCTCCTCTATATAAACTCTCTTCACTCATACATGTACAAGNAAGGGTTTTTATCAGCAATGCGATTGTAGCAAAGCAGATACTGCNTTACAAGTTNAATNCATACNNATATAGCCTTACGNATTCNAGCTAAACATTAAACAANGCGGTNATCATTAATNAACCGTCCGCACTATTCNGAACACATGTANCATTTTTGCAAATTAGGTANCGGTTGGATACAATAGTAATACTAAGGTAAAAAGATTAGATGAAGAATAAAAAATGGTTTCAAAGTGGATTAGTTTACGGCTTAATAGTATTAGGTGCTATTCTAGTCATTTATAGCTTCGCCCCTACTATAAACACCAACGAGATATCTGTTTCTGAGGTNATTCAAAAAGCNCAAAGAGGCGAAATACAAGAAATTANAGTACGAGAAAACGAATTAACTATCATACCTTTCAGGCAATCAGATANCTTAAAACAATACACCAGTCGCATAGGAAATGACACAGACATCCTATCTATACTTGCAGACAACAATNTACCTGTTGGCTCTGATTCCGGAATCCTAGTTTCCTACAAAGGTTCTGGCGGATTCTCCAATCTGTTTGGCCTNCTAATAAATTTCTTACCACTAATATTTTTTGGCGCATTAATTATTTTCATGATGAGACAAGCTCAAGGTGGTAACAATCAAACGATGAGTTTCGGNCGNAGCAAAGCTAAAATGACCAACATGTCAAAGCCAACNGTAACATTCCAAGATGTNGCCGGGGTAGAAGAATCAAAAGAAGAACTCGTGGAAATAGTTGAATTTCTGAAGCACCCTGAAAAATTCCAAGCACTCGGAGCCCGTATACCTACTGGAGTATTNCTAGTAGGTCANCCAGGGACAGGGAAAACCCTACTTTCTAGGGCTGTAGCCGGAGAAGCNGGNGTACCATTCTTCCATATTAGCGGTAGCGAATTCGTNGAGATGTTCGTNGGAGTTGGAGCTTCAAGGGTNCGTGACTTGTTCGAACAAGCTAAAAAAAATGCCCCATGTATCATATTTGTAGACGAAATAGATGCCGTAGGGCGGCACAGAGGAGCTGGATTAGGAGGAGGCCACGACGAGCGTGAGCAAACTCTGAACCAAATCCTTGTTGAAATGGATGGCTTCGAAAAGAATACTAATATCATTGTTTTGGCAGCCACAAACAGACCAGATATTTTAGATCCTGCTCTATTAAGACCCGGTAGATTTGACCGAAGAGTCACTTTAGATTTACCTGACATCAGTGGCAGAAAAGCTATATTAGATGTCCACTCAGCAGGTAAACCGTTAGATAAGAAAATTGACATGGATGCATTAGCAAAAGAAACTCCTGGATTTAGCGGAGCGGACTTATCTAATTTAGTAAATGAAGCAGCAATATTAGCAGCTCGTAATAATCAGAAGTCGATTTTCATGGAACAATTCGAAGAAGCNATAGAAAGAGTNCAAGCCGGACCACAAAGAAAAAGTAAAGTGATTAGNACCCGCGAAAAAGAAATGACAGCATACCATGAAGCAGGACATGCATTGTGCGGATGGTTNCTTCCACATGCTGATAAAGTTCATAAAATNTCAATAATCTCTAGAGGCAACATGGGAGGACACACAACTTTATTNCCAGAAGAAGATAGATCACTATGGACCAAAAATCAATTTACCGACATGATGGCAGTGATGATGGGGGGAAGAGTAGCAGAAGAACAAATATTTGCAGAAGTCACAACTGGNGCAAGTAACGACATCGAACGAGCAACAAAGGTAGCGTTGGAAATGGTAAAACGCTATGGAATGAGTCCAANTTTAGGACCTAGAACTTTTGGCAAACGTCAAGAAATGGTCTTTCTTGGAAATCAGAGTAATGAAGAACGAGATTACGGAGATAAAATAGCTGAAGAGATAGATCAAGAAGTGCATTCTTTAATATCTTGGGCCTACGATAAAGCTAATGAACTTATTGAAGAGCACAAACCCAAATTGNTTCAAATTGCAGANTANCTTATTGAGTATGAGTCTGTGTCNGGAGAGAACCTAGACAAGTTGTTTAATAGCATAGACGGAACAGACGAACTTAACTCGGAAAAAACAACTCCTGANCCCNCTCCTGATCCAAANCCCTATACGCCAGGTGCTCCAAAAATTAGTCCTNGTGGCCAAGCAGCGCCATCAATGCCATTCANTAACGATTCAGTGGACTAATCCTCATTTTCAGATTCAAGNGGTAAAGACCTGTAATATAATCCCCATTCCTGCATCAAGGTTTGTATTCTAGGNTCCTCCATTGCAGTCAAAGCACCCATGAACCCCGCAACTGCATGACCAAATCTAGAATCTGAATCACAAACCCAGCTCCGATCAGCTGGAATTANATACACCATTCCATGCTGATGAGCACATTTCAACGTCAAACGAGTCATACCTTCTTTTTTAGAGTCAAAATTCACCTAAGATTCACTCCTTATAAATGTGGTTTAATAATTAAGTCTCATATTAGTGACTATAATTGTATACCATTCACATGTTAGAATAGTGGAAANACTACCATAACTTTAATTACNAATAACAAGGACTTTTTATGTATCCACCAGGTGGACCTACAGGCAGACAACCAGAAATCAACTTAGATGATCTAATCAAACAAATCAAAGGGGCATTCTCCGGAGTAACCGGTAAATTCGGACGATTTGGTTTTGGCGGAATCCTANTATTCGGCGCCTTAATCATTGCAGCTATTTATTTGGGAAGTGGGGTTTATACGATAAATCCTGGTGAACAAGCNGTACTTCGATTATTTGGTGCAGCTCAAGGGAATCCAATTACCCAAGAAGGATTGCATTGGTGGTGGCCTTCCCCANTCGGCAAGAAGAACGTAGTTCTAACTACAGAAACACGTCGAATGGAACTAGGTTTTGTAAGTACTGCAGGTGGTGGCACCGCAGCAGTTCCAGTTGAATCTTTAATGATTAGCGGAGATCTNAACATAGTAGATGTTCAAATGGTCATTCAATACACTATAAAAGACCTTTCAAACTACTTGTTTAAAGTAAATGATCCGGGTGAACCGGAAAGAGGTATCGAACCTGGAAGCCCAGATGGAAAAACTCTTAAAGATGCATCAGAAGCCGCTCTTAGACTAGTGATTGGACAAAGTTCAATTGACGATGTAATTACAGAGCAGAGAGCACGAGTTGAGTCAGAGACNAGACTGAGATTACAAGAGATTCTCGATATATATCAAACTGGAATCAACGTGGTCAATGTAAAACTACAAGATGTGAAAGCACCTGAAGAAGTGCAAGACGCTTTCCAGGACGTACTTAGAGCCCGCCAAGAACGCGATACAAAAGAAAACCAAGCGTTAGCATATAAAAACGACATAATTCCTCGAGCTAATGGTTCGGCNGAACAGATCATAAGAGAAGCTGAAGCTTTCAAAGAGTCTAGAATTGCCACCTCTGAAGGTGAAGCAGCTAGATTTGAATCAATATTAAATGAGTATTACAACTCTAAGGAAGTAACCAGACAAAGATTATACTTAGAAGCTATGGAAGAGATCNTNCCAGGAATCTCTAAAGTAATTGTNTCTCCCGATGCCGAAACCGTACTGATACTGGGTGAANATAATNAACTTACACCNATACCATTAACCCCNAATATAGAGTAAAGAGATTTANATATGAAANNNTTAATTTTATTAATAATAATAGTCGCAGCAGGAATCATAGGATTATCTTCTGCGTTATATGTAGTAGACGAAACTGAACAAGTAATCATTTTAAGATTCGGTGAAGTTCAAGATATCAAACGAGATCCTGGATTAAATATTAAAGTACCATTCATAGATGTCGTAGTAACCTTCGACAAACGAATACTCAGAATAGACGCTCCTCCAGTAGCTATGCCTGATATAGAAAAAGAGAACTTGGTAGTTGATTCGTATGCTAGATATAGAATTACTGATCCAGTTAAGTTTAGAAAAACACTTAGAACCGAAAACAATGCCAGAAGTAGGCTGGCAGATATCGTAACCTCCAGTTTACGTACTGAGGTTGCTAGAAGAGACCGTATTGAAATAATCGGAGCTGAGCCTGTTTTAACTGAAATCGGAACTCAAGTAGTAGATACAGAAGGAATCCCAATTTACGTGGGAACAGAAACTCGAAATGAAATCCTAATGGTGGTTCTAGCTGACGTTCGGCAGCAAGTTACCGAGCAAGATCTGGGCATAGAAATCACTGATGTAAGAATCAAACGAGCTGATTTCCCAGATGAAGTCACCCCCAGCATATACACCAGAATGCGAGCTGAAAGAAACCGAATTGCCAGTAGATTCCGAGCTGAAGGTGATGAAAAAGAACTAAAAATCAGAGCTGATGCAGATAAACAAGCAACAATAATTAAAGCGGAGGCTCAGAAAACTAGTAATGAAATTAGAGGTGAAGGTGAAGCCGAGGCAATTAGTATCCTAGCTGAATCATTGAATAAAGACCCCGATTTCTTCGCATTTAGAAAAAGTCTTGAAGCTTACAAAAATATTCTCTCCAATGACACAACCGTTATATTATCCGCTGAATCAGATATATTTAAATTCTTAGAAGGTCCATATATTACAAAATAAGAGCCAATCTTAAATATGAAACTACATGAATACCAGACAAAACAGATATTCAAAAACTACAGGCTCAATGTACCCAATAGCATTCTTATCACTGATGCAGAACAACTAGGAGATGCATTAAAAGCTATAGGGGATAAATGCGCGTTAAAATGCCAGGTCCATGCCGGAGGCCGAGGTAAAGCTGGGGGAGTTAAATTAGTAACTAACTCAAATGAAGCTAGCGAGTATGTGAATACCATGCTAATGAGCAACTTGGTAACCCATCAAACAGATGAAGCAGGAGTCCCAATAACCAGCATACTCGTAGAAGAGCTAACTAACATTAAGACAGAGTTATATTTAGCTATGACCCTAGACCGGAATAATCAATGTCCTACTATACTCGCAAGTAAAGCTGGAGGAATGGAAATTGAGGAAGTAGCTGAATCCAATCCAGAAGACATCATTTATGAAAATATTAATCCATCAGTAGGATTACAGTCTTTTCAAATTAGAAATTTAATCACAAAGCTGGAAATACCAAAAGAATCATTTGAAGAATTCACACATTTAATCAAAACCGTAGTAAAGATATTCTATGATATAGACGCTTCATTACTGGAAATTAATCCTTTAGTCATCTCTGATGATAAAAAAGTAATTGCTTTAGATGGCAAGGTCAACATTGAAGATGATGCTATGTTTAGACATCCTGATTTACTTGAACTTAGAGACCGAACTCAGGAAGATCAACTAGAAGCTGAGGCAACCGACTTAGGCATAGCCTACGTCAATTTAACTGGCAACGTGGGTTGTCTTGTAAATGGCGCGGGGCTCGCTATGGCCACATTAGACGTAACAAATCAAGCAGGCGCATCACCCGCTAACTTCTTAGATGTAGGTGGCGGAGCTGATGTTGAGAAAGTAGCCAAAGCAGTATCCATAATATTATCCGATCCAAAAGTTACAAAGGTTCTAGTAAACATATTTGGAGGAATACTTCGGTGCGATATAGCCGCTGACGGTATAGTCTCCGCTTATGAACGAACTGGGTCTAAATTGCCACTTGTTGTAAGAATGCTAGGAACGAATGTGGATGAAGGTCAAAAAATACTTAGAAATTCCGGATTGAATGTAACATTTGCAGAAACTCTGTCGGAAGCTGCATCCGCAATCAGTAAACTATCAGGATAAATTAATGGGTATATTATTAAATAAAGACTCAAGAATAATGGTACAAGGCATAACTGGGAAAGAAGGAAGTTTCCACGCCACAACAGGCATGGAATACGGAACTAACGTCGTATCCGGAGTCACCCCAGGGAAAGGTGGGCAAACTTTTAATGAAACAGTGCCTATATTCAATACAGTATCAGAAGCAAAAGAAGCCACAAATCCGAATGTCTCATTAATATTTGTTCCTCCTGCTTTCGCCCCTGACGCAATATGCGAAGCCGCAAGTAATGAGATTCCCTTAATTATATGTATCACAGAAGGTATCCCAGTAAACGACATGGTAGGAACAATACGTTACGTTCAATCTAAGCCTGTACGCCTTATAGGACCGAATTGCCCCGGAGCAATTAATCCAACTGACCATTGCAAAGTAGGCATAATGCCAGGAGCCATACACAAACCTGGAAGAGTGGGAGTTGTATCTCGCAGTGGAACTCTGACTTACGAAGCGGTTCATCAGCTTACAATCCTAGGCATCGGCCAATCAAGTTGCGTAGGGATAGGAGGGGATCCTATCATTGGAACCAACTACGTAGATATTTTGAACCTCTATGAAGAAGATCCAGATACAGATATCATCGTATTCATAGGTGAAATTGGTGGAACCATGGAACAAGAAGCAGCGGAGTATATTAAACACCATATAACTAAACCAGTTTGCAGCTTAATAGTAGGAGCAACCGCTCCAGCGGGCAAACGAATGGGGCATGCCGGCGCCATAATAACAGGTTCAACTGCCACAGCAGCTTCTAAGGTAGCTGCTCTCAAAGACGCAGGGTGTCATATAATCCCTACCCCTGCAGATATTGGAGACGTTGTTGCTAAAGTACTAGCAAACAATTAATGTTCTCTTATTCAAAAATTTGACAAAACCGTTTATAATTCTAGTTCGTTAAACTTCCAACATGCGGGCGTAGCTCAATGGTAGAGCCCTAGCCTTCCAAGCTAGTTATGTGAGTTCGATCCTCATCGCCCGCTCCAATTATATAGCGATCTCTCTTAATTCCCGCTCTATATCTAACTTACTCAAATTCACAGATAATTCATCGTTCTTTACGGTAAAGGCTTCTGGGTTTCTCAATCGTTGGACCAATTGTTCTATCACTTGCCTTTGAGTACCACCATATTTATCAAAATCCACATTAGATTTCACAAAGTCAGTCAAAAGCTCTGTCTCCACTGATTCTCTTTGTATATATGCCACTGCTTCTAGATGCCTACCCAGATAGCATCCCCCAAACTCCATTACATGGCAATTAGATTTGTCGTCATAAACATCGGTATATGAGTTTCTCGGCTGTAGTTCGTTATCAGACAAATAATTCTGAATCTCTATATCTTCAGGATCAATGTTGTCCAAGTCAAATACGAATGTAACACTGTGCATAGAAAACCCTGCGGGTTCTATTTTAATATACAATTACCTGCCAACTGCTCTTATAATCAAATCAACATTAGTTGGGCCAGCTGGTAACGTTCCATCATCTATAGAGTGCATAGCATCGACTATAGCATCATTAAAAGGAGTTTCTATTCCTAATTCATCGCCTTTTCTGCATACCAATCCGTTCATGAAATCCGTCTCAGTGTGCCTTCCTTTATGCACATCTTGAGCCATAGAAGCCAACCAGTTAACTCTTCCACCTTTTTGAGACATCATCTCATCTAATTCCTCAAAGACATCTCCTTTATCAGCTTCTGCCCAAGTTTGTGCAGGAGTACCATTAATTTCAACCACATTTAACCCTTGACCCAAACCCACCATAGCTGCTTCTTTAGCTAAATGAATACGTATAAGCCTACATCTAGGATCGTCTGCCATATCTTGGGAACCTAATGTCGACATAGCAGATATTGCATTACCCATTGAATTTTGGCATAACTTAGCCCAACGTTCTCCCCAAAGATTATCTGTTGCATAGGCTGCATCAATCCAATTTAATTTGTTAGCAATCATTTCTGTTCTAGGAGTAATTTCCGAATGATGCTCCCCAACTCTAAAAACAACATGACCGTGATCTCTACCGACTTGTCCTCCTCTAGTCACATGTCCAGGCTCCCACAAAGCAACCTCAATGTGAGAAGCAATACAACCTAGAGATCTCTCGGCACCAACAATAGATGCAATTACAGTGTCATTCCAGCAATTTTGTAATGATATGAAAAAACCTTCAGGTTTAACGTATCTATCAATAAAATAGGTGGACCATTCTGTATCGTAAGATTTCATGGAAATAAATACATAGTCAAATTTATCATATATAGACTGTGCATCAGTTAAATGCATTGCTTTAATAGGTACTGTGAACGGACCTTGACTACCTGTTACATGTAATCCTTTTTCATTAATAGTGTTTACATGTTCTGGCCACATATCGACAATAGTTACATCCTCGCCTTCTTTTGCCAAAAAAGCAGCCACATAACTACCTAGTGCACCTGAACCCATTATCCCAATCTTATCAGCCATTGTGTTATCTCCTCTTTTTATTTCTAAGTTGTTCGAACCAATCTTACACTATGTATCTGTTGTAAATCTCTCATTTCTTCTAACATAGCATTAGGTACGTAATCATCTATCCCTAGAACCATCATAGCTCTCCCTCTTAAGTCCACTCTACCTACTTCCATGAAATTGATATTAACGTTGTGCCTACCTGCCACAGTGCCCACTGCGCCAATAGATCCAGGCCTGTCGTCATTATCCACAAACAATAAATACGGACCAGTAAGTACTATATCGAGCCAATATTCATTGAATCTTACCAAATGCACTTCATCTCTAGAAGAAGTCCCCGACAACAAAAGTTGACCTTGAGAGGTATTTAAAACTACTGTTATTAAACTAGAATACTCACCTTCTATACGTTGTTTTTGCTCCGATACTTCTAACCCTCTGGCACTAGCGATCAGAGGAGCATTAATAGCATTTACCTGTTCATTAGTAGTCCCTCGAATAAAACCAGAAAGGAATGCAGATTTTAATACTGAAGTTTCATATTCCGATATTTCACCCTCATAAATCAGACCAACAGACCTAAATTGCCCTTCAGATAGACCAATAGCTAATTTACCTATTAATTCTGCTACAGGTATCATTGGAGAAATCACAGATTGATTTTCTGGGCCTAACATTGGAGCATTAACTATATTCTTTCCAAAGGATCCATCCAATATATCTACCATTTGTTCAGCAGCTTCCATAGCAACTGCTTCCTGTGCTTCCGCAGTAGAACCTCCCAGATGTGGAGTTGATATAACACTAGGGTGTTCACTTAATCGAATGTCTATATTAGGCTCATCTCGAAAAACATCTAAAGCGGCTGTAGATATTTTCCCTGAATTCAATGCTTCTAATAAAGCGTCATCATCAATCAATTCTCCCCTAGCAACATTAATTAGTTTTGAACCATTTTTCATCAAATCAAATTGTTCTTTAGATAACATATTTTCTGTAGATGCCATATATGGAGTGTGGATCGTCACAAAGTCACTAGCACCAAGTAAGGTTTCCATATTAACTAGCTCCATTCCTAACCTACTAGCTCTCTCCGAGCTTATAAATGGATCATACGCTAATATGTTCATTTCGAAGCTTTTAGCTCTCTTTGCAACTTCAGATCCAACTTTTCCAGCTCCAATAATACCTAATGTCTTATTTTTAAGTTCAATCCCCATGAAGTCTCCTCTGTCCCACGATCCGGACCTCATAGAGGCTGCAGCCTGAGGAATGTGTCTTGCGCTAGATATAATAAGTCCCATCGTATGCTCGGCTGCGGCAATTATATTACCTGTAGGTGCATTGATTACGGCGATACCAGCATTAGTAGCAGCTGAAACGTCTATATTATCAACACCAATTCCAGCCCTAGCTATTACTCTCAACTTGTTTGCTGCCGCAATTATTTCTTCAGTCACCTTGGTTTCACTGCGGACTACGAGCCCTTCATAGTCACTTACGATTTTTTTCAAATCTTCAGGGCACAATCCTGTTTTTACATCTACTTCGTGGCTCTGTTCCAGTATCAGAATGCCTCGTTCCGAAATAGAATCAGTAACTAGTACCTTAGCCAATGTTAACCTCTGCTATATTCATACAAAACTTATAACTGCTATAGCTATTATTAAATTGTAACCTTATTTAGAAATTTCACCAAATATAACTATAATTCCTTCCGTGATATTCAACTTGACCGCAAAGTAATAGGGCTTTAGGATAATCTAATCATATATATACGGAGTAAGACTCGCATGGCCGGAGATTTTGTACTAAAAAACATCAAAGTGTGTAATACAGAAATTGAAATGTTGACTGGTGGTTCAGGGGATCCTCTACTAATACTTCACGGAACAGACGGCAGCTTAGGATGGCTGAATTACGCTAAAGAACTATCAAAACACTTTACAGTTTACATACCTTCACACCCCGGTTTCGGAAACTCTGAAAAACCCGAATGGATTCAAACAATAACCGACCTGACATTTTTTTATAGTTGGTTAATAGAAGAATTACAATTAGAAAACTGCAATGTTATGGGGTTCTCAATTGGCGGATGGGTTACCGCTGAATTACTATCAGTCTCCCCTAATCTCTTTAATAAGGCCATACTAGTAGATTCTGCAGGAATCAAACCGCAAAATGAAGATATCGTAGATATTTTCCTGCTTACACCTCAAGAAGTTGCTCAATTGATGGTTCAGAATGCTAGCAATGTCCCAGAATTTGAAAAAGTTTTTGGTAATACTGAGGCTCCTTCTGGTACCTACTACATTACTGGTTCCACTGGCAACCATAATCCTCAATATATTGCAGACAAAAATAGAGAAACCGCCGTAAGATTATGCTGGAAACCATATATGTTTGATCCAAAACTACAACATACATTAAACCGAGTAAATACACCTGTTCAAATCATTTGGGGAAAGAACGACGCAATAATTCCTCCAGAATGTGCTGAACTATTCAAAAAAGCTATCCCTAACTCAAAAGTGAATATGATTAATAACTGCGGGCATTTACCTCACATGGAGCAAACTAGTGACTTCGTGAAATTAGTTAGAAATTTCCTGAAATAAAGACATTATATTATTTCTTCATTCTAAAAACTCTAAAAATNACAAGCACAATTATTACAACGATAACTATCGATATCAATTCAAATTGAGATCGCCCCAAGGAAAACCCCGAACTAAACACATAAGCAAACATTTTGGGCAGGATAGTTGGAGCTACAAATCTTAGTACAACCAACAATCCAATTACTAAAGCAATTATCTTTAATAGCTTCATCATTGCCCCGTNAAAGACTTACCCTAATGAGAAATCTATAGATAGCTCTCCGCATATATCTTTGAACCAATCAANCACTTCTTCATGTAATGGAATTCCTTCTTTAGACCTGATCATCTCCATCTCGTGCTCTGGCTGACCNGCCACCATCACTCTTTCTTCTCCTGGAGCTGGTTTTGTGCTTTTCATCATATGCATCCATTCATCCATNNTGGATTTAAANTCNTCTACGTCAGTAAATGCATCTATTTTGTAAGCAGCTACATANTGTCCAAAATTGGGTCTACCGGGATTGGCTCCGTAGCCAAATCCTGTTAACACTCCTCCTAATATATCTACAATGCAAGACAATCCATAACCTTTATGAGANCCTAATTCTCTGGTAGCNCCTACNGGTAACAATTGATATTTTTCCGGCACATCCATGGTTTCCATNATTGGAGTCCCGAATTCGTCTGCTAACCAACCAGGTTCCAATTTNGCTCCTAAACGCCTAGCAATACCTATTTTATTGCTGGCGACAGCGCTTGTTGCCGCATCAAACACAAATGGATGATCATTTTTAGCTGGCACAGCCATAGCAATTGGATTAGTCCCCAATCTGGGCTCAGCACCATATGTGGGAAGCACCGAAGGTGGACAACTTGTCATACACACACCGATCATGTCATGCTCCAATGCTTTCATAGCATGATAAGAAGCCATTCCCAAATGCCTAGCATTACCTATGGTGACCATTCCAACCCCAACCGTATTTGCTTTCTCGATGGCTATATCCATTGCTTTAGGCACTGTGATAATTCCCAATCCTCGATCCGAATCAATGTTTGCTGTAGCAGGGCTTTCTTTTATTATTTTCATATCTGGAGTAGGGTTTATCTGTCCAGACGTATAGCCATTAACATAGTTTCTTAACATGTTAGAAACTCCATGAGAGTCCACTCCTCTTAAATCCGCAGACACCAATACATCTGACCCCAAATCTGCATCTTCTTTAGGAACTCCCATTTTTTGAAATATGGCTGATACCAAGTTTCCTAAATCCTTAGACTGCACTAACAATGAATCTTCTGGATTAACTTTAAATTGTTTTAACAAAACTAACCTCTATCACTCGATTTAAATACTAATTTACTTGGTATGGTACCATGTAGGCTCTAATCACTCTAGTTATAATGAACAAGTAACAGGAAAATACCAATAATGGAACAATCACTAGAAATACTTTCCCAATTAGGCGCTATCCCAGCTGTATCATTCCATGAGAATTGGATGTCTGAAAAAATCTGTTCTCTNCTAGATGAATCAAATATTNATTGGGNAAAAGACAATTACAACAATATCATCGCTAGCGTTAATACAGACCATAATAGTTCCAACAGACCTATAGGATTNATAGCTCATATGGANCANCCNGGGTTTGAAATTATAGGAAACTCAAATGAAAATCTAATAGCCAAACCTCTCGGAGGGATACCTCCNTATGGGAGAAATNCTGGAGTGAAGTTAGAGATAGTCCCAGACTTACACACCAGACACAAAGCTCATATTATTGGGCCNAATCCCGAAGATGAATCCACTTTAATAGTATCNACAGAGCAGCCTGTNACANTAAACACNTTCCCTATCCCTGCAGTTTTTGATCTCGTNGACTTCGACCTAACATCTCATATTATTAGTATGCGAGCACTGGATGATCTTGCTGGCTGCGCCGCTACTATATCGTTACTCCAAAAACGGATTTCATCAGAAGANAAACAACCAATTTATGGTATCTTCACCTGCGCAGAAGAAGTNGGATTAGTAGGAGCTAGACTATTAGCNAGTTCANGTGTTATCCCTAAATCAACTTTTATAGTTTCANTAGANGCNAGTAGAANTTTGCCTGGAGCAGAAATCGGGAAAGGACCTGTCATACGAGTTGGAGATGCCGGAACCACTTTTGACAATGAAGCGGAGTCTATATTAGTTAAAGCTAAAGAGTCTCTAGTGGACGAAAATTCTGATTTCATGTGTCAACGACAACTAATGAGCGGAGGGGTATGTGAAGCAAGCGCTTTTTNGAGTGAAGGTTATCAAACCACTGGCATGGCATTCCCTCTTGGTAACTACCATAATGGCGGAGATGACGACCNTATTCTTGCAGAATACATCCATGAACTCGACTTNATAAATGGAGTAGCTCTACTCGAAAAAGCAACNTATCATGTGAATGATTCATCTACAACCAGATTCCAAAACCGATTCANAGATTTACCTGAATCTCTCGTAAANAGGCTTAAATAATTTCCCTTTAAGCCCCGACAACCCTAATACGATGATTGTTACTATCTGCTATGAATATATTCCCATAACAATCTATATCNCAACCATGAGGCCTATCCAATCCAGCTAAGATAGCTGAATCTCCATCTCCATCACCTCCGAGTTTACCTCCTGCTACAGTTGTAACTTGTTTGCTGTCTTTATCAATAATCCTAATTGCATGATTTTCAGTGTCAACCACTACTAAATTATCTTTACTATCACATCTAATAGCTTTGGGAGCTCCCCANGTCGCCTCAAGTGCGGGACCNCCATCTCCTTCATAACCTCGTTCTCCAGTACCTGCATATGTATGCATTATGCCGTTNGTATCGACTATCCTGATTCCATTTCCNTTTCTTTCACAGATGTATGTGTTTCCTATAGAATCCATACATACCGCTCGAGCACCAAATATACTTGCTTCTATTGCCTGTTTCCCATCACCTTCTCTACTGGTTTCTCCATTCCCTGCAAATGTACTAATTATTCCAGATACNAAATCTAATTTCCTNATTCTTTGATCTTTTACATCTGCTATAAGAAGTCCTCCTTTGCCNTCCAAGAAGCAATCATTTGGTTCATCCAACATTGCGTCTACTCCNTTCCCNCCATCACCAGAATACCCAGCCTCTCCTGTTCCAGCCACTGTATATATATTNCCTGANGACTGTTCNATTTTACGAACNACACTATTCAATCGATCCACGACATANATATCNCCGTTNGTATCTACTTGCAAAGAATATAATTCGTTAAATGTAGCTTCTAATGCCGGACCACCATCTCCTGAATAACCTAATTCACCTGTTCCTGCAAGAGTGCTAACGATNCCAGTTGTCATATCAACTTTGCGTACCTTGTTGCCTCTACTCTCGCAAAANACCAAATTACCNTCAGAATCAAATGCACACATNAANGGTTCATTCAATTGAGCATCACTATGTAAACCTCCATCGCCTTTGTTCCCTAATTCACCGGTACCAACGAAAGTNTCAATAATTCCTGATTTAAATTCCATCATAATATTCCTTTAATTAAATGTTATATCTCTAGAGCATTTAGTCCTATCAATGCTATTTCCTCATCTTCTTCAGCTGTTAACCCACTTACNCCTATTCCTCCCAGAATGTCGCCATTACTACTTATAACTACGACTCCTCCNTTTACGGCTACTAAACTTGGGTTACCAAAATCGGTGACCTGTCTATTTTCATTCTTTAATCTCTGNGCAAAATCAGAAGAATTCTGCCCAAACATTACCGCAGTGTAAGCTTTCCTTATAGCTACTCCTTGAGGATTTAATCTGCAGCCATCCATTCTTGCATAATTCAATAAATTAGTGTTCTCATCGAGTATAGCTATTGCTATGGGTCTATCAGGTTCTTTCAATGCAGCTTCAAGCATAGCNTTCATTGATCNTCTTACTTGTTCCAAGCTTAATACTTCTTTCATGTACATCTAAATACCTCTTCTACCAACGGAACTCATTCTATATCTTGGCCTATTGTGTTTACAACCAAAACTTTTGTTGACCACTGNATATCATTTAACTACAATTCCAATATCAATACCAGAGGAGCATTAGTATGGAAACGGTTGGATTTATAGGACTCGGAAATATGGGAAGTGGGATGTCNCTAAACATCCAAAAATCAGGATATCCAATGGTGGTCTATGATCTNCGTGAAGAAATGACTAAACCANTACTTGANAACGGTGCGGCCCTTGGAAATTCTCCTGCAGATGTAGCTGCTCGTTGTAATGTGGTGTTCACATCACTNCCTGGCCCCAAAGAAGTTGAATTAGTATCAAAAACAAAAGAAGGAATTCTAGAAGGNATACAACCAGGTACGATTTACATAGATCTATCTACTAGTAGACCNACTTTAATACGCGAACTTGAACCAATATATAAAGAGAAAGGTGCCTATGTACTTGATGCACCAGTGAGTGGAGGTAAAACNGGNGCGGCAAGTGGCAATCTAGCAGTCATGGTAGGNGGAGACAAAGAAATATACGACANGGTAAAACCACTNTTGGATTCTTTTGGAGATAAGGTCACTTATTGTGGTGAAATAGGGGCAGGCACTGTAGCAAAATTAGCTCATAACATGATTGGNCATGGAGTAAGNCAAGCAATAGTAGAAGGATTAACTTTAGGAGTCAAAGCAGGAGTAGACTTAGAACTTCTTTGGGAGGCTATAAGACGTGGGTCTCTAGGTCGTATGCGNGTACTACATGAAGGNTTGCCTAGAATGGCATTCACCGGAAATTACGAACCAGCATCTTTNGCCTTNCAGTTAGCTCATAAAGACATTGCTCTCGCTACAGAATTAGGAAGAGAATACAATGTTCCAATGCCAATTGCTAATCTAGCNGAACAAATCTCNGCTTCCTGTCTTAATAGGGGTTGGGCTGAATCAGANAGTAGCATTACCACCAAACTTCAAGAAGAAGCGTCAGGAGTTGAACTCAGAGCATCTATAGATGCTACTAAAGCAGGTAAATTNATAAGCACTCACCCAGACGAAGAATAATTGATTACCAAATTCATCCCNTCAACAACTCTTATATTAATACTATCTCTAGTAATATTAATCCTTGGATGTACATCAGGAACTACATCCAAGGAGGTTATNCCNGAGATATCTGATGGATACGGACTGGATGAATCTTTCGNACCATCCGTACCAACGTCTAAAAGCAAAGAAATCANTCTGATGTCGACTATAGTAGAACCATCTANTGCTTCAATCTCACCNGATTATAATTCGACCGAAATTTATACNGGCTCTATTACAATCGAAGTCAACTCNGTAGANGCCAGATTGAACGAAATTAAGGATNTAATANCNNTAAAGCAAGGNTACATAGAATACTTGAACAGTTATGGGACTGACTATAACCAAAATGCAAACCTTACTNTTAGAGTCCCTCAAGATAGATTCGAATCNGTNATGTCNGATCTGGAACTCCTNGGTATAGTATTNAACAAGTCNATTGGCTCAGAGGATGTATCTGAGCAATTAATAGACTTGAACGCTCGTCTTAAAAGTTATACTAGAGAGGAAACTAATCTCCTGAAATTATTAGATAAATCACAGACAATTTCTGATATTGTAGCTATTGAACGAGAACTTTCTCGTATACGCTCAGAAATAGAATCCCTACAGGGACGATTAAAATACTATGATGGGAAAATTACAATGTCTACCATCAATATAAATCTCGTCACAGCATACNCTAATAATACTTCTCCTCCATACGGAGTTGTAGAAATTATCACTTCAAGTTCTTGGAATGNTTTAAAGAAGATTCAAAGCCTTNTAGATAATGACGGAGGAACAATAGATTATATATCTTCAGATTATTCAAATGGTGCTGAAAGCATTGAGTTAACTGTAATAATCAAACGAGGATCATTTCCTATCATATTGAAATCCATAGAAAAACTAGGAAGAGTCCACAANAAATATACTAATGAACCTCAAAATGCTAACAANAANATAGAGGATAAAATCGATTCTAGAATAACTGTGACGTTACGGGAACCTAGTTATATAACACCAAATACTCAAATTTCACTAGCTATTGTGTTAGTTATTGCAATGGCTGGTACTTCCCTATGGTTAATAACACGTAGGACCGGATCATGAATATTAGGAATAAGTCAAATTGTTGCGCTGCCGATAGAAATTCTCTAACTGTCAAAAGTACAAATAATAAAGCAACAACTAGATTGAATTACTCCTCAACAACAGACACTCAAAGCATCATGGCCCTGATTCCCGGAGGGAATTTTAAGATGGGAACCAATATCCCCCTAGGATATCCAGAAGACGGAGAAACTCCCATCAGAAAAATGAATATCCAGCCCATATATATGGACATACACGCTGTGACAAATAATCAATTTGAAGAATTTGTTAAACAAACAGGATATAAAACAGANGCAGAAAATTATAAATGGTCTTTCGTTTTCAATGATTTNNTATCGGATACCGTAGCAAAAACTNTCACTTTACATCCACCAGGCACNCCTTGGTGGTCTGTCGTAGAAGGAGCAAATTGGTTTGCTCCTGAAGGTCCAGANTCCAATATTGAAAANCGCGGGAACCATCCAGTAGTTCACATCTCCTGGAATGATGCAATAGAATATTGCAATTGGGCTGGGAAACGGCTACCTACCGAAGCAGAATGGGAATATTGTGCACGAGGCGGTCTGAGCCAGAAGCTGTATCCGTGGGGANACGATTTGATACATCAAGGGAAACATATGTGTAACATATGGGAAGGCAAATTCCCATATGAAAATACACAAANTGACGGTTTTATTGGAACCGCTCCAGTNGAAACATATCCACCAAATAATTATGGGTTGTACAACATGTCTGGTAACGTATGGGAATGGTGTACAGATTGGTTTACAAACACACATACCACTGGACCTTCTCAATCGNATCCTAGNGGCCCCATCTCAGGTACCCNCAAGACTATAAAAGGCGGTTCATATCTATGTCATGATTCATACTGCAACCGATATAGAGTCGCTGCTAGAAGTTCGAATACTCCGGATAGTTCCACTGGTAACCTGGGGTTCAGATGTGTCAAAGACATTACTTAACCTCATCAAACTNCAAATGGAGAAACAAATAACATGAGCAAAAAACCAAATCTGGTATTTATTTTTAGTGATCAACAACGCCAAGACACCATGGCATGTTATGGCAACAACTGGATTAAAACTCCTCACCTTAACAAATTAGCAAACAGAAGTTTTGTGTTTAAAAATGCATACGTAACTCAACCGGTCTGNACTCCTTCAAGAGCATCTATCATGACTGGACTATACCCGCATGCTGCTGGTCCAGTGTTAAANGGCATTGAATTAGCAGATAATGTGAAATCAGTAGCAGAAATGATCTCTGATAACTACACATGTGGGTACTTTGGTAAATGGCACCTAGGGCATGGTGACACAGCTCAACACGGTTTCAGCACATGGGTTAGTACAGAAGATGGCTATGAAGGAAAATTCGTTAGAGGGGGGCCAATATCTAACCGAAGTGACTATCATCAGCATCTTGTCGACAATGGATTTGTNCCAGATAAAACAGANGGTAAAGTTAATACATTCAGTCACAATAACTTAGTNTCATTCCCCGCGGAATATCAAATGGCGCCATACCTCGGAGACAGAGCTGCAGAATTTATTGAAGATAACAAAGACCAACCTTTCGTCATGTACGTTAGCTGCATAGAACCACATTCACCATACATTGGTTCTATGCAAGACACTTACNACGCTGAAGAGTTACCAGTCGGACCTACTTTTCTTAAAAAACCAGAGAATGTATCTCTACTTAACAGACTTAAAGCTGAATATTATCTTCAATATATGGANGGAGGTGACCCATCTCAAGATTCTTATATGAGCACATGGGCAGCNGTAGGAGAAGANGTAACCACAGANTTAGGTTGGAGACAACTAAGGGCCCACTATTACGGTACAGTATCTCTTGTAGATGAAATGGTAGGAAAAATTACTTCTGCTCTGGAGCATGCCGATCTCACCAATGACACTATAATAGTATTCACAAGTGATCATGGTGATCTACTGGGAGACCATGCTATGCTTGANAAAAGGTCATTTTATGAAGAATCTGCTAGAGTTCCATTAATCATTTCAATCCCATCCATAACCACTACTCAAACAGAAATAGACGGAAGTTTCAGCCAAATAGATCTAGTGCCCACTTTACTTGATTTATTAGGGCAGGATGTTCCAGATCATCTACATGGAGANTCTCGTCTCGATGTTTTACAAGGCACAAGATCACTTCACGGAAACGACGTAATAGTTGAATGGAATGGTATTCGTGAGGGCCATTTTGACCGTGGACAAGCAACTCCTGAAATTGATCGAATGAATCATTCAATGTGGAGATCAATCATACATGATAGATGGAAGCTCAACCTTTGCTCCGGCGATCAAAATGAATTATTCGACCTCAATAATGATCCATACGAGGAGAATAATTTATTCAATGAACNCGACCAAAAGGACCGAATCACGGATATGACCGCACGCATAAGAATTTGGCAAAACCGGACAGGAGATACCGTTGCGTTACCAGATCTGTAAATTATTCGGATCTAATACCATCATATACAGAAAGNGGAGTAGCAGCTAATAGTCCAGCATCTATAGGCATAGTAATTCCTGATATCCATCTAGATTCATCACTGGCCAGGAACACATTCGCCCATGCTATATCCCAAGCATTTCCTTCTGTACCTAATGGACCAGCGGTGCGTCTTTTAACTCTCATTTCTGGGCTCATCTTACCTCCTACCATTGGAGTGTATATATGGCCCGGAGCAATNCAGTTAACCCTAACATTATCTCTTCCTAATTGCACAGCCATGGATTTTGTTAAGGCTATTACTCCTCCTTTAGATGCGGCATAGGGTATGCTTGGACTACCGCCTCCCGATCTAAGCCCAACTATAGAGGAGATGTTGATTATTGAACCACCTCCGGTCTCAATCATTTTCGGTACGACATACTTGCTGGTTAGCATCATGCTTTTAAGATTAATATCTAAAACTCGGTCCCACACATCTTCTTCCACATCTATAGTAGAACCTGGACCACTAATTCCAACGTTATTAAACAATATATCAACACGCCCGAATTCTGATATNGCATAATCTGACATGGCTTCGCAATCTGATGCAGACGTAACATCACACTTGTAAACAGAGGCTACTCCTCCTTCCNAAGTGATTTCATTCAAAGTNTCTTGTGCAGCAGTTTCATTCATGTCAACTAATACAACTTTCGCGCCTTCACGCGCAAATAAGATAGCCGTAGCCTTACCTGTTCCTACCCCTGGACCNCTAGAACCCGCCCCAGTAACAATACTTACTTTGCCGTCCAATCTTCCCATAAGAATCTCCTATTATTAAATAGCGCCGTGAACTATTTTTTTGTCCGCAATTGTATTCCAGATTTTTCTTCCTGCAATTTGGCTACTGCATCCGAATCTTCATGACCCCATCCCTTAAAAAGAGCTTCCACATGCCGTTGATCAACCAAATTCGATAACTCCATCGGAATACCATATTCCCTGCCTAAATCAGTCGCTAATCGTACATCTTTGGCAGCTAAAGCAGTTGCAAATCCTGGTTCAAAGTTACCTTGAAATAAAAACCTGGGGAACTTATCAGCAAGACGCTTATTACCACCAGTGCTATTCGTAATGACATCTGCCAGTACTTCCAAATCCATACCTGCTTTCACCCCTAAAGTCAGAGCTTCAGACATGAGTACGCCTATACCCATGCTCAGTAAATTATTACATATTTTAGTTACCATNCCATTTCCGATTGGTCCNCAATATACAACATGCGAGCCTATGGCATCTAATGCAGGTTTAATCTGTTTAAAAATTTCCTCATCGCCACCCACCATNACTGCAAGCGTTCCAGCTGCTGCACCATAAGTACCTCCACTTACNGGAGCATCTAGAACTTTTATTCCTTTAAGTGCACATTCATCATGAATTCTTCTAATAGTNGTAGGTGAATTAGTAGATAAATCAACGTATATATTATCCCCGCTAGTACCNTCAACAATNCCATTTTCACCAAGCACTACTGTCTCAACATCTCGTGGGACAGGCAAAGAAGTAAANACCACCTCATTCTTACCTACTACTCCTTTGGGCGTATCTGACCATTCTGCNCCCATTTCAAGCAACTCAATAGCTGACTCTTTCCTCAAATCNTGAACGGTCAATTTATGGCCGTTCTTAGCCATATTGANCGCCATAGGNCCTCCCATGTTGCCTAAACCTACAAATCCTATATCCATATTTCCTCCTAATATTTAATACTTATTTTAATCGAGCAATATCTCTGTACCACAGTAATAATATTGAACTTAGTCCTATAGTAAATAATCCTGTGATAATTAAGCTGTTTGATATACCAATATTCCATAAAGGATTTGCTGCTACAAGTCCAATAATTAATGTGGACAATGGAATCAATCCTTGTTCATAGTGCCAAACACTAGACACTCTACCTCTNTATTCATCTGGAACGGTTTCTTGAATCAAAGTCTGATTACTAACTATAAAATGAGTCTGGCATACACCCAATAAAAGCATAATTGGCACAGATATCCATATAACGCTAGACATTCCTAATGTTAGAATCACTATCCCTCCTCCTATCAATGTAAGCGGACCTATAAAGCCTTTGCGNATTACATAGCCAAAAGTGGATATATATAAACTGGATAATACACCAGCGATTCCCATCATGATAATCATCAAAGTTCCAACATCAGCTTCCGCATTCAAGGCTTCAGAAGTGTAGTACGGCAGCAACAATAAGACAGGTGTGAATACTACTGTCCTTAAAAAGTTCAATATCATCAATCTCAAAACAGTAGTGTTGCGTACTATATATCCCAAACCACTCACTAAATCTCCATAGACCGATTTAACTTCAGAAGTTCTTTTATCAGTGAACGGAGTCTTCATGGGTATTTGCAATAAAGTCATCCCAATATACAGTGCTGTCTCAACGAAAAAATTCCATTGATAATCTACATACACTATTAGAGATCCCGCAATAACGGCACCTAACAATCGCATAGATGTCACTGTCATAGCATTCAATGCCAACGCATTGCCTAAATCATCAGGTTTGACTGTATTAGCAATGAGAGCTTGTCTTACCGGNTGAGTAACTGCAAATCCCAAACCNGTAAATATCATATACGCATATATATAAACAACGTTATCTACAAGTCCCAATACAAGTGCTATGGCAAAAACTAAGGCGGTAATCGCAGTAAAAATCTGAGATACAGCAGCGAGTTTATTTCTACTCATCTTATCTGCCCAAACACCACCTACTGGACTAAGTAACAAAGTAGGAATTGCTCTGATTGCCACTGTCATCATGGACTGAATCCCAGAACCGGTAAGATCATAAGTAAGCCAACCCACACTAACAAACTGAAGCCAGACTGCACAATTACCGAAAAAATTTCCTACTAACAAATAACGGAAATTTTTATTGTTGACCATTGATTCAAATGTACTAATAATTACACGCCCTTAACAGGTTTACTCAAAGTTAAACAAGATGCTATATACTAACACGAATATGAAATCAGAAACTAATAATGACAACTACGCTACCTCTCCCAATATGTTGAACGTTCATAATGAAACTGCACGCAGTTANAGAAATGCAGGGGAATTCCCNAAAGCCATCNATTTATACACGAAAATAGTTTCTGCCAATCTCCAACACTATGGGGACAATCATGTTATAACTCTTAGGTCAATCAGCAGGCTGGCAAATACATATTACGCNAGTGAGGATTACNAAACAGCTTTGGAGCTTTTCTCTTTAGTTTGTGAGAAACGTATAGAAAAACTTGGTAAAAATGACCCCAATACCTTACGAAGCATGACAAGTGTCGCAAATTGTTACTCTAAATTAAAATTATTCGAGCGAAGTGCAGAACTTCATAGAGAAGTAATAGACCTAAGAGATAATGTATTAGGCAGTAAACACTCAAGAACTTTGCTCAGTAAAANAAGACTCTCCGAAGTGTTGTCGGCACTCAAAACCACTGATTAATTGCAACCTTCCTTATAATCAAACCTACTTACTATAGGCATTCTCCAATCTTTTCCAAAAGCTCTGGAAGTGACTTTGACTCCTGGAGGNGCCTGATTCCTCTTATACTCATTCTTATGAATAGAGCCAATCACTTGTTCTACATCTATGGCAGAAAATCCTTTTGTAAGTAATTCGGAATAAGTAAATCCTTTTTCTAAATATAACTCAATTATGTCATCTAAAATCTCATACGGAGGCAGAGAATCTTGATCAATTTGGTCGGGCTTTAATTCTGCACTTGGAGGTTTCTCTAAAATATTTCTGGGAATCGCATCATATCCNAGAGTTTCATTTTTCCATTNGCATAATTTGTAAACCAATGTTTTGGGAATATCTTTAATGATACAAAACCCTCCCGCCATATCTCCGTACAGAGTTGCATATCCCATGGACATTTCACTTTTNTTACCTGTTGTTAATACTAACCAGCCGAATTTATTTGATATAGTCATCAGAATATTGCCACGAATTCTAGATTGAACGTTCTCTTCTGCAAGATTCTCTTTAGTGCCAGCAAATATAGGATTAAGAAGATTTTCAAACGCAAGGTGAGCTTTTTCTATGGGCACATTTAAAAGTTCTATCCCAATATTGCGAGCCAAAATTTCCGAGTCTTCGACGCTTCCTCTCGAAGAATATCTGGAAGGCATAGTTACAGCTGTAACATTAGAATTACCTAAAGCATCTGCAGCTATAATAGCCGTCAATGCTGAGTCTATTCCACCAGATAATCCCAATAATACTTTNTTGAAACCAGACTTATGAGCATAATCCTTTGTGCCGAGGACTAATGCACGGTAAACTTCCTCAAGTCCATTAACTTCCATGGGATTTCTGGGTTCTCTTGAGTTTGGATCATTATTAATATCATAAACCTTAGCAGGTTTTGGTATATCTACTACAGAATTTTCAAACACCATATCTACTGTAATCAGTTCTTCNTCAAAAGAACTTNCTCTGGTTATCACATTCCCTCTATTGTTGACTATGAANCTATTACCATCAAACACTAATTCATCTTGTCCCCCAACCATNTTTACGTAAGCAATAGGAATATCATTTTCTTTAGCTCTGGAGGCTAATTCAACTTCTCTCATTNCTTTCTTTTCCGTATGAAAAGGTGAAGCGTTTATATTAATTATGCATTCAGCACCTTTATTTTTCTGGTTTTTAGTCGGACCTTCAGGGAACCATATATCTTCACAAATATTAGTCCCTACGCACACATCATTNACCGTAAAAACAAATTCATCCTGGCCTTCAGAAAAATATCGTTGCTCATCAAAAACGCCATAATTAGGCAATATATGCTTGTAGTATGTATCTAATATTTCCTTNTTTTTCATTACAGCTGANGCATTAAACAAACTATCTTCTTTAGCCACAAAACCAACTATNACACATATATTATNTGTAACTTCTAATATANGATCTATAGCATTTAGATTAGATTGTATAAAGGACTCTTGGTAGAGCAAATCTTCCGGAGGATATCCTGTAACACTTAATTCAGGGAAAGCNAACAAATCCACANTATGAATCTTTGCTTCTTCAATTATCTGGCAAATTCTTTNCACATTTCCGGTNATATCTCCGACAACCGGATTAAACTGTNCCAAGCCTAATTTTATAGTTCTGGACATAAACTCTCCGTATGCTAATATACTTTTACTGATTGATACCTTCAGTGTCCGTATATGCGGTGGTTGATTAATTATATATACCAAATTGTTATAAATGCTACTTAAATCTCAAAAAATAAATCTAGCACAAAGACTNCCTTTCTTTTATGGATGGGTTGTAGTCGTGATTTGTTGTGGTATTGCACTATGTTCTAGNCCTCTTATGTCAGTTGCNGTGTTATCAATATTCATGGTTCCCATGACTGAACATTTTGGATGGTCTCGAGGGTTTTTCTCCGCTGCAGTTAGTCTTGGAGGGATAACAGCCGTTGTAATATCACCATTTGTTGGCCGCATCATAGACAAATATGGAGCAAGATTTATTTTATCAGCAGGGTCAGGGATAGTTGCATGTTGCGCCATAGGAATCCCTTTTATTACTTCACCGTGGGCATTTTATAGCCTTTATGTGCCAGGCAGGGCTGTATTCGCCAGTCCGCTTGAATTAGGCACGTCTACATCAGTAAGTAATTGGTTCATACAAAAAAGAGCCCGAGCNATGTCTATATTAAGTATTTGCCAAGGTATTGGCCTNGGAACCATGCCTTTCGTAGCATACTTATTGATCATTACGTGGAACTGGCAAACATCTTGGTTAACCTTAGGGTTATATACACTNGCCATTGGAGTGATCCCAAGCATTTTATTTATGGGTAGAAGACCCGAAGATGTTGGTCTCCATGTAGATGGAATACGACCAAATGCTCTTAGTCTCGATGGCTCTGATGATGCAGAAACAATCATCAAACAAGAAATTAACCTAACGCTAAAACAAGCTCTTAAGACTCGTGCATTCTATCTACTAAGCTTATTCGCAGCAGTAGGTTTTATGGCTCAAGCAGGAATAAGCTTGCATCTAGTTGCTCATTTCTCTACCCGCGACTTCCCTTTAATATTAATAGCATTCCCTGCTAGTGTATTTGCNCTCTCACAAGTATGTGGGACGATTATCTGGAGTAATTTGGTAAAAAGAATTCCCGTCAGATTATTACTTGGAATATGCGGCTTCCTTATAGCAATATCATCAGTAGGTATCATATACAGCGATAAACCTCTGGGTGGGTTGTTTAATTCNTTTTTATTAGGAGTATCTGTAGGAGGATTACATTATCTCCTAAGACTAGCATGGGCCAATTATTATGGNCGAATCCATTTAGGATCCATCAGGGGAATNACGTTNCCNATACAAATCACAGGGCAGGCTATGGGACCACTCTTATCAGGATTTACATACGACCTTACCGGNAGCTACACAATACCNTTCGCACTATTTGGGATCTTTGCATTAATAGGNGGAATNCTGGTTTGCTTAGCAACCCCTCCCAGAGAACCCTCTCACAATTTATGACCCATAACTAAATATAAAGGGTCATCCATATAGTTGCGATGTGGATTCATCAATTCGGTGTGTATTTGATTGAANCCCCCACTTNGTTCCATATAAAACTCCACCAATTGCATCCTAGACATTTCATCTGTCTCTTTCCAGATATTAACTGCTTTAGTTGGAAACATNCTATTCGAAAATGTAACTATAAATCTTCCNTTAGNTTTTAAAACTCGNTTCACCTCTTTAAAAACTTCAAATGGATTAATCAAATATTGAACAGACACTGTAATAATAACCGCATCAAAAGTCGCATCATTAAATGGNAGTGTGGGAGACTGATTCAAATTTTGGACTACTACATCATCCAAATCTGGATTATCTGCCATTTCTTCTGCATTTAATCCTAAACCAACTATGTGAGTTTTGAGTTTGCCTTCAGGCCAATGAGTCCGCCAACTACTCATCAAATCTAACACAATCGCATTATCTTCAATATTATCCTCTAATATACCNTTCACTAAGTCGATTGCTCTATCATCTATATGCACAACAAAGCGAGGATCTTGATAAAACAANTCATCATTAGATTCATCATATCGCCCAAAATAATACTCGAAATTTTTATNGATATCTAAACTCCTATTTGTGTTTGTTATATAAAACAGTAATATGGTTCTAATACTATTATAGAGGAGTTAATGAAATGAGTACTAATTCAGATAACAATCGAGGTTATACATTAGAAATGCACAATATAATGGCCACTCAAGATCCCGTGTGGTTTGAAAAATATAATGATTTCATACATGCTACTTATACAGGAGAACGAACCCTAGACAGAAANACAAAAGAGCTAATCCAAATCACTGTTGAGGCTGCTCTCAAAGCAGATATGGAACAAATTCAAGCTCATGTGAAAGTTGCCTTACAAGTNGGAGCGACNTCTACAGAGATATTAGAGGCCTTGCAGTGTGTTGTAGCCCCNATGGGAGCATTGGCGTTCAGAAGAGGCTTACAGGCTCTCTCAGCAGAAATGGGATGGTAAAGAAATGAAAGGGGCGTCTATTCAAGACGCCCTTCATCATTTACTCCATTGAACTGTGTTCCTTAGAACTCCAATATTATTTATCTCAACTTCTACAACATCAGCATCTTTCATGTTCTCCGTAGCTCCATCTGTTCCCATCCAGATCATATCTCCAGGTACAAGAGTCAAATATTTGCTCATCTCACTAATATAATGTCTNACCCCAAAAATAGCGGTCTTTACATCGTATTCTCCTACAACCTGGTCATTCAATCTTATAATCACATGAAAATCATCTGGCTCTAAATCCGTTACTATCCAAGGACCCATNGGCTTAAAAGTATCTGTNTTTTTAGCCCTCCACATNGTTCGGTCCCCTCTTTGCCAAGTCCTTTCACTGACATCATTTCCAATTGTGTACCCAAATACATAATCCAGAGCNTCTGATTCAGAAACGTTCCTACATTCTTTTCCTATAATCACCACAAGTTCACCTTCATATTGAACTTGTTCTGTAGCATCTGCAGGAACTACTATAGGATCTTCATGNCCTGTCAAAGCATTAACNGCTCGNTATCCGATATCCGCTTTGTCAGGTAAAACTGGCTCTTCTCCCTTCATTTGAGCAGCCCAAGTTACATGCTCCGGATAATTGATACCTGCAGCATAAAATGTTGGGGGAATAATAGGAGGTAGAAGCTTAACCTCATTCAAGTCGTAAACCTTAGAAGTTTTAGAATAGTCACCAAACATATCGCCATCTATTGCGGTAACTTTATCTTNTTCTATAATCCCAAAGCATTCTTGGCCATCCTTACCAAATCTACACCATTTCATGAAATCCTCCTATCTAAATCCTATATNTTAGTGCAATTCTGACACTGGATTGTGCATTGGTCAAGGAAAATNCTTCGTGTTAGAATCNGGCAAAGTCATNAGGAGAAACAAAATGAGATTAGAAGGCAGAACTGCACTAATAACTGGAGCNAGTAGGAACATTGGCAGAGAAGTCGCTTTAACTTTCGCACGTGAAGGAGCTNACTTNATCTTGAATACTCGAAGNAGCTCTGCAGAACTCGAAGAAGTCGCAAAAGAATGTCGNTCTTACGAAGTAAAAGTGATTACTGCAATTGCAGATGTCTCAAACGAATCCTCCGTAAGCCAAATGATCTCAGATAGTTTTCAAACTTTTGAAAAAATCGATATTTTAATCAACAATGCAGCTATCCGCCCTCATAAACCTCTGCTTGAAACTTCTTATAAAGATTGGCGAGAAGTATTCGATATTAATTTAGATCCATGTTTTTATCTCACTAAAGGCTTNTTGCCAAATATGATTNAAAATAAGTATGGCAGTATAGTAGCCCTTGGNGGCATGGCAACACTNACTGGNAGACCTAATACCGCACCTGTAGCATCTTCTAAAATGGCAGTATTAGGACTTATCAAGTCAATAGCCTCAGAATTTTCTCAATACAATATTAGAGCTAANATGGTCAACCCNGGATCTATTGATACAGAAAGAATGCATCCTGAGTGGTATCCNGAATATGCCAAAGATGGCAGGAACTCTTCAAAACATCTCAATAAAATACCTCTTGGNAGACAAGGCCACACACAAGACATCGCTAATGCCTGTTTNTTCTTAGCCTCCGANGAATCTTCATATATAACAGGAGACCAAATTAACGCGGTCGGNGGAAGATTTATGGTTACACCTGGAGAAGAAGACTAATATTCTGTTAGTAGAGCATCAATTTTATTTTTAAGTNCATCACTTTCAGTTGGTCCGACAAATTTCCATACTAACCGCCCTTGAGCNTCAATAAGGTANTTCTCTGGNATNCCTCTNACCCCATATTCAAATAAAACACTTCCATTGTCATCTAATACATTNGTGTACTCTACANCAAACTTNTNTANATGAGTNACNAAATCATTAGTTGTATCCCAGATATTAATTCCTATAAATTCAACATCATAATTTTGCTTGGAATATTCCATGTATAANTCATTTAATCCCTTAGCTTCTTTTTTACATGGGGCACACCAAGANGACCAAAAATCTAACAGCACAACGGAACCTTTATACTGAGNCAAAGATATTAGTTCTCCGGTGTTAGTTGTGCCTTGAAAATCATATGCTAAATTCAATTCCAATTCATACCCAGAAGATTNACTATTTACNCCTTCACTTCCTGTTCGGTCTCCCAANGATGTGGANTAAATAGTCAATATCCCTAGAAATCCCAAAACTAGCAATGCAAAAATAATTGAAATTACATATTGCTTTCTACTCATCCATATTCCTTACATTCTNAGTTTGATTTTTCTTGACCTCAANACTAGCCAAGGNACCACTATCAATAAAATAATTACGACNGCNACAGGNATAGATATTCTCCAAAATTCTTTATTTGATAATTGATTACTAATTANGTCNACNANGCTAGCATCAGGTAANCCTTCTACGTAAATAAAAGGNCCTGTGTTAGGTTCTANATCNTATAAGTTCCAGGCAGTGTATGAGGTTCCCTCAATATCTAAATCAGTTACTTCAGATTCCATACTTATNTTGACTCCAGATAACCTATTAGGAACCAAAGCTTGGAAAAACTCAGCCCCATGGATCAACTTCTGATCNTACCCGATTTGATTATCTTCATACTCTATTAAATATGAAAAACTAATCTGATGATTACCTGGAGTNATAGGGGAAGTGATGGCAAATCCTGTGCCAACTGAGATAATTTGTCCTCCTGGTAAATCAGTTTGTACATCTAATTCAGAAAAATTGNCNGGCATAGAAAATCTAACAAACGTAATAGGAGGCACATTATCTANGTCTGGTATCAAAGTCTTGTCAGAGTTATTAGTGAATTTAATAAATTCGACAACAGAAACGGTTTGATTCGCNGGAGAAATATCTGCTATCACGAAAATATGAGTCCCAAAAGTTACCACCGTTGGATCTAGGGTTCTATCGTAAACACTGATTTTAATAGGATCAGATAATGAATCTCCCAATATCTCTTTATTATAAATAAATGACTCATGCTCNACGGTTATAAAATATTTCAGNGTGGAGTCCTCCATCACCCCTAGGAACTCAAAATAACCATNATTATCCACCGGAGATTTCCTAGTCTCCACAGGTCCTCCATCTGGGTCAAATGTATGTAAAATAATCTCTAGGCCGTCCGGAANCACAGANTCCTTGGTCTCATTGACTACATACCCTCTAACATCGTGAAGAACTTGAGCCTCNACTGANATTTCAGTGAAACCATATANCAAGGTCACAATAAAAAATAATAGTAAATATTTGTTCTTAATTAATATAATTAAACAATTCCTGCGTAATCAATCTGACGATTGTTCNCCTCTANTGGGAGTATTTTNTATCCTNTTATCATATTCAGATAACTGAGATAAATAGTCTTCTTCAGACATNTTNCCTAGAGCATAATCCAACTCTAAAACCTCTTTCATATCAATTAAATTANATTCCTCTATATACGAATCNTCTTCTTGATTGACTGTCATAGCAAACAAACGCCTCTGGAAAAAGGGACTTAGGATTACTATCACCACCAGNATTAATGNTATTCCACCAATCAATAAATCCATTCNACGTTCCTTACTTAGGANTATTTTTTGTNTTGCGCGGCCANAATGATATCAAAGTNCCTAAAATCACAAATGGACCTGCAACCCACATCCACCATATCAAGGGATTAANCATAANTCTGAATCCAACCGANCCGTCTGGCATATTTTCACTAGGAACAACATAAAAATCTTCTATCGGAGTAGATCTAATCGCAGCTCTTGTAGATGCCATATTAAAACTAGGNTAAAAAGACCGTTTAGGATTCATTTCAGTTAAATAATCACCATTCTTTTGCACGCTTATTATAGAAGTGAATTCAGTACGATCCGAAAACATAACCTCTTCTGTACCAAGATAAATTATTTCATAGTCATCTATCGTATACTCTTCACCTGGCTGCATAATGACATCCCGTTGCTGATCATAAAAGGATGCACCTACAACTCCTAGGGCTACCATTAGTACACTGACATGCACTATATATCCACCATACCGGGTACGGTTGGCCATAATCAATCTTAAAAACGCTCCAGGAGCCTTAACCCAATTCCCTGTCGACATCACTTTGGTCCCCTTGCACCATTCTCTGGCAATCCCAGTAGTTACTAGAGCTATTATTAAGAAGGAAATTAGAGGAATAATGTCATCAATTCCTAATACTACTAACAATCCAAATACTAATACTGTGACGATCAATGGATATTTTAAAGCATTCAAAACCACTGAATAATTAGAGTTTCTCCATGGTATCAAAGGGCCGATTCCCATAACCAACAATAAAACTAACATTATTGGGCCATTAACTTGGTCATAATATGGCCTAGCAATAGTAATTTGTTCAGAGAATAATAAATCCGAAATTAAAGGATAAACTGTACCCCACAATGTTACAAAAGCAATGCCCAACAAAAGAAGGTTATTTATCAAAAAAGCTGCCTCTCGGGATAACATTGATTCTAAGCTCCTTTCACTCCTAATTTTTCCTAAGCGGAATAAGAATATTCCGAACGGAATCACTATCCCTACACATAAAAATCCTAAGAATACCCATCCTAAATCAGATGATCCGAATGAATGAACAGATGGTACTGGACCGCCCCGATTTACAAACATGCCATAAAGAGACAATGCAAAGACAATATTTATAATCACAATATTCCAAATTCTAAACATGGAGCGTCTCTTCTGTACAATAATGGAATGTATAAAGGCAGTTAAGGCTATCCAAGGCATAAATGCAGCATTTTCTACAGGATCCCAGAACCAGAAACCTCCCCAGCCCAATATCGTATATGCCCACCAAGATCCCAATAATAATCCAATGGCCAGCGTTGCCCAAGCTATTAGGCCCCAAACTCTTCCTTGATCTACCCATTCATCTTGAGATTTACCACAAAGCAAATGACCTAAAGAAAACGCCATAGGTATCGAACAACAAATCAATCCTGACATCAAAGCAGGAGGATGAAAAAACATACCAAAATGAGTCAACAACGGATTTATACCTTGTCCGTCGATAACAGGAATATTTGATTTCTGAAAAGGATCCGCCATAAAAATAATTACAGCCAAAAAGAACGTCATCACAAACATAAGCACCGCAGTTATCGCAGGCAAGACATCTTGAGAGGTATTCCCTTTAAATTTAATCGCTATTCCAATAATCACAGACAAAACTGTAGCAATAAATAAAAGAGATCCTTCATTTCCTGCATAGAATGCAACCCATGTGTATATATTAGGCATAGCTAGGTTACTGTGGGCAGCCACATAAATAACACTAAAATCATTAGTTACAAATGAACCAACTAAACAAATGGTCGAAGCCACACATAAAATTAACAGAACATAAATTCCACGGTATGAACTGACAACTAATTCATTAACAATGAACAATTTACCAGCTATGGAAGCTACAAATGCGTATAAAGATACTACCAAAGCAATCCATAGCAATAGTGAGCCTACATCCGCGAACACTCTCTAGTCCTCAACATTCTGTTTCTTATATACCATATTATATAAGACCCATACTCCAACTGATAGCATCAGACCTAAAACAACGATAGGAATAATCCATGCTAATAACATAGTACCTCTTACAGGAGGAGCAGCTAATATATCACTACCATACCTTTCTTCAAAATAAGACAGAATTTGCTCTTCGCTCCGACCTTCCAGTAACATTTCTCGTACTTTAACTCGCATTTGTTTTGCAACTTCTACTTGAACTTGATCAATACTCTCTGCTGGACACACAGGGCACATCAACATTTGATCTATCTTTTGCGCCTCAGACTCCATCCCTTCCACATCTGGACTTTGTGCTAGCGCTATTGAAGGAAAAAACAAAACGACAAAGAATAATACACTTATTACAGAAGCGAAAAATGAAACCCGAAAAAATGGAGAAAACGTTTTATACAAAAAAGGATTAAGAACTTCCTAGTCTAAGCTCATGACATATTCACTAATCATGTCCATTTCTTCTTCGTTCAACATTTTCTTGAAGCTGGGCATGACCACCACTCCAGAGTACAGATAACCTTTTACACCAGCTACCCCAATCGCTTTCACTTCAGGAGCTGTCAAGTTTGGATTAACCGCAGGAGTGTATCCATAGTCATCCATTATGATTTTCAACGCAGGCCCATCTCCTTTTCCATCATCACCGTGACATGTTGCACAGTTAACATTGTAGAGATGTTCTCCGCTATAGTAAGACGTAGTTTTGGGAGCATCATAAACTGGAATAGCACTGGCAGGTACGTCAAGCCTTGGAGGCTCATACGATTTATATGACTGCGTATAATGCATCTCGTAGAAGAAATCCAATGGATAAGAACCTTGAGAACAGCCGATACTCAATAGCAGCAAGAAGGACATACCTACTACTATTTTTCTTCTAGTGACTATTCCTGTGTTTTTTAATATCGACTTCATTCTGTTCTCTTAATTTACTGCTACTCTCTAGATTTAAGCGATTTTGGTATCTACCGCTCCAGATTTAGACAATACATCATTGATTTCTTGTTCTTTACCTTCTTCGGTGCTAACTAATACTCCTATTAATCCTTGAGACACTCGTTCATCGTAAGCTTCGGTCATCTTGTGAGGTAATCGGCTCTCGAATAGCACACCCAAAACAGTAAATAATATCGCTCCCAACATTGTACCTTCATACATAACTACAGCCATGGGTGGAAGTGAAAGAATAGGTTTACCTCCAGTAATCAAAGGATATGCCATTTGAGTCATAGAGGTAACCATGATCCCTCCGACGAAACCTAATAATCCTCCGATAAAAGGAAATAAAAACAATTTAATATGTTCTTCCCGTTCACCAAAAGCACCTTCTGGATAAGGACAATCCGTCAAGAAATCTATGTCGTTCTCCGACACTCCTGTTTCTTTAACAGCATCTCCCGCATCCGCTGCTTGATTAGCGTCTTGGAATAAACCTAATACAGTTTTAATTGCCATAACTTTCCCTTCTCTTTAATCTTCTCTGAAAGTAGCAGGAACAGTCCGCCGACCGATTTGTACTTCAGTTTTTAAGATATCTCCTTCCTTAATGTCATACAATGGTATCAGAGGCATAACCTTACTGAACAATAATAGTAGCAATGTTACCAATGCAAATGTACCTAATACTATAATTCCTTCAAATAATGACGGAGTATAATTTGCCCAAGTAAACGTAAATACTTGTTTATTAATCTGACCTGGGATGAAAAGTATGTATCTTTCTAACCACATCCCGATATTCACAGAAATACATGCTATGGATACGATCAATAAATTCCGTCTCCACACTTTTCTAGACCATAAAAATATTGGGAGGAAATAAGTAGTCACTATAAATATGATCATTATGTAGTTCCATGGATATATAGTGAACTGTAACGTTCTTATTGCAACTTCGTCTGCTTCCCGTCCATAAATTCCAAATATAATCTCCATCACGAAGTAGTAGAACCATCCGGTTGATACTACTATCAATANCCGGCATAAGGCTTCTACGTGTTCTCTACGTATGTANTCTTGCCATCCATAAGCTTGCCTCAANAAAATNAGNACGAATATNACGGCTGAAACTCCTGANTGCACAGCTCCTACCACAAAGTANGGAGCAAAAACTGTTGAGTGCCATGCCTTNACAGATACTGCCATTCCAAAGTCCCAAGACACAATACTATGTACGGAAACGAAGACCGGCAAAATAAGNGCCGAAAGCAAAATNCCTGCTACAATCTGTAACTTCCATTGCCTGGNATTACCTTGCCATCCCATAGCCAGCTTGGTATAAATTATCTTTTTCAAACCTGTTGTATTATCTCTAAGGATAGCAAAATCAGGTATCAGAGCTATAAACACAAACAAAACGCTAGAAGTTAAATATGTCAGGATAGCACTTGGATCCCATACCAAAGGGGATCTAATATTAGGGAAGATGCCTCTAGCAAAATCATAAGGGAAAAACCAATAAAGGCTTCTCCATGGCCGTCCCGTATGAATTATTGGCATAGTCATTGCAGTCATAAGAGAGAATATAGTTAAAACTTCAGCGGCACGCGATGCAGGCCTTCTCCATTCTGCCTTAGCTAGCCTCAAAATTGCAGATAACATCACACCCGCATGACTGATACCAATCCAAAAAACAAAGTTGGTTATGAAGAATCCCCACATAACAGGTCTATTTAAGCCTGTTATCCCGAGTCCTTTATTAATCATATACGCGACCACTGTTGCTGCTATCAGCACGATAAAAGAACATATTCCTACAGCCGGCCAATACCATTTCGGAGTGGACATTATCGAGTTAAGTAGATCTTTATTAATTTGTTCCGGTGGTAAAATTCTCCCTTCCTGCATGGAAGTTATCCCCTATCCTAATTTTTATTCTGGTTTAGCTAATACTAAATAATTTCCTCTGAATAATCGACCCATCTTTTGGTACATGGCACCTTCTTTAATTTCCCAAATATTCATCACAGGAAATATTTTAAGCCCAATCAAATACACCAGCCCAGCCAGTCCTATGACACCTATCAACATAAATAAATCCCAAATATCTGGGGCCACTGCTGGCGGAACAACTGTAATAGATATATCATAAATTTGTTCTCTTCCAGCATTAAATGCACCCACGAATGTCCTCACATTAAACATTAACGCTCCAAACAACACAAACACTCCCGCTAGTGGAGCTCCCCAATCTGCGCGTCTCACTGGATTCCATACTAATATTCCAAAAGGGATCAACCAGCTGCCTAAAGCATTAAGGATGAATATCCAAAACCAAGAGTCCACAAACAAGTAATTCAGTATGTTTTGTTCAACTTCCATTCTGCCATACCAAAAGGTTATGAAGAATGCGAACATGTGATAAATCCAAAGCAAAGACAATCCCAATAAGATTTTACTGGCACTCCAGAAAGGTGAGGCACCTATGAATCTTTCATAACCTCCCCATTTTCTGAACACATACAAAACAATCAAAATTGCTGCCAATGATGTCTGAAATCCCATCAATGTGTAAATCGCGGGGAAAATGGAATCTTTCCACCCAGCAATCAAACTCATTCCTAGATCAGTCGCAATTAAAAACTGAACAAATGGTAGTGTCAGGAAATAAAGTCCTCCCAGTGCTCCAATCGCTGCCTGCATAACCAGCCATTGTCTCTTGGAGCCTTTCCAATAACCAGCCAAGAAAACATATAGTTTCTTTTTTGCTCCAGTAACATATTGAATAGAAGCAGACATGTCCGGAGTTGCAGAAAGTAACAATATCAGACAACTCATCAAAGGTAGAGAAAACATTGCCGCAGTTTCCCAAAAATGAGGCGCACCCCAAGGAACCTGAATCCATAAAGTTCTTCTTATATCTAATGAATGATGTCCTATCTCGTTAGGATTAGCTATCTCAGGTATCATCAGCATTAGCGGTATGTACAAAACAAAATTAACAATTCCAACTAATGCAAATATTTCTGCAATTCGGGTTAAAGGTCGTCGCCAATGGCTTCTAATCAATCTAAATGCTACAGATACTAGCGGAGCCGGAGCTGTCACCATAAACACAAAGGAAAATGCAGCCATATAGTATCCCCATGGTTCATAATTACTCAAACCATCAGCAGAGGCCCTCATTACAAACCCAACTACACCCAAGACTGTTAGAATCAAGGTCACCCACAACAACAATCTGGTTTTGCCAAGCGATGTCGCTTTAGCAGGCAACCCTGCTAAATCTTCAGCATCCGGGAAAACCCACATATCCTTGTAGTGGTGATTTAATGTCTTAAGCTCAGCCATGAGATTCACTGTGCTCCATCTTAAATTGGTCCACTTTCTTTAGATATATAACGCTAGGGTCTGTACCAATTTCTTCTAAAATTCTATAGCCTCTTGAGTCAGAGTGTCCGTCATGACCATGTAGTTCTTCAAAGTAACCATGAATTTTATCTTCTTTATTGTTCTGATCACCGAACATCAAAGCATTTGTAGGACAGGCCTGAACGCAAGCTGGCATGAAATTCCTAGCTGCCATAGTCTTGTCATTAAGTTTGGTCCTTTCTCTCCTTTCTACTGTGATTTCAGCTCTTCTAATTCTTTGAACGCAAAATGTGCATTTTTCCGTGATTCCACGTGTCCTTACAGTTACATCTGGATTGAGTTGATTTTGCAATCTTTCAGGCCACGTAGGTTCCCAAAAGTTGAAGAATCGAACTTGGTATGTACAGTTGTTTATGCAATATCTTGTACCTACACAACGGTTATATACCTGAACATTCAATCCTTGATCGTTATGATAAGTCGCATATACCGGACATACTGGTTCACAAGGAGCATTCCCACAATGTTGGCACATAACTGGAAGATATCTGGCCTTTACATTAGGGAAATCACCTTCCCAATATCTTTCTATCCTAATCCATTCGAAAGCTCTTTTCTGCATGAATAAATCTTTGGTGTTAATCGGCAAGTTGTTTTCAGCTTGACAGGCTACAACGCATCCTTGACAGCCTGTACATTTATCTAAATCGACAACCATTCCCCATTTATGTTCAATTTTTACTACCATTACACTTCCTCTATTTGATCATTATTAATGATCGTGGTCTCCTGGAGAAGTTGTTTTTATTAGTTCTTCTCCTTCGGTGAATCCGACCTCTCTAGATTCGTAATCACCCTCAAACTTAGCAATACGTAAACTCTCGCCTGTATTTGTAATACTCACAGTGGTTGCCGCCCAAGCTAATCCTTCAGTACCATCTATTTTATTATTTTCTATGATATTCAGCACATTGGCACTTTCTCCATCTAGCCTATCAGTTGCATATGCAGAACCTTTGGTTCTTCCTTGACCTAATGGGATACTGATTACACTAGGCGGCTGAGCAGGGCTCACAAATGCGATCCCCGTAATAGAGCTCGCCCCCGATTTCACTTCTATCACATCTCCTTCTCGAATACCACGTTCAACGGCAACCTTATCATTTATCTCTATCCAAGTTTGCCACGCTACAGAAGTAATTGGATCTGGAGTCCCTTGCGCCCATGGTATATCGCCATTCCTTCCATCTAGCAAGGAATTATGAAGGAACGGAACCAAATAAAAATCACCGTTACCAGACAAATTCGGCTCTTTATCCTTATCTGTAATCTTACTTATTAATCCATTAATATTGGATTGATCTCTGCCTACAACGGATTTGTCCCACCAACCACCTTGTCTAAGCAAATTAGTCCAGAATTCCTGCTTAGTAGAACCAGATACTGACCCTCTATTTAGNTTGAACAATTCGTCAGACATACCTTTAAGCGCATCTTCTAAAGACTTCCATGGCATATTGCCATCTTTGCCTAGATCTTGAGCCAATGATAATAGAACATCACTAGAGCTTCTCGGATCCATATCACTTAATGGATTGACTATGGGTTGTTGAACACCAATAGTTTGATATCCTGCTGCAGGTTCCGGAACATCATTTCCCCAATCCTCAATGTAATTTCTGTCTGGAAGTATCATGTCTGCATAATGGTTCGTTTCGTTAACAAATGAACCGATATTAACCATGTACAAATCATTTGAGTTGAGCACTTGTTCCAGGCCAGCCCAGTCGGGTGCACCATACACTGGATTTGCGTTATAAACAAATAACATTTTTATCTTGGAAGCTTTAATATCATTAACAAGTTCCTCAATATCAGCCAATGTATGGGAATTACTATAACCTTTAAGACCTTTAATAGGAGGCTCAGGATTAAAAACTACCCCGCCTTCTTTACCTACACTTCCAACTAAATGATTGAGCAAATAAATTGATTCTAAATTAAACAAGCCATTAGTAGAAGCTCCAGCTGTACCTCCGCCTATCGCTATAGCTGGACTATGGCTAGCAAATTCTCTTGCAACAGTACGTATGAGCTCCGAGACGGAATGGGAGCCAAGAACATTGTCTGGTGTTCCTAATTGACTTCCTATGTTTTCTGGACTGTATCCCGCCAAAGCATTTAAACCTTGGCCGGATGTAAGGCCATTAATATCTACATCAGAAGGATACAACCCTTCTTCGATAATTACGTATGCAATACTCAAAGCCAATTTACCTTCTTGTCCAGGAGCTATCGGAATCCAGCGATCAGCATTAGACGCAGTAACTGAAAAACGAGAATCAACATGAGTCATAATCCCTCTATGGGAATGATCACTATCTCTGAATTCTCCGTATCCTACCTCCCATTGCGTAGGAGATACCCAAGTTGACAAGAAATCAGCACCAAATGATAGAACATACTCAGCGTTACCAATATCGTAATGAGGCTGTATATCTTGCCCAAACACATTTTTAATCGCTGCACGATATGTCCTCAGATCCAAAGATTCAAACTCAATACGTTTGCCGCCAAATGCTTTTATGAATTCATCTGCAATAACAGCACTATGCCCTCTCATTGGTGGGCTAATCATAGCCACAGAACCATCTCGTGATTCTAATTCTTTAGACACTTCAGCAAGCGCACGACTCCAGGTGATACTATCAAACCTTCCTGACGCCTTTGCTCCATTTAATCTCAACGGATTAGATAACCTATCTGGATGATAAAGTTGCTGCAATCCCAAATCACATCTAGCGCTCTGAGCACCTAAGTTCGTTGGGTAGTTAGGATTCCCTTGAATCTTCTTAGCTCTACCTTCTATAACTCTAACAACGACACCTTCACTGTTAGGGCAAGTCCTGCATAGTGTGGCGTACCAGTTCTCTTTTCCTTTAACAAGATCTTCAGGCAAAGCAACTGGGCTTTGCACTTTCAATTCATCTTCAAAAACATCACATGCAACCGCTCCCATAGCGGAAAGCCCTGCCCATGCCAAAAAATTTCTTCTTGTTAATTTCATTCGTAAACCTTGCGATCTTTATTTGTGGCAGATCGTACAATCTGTTGGGACGTCATATTTTCTGTGACAATCCAAGCATGTTCCCATCTTTAGAGATTGGAATTGTTTGGGTTGTACTTCTTCCATTTTCGCGACTTCACCATGACAAACGGTGCATACTTCTTTAACTTCTAATTGAGTCTCTGGAGTATCTCCCTGAGTAAAGTGTCTTATATGGGCTTCGTGTACAAATCTAACATGGTCAGGCAACCTGTGTACCCTTTCCCAATTCACCGGGACCCCATCACTGTACGCTGTGACCAACTTATCTATTTCTGCCTGAGCTGTCTCATCCCCACCAGATACTTTTTGGTGACAGTACCAGCATTGCTGTAATGCAGGAACAGTAGCTGAGTCGCCTTTTGTAACATTTCTGTGACAGAACTCACATTCCATTCCAAGTCCACCATCTTCAACAGTTCCTGCATGCGCGGTGTGAGGAAATGCTATCGGCTGAGCTGGCGCATCATTCAATCCGAACGGCGCATTGGAAAACCATGATATAGCTACAACCAATAGGATAAATCCTGTGATACCAGCTACTATTAATCCAACTAGAGTTGCCGCTACTATGTTACCTTTTGGAATCATTTACTCTATCCGTTAGACCAAGAATCTAGGCCAAAAATCGCCTACTCTCATCCACATATTAACNGCNTTTANCAGCAAAAAAACNATAGGNATAAGTAATACTAGNGCGAATGCTGTTAACGGNAGCCTGAATTTCTTTGCTGTATCTGGNAGGTCACCAGTNCTAATAAGAGANGGAATAAATANATGAGCNGCNGCCATCGAAAAAGCAAAAGCTGCAACGAAGGGAGCCAAAGTCCAAATCGAGGTAAGATATAAATGTACGTTCATCCAATTAAACGAACTTAGTGTGCCTGGATCCTCTAGCATATTAACTGTTGTAGTGTCTCCTCTCTTCCTTAGCTAAAAGCTTACAGAAAGCTAACACAGTGAAAAATTAGTGTCAAGGTTAATTATAGTCCAATTATTACCATGAATTCAATGAATAATCTGTTCACAAAGCTGTATTAGACTCAAAATCAAATAATGAATATAATAATGAATATTCCTGCTTGAGATTAAGGTGTTATGAGCTCAAAACAAAACATAACTCTACCTCCCGGGATTACAGCTGATAAAATCCTTGAAGTGTACGAACAAATGCTAATGGTCCGCACTATAGACGAACGAGTGTGGGCTATGAATCGCCAAGGCAAAGTTCCAATAGCAGCATCTTGCCAAGGCCACGAAGCTGCTCAATTAGGAACATTGCTTGCTGCAGAATCTCACCCAGAATCTTTTTTCTTCACATACTACCGAGACTTAGCAATCAAATTCGGAGTTGGTTTAGATGAAACCCAAATCATGCTCTCCTATTTAGGCAAACAAGGAGACCCGTACAGCAATGGGCGTCAATTCCCTCTGCAAGGCTCCGATCTACAAAGAAATGTCATTCAATTGTCTAATGTGGTGGCCGCAGGGATGACTCAAGCAGTTGGGCATGCATTAGCATCAAAGATTCAGAAAAAAGCTGCAGTGACTATGTCATTCTTTGGGGATGGCGCTTCGAGTCAAGGAGAATGCCATGAGGCTATGAATTTTGCTGGAATCCATAAACTACCTATAATTTTTATATGTGAAAATAACCATTATGCCATTTCAGTTCCGCAAAAGCTCCAAATGGCAATTTCAGAAGTTTCAGAAAGAGCCCCAGGATACGGGCTTGAATCAATCTCCATAGATGGTTCAGACTTACTGCAAGTATATGAATCCATGCAAAAAGCTATTGTTTTAGCAAAGTCTTTTACTCCTGTACTCGTAGAAATGAATGTTGAGCGCATTATGCCCCATACATCAGATGATGATCACACCAGATATCGAGCCCTTTCAGAAATTGATCAACTGACCCAACGGGATCCATTACTGAAACTCAAAACATTAATCCAGGACAATAATTTCGCTTCTGAAGAAAAATTAGAGGAAATGCTATCACGATGCAATACCCGAATAAATACCGCAACATCGCTAGCAGAAGCCGCCCCTGAACCGGACACTAAAACTCTACTGAACAACCTATTTGTGGGGTGATCAAAATATGGCAGAATTAAGTGTAATTGAGTCCATAAGAAACACGCTTTGGGAAGAAATGAAAAAAGATTCCGCAGTTATAGTAATGGGCGAAGATATTGGCCAACGAGGAGGCGTGTTTTTAGCAACACAAGGCTTTTTAGAGGAATTTGGAGAATCAAGAGTCATAGACACCCCTTTGGCAGAAGCATCCATAATGGGCATAGCCTTAGGAGCATCTTTTAATGGGTTAAGGCCCATACCAGAAGTGCAATTCTCAGATTTCATATGGCCAGGATTAAATCAAATTATTGGAGAAGCTTCAAAAACCGCCTATGGTAGTAATGGTGAACTAAACGCACCTATGGTTATTCGAATCCCTTACGGAGGAGGAATTCGCGGTGGTCTATATCATTCCCAAAACGTAGAATCTTATTTTTTCCATACGCCTGGACTGAAAATCTGCGCTCCCTCCACTCCTTACGATGCGAAAGGCTTATTAAAATCGGCAATATCAGACAATAATCCTGTCATATTTCTTGAGCATAAGAAAACATACAGACTAGTAAGGGGTGAAGTTCCTGAAGAAGACTATTCTATCCCAATTGGTGTGGCAGATATTAAAAAGTCAGGGAAAGATGTGACGGTAGTTTCTTATGGTCTAATGTTACATTACTGCTTGGAAGCGTCCAGATTACTCGAAGACCACAATATTGACGTTGAAATTATAGATCTAATGAGCCTCCGGCCTCTAGATACTTCCACTATTCTAGAATCAATTAAAAAGACTGGGAAACTAGTGGTTGTACATGAAGACAATCTCACTGGTGGGGTAGGTGCTGAAATAGCAGCTACGGTGTCAGACTTAGGGTTCGATTACTTAGATGGGCCAATTAAAAGAATTTGTGGGCCAGATATCCCGACTATGCCATTCGCTAAGTCTCTAGAAGAAGCTTATTTACCCAATACCACTAGTATTTTTAATGGGATACTAGAGCTAAGTCAATATTAATACTTGGAGTTTGATCGTGTTAGAAATTATTAATCTTCCTCAAGTGGGCGAGTCAATAGTAGAGGGAACGATAGCAAAATGGTTGAAACATCCAGGAGATACCATCAAACAATATGAACCTTTGGTAGAAGTGGTCACTGACAAAGTCACCATGGAAGTTCCAAGTCCAATAGAAGGTACTATTTCCAAATTTCTAGCTGAAGAGGGCGAAACAGTAGCGGTAGGTTCTCCTATATTAGAAATAGATGTCCAAAATTCAAGCACATCAACCAACGATGATAGTAATGATTCCAAGGCATCTAGAACGGGGTTCCTAGTGGACAATATTACACAGGTTGGTCCTACGGGAGGGACTCCATTTAACAATGAGACCACCCCTTCCCATGCTCCATCAGAAACCATTCATCCCAGAATTTCTCCGGCAGTACGAAAATTAGCTGAAGAACTATCCATAAATCTGGAACAAGTAAAAGGAACAGGTATTAACGGCAGAATAACAAAAAATGACGTATTAGACTTTAACAAGTCCCCCTTTAACGCCGCACCTTCAGCAAATAACACATCACCTATTCGAAAAATTATCGCCAATAATATTATTAAGAGCTACAGTCAAATCCCACATGCATGGACAATGATTGAGGTCGACGCAACGGACTTAGTAATAACTAGAAACCAATCCAAAAATCATTTTTTGGAACAAACAGGATTTAATTTAACGTTCATGCCATTTTTCATGATGGCAGTTATCACAGCACTAAAAAATAATATGACCTTCAACGCTGAATGGGAAAATAATGACATCAAGCAACATCACGATGTAAATCTTGGCATTGCAGTAGCTTCTTCATTAGGATTAGTAGTACCTGTAATACATAAATCAGACACATTAAACTTCACACAACTAGCCACTCAAGCAAATTCATTAATTACAAAAGCAAACTCGGGCAGCCTAGAACTCAACGAGGTCCAAAACGGCACCTTTACAGTCAATAACACAGGCGCTCTTGGCTCTGTACTATCCAAACCTATTATTAATCAAAACCAATCAGGCATTATTACAATGGAATCCATTTCACGCAAACCGTGTGTGGTAGGAGATGGGATATCAATACGATCCATAATGAATGTGTGTTTATCTTTCGATCATAGACTAAATGATGGATACGAAGCGTCTAATTTACTCAAAACCGTAAAAGATTATTTAGAAAGTATCTCTTCGACATTTAATTTATGAATATAAATACATCACTTGATGTCATTGACTTGGGTTTGATTCGTTACTCAGAAGGAATAGACCTACAAAAACAATATGTGGCTGATATTCAATCTAATAAGCGTAGCAACACATTACTTTTAATGGAACACTATCCTACCGTCACTATAGGGAGAACTAGTGACCCAAATCATATTCTCGATTCAATAAAGACCAATCCTCAAATTGAAATCATCGATACAGACCGCGGAGGACAAACAACCTTTCATGGACCTGGTCAAATAATCGCTTATCCTCTATTAAACATCAAAGGCTGGGGCGGCCCTCACAAATACATACGGACATTGGAAACGGTGATAATGTCAGTATTAAGCGATATAGACATCGAATCCCAAACCATACCAGGATTAACCGGAGTCTGGATTAAAAACGAAAAAATTGCAGCAATCGGAGTTAAAATATCCAGAGGTGTAGCTTTCCACGGATTCGCCTTAAATATTAATACTGATCTCTCGTTTTACAGTCACATAATTCCTTGTGGAATTCACGATAAAAAAGTTACGTCATTGCAAAACATACTTGGAATTGAATATCCTATGGATCAAGTTAAGTCTTTGATCATAAAGCATTTATCAGAAGCATTTGATATATGAAATTTAATCTTAGTGCAAGGAAATAAAGATGACTATATCTAAAAAAATCCACAAATTCATTGAACAGGGTGGATGGATCCGTAAAATGTTCGAATCCGGGATTATTTTAAAGCAGCAATACGGATCTGATAATGTATTTGACTTATCTTTGGGCAATCCAGTCATAGAGCCTCCGGCAGAGTTTCACGAAGCTTTGCTGAAATTAGCGTCTAATCCAATTCCTGGAATGCATCGATATATGCCAAACGCAGGCTATCAAAATACTCGAGATGTGATCGCAAAATCAATATCAAAAGAATCCCAAATAGATTTAAATGGAAACCACATCATAATGACTTGCGGCGCTGCTGCTGCTTTGAACGTTGTATTAAAAACTATAATCGATCCGGAAGATGAAGTGATAATACTATCGCCTTTTTTTGTTGAATATGAATATTACATAGACAATCACGCGGGCAAACCAATCATCGTTCCAACTAAGTCAGACTTTACTCTTGATATAGACCTTATTGAGGCTGCAATTACTTCAAAAACTAAAGCTATAATAATTAATTCTCCCAATAACCCAACAGGCATTGTATACAATGAGGAAACATACCAAGCTTTATCAGACCTATTTTCTACGAAACAGCAGCAATACAATCATGATATATATATCATCAGCGACGAACCTTATCGGAAAATTGTCTTTGGCGACATCATATGCCCTCATTGGTTTAATCATTACGAGAACTCAATTATTGTCCATTCCCATGCTAAGGATCTAGCATTACCCGGAGAGCGAATCGGATATATTGCCATCTCTCCAACCGCTTCCGAGATTTCAAACTTACTAGATGGTCTTACATTCTCAAACCGAATCTTAGGGTTCGTGAACGCACCTGCTTTAATGCAAAATTTATTACCTCATCTCCAATCATCCGTTATAGATCCTGGAATATATGAAGCTAAAATGAACTTCTTATATTCAGAATTAACCCAAATGGGATACCAAATAGCAAAACCGCAAGGAGCATTTTATTTATTCCCTCAAAGCCCTATTAAAGATGATTCGGCATTCACAGAAGAACTTTTACAAGAAAAGGTTTTAGTAGTGCCAGGCAGAGGATTTGGCACAGAAGGGCATTTTAGAATCTCATATTGTGTCGATGATGCGGTCATCGAAGGATCTTTACATGGATTTAAAAAGCTCTCAGAAAAATACCACATGGTATAGTGTCTGAATATAAAACAGTCAGGTTATTAAAATGAATATTCCCACAGTACTCACCATTTTACGCTTAATAGCTACACCAATCGTAATAATATTAATTTACATCGGAAGCCTATCTAATATTCTTCCTGAGTACAGTATCGTGTTAGTAGTAAGCGCTGGGATTCTATTTGCTATTGCAGCAATCACTGATTTCATTGACGGAAAACTAGCAAGAAGTACCTCACAGGTTACTAAACTTGGGACTTTCCTTGACCCGATCGCTGATAAATTTATGGTTTGTTGTGTTCTCGCAACATTAATCCTAGTATATTCAGAAACAAATTATAGGATACTATTTACCATATTAACTACAGCTGTCATATCAAGAGAAATATTAATAACTGGTCTTCGAGAATGGACTGCGAGAATGCGAGTGGAAGAGACCTCTGCAGTATCTCAATCAGGAAAAATGAAAGCGGGATTTCAAATGACAGGGATCACCATGCTGATACTGGCTCTTTCAATAAACAACAATATTTTCACGCAAATATCCATGGTGATATTCGGAATAGGAGTCCTCTTAGGATTGACTTCTGCCTACGGTTATATGAAAGCATCAATAAAAACTTTCATATAACCGTAGATAACTATTTAGAAAATATAGTCTGTGTCTCTTTTGAAGGAAGTATAATAGTGGCTGTTCCTTTGGTTGTAATTTCCTTTTTCTGGTTCTCTGCCCAAATATCCATGTCAACCATATGATCATCACCTTCAATTCTCTTAGCAGTGATTTTTCCTTTACACCAAGTGGTATCTCCCACAACATTAAATCTGCGCAACTCAACGTACATGTTCTTTAAGAAACCGTCGTCTCCCATCCAATGTGTCAGTAAATTGCCCATCCAGCAACATCTCTGACAACCATAATCATATGCCCCCGGCAAACCAGCACTCTCTGCCGCTTCTTGGATGTCATGAACCCTAATTATTGCTTCCTGTGCTCCTGTGCTAGGATCTACAAATCCCCAAGATGGATGCCTCAACATCTCTTTGAGTTGTATTCCATGTGATATTCCGCCTATACATCCGGCAACAAAAGCTGTGATATCCCCGTGACTCATAGGTCCTTTAACAACCGGCGTTAGTTCATCTCCAACGTTCACGTCTTCAAACCATCTTGGATTATTGCCTCTAATTTCTTCATTGAGTACAGCGTTTGTAATTTCTTCTATTTCTTCTCTAGTGTACTTATAGGGTTCAAAAGTGTACTTTTGTTTCTCTCTAGCAGCGCTTCTTTCAGCACGAACCTGCCACCCCCTAGTTTTCGCTATCTTTTCGCCTCTTTGGTTAAAATATGTACTCACACTGGACTGAATTAAAATCTTACCGGCAAATTCACTTTCCTTCTCTTCTAAGCCTGTAAATTGTTCTTGAACAGAGATTTTGTCATCCATATAAATTGGTCTATACCATTCCCAATCATTACCCGCGTGGAATCCATGAACTCCGGGTAGACCCCCGCATCTCCCTGAACACCAATAAACACTATACAAGAATGCCGCAGGGGCAATAATAGTTCCAAACTTCGAGGTCTGAGCATAGCTCATGTCCCAATACAGAGGATTTTGATCTCCAATACCTTGGCAAAAGTGCCGGATTGCACTCCTTGAAGCCTCTTCATTAAACAAACCAACCCCATACTGCCTAGGTCTGTTAAAGCTTCCTATACGCTGTCTTAATCTATCAATTCCTTCTTGAGTTATTTTTCCTGATTCGAGAACCATTATTCCTCCATATGAATAATTTATATGCTTATCTGGCTGAACCAACTATACCAGATTTCACATCAGATGGTAGCTTGGGGCGCCTCAGCGTCCAATATGATCCAGTCGCAAGGATATATATTACTATGCATGGAATCAAAGACCAATAGTAGCTATCAGTTCTATCGAAAATGAATCCCATCCAAACAGGCGTGCTCATTGACATCAACTGGTTCGGCAAATGATGCCACCCTTGCAAAGTGGCAAAATTTTTCCTTCCAAAATAATCACCTAACATTGCCCAAGCCAAAGGATTTGCAGCATCAGACAGAGCTAGAAGGACTGCAAAAAGTCCTAATTGCCACAACGATCCACTCCTATCCAATAAGACTAGCATTGATAAGCCTCCAAGAAGCATGCACACTGCACTCACTTTCTCTTTACGCCACCTATCACCTATCCATCCAATCATAGGGTTTAGAATCATAGATCCTACTGAAAACATCATCATGAAAAACGAAGCAATAATCAGACTTTCAGTTTCAGATCTATTCACTCCCTGTAAAAACCATATCATCATTGGAGCCATCAATAAGTTTATTCCTGATGTAACTGTATTCCTTAATCCAGTAGCGATCATAAGTTGCCAATAGGCAATAGTATGCATGGCTTCTTTCACGCCAAAATCTTCTTCTGGATAATCAGTTGAGCCCAAAATATCATTATCATTAACTTCTGAAATACCATCTGGTTTAAGCCCCATGGATTCAGGAGATTGCTTGACCAACCAAGAAGTACTAACCATAAAAATCACAACAAAAACACCCGTTATGAAAGAAGAACGCCTCCATCCTAAACTTAGAACCATCCATGCAACGAGAGGTGCAAAAGCGCCCCCAAAACCATTACCCGTAGATATAATAGACATTGCTAATCCTCTATGCTTCCTAAACCACGAATTAATAGCTGGAATGGCCGCTGTATGGTACCCGGCACGAACTCCGAAAGAAATTAATCCTACTAATACCAGGCAGAACATCAAATAACTATGGACAGCAGCTAATAATATAAATCCTAGACCCGAGGTAACTCCTCCGAAAATAAGCATGTTTTTATAGCCAAATTTATCAACCAAATATCCTATTGCGGGTGCAGAAATTCCCGCAGTCAGCCTACCTAGCATATCGGCAAATGCTATTGAAGAAACTCCAATCCCCAGTTCTTTACGTATAGGAATAACGTATATAGTGAAATTTCTATTAAACGAACCGATTTTCACTGTGATACCTAACAAACTAATCAGAACAATCCACCATCCGTAGAATATTCTCGGATTAGATGAATTTACTTTTTTATCTATATCAGGCTTCAATGATAATTCTTAAACATTTATTGATATGATTCTAACGTTTGTCAGGTAATTTAGGAGCTTTTAGAGTCCAATATGAACCAGCTGCTAAAACATATATGACCATGCAAGGTATTAATGCCCAATAATAGCTCCCAGTATTATCAAAAATCAGCCCCATCCATACCGGAGTACTCATAGACATCAATTGATCAGGAAGATGTTGCCAACCTCTCAAAGTCGCGAAGTTTTTACGTCCAAAAAAGTCGCCTAATATAGCCCAGGCCAAAGGATTCGCTGCATCCGCTAAAGACAACATCAATGCAAAAACTGCTAACTTCCATAAAGAACCACTATGATCTAATAGGGCCAATATAGAAAGTGCTCCAGTAACCATGCATAATGCGCTAACTCTATTTTTATGCCATCTATCGCCAATCCAACCCACTAGTGGGTTCAAAAACAACGTACCCAAAGAAAACACAAACATGAATAAAGTCGCAATTATATAACTATCTGTTTCATTCCTACCTCCACCCTGAAGAAACCAAATCATAACTGGCGCCATCAGAAAAGAAATTCCTGCATGTACTGTGTTCCTAAAACCAACAGCTATGACAAGTTGCCAATATGCAAACGTCGTCATAGCTTCTTTTACACTAAAATCTCGCTGGTTTGATAATTCATTAGATGCGGAATCCTCTGAAGGGTTGTTTTCTAATTTATCAGGTTCTTCTCCATCTGGGTGCAAACCCATAGATTCTGGTGATTGTTTAACTAGCCAAGACGAAGTGCTCATGATAACTATAATAAAAATACCCGTTACGAACGCTGAACGGCGCCATCCCAAAGAAAGAATCATAAAACCTACTAATGGAGCAAATAATCCACCTATTCCATTACCAGTAGAAACAATTGACATTGCCAATCCGCGGTGTTTCCTAAACCAAGCGTTTATTGCAGGAATCGAAGCATTGTTAAAGCCTGCCCGAACTCCCATAGATATCAATCCGACCAACACCAAAGTAAAAGTGAAATAATTAGTTACCCTGGCTAACAATATAAATCCCAATCCTGAAGATAAGCCTCCAAATATAAGCATGTTCCTATATCCGAATCTATCAGTTAGATAACCCCATAAAGGGGCCATAAACCCTGCAGTCATTCTTCCTAACATATCGGCTGTTGAAATAGCAGCCACGCCTATTCCTAGTTCTTTTGTTAAAAACGGAACATAAACTGAGAAGTTTTTGTTAAAAGAGCCTTGTTTGACCGTAATTCCGAGCAATCCTGTAGCGACAATCCACCATCCATAAAAAATTCGCTTCTCACCAGAATCACGCGTCTTTGATAAATTTAACTTAACCAATTAATATCCTTAAAATTAGAGACTAATTTATCACTTCAGTAGCAATTAAATGCGCAATATAATCCATATCCAACCCAAGAAGGTCATGGTATATATACTCATTATGTTGCCCTAAGCTAGGAGCAGGGGTCCGTACAGAGCCGGGAGTTTCACTAAGTAGCCACGGCATTCCGTAGATCCATTCTATCCCAACATGAGGATGCTCAATTTCGGCATAAGCTTCCCTATCTTGCCAATGTGGATCAATAAACTGATCTTCTATATTCATAACTGCCATAGACGGCACACCTAGACCTTGCAAAGACTCTACCAATTCATCTCTATTCATATTTCCGGCCCATTCAGAAATATTTTGGTCTAATTCCACAATATTTTCTATACGATAGTCATTGGTACTAAACTTGATGTCTTCAATCCAATCAACATTACCTACTATTTTTTTAAATGATGACCACTGATTATCATTTTGAATAGAAATAGATATCCATTGATCATCTCCAAAACATCTATAATTATTATTAGGAGAATATAAATCTTTATTGCCTGTCGGAACAGGGGAGGACCCATGGATTTGAGTTTGTAAAAATCCTAAACCTAACATTGAAGTCGTGGCTTCAAGCTGGGATACTTCTACATATTGTCCCCTTCCTGTATTATTTCTATATATCACAGCAGACAATATTGCCAATGAAGCATGAACCGCCGCTACTACATCACTCCAAGGAGCCTGTAATTCTCCTACCAATTGTTCATCTTCATCATAACCTACCAAACTCATCAGTCCAGACAAAGCTTGAATTATCGGAGCATATGCCAAAACATCTTTCATTGGACCAACATCTCCAACAGCAGGCATGGAAATCAAAATAATATCAGGTTTTACTTCTTTTAATGATTCATAATCCAATCCAAGTCTATCTAGAACCCCAGGAGAATAATTGTTAACAACGACATCACTCTGAGAAATCAAATCTTTAACAATTTTTATCCCTTCCAATGTCTTCATATCTACTGTAATACTTAATTTGTTTCTATTAATTCCATGAAAAACAGGCTGCAATTCAGGCCATAATCCTCTATCCCCTCCTGCCAGATCTTCTCCTATCATCGGCCTACCCAACCTCAAACCATCCAATCTAGTCCTAGTTTCAACTTTTATTACTTCCGCTCCGTAATCCGCCAGTAATTGAGTAGCCATCGGAGCTGCCCATGCTGTCCCGAAATCTATTACTCTCAAATTCGATAATGGTAAATTATTGGTCATATAACATTATCCCTTTGCAATCGCCTGAACTCATCTGCTTCCAATCTTAATCTTCCAAGGAATATGTCTTCGTTATCTTGTCCCAAAGTTGGTGCAGGCCTTTTTACATCTAAGGGAGTCTCTGACATTCTAAAAGGATGACCGGGATGTGTGAAAACTTGCCCATCCGGCTCCTTTATAGGTTCAAAAAAATTTCTTCCGATTAATTGTTCATCTTTCATTACTTCATCAAATTTTTTCACAGGAACACACGGTATTCTGTTTTCTATGCAAATCTCTAGAATTTCTTCCTTGGTCCGTTGCATAAACCATGGTGCTATCAAAGACTCAGCCTCTTCTGGATATTCATCACTCATAGCTCTGCGATTCCTATATCTGGGATTCTCCATCCATTCCCTATCGTCTAACAAATCTAAGAAACGTTGATATTGTTCCATTTGAGGGGCATCAATACAAATATACCCATCTTTACATGGCAAAACACAATTAGGGAACAGACCTAGTCTCATTCTGTTACCTGATCTCCAACCAGCCACTCCTCTATAAATATAAGTAGGTAAGTGATAGCCTGTTAGTAGAACCCCTATTACTTGAGACTCAGACACATCCACCAATTGGCCTACCCCCGTCATAGATTTAGACAATACAGCCATTAATGTTGCAAACGCTGCTCCCACTCCTGCTAGTACTCCTGCTTGGGAAAGAGGGGTTGTTAATGGCTCTCTACTTTCATGGCCGGTCCCAAAACTTAATCCACTAAAAGCATTCGAAGTCAAATCAGATCCTTGATAATCTTTATAGGGACCAGTCCTGCCATATGGGCTAATTGAAGTCACAATCAAACTAGGAAATTCTTGTTTTAGATCTTCATATCGCAAACTAGCATTTTTTAAAAACTCTGAGGTTTGATTTTCAATAAGTATATCCGCTTCCTGTAATAATCTTAAAAGAATTGCCCTCCCTTCTGGGTTAGTCACATCTAAAGTTATCCCTTTCTTGTTATAGTTCGCAAACAAGAAAGCCCCACTTTTATCTAGGTCCTCAAATTGGTCAGTGAACGGACCTTGACTACGACTAACATCGCCTCTGCCTGGATATTCTATCTTAATAACCTCAGCCCCCATTTGTGATAGTAACCTAGCACAATACGGGCCAGATACGCCTTCAGCAAGCTCTATTACTTTAATTCCTTCTAAAGATCCGCCTAACAAATTTTCCTCACAATTACAAAAGTTCCACTATACAAAAAAAACGTTGAATCGCCAACAGTAAAATTCCATAAAACCGCCATATACAAGGGATATCTAACACTACTGGATTACTACAGATTGTGATGATAAACTACGGAGATTATGGAAGAACTCATGCACAAAACCCTATCACAATTACGAACAACTACACTCGGTCACAAATGTTGTGGGTCTAAATCTGGGTTTTTTTACGCATGTTGTTGTAACAATCTAAACTTAGAGAAATGATGAGCAAATGGCCCACGTTTTCATGTGGGCCATTTGATTTCTGATCCAACATCAAAATGCGAGGAGAAAAAATGTCAACAGAACCTTTAAAAAATACTGAATTATCTATAAGCCCTCAAGTAATAGGGCTTCAAGTAGAATCCATGAATCAAGATATCATTCCTAATGACAACTTTTTTGTCAGGAGTCATTCAAATCAGCCAGAAATAGACATAAACACATGGAATTTAAATATTTTTCATGACGACAAACACATCAAATCCCTAAATTACGATGACATCTTATCCCTTAAATCCCATGAATTTAAAAATGTTTTGGAATGTGCAGGCAACAGCAGAGCCGCCATTCAGCCACCTGTAGAAGGACTCCTTTGGGATAATAGCGGGGTAAGTTCTGCTTATTGGACGGGAGTTTCTGTATCTCAAATTCTAGAAGGTATAGAAACAGCGGGTTGTGTAGAAATAGCTTTTATTGGAGCTGACGTAGCAATGAATCCTACTACCAATGCTAACGAACAATTTGGAGCTAGTCTGCCTATAGACAAAGCTTTATTGCCTGAAATCCAAATTGTTCATTCAATGAATGGTGAAACCTTACCCATTTCTCATGGATTCCCTTTACGTTTAATAGTCCCTGGATGGTATGGAATGGCCTCAGTAAAATGGCTTACAGAAATTCGATTGCTGTCAAAAGCATATTATGGGTTCCATCAAAGTGAGTACTACGTTTACCAGAAGCTTGGTGCACTAGAATCTGACAAACCTGAAAGAGTAACATCTATGCAAGTGAAATCTTTGGTAACATCACCAAACAGAGGGCAAAGCTTCACAGATTGCCCGGTATCGATAAGAGGTAAAGCTTGGACTGGAACAGGAAATATAAGCAAAGTAGAAATCAGTCTAGACGAAGGGAAATCTTGGCACTCAGCTAACCTGGAACACAACAGTGAACCACGACACTGGACTTCATGGGAATACCAATTTGAAAATGCACAACCTGGATATTACATAGTGCAATCTCGAGCTTCCGACTCAGAAGGAAATATTCAACCAATGAAGTTTGATTGGAATTTCNGGGGATTCGCTAACAACGGAATCCACGGAGTTCCTTTTAGGATAAAACCAGACTAGGTCCTTTTCCTGAAAGTCTGACGCTTGATAGCATTAAATTCATAAATCTTATTTCAGCAAACAGGCCGATTGAGAACAGTTGATGAGACTTTTCTTTTAACTAATTTACCCAATTTCTGATCTATTACTAACTTTCTATCTTCTACTACAATATTTCCTCTGAGTATCGTGGTAACAGGCCAGCCTTGAGCATGAAATCCTTCCCAAATACTGTAATCACTTATATGGAAGTCACTCATCTCTAAGTTTTTATCAAACGACGGATCTATCAAAACAATATCTGCATCAGATCCAGGTGCTATTAAGCCTTTCTGAGGATACATTCCCATAATCTTAGCCGCATTGCTGGAAGTAACTTCTACAAATCTCTCTAAAGACATCTTTTGCCTACTGACACCTTCACTAAAAGTAACGCCCATTCTAGTTTCTATCCCGTTATGGCCGCCAGTAACATCTGATACTTTCTTTCCTTCAATTTTAAGATTCCAATTGGTACAGTATTCATCAGTAGCAACAGTACTCAATCCATAATCCACCAAGCCTCTCCATAAAGATTGTCTATCTGATTCAGACTTCAAAGATGGATAAGTATGATATTTCATGCCAAACTCTTCTTTGTAATGATCGGCATTAAAGCAACAATAATTATGTAATGTCTCACCATAAATTGGCATGCCTTTTGACCTAGCTTCTCTAACCGCCAATAAACCTTCGTTAGCACTGACATGAACAAAATAAACAGGAGAACCGGTCCATTCGGACACACGTATTACTCTTCTGAAAGATACATCTTCTGACTCGTTACTGTGTACCAAGTGCATATTCCACCATTCTGTATTTTCATTACGGGCTAATTTCTCATACATGTGTTGAACCATATCATCATCTTCTGCATGAACCATCAACATAGCTCCTGTCCTATGAATAGTCTCCATCAAATCATGTAAATGACCCATCTTGACCATACGAGGTTCTCCTGCCATTTCTGGAGGCCTGATGTTGGTTGTGAAAATTTTAACTGTAGCAAAACCATCTTCTATAAACTCATGCAANCCTCCCATAATCCTGTCAGGAATCTCCCCTAAAAGCATCAGATGGTGGGAATAATCTGCATAAGATTTGCCTGTCCATTCATGAGCTCTTTCAGCCAAGGCCTGTTCAATGCTGATTCCTGGGTATTGAATCGCAAAATCCAAAATGCTTGTTGTGCCTCCAAACATAGATGCTAAGCTAACTTGCTCAGGAGGAGCCGTTTTTTCTGAATGACCCATTATAGGAGCTGATATATGAGCGTGCGGTTCTATCCCTCCAGGAACAACAATTTTGCCTGTTGCGTCCAATACTTTATGAGCTTGCTCATCAATCGAGTCAGGGAGGGACACATTAGCGATTTTTTCACCTACTATTCCTACATCCCACAATCCTGATCCCCATGGAGTTACTACCGTTCCACCTTTTATTAATAGATCTAACATAAAACCTCCTAAGGAATAATTAAGAAGGGTTTTTTGCCGAGGTTGCTTCCGGCAAATATGTTTCCCAATCTGCCACTTGTTCTTTCTTGGTAGAAGGAAGCAACATAATTGAAATAACACCCATTAAACTAAATGCCATTGACACAATCAAAGTAGCGTCAAAATCTCCTGTAAGATCCCGTAGGAACCCTCCAATCATGGCACCAGAAGCCATACCTGTTCCAGCTCCCATCATTTGCCATCCGTAAGTTCGCGCAACTGGGGCACCTTTATAATATTGACGGTTTATTATNGGNAAAGAACTCATTTCTCCACCAAATCCAATACCAAATAACACAGCAAACAAATAAAACATCCAAAGATTCGGGCCTAATAACAAAATCACTATCGGCAAAACCTGTAACAAGAAACACAATCCCATAATCAATTTACTGCCTAACAAATCAGACAATATAGGAGACCCAAATCTAGTCAAAGTGCTTGAAACTGACATCACTATAAAAACAGCCGCGGCTTGAACTGCACTCAGACCATTATGTTCAGCTATTGATGCTAACCAAACCACAATTATGGAATGACCCGCACATCCCCAATAATGTATCCCTATAAGATTCCAAAAGGCGTTTGTCTTTTGAGCGCGTTTAAGAAAAACGGTTGATCGAATTTTGGCATCATTCCCGGTAGAAGGCACCTCAATAGGTTCATCAGGGTCTGCACCTAGAGGTCTTAAGTTTACATCGCTTGGGTGATTTCTGTAGAGCATTATAGCCAGCAGTAATACGATTCCTCCCCCTATGCCGGGTAACCAAAAAGCCCCTCTCAATCCAAATTGCTCAAAGCTTAATATATATAGAACAATCGGAGCGGCAACAACCGGTCCTAATCCTTGAGAGGACTGTAATATTCCCATTCCTATACCTAGGTGTTTCTTAAACCAAACAGAAACCCCAACCGTTAATGGAACCTGGAATATTGCCATTGATAAGCTAACAATAATTCCAAAATAGAAGTAAAATTCCCATAAAGTACGCATCGTTGAGGTTAGCACCATTCCAGCAACAAAAATGACAGTGCCGACCAACAAAGCTCTTCTGAATCCTAATCGATCACCTATCCAACCAGCCGTAGGACCAAATAAACCAGAAGCTATCCACTGTATGGCAAATCCATAACCAACCATTCCGTAGCTCCATCCAAAAGTCTCAACAATTCTAGGAATTAAAATACTAGAAGCAGTACGGAACGAGGAAGCTGACAGGCGCATAATAGCTGCTGAGAAAACAACCACCCACGCATAATGTATTCTTGAGGTCATGCTACTCCTACGGATTTGAATATCGAATCATTTCAATATTTGTATTAAAATACAAATACTATCAGTTTACGGTATGGTACATATTAAGTATTAGTTTGTCTAACATTTGAAGAGTTACTAAATGAATTCCAACTTAACAATGATAAATATTCCCTTAGTCGAGGACATTTCAAATGACTCTGGAAACAATCTAATACAAAATCTACGTTCAATCTTAGGGGTTCAATCTGTTGAGACAAAAACAAACAACAACGACATTAGTATCAGTTTCGATGGCAGATTCCTATCTCTATCCAGCCTTAAAATAGGAATAGAACGAGCGGGTTACACCATTAAATCTACAAACCTTACCCTAAATATAACAGGCATGACGTGTGGTGCATGCGTTAACCATGTTGAGACGGCAATCCGAAATATTCCTTATACTCTCGAAGCTAATGTCAATTTAGCAACAGAACGTGCGAACATACAATACATAGAAAATGACTCCACAGAATCATCAGACTTCATTGAAGCGATATCTAGTGCGGGATACTCAGCTGCTATGCCAGGAAATTATAGCCAAGAAGTAGATAGGCTTAATAAAAATGATGAACTTCGAAGCATCAAAAACCGATTAGCCATATCATTTCTGGGAAGCATGTTCATTTTCTTAACGAGCATGCATTTCTTACCTTGGCATTCGATAACCTCGAGTATTCCATATTTAGAGGTATATTGCTTAATAATTGCAACAATTATCCAATTTTGGTGCGGTTACAGCTTTTATACATCAGGCATCCGAAGTTTAATAGCATTAGCCCCCAACATGAACAGCCTTATAATAATTGGCACAAGCGTTGCATATGGGTATAGCGTTTTCCTAACTGTTATTAATACTAGCTTCTTCAACCCCTCGATTTCCAATATGTTCCCTCCATACTTATTCTTCGATACCTCTACTATGATCATCACTTTAATAATTATGGGTAAATATCTGGAAGCTATTGCCAAGGTAAAAACATCACAATCAATTAGGCAACTCATTCAATTACGTCCTACTACCGCAACTTTATTAAGGAATGATGAACAAATTGAAGTGGGCATAAACGAAATAAAAATTAACGATGTGATATTAATTAGACCCGGAGAAATTATTCCAATAGACGGAACTATACTGTCTGGATTTACTAGCATAGATGAATCAATACTTACCGGAGAGTCAGTCCCTCAAGATAAAGGCCCTGACTCAGTAGTTTACACGGGCACAATAAACTTTGACGGTTCTATTACAGTAGTTACAACTAAGAACGTGGACGATTCTTTGTTATCACAAATCATATCTCTAGTAGAGCATGCACAAGGCTCCAAAGCACCAGTCCAAATTCTGGCAGATAAAATATCTTCTGTTTTCGTCCCCGGAATATTAGCAATAGGGTTCCTCGCATTCCTAGGATGGGGATTATTTGGGCCCTCGCCTCAATGGATAATTGCTTCTACAGCATTTATATCTATAATAATTATCGCCTGTCCGTGTGCCTTAGGGTTAGCTACACCAACAGCCATAGTAACCAGTACAGGAAAAGCCGCTCAATTAGGTATCTTAATAAAAGACGCAGAAACTTTAGAACAACTCAAACATATCGACACAATAGTATTTGACAAAACAGGAACACTGACNGAAGGAAATTTGNAAGTTTCGTCAATTGAATCANCNTCATTACATGAAGACAAATTCCTAAAAATAGCTGCTTCAATTGAAAACCATTCAGAACACCCTATNGCAAAAGCTATAGTACAACACGCCAGGACAAAAAATATTGTAGTAGAAGATGTGACAGACTTTAGAAATCATCCAGGTTTAGGAGTGACTGCGACACAAAACAACAAATCAATTATCATGGGCAATCTACAATTTATGAAATCATTCAATCTTGATGTNCCTGAATTGGANACGGTTGCCACTAGAGTTTATTTATCCATTAACGATGAATTTGTAGGATTCATAACTCTGACGGATAAAATTAAAGAGTCTGCTGCCTACACTATCCAAACATTGAAAAATACCGGGAAAAACATCATCCTGGCAAGTGGTGACAATCCGCAAGTTGTTGAGCATGTCGCGGAGCAACTTAGTATTCAACAATATTATTCACAAACTACACCACAAGAAAAATTCTCTCTCATAACCGATTTGCAATNTANGGGACGGAAAGTGTTGATGATTGGAGATGGGATAAATGATGCTCCAGCCCTCACTCANTCTGACATTTCAATGGCAATAGGACAAGGCTCAGACATATCTATAGAAGCATCTAAAATCACNCTGCTTAGACCTGATCTAACGTCNATACTGGATTCAGTCAAACTAAGTGAGGTCACATCAAGAATCATAAAACAAAATTTATTTTGGGCATTCTTTTANAATTTATTACTAATACCAATAGCAGCGGGGGCTTTATATCCTGTATTTAGTATTATCAATTTCAATCCTACAAACTTAAGTTTTATATTTGGGGATACGGGATTCCTCAATCCTGTTATGGCAGCTTTTGCCATGGCATTTAGTTCAATAACAGTGATATCAAACTCTTTACGGATTAAGAATTTCAACCCTTAGATNAACCACAACACCTTTTGTATTTCTTACCACTTCCGCATGGGCATGATTCATTACGGCCAATTTTTTTTCCGGTGGTATCTANGACCAATTTGGGGCTCTTTTGTCTTGGTATAGGAGCTTGNCCCNCCTCNATATGAACATTAAATAANNTTTTAAGCATATCTGACCGTATTCGAGTTAATAGCTCAGTAAATAATTTAAATCCCTCTGTTTTATAAACAATCAACGGATCTCGCTGCCCATATGCGTGCAAACCAACTCCGGTTCTTAAATTTTCCATTGTGGTTAGGTGAGATANCCATCTGGTNTCAATCGATTTAAGTAGTAATATTCTCGAAGCCAGGACCATATTATCNTGAGTCAATTCTTGTTCTTTCTCCAAATAAACTTCTTCAGAGTGGTCATGTAGTACATCTTTAACATATTTTTGGTCNAGCTGTGCTAAAGATTCTTCTTCAATAATTTCTTCCGGAACAGTACTTATTGCNCCCAATTCGGCATAGAAAGCATCATAATCCCAAAAGTCGCTATTGTGCCCTGATAGATATTGATCAACTATTGCATCGTATTCATCACACAACAATGTTTTAATTTTATTTTTTAATTCGGCGGAATCTAGTATGTCGTTACGCTCTTGGTAAATAACTGTTCTCTGATTATTAAGAACATCATCATAATTCAATAAATGTTTCCTGATNTCAAAATGATATCCCTCAACTTTCACCTGAGCACCTCTGATAGATCGAGTTATAAGTTTATTTTCAATNGGAATATCNTCTTCNAATCCAGTCCAACTCATGACTGATTTGATACGCTCTCCTCCAAATCTCTGCATCAAATCATCTTCTAAAGAAACATAAAATTGAGAAGTCCCTGGATCTCCTTGTCTACCAGCTCTACCACGCAGCTGATTGTCTATTCGCCTAGAGTCATAATGCTCTACACCAATCACATGAAGTCCTCCCAAATCTATTACAGATTNATGTTCTGACTCCCAATTCTNAGTATTGTCAGACTTACCTCCAAGNACTATATCCGTGCCTCGACCAGCCATATTAGTAGAAACTGTAACTGCTCCTAATTGCCCTGCACCCGCTATGATCTCAGACTCATTAGCATGGTTTTTAGCATTCAGAACATTGTGAGGTATGCCTCTTTTCTTTAATCTGTCACTAAGATATTCGGAATCATCTATTGAAGCAGTTCCAATCAAAATAGGTCTTCTTGTTTCATAAGTAGATGCTATATCTTCTACAATTGCAGCCCATTTAGATTTGGANTTTTGAAATACNAGATCACTCTGGTCTTCTCTTTGCATTGGCAAATTAGTAGGGATNTCTGTNACTTCTAATCCATATATTTGATAAAACTCGTCAGATTCAGTNAAAGCAGTTCCAGTCATACCTGATAATTTAGTATAAAGTCTAAAATAATTCTGCAATGTAATAGTAGCGTAAGTTANACTTTCTTTTTGAATNCGTAACCCTTCTTTTGCTTCCACTGCCTGATGNAGACCATCTGACCAGCGCCTCCCATATTGTAGTCGCCCAGTAAACTCATCTACAATTACAACCTCTCCGTCNCTAACAACATAATCTCGATTCTTTTGTTTAGAGAATTGCGCCACCACNGAATTNTCTGCAAAATGCACCAAATGAAAGTTATCTGGATCATACAAATTATCCACTTTTAACCANTGTTCNAATTTTTGTATGCCCTCTTGNGTTAATGATGTNCCTTGGGTTTTTTCATCAACTACAAAATCATCATTCTCTCTAAGACGNGTAGATAATTTAGAAAATTGNCCATATAAATTTACTGGTTCTTCAGCTGGACCACTAATAATTAAAGGAGTACGCGCTTCATCGATTAAAATATTGTCAACTTCGTCCACAATTGCAAATTCCAAACTCTTCTGGACCCTCTGTTCTCTCTCCACGCTCATATTATCTCTGAGATAATCGAATCCGAACTCATTATTGGTGCCGTATAATATATCCGAATCATACGCAATAGTCCTATCTACTAACTTCATGCAATCTGTTGATTCTGGATCATATACATAGGCGCTATCATGTTGAAGGCATCCCACAGTAAGACCTAATAACGAATATATNGGTCCCATCCANGCTGCGTCCCTAATCGCAAGATAGTCATTTACAGTAACAACGTGCACTGACATCTCTAAAGCGTTCAAAAAAGCCGGCAAAGTAGCTACTAAAGTTTTCCCTTCCCCTGTTTTCATTTCAGCTATCTGGCCACTATGCAGAGCAATTCCTCCAATTAACTGAACGTCATAATGTCTTTGGCCCAAAGTTCGTTTGGCAGCCTCTCTCACTAATGCAAACGCAGGGACTAAAATATCATCAAGTTTCTGCCCATTAGCAACACTCAACTTTAAGTCATTCGCTTTTGAATGGACTCCATTATCATCCAAAATTGAAAATTCTTGTTCTAAATCATTAATTTGATCAACTAATTTCTGCGCACGTTTAATGATCTTATTATCACCAGTTAGTTTTTTAAATAATGTAACCATATAGTCATATATTTTAATTTATTCTTTTTGAAGATTCACTATGCTTCTAAAACATATCCTGTACTAACTTCTCAATTTCTGTTGATAGTTGCAATTCATCTCCAGAAATTCTATTTTTTATTTCATGTTGCGCAACAGTAATATCATCAGTACCCAGTTGCGTCACAGCATACCTTTGATACTGCATACTATAAGGATATGCCCTTTGAATATAGTTCATTTTCTGTAACTCAGTAATTGCTTTTGCTACTCGGGATTTCCAGATTGGATTACCGTCCTGACCAATCATTTGCTCATATTGTTGAAGGTTTTCAGGTAACTCAACGAGGATTGTGTCCTCCCATAATGTTATCAACTGCTGAACCTGAAAAACTGATTTCGGGAAAAACTTAGTGATTAATAACAGGATTACATATAAATTTGTGTTTGGTTCATTCATGTTTACTTGATTCTAGATAAAAACTTTTATGAATTTTCCGTCTGTACCCCGTTCCAATGTGTAGTCCATTGTTCTCTCATTTCAAGTTCAGTCTGACCTGAAGCATATCCTGGAGATATCATTAAAGAAGCATCTTTAACTTTCACTATGACATACCTTTTACTTGGATACGATCTCCCACTTCGTTTAGCAGTCACAGCATCATGAATTTCGTTAAATAGATCGCCTTCAACCAAAACGATACCGTCTCCCTTGAATAAGTATCCTTTTCTTGCGAAATAATCCAAAACATTAATCTCACAAGCAGGATTTTGCTCTAAGTTTGCAATGGTGTCCGGAGAACCCAAATCAGCAAACACCAAATGATCATCATCCCAAACGGACATAGTACCTTTAGGTGATAAGTTTGGTAATCCCTGAGGCGAAACCGTGGCAATAAACCCCATTCTTTGCTGCCTAATCATTCTTTTCATATCTTCCGTAAGAACACTCATTACAAATACCTCTTTTAGGTCAGTTCACATTGGAGCGGGCGAAGGGATTCGAACCCTCGACTTTTTGCTTGGGAAGCAAACACTCTACCACTGAGTTACGCCCGCATTACAATGGCGATTAAACTGCAGCGGTCAGAATTATTTCTACCCAAACGCCTGCCCGAGCTAGGTGAGCTGAGCCACACGCTCTAGCAGGAGCAGAGCCCTCTGGAAGCCAAGCATCCCATACAGCATTCATTTCGTCGAAATAACGCATGTCATCCAACCATATTTCTGCACGTAATAACTTAGATTTATCAGAGCCTGCATTTTTTAACAAGACATCAACTTTAGACAGTATTTCCGTAGTTTGAGAGGTGATGCTTTCATAGGCTGTCCCTGTAGTACCGGCAAGATATACCACTCCGTTATGAACAACGCTTCTGCTCATCCTAGCACCGGTTTCAGATCTTATAATTTCCATGTATTCTCCCCCTATTAAAGTAACTTTGGTTAGGCACGCAATAATACAATGCCAACCAACATTAACCATGATTTGAGTATTATACTAGAAATTTAATTAGTTTATGTAAATGAAACACCTGGTGTTAAAACGCATCACAGTAGTGCTTAAAACATCTGTAGTAAGTTCGAGGCTTTCGAATTGAGCCTCTCTATAGAACAGTTACGGCTTGTGCTTACCTATTAAATCTGCAACCCTGCCATCTATATCGCCTAGTTCGACTCCTGCGTCAGACCTTGCGACACCTAAGTGTGCATCTTGTTCTATTTCTTCCCATTCAGGCTCTAGTTCGAATTCATCTCTGAGTTCTTCAAATAAATTGTCTAAACTCTGTTTGTCAAACATACTTCCTCTCTCGAT
>PBNM01000003.1 GCA_002723125.1 Chloroflexota bacterium | reverse complement strand
TATCAGTAACTATTCAATTAAGCACATACAGAAATCAAAAAATTCTTAAACGGCTGTTAGCAACCCCACTGCCTATATGGAAATTTTTCTTCTGTGAAATACTCGCCCACCTAGTGCTAGTACTGGTCCAAACAACCATAATATTAGCTGTTGGGTCATTCGTCTTTGATGCAAACATATACGGAAACCTATTGTATATCTACATAATTGTAGTTATTGGCACAATAGTATTTATAAATATAGGGTTTATATTATCCGCTTGGGCAAACTCTCCGGCTGCTGGCTCTGGACTCGGAAATGCTGTGATATTTCCTATGATCTTTTTATCTGGAACTTTCTTTCCTGCTGAATACTTACCTTGGCCATTACCCTTGTTATCTGCCATAATGCCTCTGACTCCTATGCTAAATGGGCTACGAGAAGTAGCACTAAGCCAGATGTCGCTAGTAGATATTTGGCCATCCCTTTTGATTCTTCTGGTTTGGATCATTTTAAGCGGGGTAATAGCTAATCGTGTATTTAAATTCAATTAACATACGCCGGCGTATCTCCATAACAATACTTACATTAACCACATTTGTCCTACTGTCTTGCTCAGATCCATCAGAAACAGAAAACGATAAATTAATACGAGGGAGAGTGATATCGGTGGTGGCTAAATCAATATCAGATGTTCAAACTTTCAAAATCCAATCTCCAACGGGCGAAATTTATTCTTTTCAAGTAAACGGGTTTATAGGATTTACCCCATCTCACATAAAAGAACACCAAGTAACAGGATCTCCTGTTACGGTCCGTTATATCAGCAGCAATAATGTTTTGATTGCCACTAAAATAACTGACTAATTTACGACTGCTTCTATAGCACTAATAATTTCTGCTTCGGTCGCAAAAATCTCAAATTTCGCAGACAATAAACCATTTCGGTCTACAACGAAAACCCATGGCTCAGTTACTAGTCCCCATTCCTTCACTGCTTCCACTTGTTGTCCAGAAAACCTCCCTTGTGACAGCAACGCTTTTGGATTTTCAAAAACCTCAACATGAATAAAATCGAGTCGTTTCTCGTACTTCATCTTTATATTAGACACCATATCAACAATAGGGCCACAAACCTGGCTCACACACAAAGCAGGAGTAGCAAAAACTATCACTGTAGGTTTACCGTTAATCACAGCTTCATCTATAGATACCTGATATAAATCCGGATCCGGATTTATATCAGTAGATATCCTCTCCAGTTCTGCCAGAGTATCTCCTGTTAGAGTCAAACTCTTGGGAACTTCATTACCTATGGCAACCACTGGAGATTCATCAGCAACAACAATCGCCGCTTTACTCCATAAATTCTCTTCTTCATAAGTAAAGCTTGCCACGAGTTCCCAATAATTAGGGTTTTGTTGTGTACCTGATCCTGACACATCAAACTGCAAGTTCGTTATATACAAACCTTTACCTGCCCCTCCGGGAATACTCATCCAATATGCCGGAGCAGAGTCTTTAATTATGCCTTCTTGTTCATTGGGAGGATAAAATATAGCTTCTACCGTAACTTCTTTCGCAACAATGGCCTCTCCTTCAAAATTAAACAACGAGAAACCTATCCGATTCTGGCCCACTGTAACATCTGAGGTTGTAGCTACAATCATGCTTATTCCATTAATCTCCTGCATTGGAGGGTTCGCTGGAGTGCAAGCACCAACAACCAACCCCACGCAGATTAGCGTCAGGGAAAGCTTTATACCCATCAATTTACGAAGCTTGGTCAACCAATTCATGCACTGAGTCCTGAGATTCTATATTAGCTACAATTTCAATCATCTTATCTAACTTTGAAGTTGGCCAATCCATGGATTCAAATAATGGTTTTAATCGGTCACATTCAGTTTGAAAATTCCATTTCAATTCATCTCCTCCGTATTCTCCTTGATATTCAGTACCGTCTGTCATACGTATAGTAATCTTAGGAGCAAATGCTGGCCTGTCTTGGTGTCCTTCAATTGTCACGTTCCCCATTAATTTCAGCACTTGGTCCTCCCGTACATTACTAGTAACTTCCGGGTCCACTCGCTCTTTTAAAGGAGGATAATAACCATTTAGGCAAGTATATGCAGCAAAATAATGAGTGCTACCAACACCTGGTTTCGTTCTAGCGCTGCTAGGAAACGCAGGAGACGGGTAGGTCGTCTCTAACCAGTTCATATCCACATGTATAGCGTCTATATTGCTAGATTCGATATCATGCTCTCTCCTTATATCAGTCATTAATTCAATTACTGGATTATTGTATCCCGCGGTTGGATAAATCTTTGGAGTGATGTTCATTAATTCCCATTCCGAGCCCAACTGCTCAGTGATCGAACTTACCTCAACCTGGTTAGGGCCTGAGAAAACATAACTTAATGATCCTGTGTTATTGCCCACAAATGCATTGTAAAATCCAGCATCTCCTTCCAATGCCGTTTCTGATCCTTTAACACCTTCCTGTGAAAGCAACGCTGCCATAATGCCATTTCTTGTAGATAACGGCTCATGGAACATCATTTCTCTCCCGCCAGAACGAGGCCCTTCATTAGTTCCTCCTGTGAATGTGCAAGCTAACGCCATGCATGTGACCAATTGATCTTCAGTAAGGTTCAGAAGCATCCCTGTTGCAATAGCTGAGGCTATAGTTCCATAAACAGCGCTAGACCTAAATCCTCTTGCTTGCGTAGAAGGAATAAAATCGCTACCTATACGCGCTTGAATTTCATATGCGGATATCATGGACATTAATAATTCTTTCCCTGTNCTGTTTTCCAGTTCGGCACTAGCCAAAGCAGCCGGAATAACGCAAGGGCCCGGATGCAATAGCATCCTATAAGAATCNGATTGATTTGTGGCATGCATCAATTTACTGTTAACAAATGCGGCTCCAGATCGAGTAGATTTAGAGCCATCATACAAAATAGTAGCCCCTTGGCTTTGCGGCTCTTCTTTTTTTATTAAATGTATTGCATTCTTTCCGTGCTCAGTTCCGGCCCCAATAATAGAAACAACCATCGCGTGCAACAAAGAAGCTTTCATTTTGTCTATTACTTCATCAGGTAGTTGTTCATATCTCAAATTTTTAGCGAAACGACTAAATNTACGAGTCAAAGAATCTGCCATAAGTTCCTCTCTTCTTTTGTTAAATTTCCTTAATTACCTTATAAAAAGCAAACCGTATCAAAGCCAGAATTAAAACGGCGATTAAAATATACACAAATACACTTATTTCCCAAGGTCTAGCTGCCATTCCAAGAGCGATACCTGCAGCAGGTGGGTGCTCTGTATCTGTTAAACCCATAGCTAATATCGTACCCCCAACCGCTGCAGCCATAATAAGGATATCAAAATATAATATTGAAGCATTAATCAATTCATAATTTATGAACATCAAAGCAAGAACGGAACCCACCATCAAACCACANCCATGTCCACCAACTATGGCTCTAAGCCTACCAGAAGGCGCTTTTGGATGTAAGAAAGCTGTTACAACAGTAGAACCTAACCCTGCTACTAATGCCGCATCAGCAACTGAATCTATAAAAAGCAATACGATCANCATAGCGNNCACTGCCAGNATAGACTGTGCTAAGTAGCGACCCCAATGCCCTTTTAAGTGGGGATTTACCAAATGAAATGAGCCCATTAGTATCTTTTAAACCTTCACTAATTTATACAGCTAAGCCTTTTTCCGTGAATACTGACCTAGCAACTCGTATGGCAGATCTTGTACTAAANTATCCACCATACAACATCACCTGAATAAACACTTCCAATATTTCTGATGGCGTCATTCCTAATTTTAACGCTCCATCAATTCTTCTTCTAACCTGTCTGTCATAGACACCCACAGCAGACAGAGCAGCCAAACTACACATCGCTCTTTCTTTAGCACTGAGATGCGGTCGGGTATATATAGCACCCCAATGATATTCATTAACCAATCTCTCGATCTCTATTTCTGCATCGCTAGCATCATCATCNAAATATGCATCTATGTNTTGATAGTGNTCTTCATGTTTNGCCATTCCTTCTTGNTGTAACTGTTCCACAGATTTGGAGGTGTCATACTCTGTNGTAGCTTCAAATTCCACACTGTTNGNTTCAAANATATCNCTAGTGAGCAATAAAGCATTTTCNACTTGAGGGATNCCNACATAGAAGGTTAATTGTATAAANACTTCCACAATTTGAGCTGGCGTTAACCCGACAGTTAACCCNCGCTCTATATGTCTTCGCAGTAATAACATTTGTCCATTAGCCATNAATACTGATATCGTGCAAATACTTCGTTCTTTCAAATCTAACCCAGNNCGNGTCCAAATTTTCCCAAAGAGACANTCATCTATAATNCTNCGAAGATCNGGNGCTAATTGNTCTGTNCCNGGNATAGANTTATGNCCNGGATTNTTNCCTGCNANTTTNTTNCNCATNTCCTGACCNNTCTGATATCTNTCTTCTAAAGAATCCACNTTATCTCCTTANTGNAACAATTAATTCTNATTANATNNNATTGTATCAANTAAACTTCTNNNTCTAATCAATTATTTCTAATAATTTGCTCAGAAAACCACGATATTTTTTCTAAAGTCTGAGACAAATCTGTGCTCCTCATATCAAATATAATATGAGACACTCCTAGATCCGAATATTCCNGTATATCCTCCAAAATCTCTTCATCAGAACCCGAAAACTTCCGTNTAGGNCCTCCACTAGATGCGTCATACAAAGGAGCTTTCATNGCTATATCAAGCTCAGAAGNGTCTCTTCCTACCGANTCAGAATATTCCCNCAAATATTGAAGTTCCGATGAAATTTGATGTGGCTCTANAGGAGTGGCTGGAATTGCNCCTACGGGATGCCANCCATCTCCCAAATTAACAGCTCTTCTNATAGCTGCTTTACTTTGTCCGCCTANCCAAATTTTNGGATGTGGTTTTTGAACAGGTTTGGGNAAAAAATGAATATTTGAAAANTTATAATAATTTCCATCATACTCAGGCGATTCTGAAGTCCATAATTCTTTAAATATCTTGAGGTATTCATTAGTCACTTTCCCTCTTTCCTTAAAAGGAGGAGAGGACATCACTTCAAATTCTTCTTCCATCCATCCAACTCCTACGCCCAAAATTAATCGGCCGTTAGAGAGCAAATCCATCGTAGCTAAAATTTTAGCTGTCAAAACAGGATTTCTATATGGAACAATCATCACGCTGGGAACAATTTTTATCTTAGCTGTGATAGCTGATAAATACGTAAGAAGAGTTAATTGTTCTAGGTATTCACCCGTATCTCCACCAGGAAACTCTCCCCCAACTGTATACGGATATGGAGAATCTATAGTCTTGGGTACGATGATGTGATCCCCAACGACCATACATTCAAAATTAGCAACATCTCCTGCTTTAGCGATTTCCGCTANTGGACCTGGCCTAGCTGTAGGNCCGTGATTTGGCAAATANAATCCAAACTTCATATCATCCCTCTCATNCACATATATTCTTGTTCACAATCTGATAATATAGAATATATCAATAGGAGGTACATTATGGAACAGTTAACATTAGCGGAGGCTGAAAGAGCCTTGCAAGCAGCTAAAGCTAAAGCAGAAGAGATGGGGGTTAAACTCGCTATCTCTGTAGTAGATGCCCGAGGAGATCTCAAATGCATGGTCTGGATGGACGGAGCACCTTGGAGATGTCCCGTATTCTCAAGAGGGAAAGCACGAGCCTCAGTATGTTATGGNGCNTCAAGCGCTGATCTCACTGAGCGGCTAAACACCCCTATCATGCAAGCAATTATGATCAAAGAAGGAGGAGAGATCATACCNGGACANGGNGCTCTTCCTATATTCAAGAATGGGCAANTAGTAGGGGCTATTGGCGGCAGTGGAGGGTCNTCACAAGAAGACGAAGACGCCGTAAGAGCAGGAGTAGAAACTTTCCAATAAGATCCTTTCCGCTGGGGGAATAATCCCNCAGCGGCACCTTTATGAAAACATTATCTTTAATTATTTTACCTATCAGTCTTTTAGTTGCTTTCGGGTGCACAGCATCAAATGATCAATCTGTAATCCCTGACATTGCACAAGAGAGCCAACCANTTATTAANAATATCNCGTCAAACANCANTCANNCTGTTGAGTTGCCAAAAGATTCACTTCATCACAACACACCCATTGAGTGGTGGTACTTCAACGGACATCTCGCAGACTCTGAAGGAAATCAATTTAGCTACCATTTCACCGTATTCCAAACAGAACAAGATCTTGATGATTCTTATCCTCAATTATTCCATCTGAGTTGGCACGATCATCAAACACGTAACGTATATCATTCAGAAAAAACATTTCAGCAATATGAAGAACTACCCAAAGATTATATAAACTTCCGTGTTGCCGCATGGCAGATGACTGAAACTGAAGAGCAATTCATTTTGTATTTTGACATTCCCGACAGGACAATCGAATTATATTTAAATAAAACAAAACAGCCTATCTTGCACGATGGAACAGGGTTTGTAGACATGAAAGAAGCGGGACAAACATATTACTACACCTATTCATCACTACAAGCTTCCGGCAAAATGACGAGCGGAAACAAACAAGTAGCCATTTCGGGGACTTCTTGGATGGACCATCAATGGGGCGATTTTTTAGATAACCAGTCAATTGGCTGGGATTGGTTCAGCCTGCATTTAGACAATAATCAAGAGCTTATGATTGCTTATGTTAGAAATAGCGATACCCAAAATTATATAACCTCTTATGGCACATTCATTGACGAAGCAGGGAACTCAACTCATTTGGACCCTGAAGATTTCATACTAGAAGCTACAGATCACTGGTTCAGCAAAGCATCGACTTCAGAATACCCCATAAAATGGAATCTACACGTCACAAACCTTGATCTCAAATTAGAAATCACTGCGGTCACNCCTGACTCTGAATTTTTCCCAGAATCTCAGTCAGTCACTCCTTATTGGGAAGGAAGCACTCTGATAAACGGAAGTTACGATGACCTTCCTGTCTCAGGATATGGATTTATGGAATTAGTGGGCTACTAGAGCACCTCTTTTATTTCGTACCCAAAATGGAATCATTGCTTTCACAAAAAGCAAACTATATCGACACAAAGCACAATTNTGTCCCTCGTTTCCATTTCTTCAGATGTCATAAATCCCTCAAGAACAAATCAGACTTGCCACTTTTGGCACATTTTCAAAAGTGTGTTATGTTCTGCACTGTTGAGTGGTTGTGCGCGAGAATAANCCACCATAACTTTTTAGAATTAAAAAAGGACAGAACTATGGAAAAAGAAATACTTGTATTAGCAAAATTTAAATCGGGAAACGGAACTTTTGAAAAATTCATGGGATGGATGCAATCTGATGAAGGAATGGGAGTAAGAAAAAGCATCGCTCATGTCGAGAAAACAATTCCCGCAGTAGCCCCAGATAAAAGTTACATTATGTTTAAACTCTCTGTCCACAACGAGGAAGGTTTGAAAGAATTATCATCCGGTATTAATCCGGTAGCCAAGCCTATTTGGGATGAATGCATTGAAAGCATCCAATTGTGGGACCTAACTTCAATTAATATTTAATTTTGTACTTAACTTAAAATAATTTAGGGCATCCAGCCACTGAATTCTCTAGTGTTGATTCAGCAGGTCACTCCAAAGTATCATTAATTTAATATCCACAGGAGTTTCCATTGGAACAATCACAAAACCGGCAAACAAACTTATATAAGTCCCATACAGAACTAAAGGCACGTATGGGAGAATTCGGTGGCTGGGACATGCCCATTCAATATTCAGGAATATTATCCGAAGTAGCTGCTGTGAGAAACCAGAGCGGAGTTTTCGATGTATCACATATGGGCAGGGTCTATCTCTCTGGGCCCGATTCGCATCCATTAATGAATATGCTTGTCACCAGTCCTGTCCGAAATATGGATACCCTTCAAGCCAAATATGGATTAATTTGCAATGGTAATGGAGGTGTTATAGATGACACCATCTATTATAAAACCTCTAAAGATGAGTACCTCATAATTCCCAACGCAGGCAACAGATCGGATGTAATAAGTTGGATACAAGCCACTAATTCAAATCATTTCCAGGATTCCGTTAACATACTCGACCGAACTGAGGACACAACCATGCTAGCCGTACAAGGGCCTCAATCAGAATCTATCCTAAGTCATCTTATAGCTCTTCATAACAACCAGCCACTATCAGACCTGGGATTTTTTCGAGCAGCAACCGGCATATTCGAGGACGCTACCTTATTCTTAGGCAGGACTGGCTATACGGGAGAAGATGGTTTTGAGTTAATAATAGACAATTGTTATGCTCAACAACTATGGGACTCTTTAATCTCTAATAAAGTTGCCCCTTGCGGACTAGGATCTAGAGATGTACTGAGACTAGAAGCGGCCCTTCCTTTATATGGACACGAACTAGATATCAATACCAGTCCCGTAGAAGCAGCGCTGCACAGATTCATTAAAAAAAGAACTTCATTTATTGGTTCAGAAGTGATCCATAAACAACTAGAACGAGGCACAAACAAAACATTAATTGGATTATCTGTCGACGGAAAAAGCGCACCTAGACAAGGTTATCCAATTATCCAAAATGGAACTCCAATTGGAGTGATCACATCTGGAAGCTACTCCCCCACATTAGATATTAGTATAGCGTTAGGATATGTTTCCACTGTACAATATATAGAAGGAGTTGATTTAGAATTAGATATCCGGGGGAAAATCTTACCCGCCAATCTAGCAAACACTCCATTCTACAAGCGAGGTGCTTAAATTGAATCCAGCAGACAGATATTACACAAAAGAGCATGAATGGATAAAAATAGAAGATCCTGGCATAGGAATTATCGGCATCACCGACCATGCTCAATGCGAACTTGGTGACGTAGTATATGTTGAACTTCCCGAGACCGGAGCTACTATAAGTTCTATGGAGAAAATGGGGGAAATCGAATCCGTCAAAGCCGTATCTGACTTATTCTCACCGGTAACCGCAGAAGTTATTGAACAAAATGATGAAATATTAACCTCTCCAGAAAAAGTTAATGAAGATCCTTTCGGTTCTGGATGGCTAGTTAAAGTGAAACTAACAGATGAATCAGAACTTCAAGGATTAATGGATTCTGAGGCTTATACATCACTCACATCCTAAAACCCACACCATAAATTAGGAGAAATACTAAGTTGGACAATAAGGCTCCATTCCAGTCTCACTACATACCTAACACAACAGAAGAACAGCATTTTATGCTATCTAAGCTAAACGCTCCGGACATAGATTCATTATTTTCAGATATTCCCGAAAAGCATCGAAACCCTACTCTTGACCTACCTAATCCTTTATCAGAAATGCAAATAATGCAAGAATTAAGTTCCCTTGCTTCACAAAACAGAACATTGTCTAGCGGCCCTTCATTTTTAGGGGCAGGTTCTTATCATCACTTTATCCCTGCAGCAATCAAGCCTCTGATAACCAGAGGTGAATTCTTAACAGCCTATACCCCTTATCAACCAGAAGTGAGTCAAGGAACTCTTCAGGTTATTTATGAATTTCAGACACTTATTAGTAATTTATATGGGATGGAAGTCGCAAACGCCGGAATGTACGACGGAGCTACAAGTCTAGCCGAAGGCGTGCTAATGGCTTGCCGCGTAACAAAACGAGATCACGCAAGCATAGCTTCTACTGTGTCCCCTGCATATATTCAAGTAATCGAGACATACTGCCAAGCTCAAGGTATTACTATTTCTTCATTTGACCCAGATAATCCTAACATCTCCGAAGAGGCTGCCTGCGCTGTCATCCAGTATCCTAATTTTTACGGAGGAATAGAGCAACTCCAAACCATAAGCGACCAAGCCCATAATTGTGGCGCCTTATTAGTGATGTCAGCAGACCCTCTAGCCCTAGGAATGTTCAAGTCTCCAGGAGAATATGGAGCTGACATAGCTACAGGAGAAGGGCAACCCCTAGGTATCCCTCCCAGTTTTGGGGGTCCTTATCTAGGATTATTTACTTGTAAAAAGCAATATATCAGGCAAATGCCTAGCCGATTAGTTGGCAAAACCACAGATAAAGAAGGAAAAGACGGGTATGTTCTCACATTACAAACCAGAGAGCAACACATTAGAAGAGAACGAGCAACTAGTAATATTTGTACCAACGAGGCACTTTATGCTCTAGCCTCAACAATATACTTAGCTCTTCTTGGAAAAACAGGCATACAAAAAATATCCAATCTGTGTTACCAAAAAGCGCACTACGCTGCCTCTGAAATATCAAAAATACCAGGGTTTGAGTTACAAAACACCAACGAATTCTTTAAAGAATTCGTTGTCTCCTGTCCAACCCAACCCGAAATAATCAATAAAAAACTTATTGAGAAAAACATTCTCGGAGGGCTAGATATCAGTCATCTCCAACAAAACGGTATGTTAATCTGCGTCACAGAAATGAACACAAAAGATGACATTGACGCACTTGTAACATCGTTAAAGGATTTATAAATGCAACAAGGCGGAAATCGCAATACAGCAAAATTATTAATGGAGCGAAGCATCGCTAATAGAGTTGGCGCTATAATCCCTGACTCAGACGTTCCAGTCCAGGAGCTACCTGAAACCAACCTGCTCCGATCTAATTTAGAGCTGCCAGAGGTCTCAGAACCAGAAGTTGTGCAATATTTCACAGGATTAAGCCATAAGAATTTTTCAATAGACACCCATTTTTATCCCCTGGGCAGCTGCACTATGAAATATAATCCTAAAGTTAATGATGAAGTTGCATTTTTACCTGGCTTTGCCAACATCCACCCACTACAAGATGACAGTGTTTCCCAAGGTGCATTGAGTCTTATGCACGAACTCCAGAGCTACCTACAAGAAATTACTGGCATGGACTGCGTAGGTCTGTCTACACTTGCTGGAGCGCACGGGGAATTTGCAGGAATGCTCATGATAAGAGCATTCCATCAAAGGAATAAAGACGCTAACAGAACTAAAGTTGCCATACCGGATAGCGCTCATGGCACCAACCCTGCATCTGCAGCTATGTCTGGATTTGACGTCATATCTATTCCCTCAGACGAAGCAGGAAATATAGACATCGACTTTTTAAAATCAATCGCAGGACCCGACTTAGCTGGCGCAATGATAACATTACCCAGCACACTGGGTATTTTTGACACTAATATTACAGAAGTATGCAAAATTGTTCATGAGGCTGGCGGACTAGTATATGGAGACGGAGCTAACATGAACGCTCTGTTAGGCCGAGCGAAACTAGGTCATCTAGGCTTTGATGTTATTCATCTGAATTTACACAAAACATTTAGTACCCCTCACGGGGGAGGGGGACCTGGAGCAGGCCCTGTCTGTGCTAAGTCAATCTTGTACGATTTTTTACCAGCCCCGGTTGTTGAAAAATCCCCATCAGCCTTTGAACTCATCACTCCTGCATCTTCAATTGGAAGAATCAGCGGATTTCAAGGCAACTTTGCTGTTTTAGTTAGAGCATACACATATATAAAAACTCTAGGAGCAGCAGGAATTAAATCAATAAGCGGCAATGCTGTATTAAATGCTAATTATATAATGGAATCCTTAAAAGACATCTACGATATCCCCTACAACAGAACCTGCATGCATGAAGTTGTATTTTCTGCCTCATCCAAGAAAGATCAGGAAGTTAATGGCCTAGCCATAGCCAAACGACTCCTAGATTATGGCTTCCATGCACCAACCATGTACTTTCCACTTATAGTAGAAGAAGCCTTAATGGTAGAGCCAACTGAATCAGAAACACTAGAAACACTAGATGCTTTCATTGATGCAATGAAAGCAATCAATGAAGAAATCTCAACCCAACCTGAACTTGTAACAGAAGCTCCCCACACCACACCTGTATCCAAGTTAGATGAAGCTAAGGCAGCGAGAGAACCTCAACTTAAATGGGAACCATCCTAATAATCGCTGCCTACTAAATTACTTACCCAAAACTTCCTTGATTGCCTCTTCTGTAGAACGAACTTGTACTCCTGCTCGTTCTTCTTGTAATAACATAGCCACTCTGGAATCTCTTCCTTCCCAGCCTCGATTCATGGCTTCCGTCATTTCAGCCAAAGCTATATTAGCCAGTTTCATAGGAACGTCAAACTCTCTGCCCACTCCAACAGCTAAATCCACATCTTTACGCGCTAACTTCAAAGCAAAATCTGGAGGATCAAACTTCCCAGGCAATAAATGCTCAGCTAATCCTTCAAATGTTCCTCGGCGCCCTTGGGCTCCTTTTCTAACAGCCTCCCAAAGAGCTAATGGCTCTACACCTGCTTTAACTCCCATCGTAAATGTCTCTGCCAAGGCACACTGAATTATGTACCCAGAGCAATTATGAACCAGTTTGGCTACAGAACCGGCGCCAACAGGTCCAACATAAAATACTTGATCCCCAATTGCATCTAACACATGCTTGTTTTGATCAAACACGTCTTTTTCGCCTCCAACCCACACGGCAAGTCTTCCACTATGAGCTCCTCTAGGCCCCCCACTGACCGGAGCATCCAACAAATGAGCTCCCTTTTTACTAAATTCTTCTGCTACTTGCCTCACCATTGAAGGCGAATTAGTACTAAGGTCAAAGTACACCTTTCCAGCTGTGAGCCCTTGTAATAAACCATCTTCTCCTGTGCATACAGCTTGCATTTCAAGAGGACCTGGCAAAGAAGTTAAAACAACCTCCGATTGCTCAGCAACTTCTTTAGGTGAGTCTGCCCAAGTGGCACCTGCTTCTAAATGTTCAGTTACAGAATCTCTATTAATATCATGAACAATTAAATTGTGACCACCTTTGATTACATTCATTGCCATGCCACTTCCCATAGTTCCTACCCCGACAAAACCTACATTCATATCTGCCTCCTCATTTTCGTGTGGTAAAATCCACCTAATTATTCATGAACCACTTTCACTATGCAACAATTCTACAATTACAGAGGTTTTTATAATGAGTTCAGAAAACTTGTGGCACTATGACAAAGTTCAAATCGGTCAAGAAGGACCAGAAGTTAATGTCGCAATTACAAATGACAACATTTCAGAATATGCTGACATCTGTCAAAACTACGATCCTAGATACACGTACTCCTCATCTAACACCAAATTAACCGCCATGCCATCCATGGCTCTTAGCTATGCCCCATTACTAAGATGGGAAATAGCCAAACAAAATGGGTTTATCGCTTATGAAGACTCGCAAACAATGAGAAAGCAAACCCCTTTTGCAAAATGTGAAGTTAAATGGCAAAACCCTGTAATTTCTGGAGATACCATAAGAAGCACTCGCAAAGTTCACGATAAATACGAACGCAGAGGCAGTAAATTTGTTACTTTTGAAGTAGCCTCTTATAACCAAAATAACCTGCCCGTTTCTACTTATTATTACACCTGTATATTTGAATATTCAAAAGGCCAACGAACGCAAAGAGAATTTACAGAATCTCCCGCATTCCAAAACCCTTTTCCTCCGGTTTCTTCAACTACAGAAAAGCTAAACCTAGACCACTTGGCCCCAGGATCAAATATGTTACCTATAGCCATATCAGAATCAGAAGAAATCATCCTCCGCCATAATGATTTCCGGCTGGCAGGAGGCAAGAGAGACAGCAACATACATGTCGATGAAGAATTTGCAAAAAACAACATTTTTGGAACTGCAGTAAATTCTGGGCCTGCCACATTGTCTTACAATGCTCAAATGTTAGAAAGAAACTTCAACATCGAAAACATTTATAATGGGGGATCTCTGCTTATGCGAGCCATTACTCCTGTTAATGCCGGAGACAGAATTAATATATCTGGAACTCTAAAAGAAGTTAGCACATCCAATAACATCACCACCTATACCGGAAGGATCTCCGGCGAAAATCACTTAGGTGATTTAGTTTGTTTATCAGACTTTATAGTATCAGTATAAGCGTTTTAATTTTATAAACCCTTGGATACCCAACGCGTAAACCAGATGTCAAGCAGTAAAATCAATTATTTTTTAGCAAAATAATCCTTGACTGTAATTCTACTACCTCATGTCTAATACAAACTAAATAATATGAGGCAAGAATGACGTTGGAAACTCAAACAATTACAGACATAAATACTGAAGAGTTATGGTCCGCAGTTCTTGGTGATCTTCAATTACAACTACCAGAACACTCATACAACACTTGGCTCAAAGGTACCTCAATTACCTCTATAGACGAGAAAATAGTTCATATATTGGTGAAATCCACCTTCGCTTTAGATTGGCTAGAACGAAGATGCTACCAAAGCATTGAAAAAACGTTAGAAAAAATTACTGGCAACAAATACAACGTGAACTTTGTAATTCAAGCTACTTCCCCATCCAACTCTATAAGCCAGGCTAAGCCTTCATTACACAATAATAAAATTACATCCTTTAATAGTGCTTATACATTTGAAACCTTTATCGAAGGGCCTAGCAATTCATTAGCATTAAACGCTGCTATTGCTGTCAGTAGCAGAGAACAAAATCCATATAACCCTCTATTTTTATATTCTGATGTTGGTTTAGGGAAAACACACCTACTCCACGCTATTGCAAATTCAAGTAATCAAAATGGTAATAAAGTTGTTTATACCACTGGCGAAAAATTCACCAATGAGTTTATCTTTTCCATACGAGATAAATCTACAGAACGTTTTAAGGCCTCCTACATCGGGACAGATGTCTTATTAATCGATGACATACAATTCATAAGCGGTAAAGAGCAGACTCAAGAAGGATTCTTTCATATATTTAACGACCTTCGCCAAAATGGAACTAAAATTGTGATTTCCTCAGATCAAGCTCCAAATAAACTCAACAATTTCCAACAACGTCTTTCATCACGTTTCGAATGGGGTCTAATAGCAGATATCCAAAGACCTTCCCTCGAAACCCGAATAGCAATAATAGAACACAAATTAGCTTCACTGAACTTATCTTTGGAATATTCCACTATCGAAAACATAGCAAAACACGCTAATAAAAACATCCGGCAAATCGAAGGAATGCTCAATAAACTTTCTGCTCATGCAACATTAATGAATCTCTCGCTCACACCCGACAACATCACAAATCTACTTCAATCTTATAACCAACAGCATCGTTCACAAGCCTTAACAAAAGATATCATATTAACCAATGTTGCCAAGTATTATGGTATTGAACCTAATGCAATCCAAGGAAAACAAAGAAGCGCTCTAATCGCCAACGCTCGTCAAATAACAATGTTTCTCTTAAAAAAAGAACTCAATGCTACTACAGTAGAAATAGGCCGCTTCCTTGGAGATCGGAATCATTCCACAATAATCCACGGCATTGAAAAAATCACCCGAACACAACAGTCCTCTCAAGACCAACAAACACAAATCCAAGAAATTCGAAACTCTCTCTACTAATGTTGATAACTCAACAAAAATAGTTGATAACTCATATTGCCTAAGTTACTTCCTTCGAATGATGCCAATCACACAATAATCAAAAAACAAACCGGCACATTTATCAACACATTTTCTAAAAACATAAACAACGTTATATACTAATACCAGACTAAAACTCGTAGTTATCAACAATATCAACGTTTTTATTATTATTAAATATAGGCTCTTATGATTGACACAGTTAGACTAAATTTATTTGCAGGCCGCGGAGGAAATGGATGTGTAAGCTTTTTACATGAAAAGTTTAATCCGAAAGGTGGTCCTAATGGTGGTGACGGTGGGCATGGTGGTGATATTGTTATTCAGTCTGATGATTCATTAAACACTTTATTACATTTGAAATTCAATAGCACTATTTATGGTACTAATGGTCATCATGGCAAAGGTAAAGAACAACGTGGATCTAATGCTAAAGAAACTATTATCACCGCCCCTTTGGGTACTGTTATTTGGAAAATAAATTCAGATGGAGTAAAAACTTTTGTTGCTGATTTAGATCAAGATAAAAGAGTATTAGTAGCTAAAGGGGGATTAGGGGGTTGGGGAAATAAACGGTTTGTTTCTTCAACTAATCAAGAGCCTCTTTTAGCTCAGACTGGCGAAAAAGGTGAGGAGACTATTTTATTTTTAGAATTGAAATTACTTGCTGATGTGGGTTTATTGGCTAAACCTAATGCAGGAAAGTCCACATTTATTTCGCGTTGCACCAAAGCTAAACCTAAAATAGCAGATTATCAGTTTACAACACTAGAACCAGTATTGGGTGTTGTTGAGTATGGTGAAGGTAGCTTTGTAATGATGGAAGTACCAGGGTTAATTGAAGGTGCTAATGAAGGGGTAGGGCTTGGTTTTCAATTTTTACGCCATGCAGAAAGAGCTCGCTTTTATGTTCATTTAATCGATGGTTTATCTGAAAACCATCTAGATGATTGGAAAATGATAAACAATGAGATTAAACAGTTTGATGAATCTATGTCGCTTAAACCTCAAATAGTTGCTGTCACTAAAATGGATGTAACAGAGGTCAATGAGTATAAGGAAATGATATTTGAGGTATTGGAAGAAGAAATAAAACTTCATAATAATCAAATCTTGAACGATGACGTAGGTCGAGAAATAGTCAACAAGATTCATTTCATATCATCAGTGTCAGGGGAAGGGTTAAACGAATTAATTGGGGACTGTAATAGACTGCTCGATATTATACCGAAAGATTTAGAGCATCATGAATTTGATGAAAGTTATTTCCCTCCTGTTGAAAACATACCATTGATTACAGAACAAGAAGATGGGGTATTTGTTGTTAATTCTAGGCGTTTGGAAAGATTAACACTGATGTCTGACATGGAAGATCATCGGGTGGCCATACAAATATGGTCTGAAATGATGAAACTAGGTATTGCTAAACATTTAGAAGAATCAGGGATACAGCCTGGGGATGTTATTAAGATTGGTGATGCAGAAATGGAGTGGATTTAATTGAAATTGGGAGTTTTTGGGGGGACCTTCGATCCAATTCATAAGGGTCATGTAGCTGTATGCCAATATGTTTTGTCTTTTTTGTCTTTAGATTCTATTCTTTTTATTCCAGCCAGAAACCCTCGTTTGCGAGACGAAAAACTCCCTCAGGCAACCTCTAAACAACGGCTAGAAATGGTGAAAATAGCACTGAGAGAACAATCTCAGTTTCAAGTTTCTGATATAGAGTTAGATCGTTGTGGCCCCTCTTATACAGTAGATACATTAAAAGAGATAAATAATAAATTTAATAGTGTGTCCAATGATGTTTATTTGATTGTAGGATCTGATGTAATTAATAGATTTCATCAATGGCATGAATATGAAACAATACTTATCTCCAATAGATTGATTGTGTATGGAAGACCTGGATATAAAGAGCCCCAACAATTACCCAACAAATTGGCTAAGTACAAGGAAAGGATACAATTTGTTAACGGTCCCGAATATGGTTTTAGTGCGACATCTATCCGGAACGCTTTGTCGGATGGGGAAAGGAACATTGATGGGTTAACTCCAGATGTTGAGGATTACATTAAAAAAGAAAAGATATATGTTGAGGAAAAACAATGAATCCTAAGGTAACAAAATTATTAGATATAGCGTATGCAAATGGTGCTTTGAAAACGGGGAAATTCATTTTATCATCTGGGAAAGAAAGCCATTACTATTTTGACGGTAGATTGTTAAGTTTGGATCCAGAGGGAATAAATTTAATTGCGGATTTAATGCTTGAACTTATAGCAGGAAAGAACTTGAAAGGAATTGGAGGGCCTACATTAGCCGCTGATCCAATTGTGTCGGCTGTGTGCACAAAAAGTTTTGATGGCTCTTCGGGAGTGCCAGGGTTTATCGTAAGAAAAGAAGCCAAACAGCATGGAATGTCTCAGTTAATAGAAGGTTCTTTGAAGGAAGGCACCCACGTGGCTATTGTGGATGATACATGTACAACTGGGGGATCCCTTTTTCATGCTATCGAGGCTGCAGAAAGTCAGGGAGCTATTGTAGATTTAGTGATGGTGGTGTTAGACAGAAATGAAGGAGGATCTGCGGAGGTCATAGGCAGGGGATATGAGTTTAAATCTTTAATCTATGTGAATGATGAGGGAGAATTTGTTAGCGATATTTAGGCTTTATTTTTCTTCCCCAAAAAGTAGAGGATTTTCTAGTACCGTAACTTGTTCGCCATTTTTTGTTAATAAATAGGTCCCGATTTTAGAATGATTTTTGTGTATATAGGCCATCCCTAGAGAGAAGTCCGTATTATTTTTTTGTTGAGCAGACGTAATAATTCCTGCGAGTTTCCCGTCAGAGAAAAGTTCTAAATCGACAAGATGTTTTTGTGTATTAATTTTTATTAGCGATAAATGTTTTTGTACTTTGTCATATGAATCTAGCCGTGCAATGACTTCTTGGCCTATATAACATCCTTTATGAAAATCTATGGCCCCAATTAGGCCTGCTTCTAATGGGTTATGTTCTTCTGAAAGTTCATTTCCATGGATGGGAATTTTATGAGCAATTCGGAATTGCTCATATTGAGGGGTGTCCCAAAATGATAGGTGATTTCCTAAATATTCTTTGATGGACTGATCGTATTTCAATGATGCAATCATTAAATATGAATTTAAATCTCCAAGATGATATGGAATTAAATATGAAGTGAAATTAGGAGTGTTGATCTCAGTGATGAGGGAGGAGCTAGTGCCAGTATCGCTTATATTGAATAGTGTTTTAGGGTTGGTGTGTAATATATGGGATATGCTAAATTGCGATGTTTGGTTTGAATACTCAATGTCTTCCATTATTGTATATTTGTCTAACCAGTTTAATACTACCTGATCCTGTCCNGGGCTTGTTATTAGTAAGTAATAAGATTCCATGTTNATAACATAGATAATATCAATGATTCGNCCTTTATCATTCGTCAGGATNGTATGAGTAGTGTGGAATGGATNAANATCNATGACATTATTGGTNGACATTCTATTGATTAAATCCAGAGTGTCTTTACCTGTAATATGTAAAATGCCGAGGTTTTNGGCATCTCTAAANANGGATANNGTGTTTATNTCTNGGGACGTTTTAGAGTTAGACGCCAAATGATGTGCCACAGCCGCATGCTTTAGCAGCATTAGGATTTTCAAAGGTAAATCCTTTGCCATTGAGTCCATCAGAGAAATCTAGTGTTGTTCCTACAAGGTAAATGTAGCTTTTTTTATCTACCATGACTTTGACTCCGTGTTGCATGACTACTTTGTCACTTTCCATAGATTCTGTTGTGATTTGTAGGTCATATGTTAGTCCTGAACAACCGCCACCTTTTACGGCGACTCTGAGTCCGACCTCTGAATCAGTTCCGTCTTTCTCCGCAAAGTATTTGATTTTTTCAGCTGCTTTTTCTGTAATTTTAACGGTGATATCTTCGCCATNTTTTGTTACAGGCATAATGAAAACCTCTTTATTTGATTNTTTAATTTTAATTTTATTGTTGCTTAAGCGTCAAGTTAATTAGAATNNTACCATTTTTCAATAACTGGTAATACATGTTTTCCGAATAGNTCTATATTTTTCATAGTGGCTTCATGTGACATTCGGGATTCTTGTCCGTAAAAAATTAGATTACCCATACCCAATTTGGAATGTAAATATTCCAATTGTTCTAAAACTGAATCAGGTGTTCCGCANACAATATGATGATTGGCCTTTAATTCTTCGAATGTTTGTTGGTTTAATGGTTTGGGGCCTGTTCTTCNGGCTGCTAATGCAGAAGCACTAGTGGATCTATACCCAACAGGGTTCATATATTCTCTGGGGCCACGTAATGTTGCGCCCATTCTCCAGATGAAGTGCTTGGCTTGTTCGTCTGCTTCTTCTTCTGTTTCACCTACGTAACAACATAATANATACCCAAAATTATCGGGAGAAGCTGTTTTNCCTGCTTGGTCTGCCGCTTCNCGGTAATATCCAAAGAGNTCATGAGTAACATCCACNTCAGTCAAAAATGCACAATATGTGTAACCGTGCTCTCCTGCCCAGTATGCTGTTTCAGGACTTGCTGATCCAGGCACCCAAATGGGAGGATGNGGTTTTTGTACTGGTACCATCCAAGGATTGACCACNCTAAAGTTATAATGATCACTTTCCCAGCGGAAAGGGCCAGGAGTTGTCCATGTTTTGATNACTAAATCGTGACATTCTTCAAATCNNGCTCTGTTGTTTACTGGATTGCCGTTGGTCGCGATAGTTTCTACTCCAGTGCCACGAACCATTCCTGCAATTAATCGCCCGCCAGAAATCACGTCAATCATAGCTAATTCTTCTGCTAGCCTTATAGGATTGTCGTGAATAGGAAGAATGTTTCCCAGAATTAGAATTTTTGCTTGTTCTGTTATCCTTGCAAGGACAGCAGCCGACAAGTTAGTTGCTGCGTTCATGCAAGATGGAGTGTTGTGATGTTCATTTAACATGATTCCATAAAATCCTAATTGATCGGCATAAACACATTCATCATAATAGCGCTTGAATAGGTCGTTGGCTTTGTTTGGGTCGAAGTAACTATTGGGGAAAGTTAATCTCAACGAAGGATATTTATCTCCCTCTTCATCNGGATATTCATGATATGGGAATTCNCTAAAATAGAAAGTTTTCAATTAAGGTCCTCCAAATTTATTCTTCGAGTGTTGTAATATCACCTGGATCTAATCCGAGCTCCTGAGCTTTTAGGAGGCGTCTCATGATTTTTCCCGATCTGGTTTTCGGTAATACTGGCAAAAANTCTATNGCTGATGGAACTGCTATGGGACTTAGTNCGTTTCTTACGTGAGTTTTAAGTTCTGATTCGACTTCAGGGGATTCTGTTATGTTTAACATAAGGGTTACAAATGCTTTGATTGATTCTCCTTTAAGTTCATCCGGCAAGCCTATAACTGCNGCTTCTGCNACATATTCATGTGATACTAAGGCNCTTTCTACTTCTGCAGACCCAATTCTGTGACCAGCTACATTTANAACATCATCNGCTCTTCCTACAACCATAAAGTATCCATCTTCATCTTTTAAGGCCACGTCACCTGTTAAATATACCCCAGGAATAGTGTTCCAGCTTTCAGCATAACGTTCAGGATCCCCAAATACAGTCCTATAAAAATGAGGGAACGGTNTTCGTATTATCAATAATCCGCCTTTGTTTGGNTCCTTTACGGGCACTCCTTCACTGTCAACAATATCTAGTTCCGCTCCAGGTAAAGGTTTTCCTACNCTGCCTGGTTTAACATTCATGATAGGGAGTGTGCCTAGACATGGCCCACCGGTCTCTGTTTGCCACCAGTTGTCAACAATATGTCCCCATTCTCCACTCCCACATAGGGTTTTGTAAGCCCATTTAAGAGCNTCAGGGTTTAGGGGCTCGCCTGCACATGTAAGATATCTTAGAGAAGAGAGGTCATATTTAGATGCTGCTTCTTCTCCGTATCTCATGAGCATTCGTAGAGCGGTCGGGGCTGTAAATATTACATTCACATTGTATTTTTCTATAATGTTGTAAAAAGTGTCAGTTTCAGGATAATCCACAGTTCCTTCTCTGAATACAGTTGTGGATCCAGCAACTAATGGAGCATAAACAATGTAGCTATGGCCTACGACCCATCCAATATCGGAGGTGCACCAAAATGTGTCGTTTTTCTTTATATCCCAAAAGGTTTTAAAGTGATAATACGTGCCGACCATATAGCCGCCATGAACATGCAGGACTCCTTTAGGCTTTCCTGTAGTGCCACTAGTNTAAAGGATGTAAAGAGGGTCTTCNGAATCCATTACTTCGGCAGGGCAGTGAGAGCTGCTTTGGCTTACAAGTTGGTCGAAATCTATTTGGTTTTGTAAAAGAGGAGTTTGTTCCCCTAGGCGGCGCCATACAATTGTATGTTCGAGAGTTGTAGAACGTTGTTGAGCGGCATCAGCGATAGATTTTAGATCTACATGGTTTCCTCTTCGGATTCCTATATCTCCAGTGATTAAAGCTTTAGCTTGCACATCATCAATTCTGTCTGCCAATGCGGAAACACTAAAGCCTGCGAAGACTACACTATGGACTGCNCCTATGCGAGCACAAGCTAACATAGCTATTACTCCTTCAGGCGTAAGAGGCATGTAGATTACGACTCGGTCTCCTTTAGTGATACCNAGGGANTTTAAACCGTTTGCAAATTTGCAAACNAGATTATGTAGTCTGCCATAAGTGAAAGTTCGTTCACTTCCGTCTTCGGCAAGCCATATCAAGGCGACTTTATTTCTGTTTTCATCTAAATGTCGGTCTAAAGCGTTGTATGTGATATTACATTTTCCGTTTATAAACCATTTGAAATTTGGGAAGGAATTNTCATAGATTTTGTCCCAGGGTGAAAACCAATGTAGCTCTTTTGCTACAGANTCCCAAAAAGCTTCTGGATTTTCAATGGATTGTTGATATTCNTCTTCGTAGTTAGGTAAGTTGGCATTGGATTTTAGAGTGTCTGGTGGTGAAATAACGTCGGATTCTTGGAGTAAGTGGTCTATTTGTCCCTTTTGTACCATTGAATCCTCCTTAAGCTTATTAACTGTTGCTATTTTATATGTATCGTTTTTCTTGGGCAAGTTATATTGANATATGTTGACCGAACTATAGTGAGGCAATAAAATCCAATAACAAACATGAACGGGGGCATGAAATGGAAGAATATAGTGATAAGGATTTATTGGTGGAAGTAACCTGGTTGGTTTCCAATATATCAGACCCTAATATTGTAGTTATAGATTGTGATTCAGGTGATGCGTACTCCCGAGGACATATACCAGGCTCGGTTCATTTGCCTACGCATATGTATGTCAAAAGCGCGAAAGACAAATTNTTTGTAATGGATGATGAAGAATTTTCGTCCATGTGTTCCAATTTAGGTATTGATAATGAAACTTTGGTTATTACATATGATAATTCCCAAAGTTTATACGCTACCAGATTATGGTGGGTTTTCGATTATTATGGCCATGATAAAGTACGCGTTCTTAATGGNGGATGGAGAGAATGGATTAATCAGGGCAACAAATGTAGTTTTGAAAGGCCTAATATNAGAGATAATAAAAAATTTGTCACNGGTTCTAAGCTCAACAGGTATGCNAGCAAAGATGATGTAATTCAGGCGTGCTCTATAGAATCGTCTCAAATATGGGATGTTCGCAGTGATGGAGAGTTTGAAGGAACGGAGAGCAGGAACAATGCTAGAAGTGGTCATGTTCCAGGAGCAGTTCATTTAGAATGGTTTAATTTAATGGATAGGCAAACTCACCTCTTCAGATCTGAAGAGGATATTAAAGCTATCTTAGCAGATAATGGGATTGCACTAGATAAAGCCATATATACTTATTGACAGGCTGGAGTGCGTGCGGCGCACGCAAACTTTGTTCTTCAGTTGATAGGACAATCTGAGGCTCGCGTTTATGACGGGTCAATGGGGGAATGGGCTAATTTGGAGGATACTCCCCTNGTTAAATAATCANGTGAGATTTTTGTATATAGCNAGTAACTCTTCTGCTGTATAGATAGTCCCACTAAATCCGTCAGCTTTTTCTTGGGCTGCAAGTATTGTGGTGGCCTTTGCCATGGCATCAGGGGTGCTCCAACTGGAATAATCGCCATCAGGCCTTTGTGCAACAAATCCCTCGGTTAGGACAGGTTTCAGCGGTTTCAGAACGTTGATAGAGATGTTATATTCTCCTACTTCTGCGGCCAGCCCCCAACTTAATCGTTCTATGGCCGCTTTAGACGCTCCATAGGACTGACCTATTATTTTAACTTCATCAGAAGTGTCAGAGCTAAGCGTTGAACTAAATATATTGGTNGCAGCATGTGAAGAAANATTAATAATACTCCCAGATTGCTGTTTAATCATAACAGGAAGTANATTTTGCATTAGGATAATAGGGGCTCTAAGGTTGATATCTAGCATTAGATCCCATTGTTTAAGAGANGTGTTTGTGAAACTTTGATAGTTTCCAATTCCTGCATTGTTTACCAAAANATCTATTTTGCCNCAAGTGTTTAAGGTTTGGGTAACAAGATTGATGATGCTATGTTCGTCNCTCACATTACAGACAANTGGGATAGCAATTCCCCCNGTTCTTTCAATTTCTAAACATGTTTCTTGAATGGACCCAGGNACGTTGTCTNTGGGCGATTCAGTTCTTGCCGTAACTATGACGGAGGCTCCTGATTTTGCTAACTGTATAGCAATTGCCTTNCCAATTCCACGACTTGATCCAGTCACAATAGCGACTTTGTTTTTGAGGCTAGGTAGATTCAAAATNATTTTCCTGAACTAATATGGTTATGGGGAGTCTTTCTGNAAATGAATGCGTGTTACATCTTCTACGCCAACGATACTCCGGATGACTGTAAATAGATTGTTTAATTGGAGCACTCCATTCGCGTGAATGGTAAGATCCATGGTTACGGATCCATCAGANTGTTCTTGGGTTATTACGGAAGCTATGTTCACCCCTTCATCGGAAACNTTGGTTGTGACATCTCTNAGCAGGCCTACCCGATCTACCGATGTTATACGGATTCTCACAGGGAANAAGTTACGNGCTTCTCCCCATGAAACANTAATTAAGTGGTCTGTGTTGGTGGCTGATTCTAGAGTGTTACAGAGAGGTTTATGGATACTCACTCCNCGGGTTCGTGTTACATATCCTATNATGTCATCTCCNGGCATAGGGTTACAACATCGAGCTATTCGAGTTAGAAGATCGCCTGTTCCTTCTACTGTTATACCTGAGGATGGGCTTGATATGGGAAGGTCGTATCTCGTCGCATTTATATCAGGAATTATCTGTGTTTGCCTTAATATTTCTTTGAGCTGGTTTTCAGGAAATTTACCAGATCCTAAGTCCTCATAAAATGTTGTTATGCTTGGATAGCNGAAATGCTCAATCANATCATTCTCACTTACTTGGATGTCCAGTTTGTCTAATTCATTATGTGCTATTTCTCTTCCTATTTGAACATTTGTGCTGCGGGTTTGTTTTTTGAACCATTGTTTNACTTTTTCTCGGGCTAGAGCGGATTTCACAAATCCTAAATCAGGATTTAGCCAGTCGTGGCTGGGTCCTCGAGGTATTTTGGAAACCAATATTTCTACTGTGTCTCCGTTAGAAAGAGCTGAATCTAGTGGAACTAGCTTCCCGTTGACTTTAGATCCTATACAAGAATTACCAAGTTCAGTGTGGATNTTGTATGCAAAATCCACNGAAGTTGAGCCGGTGGCTAATTCAATGATTTTGCCTTTGGGTGTGTATACGAAGACTTGATCCTGAAACAGATCGTCTTTTATGGATTCAACAAAGGCTGCGGTATCTTCAGAGTCTCTTTGCCAGTCTAGTACTTGCCTGAGCCAGTCCATTTTATTATCAAAATCATTTTCTTGCTGGACCCCTTGTTTATACTTCCAGTGGGCAGCCACTCCATATTCTGCTAATTCATGCATTTCAAAAGTCTTGATTTGTACTTCCAAAGGGTGGTTTTCTTCACAGTAGACGGTTGTGTGNAGAGATTGATACAAAGTGTCTTTAGGGTTGCTAATATAATCGTCAAACTGACCAGGGATTGGACTCCATAACTTGTGTACTATTCCGAGAGTTCGGTAGCAATCTTCCTCGGAATTAACAAGTATTCTTAATGCGTATAAGTCNTAGATTTCATCAATTTCGACATCAGATTTTGACGAAGTTTGCTTTCTAAGTTTTTGGAAGATGCTGTATATGTTTTTTGGTCGACCTGTTACTTCTGATAATACATTAGCCTCGTTTAGCTGGGATTCAATGATTGATACTATATTATTGATATAAATTTCTCTTTCTGTGCGTTTTACAGCTAATAGGCGGGAAATTTGTTTGTATTGATTCGGATCCAGATGCTTAAAGGATAGGTCGTCCAATCTCCATTTAATTTCATATATGCCTAATCGGTGGGCCAANGGTGAATATATATCAAGTGTCTCTTGTGCTATCCGCTTTTGACTGGCTTCCGGCAAAGCATCCAAAGTTTCCATATTATGTAATCGGTCAGCTAATTTTATCAGTACTACTCGGACATCTTCTGCCATTGATATGAACATCTTACGAAGGCTTTCAAGGTGCACNTCAATTTGNTCTATAGGGGTGTTTGNTTCAGAGCTGTGTGTTGTATCAGGTAAGTCTAATTGGGTGAGTTTGGTAACTCCATCTACAAGTTTTGCTACTTGAGGACTAAANTCGTTTGATAATTGTTCGACGGTCACTCCACAGTCTTCAATTACATCGTGTAAAAGAGTTGCTTGGAGTGTTTCAGAATCCAATCGCAGTTCAGCTAATGTTTGGGCTGCTGCTAGCGGGTGAACTATGTAGGGTTCCCCTGATTTACGTAGTTGCCCATGATGACTAGCGTCAGCAAATGCAAACGCTTTTTCTATATCTAATACTTGTTTTTTAGGCAAGTATTCTATTGAATTTTGTAGNCCAAGAAATTCTTGTTTAATATTCAACATCTGCACTCTTTATTTTGGAACAGTTTGAAATACNAAGATTATATCAAAATCATACTAGTGATTCCTTCTAAAGTCTATGNAGGTNGTAGATTTAGACTTAGCTGCGTTGACACTACGGATGATGCATGGATATATTTGAAGAAATAGATTTCCGGAGGATAAATNGTGCGCGAATGTGATTTGTTGATAGTTGGGGCAGGCGTTGCGGGANTGACCGCCGGATTATTTGGGGCGAGATATGGCCTGAATACTATTGTGGCAGATAAATTAATGCCGGGTGCCCAGATNATAAATGTTGAAAANATTCAGAATTTTCCGGGTTTTCCAGAAGGTATATCAGGNGCAGAATTAGGGCCTATCATACAACAACAAGCAATGGCTGCGGGNGCNGAATTTGTGTATGAAGAAATTGAGGGGGTTGTCCAGTTCCCTGACCACAAAATGGTGAAAGGAGACTCCGAACAATACAAAGCTAAAGCTGTAATTATATCNGCAGGTTCTGAATTAAGAAGTTTAGGAGTGCCAGGGGAAGAAACTTTTGAAGGNAAAGGTGTTTCTCATTGTGCGTCTTGCGATGGGCCTTTATATATGAAAGAAGAAGTGGCTGTAATAGGTACAGGGGATTCTGGACTTGAAGAAGCCTTAACTTTGACAGAATATGTTTCTAAAGTTTATCTNGTGTCTAAATCTGAGGGTTTAACNGGGCATAAAGCTCTTCAAAATGAAGTTAGGAACAATTCTCAGATTGAAATATTAGTGAACACNGAGGTTTTAANCATTTACGGAGAAGATTCTGTCAAAGGAATAATTACTAAAAATACTAAGACTAATCTTGAGAATGACTTTCCTGTTTCTGGGGTATTTATTTATGTCGGTTTGAATCCTAATTCAGATACTTATCGGGGGCTTTTAAAAATGGATAACACAGGTCATATCAATGTTAACTTGCAACTGATGACGTCTGTTCCGGGTATCTTTGCTGCGGGAGATATCAGAGAAAATTCTTCTTCCCAGTTGATTTCATCAGCAGGAGACGGTGCGACAGCAGCAATAGCGGCTTTTAATTTTATTGCAGGAAGTTAATTAGTCTAATGAGCGAGCTTTTTAGTGCCGTTGGGTTTTGGTATACTCAATCGGCGAAAAATCATATAAGTTAAGGAACGAGGTGTACATGCCAGCTTATGCTGTAATAGGTGCTCAATGGGGAGATGAAGGCAAGGGTAAAATAGTAGATCTGCTGGCAGAAAATNTGGATTTTGTGGTCCGTTATGCGGGTGGAAACAATGCGGGTCATACCGTAAAAAATCCCACAGGGGACTTCCAGTTGCATTTGATCCCGTCAGGGATTTGTTCTCCCGGAGTTGTGAGTATAATCGGAAATGGTGTTGTTATNGACCCNGATGCTTTATTTAAAGANTTGGAATCATTAGATGAGCTTGGGCTAATCAACAATAATCTTTTCTTGAGTGATCGCGCGCATGTCATTATGCCCTANCATATTTTAATAGACTTGCTAGAAGAGGAAGCGAGAGGGGATGCATCAATAGGAACTACAGGCAGAGGAGTGGGTCCGGCCTATATGGACAAAATTGGTAGNTCTGGTGTCCAAATAGGTGATTTAGTTAGATTGAGTTCTACGAATGATCCTGAAATGATAAAAAGACTAAAAGATATTTTTAAATCAAAGAATGATGTTATTACAAAAATTTATGGCAAAGAAAAACTTGATGTACAGCAATTAGTTGAGCAATCTGTACACTGGGGGCAAAAACTAGAGCCATTTGTTAGACATACCGAGCAGATGATTCATGAAGCTTTGAAAAATAACCAGNGTATATTGCTTGAAGGAGCTCAAGGAACACTGTTAGATGTGGACCATGGATCTTATCCATATGTTACATCTTCTTCCCCTTCGATTGGTGGGACTTGTACGGGGTTAGGAATCAATACTAATGAAATACAAGAAATTGTTGGTATATATAAGGCGTATTGCACCAGAGTTGGAAGTGGACCCATGCCTACAGAGATGGATANGGNCACGGCACATGAATTAAGAGAAATAGCTGGAGAATATGGTGTTACCACAGGCCGTCCCAGGAGAATAGGTTGGTTTGATGGGGTAGCAGGAAGATACAGTCAATTAATTAATGGATTTACATCTATGGTGGTGACTAGACTGGATATATTAGATAAGTTCCCTGTTATCAAATATTGTGTAGGGTATGAAGTAGATGGAGAGAGAGTGGATTATTTTGTTCCCAATGCGTCATATTTGAATAAAGTGACACCAATATATGAAGAAATAAAAGGGTGGGATNAAGTCACATANGGNACAACCAAACTCGAAGATNTGCCTAAGCAGGCTAGGATGTATTTGGATAAAATAGAAGAATTAGTGGATTGTAAGATTAGTGCAGTATCAACAGGGCCAAGAAGAGAAGAAACAATCTTGTTAGATCAGATCAACTAGGAGCTAGTTCAGAAAATGGCTGATAATAAATTTGGAATATATTTTAATACCTCAACAGGTGAAATACTTAGAATTAATTCTCCATACTGGATTCCAGAAGTACCAGAATGGCTTTGTCTCAGTGATGAGGTCAACATTACACTGACAGAAGCAAGACAGATAATCGAAAGTAAGAATCTTTTTGAAGATGTAGGAAGTATACATTGGGGGACTCTGCCTCTCACCTAAAGATAACTTTTCCACAAAGGCAGATTTATGAATGAGCATTAGAGAAAATTTAGAAGCACGAGAACATCAGCTATCTAAACATGCCACAAAATCTTTTAATTCNACACGAGCAATAACAGAACCTAAAAGTGAGATTAGGACAGAATTTCAGAGNGATCGAGATCGGATAATTCATTCAAATGCATTTCGAAGGCTTAAGCACAAAACGCAAGTTTTTATAGCTCCGAAGGGTGACCATTATGTCACTAGATTAACTCACACTTTGGAAGTTTCTCAAATAGGAAGAACTATCGCTCGGGCCTTGAATTTGAATGAAGATTTGGTCGAAGCTATGACACTAGGACACGATATTGGACACACACCATTNGGGCATGCAGGTGAAGANGTTTTGAACGAAATGGTGTCTGACGNNTTTTCGCACGCCTCTCAAAGTATCAGATTAGTTGAAGTTTTAGAAAAAGAAGGTCAAGGGCTGAATTTAACAGAAGANACTAAAGAAGGGATTTTGAGGCACTCCAAACCAAAAGGTAATTTNTTAGCGGCTCAGGAACAGATTTCGTTAGAATCTCAAATCTGTCGTTTATCGGATGCTATAGCTTATGTTAATCATGATGTATTGGATGCTTTACGAGCTGGTTGGTTGGNGCAAAATGATTTACCTAAAGATATTATAGACATACTAGGTGAACGACATTCACAAAGANTTAACACGCTGGTGATGGATACAATCATGACATCANCAGCAATATTAGAGGAAGAAAATCCAATACTAAATTCTGGGATACAAATGTCTGGAGAAATTTCGGAAGCAATGTTAGNGTTGAGAGACTATATGTTTCAGAANGTTTATTTGCCTGTTGGGCAAAACAAAGAGACTCAAGCTGGAATTTCTATTGTCCGAAAGCTGTATGGTTATTATTTGGATAATCCAGGGGAAGTGCCTAAATTTTATGTNATGCATTCTGATACCTTAGATAGAGCAGTATCTGATTACGTATCGGGCATGACAGATAATTACGCTATTGAAATAGCTGAAAAATTATTTCCTGGAATAACGCAGGATATTTTCANCTCACTTATATGAAACAATCAATAAAAACCTGGCTAGAATCAATGGAAATAGTTCCTTCTGTAAAGTGGATACGGAGGGCATCTGTAGTTGGTTTTATTGCGGCGCTATTAAACGTTGCTGCTCCAATTGCATCTTTGGGCGGCGATGAATTCATTCCAACGGGATGGTTAGTATTTTGTTTGTTTGATGGATTAATACTAGCAATTTTTGCAGNAGGAGCTTGGAAGCAAAGTCGCGCATCATGCTCAGGATTACTAATTTATTATGTGTTTGTTAAATCAATAATGATTATACTGGGGTTTGGCAATTCGAATCCGGGAGCTATTATTTTTAGTTTCATCTGCGCTTATGTATTTTTGATGGGTTGCAGAGGGTCAATTTCTTTTTATAAATTGACCCATCCACAATATCCGGAATAAATCACCCTTTAATTTNGGGCATGACTTTGTCTGCGAATAGTTGTAACTGTTCTTTATATACATTGAGAGGTGTCCCCATGGTAGATCCTAGATTGAGTCTACTTACACCGGGGTATTTTTCGGAGATTTCCAGGATTTTGTCTGCTATTTGTTCCGGTGGACCGCATAGCCAGGTTTCATTCTCTACTTGTCTTTCTAGTGTTGGGAGCTCGATGGTGGCTGCCCCACCTCTATTTGCTACAGCAGAAACTTGTTCTTCGGATAATTGCAGCAAGCCTAGAGGAGCAGCAAATTTCATAGCTTCTTCGAAATAAGGCTTAGCCTGTTCTATNGCCTTTTCTTGAGTGTCTGCGATGAAAAATCTAAAGCCCAAAGCAATGTTCTCTCCTAGTTCAATTGTTTTACCATGTCTGGCATATGCATCTTGATACATTGTTAGCCGTTCTTCTAAAGCATCTTTGGGCGTGGTTGCAACTAATGCTTTGATATTATGTTTTGCCATGAAATCTATCCCTTTAGGATTCCCGCTTACGAGAGGCTGCCAAATGTCTACAGGGGTAGATAGAGGCCTAGGAACTAAACTTAGTTTTTCTAATGTGTATCCACGATATTCTACGGGAGCTGGCAATGTGTAATGCTTACCTTGATGAGAGAATTCATCATTGTTGAAAGCTTTAATGATTATTTCNACCTGNTCTTCAAATAATTCTCGATTATCATCGGAATTTTTTAGAGGCGCGCCAAATGTTTCTACTTCTCGGCTGTGATACCCTCTTCCNACTCCAAAGATGAGTCTACCGTTACTTAGGATGTCTGCTGTTGCGAAGTCTTCAGCAAGTCTTAAAGGATGCCACATAGGGGCTATATTAAAACCACATCCAAATTTAAGGTTGGTAGTTTGTGTGCTAAGCCATAAATTCAACATTACTAAATTTGGAATGCACTCAAATCCTTCTGGTTGAAAGTGATGTTCAGCCATCCAGAACTCGTCGTAACCTGCATCGTCCATTAGTTTTGAAATTTCCAGAGCCCAAGAAAAAGACTTAGATAACTCATTATTAGAATATTTTCTGTCGTTTACGGGTGTTCCGGATAATCCTAATTCGCTGTCTACTATATGTCCTGCATAGGAAGCGCTGATATTTTTAATCATTTTGACTCCTTAATAAATAATTTTTATACACTTGGTGCGGGTGCAGGTGCGGGGTTATAAAGTTCCATACCTATTGTTGAAGGAAATACTCTTGCAATTTCTTCTACTGTCCATCGGTCTTCTGTGCTAATTGTTTTTACAGGCTCTGGTTCGTTTAATAGNGATACAAGTCCTCCGGTAACATGAAAAACTCTTCCATTCACATGTTTGGATTGGTCGGAAGCAAGCCAGGTTACAAATGGAGCTACATCTTCTGCTTCTCCCCTAAGTGCGGGCGCAGACCCCATGGTTATNCCACTTGCTGCTCTTAGTTCTCTAGCTTGATCAGGGACTGTTCCGCTCATTCGAGTGTTGGCACTGGGGGATATGGCATTGGCTCTCACTCCGTATCTGCCCATATCTCTAGCTACTACTCGTGTTAAGCCCGCTATTCCGTCTTTTGCAGCCCCGTAGTTAGCTTGTCCTGAATTCCCATACAATCCAGAAGTTGAGGAAAAGGTNATAATATTTCCGGACCGTTGTTGCCTGAATAAGATGCTGGCATGTTTTACTANNGTGAANGTGCCTTTGAGATGAACAGCGATAACATCATCCCATTCTTGCTCAGTCATATTAAAGATCATTCGATCTCTAAGAATACCNGCACAGGTTACNACGATGTCCAGTTTTCCGAATTCATNNATNGCNGTTTGGACTATTTTTTCNCCGCCATCCATTGTTACAACTGATTCNGTACAAGCGACTGCTGAGCCTCCAGCGGCTTTAATTTCAGCCACAACAGTTTCGGCGATAGACTGGTCTTCTCCAGAGCCGTCCACATTTACTCCAGGATCCACAACGACAACTTTAGCGCCNTCTTGTGCCATCAACTGGGCAACTCCTTTTCCAACGCCTCTACCGGACCCTGTGACTATTGCGACTTTGTCTTTTAGNCTTTCATTCATNTGATTTCCTCGTGTTTTATTTGATTGGCAACTCGAAAGTTGCTGTGCCNGGTGTTGTTTTTTCTCCGTTGGGGTTTTCCAGCCAGATATCACAATCTATTAGATGAGATTCTCCTGAAATATATTTTTTGGTTATCACGCCTTTGCCTTTAATAGTATCTCCTGGGACATCCATTCCTCTGTATTGGCAACTAAGTTTGCGNAATGNTCCCAGAGGAGAAATCCATTCAGTTATCAATTGTCCGAGGAAAGCATTTTTTAAAGCTCCNTGTAAAATAGGTCCTGGCAAATTGTTGTTGATGGCATAATCTTTATCGTAATGTATTTCNTAGTAGTCTCCTGATGCGCCTGCATACATTACCAGTTGTCTTGTTGTGGGGGTTTTTTCTAGGGTTGGTAATTNTTGTCCTTCTTCAAGGTCTGACCAATATATTTGTGTTTCCATGTTAATCCTTGAGGTTAATATCTTATTGACGTGTTAGTTTGAGTTGCCACGATTTGGCCTAATTGATTTTCATACTCAACGATTGTTTTTGTGAAAATCATTGTGCCTAGTCGGCCTTCTCTTTCGGTTATATCTAAAATGGTNGCGGTAGCGGTGATATTGTCTCCAGGCCTAACATGGAAGAAGTATTCCCAGTCGCTGCCTCCGTCTAGAGCGCGGTCAAAAGGCATATCAAAAGGAAAATCTGCTCTAACNTGTCCTAAGGACCTTAGAAAAGTGGGAGGGGCTACTATGCCTCCGTTGGGTCCAGATCGAGCACTTGCTTCATCATTCCATAATGGATTTGGGTCTCCTATGGCTTGTGCAAATTTTATAATTGCGCCCGCCTCAACGTTCAGTCTGACAGGGGAACTTTGTTTCCCTATTGTGTCTTTAATCATTTCGTCCGTCAGGAAAGCGTTTGCCATTATCACCCCTATATGATTGACCTTATATCAGGGGAAGTCTACAGTTAAAAATTAATTTATGTCAAGATAAAANATAGGTGGAATCAAGTGATGCCGTGAGTGTAATTATTTAAGCAATGATGTATGAAGACTAAGCTGTATTTGTTGATTTATATTGCCATTGTACTGATGGTTTCTGATATACCCAATCCGGTGTACGTTNCAGTAGCTCCGTATAAATTCAATATTGTTTTGTGGGAGTANCAGAATTTTTTCACTCAAAGTAAAGAGCAATTTGCTAGGAATTATTGCTTAGGCTCAGNTGCTGAATTATATGATTCTGCGATGTTTTCCCANAGGACAGTTTCTTCATCTCAACGAGATGAATTCATAAAATTGATTTTGAAGGAATCGATCCTTAATAGTGGATTTGACAGTATTTTCCCNCCATTAAATTTTTCGATTGAGAAAGCGCCTAAAATACTAATAATGTCTCCGAGGGATAATATCGTTTTGGNNAAAACNATATTACTGACGCCCAGTATAAATATANATCAAATAATTGACCTTGAAGAAGANGTAGAAAATCTGACAGGCAACTCAATTTTGATTGACGAGTTGGGAGGGTTAGCGGTTTACCCGAGCATAATTAATGATAATAACAATGTGGTTTCTATTCTGGAGACAGCTGCCCATGAATGGGTTCATCATAGATTGATATTAACGCCTTTAGGGAGACGATATTTTGGGAATGCATTTATGAAAGAATTAAATGAAAATGTTGCACAATTAGCCGGGAATGAACTTGCCCGCAAAGCTTCTTCTTTCATTCCTGAATGCAATTATGGTTCAGATGTACAAGTAACAACAAATGAACTTAAAGGACACCGAGAATTCTTGGGGTTAGTGAGAGATGNTGTTGAAGCAATGCTGAAAGNAGGTTCAATTGAACAAGCAGAAAAGTATATGGAAGACCAGAGAATTATTTTGGCNAAATCAGGATATGTGTTAAGGAAATTAAATCAGGCATATTATGCTTTTCATGGGATGTATGGAGATGATCCTGTAGCATCCTCTGACATCTATGCACAGCTTTTAAATCTAAGGAGTCAAAGTCAAGATTTACANTCGTTCATTTCTTTAATNGGTGATGTCACAGATAAAGCCGATTATCATAGTCTTATTGACAATTATTGATGGTTTAATTTATAGCCAGGGAGTTTGCTTTGAACGATCTTTCTGAGAAGATCGTGTATCTAAATTATTTTGAAGAGCAAGTTGNATTACTAGATCTTTGAATATTTCTCGGTCTCTGCCGCTTANTACAGCCTGTTCGTGTGCTTCAGATATGGATACGGGGTATCCTTGTCCTCTCTTGCATTGGTCATAAATTATTGAATGGTTGAGATTTAATAATTCTGGGTTAGTTGCAATCCATTCTGGAATTTCTATCCTAGCGATTTCGTTGCCTGCATGAAGATAATAGAAATATGTATGGTGGTTGCCATAATGCATCATTGGAATTGATGATTGTGACTTGTATATAGGAGANCGTTCTCCTGATTTTAGAAAGACGTCGAACAGGTCTTTATCTAGTAATCCATTTGTGTTTGAACATGGGAGGGATTGTGANTGATGGCTATTACATCTTTCCCCGCAGAANTCAGAGGTTTGCGGGCAAGAGGTAGCCCGAATGGCATTTATGACTTCTGTGGATCTGGGCATAGATATATATGCAGCCATTGTTATTTTGGAGGTCAAGGATAATTGTCTAAGTTCTTCCAATGTGTTTATTAAGCCTAGTTTTACGAAATGTTCTATAACATAAGATTTATAAGTCTGGCCTGATAACCCCCATAGGATTAAAGAACCATCTACCAGAGCTAAAGTCGGAAGGCCGTTGTCAACTAACTTCACTTGTTCTAGTAGGGTNTTTATTTCCACAATTGCGCGTTCAATACTCAATAGATTGCCGGTGAGCAATTCGCTTTCATTATGGTTGTTAGGGTTCGATATATACATTTCCTNTTGGTGCANTTTTAGAGAAGGTTCGTTAATTAGATTTGCTTCAGGNTTCTTCCCGTAAGAGATGTAGCAGGTCCCTGTATTGATCAAACTACAAGGGACTGGTAGGTGCCGGTCAATATCGATATGGGAGCCATCGGTAGATATGACATTCCATGAATCTGGAGTTGGCGGGGTCTTGTATGCCCCAATCAATTTATCTGCGACCTCTGCTTTTAAATATGGCCTAGTGTTTGAATATTTGGTGGAATCTATGGCTGTCTGGGAGTTAACAGTATTAGCGAATTCAATAATTGANTTCAAGTTGTCTATTTGTAGTTTTTTGTTTGATGTGTACGAAGACATTGATCTTGCCAAGGTTCCTGAAATTTTTGGCAAATCCAAACTCATTACTTTATTAACCTTCTAAAATCACCATCTCGTGCGGTAATTTTTTGGTTATCTAGGTGCTCCAATAAAGGCAAAATATATTTTCTTGAACTATCNAATAANGTCCGGGCTTCGGCTACAGTTATGGTTTCGAATTGATTGAGGTAATTTGATATTTGTTCTTTCATTTTGGTGTAAGCATCGGCATGGAAAAACAATCCTTCCGCAATTTTAATGATTTTACCTTCTGATAATAATAGCGATTGTATTTCAGGGTTTATAGTGAGTTCTGTCGGTGGACTGAATGGCGAAGAGTTGAGTGAATTGAGGTAACGTGATGCTTCCTCTAGAGATTCACCCTGTAACTGTGGTTTGAATCCTGGTAAGCTCAGAAACCCATTCTGATTCACTAGTATATTTTCTGCAGTCATTTGATAGCATATTGCCTCCAATGAATTTGGAGAAATCTTAAGNCTGTTGCGAAATTCTTGACTAGGTATTCCAGGTCTGAGGGTGAATGTGGAATGATAGTCTGTCAACATTGCTATAGATTGGGATTTTAAATTATTCCAACTGTCTGCTGCGAAAATGANCCCTTTCAAAATCGAGNTTTCTTGAGATTTTATTAAAGGATCGCAAACTACAATTTCATCATCTGCTAGCATGCGNATTAGTTCGCTTTCGCAGTCGGATACGCTGGCGTTTACTTGTGTCGAAATTTCAGTTAACGTCATAGACCCGTTAATTCTTAGGGTGTCTAGAATTAACTCTTTGGGGTCTCCTAAATGGATAGTTATAAATCTATTAATGACATTTTCATCGAAACGTTTGTGTCTTCTTGTGGGGGAAGGATCTAAGATTTCACCTCCGCCCAAAGTGTATTCAGAGGATCTAACTATAAAAGAATCTCCTTTAAGGGTAGGCAAAGGGGTTTCCAGTAATATTTGGCACCAACCGGTATCGCCTGGGTTAAGCACCGTATTATCTAATATTCGCACTCTGCCATTGCATTCACTAGTAAATGAATGAAATGTTATTCCTTGATTATGCTTTAGGGATTGTGGTGACATTTTTGACACTGATAATTCCACGTCGATTATTTTTGAAGTATTCAGCCATCCAGGGATAGTTAACACGTCGCCCCTGTTGATGTTTTCTGTGGACACACCAGATATGTTTACGGCAAGTCGGACGCCTGGATCTGAGAGTTCTACGGATTCACTGTGCGATTGAAGTCCACGTATTCGTCCCTTGATGCCAGAGTTTGCAATTTCTACTTCTTGAGAAACATGAAAAGGCCCGTCCATTAGTGTCCCGGTAACGATAGTCCCAAACCCTGTAATAGAAAAGCAACGATCTATTGGAAGTCTTGGGGATTTAAACCCTGTTCTTTTATTGGGTAGTTCCAAATTTACATCGATTTGCTTTTTGAGATCTTCAATTCCTTCCAATGTGGTTGAAGACACGTTTANAATGGGGGACTCATTAAGTGAAGTTCCCGCTAAAGTTTCAGAGATTTCTTCTTTGACAATAGTTAACATGTCGGCGTCGGCTAGATCACTTTTAGTGATTACGACTATAGCATTTGTNACTTTCAAGGTGTCTAAAATAGACANATGTTCCACCGTTTGAGGCATGACACTTTCATCTGCTGCGATAATTAATAAGGCAAGATCGATGCTCCCNACCCCACTTAACATGTTTTTAATGAACTTTTCGTGNCCCGGAACATCAACGATGCTGACATGTTTTCCCGAAGGCAAGGTTAAATCTGCAAATCCTAAATCTACAGTCATAGCGCGTGCTTTTTCTTCTGGTAATCTATCGGGATCTATATTAGTCAACGCTTTTACTAATGAGGATTTGCCGTGGTCAACATGGCCTGCTGTACCTAATACAAACATTGCTTATATCCTATATAAATTCTTCGAAAATACGATTTGCAATAAAAATTTTAGATGGAGATAATTTTATTATATTGTTCGAGATTTCAATAAGGTTTTCTTCTGTGAGTTTTTTGATTTCGTTTTTAAATATTTCTAANAGATTGAGNCCGTGTTCTTGATAATATATATCACAGTCTATTCCTTCGCTTAATCTAAGTCCAAGAAACATTAATTCAGAGGCTATTTGCTGGTCAGTTAGGATTTCATAATCATCGATAATGGGATTATCAATAATGTGTGAAGTTAAAGAATCGGATGAAGAAATATTTTGTATGTATTTAGCAGGAGATTTGATATTCCAGTATCTGACATTCCCAAGATTGGAATGTGCTCCAGGGCCTATTCCGATATACGGCTTCCTTCTCCAGTATGTTAGATTATGAATTGATTCATACTTTGGTATACACCAATTAGATATTTCGTATTGTTGGTATNCATGGACATTTAATTGCTCTTGAGCTAATGCATACATATCCGCTATTTCATCGTCTGGCGGCAACGTAATAGATCCGGAGTGGAACATTTTGTGAAATGGCGTGCCTTCTTCAATTGTGAGACTGTACATTGATATATGAGTAGGAGCTGCGGATAATAATTCTTTTAGTGTCATCTCCCAGTCCAAATAAGTTTGGCTTGGAAGGCCGTACATTAGATCGCCGCTTATATTTGTGAAACCAGCATTTTTCCCATTGTTGATTGCTTGCAACGCCTGTACNTTAGAGTGCCTTCTGTTAAGGATGGTTAATAAGTTATTNTGTANACTTTGTATCCCAATACTAAGTCTATTAATACCACTAGCTATGAATTGTTCACATTTTTCTAGGGTTAAATCATCAGGATTTGATTCCAATGTAATTTCTGCGGCTGGGTCNATGTCTGCATTGTTTTCTATGGTTTTTAATAACTGCGTCGTTTGATTTTGGCTTAGTAGCGAAGGTGTTCCCCCTCCAAAGAAAATGGTTTTTATGGACGGATTTTCCATTATTGATAGCCAGTTCCGTATGTCATCACAGAGGGAGTTAACATAGTCAGGGATTAAAGTTTCAATTCCTTGATATGTATTGAAATCGCAGTACCCACATTTGGTTTTACAAAAAGGAATGTGTATATATAAAGACAATTCTGAAGTGTCACCAAAATGGAAATTGACTTGTTCGTTGACTAGCAAGCTATTCATCTATTTTTCCTTTACCATCTACGACATTATCGGGGTCGTCATCTTCTGGGCGCTTNGTATTAGGCTTTTTGTTCATAGCTTCATCTATAACTTCTTGTGGAGAGAATCGTATTAAAACAAGAGCACCAATAATTGCAACTATGACATCATCGATCATTCCGAAAGGTAATGAATCAGGAACGATCCATCTAGTAGGTAGTATTAAGTATGCTACACATAACCAAGCGACCATTCGAACTAAAAGATTNACTCTTTTATCCCACAAAAGTTTAATTAATAGTCTTACCAGAGATATGAAAGTGGGGATGAATCTGGATAGAATTGCGATCAGTAATGAGATACCTAATCTATTCATAATNATTTTCCGGCCATGCTAAGAATCAGGGTTGGTCCAGAATGGCTTTCTTTGCCGTTGCGGTTCTAATAAATCTTTGTTNGGTTCATCCAGTTTATAGTCGAGAGGATTAGGTATGGTGTAGCCTAATGACTCAAACACATCNGGGTGACTATAGTAACCATCATAGGCAAATCTTAGAAGAGTTGAAAAGAATGCATTATTTGTCGATTCAGCTTCTGATAAAGCTTCCGTTTTTCCTGTTTTGGGGAGTTGAGTGAAAGGCATACCATATTGCTGGACAGCGTAAATATTAATTTGCTGCAGCCCATCTAAAATTAATTTTTTTGTTTCGTTCGTGCGGTTAGTGAGGTCATTAATCAGGGGTTCTATATTTAACTCACTTGCGGANGGCATGGTTTCATTGGNTGGTATTAGCACCCCTAGTATGGCATTCAAAATTTCTAATCTTTCTTGGTCGAATATTGAGTTATTAGTCATAGCAAATTAACCTTAAGTAGAGATTACCGGAAGTAATATATGAGAAGGATATTGATTAGAATGAAAAATATCTTGTTTTGCAGATAGCATTTGGCTGTCTGCTCCTAGTTTGGATAGCGTGTTCGGGTTGCGGTCGAATCTAGGGAAATTACTGCTTGAGATTTCGACTCTTATAGAATGACCTTTCAAAAACACATGGCTTGTTGACCACAAGTCTATCGTATATTCATATATTTNGTNTGGGTATATGCGAGAAGGGAATTTTCTGGAGGTCCTAAATCGTGATCTAATGATGCCATCTTGAATATTTTGGGCATATTCATTTGGGTGGACATCTACTAGTTTTGCTGTGAAGTCAGTATCGTCTGCTGTGGTAGAAGCAAATAATTTGACTGAGATTGGCCCGGTGACTTCAAGGTCTTTAACGAGCGGCTCAGAAGTATATATCAACATATCATTACGATCTTCTATAGGTCGTTGGTCAAATACTCCGTGAGGAATAATTAAGGTATTCCCTCCACGGGTAGGCACTGGATTTTTAGGATCATATATATATGAGTCTAAGGGTTCGTCTTGGGGAGGGATAAGGCTTAGAGACCCATCACCATGTCTACTGTTAGCTCGGCCATTTGAATGAAAATGGAACTTAGTATATTGGGTTCGTTTTAACGGCCATTCATTTTCATAACGCCATTGGTTTTTNCCCATAACAAAAATTAGNACAGGAGGTTTTTCTTTGATCCCNGTATCTTTTTGTTTCATCCAGTAATCGAACCAATCTAATAAATGTTGATGTAATTCGATTGGAGAGTCGGGCCCAAAATCAATATCCCCTGCCCCTTTTGTTGTAGGTTGGGTAAAGGGTCGTATATGAGCCCAAGGGCCTACGATTAATTTTTGATTGTCTTGAGCNANTGAGCTTCCTCCGTCACAAGANAATGATTGAAANCCATTTAAACANCCTTCTAAGAATATATCGTACCAGGCTCCTATGTGCATCATAGGAACTTTTACGCTACTGGCGTTTTTGTTGAGGTTGATATCCCACCAGTAAGGNCCATCAAGTTCGTTATCAAAATATTCTGTNAGGTATGGGGCAACATCTTGTAATTTTTCGATCCAATCCCGTAATGGTAGATGGTTGTACCATTCATCTTTAAGAGGTCGTGCGAAATTGTCTGTTTCTAAAAGTAGGGATTCAAACTCNGACAGTAGATGGTCTTTCCCCGCTCTTTGCAAGTTGTTTAATCCTTTGTGTATAGCGTAAGGNACCATCCAGCCCCATTCAAGAGCTCCGCCAGTGTGGTATACCCAGCTATCATGGAAGCTGGACGATGCTGAAACGGGAGCCATGCATTTCAAGTTAGGGTGACTGATTGGATTGCATGCTAAAGTGTATTGAGTTGCGCCTAAATATGATTGCCCTGTAGTCCCGATGTTGCCATCACACCAAGGCTGCTTCGATATCCAATCTATCGTATCGTATCCATCCGCCATTTCTTGAAATANAGGGTTATAGTCTCCTTCGGAATCAAAACGTCCTCTGCAGTCTTGACTGATTACTATATATCCGTGCTTAGGGAAGAACCACAAGGAATGATCTGGGTCAGAAGCATAGCTATTTTTNCCGTAAGGTCCCCTGTTTATAAGNACAGGAAATTTCCCTGGCGCATCTGGNCGATATATATCAGCAGCAAGATTAATGCCGTCGCGCATGGGAATCTTTATATCAAGGTCTCGTACTACGTTGAACTCGTTGTTTGTAACCATTCTGCATCTACACTCATGGGTCAAGCTGATATGTTAAGAATAACGGCTGGGTATTGGTGAGTCAATTGTGTTGTTGTGTCATCTTGCTTGTAAATAGAATGACCAACNTATAGAATCTGGGAANCCAAAAGTANAATGAGGAATATTTGTGAGCTCTGAAGATAATTCCCTTACAAGCCAAGGAAGTAACTCTGCTAATGTGTTTATTCTAACGGTATTATCTATAGGACATGGAATCACGCATTATTACATGTCCGCATTTNTGTTTTTGATTCCGTACATTCAGGCATCCTTAGGACTTTCATCGTTGCAAGTTGAGTTATTCCATTTTGTTCGTCAAGTTAGTGGCGGCGTTGTAACTATGACTGCAGGGTTTATCATCGACCGCTTCAACAATAGATGGGGTTTAATTCTCACAGGTTGTTTGATTCTAGCTGCGATTGTTTTTGGTGCGCTTGGTGTTTCAAGNTCNTATGTGTACNTATTACTGCTAGCCGCTGTAATGCCTTTGCCNGGCCAAATTTGGCACATTCCTGCTATCGTGACTATATCTCAAAGATTCCCAAATAATCGTGGATTTGGTTTATCTGTGCACGGCATAGGTGCACAGGTGGGTTCTACNGCNGGTCCTTATCTAACGGGCTTATTAATGGTGCTTTTGTTTACCGGCTTAGCTTGGGAGCCTTGGAGGGCGACTACAGTTGCTTATGTAATACCTACATTAATAATTGCATTTTTNGTATGGTTGGGATTGGGGAGTTTGAGCAGTGTTTCTAGAAATCAAGAGGTGGTTAATATAATCACCAGAGTTAAAAANGCGAAGGCTCTGTTAAAAGATAAAGTTATTATGATTCTGGTTCTTGTTATCTTTTTACGGAACACGGGNTTTAATTCACTGATGGTGTGGGTCCCATTATATTTAACAGACAGTAAGGTTTATGAAGATAGTTTGGGTTANGGACCTGCATTGGCTGGCTTTTATTTTTCTTTGTTGACTTTAGCCGGTGCTTTTTCTTCTCCGGTATTAGGATGGTTGTCAGATAGATATAGTAGAAAAACTGTATTGATCCCCAGTTTGGTTATAGCTTCCATCTTAGTCGGATTAATTCCCTTTGTTGGAGGAGAGTCAAAGTTAATGTTGGGGATTATCTTTGCATTGACTGGATTGTTCACATATTCATTGGGACAATTGTTACAGGCAGCAGTATTGGATCAAATTGGGACAGGCAGCGAAGGTGCAACAATGGGATTGGTGCTAGGAGCAAATAGTATAATTAGTGCGTTTTCACCATTTATAGCTGGTAGGTTGGTAGTGGCCAATTTTGGAATCAGTAATGTGTTTTTCTACAACATGGCTCTTTGGATTTTTGCTGTTATTTTACTATTGGTTGTAAAACTTAGGGTTCCNGNTAAGAATACTTAAAAAAATCTGATACTAACNTGGTAATGGTAATCCAGTGGTCGAATAATTCCGTTTTTTCTGCCTTACTCATGTGGTGATATGTTTTTTCTTTCTCTGGGAAATACCAAATNTGATTAACCCAAAATGGACTAATTTCNTCTACNGGCAGTATCTCTGAAATTTCTCCTTGAGGGCCTTCCACTTNTTCAGACATCAGGAGTGTGTTTGATTGAGCTATTGCTACGCTTTCAACCCACGAAGCNGCTCTATCAACCCCTTTAGATGCTTTTAAGGTTTGTAGTAGGTGTTCTGCTCTGTCCTGATCTGATACATGTTCCCCTGCTTTCCTTTTTGTGTATGNGCTATCCCAGTTTTTACCAAGTGACGGTATGATTAACCCGCCATCNGTACTAATTACTAAATATTCAGTGATTTTAGACCACTGTAANGCTTTTTGCTCTGCGATTTCCTTATGCGTGCCACTTACTTCTGGAGGGTCATAGTTAATACTCAGATTCTGAGGTGTTATGGGTTCTAATGCGCTTTCATTGAATATTGAAGATATTTCTGACTGCTTTGATGAATTGTTGCTTCCTATAAGTATTTTCATGTTGTTTAAAATTTTGAGTTAATAAAGGCTACGGCTCTTGTTGCCGAACCATCACCGCCTTTCAGTTTTAAAGGTAGTGCGCTAAGTGTGAATTCTTTTCCAACTAACAAATGAAGATTGATCAAATTTTCGATGATAGGAATTTCTGCACCCAATAAAATTCGATGCACCGGAAAATCTTTGATAGTAGATTTGGGTGTAGGAGGATGTTTGTCGATTGGAAAGTCAATAGCTACAGCTTTTGTATTTTGTTCTACCAGGAAATTTGCAGCTTCGTTGCTTAAATAAGGCCCTCCTGTGTAATAATCNGGGTCTCCGGATTTGGAAGATGTCCACCCCGTGAATAAGATAACAATTTGGTCCGNATTTATTGTGGTNCCACCCAAAGATTCTTTAATATCGTTTAGTTTTATGCTGGTTTTAGGATTGCTAAGCTTTCTTAAATCTAGTAAGAGTCCGGGGCCTATGAATTTATTGAGGGGCATGTTTTCTAAGGTTTCGCCCGATTCTATAAAGTGATATGGGGCGTCTACGTGTGTGCCAATATGAGTAGGGAGTGTTAATTTTGTATTGGATCTGGCATGGGTTTCATGGGTTTGTAATGGGCTTGTTTGTACTTCTATAAGACCCGGCACAGGAGTGATTTGGTCGCTCCCTAAGGTTAGAGTTAGGTCAATTATATTATTGTTCATTTATACTCATGTTGAATAATTGTTCATAAGCTAAGGCCCATGGAGGTCTAAGGAATCCCAAGGCTCTTACATCCTCTAGCCATCCGCCAAGAGGAGAGTACCAGGTATATGCGGTTCCTCCTGTTAGTTTACACAAACGATTAAGTATTGAATCAGCTAGATTTGCTACTGCTTCTTTTAGCATCAAGGAATTGTATCGGTCGGAAGTGCCATCTTCTAAGGTTTTTAAAGTGGTCTGCATTGCTTGATTTATAAGCCAATATTCTTGTTCTGCTTGTGTCCAATGAACTTCTTGAAATGCTTTGAGTTTAGGAGAATTGGCTAAGATTCTTTGTAGGTTTGTTTTGCAGTGAGCCATAGCTGAATCTACTACTCCTGTGATTACAGATGTAAACGCAACAGGTCCAAGACCTCCATTAGAGGCCATTAATTCTGTNGAATGNCCTGGCCATGCTATACGCGTTGCCGGGAACTCGGTGAATGTAAATGCGTGACTGTTTGTTGAACGCATCCCTCGGCCTCTCCAAGGGTTGTCCAACTGGATTCCTTGCGAACCATCCCAAGGGATATCTTTCACTTTTATGAAAAATATATCAGGAGATTCTTCTCCTTCAGGTACAGCACGGGTGGTCATATATGAAGTTCTTCCTGAACCACTTCCAAAATGTTTTTTGCCAGTCATAAAATATTTCAGCCCGGAATCTAGCTTGGTAGCGGTTTTTGTTAATCCAGAATCTCCTCCACTGCCAGGCTCTGAAACGATTGTTCCCCACCAGCTGCCCTCAATAACTGTCTGGAATACTTCCTCTTTTTGAGCGTTCCACTGTTCCTGAAATTCTTCAGGGACGTTNCCTACTCTCCAGGGAGATAATACCCCTTGATGCATTGTGCTAGACAAGGCAACTGATGGGTCACCTGATGCTAAGATTCTTAGGATTTCGCATATTGAGCTGCCAGTCGTTTGCAGATCTTTCCACAGTCCGCCAAATTCTTGAGGAACCCCTAANAACGGAATATTTATGCTCTTTAATTGATTGTAGTCGTCTTCTTGTAGTTCAGTTCGTTGTTGTCTTTCAGAAACTTGTTCTTTCCATTCATCTGCAACGAGTTGAGCATTAGTTTTAACTGCATTTATATCCATGATTATCACCTTATTAAGTATTAGTTTGTGGATTCAAGNGGATNTTCTTCGAGTATCCATTGTTGCAATCCACCTTCAAGTATAGATACGTTATGGTATCCATCAGCTATTAATAAATTAGCTATAGNAGGGGATTCNCTATTGTCTTGATCATATATTACCAATTTGGTCTTTTTTGAGGAATTGAGTTCNTTTANNTTTTTGATGANCTCATTAGGTNCGATCAAAATGGATTGTTCTATATGAGAGTCTTTATGTTCTAGTGGAGTTCTGATATCAATAAGAATGAAGTTCGGAGTGTTTTTGATTAAATATGTTAGCCACGTTGGCGATATATTTGTGTACATCGGTAGAACCTCATGATTTGATTTGAAGATTTTATACTAAGTGCAAAAATAAAGAAATTGGTATAATCACAATAGTCAATTCCATGGAGCGATTAGTGGAAGATCAGCAATTTGTTGTAGAACTAAAAAATAAAATTGAAAAATTAACAGGAAATCTTATAGATTTAAGAGTAAATGAAGATAATCCTTCNGACATAAGCGTGAATCTGGAGGGGACTGTGCCTGTTGTTAGTATGGGTAGTCATATATATGAGTANTCNGGATTTGCTCGAATGTGTGTTGAATATTCCGTTGCGTCAATACGAAGAAATAGACCAATAAATATNTTGGAATTCCATATTATGTTAGGGCGAAATTAATGTTAGAAGACAAGCCTAGTGTACCTGCAAAAGAATTGAAACCTTGGTATTATCAGGATTGGTTTTTGTTTCCCTCGTTTGTGTTTTGGCCATTGTGGTCTATTTTAACGATTCGGTCACCTTGGCATAATGGATTTATTGCTGGAGCACTTTCTTGGGCACTTATTTTCATGGGCGTTTATTTGTTGGTGTACCAAGCATTAATTTTAGGAGAAGGTATATCAAGACAAGGAGCTGTGACTTTTATAATCCCAGGATTGCTATTAACGATTATCACCCAAATTCATTGGACTTTTATTTATAAGCCTAAGATTTTAAATGTTTCCAATACGGGGATTCTGGATCCAGACTATCACATGGAGGAGATAGAGAGACCGCGTTCTAGGCGCGCTAGAAACAGGAATAGGAAACGTTAGATTTGTTCTTCTACCGTCACTTCGGCTACTGCTGTTTCCTGAACAGCGCCGTCGTCTGATTCAATTCCAAAAGTAATAGTTAATCCTTTGCCGGTGTTACTGTTTTTGGATGTGATAATTCCTAACAATGAAAGGTTTGCATTCATTGGGATTTCTTGAGATAGTTCAATGCTTATCCAATCTAAATTGTCGGATGGATTTTGTATGGGGATGGTTTTAATTATTGCTTCGTGAACGTAAGTTTTGAGATGTTCAGGGTCATAGAATGAATGTTCGTTGTTTTGATTTATAAACATCATCCATTTTATTAATACAGGTAACTCATCACCTTCTTTAACAGTCTCGTAATTGAATGTTTGACCCCATAATCTGGCCATAATTGTTTATATTAATTCCTGATGTAATATGTGTGAAAATTATATAATATCAAATTGATGAACAAGTATAGGAGATTGGAGAATGCCTGATAGAAGTGGATATAAGTCAGCTATGGTGGTTACAGCACATGCTGACGATGCTGAATGGGGATGTAGTGGAACAGTTGCAAAGTGGTGCAAACAAGGATGGGAAGTGACTTATGTTCTTTGTACAGATGGAAGCAAAGGTAATGATGACCCTAATATCACAAGTGAAATTTTAGTTGAGACCAGAAAAGCTGAACAGCTTCAGGCCGCAGAAGTTTTAGGATTAAAAGAAGTGGTGTTTTTGGGTTATGAAGATTCAATTTTAGAACCTTCTATCGCTTTAAGAAAAGATATAACCGTCCAGATTAGGAAACACAAACCAGATATATTGATATGCATGTATCCCATGAGAAAACTTACTGGTAATGGATATATAGGGCATCCGGATCATATAGCATCAGGTGAAGCGGCAATGGCTGCTGTATTCCCAACCGCTAGAGATCGGCTCACATTTCCAGATTTATTAGAACAAGGACTTGAGCCACATAAAGTTAAAGAACTATGGGTGATGGGTTCTGAATTAGCAGAAGAATATGTTGATGTGACTGATACTATAGAAATAGCGATTCAAGCTCTACAAAAACATGCTAGCCAAATACAGAATATGGAAGATGTTGCTAATCATATGAGGGAGTGGAGAACAAAAAATGGAGAATCTGTTAATATGCGTTATGCAGAGAAGTTCCATGCTTTTGACCTTTCGTAACTGATTAGTAGGAGATAATAATATGAAAATTAGCGGATTTGAGGTTAATTCAGTAAGAATTCAGGCAGATAATCCTTTGGTTGCGGGTGTCAAAGGGAGTGATGCAACGAGAGGTTTTGTCACACTTGAATTATATACGGATGAAGGCGTAACAGGTATAGGGGTTTCTTTTATTCCAGGAAATGTGAGCAATCCATTGTATCCTTCGCTCAAATTAGCGGTAGAGAATCTTGCTGAATTATTAGTAGGAGAAGATCCATTACAGATAGAAAACCTGTACGCTAAATTGATGTTAGCATCTACTGGCTCTGGCCCTGGTGGAATTTTAAATATTGCAATGACCTCTATTGATACAGCTTTGTGGGACATCAAGGGTAAATTTCTGAATCAATCGGTATCGTCTCTCCTGGGCGGTTATAGAACTAGTATCAACACCTATGCTAGTGGTCAACTAGGAAGAGAAAAGAATTTGGAAGATCTGGAATATATAGCTCCACGTTTAGTTGAATTAGGGTTTAACCAGATGAAAACACAGATGGGCGGAGAATTGACAGCTTCTGCAGAAATTCAGCGCATGAAAGTCTTGAGAGAAGTATTATCCCCTGATATAGATTTGATGTGTGATATCAATCAGTTGTGGGATGTGAATCAAGCTATCCAAATTGGCTCTAGAGTAGAGCAATATAATTTATTTTGGCTTGAAGATGTGGTTGCTTGTGAGGATTACCAGGGATTGGCCAGGGTGGCTGATGCTTTGACGACGCCTATTTGTGCCGGCGAATATGTTTATGGCATAAGGCCTTTTAGGCACATGATTGAAGCCAGATCAATTGACATCGTTATGATTGACTTGATGAGAGTGGGGGGAATTACTCAATTCATGAAAGTCGCCCATATGGCGGAAGCTTTTAATCTACCCGTAGTAAGTCATTTAATACCGGAAGTGCAAGTTCACACGATGTCCGCTATTCCTAATGGATTAACAGTGGAATATATGCCTTGGTCACTAGAATTGTTTGTAGAAACCCCAGCAATTGAGAATGGACAGATTGTTGTTCCTAATAAGCCTGGTTTAGGTCTTGAATTTAATCAAGATGTAATCAATAAATTTAAAGAATGAGGGATCTGTATGTCTGTATTACAGTTAAGAACTTACACAATAAATAAAGGGATGATGGATTCGTTTATATCTTTATTTAACGAACATATACGTCCTGTTCATGAACGTTTAGGAATACCTGTACAGGGTACATGGGTAAATTTAGACAGAAATGAGTTTATTTGGATGCGGAAATTCGATGCTTTAGAAGATATACCTGCTAAAGAGCAATCTTTTTTTGATTCTCCGGAACGTAAGAGTTTAGGGGATTTGCCTCCTAGTCATATAGCCAAAATGGAAATTAAATTGATTGAATCGGTGGATGCGTAGTTAAAGATTTTTATGCATCAGTATGTGTGGTATGTTCTCGTCTAAAAAAACTTCCCCTGTAGCTGAATATCCATTGCCTTCATAAAAATCTTGGACATATAACTGGGCGTGAAGAATTATCTTATGTATATGCTGACTCTTAGCGGAATTTTCTAATAAATTCAATATTTCTGTGCCAATATTGAATCGCCTCCATTTATGCAATATTGCCATTCGCCCAATTTGTGCTTTAGTAGGTGATAATTTAATTAGTCTCCCTGTACCAATGGGTTCAGAATCTATCATGGCAATAGCGTGAGTGCATGTATCATCAAGGTTATCTATCTCGTGGTTAGCATCCACTCCTTGTTCTAGAACAAACACCTTAGTCCGTATTTGGAAGCATGACACTTTATCTTGATCCGACTCTGCAATTTTCACAATAAGCCGGTTTTTTAAATTAAATTTATTTTCCAATTCAGTAATTAACCTCTTTTTTGATCATAGTGATTACAGTGCATAACTTTACTGTAACAGGCCGAGTGTGGCCCAGTTGATAAAATATTATCAATGTTAAGGGTTATCTAAGATTTCAATAGGAGCAAAACTATGCAACAATTTTTTGGTTCCAGAAGCGTTGCCAAATTGTATAGTAATTTCAAAATCTTGGTTTATAGAAAGTACATCTAGTACGATTCCTTCCCCAAAAGTGTTATGTACAATTGTCTGTCCTATCTTTGGTAAAGGTTTTGATTCAGGTTTAACAACTTTGATTCCGTTTTGTGATACTAAAGTTGCATTTGTAGAAGGCTGTTTGTCAGATATATGTTTTTTGATGTTTAGACCCTCTAAGAATCTAGATTTCACACTAGGGCCATACTGTCCCATCAGTCCTCTACGGAATGCGTGAGTTAAATATAGGCGTTTTTCTGCTCGAGTTACGCCGACATAGCATAATCTACGTTCTTCTTCTATTTGGAAGTAGTCATCAAATGACCTACTATGTGGCAGTAGTCCCTCTTCTAATCCAACAAGGAATACTACAGGAAATTCAAGTCCCTTAGATTGATGCAAGGTGATCAAAGTTAAGCAATCTTCTGATTCATCATAGGAATCCACATCATTTATTAGAGCCAGTCGATCGAGTAATGATGCGAGACCTTCAAGAGCGTTTTGGGTATTGAATTCTCTTGCTGTTTCTCTGAATTCCAATATGTTTTCCCAGCGCTCTTGGGCTTTGTCCGAAGATTCTAGGATTGATGATTGTAAACCGCTGTTTTCTAAAACCAAATCTATTAATTCAATGAGTGTAATATGTGAGGATTGCTCCATAAAATCATCAAATACATTATAGAAGTCACATAGTAATTTGTTCGATCGTGTATTAAACAAGGCGGGGATAGCTCCATCATTGATACGTATGTCATTAAGGCGCCTAAGAGAGTCTAATAACGAAAGATTTTGGTTGGTGCTAAAGGCCTTTAAGGAATCAATAGATTTTTTACCAATACCTCTGCCTGGATTACTAATTGCACGGGTTAAACTGATATCGTCAGAAGGATTGCTTATAACTGAAAGATAGGCTAGTAGATCTTTTATCTCTTTGCGTTGGTAAAATTGGATACCTCCTACAATTTTGTATTTAACACTAGCTTTTAAGCAAGCTTCTTCTATTGCTCTGGACTGAGCATTTACTCGGTACATAATTGCAATATCACTGAGGTTGTATTCTGGAGTTACCCCTTGGGTTAGAAGCTTCGATTCAGTAATCACGAAATCGGCTTCATCTAATTCGTCAAATGCTTCGTGGGATATAACAGGTGACCCTTCAGGGTTTTCTGTGTAAATCTGGTTCTCAATATCTAATTGGTTTGTAGAGATGATGTTTCTTGCCATATTTAATATGTTTTGTGTGGAACGGTAGTTTTGATTTATAGATATTACCTGCGTATCCGAGAAATCATCCTGAAAGTTCAGGATATTAGTAATATCTGCGTTTCTCCAGGAATAAATAGATTGATTTGGATCCCCTACAACTGTCAAATTTTGATGTTCTTGAACTAGTAGTTTTGATAATAAGTATTGAGACGCGTTGGTGTCCTGGAATTCATCAATCATAACTTGTTGATAGTTGTAATTATAAGACTCCCTCACTGATGGATTGTTCTGTAATAAATCTACTGTCTTCGCGATCAAATCATCAAAGTCAGCAGCGTTGTTTCTTTGTAGGAGCTCTTCGTATTTACTATATATGGTTGCTGCGAGTTCTTCGAAATAACTATCAGCATCCTGGGCCATCATTCTGGAATCTTTTCTGGACGTTTTGGCCTTAGATATCAAGTTTTGTATGGATCTAGGATTTGTCTGTTTGCTATCTATTTCTGCAATTACCATGGATTCTTTGATGGCAGATAACTGGTCATCGGAATCATAGATTGTGTAATTTCTGTCCAGTCCCACATAGGAACCATGGGCTCGCAATACCCGTGCACAGAAAGAATGGAAAGTGCTTGCCGTTATTCTTTCTTGATTAGGGATATTCATTTGGTTGATTCGATTTTTTAATTCGCTAGCAGCTTTATTAGTGAAGGTTACCGCCAATACTGAAGCTTTTCCTACAGCTTCGTTTAGGATTAAATTCGCAGATCTATGAGTTATCACTCTGGTCTTGCCGCTTCCAGGTCCAGCAATTATTAGCATTGGACCAACCGTATGCATTACAGCTTTTTGCTGCTCAGGATTAAGGGATTTTAAGATTGATTCAGAGGAAATCACCATCAAATTATTATAGCATGTGAAAAATTATGTAAGGCTTGATTAGCGTCACTAGGATGATATAATTTTTTATTAAATAAACAGTAACAAAGGCTAAAATCAGGAGCGTATTCGTGGCATCAGATACTTTTAACTTGAGAACTCCAGGACCAACCCCTCTACCGGACCCAGTATTAGAAGCATTGACTAGTCCTATGATTAATCACAGAGGTCCTGAATTTAAAACACTATTAGATGACACTACCGCTAAAATGAAACAAGTTTTCATGACTCAACAAGATGTATTTATTTTAACGGCATCCGGCACTGGTGCTCTTGAATCCTCGATCGTTAATACACTGTCCCCAGGAGATAAGGTAATAGCATGTAGTGCCGGGTCGTTTGGTGACCGATATGTTGAGATTGCTAAAACCTACGGCGCGGAAGTAATAGAAATAAGGTGTGAATGGGGAGACCCAATTTCTCCAAGCTTAATAGAACAATCGATTAAAGATAATCCGGATGTTAAAGCTGTAATAATTACTCATAACGAAACTTCTACGGGAGTAACACATGATTTAGAAGGTATTTGTAAAGCGGTTAAGAGCAACAGTGATGCTTTGATATTAGTTGATGCAGTGAGTAGCTTGGGCTCCATCCCATTGCCTGTAGATGGATGGGGTTGCGATGTAGTATCAACAGGATCTCAAAAATCATTTATGATTCCTCCTGGACTTGCTTTTATAAGTTTCAGCGAAAGAGCATGGGCGGCTTATGAAAAGGCACAGATGCCTAAATCATATTTTGATTTAGGTGCTGCTAAAAAATCATTGGAGCAAGGTCAAACTCCATGGACTCCCAATATTTCTCTTTTTTATGCTCTCGATGTTGCCTTGGATATGATGCTGGAAGAAGGAATGGAGAATGTATTCATCAGGCAATCAAGTGTCGCTGAATACACTAGGAAAAGCATGAAGGAGCTAGGGTTTAAATTATTAGCTACTGATGAAAATAGAGCTTCAGATACCGTTACTGCCGTACACATACCAGAAGAACTAGATTCTTCAAGATTCATGAGAGAAATGAAAGATACAGAAAAAATTGTTCTTGCTGGTGGGCAAGGTAAACTTAGCGGGAAAATTTTTAGAGTAGGCCATTTAGGCTCAGTCGTGCAAGAAGATATTGAAGAAGTGGTGGATGCTATGAAAAGAGTATTGCCTGAGCTAGGATACTCCAACGCATAACAGACTGTTACTTTAAGTGCCTAAATAGATAGGATGAAATACTAATCCGGTAGGTATTTTAGGATAAAAAAAAGTCGATTTTGGTGGCATGTTTGTTTTAGATAGAGCAACTTGTTCGAATGAATTCTTTGGAAAAGACCCCAGGAATATTCCCAAAGCACCACTTGAGTCCAGTGCATCAGCTAGATCATGAGTGTATCTGATTTCATATTGCGCACATTCTTCCATGGACGGGTCTATTACTTGGGATTGTAATACCCAAGCNTCCGATTGTGCTAATAATCCCCATGATTCTGGAGGTTCTTTAATATCAATATTGAAAATGTGTAAGTTATCGCNGTTTGGCGTTACTGTACAAATGGTATGCGTTTGTCGAGTTGTCTTCGAAATAAGTGTAAGTATTTCTTGTTTGCTCATTTTNTGGATATTTATTTCTGAACTATTTATACATAAATCAGACAGTCTGGCATGCATTGCTTCTGTAAATTCTGCACTTACGTTTTCGATTATTCGATGATAAGGCAGAATCTGTAGTCCTGGGTCATTGATGTCTATCAATGCTGCCATTATGTGCTGNGANTCAAATGTAGAAGTGTCAGAATTCTGTATTCCTAATGCTGCTTCGTATCTATGGTGACCATCAGCAATGAAGACTTTGGAATTACCTAAGGTCTCTTTTATGGTTTTGATATCTTCATNGTTTGAGATTTCCCAAATATCTATGAAATCGGTNGCTGTAATATGTACTTGGGATTNAGNGGGNTGTTGNAATGTTCTAGTAATAATATTTTTCACGGAATGAGAAGAATCTTTAAATGCTGCTAATATTGGACTGAATTGCACCCCAGTGGTTTTGAGTAATTGAATCCTGTCTTCAACGATGGGCAAATATGTGTTTTCGTGTCCAATAATATTATTAGTGGAGGGATCTTCGANTCTTAACATTCCTATAATGCCTGCNACTGAACTGTTATTGCCGTGAAGNTCATAATTATAATTTATTAAATAGTATAAGGGNGTTTCATCTCTTATTATGACCGCATCATCCAGCCATTTGTTGAANGTATTTCTNGAATCGATGTATTTGTTATTTCCATGGTCATTGACTTGCGCAGTACCTTCAAGCCATACCGCGTTATGTTGGTTTTTTCTTTCGAGAGCTTGCTTGAGTTCAGGTGAAATNAAGTCAAACGGAGGGCATATTAATTCATCTAAAGAATCAAATTTTTGGAGGTTATATTTTAATCCGCGCAGTGGTAAAAACTCTGTCATAGGAGAATGATTATAACTACTGACTTATTNCGAGTCCAATGCTTTTTTTGTTTTGTATTAAGTTATTGATATAATTGCCCCTTGTAGACATGTGCTAAATATAAAACACATGAATAAATCATAATAAGTGAAAGATATGACAGATTTGATTAATGAAATTCCNGGAGGCAATATATCCTCCCCGAAAGGTTTTAGTGCGGGTGCGACTTTTGCGGGATTAAAAACTTTTGCAGAAGATAAGCTTGATTTAGGATTGATAGTGTCCGAAGAACAGTGTGCCGCTGCGGGAGTATTTACAACTAGTGCGATACGGTCTCCATCTGTTGATGTAACNGCAGAATATATTCAGAATGGCGNTGCACGATGTATTTTTGTTAATGCAGGCATNGCTAATGCTTGTGTTGGTGAGCAGGGGTTCTTAGATGCTAGAGAAATATCCAAACAGGTAGCAGAAAAAATTCAATGTTCAGATGAAGATGTATTNGTATGNAGTACAGGTGTTATAGGAGTTGAGCTCCCCATGTCTCTTATAAGTTCTGGNNTGGAAAAAGTNGAATTNNTAGATTCTTCGGGGCCTGATGTAGCTAGAGCAATGATGACGACCGATACACGNCCCAAGGAAATAGCAATTACTNTAGAACTTGGTGGTAANACTGTAACCATAGGTGGAGTTGCTAAGGGTTCCGGAATGATACACCCAAATATGGCAACTATGCTNTCTTTCATAACTACAGATGCTTNGGTTGATAAAGAGTTCTTGCATGACGTTATTAAAAATGTATGNGACGATACATACAATATGCTATCTGTTGACGGTGATACAAGNACGAATGACACAGTATTAATATTGGCCAATGGANNAGCAGGTAATANTGAAATTAATGCTAAGTCNAGTGATGCAGCAGATTTTATNGAAGGTGTTCGATATGTATGCACTGATTTAGTTCGTAAATTGGCNAGAGACGGNGAAGGNGCTTCTACATTAATNACTGTGGATGTTTGTGGAGCAAAAAGCAAACAAGATGCTCGCAAGGCAGCTAAAACGGTTGTTGCTTCCAATTTAGTTAAATCNGCTGTTTATGGGGCGGATCCNAATTGGGGNAGGATCCTTATGGCGCTTGGAATGAGTGATGTTGAAGTAAATGAACAGTCAATAGATTTGTTCATAAATGGAGTGTGCATAATGGAGTCAGGGAAATCAATTCCGTACTTCAAAGATGCAGTAGTTGCATTAATGCAAGAACCGGAAGTTAATTTTAGGCTCCAACTCAATTTGGGTGAATTTGATGCTACAGCGTGGGGTTGTGATTTAACAGAACAATACGTGATNATCAATAGCGCNTATACCACTTAAGATTTTCCCTCTNCTAGACCTTTTATATGGAGAGATTGTGTCAGACATTGATTTAGTAGTAAAAATTGGCGGAAGTACCTTGGGAAGCCATGATACTACTATCAGAGATTTAATTGAATTACAGAAACAGGGATATAAAATTGTTGTAGTNCACGGGGGAGGTAATGTTATCTCCGACTGGATGAGCAAACAAAATTTATCTCCTTTATTCATTGATGGNTTGCGTGTAACAGATAGGCCTAGTTTAGATATAGTNGTTGCTGTGCTTACTGGTTTGATAAATAAAGAAATGGTCTCTCTAGTGAATCGGTTAGGAGGCAAGAGCGTAGGAATAAGTGGTGTTGATGGGCAGATTTTGGAAGGATTTATTCCAAATCCAGATNTAGGGTATGTAGGGCAAGTGACGAATGTAAATGACGAACCATTGAGGATGATTTTGGAATCTGGATATATGCCTATGGTGTCTCCAGTCGGTGTTCATGTGAATGATGGTTCTGAAAATTCTGGAATCCCTTTGAATATTAATGGAGATACTTCAGCAGGAGAAATAGCTAAGAAGCTATGCCCTGAAAGATTGGTNTTTTTGACCGATGTGCCTGGAATCATGGATAATAACGGAAGAGTGATCCCAAGGATGAATCTTAGTATTGCTAGTAATTTGATTAATTCAGGTGTGATTAAAGGTGGCATGATACCTAAATTNGGTGCATGTATCACAGCTCTAAATAATGTTAAATATGCTGATATTATAGATGGNAGAACCCCGAATTCTTTAATGAGTTGTGTTAATGATGAGAGAATCGGGACGCGTATTTTAGGATCAAAATAATACTATAAAATAAATTGAAGGTGGTTTGGCAAGCAGACACCAAGGGTAACNAGAGAGGATATATGAATAATTCTGAATGGATTGCAATTGAAAANAAATATTATGCTCAAACTGTAAGGCGCCAGCCAGTAGTTATNGAGAAAGGNTTAGGGNCTAAAGTTTGGGATGCTGANGGGAAAGAATATTTAGATTTTGTGGCTGGCTGGGCAGTGGATAATTTNGGTCATTCTAATCCAGTTATATCTCAAGCTATAAGAGATCAAGCCGATACTTTACTCCAGACATCAAATCAGTTTTACACGATACCGCAGCTAAAGCTAGCAGAATTACTAATTGAAAATAGTGCTATGGATAAAGTCTTCTTTGGTAATAGCGGGGCAGAGGCTAATGAAGGTGCTATTAAATTAGCCCGAAGATATGGAATGCTTAACAAAGATGGAGCTTATGAAATTATCACGGCATTGAATTCATTCCATGGTAGNACATTAGGAACGGTAGCTGCTACGGGACAACCTCACTATCAAGAAAATTTTGCTCCATTGTTGCCAGGATTTGTTCATGTTGATTACAACGATGTGGATGCAATTATTAATGCTACTACTGATAGGACAGCAGCAATTATGCTAGAGCCAGTTCAAGGAGAAGGNGGGGTTATAGTTCCTTCTGANGACTATCTCCCTAGAGTCAGAGAATGGTGTGATAAAAATAATATATTGTTGATTTTAGATGAAGTACAGACAGGAATTGGACGATTNGGTAGTTTGTTCGGGTATCAAGAGTACGGTATAGAGCCGGATGTTATGACTTTGGCCAAAGGTTTAGGATTTGGTTTGCCAATTGGCGCNTTTTTGTCTAANGAATANTGCATGGCTCTAGTTCCTGGAGATCATGGCTCTACTTTTGGAGGAAATGCATTAACTACGGCGGTAGCTTTTGCAGGAACAGATCATTTGCTGAGTAGTGGAGTATTACAAAATGTGAAAGACATGGAAATTTATTTCATGAATGCGTTAAATCAACTTAAAGAAAAATATGGATTCATCAAGGAAGTTAGAGGTAAAGGTCTTCTGATAGCGATGGAATTTGACCAAGACATTTCAGCCCAAATGTTAACTGATTGCAATGCTGCCGGGCTGCTCTTGAATGCCCCAAGGCCGAATGCGATTAGGTTTATGCCTCCTCTTAACATCACCTCTGCTGATGTTGATGAATGTGTTGAAAAATTAGATTCAGTTCTGAGTAAAATATAGGAATATTATGAGTAATAAAATTGTACTTGCGTACAGTGGCGGATTAGATACTTCGGTCGCTGTCCCTTGGTTAAAAGAAAATTATGATGCGGAAGTTATTACAGTAACCATAGACTTGGGAATGGTTGACCTTGATGCTATTAAGCAGCGAGCTATAGAAGTGGGAGCTGATAAGGCGGTTACTATTGATGCTAAGACTCCTTTAGTAAATGAATATATCTGGCCGGCATTAAAAGCTGGAGCTATGTATGAAGAAGAGTATCCTTTGGCTACCGCTCTTGGAAGGCCATTAATTGCTAAATGCTTGGTGGATGTTGCCAAGGCAGAAGGAGCATATGCAATAGCTCATGGATGTACGGGGAAAGGCAATGATCAGGTGAGAATTGAGGTTAGTGCTGCTGCATTGATGCCTGGTATCAAATTGATCGCTCCTATCAGAGATTGGGGTATGAGTAGAGCTGATGAAATTGATTACGCGAATGAGCGTAACTTGCCTATTAACGTTAAAGATAGCAGATTTTCAGTGGATGAAAATTTATGGGGACGGAGTGCAGAAGCAGGAGAATTAGAAGATCCAGGATTGGAGCCGCCCGAAGAAGCGTTTACATGGACGATATCTCCAGATAAATCCTCACAAGATAAGGAGTATATTGAAATAAGATTTGTTGAAGGAGTTCCAGTTTCAATTAATAATACGGATATGGATGGAGTGGAGCTTATTGTTGAGCTGAATAGAATTGCAGGGAATCATGGGATAGGCCGAATAGATCATGTGGAAAACAGATTGGTAGGAATTAAATCCAGAGAAATATATGAATCTCCTGCAGGGATAGTACTGCATGCAGCACATAAAGCTTTAGAGGATCTAACATTAAGCAGAGATCAGGCTAGATTCAAACATAATGTGTCAAGAGAATATTCAGAGATTGTATATAACGGCCTCTGGTTTAGCAGGCATAGACTTAATTTGGACAGGTATATAGAAGATACACAGAAATATGTATCAGGAACCGTTCAAATGTCTTTATATAAGGGTAAGTGTACTGTCACAGGAAGACAATCAAATCACGGTTTATATTCAAAGACATTAGCTACTTATGATAGAGATGATGAATTTGATCATACATCTGCCGAGGGTTTTATTAAAATCTTTGGATTATCGCTTAGAACAGAGAATATAAACGAATAATTAATTAATCTGCAAAAGGGGAAGAAATCAAATGGGGATAGCCAGTAGAATGAATCTTTTAGGGACAGAGACGGCGTTTGAAGTTCTTAGCAGGGCAAGAAATTTGGAAGCTCAAGGAAAGCAAATAGTGCACCTGGAAATTGGAGAGCCAGATTTTGATACACCAAGTCATATTGTAGATGCAGGAGTGCAAGCCCTTAAAGATGGATACACTCACTACGGACCTACACCTGGGTTGCCTCAATTAAGAGAGGCTATTTCAGAGAATAGCCGCAAAGTAAGAGGGTTAAATACTGATCCCAATAGTATTGTGGTTACGCCGGGGGCTAAGCCAATAATGTTCTATGTCATACTAGCTCTATCTGAACCAGGAATGGAAGTCATATACCCAAATCCAGGATTTCCGATTTATGAGTCTATGATTAAGTTTTCAGGAGCCAAACCAGTCCCTATGCAATTATTAGAGGAGTCAGGTTATCATCCTGACTTAAATGATTTAAAAAATAAGGTGAATGATAAGACGAGTTTAATCATTCTAAATTCTCCGGAAAATCCATGTGGTTCTGCTTTGTCTGCAGAAGAATTGAATACTATAGCCGACATAGTGAAACAACATCCTAATTTATATGTAATGGCTGATGAAATATACAAAGATATACTGTATCAAGGTGAGCATTCTAGTATTGCTGCGATTGAAGGTATGCAGGACAGAACGATTATCTTAGATGGGTTTTCAAAGAGTTATGCGATGACTGGGTGGAGATTAGGATATGGGATTATGCCTCTTGAATTAGTGCCCCATATTGTAAAGCTTGCAGTTAATAGCGTTTCCTGTGCTGCTTCATTCTCGCAAATAGCGGCTATTGCTGCTTTGGAAGGATCTCAAGAAGAAGTTCTAGGAATGGCACAAGAATTTTCAGAAAGGAAGACTCTTATCGTTGAGGGGTTACGCAGCATTAAAGGAATAAGATGCCCAGAGCCGGAAGGGGCGTTTTACGTTTTTCCTAACATCTCAGAAACAGGGCTGAGCAGTAACGACTTTGAAGATAGAGCATTGAATGAAGCTGGAGTTGCATTGTTGGCAGGTTCTGCTTTCGGAGAATTTGGAGAAGGATATGTTAGGTTGTCATATGCTAATTCTAAAGAAAATATAGAAATAGCTATAAACAGTTTGGATAAATTTGTAAATTCTTTGTGATAAAAGTATTAATTTAGGTAGAGTGTACAGGTAGATGGAATTTGGCTTAACAGAATTTCAACAAATGATTAGTAACAGTTCAGATGAGTTTTTGGCTCAGGAATGCCAAATGGCATTTGTCCGAGACATGGAATTAGATATGCGCGGTTGTACAGATGAGTTTTGGGCACAAATTGTCGGGCAAGGTTGGACAGGAATAGGAATTCCNGAAGAATATGGNGGTACTGGTGGCGATTTTTTGGATCTAGCAGTGCTTATTGAAAATACNGGAAAGTACTTAATGCCTGGACCTTTATTTTCAACAGTAATTTTGGCAGGNATGACAATTTTAGATGCAGGNTCNAATTCNCAAAAANCTGATTGGTTACCTAGGATTAGTGACGGATCACTGTTANCTACAATGGCNTTTGTTGANCAATCAGGNAGNTATGAATGGGAAGATATAGCAACGCAGGCTACTTTATCAGACAAGAAATATATTATATCTGGGACNAAACTGTTTGTTCCTTATGCTCATAGTTCTGAATTNATAATAATNCCTGCGNGGACCAGTGATACAGGAATTACTCTGTTCGCGGTNGATTCNNCCANGGATGGTTTAGATATACANCCAATGGATCTTATGTCCTGTGACAAAAATAGTTCTGTAACACTTGATGGAGTCANGGTGGATGCTTCTGNCATTATNGGTNANATAGATTGTGGAGGCGAGGTGTTCAGCNGTGCATTTATACGTGCNGTTATAGCGAAATGTATTCAAATGACNGGAAGNTTGACNTCATGNCTGGATNTGACTTTAGGATATGTGAAACAACGAAGCCAATTTGGTAGATCCATAGCGACTTTTCAGGCTATTCAACATCATTGTTCCAATATGGCGATTGATCTCGAAGGAAGTCGTCACGTTGCTTATCAAGCAGCCTGGGCGCTATCCACAGGAATTGATCCGAACCGTTATGCTCATATGGCAAAAGCATGGTTGAATGAATCAACCCAGAGGATTAGTGTGTTAGCTCATCAATCGCATGGAGCAATTGGATTTACTCATGATTATGATTTGCAAATGCATACCAGATGGTTAAAATCACAAGAATTACTTTACGGGAATAATCATTATCATAAAGAAAAATATTTGAATATAGGTTAGAGAGGAATTATGGCCGAATGTGTGTTTTGTACGATAGTTAGGGATACTACTAATGAGAATATCATCTATAAAGATGACAAAGTGATTGTAATAAAAGATATTAAACCTCAAGCAAAAGTTCACTTGTTGATTATTCCAATTATGTGTCTTAAGTCACTGGCATATATAGGGCCTGGCCAGATTCCAATAATGGGGCATTTGTTTGTAGTGGCAGAAGAAATGGCGCGCAGAGAAGGTATAACTAATAGCGGGTATAGACTTGCTATGAATCAAGGAGAAGACGCAGGACAACAAGTCGCTCACTTGCATTTGCATTTGATTGGAGGACAGTCACTCGCAGCTATGGGCTGAGAACAGTGGAATTGCTTGAACAGTTTATAGAAGAAAGTTTTAAAGACCTTCCGAAAGGGTTGGAAACTCATATCAGTACCGTGGTGGGGATTGGAAAAGAATTAGCAGAAACACATTCTGCGAATGCTAAGGAAGTGTATTTGGCATCTAAAGGACATGACATTTGTAGGCTGACCCCACCAGCAGTGTTGCTTGAGCTTGCAACGGCGTTCAGTGTACCGATATCTGATGTGGATAGAGAAATTCCAATGTTATTGCACGGTCCAGTCGGGGCAAATATTTTGGCTCAGCATATGGATTCATTTAATCACTCTATCTATGATGCAGTATATTGGCATACCACAGGTAATTATGATTTAGATGACGTAGGGAAAATTGTTTTTTTAGCTGACAAACTGGATCCAGTTAAAAATACAAGGTATCCATACCAGCGTCTTTTGCGAGATTTAGCTTTTAAGAATCTTAATAATGCTATGAAAGAATTTCTGGATAGAGAGATTATTTCTTTGGTAAACCAAGGTAATTTGGTCCATCCTCAAATGTTGGTTGCTAGAAATAAATTTAACGGGAAATGATTCATTTTGCCTGATAATTCGGAGGCCTTTTCTCTACGAAAGATTGAGTGGCTTCTTTGAAATCTTCCGTGTCGTGTAATCTTAGAGGCTGTAAATAAAAGTCTGCGTTAATGGCAGGGACAATCCATTGATTCCGTGACAAACGTACTCCAGATCTGGCTGCTAAAGGAGGAGTTTCAATGATTAAATTTGCCAGAGACTCTGCCTCACTTAGCACAAGGTCTAAGATTTGTTTGTTGGCAGCTTCAGAGCCTAAGCCGGAAGATAATATTTCATCTGAATTGATTAGACGATTTATAAACCCTAGGTCATATAGCCTTTCTGCTTGTATAGGTTCTCCGGTTATTAGCATTTCGGTAATTACTTTAGAAGGCATAAAAGCGTTCATTTTTGCCCATACATGGCCACCTGGTAGGCCACGTTTGGTTTCGGTGATTCCAAACTTTGCATCTGTGGAAGCCACAACAAGATCACTTTCTGCTGCAATAAGCAAGCCCGCTCCTAGAGCGTATCCGTGAACTGCTGAGATTGTAGGCTTCCAATTCACTGTTCTCCCTAGATAACTCTCTGGGTTAGCTCCTTTTGTCCTGTTAGCCTTTTGAGCTGGGGTCATTTCAGCAAACTTTTGTTTTATATCAGCTCCCGCGCAAAAGCATCTACCGATGCCAGATATAATTACCACCCAAGCGCCGTCATCTAAATCGAATTCCAACAATGCTTCATGAAAATCTTGTTCGAACTGGAAATTCACTGCATTTAACGACTTGGGTCTGTTGAATGTTATATATCCTATCTTTTTATTTCGTGTGTAAGACATGGTTTCATAATTAGTCATAGAAACTCCTAGAATTCATCGGAAAACTACCATATATGCGAATTTTACCACTTATACACCCAATATATAGGAAATTAGCTAAAACCGGTATTGATATTTATTGCAGGCTACTAGACATAACGGGCATAGTATCGCCAAGAGTATTTTTGGTGGTGCTATCTAACTTAGTGATTAGTCTGTTAGATATATGAATTTTGTGGAGGTGTGAGGAATGACGACTATAGATAATGGCGTAAAAGGCTTTGAAGGCTCTCAAGAGTTCTTCCATTATGAAGACACGGGATGCGAAATATCTTCATCGTGTTTGACATGTCCTTTGCCGCAATGTAAGTATGATGATCCGGTTTGGTTTCAGAAATGCCAGCGGTTAGCAAAAGATATGAAGGTCATTAGAGCTATGCAAAAAGATGACTTGTCTGTGGAAGAAGCAGCAGTCAAATTTGATGTGACGGTTAGAACGATATTTAGAATCATGCGTAGATTTAAAGATTCTAACTTAGATATTGATCCTAAAGAGCTTGAGATTTTTGCAGCTACAGTCTAACCTCTAGGTAATTCTAGGCCTCTGCCTGCAATTATATTTCGCTGAACTTCTGAGGTTCCAGCTGCGATTTTATGGGAAAAGCTAATCATCCAGTTCTCTTGAATTCTGCCTAAGAGTGGGGCCTTTGGATCATCTTTTTTCAGGGTGCCATAAGGGCCTAAAATTTCCAGACATGAGTTTGTAACTTTTTGAAGGGCTTCACTGCCAAAAACTTTGCTTATAGAAGCTTCTTTGGTTGGGATTAATCCGTGTTCTTGCATGTACGCGACATTGTATGCCATCAGCCTGGCTACTTCACATTCCATGTATCTTTGAGCCAATAAGTCTTTAACCCAATGAAGGTCTATTAATTTATCACCCTTAGTTGCAGGAGTTTTTTCAGCATATTCTTTCATGTCGTCTAGTAGCCGTCTGCCGATGGCTGAGTAGTCGATCCCGGATCTCTCAAAGTCTAATAACGTTACAGCAACATACCACCCTCGGTTGACTTCTCCCACCACATTTTTTGCCGGGACGCGCACGTTGTCAAATATAACTTGGTTAAATTCGCTTCCAGTAGTCATGTCTTTGATTGGGCGTACTTCGATACCCGGTGATTTCATGTCTACGAGTATGAAACTGATTCCTCTGTGCTTTGGTGCATCTAAATCTGTTCTGGTTAAGCACATAATCCAATCTGCTCGATGAGCTAATGTGGTCCAGATCTTAGAACCATTAATGACGTATTCATCTCCGTCCAGCACTGCTCGAGTACTTAATGAGGCTAGATCTGATCCCGATTCAGGTTCGCTATAACCTTGACACCATTGAACCTCTCCTTTGGCTACGGGGGGTAGGAATTGCTCCTTTTGTTCCTCAGATCCATGGACCATTAGGGTAGGAGCAAACATTCTTACGCCAAATATATCTCTGCCTGGAGCGCGTAAGTATGCTAATTCTTCGTTGTAAATTGCAGTTCTAACAGGAGATACTCCTAATCCACCATATTCTTCAGGCCAATGCATCGTTAACCAGCCTTTATCTGCTAGTTTCCTTCTGAAATCTAAAGTTTTATCCCAATCCCAATTCTCTGGCCATCTTCCTAATCCTTCCCATGTTGGCGGTAACTCTTGTGCTACAAAAGTCCTAAGGTCATCTCTAAATTTTAGGTCTTCATCTGTGAAATTGAAGTCCACTTTTGTTCCTCTTTATTATTAGATTATTGCCCAACGGCTACGCAGGTTACAGTTCGAACTACTCCGTCTATTGTATGAATTTTTTCCGTAACTATCCCACCTACTATAGCCATATCGTCTGCTTCTATTGTGGCGATAATATCATAAGGGCCTGTTACGACATCTACGTTGCTCATGCCGTTTAAAGAATGCAGGATATCTGCTACCTCTCGTGTTTTCCCGACTGCTGTTTCAATAAGAAGGTATGCTTTTGCTAACATTGTAAACTCCGCGAAAAATATATATGAAGATTATACACTGGATATATGGATTTGTTTCTTGACATAAGAAAATTTGTTTTGCTACGATTTTCCCATGTTGATTAATNTCGAGAATCATGTTTCTAGGAAAACATAACGTTTTGGGAGTTAANTCCAAGCAAANCCCTGAAATGTTTGANAGGTATGGTCCTATNATTNTGAATGGNCTNGATGNGACAGTGCCATTTAAANAGGANACAGAACTTTTTGATATTCATTCATATCATTTGGGTTTTTCTGATGCATATGGCCNTAGNGTTGANCCNAGTATTGGAATGGGTAAATGTTTACGACCNACNNTATGTTTGTTTGTTTGTGATGCNTTGGGGGGATCAGTNGAACAATGNTTAGATGCAGCAATATCTATTGAGTTAATACATAATTTCTCACTAATACATGATGATATTCAAGATCAAGATTCTGAAAGACGNCACAGAAAAACTGTGTGGAAAGTTTGGGGAATACCNAAGGCNTTGATATCNGGAAACGCTTTACATACATTGGGNGACATGGCTACTTCCATGCAACCAAAACAAAGTGANCATAATNTTGCTTTATCTAAATTGCTNACAAATGCATATATNAGCATGATTATAGGNCAGTGTGAAGATTTATCTTTTGAATCNGCAGATNATGTAAGTGTTCAAATGTACCTTGACATGATTGCAGGTAAGACAGGTGCTTTAATTCAAAGCTCTATAATGATGGGGGCTCTTTCAGCTACTAAAGAATNGGACCAAGCAAAGAAATTCGAGGAAATAGGGTTTCTTTTGGGGCAAGCATTTCAAATACGCGATGATTATTTGGGTGTTTGGGGAGATCCTGGTATTACAGGAAAGCCTATAGGTGGAGATATATACAGGAAAAAGAAAACGTATCCAGTAATACATGGCATGGAGAATGTTTCAGGAACAACTCGTAAAGATTTCAAAAAGCGTTATCGGAAAGAAGTCCTAAGCGATTATGATGTGTCTTGGATTATGGCAGTTTTAGAGGATGTAGGGAGCAGGCAGTCTACATTGGATTTTATTGAGGATATTTCTAATAGAGCCAAAATGAGTATGCTTGAGATTGGATTACCCGAGTGGGCTAAAGAGGAAATGGGATATTTGATTGAATTTTTATCAACGAGAGTTAAATGATGGAGGTTACCGAACGCATTATATTGGGTGTTGTTACTGGGGGTAATCCGTATGCAGAGAAACTATTGCAAACTTTAGATAAATCACAAAGGTATTCAAAAATAGTAGTGATTTGTCCAAAGTTAAACCCTATTCCAATACGCAACATGATCACAGTGAAACAGGCTGTTGGAAGTCCATATTATTCAGTTTTAAGAGATCATAAGGTAGATGTGTTAGTTCATCTTGGTGATGTTGGATGTAGCTCTTTGAAAGAAGANNGNGAGGAGCCTNANGNANCTCCGATNGTGCTCGTTAAGACATTAATTGANGCTTGTGAAAATTCAGANATAAATCATTTGATTTATGTAAGCTCNNCTTGTGTGTATNNTCCAGNTAAGACNTCTTGGAGGACATTAAGTGAAGAAGATTTGGAATTATCAATTCCTGAAAGAGAATGTNNTGAGCTAATNGCTGAAAAACTCATACAAGATTATATTTTTGAAAACCCTCAAATTGATATGGCNATACTAAGGNCNGCCACTGTATTGGGNCCCTCATCTGATAACNATCAGATACATGAATCCAATTTNTGGANACGTATTTCATTTGTGAATTCTTTNCCNNTGCANTTNACNCATGAATATGACTTTATAGAATCAATTATTTGNTCCTTGANNAATAGNGCGTCTGGGATATTTAATNTAGCATCNCAAGGAGTTGTANNCCCTGGAGANATAGCTGAAATTATTGGAAGGAAAAANTGGTATCTACCNAAGATATTGCCTTTTATTGTTACAGCTTTAATNGTGAGAGCTTTGACTTTTCATAGGCTAAAATACTATGAATGGTCTTTTTTGAAATATCCCACTGTNNTATCAACTTCNAAATCNGNAGTAATGTTGGGGTTTGTTCCAGNATTCAGTTCNTCTGAAGCAGTGGTAGATTATTTGTACTCTAGTGANGTNAAGGACATGANTGTAGAAATAACAAATGCAGAGCAGTCGNAGACTTTANATACAGNNNANGNTATTNTNAGTAANATTCCTAGGTTTTNAAAGAAAANACGAAATTAAACTTCTGTTAGATTCTGTTCTTGCTCTCCTTGAGACTTAAAATCATTATTCCATANATCCAGTATTTCATCNTCTTCNTGNGGNGTAAAGANCGGGCATTCTAGTGATTCNACAAAGTGGTTTAGGTCCTGAAGNTTTGTGATGTTTGGCAATACGCTAACTATTGTNGGNTGTTTTAGNCANAATAATATGGCNGCTTGNCTTAAAGTTCTGCCTAATTCTTCNCCGTGTATGAAGTCTATTTTTTCTACTCGTTGAAGAGCCCACTGNAGCCATTCAATACGGCGATGTNANCTATGGTCNCCTTCTTTNAATACTGGAGGTTCCGTGTACTTGCCAGTCAGAGCTTCAGANGCNTGAGGTACCCTAGATATGAGACCAACCTCATTTTCTTTAGCGATGGGGAAGAAAGATCTAGCTGGGTCTTGTTCTAAAATGCTGTATATAATTTGTAAAGACTTCACGTTCCGCTCAATCATTGAGGCCTCACCTTCTTCAAACCACCCAATATCTGGGCCTAAAGCCGAACCGTAATGCAATATTTTCCCTTCGGATTTCAATTCTTCAAGAGTTTCAAAAACATAGTCTTGCTCAATAGTATCTATCCTTGGGTTGTGTAGTTGATATATGTCTATATAATCAGTTTTCAAACGCTTTAAGCTTTGTTCACACGCGAATTTGATGAAATCAGGTTCGAATTTTTGAGGACGCTCTTGATGGCCGATTCTCGGAGTCTTGTCATAAAAATCGTACCCGAATTTAGTGGCAATAACGATGTCATGTCTTTTGTGTGATATATATTTAGAAAGAACTTCTTCCCCAAATCCCTCTCCATACGTGTCTGCTGTATCGAAAAAATTGATGCCTAATTCAATAGCATTCTCAAGCAGTAAGCGTTTGTCATTATCTTCGATGTGCCCCCACCAATTGGTGGCTACGGTCCATACGCCGAATCCGATTTCGGAAAGTTCTATTTCTGTTTGTGGGAGTGTTCGGTATTTCATTTGGCCTCTAGGATTTATTTTAGAATGGTTTTTATGGAGTCTATGATACTAGTCAGTTCTGAAGGGCTCAATACAGGATTTTGCTCTAAATCCAGGCTGTTATCCAGGTCAACCCAAGATTTACAACCTCCGAATGCGTCTTGATAAGGAATCGTTACAGGTGTAGTCAAGGAATGAACTTTTAAGAGCATAATTGATAAGGGGAAAGAGGGTTTCCATCTCAGTCTACTTTCAGCGTAGTCATTTGTCCAAATATGAAACTGAGAAAGGCTGTCTAATTTATTCTTGTCAGTAAGTTCAATAACTTCTACAACTTCTGCCCAAGCATTAAATATAACCGGGTCTTGGATAGTGGTGGAGTTTTGATATTTTTCTAGTTGATTTTGATAGTTAGGTTTAACTAATTCTTTAGCTTGATGCTCATATGTTGGATATAATAAAAATTTATCGTGAATTACTGTGAAATGTTTGGAGTCTTCACTGATTCCGCCTTTCCTCACAAGCATAATTTGATTCCCGTTAGTTAGCGCGTCTACAGCTACAGCCCATTCTTTAAAAGCTATTTGGCATTTAGTATGTGTAGTTACCATAGTCCCTCCTGCGTGCTCGAAGCCTATTGTATCAAAATTTAACGATGGATTTCAGATTGTTTGTGGTTATAGAAGCTATTTCTTCTACGGTTAAACCTTTTATAGCGGCTAGTTTGCTGGCAATGTCCATCAGGTGTCTTGGCTCAGTCCAGCTAGATCGATGTTTTTTAAAAGGTTGAGGGTAACAATCAGTTTCTAACACGATGTTATGAATAGGAATGTGTTTAACAGTCATCTCTAGTTCAGGTAGCCTAAGTAGAGGGCGAGCTATGGAGATGAAGCACCCAAGTTCTATGGCTTTCAGAGCAGTGATTATATCGCCTTGGAAATAATGCATTATTCCTCCCACAGAGTACACTTTTTCTTCCGAGAGTATTCTAAAAGTGTCTTCATGCGCTCCCCTAGAGTGGAATATTATAGGTTTATTGTTCTCTATTCCGATTCGAATTTGTTCCCTGAAGGCTTGCTCTTGCATCTGTTTGTCAGGAGAGCCTGGGAGATAATCCATCCCGGTTTCGCTCATGCAAACCACTTGCGGGTTGTTTTTTACTAGTTGATTTAGCGTAGATATTATTGAATCGTCGAAGAAATTTTGGACTTCCGTTGGGTGTATTCCCACCCCAGCTTTAATTAAAGGATATTGTGTGCTGAGATTGATGCACTTTTTACTGGACGCTATTGTGGTTCCAGCAGCGATTATGAGTGACACTTTTGAATCCATAGCTCTCTGCAAGATACCAGGCAGTTCTGATGAGCTATATTGATCGATATGTGTATGACTGTCGCAAAGTTTCATTTGTGTTTATGTGTTTATTGGTGTTACGGATTTTGCTAAATTAATATATAATAGCTTTTACTGTGACTTATTGTAGTCTATAGTTTTATGTAAATACAGTGGCGATTATTGATGGACTACTTGTCTGATTAAGAAGTAATAGCGAAAGATTAGGTTTTTCGTGACTGAATATGGGATTCATTCCCATTTATAATATCTTAGAGCTTTCGGAGTTCTAATTGGAGGGTTATAACATGACAACACCCAACAGCATATCTAGGCATTCAACTGACTTAGATACCGAATATAAATGGGGTTTCACCATTGATATTGATGCAGAATTAGCGCCTAAGGGCCTCAATGAGGAAATAGTACGGTTTATTTCATACAAAAAAAATGAACCCGAATGGTTATTAAAATGGAGGCTTCAGGCATTCAGGTTCTGGGAAAAACAAGTGGACAATCATCCCGAATGGGCGAATGTTGAATTTCCAAAGATTGACTACCAGGATTTGTATTATTATGCTGATCCTACTGCTGCATCTGATGGTCCAAAGAGCTTGGATGAAGTTGATCCTGAAATAATCGAAGGTTTTAATAAGCTAGGTATTCCAATTGAGGAACAGAAACAATTAGCAGGAGTAGCTGTGGATGCAGTGCTGGATAGTGTTTCAGTAGCTACTACGTATCAAGATATGCTTGAAAAAGAAGGCATTATATTTTGTTCCATAAGTGAGGCCGTTCAAAAGCATCCTGACCTGGTCAAGGCTTATTTGGGATCTGTCGTGCCGTATTCTGATAATTACTATGCATGTTTAAACTCGGCTGTTTTCAGTGATGGTTCCTTTGCATTTATCCCCAAGGGTGTTAAGTGCCCAATTGAATTAATGACTTATTTTAGAATAAATCAAGTAAACACAGGACAATTTGAACGTACATTGATAATTGCGGAAGATGACAGCTATGTTAGTTATTTGGAAGGTTGCACTGCGCCAGTAAGAAAAGAATCCCAACTCCATGCTGCAGTTGTTGAACTTGTGGCGTTAGATAACGCGGAAATCAAGTATTCAACTTTGCAAAATTGGTATCCTGGGGATAAAAATGGGCAAGGTGGCGTCTATAATTTTGTTACAAAAAGAGGGAAAGCCGCTGGAGTAAACTCTAAGATTTCTTGGACGCAAGTTGAAACTGGATCAGCTATTACTTGGAAATATCCTAGTGTAATACTTCAAGGAGACAATTCCATTGGAGAGTTTTATTCTGTGGCACTGGTAAATAATTATCAGCAAGCTGATACTGGAACAAAAATGATTCATATCGGCAAGAATACGAAAAGTACGATAGTAGCCAAAGGCATTTCAGCAGGACATGCCGAAAACACATATAGAGGCTTAGTTAAAATAAATCCTTCAGCTAAAGGAGCTAAGAATTTCACTCAATGTGATTCGCTGCTCGTTGGGGATCAATGTGGAGCGCATACGGTACCTTATATAGAAGTTAAGAATCCTACAGCTCAATTGGAACACGAGGCCACTACTTCAAAAGTAAGTGATGATCAATTGTTTTATTGTTTGCAGAGAGGTATAGGCCAAGAAGAGGCTAACTATATGATAATCAACGGTTTTTGTAGAGGGATATTTCAAGAGTTACCGTTTGAATTTGCTATGGAAGCTTCTCAATTGCTTAAGGTGAGTCTTGAAGGAACAGTAGGTTAATAATCACATATGATAAATATAAATAATTTACAAGCTAACATAGAAGAAACACAAATCTTGAAAGGTATAGATTTGGAAATTAAAGCAGGTGAAGTTCACGCAATTATGGGACCGAACGGATCTGGGAAAAGTACATTGGCAAATGTTATAGCAGGACGTCCTGAATACAGTGTGACTGAAGGTTCCGTCACATTTCAAGATAAAGAATTATTGGATATGGAACCAGAAGATAGAGCTCGGGAAGGTGTATTCTTGGCTTTCCAGTATCCTACAGAACTGCCAGGAGTAAGAGCTTGGCAATTTTTAAAGGCTGCAGCGGATTCAATCAGAGTTCATAATGGGGAAGAAGAGTATTCCGCGCGCGAGTTTGATCAGAAGTTAAAAGAATGCGTTGAACAAGTAGCAATAAATCCAGAACTTGTGAAGCGAAACATTAATGAAGGATTTTCCGGTGGAGAAAAAAAGCGTAATGAGATTCTGCAAATGACATTGCTCAATCCGAAATTGGCTATTTTGGATGAGACTGATTCAGGATTAGATATAGATGCGCTAAAAATTGTTGCAGATGGTGTTAATAATTTCCGAAATAAAGCAAATGCTGTATTGGTAGTAACTCATTATCAAAGATTATTAAATTATATTGTTCCTGATAAAGTGCACGTGTTAGTTGATGGCAAGATAGTTCAATCGGGAGGGCCTGAATTAGCTTTAGAATTAGAAGCAAAGGGATACGATTGGGTCAAAGGTGATTAAATTAGATAAGAGGTTCCGCATTGGCACAAATTGATGCAAGATATGACACATATACAAAAGACTATGAGGCTTCATTAAAAAAATCTCATAAATCAGTCCAAGATTTTAAAAGTGAAGCATGGGGTTCCTTTTGTGAAGTAGGCTTACCGATTGCTAGAAAAGGCAATGAAAAATGGAAATATACAAACGTAAGCCCTGTGTTAGAAAACAGCTATAGAATCAGACAGTCTTCAATTGAAAGTGCTATCAATGTTCAGGATTTGGGTGTTGCGGCAACAGGGAATGTTAAGCTTGTAGTGATTAACGGTAAATTATCTAAAGAAATGTCATATGGTGTGGATGATATACCTGGTATCCATGTGACGTCTTTACAAGATGCTTTGGAGACAAACTCTAAGTTTGTAAAAGAGAATCTGAGTGCACATGCTTCATATGCAGATGGATTTGTTGCGTTGAATTCAGCATTATTTGATGAAGGTTTGTATGTTGAAATAGAGGGTGATGAATCTGATGTTTTTGTGGAGATCGTTAATATAGCTACAGGGTCTGAGAGTGTAGCAAGTTATCCTAGAGTATTAGTTAATGTGAAAGAGAATGCTAAGGCATGTATTATTGAGGCGTTTTTCACCGAAGATATAACTCATCACTTCACTAATGCGGTTACAGAGATCGTTCTTGGTAAAAATTCGACTTTAAATCACGGTAAAGTAATGTTCGAAAGCATGGATTCTGTACATATGGGAGTAACCACTGTCTACCAATCAGAATCAAGTTCATTTAAGTCGGCAAATTTTTCTAAAGGATCTGATCTTGCTCGAAATGAAATGTCAGTATTGTTAGATGGCACTGAGGCAGAATGCGATATTATAGGATTATATCTAACCGTAGACAGCCAGCATATAGACACTTTGATTAATATAGATCACGCTAAACCAAATTGTTTTAGTAACATAATGTATAAAGGGATATTAGATGGGAATTCCCGAGCCGTTTTTGGTGGAGAAGTGTTAGTAAGAAAAGATTCACAAAAAACTAATGCTACTCAATCAGATAAAAACTTGATTCTGTCTGATGGAGCGGAAGTGGACAGCAAGCCTAGTTTGATGATCTATGCTGATGATGTTCAGTGTGGCCATGGTGCGACCGCAGGGAGTATAAATGACGAAACCGTATTCTATATGAGGAGTAGAGGCCTGGATGAGAGAATGGCGAGTAAATTTTTGATCCAAGCTTTTGCTAGAGAAATTATTGACCAGTTAGATGACCCTGGATTTATGGAATACATAGATAATGCCTACGAGTCATCTATACCAAACGCAATATTGAATTTAGGGTAATCGAATTGAGCCAACAACACATTAAAGAGTACGTTGGAGATAAATCCGTTGAAGAAATTCGAAAAGACTTCCCCATTCTATCTCAGAAAGTTAATGGCAAACCTTTAGTATATCTTGATAACGGTGCAACAACGCAAAAACCTTTGACTGTAATCAATGCAATATCAGATTACTACAAAGAATATAACTCAAATATTCATAGAGGTGTTCACGCCTTAAGTCAATTTGCCACTGATAAATATGAAGAAAGCAGAGGAAAAGTAAGAGCTTTTATTAATGCGGGTGCTGAAGAGGAAATTATTTTTGTTAGAGGTACCACAGAAGCAATTAATTTGGTTGCTGAGAGTTACGGTAGGAGTAATTTAAGTTCAGGTGATGATGTAATTATATCTACTATGGAACACCATTCAAATATAGTTCCTTGGCAGATGATTTGTGATAATACCGGCGCAACTCTAAAAGTGATACCAATAGATGATAATGGTGTTTTAATGTTGGATGAGTATGAGAGAATGCTCTCCAGTAACACTAAAATCGTTTCTATTGTGCATCAATCAAATACTTTAGGAACCATCAACCCTGTAAAAATGATGACCGAGATGGCACATGACAAAGGGGCAGTAGTTTTAGTAGATGGGGCTCAGTCCGCTCCCCACCTTGCTGTCGATGTACAAGAGATTGGCTGTGATTTTTTCGCATTTTCTGGCCATAAGGTTTGTGGGCCTACTGGGGTCGGCATATTATATGGGAAAAAAGACATATTAGAAAACATGAAACCTTACCAAGGTGGTGGTGATATGATCAGAAGTGTGTCTTTTGAGCACACTTCTTATAATGATCTGCCATATAAATTTGAAGCAGGTACTCCCAATATAGCTGGAGGTATTGGGTTAGGGGTAGCATTAGATTATCTAGTTTCTTTAGGAATGAGTAATATAGCGGCATACGAAAAGGAATTATTATTGTACGCGCGCCAGCAACTTACAGGGATGTCTGGACTTAGAATAATAGGCAATGCAGAGCAATTTGGGGGCGTTGTATCATTTGTAATGGAGTCTGCGCATCCTCATGATATCGGTACCATATTGGATACTGAAGGTGTTGCCATACGAACTGGACATCATTGCACGCAACCCCTGATGGATAGGTTTGACATACCTGCTACAGCTAGAGCTTCGGTTTCTTTCTATAATACAAAATCAGATATAGATGCTTTAATAGTTGCCGTTGATAGAGTATCTGAGTTATTTGGATAAAGTTCATTAGGAGGATTCATGTCTGGACTTAATGATTTATATCAAGAAATCTTATTAGAACATAATTCAAAACCTCGCAACTTTCGTGTGGTTGAACCTCACACCCATTATAAAGAAGGGTTTAATCCCCTTTGCGGTGACCGGATTCTTTTATATATGGATGTAAAAGATGATGTTGTTGTTGATATTGGATTTCAAGGTTCTGGTTGTGCTATATCTAGAGCATCTACATCCATGTTGACTGAAACCATAATGGGCCAAAAAATTGAAGATATTAATCAAGTTTTTGAAGAAGTTCATAAGATGCTTACGGAACCAGGTGCAGAATTAGATGTGAATCTGCTGGGAGACTTGGAAATGTTATCCGGGGTTACTGATTTTCCTGTAAGAATCAAATGCGCTATGTTGTCTTGGCACACATTGAAATCTTTAATAGACAATTCATCAGAACCGGTTTCAACAGAATAGTTGAGGAAATACATCCATGACTGATATATCTGAAGAATATTTCAGTAACATATATAAAGACGTAATCATGGATCATTTCCGTAACCCCAGAAACGGGGAAGCGATTGATGAATATGATTATTGCAGAGAAGAGACCAATCCATTCTGTGGCGATAAAATATCCTTCAAAATCAAATTATCTCCCGAGAGAGTGATAATTAATGTTTCGGCTGTCGCGGAAGGATGTACTGTAATAAAGGCAGCTTCAAGTTTACTAAGTGTGTTTATTGAGCAGTCATCTATTGATGAACTCCCAGGAAAGATAGAGAAATTTGAACAATTTCTTAAAAATAATGACGAGTCTGTTGGTTACCCAGAATTAGGTGAATTATCGGAACTAGGAATAGTGAGACAGCACCCTGTAAGGCTTAAATGTGTCTTACTGCCAGTTCGAGCACTGAATAATATAATCAATCAGAGTTGATTATTCTACCCAGATTTCGGACCAATAAAGGTACTCGCCCAAGTTATCATTGGGGAAAAAGTTTCTGACTGATTCGTGATGAATCCACTCAAATCTTAAAGAAGCGGAATTATACATGTAAGCTTGTTCTAAGACATGTTCTTGAATATCGCGAATTTGTGATGCTCTTAGAAGATTATTGGGTTCAGTAGCCTGGTTTTCAATCATGCTATCTAGGGTTGTATCAGAAGAATTACTGAAGCTATATTCTCCTTTGGAATGAATAGTGGAAAATAGAAAAGTATTGATGAATTCACTAGGCGGTGTTAATCCTAGTAATATGTCAAAATCTGATGTTTTGCTGCTAAGTTCTTCCATATAAGTGTCTTTGGATAAGGATTGAGTCTGTACTGAATACTCCGAAGATTGTAAATCTTGGAGGATGTTTTCTAAGACTAATTGGTATGGAACAGGGCTATCTGCCACGCCTATTTTTAGTAAGGTATCGTTTGTTATTTTATCGGATGATTGGTTTGTTGATACAGGATCATCGAAGTGTCGTTTCCTAAGGTCTTTTTGGTTGTCTGAATAATTTTTAGTTACGATAGGAATGCCTATTCCAATTGTTGCAGGAGCGACATCACTCCTACTGTTATGTTGCCAAGGATCCAGCAGTAGAAAGATTTTTTTTCGTTTAACTAACGGTTGCATAGATTCTTTTGATAAGTTGAAAAATAGTGTTGGGCCACCGTATGAGAGCAAGGATTGAGTTGACACAAAATTATTATTAGAGTTTAGAGATATTCCTGTATTGTTTAGGATGATATCTGACTGCCCGCTGTTTGTAAGAGCTGATATTTTACGATAGGTTAAATTTTCGATGTTTTTTATGGATATGCTTTGAGATAAAGGTTTTTTATGTGAAAAATACACTGGGTTACGAACAAGTGTTAAGGAGTCTGGTGTATTGCTATGTTGAGGAAGGTGCATCCAAGGCCCAGTGCCAGTTATATTTTGTGATGAATTATGTGGGTTGCTTTTTGAGAGTATTAATTCTGGGTGGAAAACCTTGTTTTCTGTGTGCGCTAATTTAAACATCAAGTCAGAATCCAAGCGATTCAGATTTAATTCCAAGATTTGATTCTCTGGTGTATTGATTGATTCTATTGCGGATAAAGAATAATGTTTAGAATCGTGAATAATATGTTTTTTATAATGATCTCGTATGTGATTCGGTACTAACTTGTCGCCATTATGCCAGTAGATATTATCTTTAATTTTGAAACGTATTATGTTATTGGGCAGATATTCCCAGTATTCACATAAGTCGCATTCCACTTTCATGTGTGGTGATTCCTGAGCTGGATTGGTGGTTAATTTCAGGATTCGGCTGAAAATCATGCCAGGCCCTATGCTATTCTGTGCTAAGTTTTCGTAAGTGAAATCATTCAATAGGGATGACTTGGGTATCGTAACTGTGAGGTTGCCATCGAATGTAGCAGCCTTTGGAATTGGGGCAGAATAGGGAGTATGCGCTTCTGAGGGTTCAATAGAATAATTGGGTTGTTGGCAGCCTAAACTTAGAGCGGATGTTAACAAAAAGCTGCATAATATCGCTGGCTTCCATTGAGCATGTATTTTCATACATGAATTATACATACATCCCATCATGCTATGTGCGATAAATGGTTTATTTACTGCTGAATAATCCTCTGATGTAGTTAATATGCCCGATATGCTGAAAAAGTTCATTGAGGATTCGTACAAAGACGTCCGAGATAGCCATTTCAGGTCTTTGTTCTCTAGGGACTATAGTGAGGTCAGATTCTTGCAAGGAAATCAAGTAATTTAATGTGGAGTTCCTGACTTCATGTCTATATTTTAGGAGATCGGAGAAGTCCAGTTTGGGAAATGCTTTAATCTGTTCAGTGGTATGACCAAAACCATTATCGCGAGTTGGTAAATTAAAATGGGTATACCAGCTATTGGTTTCCCACAGTTCCAGTTGTTTGTTGCAAAAGAAATTGAACCACATGTCTTCTACACGACTCATGTGCCACACGATCCAGTTGATGTTGTTTGCTTCATTGAAAGGTTGCCACATTAATTCTTGATCTGTAATTTCATGTATTGATTCGAAGAAATATTGCTCTTCGTCTGTTAATGAGGCACGAATGAAATCCAAAGCGTTCATGTTAAATGGCTCCTATAAAATCATTAATTGCAGATATAAATTCCTGAGGTTTTTCTAATTGTGGAATGTGGCCACATTGAGGAATAATAATTAATTTCGAGTGAGTAATAAGATCATTAAATAATTGTCCGTAATCATTTGGAACGATTTTGTCATCATCACCCCATAGTAATAATGTAGGCATATTAATCCGATGAATCCTTTTATTGAGGCCTTTGTCGGGGATTGGCCAACAGAATTTGCCTATCGCAGCTAGAGTAATCGTTCGATTCACATTCATCAATGCTCTCTCAGATGGATCCTCGGGAATAGTGGTTTTCTTTATAGCTATTTCAGACTCACTGTTATGCCATATTAATTGTTTTCTTTCATCTGCTGTCAATATGAAGAAATCTGTAATTGGACTGGAATCAATCCAGAGACCTAATGAAGAAATCAAGGATAGAGATTTAATTTTATTAGGGAAGCAAGCAGCTAGTTCTGCAGCAATCATGCCGCCATACGAGTGTCCAATGAGGTGAACAGATTGCAGATTCAACGAATCGATTAATTCATCATAAAAGAGTACTAAGTCCCATAAATTATCTAGTGCTTCAAGTCCGGTAGAATTTGATACTCCTGGATGGGCAGGGACGTAAACCTCATACGAACTTGCGAGTTGGTCTAGATATTCCTCCCACTCAGGAAACCCGTCAGCTCCATGGATATATAGTACAGGTTCACCTGATCCACCTTTCATTATTTCTATGTTGAATTGGTTGTTCCGTACTTGGATAGTTTGCTTAGATGAGTAGTTAGTCATTTGGAGCATCCTAAAAGTTTTGTATTCTTCGGGTAATACTACTCAGAAAAGAAGCTGTAATCAATAGTAAAGAAGATTTTATTTTATTGACACTGAATAGGACAGTAAATTATACTTTTGTTCGGAATGGTAGAGATTGTTACTTAAGTTCCACAGAACCGTTCCGGTACATCCCTAACAAACAGGGAGAGACGTTTGTTTTCCTATAAATTGATTTACACAATTAAAAATGTCGGCTAAGTATATTTTCGTAACTGGCGGAGTGGTGAGTTCCATAGGGAAAGGTATCACTGTCGCTTCCATAGGAAGAATATTAAAGAATCGCGGGTTTGATATTTCCGTAATCAAACTGGACCCTTATTTGAATGTTGATCCCGGCACAATGTCGCCTTATCAGCATGGAGAAGTTTTTGTTACAGAAGATGGCGGGGAGACTGACCTGGATTTGGGGCACTATGAGAGATTCATTGACATTGAATTAAACAAGAAATCCAATGTAACAGCTGGGCAAGTTTATTTAAGTCTTATAACTAAAGAACGGAAGGGAGATTTTCTTGGAGGCACCATTCAGACTATCCCGCATGTGACTAACGAAATAAAGCATCATATCACTGATTTAGCTGAATCTTTAGATGTCGATGTGATGGTAGTTGAAGTTGGGGGAACGGTAGGAGACATTGAGGGTTTACCTTTTTTGGAAGCTATCAGACAGCTGAGGAATGATGTAGGCCGGGAAAATGTTTATTTTATCCACCTGACGTTGCTACCAAATTTGAACGTAGCTAATGAATTAAAAACCAAACCTACCCAGCATAGTGTAAGTGAGCTAAGAAGTATCGGCATTCAGCCAGATGCTTTGATTTGTCGAAGCCAAGGAGAAGTTCCTGATTTTGTGATCGATAAATTGTCATTGTTTTGTGATGTTAATAAAGAAGAAGTAATTCCTTTGATAGATGTAGATAATGTCTACAGAGTGCCTATGATTTTAGAAGGATATGGTCTTGGAAATAGCATAACTAAGACTCTTGGATTGCCTCCTGGCTCAATATCTAATAATAATTCATGGTCGTCTGCTATTTCTGAAATGGATGCTCTAGAGGAAGTTGTTTCTATAGCTTTAGTAGGCAAATATGTGGAATATCCTGATGCCTATATGTCTGTCAAAGAGGCTATAACTCATGCAGGATTACGTGTAGGACGTAGAACCCAAATAAAATGGGTACATTCAGAAGATTTAGAACGAGACGGTGCGGAGCAGCATTTGTCGGACGTTAGTGGCATTGTGGTTCCTGGAGGTTTTGGCAAACGTGGAGTTGAAGGAATGATCTTGGCTGCCGAATATGCTCGAACTAACAACATTCCTTATTTAGGACTGTGTCTAGGTATGCAGGTTATGATTATAGAATGGTGCAGAAATGTACTAAATTTGTTCCAAGCAGATTCTGAAGAATTTCAACCAGACACCCCTAATCCGGTCATCCATGTGATGCCTGATCAAATGAATGTCACCAATAAAGGAGGCACAATGAGATTGGGAATGTACCCTTGTAGTTTAGATTTGAAATCCAAGTCTCATGGATTTTACGAATCAAATTTGGTTGAAGAGCGTCATAGACATCGATTTGAATTGAATAATGCATATAGGGAGGCAATGGAAGAGTCAGGTATATGCTTTGCAGGCCTTTCTCCTGATGGTACTTTAGTTGAAATAGCAGAGTCGTCGCAGCATGATTTCATGGTAGGGGTTCAATTTCATCCCGAATTCAGATCAAGACCAACTTTACCGCATCCTTTGTTCGTTGGATTTTTAGACTCTGTTAAACAAATGTTACGTGAAGGAGCTCAATTTTCATTTAATGAGGTAGAAACGTGAGATTATTTGTAGATACAGCTAATGTGAAAGAGATTTATGAGGCTGCTGAATTAGGAGTGGTCACTGGGGTGACAACAAACCCTTCTTTAGCTGCTAAAGAAGGGATTTCAGACCCAGACGCCTATAAAAAAACGGTACAAGAGATCGCAAAAGTAATATCTGGTCCTATTTCTGTAGAGGTAGTTAGCACTGAAGCCAAAGACATGATTGAGGAAGGTTTAAAAATAGCTGATTGGATTGATAATGTTTGGGTGAAAATCCCGAGTACTCTTGCCGGATTTGAAGCTATACACAAATTATCTGATCAAGGCATTAATACGAATCAAACGTTGTGCTTTTCTACCAATCAGGCGATTTTAGGGGCTCAAGCTGGTTCCACAGTGGTAAGTCCTTTTGTAGGACGATTAGATGACATAGCGCAGGACGGTATGGCTATGGTAGGGGAAATTGTGGAGATATACAGAAAATTCCCTACAATTAAAACTCAGGTAATGGCTGCAAGCATAAGGCATCCTTTTCATTGTCATCAGGCGGCACTTATGGGAGCGGATATTTCGACTGTCCCATTCGGGATTATAAAGAAAATGGCTGAACATCCTTTGACTGATAAAGGCATGGAATTATTTTTAAATGACTGGTATGGATCCAAATAAAGTAGGTAATTGAGGTAAATATGGCTACTATTCAAAGTATATTCGATATTTCTGAGCTCAATTTGATGACTAAAGAAGAATTGATTGGTATTGCTGATCAAATTGAAGTGGAAATTGACAAATCAGATGAAGAATTGATTAGAGAAGATGTTTTAAAGAAACTTTATAGAAGTGCTGCATCCAAGAATGCACAGCAAGATGATAAATTGGTGCTTACTTCTAGTGGTATTTTACAGGTAATGGATGATGGGTATGGTTTCTTAAGGCAAGTTTCAGCAAATAAGGCTTCTGGAGATGTTTATATTTCTCAGTCGCAAATTCGCAGGTTTGGATTAAGAACAGGAGATACAGTGAGTGGTCAGGTTAGGCCACCAAAAGACGGAGAGAGATATTTTGGCCTGGTTAGAGTTGACCAGATTAATGGGCATGATAGCGATAGTAAATTTTCAAGAGCCATGGCTTTTGAGGCTCTAACCCCTATTTTCCCGGAGAAACAGATTATTCTAGAAAGTAAAAAATCTTCGTTGTCTTCTCGAATGATAGATTTGTTTTCACCTATAGGATTAGGGCAAAGAGGATTAATTGTGTCTCCTCCTAAAGCAGGTAAAACCACTATATTGAAACAGATAGCGGCTAGCGTTGCTGAAAATATCCCAGAAGCGACACTCATGGTTGTGTTGATTGGTGAAAGACCTGAGGAAGTAACAGAAATGCGACGTTCTGTGCAAGGGGATGTGTTTTCGTCTACTTTCGATGAATCGGTAGAGGAGCAATGTAGGGTAGCTGAATTGGCCTTGGAAAGATCAAAGAGATTGGTTGAAGCTAAAGAAGATGTAATTATATTAATGGATAGTATGACTCGATTGACTAGAGCCTATAACCTAGCAGTGCCATCAAGTGGTAGGACTCTATCCGGAGGTATGGATCCGGTGGCATTATATCCTCCTAAGAAATTTTTTGGTGCGGCTCGAAATATCGAGGAAGGCGGCAGTTTAACAATTTTAGCTACCTGTCTTGTAGATACAGGTAGTCGTATGGATGAAGTAATCTACGAAGAATTCAAAGGTACTGGCAATATGGAACTTCATTTAGATCGGGGATTAGCTGACCGGAGATTTTTCCCTGCTGTAGATATAATTAGAAGCGGGACAAGAAGAGAAGAATTATTTTTTGATGATACAGAGATGAAACAAAGAGATCTTCTTAGACGCATGGTAAACATGAGTTCCGATAACGGCTCATCTAATGTTTTAGAGCGAGTCTTGGATAGAGTTTCGAAGTCTGGATCAAACGAAGAATTTTTGGAAGGATTACATAAGGCTGCTAATAGCTAATTCCCGTATAAGTCTAGTAACACTCAAGTAACACAAAAAGACGATAATAGTCTGGTGGGATTATATATATGCTCGTAATCGGGCAAAAATAAATCAAATCTATATAAGGAGAAAACGCTATATGGCAAAGAAATTAAGTTTCAAACTGTCTCTTCCTGTAATGGCAATGGTCGTTATAGGCGTGTTAGCTGTAATGGTTAGCATGAGCATGTTCGCAGGCCAGAAAACAGTAGCCAATGTAGCCCCTGAACTAGATGGAGTAAGAGATGGAGGAAAAGCATTAGCTGCTCCTTCAGCTGTTGAAACCATGAGTGCCTCTGGCACAACAACCATGGTTATCACTCCACCTGAAGTAGGTGCTACCGCTAAATTGGTTATCACAACAGGTACTGCGGCAACCACAATCGCAGAAGGCGCAATTATCACATTGTCGCCTGAAAACGCTTTTGGTGTACCTTCTTCCATAGCAACAACCGATATTGTTATGACATCCACTGTCTTAACTAATGCATCAGGTGCTGCTAACGTTAGAGTACATCCTAAAAACGTAACTGTTGAGTTTACAGGAGCTAAACTGAACAACCCTCTCATACACTTGGAGGTTCCAGACATGGACCCAACCGTAACAGGTACTGGTTCTAACATGTTTGCAGGTTCTCAAGGTATTGGAGCAAGCTCAACTGTTACAATCACAATCGCTCAGTCGGCTGGTATCACCAACCCAACTGAATCCGATTCACCAACCATAGCTGTAACCGCAACCGGTTACGCTGCTGGTACCGCAACTGCTGGTACTACACTCCCACGAAAATTAACCACCAGTACCACCTCTACTTCTAGAGGCGGATCAGTGACCATTACTGGTTACGGATTCAAAAACGGTACGACCGCAACAGTCTTCATTGACTCAGACGGCGGAAAAGATTTGGACTCTGGTGAAGTTCAATTAGCTGAAGCTGTAGTGGCTTCTGACGATACTTTCGCAGCAACGTTTAGTTTGACTGTGCCTCCGTTCTCACGAGCTGGTGGTTCATCTTCTATCAACGCTGTTGACGGTAAAGGTAACTCTTCACCAACATCCGTATCTGTAGGTGTGTCTGATAAGATAATTATCAGCCCAACTACAGCTGCTGTAGGTGAAACTGTTCAAATTACATTGCAGGACTTCAATGCAAACAACTACATTGCTTCCGGAGCTAACGGTCACGTTAAATTCGGTAACGTAGCTGGTACTGTACCATCTACTCAAGTATTGCAAGTTGCTTCAGACGGTTCTCTAGTATTTGATATCCCGATACCAAATGGTGCACGAACTGGTACTCAATATGTACTAGTTTCTTCAGACGCTAACCAGGATGCAACTTTGACAACCGTGGACAGCGCTGGAGCTAACATTACTATTACTGGTGCTTCATTAACTGCAACACCTAATGCTGTTGTTCCTAACCAAACTGTTAACCTACAAGGTACTGGTTGGACTGACGGAGGAGCAGCTACAATTAACGCTGCATCTGACGCTTCAGTAATATCCTTAGGTGGCGCTACAACTGGCTTGAGAGCTACCGGCACTGCCGCAGTAGCTGCAATCAATGCTGGAAACGGATCCATCACAATTGACAACGGTGGTAACTGGAGTGCTCCTGTAGTAATTCCTATGACCAACGGATCAATGGGTGGCGGAACTCAAACTTTAGAAGTGACTGACAATGGCGGCCGAACAGGCAGCGTTGAAATTACGATCGCTTCTAGAAGCTTAAGCATAACCCCCGCTGCTAGCGGACTAGGAACTACCGTATCTGTTGAAGGTAGTGGTTACCCAGCAGCTAACTCCTCAACCGGAGCAGCTACTGCACCAACCGTTACTATGACTTACTACTATGGTTCCTCATCTAAGAATGTGGCTACATTCACACCAGATGGAAACGGAGCATTCGCTGGTACTTTCACAGTGCCTTTGGACGCAGGTATTCCTTCTGACAACCTAGTGAAGTCTTCATTTAGTTACACTCCATCTGGCGGATCTGCCACTACTGTAACTAATACAGTTTCACACTCAATTCCTACTGCATCCTTAACTGCTTCTTCGAGCTCAGGTCCTGCAGGAACTGTAGTTACACTGACTGGTACAGGCTTTAAAGCCTTCTCCACTGTTAGTTCTCTAACTATAGGCGGAGTTGACTCACGACCTGCACCAGTACCAGCAACTGATGGTGATGGTGAATTAAGCACTGAAGTCATGGTTCCACAGTTAGCTACCGGATCTCATGCAATCAGTGTGACCATAGCTAGCACAACTGCCAGCTCCAACTTCTCGGTTACTGCTGCAAGCACTGACACAGGAGTTCAGAGTGGAGTAGCTGATGCTATTGGTGCGCCTGTTGGAGACAACCTCGTAAGAGTATTCAACTTCAATAACGCAACCAAAGCATGGACTTTCTATGACCCAGATCCAGACTTAGCTGATGCTAACACTCTGTCCAACGTTGCCGCTGGCTCCGTATACTGGATAAAAGTGACAGCTGATGCTGACGTTACATTAAACGGCACCTTGCGTAGCTTATACGCAGGTTGGAACTTGGTTTCATATTAAGGCTAGGACATGAATGTGCAGATGGAGATCTGAAAGACTTTTGTCTGCACATCCATGCCTCTAAATTTAGGAGGTAATAGATGAAAAAATTTAAAATCCTGGCCCTATTAGCTGTAATGGCGATACTTTGGACGATACCAGTAATGGCATTCGCCCAAGAAGTGCCGCCTGCTATCGTGATTGGAAAAGCAACTAACAATGGAGTGCCGGTAGCTACTGGTACGACAGTTTCTGCTCTAGTAGATGGAGCTGATGTTGGCTCTGCAAAAACCTCAGCTGATGGCAAATTCACAGTCACAGCAAAAGGGGTCAAGGGTGACACATTAACATTTAAAATTGGTGACGGCGCTGCTAATGAAACCGCGAAATTAGCAGACAATGGCGAAATCCTTAAAATGGATTTAACTGTTGGATCTTCTGCTACTGCAGGGTCTGACGGAGCTAAAGGCGCTACCGGCGCTACTGGTAAAGCAGGAGCACAAGGTCCTGCTGGAGCTAAAGGCGATACCGGTGCTGCTGGTGCTGCTGGTCCTGCCGGTGCTGCTGGTGCAGCTGGTCCTCAGGGTCCTGCTGGTCCTGCTGGTGCACAAGGTCCTGCCGGAGCTGCAGGTTCTGGCGGTGGAATGGGTATCATAGCTTTGATACTCTCCATTGTCGCAATCGTTGTAGCTGGTGCTGGATTCTTCATGAACAGGCAAAGCTAAAAAAGCTAACGAAACCAATTATAGAAGGGGTATTCGCGAAAGCGGGTGCCCCTTTTTTGTTGCTGCGAAAAAGGTTGATTTGGTACCATCTATGAAAGGTTTAAACCAAGGATATAGAGAGTTATGAAAAGCACTAAGACTTGGCTTAGAGGTTTCATCTTGATACTTAGTAGTTGCGTAGCTGCAATTGGGATGGGGGCCATGCCAAAGCAAGAGTCAGTGCCTCCTCAGCCATTTTATGCAGATTTTTATAGTGGTCGGGTGGATGTGACGGATGAATGGCCTGAAATTGGCGTGAAATTGTATGCGTGTGTGCTCGACTGTAGTCGATTTAGAACGGAAATGGCGGATGTGGATGTAAAGTCCGGTTGGTACGAAGGTTTGAAAATAAATCCAAGTGATAAAAAGTTGCTGTATCAAGAGGTCACTTTTTATTTAGATAATGGACTAGGTTCTGTTAAGGCACCGGAGACGAGTGTAATGGAAGGAGCATTTATACGGAAGATAGTGGATTTGACCTTTGATGGACCTGCGCCAACAGAGATTATAGAAGAGCCAATGAAAGAAGCTACAGATACTATTGTCGTCAAAAGTGAAGAGGGAGTAAAGGAAATTCCAGTTTCTGAGCCCAGTCTCCCTCAGGTTGGAGGCTTGTATAACATCTACTTCATAGGAGCTGTGAGTACTTTAGGTTTGGGTTTGATACTCGTAGGAGTTTTTATTATGTATCGGGGCCGGAGATACAGGCTATATTAATTTAGGACTCTGTGTGTCAGATGGTTTTCCTTGGGGATGCAAAATATTTAGTTCCATAGAGGAGTTTTCCACATTTGATTTAGATAACGTTAGTCGGTTTTGTGGAGTGACTTCATTTTTACCTAGTTTGTTCAGAAACGGTTCTAACTCAACGTCGTTTATGGTGCTCCCGGGAACGTTGTATTGCATAGGTATGATTATATTGGGATCCAAGTCTTGTATAGTTTGCATAATNTCATCNAGTTCTAANGTGTTCGGACTNCCTATGGGGGTTAACAANATGTCNCAGGGAAGNAGTTCNTCTATCTGAGCCGGAGTTAATGGGGCTNCTATATCTCCTAANTGTAAGATATGTATACCTGATATGAGAATGTTATAAGCNATATTCCTTTTTTCGAATGACTGTCCTTCTAAAAGGGTTGTCATGACCCCTTGTACTCCNATGCCATTGTATTCGTATTCTCCAGCNGAGTTAAANANACTGGGNTCNCCNTTGATAAGANCNGNGGAATTATGTTGTTCGCTGTTNTTNCTGATGGTCACNACTGATGCTTCAAGAGAGCCAATTTCTAGCCCTATNGTAGAAGGGAATGGGTTTGTGATNGCAATTAGTTCATTGTCTCTTAGTTGGAAACATCCGTTTCCTAGCCATGTTATATCCATGTTTATCCTTTATTATTGTANATTTTTGTATATATTATNGGTATTAAGATTGAGGCAAGTATAATTTTTATTAAGTCCCCTGGTATGAAAGGTAGTAGCCCATATTCCAAGGTTTTACCTTCGGGAACCCATAATGATAAAACTATTAGACCTGGAATATATATGATTATGTTNCCNAANAACATTGCAGGNAGGATCCAAGGCTTAGTCGACCAGCCTNGTTCTACTAANTATCCAATAATAAAGGCNGCAGGNATAAACCCTAGTAGATATCCCCCTGTACTTAGTTGCCAGAAAANTCCTGAACTNCCGTTTGAGAATACNGGNAATATNGCACCNTCCAGAAGATAAAGCAGCATTACTGCGGCTCCTCGTTTACTNCCNAGTAANGCTCCAGTAATTAGAACTACTAAAGTTTGAGANGTGATTGGAACAGGGGTAAACCCCAAATTGATTCGGATTTGNGCNGATATTCCCATAATCATAGAGAAACCTANNATTAGAATGANATCCTTTAAGAATNTNAGCTTTTGAGATTCTANNGGAATCAAGTAATCACTTAATGTCATATGTCCAGTNTTAGAGTTCATAATTTNATGATGAGAACAGGNTANTTTTGTAGCTANATTATATCTTAAAAGNACTTCAGTTCACATAATCTGNTANCTTAATTATGCGGAATTTTAACTACTCAGTTATAATGTATATNAAAATANAAAGCACNCGCATGAAATGGAAAATTTAGTAAAAGAAACTACGAAACAACCAATCCTGCAAGACTCCATCTTATTGAAGTTCNCNGAAGCTATAGAAACTGATACTGATTGGGTTGAGTCTTTGCTTTNTGCAATTTGTGAGTGGACCGTTTCATCTGAAACTATTGAAGGAACGTATCACCAGTATCTTATATTGGGAGAAGGGTTGGACTGGCTGGCCTTAGCGAATCGATTATGTTCACAGGTTAAAGATGCTATTCCTGATAATGAATTGAATGATCTTGTAATGTATGGGGTTTTCCCTCAAAGGTTTGAAACAGATAGATTTAAAGAACTAATAGGCCCTATCAAATATGGTTTTTATTTAAATTATTGGTATGGAGTTGTGGTTGAAGAAGCCATACAAAATGCAATTGAAAGAGATATTAGGAAGCGGCATTTAGCATTGTGCTATCAAGATTCTGAGAANCTCTTTGATTTGGTGTATGAGAGATTGTATGGAGAAACTAAAGAAGAACTTTTGTCTAAATTTGGGTCTGAGACAGGCGTTTCTTCTACGAATGATATGACGGTCACTAGGATGAAAGAATTCACATATTGGCTTCATAAAATTCGAATTAACAAATGGGACCCTGCTCGAGTGGCAAGTGATACTAAACGGGGCTTATTAGAATTAGAGCGNTACGGAATTTGCTCCTATTAAGCCCGATAAAATAAGGAAGTTAATGGCANNAAAAAATAATATAGAACCGATGGATAGTAAGTATGATCCTAATGNTATAGAACANCGTATATATAGCGTATGGATTGAAAATAATTATTTTGCGCCTGATATNGATTCTGNTAAAGAACCATTTACNATTACTATGCCGCCTCCAAACGTTACGGGTGAATTGCATTTAGGACATGCTTTAGAGAAAGCTATTGAAGATGCTNTGGTTAGATGGAAACGCATGACTGGTNATAAGGTATTGTGGCAACCAGGTAGCGATCACGCAGGTATTGCAACNCAATGGGCAGTAGAATTACAGTTGGCTAAAGAAGGNATTAGNCGTCATGATTTAGGAAGAGACNAATTTTTGGAAAANGTTTGGGAGCATGTAGATAAATTTGGCGGAATCATTCATGAACAATCTAGACGGTTAGGCATATCAGCAGACTGGGATAGGCATTTGTTCACACTAGACNCAGGACCTAGTTTGGCCGTACGTACAACATTTGTAAACNTGTACGAGAANGGGCTAATTTACAGAAATGAACGGATTATAAACTGGTGTCCAAGATGTTCAACAGCNTTATCNGATTTAGAAGTTAATTACAAAGAGACATCAGGNAAATTGTATTATGTTAAGTATTATGAATCTAAATCTGAGGGCCATGTAACNGTTGCCACNACACGTCCTGAAACTTTATTTGGAGACACTGCTGTAGCTATGAATCCTTCAGATGAACGATATTCAGACGGCATCCAATTGATAGTGCCGCTATGCAATAGGGAAGTNCCGCTGATATCAGATGAAGCTATTGAACTAGATTTTGGGACAGGTGCATTAAAAGTTACTCCTTCTCATGATGTATTGGACTTTGAAATTGGGCAAAGACATTCTCTTGAAAGTTTATGTGTTATTTCTAATGATGGTTTATTAAATAGTTTGTGCGGAAAATATGATGGGACGGATAGATTTGAAGCTAGAGATATGGTAGTTCAAGANCTAGAAGAGACTGGTCATATTGAAAAAATAGAAGATTATTTGCATTCTGTCGGAAGCTGTCAGAGATGTGATTGTGTTGTTGAGCCATTGCCTAGCTTGCAATGGTTCGTAAATGTTGGGGCACATACGGACGAAGNCACTATTGCTGGTAAAGCATATAAAGCTGTTACAAGTGGTGATATAGAAATTGTGCCTGAGAGATTCANTAAAATATATTTAAATTGGATATCTAANATACGTGATTGGTGCATAAGCCGGCAACTTTGGTGGGGNCACAGAATCCCTGTCTGGTATTGTGATGATTGTGANGGNTTGACGGTACCNATAGAGGATCCTGATAGGTGTGANCATTGCCAATCTTCTAATATCAGCCAAGATGAAGATGTATTAGATACTTGGTTTAGCTCAGGATTGTGGCCTCATTCTACTTTGGGATGGCCTAAACAGACCACCGAATATGAGCAATTTTACCCTACTTCAGTACTAGAAACTGGCTACGATATATTGTTTTTCTGGGTAGCTCGCATGATTATGATGGGTATAGAAAATACGGGGAGTGTTCCTTTTAGAACGGTGTTGTTACATGGTTTGATTAGAGATGAGCACGGCGCCAAAATGAGTAAGACCCGTGGGAATACTATGGACCCATTGGAACTGGTAAACAAATATGGCACAGACGCTCTTAGATTTGCGCTAACTACAGGCACAGCACCAGGGAATGACTTGAGAATATCTGATGGGAAATTGGAATCAGCGCGTAATTTCACTACAAAAATCTGGAATGCTGCACGTTATGTCATGAATATATTAGACAGACACGATTTTGATTATAATTCTGCAAATTTAAATTCTTCAAACAAACTTAAAGTTGAACACAGGGAAGACCAATGGATATTAAGCAGATTGCAATCGGTTATAACAAATACTAATGAATCTCTAGAAAAATATGAATTAGGCGAAGCTCAGCAAGGATTATATGAGTTTATATGGAATGATTATTGTGATTGGTATATTGAGATGTCTAAAATCAGAATCGCAGATGGGGATTATGATCCTATGCCTTGCCTCATATATGTATTGGGTCAGATTTTGAAGATGATTCACCCATTTATGCCATATTTAACCGAAGAAATATGGCAGAATATGAATCAGAGGGTTGATACAGAATTAGGTTCTATTATGATGACTGATTATCCCCAGCAAGATATATCTAGCAAAAGCATTCAAATTGAAGGCGAGATATCAACTATAATTCAGATAATTAAGTCTATTAGAAATNTTAGATCAGAATTCAATATAGATTCTAAACAAGAGATTGATGCATATATCGATACTGATGATTTTAAGGAAGTGATATCAGACGAGATGAATTTGATTAGAAACACGTCAGTAATAAAAAATATTAATTTTTCTTCAGCTCCTACTTTTGGGACTAATGCTAGTTTGGTAATCAATGCATCTGAAGGTTTGCAAATTGCACCCATTGTTGTAGTTCTACCGTTGGAAGGAATAGTAAATATTGAAGAAGAGATACAAAGATTAGATGGTGATTTGCAAGAATGTGTTAATAACATATCCAGGTTGCAAAAATTAGTAACTAATAAAAATTTCATAGCTAAAGCAAATCCAGATGTAGTAAATAATGAAATAGAAAAGCTGCGTGCCAGTGAAGCTCAAAAAGATAGGCTAGAACAGATTGTGGCTCAATTGAAAGGCTAAATATGTCTCTGACTACAACATTTGGTATCATAGGCTATCCAATTTCTCATTCTATTTCGCCAGTATTTCAGCAGGCAGCTTTTGATTTTGTAGGAAGTAGCGATACCTACAAATCGTATGAAGTACACCCAGAACAACTACATTCTTTCATGGAATTAGTTAAAGACAGTAACATGAGGGGATTTAACGTGACAGTTCCTCATAAATCTGCCGTTATGGAATATTTAGATGAGATTGATGATTGGGCTCTTAAGGCAGGAGCGGTTAATACTGTCGTCCGTACCGGGAATATGCTTAAGGGATATAACACCGATGGTTATGGCTTCATGACTGGATTGTATAGCAATACGGATATCAAAATTACGGAGAGCAATGTCTTAATTTTAGGTGCTGGTGGTTCAGCCAGAGCAGTATTGTTATCTTTAATGGATGCTGAAGCTAAGTCAATATGTATTGCTAATAGGACATTAGATAACGCAGAATTACTTCAAAGAAGATTTGACGAGAGGTCTTCCAGTACACATGTCATCGCTATATCCGATCCTAAGTTTTTGTCATATGTACAAAATGCGGATGTCATTGTGAATTGCACTACTATTGGTATGAAAAACACCGATGGTATTTTGCCTTTCACAGATAGCGATATTCATAGTGAAACAATATTATATGATTTGGTTTATAATCCTTTGCGGACGCTTATGCTACGGGAAGGAGAGAAGGCAAACTGTACGGTTATAAGTGGTATTGATATGCTTGTATATCAGGGTGCGAAAGCATTCCAATTGTGGTTTGACAAGGAAGCCCCAGTACAAGTTATGTTCAATGCAGCTAAATCAATGATTTTATAAAAAGGTAGATATAGAGAGGGTTTTATGTTCCGATGGTTTACTGCCGGAGAATCTCACGGTCAAGGGTTAGTGATAATAGTTGAAGGTATTCCTGCCGGTATGGAAATAGATGAAGAATTTATAGGGGTTCAGTTGGCTAGACGCCAGAAAGGTTATGGTCGAGGCGGGCGAATGCTGATTGAGCAAGACTGGGCCCATATAGAGACGGGTGTGCGCCATGGTAAGACCATGGGAAGTCCTATAGCCTTGACAATAAAGAATAAAGACTGGGTGAATTGGTTAGAGGCAATGTCAGTAGAAAAGGTTGAGGATTATAAAGAAGAAGGAAGAAATCAGAGAGTTACGAGAATTCGAGCCGGGCATGCTGATTTACCAGGGGTTATGAAATATAACTTTGATGATGTAAGACCTGTCTTAGAGCGGTCAAGTGCACGTGAGACTGCTTCTAGGGTGGCGGCTGGCGCACTAGCTAGAAGATTTCTGGAAGAGTTTGGGATTTCTATTAAAAGCCACGTGATATCTATAGGGAAAATTAAGATTCCTTCAACATCAGATATAGATTGGGACAAAGTGGAACAATCAGATGTAAGGTGTACTGATGAAAATACCGCGGAATTGATGAGAAGAGAGATTGATGAAGCTAAAGAAGCAGGTGACACAGTAGGTGGAACTGTTGAAGTAATAGCTGAAAATGTTCCGATTGGACTCGGTTCCCATACCCAATGGGATCTTAAGATTGATGCCCTTGTTGCTCAAGCTTTCATGTCAATTAATGCTGTTAAATCTGTGTCAATAGGGCCTGGCGAAGAAATAATGGATGAATGGGGTTCTAAAGTACAGGATGTGATACTACCTGTAAGTAATCCAGATGACCCATGGAAACGAAACACAAATAATGCTGGAGGTACAGAAGGAGGGATGAGTAACGGCATGCCATTAGTAGCAAGGTTTGCTATCAAACCAATTGCAACAATGAGAAATCCTTTGCCCTCTGTTGATTTGGATACAGGAGAAGAGGTATTGGCACATTTTGAGAGATCTGATGTTTGTCAGGTGCCCCCTGCAGGTGTTATAGGTGAAGCTATGATGGCCCTGGTAATAGCTAAATGCATGCTTGATAAATTTGGTGGGGATTCTCTATCGGAAACGTATAGGAATTATTTAGGCTATTTAGATACTGTAAAGCCAAGAAACACCTATAAATAAACATTTGACTTACTTGTGTTTTCTGGTAGGATGGTAGAAAATCTTCAATTTATCTGGAGGAGATAACATGGAAGGAAAAGTACAATTAGAAATTACATACTGCGTTCCTTGACAGCATCATGCTACTGCCACGTGGATGGCAAATGAATTTTTCAGAGCTTACGGGCCTGATGCAGCAATCACAATTTCACCAAGGGGACAAGGTATCATGGAAGTATTCCTAGATGGTGAAAAAATCTTCGATAAAAAAGCGGAAGATAATCAATATCCAGACTTAGCTAGAGTTCGAAAGATGAAAGAAGTTATAGCAGCTAAACTGGAAACAATCCCTGCAGCAGCTGACTAGTTTTTTAGTAAACTGCGAAGGCAATCTAAAGCCCCTCATATGAGGGGCTTTATTTGTTCCCAGATAGATTTTGCTAGTTCATTGGGTTCTTTAGATCCATCATGAGTAACCCAATTAACTGACGCGCTAGCCATGGATATGTAACCTTCTCTGGTGCGAACATAATAATCTATATCTTTTTGGTCATAATAATCATTTGTTTCATTTTCCCTGCGTTTCCTTGCTATTTCAACGGGAGTGTCTATAAATATGACAATATCTGGTTTGAGNCCTCTAGTTGATAAATCGATNATATTTTCAATGTANTCTATANTNAGGCCTTCTGCGTGACCTTGATAAGCAATGGTAGAAAATATATANCTATCGCATATAACTATGTGANCTTNNTCCAGATNGGGATTAATGACATCTTTTANGAGCTCTGTTCTGCAAGCNGANAANAGNAATAGTTGAGTCACAGGATCGAGGTTAGGGTTACTTTTTAACTCCTTCCTAATGGACTCCCCTAAAGGGGTTCCCCCTGGTTCTCTTATAATAATGTTTGATTGTTGAATTGATGTGAGTTTTTCAGCGAGCAATTCGGCTTGGGTGGTTTTGCCTGACCCATCTATTCCTTCGAATACAATGAACAAAGACAANGTATCATTGCCTATAAACTAATAATGATCTGTAAGGTTCCTTTCCTTTACTTGTGGAAGAAAGATTCATTCGGTCTATGAGCATATGTTGGAGTCTCCGNATATATGCTTTTTGAGGTTCTAATTGGACACTGAATGTTCCGTTAAGTACTTCGTGTGCTGCATCTTCTGCTTCTTTCAATGCTGCTTCTAGGATCTCACTGGAGTCTGNGGATTGTGTAGAAGCGTCGTTAGCTCTGAGGTAACTTGTATCTATTCCTTGCTCTTTAGCTAAAGTGCTTAGAAAATCTAGAATGTGATGAAATGTATTTTTTCTAAGTACATATACAGGAGTTCCTGTGGATTCTGCGCTCTTTACAAGATTAGAACCGCGTCTGTAATGAGTTTTTGTCGTGAGGACAATGTCAGAATTCCGGAGTTCATTGCTGATAGTTACGGATATGTTTGATTCTTCCTGAGCGGCGATAATCTTATCTTTACTCACACCAAATAAAAACACTTTGTATTCTAGACTATGAACTGGTCGATTGTTGAATGTTTTTTGAAGTGGTTGTTTATCCGTTAATGGGGCTTTACGTGAATTCATGTCCCAAGATCCATTTTGTTGCTGGTTTTGCCTGATGGTATCGTTAGTTTTGATAATGTTCCCTTGTGCATCACTAACACGTGATTCTGGTCGTATAGCGTATCCACGAAGCCATTGATCGACTACCTCAGCGACGTTTTCATGGACATCTATTTCGTTCCAACTATTGATTTCTACAACAATATCGAAAGTCGGCCATGATTTCCTTTCTTGGATAGTTTTTTGAGTTCCGCGAAATTTTGCTTCTTGGTCTCCCAAGGTGACTGATTGGATTCCTCCTACCAGATCAGATAATGTGGGATTGAAGATTAGGTTTTCTAATGTATTTCCGTGGGCAGTTGCTACTAATTGCACTCCACGTTCTGCAATAGTCCTTGCGGCATCAGATTCTTCTGTAGTGCTCATTTCATCAATAATTATGACTTCTGGCATATGGTTTTCAACTGCTTCAATCATAACTGAATGTTGAAGCTGTGGGCTTGCTACTTGCATCCTTCTAGAAGATCCGATAGCAGGGTGGGGAACATCACCATCTCCTGCAATTTCATTGGATGTGTCTACTATGACTACTCGTTTTGTTAAGTCATCTGAGATCATTCTTGCGGTCTCTCTCAACATTGTAGTTTTGCCTACACCAGGGCGACCGAGTAGTAATATATTCTTTCCTGTTTGGATCAAATCTTCTATAGTGGTTGCGCTGCCACTAATGGCTCTTCCAACTCGGCATGTGGCTCCAACTATTTGTCCTCGGCGATTTCGAATTACCGAGACTCTATGTAAAGTGCCTTCGATACCCGCCCGGTTATCTTCCCCTATAAATCCTATTTTTTGAACTAAATTAGCGAGGTCATCTTTGGATATTGTGTTGTCGTCAAGTATTAAGTTTTCGTTAATGAGACGTGCTTCTGGGAGTCTTCCTAAATCCATGACAACTTCTAAAAGTTCTGATTTATTTGGGAGAGAATTTATAGTGTCTGTTATGTGTTTAGGTAACACATTCAGGAGTAGATTAAGTTCGTTGAGGTTCTGGTCTGGTGACTCAATACGATCCGATGTTAACAAAAATCCTCCAGGTAGGCCTATTCCCATAGACCGTATAATAATTATATAAAATTTATTTTCTTGTTTTGAATGATTATTTTGCGTATTTTACCGTAAAATTTTATAAATCCAAAAAATATTTGTGGACACGACTATCATTGGATAGTTCCGGATGAAAAGAGGTAGCTAACAAATTTCCTTCCTGGACAGCTATAGGGTTTCCGTTGTCTAGTTCAGCAATTATATTAACAGCTGGTCCTGTTTCCATTACTATTGGTGCACGGATGAAAATACAGTTGAAATCCTCCGCTATTCCTTGCAGTGGTATTATCTGTTCAAAGCTGTCTATCTGACGCCCAAACGCATTTCTTTGAACTTCTATGTCCATAATCTGTAATGGAATGGGATCTGACTCTGTGATTTTATCTGCAAGCATAATCATGCCAGCACAAGTACCCCATATAGGCATCCCGCTAGATGCTAATGTTTTAATAGGATCACGGAACCCATAATTAGAGCACAATCTACTTAGAGTAGTACTTTCTCCCCCAGGGATTACAAGACGGTCGATATCATTCATTTGCTCGGGTAATCTGATTTGTTTACATTCAGCCCCAAGAGATTCAAATACAGCTGTATGTTCTTCAAAATCCCCTTGTAGAGCTAAAACCCCTACAACACTCATGCTATGATTCCTGTTTATTTGCTTCTAGATGCTAGGAGCTCGTTTTCAGGGATACTTCTAGCACTAATCCCAACCATGGCTTCTCCAAGGTCTTTAGAGACTTCTGCTATGATTTTAGGGTCATTGTAGTGGGTGACTGCTTGTACTATTGCGTTAGCTCGTGTGGCTGGGTCACCAGATTTAAATATCCCAGATCCTACGAATACCCCATCTGCGCCAAGTTGCATCATTAGAGCGGCATCTGCTGGGGTAGCAACTCCTCCTGCAGCGAAGTTAACCACAGGAAGTCTTCCTTCTTCTTTCGTTTGAATGAGTAAATCAACACTTACTCCTAAATCTCGGGCTTCAACGACTAACTCGTCGTAAGGCATATTTTTTAATTTACGGATATTGTCTTGTACGGTACGCATATGCCTTACAGCTTCGACAACATCTCCAGTGCCTGCTTCCCCTTTGGTTCGTATCATCGCAGCACCTTCAGAGATTCTTCTAAGTGCTTCTCCAAGGTCTCTACATCCGCACACAAACGGTACTTTGAAGTCGTGTTTCCATACATGATGCTTTTCATCTGCTAGTGTAAGTACTTCTGATTCGTCAATGTAATCTATGCCAAGTGATTCTAGTACTTGAGCTTCAACGAAATGACCTATTCGGCATTTCGCCATTACCGGAATGCTAACAGCTTTCATAATATCGAGAATGATAGAAGGGTCAGTCATACGTGCAACTCCACCTTCTGCTCGAATGTCGGCTGGAACTCTTTCGAGTGCCATAACAGCAACTGCTCCTGCTTCAGCGGCTATCTCGGCTTGCTCAGGATTAACGACATCCATGATGACGCCACCTTTTAGCATTTGCGCATGACCAGATTTGACAGTAAACGTGCCAGTTACAGTTTCTACCATATCAATCTCCTAAATTCTGAATACCATTGAATATACATTATACTGCTTTACAGAATAACTAGGCAATTGTAGTTCTTTTATAGTTAGAGTACCAATATGGATAAAATTTAATATTGGTGATAAAGTTGTCCTAACTTGACACTGTCAGGTACCGGTTTTAATATAGTTTTTCCGGCCGAGGTAGCTCAGGTGGTAGAGCACGGCACTGAAAATGCCGGTGTCGACAGTTCGAGTCTGTCCCTCGGCACCTTTTTTGAGCGGAAGTGGCTCAGTGGTAGAGCATCTCCTTGCCAAGGAGAGGGTCGGGAGTTCGAATCTCCTCTTCCGCTCCAGTTAAACTGGGGTCAATACATGAAAGTTTATTTAACAATTGTATATGGCTTATGTTTGTTATTTATGATCGCTTGTTCCAATACAATTTACTCTGTGCAGCAAGATAGAATTGAAGATCTACAGAGCGAAATGGGAACATTACAACATGGGGTGCAGACTTTATAACATGACATACAAAGACTGGATCACTCCATTGGTGATATCTCTTCTACACCTGCAGTAATAGAAATTGAGAGTAAAATAATTAATGAATCAAGTGATTTGAGAGACTCACTGAAGACTATTAACGAGATTGCAATCGAATTACACGAAGCAAACTAATTAACTCATAAATTGATCCCTACCGCTACTCCAGTACCAACGTATACCCCGTACCCTACCTATACTGTATACCCAACGTTAGCACCATTACCTACATACACGCCGTTTCCTCCTCCAACTCCAGATTTTGAACCTACAATAGAAGAATCGAATTACGTGCCGCCAACACCAACGTCTTTATGTGCAGGAAGTACGGGAGGGTTAACTTGCCAATGTATTGGAGGCAGATGGAAGTATTGTACTCAGTAGACGTGTAACAGGAATCTATTGAATATTATTAATAATCTCCGACATCAAATCTAGTAAGTTGTATTTCACCAACTGTAGTTATGGTGTTAGGAATTAGTTCCCTGAAGTCTGACAAACCTACTTCATCTATGGTGGCTCGGTAAACCGGAGTAATTCTTTTATACCAATCCACGTACTGGGTCTTATTTTGGTTCCATATCCTGAATNTAATATGACCATTCGCATAATCGTANGGAGATAGATTGTTNAAATTTATATTCACNAAGTAATCCGAGGTACCTTTCTCTACGTCCCAAGTAATCTCTACGTTTTNAGTTTTACATGNTGTTATGGATGANAAGTATACAGTTGGTATTGTTGGAGAATATCTATTTGTGCAGGTTGGATCAACCACAGGGATAGGAGTAGATGTAGGCACAGGTATAGGAGTAGATGTAGGTACAGGGACAGGAGTAGATGTAGGCACAGGTATAGGAGTAGATGTAGGCAGAGGGATTGGAGTAGATGTGGGCACAGGGATTGGAGTAGATGTAGGGGCCGTAGCTGTCATTCTAGCTGCAATTATTAGCTGGTCTATTGCGTCTAGGGTAGCCAGGACGTCTCGTTCGGGAGTGGGTGTCTTCGGTGCAACCATATTTTCTGAACTTGATTTTGATTCGTCAGGCAAAGAGACGCAACCTATCACCGATAAGCTAAGTGTTATTGCCATGAAAAGGTTTTTAATTTGAACCATATAATTTTATAAATTAACTAAAATATAGACTTAAATGATTATATCGAATCTTGGTCGGATTAACTGTGATTTGAATATACTTAATTCATTATTTCTATAAATTTGGATGTAGTAATAGAAGGAGTTGTTGTAGTTAGCAAGTATATTCCCGGTTCCAATCTTGGAATAACAAATTCTGTACTGAATTTTCCTGAGCTGTCAATAATGTTATTGGTCATGGTAATAATTGATGAATTTCCTACAGTTATTGATTGAATAGGTTCATTGCTAGTGAATCCTACGCCCGTTAGGGTAAGAATATCGCCGGGAAACACTTTGGTTTTAGACATTTGAATAAGAGATAAGGGAATGTAATGCCGAGCCCCTGCAGTGATTGTTTCGTAAATGTTGTTTCCTAAATGTGCATTTGAAGTTGTTTGGATCAAATTGTTTGTTTGTACAGTGGTATCAAGTGGGATAGTTATGGTTGTTTTAAATTCACCTGTGGTACCAGAGCTAAGATTTTTTACATTTATGGAGGATAGTCCATAAGAATAAGTTATTAATACGTCGGTGTTGATCGGGTAATTTGATCCGGTCACTGTGACTAAGCTGCCTGGATAGCTTAATTCGGGTTCCACTCGTATTCTTGGTTTGTATGATGAAGTATTTGTGATATTTATGTATGTACTTGAAGTNTTGTNACCTACTATNGCTACTAATAAATAAAGACCTGAAGATAAATTCGGAACTACAATTTCAGTNGAAAANTGTCCTGTAGAGTCTGCAGTAGGTACAGGATTGGGCAATATATTTNGATTTCCCAATTGAAGGTGTTTTACNGAAGTGTATGCTGAGAAGGATTGNCCNGATATGGTTAGTGTGTTCCCNGGTACAACGATATCTGAAGATAGANTNAGCTCATTTGAAGGNACGAAATGTGTAGCTGAGGAAGATAATTGGGAAGTGNTATTTGAGTTTCCTGATGTANTGATTGATGCNCGAACTAAATTTTGGCGTCCTGTTATTACATCACNAGGGACNGTGAAGTTATTCGAGAAATTNCCATTAGTGTCAGTTGTGAAAGTAGCTCTGTTATTAGATGANGAACCATAATGGTANGTTATTAGTANAGAAGAATTAGCAGGGAAACCAGTACCAGTAACTTTCACAAAGCTNTTNGCCTGGCTTATTGAAGGCTCTAGATTTATAGTAGGTTCTGAAATAGCAACTATTTGAGATGGNGNTTNGACANTTTGTGATTCCGTNGTAGAGACTGAATNNGNGTCCTGCTGTGCTACTAATTTTTTTTGGGATTNTNNTTTTTTCNGTGTCATTTAAAGAGTAACAGTNATNCCANGATCCATTTATNCAAGTNCAGATNACGTCATCAGGTAGGTTTGNNCATCCAGGNTCNTTGAAAGTTGATTGTTCTTTGTTTTCTGTGAGGCNTTGNGATTTTTCNGTTTCATTTTNNGGNACTAAGTCNGTTGCCAGTGTGGAAGTTGGGAATACGCTTGGTTGAATTTCAAACACTTCTTGAGGCGATTGACTTTCAGNCAACTGATCACAACCCACGGTTAATAGTGTTATAACGAGGAATAATATCAGATATTTTGCCATACGCCCCCTGGAAATATTCATCGATTATTTTATGTTCGATGCCCTCTTTTGGATTCCATCACGGTTTTCACGTCGATAATGACGGTAATACCGTCTTTATTTAAGTTTTGAGCTTCTTTTAGGGCGGGCTCTAAGTCTGAGATTTTTGAGACCTCAATCCCGTGACCTCCAAAAGCTCTAGCAAAGTCAGCATAGTTTCCGGTCATGACACCTACTCCAGATTTATCTCGGGCCACAGGAAAGTCTGTAGGTGTTCCCACGGGATACGTGGCCATTCCTCCATTATTATAAATAAGAGTTGTGATGCCTATTTTTTGTCTGGTTGCGGTTTCNAAGTCCATTCCAGACATTCCGAAGGCTCCGTCTCCCATGATGTTCATACAAAATTTATCTGGATTAGCAAGTTTTGCCCCTATGATTAATGGTAGTCCAAATCCCAGGTGAGTAGTTTTACCCCAACCAATATAGCTATGAGGGACAGTGGCCTCAATGAAAGCTACTGATTGTTCACGAGGAGCGCCTGCATCATGAGTAATGATGCTATTTTCAAGGTCTACGGCGTTGTTGATAGCATTTACAACTCTATATGGATTTATTGGTTCAGAGTCGCTATTAAAGTACGGTTCAAATTCGGCACGCATATCGGTTTTATATTTCGCTATTAATTCCCTGATGTCNTTATTATCCATTCGGGATTCGCCAAATAGTTCTTTTAGCTTATTAGTCAGCTCAATGATGGTTTCTTTAGTATCCCCAATTAGAGCCACGTCGATAGATTCATCTTTGTTAATCGAGTCAGGATTATCAACATTTTGAATAATAGTTTTACCTGATGGTATTTGCTGAGAGTATGGGGTTCGAGTAAAGCTAGTACCAAGCCCTAATATCGTGTCGCAGGAGGTTAGGAATTCTTTTGCGGCTAATGTGGTAGTTGTAGAACCGGCTCCAAGTGAGAGTTCATGACGTTCATCAAAAGCAGACTTGCCTGGCATAGTGGTGAAAACTGGGACTGACAATAGTTCGGCTAATTCTTGGAGTTCAGAGGTGGCTTCGGCCATCAGGACTCCTTGCCCTGCCCATATCATCATGTTATCAGATTTTCTTATTAATTCTATGGCTTCGTTGATGGCAGAATCTGATGGTTTGAAGGTGAATTGTTTAGGGAATGAGTACTTCGTGATCATATCGTCAGGAATTTCGCTGGCACATACATCAGCGGGCATTTCAACTACNACTGGCCCAGGGCGCCCGTTTCTCANATGATGGAAAGCTCTTCTCATTATTGCAGGGATTTCTTCTACTTTCAGTACNGTTTCAGCGTGTTTTGAGATAGGTTCATACATTTTACTAGCCCAGAAATTAGGAGCTACAGACATTCGATCGAGTGAATATCCTCCAGGCATCACCAAAACGGGTATGTTATCTGCATTTGCTTGGGCTAAAGCGCCCATAGAGTTTTCTGCGCCAGCTGCGGATTGCATAACAAACACNCCAAATTTTTTTCTNTTATTAGTTCTACTATAGCCGTCTGCGGCCATTAGAGCGCCTCTTTCATGCCGAAATGCGATTACTCGGATATCTTCTTTCGCTAATGCTTCGATTAGTGGATTGCTCGGATAGCAAGCTACCCATTCCACTCCTTCTTGTTTTAGTATTTTTGCGATTAAATCAATCCCTCTCATTTACGACACTCCTATTTGGAACCATAATAATTTCTACATATGTAATTCTAACTTCTTTTGATTGGAGGCAAAACAAGGAAGTTTCAATAATGCTAATCAGTTGATGGTCGNTGGTTTGCTTTATTGATTTATGGGTACGCCACAATTGGGACAGAATTTTGAATCTGAAGATAATCTATTGCCACAGTTGGTACAAAAAGCAGCAATAGGATTTGGCGCTGCTGTTGGAATATCTTGCGTAACTTCTGGAGATAANACTTCAGGGATAACTACTGCAGTAGCTACATCGTTGGAAATTTCTGGATAGGATACGTTGGTATCCTCTGGACTTTCATCTGATTCCCAGTCCAGCGAGAATGTTTCTGGAGAATATCTAGATTGGCTGCGAGTTAGATTTGTCTCTTTGGACCATAATATAGCAAGCACGATGATACCAATTCCTGTTAATAACAAGGCTTGAAGCCATCCTGTTCTATTTGTATCATGCAATCTTCGGCTTCCGGCTGCTAACAAAGGAATTATTAATAGGCATGTTGCTGCTAGATAAATGACTTGCCATATTGTGTATAAAGTACTCCATATTTGAGATNCTTGGACAGCAAGATTATATAGAAGTACGGATATGACTAGGTAAAAGTAGGTTAATATGGTTAAAAATAGTATGGTATACAGGGCGAACCACCAAAATTCGCTTCTTGTGCTAATCCCGGAGAACCGAAAGTATCTGGTCCAGCAGGAGTAGATTGCTTGTCTGAATGTGAAGTCAGCAGGTACTTTTAAAGACCACCATACGATCAACCAAATGTATCCTATGCCGCTTAATTGTAACCATTGCCATTTGGCGCTCATATTGATGTCGTGTAATCGCCTGCTACCTGCTGCTAGAAATGGAATAAATAGTACAGTGCATATTATGCCCCCAAGGCCCCAAATAATAGAACTGTATATTGATAAATTAATACCCGTAACTAANGCTGTAGTATCCCCTGAAAGGCCTAGTAACTGATACGCGAGGGTAAGCTGGNAAAGGTATTGTACTACAGCAATCACTGATGAACATATAATGAAATATGTCAATGCGTACCACCAGAACTCGCTTCTGGTGGATGTCCCGAGAAAGGTGGAATATTTATTAAAACATTCTCTGATAGATTGTATTAATGACATTTTAAGTACTCTCCGAAGCTTTAACGTGGGATTCTTATGCCACAACTGCCGCAAAAAATGTCAGAAGGATTGTAACTAGCATTGCACTCCACGCATATATTTTCAGAGGGGATTGATATGGTTGGTGAAAGAGGGTCTATATCTCGCGATGCATAGTTTATGGGGATTGCAGAGGTTTTGGGCTTGTTTCCGCCAAAGACTGATACGACATTAGTGACCACAAAAAGACTTAACGCAATATAGCCACCAATATTTGTAGCTATAGATACTACAATGGTTATAACTGCTATTAACAATGCAATCAGGGAAAANGTGTTCAAAGGAGCATCAGTGCCGGCGTTACCGATTGGTCCGATTGGTCCATTTTTCCCTNTTGGTCCGATAGGCCCTACAGGTCCAACAGGTCCAGTGTCACCTGTAGGACCTACCTCTCCAGTAGCTCCTTTGGGGCCTTGGGGGCCTTGGGGTCCAGCGACACCTGTTGCTCCAGTTGTTACTATTGGAGTAATGGATTCAGTTGATCCGGGAGTTCCTACTGTTAGATTGAGTTTGGTTGCTTCTCCTTTTTTCCATCCCAGAGTTTCACTTGCACTGGAATCACCAATAGAGAAACTCATGGTTTTGCCTTCGTACGAGTTACTGTTGCCTGCCATAAGTGTAAAGTTTCCCGATCCAGCGGTCCTTGCAGTTCCTATTTTAGTGTCATCAATTAATGCTGAAATTGTTGTTCCTACTGGTACTGGAACGCCATTATTTGATGCTGCTCCAATAATGATATGAGGAGGTACTTGCTGTGCTGATACTAGATTAGGGAATAACATAGCCAGAATCATTACTGCTAGAAATATATGTATCTTGTTTTTAATTTGTGGCATTGTGACGATGACTCCGAGCCGCACTGGATAATGTGTGGTTTTGGTTGGATTTAGCCAACAGGAAAAGGATACCATCAAGTAGCTATTTTGTTATACATTGATTTGGGACGGATTTTGTAGCAAATCGTAAAAAAGGGGGTGATGTATTACGTTTATAAGTTGAATTCTTATTTTTATAAACTTGTTACACAGTAATTGCGTTATGAAAATTTGGCAGAACTTCTTCTCCTATTATCGACAATTGTTCCATGGATTCTGCTTCTGCACATAANGGTCTTACGACGAGCTTGTATGCTCCTGCCTCGATATATTTTTGGATGGTNTCACAAATATCCTCGGTTGTCCCTAGGGCGCTGACTTCTGAAAAGTGCAAGTCAGGTCTATTGCGAGTGATGTATGGTTCAGATTTAGCAGTAGCAACGGATTTGTCCTTATCAACATAGAAACCTAAGAGTATGCCTACATGATCTTCCTCTATTTCTCTTTCATGTTGGTCAGCAGTTTCAAATAGGATGTTGCGACCAATTGTGATTTCAGTTGGTGTAGCGCTAGAGACGAGCCATCCGTCTCCTACCCTGCCAACTCTACGAGCTGCTGCTTTACTCCTTCCTCCTATCCATACGGGAGTAGAAGGCTTCAGGAATGGTTTAGGTGTGATTGATGTGTTTTGACAGTTGTAGAACGTTCCAGAGTGAGTGACATTGTCTTGCTCCCAAAGTTTTCTCATNAATTGAATGGCTTCGTCAACACGTTCGCCTCTGTTGTCTTTTGTAACACCGCAGGCTTCGTATTCAATGGGATCTTCTTGCCCCAATCCTACTGCTGGGAAGAAGCGNCCTTGAGATAGATAATCAAGAGTTGCTATTTGTTTAGCTAGCACAACGGGGTTACGTAAAGGCATGGCCAAGACGCTGGTTCCAAATTTAAGTCTGTTTGAATATCCTGCGATTAAAGACAAAGCAATCATAGGTTCTAAGCTGAATTTATCACTTACAATTCTGTCACTTAGCCATATAGAGTCGTATTCATATTTATCTCCCAATTCAACCAATTCTTTTAGAAAATTNGGGTTTGATTGTCCTTCTCCAAATGCCCCAGGTACATATCCTATAGCAACACTCATAATTCACCTGCTTTTATTTGATAGGTTNCAGGCCTTTCTCTAATCTTGCATCGTTTATATGTTGTAAGATTCTCATCTCTAGTGGAGGTATTTCATATCCTATGTCAGACAACATCTTGCTATTATCAACTAGATATACGTGAGGTACAGATTGGTCTCCAGTGTTGATTTCGGCATCAGGAATGTATTGTTTGACTATATTTGCAATATCTCCTATGGTGGCTAGATGGCCGCCAGTTAGGTAAACGTTATGTTTCAGGTTGTTTCCTAAGGCTACTCGGACGAAAATTTCTGCAGCGTCTTCAGCATGAATCATAGGTGATGCTTCATCGGGACTAAAATTCATAGATACAGGCTTTCCTATTGCAGGTAAAGAGATCATCAAGCCACCAATCATGCCGGTCATTCCTGTCACTCTTCCGTGACCGAACACAGTGCTTATTCTGACAGATTTGAGATCAAGTCCGAATTTTTGTATGTATGTGCGGGCAGCAAAGTCATTTGCTGATTTAGTAAATCCGTATACATTTATTGGATCGTTTAGATCCTCTTCGGTTAAGGGTCGTTCACCAAAAGTTTCTTGCACTCCGTATACGGCAATTGAACTGGCATATACAACTCGTTCTATGCCTGTCCATCGAGCGGCTTCAAATATGTTGTTTGTACCATCTATGTTTACATGCATACCATGTTGAGGGCGCTCTTCAGTGTCTGGAGGTAATAATGCCGCCATATGTATGATTTTTTTCACATCATGTGTTTTTATGGCAGCTAAGATTTGAGATAGCTGTGTGACATCTCCTTTATAGAATGAGATCTGATCTTGTAAGGGTTCTAAATTACTTTTAATAGGAGATAGATCGAAGCAAACGACTTCTTCTCCTGCATCCAAAAGCTTGCGTATTATTCGCCATCCTATGAAGCCATTGCCTCCAGTTACCATGATGCTCATACTGATTCTCCTATAGTGATACTAGTCAATGGATGTTGGTAATTATAAAGGTCGTTTCTTTGGAATGCCATTCTGACGCGGATACCTTTCTGCAATGTCATGTTGTTTTGGAATCTGGACTAAGCATTGACTAAATTGTATCTCCGGAATCGTTGTAAAATGTTCCAGGGTTTCAGGAGGAGTGCTTTGGGAAGTTAATATTTTTAACACTCTTTGTGCATCTGATATGTTAGAAGAACTAGCGGTTTTCCAGGCGATGATATTGCCTCCGGTTTTACAAAATCCTGCGCTCAGTTCTACAAGGGTAGCTGTGCTTGCCAATGCTCTTGATGTTACTAAGTCGAACTGGTTTCTAAATTGGTTATTATGGCTCAGAGATTCTGCGCGATCTTTAACTATCTGAATCTTTTCCAACCCTAATGTTTTGGATATATGAGAAAGAAAATCGCATTTCTTTCCAGTGGCTTCCAAAAGTGTTACATCGATTTGTGGAATCATAATTTTTAATGGTATTCCAGGGAATCCTCCTCCTGAACCAATATCTATGAGTGACATAGGAACGGGTATAGGATTCGGGATAAGTTTCAGTAATGTGATGGAATCTAAGAAATGCTTGATTTGAATTTCTTCTGGAGACGTTATTCTTGTTATGTTGAATTTAGCGTTCCATTTAATTAATTGTTCTGAATATAATCGAAAAGAGTTGAGTTGCCCATCTGAGATATTGATATTCAATACGGAGGCGTATTTTTTTAATAAATCCATAAGAATCAGATGTTTTCTGACCCTACCCAGCGAGACCCGTCAGAATATATTTCTTTTTTCCAAATAGGAACAACTTCTTTCAATCGGTCTACTAATTCGTTACATGCTTGGAAAGCTTCTGCTCGATGAGGAGACGCTACTGCAACAACTAAGCTGATTTCACCTACTCCTACAACTCCAATACGGTGTGATATAGAAATGTCACTTATATCGTATTTGTCTTTGGATTCTTCTGAAATTTCGGTCAGTTTTTGGATAGCCATAGTTTCATATGCTTCGTACTCTAAATGCACTACTTTTTTGCCTTCAAAGGTGTCACGAGTTGTTCCTAAGAACGTGACTACTGCTCCATTGGTGTCTTTCATGGTGGAATCCGTGATATTTTCCGGTATTAATTTGTCGTAAGTTATTTCTATCATGTTATCCTCCGCTAACAGGGGGGATAAGGCATATCTCATCTGTTGCGTTCAGTTTTAAGTTGTATTCTGAGTATTCTGAATTGACTGCTACAACAATGTTGGTTTCAGGATCTGCAAGTTGAGGGTAATCATTTTTTAGTTTATTGACTAATTGTTCTACTGTTGAGCTTTCCGGGAGCTGCACTATTATAGAATTGGTTTTTAGTCGCTCCTTATATATAGCAAAGAGAATTACTTCCAAATCCATTATCATTCAGCGTGGCGGAGGGAGTGGGATTCGAACCCACGATACCCTTGCGGGTATACTGGTTTTCAAGACCAGCGCATTCGTCCGCTCTGCCATCCCTCCTAGAAGATTTATATTTGTAGATATTAACATATAGTTATTTGCATTGTTCCCACAATCCTGTTTTGTTTTTTATGGCATTTAGTTCGAGTGATTTTAATTCTTTATATAGATGACCTGGGTTGTTGTAGTCTTTGGCGAAAGCATATCCTTCAGATACTAAAACAGCATTTATAAAGAGATCTTCTATATATACATATCTCAATAATCTTCCGTATTGATCTTTGTTTGTATTGCTTTGTTTTAATGTTACGTATTTATTCTCAACTAATTCTTTGTTCCTTAAGTATGCTTGTGGTCCAAAACATTGGACAGGCTTAGTAGGATGCACAGTTTCTGGGGTGTCTATATCAAGATACCTAACACGTTCACCTGTTTCCAACAAAATAGTGTCCCCATCTATTACTCTTTGTACGAGAACGGGATTCGCATAATCTGAGCAACTTATAAATAATAAAACTGAAATGCTGGCAATAATTAGAATGATAACTTTATTAAGAATCAAATCTGACCCCATTATAGATTGTATGTATGAGATAATTGTATATCTAAATATAAAATGAATATATTCGTTACAGATCCAGATCCAAGTGTTTCAGCGCAGGTACTGCCAGATAAATGAAAAAAAGACGACACAATAAATACATTTACGGCTTATAAAATCTACATCTTGGCCTAGCTCTAAGTATTTAAAAATTCCGAACTGAAAACCAGAATGGCTCTTGTAGCAAGTGTCACTAAATAACCACACATTGCAATAATAGAACAAATGTTCTATTATTGGTCTGGAGGTTATATCAGAATGATAGCTTGCTTGTTGATTACTCATTTCTACATAAAAAATGAATTTGCCAGAAATCCTAGTCTAAAAGGACGGCCTTGTGTTGTGGTGTCTGAGGAGAAGAATGATTTAGTTGTTATTGATAAGTCTTCTGAAGCTGCGAACATCAAATTAGGTATGTCTTATCAATCTGCAATATCTATATATAAAGATTTAGTGGTGCTAGAGGCGGATTACGATATGTATGAGGATGTACATCATAATCATATGGTGATCATGAATAATATTTGCCCTAAGGTAGCAAGTGACGATCTAGGTATTATTATGCTGGATATCACAGGATTAGAAATGCTTTACANTGGCATGAATAATCTAAAGAAAGTTNTGATTTCTTCAGTAGATAAAGAGTTCAATCCCAGATTGGGAATTTCTGATAGTAGTTTTTTTTCATATATAGGNGCTCTCCAATGTTCTCCNAATGGATGTATGGAAATTTTGGATAATTTTAAACTNATGCCTGAAATTATTCCGGATATGCTACCAATTAANCNGNGAAATAAATTAAAACTCAAAGAATTGGGTATATCTAATTTGAAACAATTGTCGAATTGGGAAATGTCNTATTTGCAAGTNCAATTTGGTATTCAAGAAGGGAAAAAAATATGGGAATTATCACAAGGTATCGATTCAAATTTATTNCGGCNTNANTTAATTGAGCCATCATTAAAAAAAATNATTGATGNNGATGAATATTTTTCTACGAAACANTCTATTTTATTAGCGATTTCGTATGGATTGGACGATTTATTAAGAAATCCTAGTTTTAGNAATAGGAGTGCTAGATCAATAAGTTTGAATTTTAGAACTGTTGATAAACAATTTTGGAAGAAAAAAATCAACTTTAAAGAACCGTTGTTTATGAAGTCTAAGATTATATTTATTATCTCTAATGTATTAGAGACGGTTGAAATGCCTGGACCTGTCGAAAGAATAATTATTGAATTAACAGGGCTTACGAATGATTTTGGTATCCAGAAATCAATGTTTTTATCATCTAAAAAACGAGATAATTTGCTTGAAAATATTAAACAACTGGAAACAAGGTTAGGAACTAAAGTACCGATTTATCAAGTGAAGGAGATTGAACCGTGTTCAAAGATTCCCGAAAGACGTTCAGCATTGACCAGAATATTGCCTTGAANAAACCTAATGCTATTGATGTTATTGAAAACACNCAAGGATTNCCTGTGAAAGTAAGAACTAAAAAAAATAATATTTTTTTACCGGTTTTATCNATAATTGATTTATGGCATGTATATGGAGAATGGTGGAAAAATCATTTAAATTCAGTCAATCGTATTTATTATCGACTTAATGTTGATGAAAGAATAATAACGTTGTTTAAGGATTTGAATTCGGATGAGTGGTTTGTTCAGCATGATTAAGGATTTATGTTTTGGAATATGTTGAATTACATTGCCACAGTAATTATTCATTTTATGATGGAGCTTCTTTTGTAGATGAATTATTAGTTACTGCAAAACAATTAGCATATCCAGCACTAGCTTTAACTGACCATGATAATTTATGTGGNTCAATGGAATTTTCTCACGTGGCAAAAAGATTGGATATAAAGCCAATTATAGGAGTTGAGATTNGNTTNGAAGGAAATCANCATATAACTTTATTATCAAAAAATATCGAAGGTTATAGAAATATTTCAAGATTATTATCACATTCACAAATGNANAGTNAATCAGGNCGGNTAGATAATGAGCAGNTATTTAAATATAAAGATGGACTAATTGCTTTATCTGACTGTAGAGAAAATGGTTTAAATATNGATATACAAAATCACAACCAACAAAAAATTAATAATNTTTTGACAAATTATATGGATGCTTTTGGAAAGGAGAATTTTTTTGTTGAACTTCATCAAAATTTAGTAAAAGGAGACGTGCAAAGAAATAAAATATTGTCTGAGCATGCAAGATATTTAGGGTTAGATACAGTGGCAACGAATAATGTGCATTATCACGTACAAGAGAGAAGTAAATTACAAGATGTATTAGTTGCTATAAAAAATAATACATCTTTAGACGAATGTAGTAGNCATTTAAGATTCAATAATCATTTTTACTTAAAATCCGCAGAAGAAATGCAATATCTCTTTGCTAGTTATCCGAATGCAATAAGAAACACTTTAAAGATTGCTGAAATGTGTGAATTTAATTTAATGCAAGATATNGGTTATTCATTTCCAGATTACGATGTTCCAGAAGGATATTCTCAGCAAAGTTATTTAGAACAAATTTGTATAGAAGCGGCTCGAAGAAAATATGGANCAATATCTAATAAAGTCAATTTACGCTTAGAAGAAGAATTTAGATTAATTAAAAAACATGATTTAGCGGGATTNTTGTTAATTTATCATGACATTATTGAATTAGCTCGGGAAGTTATGATTGATCTTAAGCTTACAGATATCGAAATTCCTTTAGAAGAACGTTCTCCNGGTAGAGGAAGAGGTTCTTCTGTAGCAATGTTAGTAGGATATCTNATAGGATTATCNCATATAGATCCGCTTGAATATAATTTATCNTTNAATCGGTTTTTACCAAGTGAAATGACTATAGTGCCCGATATAGANTTGGANTTCCCTAGAAATATTAGAGAAGAATTAATTAANAGAATTCATATCAAATGGGGTAGTGAACATGCAGTGTTAACAGGTATGTTTAGCACTTATAAAACTAAAGGTGCTATTAGAGATATTGGGAAAGCTCTAGCATTGCCAAAGTCTGATTTGGANAAAGTAATCAAATTCTCTGANGCAAGTATCAATTCTAATTTNTCCAATAAGATGCTTGATGATATAGGTTTAAATATTAATTNTGAAAATAAAGCTTGGATAGATTTAATAAATTTATCTATGGAAATCAAAGGATTTCCTAAATATTTAGCCCAGCATACTAGNGGNATGATTATTAGCACATCACCTATTAGTGAGATGGTTCCAATTCAACCTGCACATATAGAGGGTCGATATATTTGCCAATGGGATAAAAAAGCGATAGAGCAAGCAAGGTTTATTAAGATTGACTTTTTGGCGTTAGGTACATTATCTCAAATGCAAGATATATTAAATTTAATTGAAAGAAGAACAGGGGAATACATTGATTTAACACGTATAGATTTTACTGACAGTAATGTTTATTCATCTATGCATGAGGGCGACACTATAGGGATATTCCAAATAGAATCAGCTGCTCAAATACAGACCATCAGAAGAATTAAACCAGTTAATTTAGTGGATATGGCTTATGAAGTGGCTTGTGTACGCCCTGGAGTTGGTGTTAATGATGGAGTAAGTCAGTTTATTAGAAGACGTAATGGTGAAAATTGGGAATTTGATCATGAACTTGAAAGAGATGCTCTAGAGAGAACTTTAGGGATTATTTTATTTCAGGATCAAGTTAATAAACTTGCTATGGATGTGGGAGGATTGACGGAAATTGAGGCAGATGAGTTACGGCGTGCTTTTGGGTGGAAAAGATCTGAATCGATTATAAATTCATACAAAAAATATTTTATAGCTGGAGCAAATAAGAAAGGAGTTAAATCAGATGTAGCTATAAAAATTTTTGANAAGTTTAATGGTCAATATATGTTTCCTGAGTCTCATGCTTTTGCTTTTGGAATAACTGCTTATCATATGGCTTGGCTTAAATATTATTATCCNCTTGAATTTTTTGTTGCGCTATTCAATCAACAGCCNATGGGATTTTATAATTTAGAAACCTTAAAAGAAGANGCTAAAAGACATAATATTATTGTTGTAAACCCTGATATTAATAGCAGNAATGTTTCATGTGATNTTAAAGAAGAAAAATTACTTTTAGGGCTGCATAATATAAAGAGTCTAGGTAATAATGTTGCAACTAGAATTGTATCTGAACGGAATAAAAANGGTTTGTTTGTAAGCNTTAGTGATTTGGTNGCACGAACGAATATTAGTTATTTACAGGGTAAAAATTTAATTTATTCAGGNGCATTAGATGCATTTAATGNTAATAGAAGGGAATTATTATGGGAGTTAGGTATATTTGATTCTAAACCTGATAATCAAGGGGTTATGAATTTGCAGTTTAGNNATATGACNCCTAATTTGAACAAGCCAGATNATTGGACGAATATGATTAATGAATATTCGACTCTTGGNGTATATCCNAANGGGCATGTGATGGCTTATTTAAGAAAAAGTTTATCTGTTAATGTGTTAAATAGTAAACAAGTTATAGATTGCGACCTGAATCAACAAGTGAAAGCTGCAGGATTAATTATAAGACGTCAAAGACCGTTATCGAAGGCTATTTTTATGACGTTAGAGGATGAATTTGGTCATATACCATTGATGATATTGCCAAATNTTTATGAACGATACAAATGGGAACTAAGTAAAGAACTTATAATGATATCTGGTACAATTTCGCGCAGAGAAGGGACGTTTAATATTATTGTTACTAAAGCTTGGACATTAAATGATGTTTTAAAGTTTGGNGGTAGTAAAAATTGGCAATAATATCAGATGTGTCTTAGCTAGTATTTATTGACTGCTTATTTTGGTGATGCTAGAATCGGANAGCTGAGTTGTTTAATATTTTGGCTGATNTTAACAACCATTATATGCTTGATAAGGTAGGAGGTTTCTCAGATGCCTGAAATTATGAAAGGTCTGAAAGACGTATATTTTGATAATACAGAGGCTAGCTTTATAGATGGTGACGTAGGAAAACTTCTTTACCGTGGTTATAGTATCCATGATTTAGCAGAGAAATCTACTTTTGAAGAAGTGGTTTACTTGNTGCTTTATGGCGAATTNCCTTCGCAATCAGAACTGACAGATTTTGATGCTAAATTGAGAGCTAATAGACGTATTCCTGATCAAGTAATTGAAGTGTTAAATTTAGTTCAAAATAGTCATCCTATGGATGCTTTACGTACTGGGATATCAGCTTTGTCTGCATTTGATGAAGATGTCACCGATAATTCACCAGAGGCAACTATAAGAAAAGGCATTAGACTAACAGCTATGGGACCTACTTTAGTAGCTGCCCATCATAGGTTACGTCAAGGATTGGAACCAGTTGCTCCTAATCCGGATTTAAATCATGCAGGTAACTTCTTATATATGCTGTTTGATGAAATGCCAGATGAGGAAACTGTAAAACTACTAGATGTTGATTTTATTTTACATGCAGAACATGGTGCTAACGCTTCTGCATTTGGAGCTAGAGTAGCAGCTTCTACTTTATCTGATTTGCATTCTGCGGTTACTACTGGTGTGGGTGTTTTGAAAGGTCCTTGGCATGGGGGAGCTGCGGAAGAAGTTATGAGAATGGCTTTAGATATAGGACAACCAGAAAATGCTGAAGAGTATTGTAGGAATATTTTAGATAATGGTGGAAGAATTATGGGATTTGGCCACCGAGTATACAAAGCTGAAGATCCAAGAGCTAGGCATTTAAGAGAGAGATCTAAAGCTTTAGGCGAGAAAATGGGCCAACCGAAATGGTTTGAGATACTTACATACCTTGAAGAAAATGTTATGTCGAAATATAGGGATCGAGGCATTTTTGTAAATGTGGATTTCTTCGCAGGTTCGATATATTACTTATTGGGAATACCAGATGATTTATTCATATCTATTTTCGCTTTAGGTAGAATTCCAGGTTGGACTTTACAATGTTTGGAACAATTTGACGATAATATTTTGATTCGCCCATTGCTAGAATATACTGGCGGAATGGATCTGGAGTACACACCTATAGAAAGTCGTTAGTATATGAAACGAATTTTAAAGAATCAGGGGCCTAAGCCCCTGATTCTTTTGTTTTCAGACATATGATTATAGAAAATAAAGTTATGAATCATATCAAACGATATGGTCCGGTTTCATATTCAGAATTCATGCAATTGTGCTTATATGAATTCGAAGATTCTTATTACCGAAAGCAGGATCGAATAGGGTTCCACGGTGATTTTTATACAAGTCCTTTTTTGCATCCGGTATTCGGTTCCTTGATAGCTATCAAGTTATTTGACATGTGGAATTCCTTAGGACAACCGAATTCATTTGATGTGGTGGAATTGGGTTCTGGTAATGGCAAGTTATGCAGAGATATCTTAGATTATGCAAGACATATTTCAAAAGAATTTTATGATGCTATTAAGTATTTATGCGTAGATGTTAGGCCACTTACTTTTGAGGATTTATCAGAACATGAAGCTAAGATACAGTCTATAGATTTGGAGCAGTTACTTGTTTCTAAAATTCAAGGATGTATTTTGAGCAATGAATTTTTTGATGCTCTCCCCATTGATAGAGTATATCGAGAAAAAAATGGATGGTATGAAATAAAGATTGAATGGTATGAAACAGGATTAAGAGACGTGTATGTTCCTCTGGTGGAAGGACCTGTTTTAAGTCAAATTGATAAATGGGGCCTTAATATCCCAGAAGGTTGTATTGCAGAAGTAAGTACAATTTTTGAATCAATGATTGCAAGCTTGGAAAGGATATTAGATAACGGTTTTATTCTAACTATCGATTACGGAGATTTGTCTGAAGATTTGTACGGTAATCCTGTTAGAAAACATGGAACTATCAGGTCATTTAAGAATAATGTTCAAGTAGCTAATGTGCTTGATGTTCCTGGTAAACAAGACATCACTTCACATGTCAACTTTTCCATGCTTATACAAAAAGGATTGGATGTTGGTTTGAAACTAGAAGAATTTATTTCTCAGCGTACATTCATGATGAATTTAGGTTCTGAATTGATGCTTAAAAAGTTAGAGAGAGGTTCACTTGACAGATCTATTTATATACTTAATAAACGTCGTATTGAAAGCCTTTTGGATGAGTCTGGATTAGGTGGTTTTAAAGTTTTGCTCCAATCCAAAAAGGCCACATTGATTAACCACTTTTTGGAAGAAGATAGTTCAAACCGCCTCAAAGTTCCCATATTAAATCGACAAGTTTGACGATGTCACTAATTGATATCATTTAGATAAATCAGTTAGTATCATGTACTAGAATGTATTATTTTACAGAATGTGATTAGAGATCGAGATTAATATGGTTAGATTCATTAAAACCAGTTTCTTAGTAGTTTTCTGTGCTGCGATGTTAGTGTCGTGTGATTTAGTAAATCCTGAAATTGATGAAAATCAAGGAGCTGCTCCGGCACAACAATCAGAAACTGAGGCTTTCCAGCTTGATGATATTTTGTCTTCAGAAAATATAGGACAAATAGTGGGTAGTGGCGCTGCTGAATCAGAAAAAAGAAATGAGTCAGGGACAAGTACTGTTATGAAAAATCTTAGCATAGATGATGCTAAGATTTTATCCTCGAATGGTTACATGGACGGCACAGATTTAGGTAGAAGTAATTCTTCAAATACTGTAGGGCTTGCGAGCGTAGAAGATTTGATATGGAATTTTGATGCAGGTTCAGAGATCACAAGTACTCCAATTAAAACACCGAATGACTCTGGAATTTTATTTGGAGATGTATCTGGCAGATTTTATTCTTTGAATATTGATACGGGTGAGATTAATTGGGAGTTTCAAACTAGCGGCCCTATCAGTACCACCCCTGCTATATCAGGGAATGTGGTTGTTTTTGGTAGCAGGGATCAGAATTTGTATGTGTTGGATACTGAAACCGGTGATTTATTATGGAAGTTCAATGCAGGAGGATGGATTCAGTCTTCACCTGTTATTCATGAAGGAATAATTTACTTTGGTAGTTATGATGGCAATTTGTATGCTTTAGATATTTTGAATGGAAATATCAAATGGCAATATGATGCTGAGTCAGTTGTAGCTGTAGCGCCATCTATAGGTGATGGTATTATCTATTTTATATCTGATTCTGGAATTTTGTGGGCATTAGATTTGTATACGGGCCGGGCTAAATGGAACTTTAAAATGTATAGTGAAAGTCCAGTGCTTTCGGAAGTAGTTACAGAGACTTCGACTCCAATTGTTTTATTTGGTACTGTATATGCTTCTGGGTTGAATGGCATTGTTTATGCTATTGATGCTCGCACTGGGCAAGAACAGTGGGCATATAAGTCAGATACTTTACTCAGCCTTAACTTATCTGCTTCTGACGGGATGGTATATCTTGTAGAGCTAGGTGGATCAGTAACTTCGTTAGACGCCAATACAGGTGAGCAAATCTGGGAGTTAGATCAGTTTTCTGCTTACAATGATCCTGCTTTTATATGCGGGGATCAGGTGTACTTTGGTACTACTGATGGAACAATTCATACGGTTGCCACAAAGACAGGCGAGAAAAACTGGGAATTTAAAGTGCTGTCAGGTATAAACACTTACCCATCGGTGTATGATGGGATTTTATATGTAGGATCTATTGATGGCCATGTTTACGCTCTCAAAGGCGCTCTTGCTGATAGTAATCCATTGCAACAATAAGATGTTTAGAATAGTTTAATAAATTGGTTTATATCCTCCAAATTTTCAAGGTCTAGAATCATGTCCTTCATTTTATGTGAGAGCGATGTGTCGAATGCTATAGATACACAATCTTCGAACTTGGATATGACCTGTTCGACCGTAGCGCCTCTTAAAGCACCGCTATAATGCCGTTCGGCAGTATTTGATATGATATCTCCATTGGTCAGTTTTATGTCCACTTTATGGAATCCCTCCATCCAGGATTGTTTTCCTTCATTGCCTGGATGTCTAGTCATGATTACTTTCCCCATCAAGTTTTGTATTTCAGGTCTGTTAATCTTTTCGTCAGAGAAGCTATTTAATCCAATTTGATTGTCTAATAGTGCTGCAGCAAGCAGATATTGCATACTGAATTTACCTTCAAGGGCACTTGTTGGATTGTAATGCACAAGAGATCTTGGGGGATCAAAATCCACCCAAGATGTGATTTTCTCTATGGCGTTTGGATCTATATTATGGGACTCTATTATTTTGAATATAGCATCAAGAGATAGGTGAGAGCTTCCACAGCAAGGATATTTTTTAATTTCTACTCCTGATTCCATCATGTGGTTTGTTTTCTTAAGAGATTCCAATATGTTAGCAGGAGAATAGTCCGTGCCTCCTGAGAATGCTCTTAGGAATCCGAATCGGCCTTCAAAAATGTTTTGGTCTGCTGTGAACCCTGCTGAGGCTAACTGAGCCCCTAGGACACCATTTTTGCATGCTAATCCTGGATGGAAAGGTTTCGTCATTGTTCCGAAGTTCTGTCTGAGGCCTGATGCTTGAGAAGCAGCNAGAGCTAAAGCTACAGACGCTTGTTCTGGATTTAGTTTAAGAATACTTGATGCGGTTGATGCTGATCCAAGTGCTCCTAGAGGGCCTGTAGGATGCCAGCCTAAGTCATCGAAATATGATTCACTCAATCCACTTCCTATGCTGCAGGCGGTTTCAAATCCAACTAGGTAAGATAGAAGAATATCCTTTCCTGATGCATTTATGTATTCCCCTAGTGCAAGTGCAACAGGTACTAGAAAGACGCTAGGATGGCATTTAATCCCTTCTGTCACATCATCGTAATCTAGAGCATGGGCCATGGCTCCATTTATTAATGCAGCTTCTTGGGAAGAAGTTTTAAAGTTTTTGGTAAAAACAGAGGAATGGGGATTGCCTCCATTATGTTTTGCTTGATCACACAATAATTGTGCAATGGGTTCTGTTGAACCAGCTATTAGGCAAGCCATGCAATCTAAGATTGCAATTTTTGCAGTCTCTATGGATTCGGTAGAAAAATCATCTATTGTTGCTTTAGTAATGAAATCAGCAATTTCAGTAGATATGCTCATTTTAGTATTGATCCTTCAAAATTTAATTTACTGGCTAATTTAGGGTGTGTAAATTATTGAAACCCTATTGCCTAAAGATAGTATAATAATAAACAAGGATTTTTGCTATTTGTGTAGAGGATCGGGGATGGGGTTCAAAAATCATTTTTTATTGTTAATAATTCCAATTGCGATAACAGTCGCTTGCGTTCCTTCAATCGATGAACCTGTAGATTCTTCCGTTGTTGTTCCTGATATAGATGCGACATTGGATGCTTCTATGGATGCTTTTATGGAAGGGGTGACCAAATTAGAGATGCCGGGTAATGCTGCTCAGGATACTGCTGCATCCCAAGTGATAAAATCTTCTCCTGAAGTGATCATTCAAGAAGTTCCTGTAGAAGTAATAAAAATGGTGGAAACGGTTAAAGAAATTACTATGCCAACAGCACTCCCGTATCCTACATATACACCGTATCCTACATATACTCCATATCCTACATATACTCCAGTTCCGACTCTATCTCCAGAATCTTTGTTTGTGGAAGAGCCAGGGTGTTTACCGAGGCCAAACGTAGAAGATTTATTGTTTGCAGTGGCAGGCGATGATGCTAAATCAGTTTTCGTAGATCTCCCTTTGAGGAAACAAGGGACCGTTTCAATTGATGGAGTGACAGCTGAAGAAGGGACTTTGATAACCGCATATTATGACCCTCCGTTTATGCCTACAGTTGAGAATCCAGATGGTTACTTGGCTGGTCACACAACTGTAAACGATAAAGGTAGATATGAGATTAGCCTGTATACATTTGGAACGGAAGTTGAACATAATAAACAAATGTGGAGAACCCTGTTTTTCAAGATCGATAACTGTTATGCTCGTGAATCCACTTGGAAGAATATAGGAAGAGGATTTCCAGGCGTGTTTGATTTGACCGCTCAAGCTTCGAATGAATATAACAGGCCTGACTTGGCTACTAGAATTATAATTAATGATTATCCTATGAATTCTAACTATTATGNTTCAGAAGATACGTATTGGNATATTAAGACAGATGTATCTCCTATTAATGGTAATTTCGGTTCCGGTAGTACTGTTGAGTTGACGGCTAAGAAAAATTTTGATTCGTGGGGCTTTTGGAAACGCATGAAATTTGAATGGACTGGAGTGGATAAAACATGGGGGGCGGACAATGAGTTCGCTAGCATCACAACGAATGCATCTGGTAACACTTTCATCACTGTTACTGCTTATGATCCTGATGCAAAATAGGATTTAATTGATGGAAGGGAGTAAATAGTATTAAACCAATGAGTAAACGATTGAACATAATTATGATGCTATTAGGATTGGTTATGTTTTCAATGTCTTGTGCTTCTGTGCCAAAAGATTTTGTCCCACCGTCACCAGAAATAGTTGAGCCAGAAATGGATATAGATGCGACTATTGCTGCAAAATTGCAGATATTGCAGCAAGAATTAGATGCACAATCAACTCAACAAAACGCAGCAGTTGAGATTGCTACATTAGAGCCTACAATAGCTGTCAAAAAGACTGGACAAATTAATGTGATTGTAGATCCGCCAGGTTCGGGGTCTGTAGAATCTCAAATTGCTTTTGATGATGAAGGAGTGCCTATAGGTACTTACACGGCACAACCTGCTAGTGGTTATGTTTTTGATGGATGGAAAGGAGATTTTGCTCCTTCGTTAGTGGAAATTTGGGTCAATGATGGCCTTGATGAAAATGCTAGAAAAGGCCCAGGAGGTATGGCAGCGGATCCCTCTGGAAATTTATATGTGGTGGATTCTGAAGAAAATAGGGTTCAGGTATATGATTTTAGTGGATCTTATATATTTTCTTGGGGCAGTGGAGGAGAGAATTCAGGAGAGTTCAATAACCCAACTGATATAGCTATTGATATGAATGGAAGAATATTTATAGCAGACACAGGTAATAAGAGAGTACAGGTGTTTAATGCCGTAGGTCAGTATATTACTAGCATAGGAGACCCNAGCGTTGATTCGATNAAATTGCANGAACCCACNGCNGTTAGTGTGGATGATTTTGGTTTTTTGTACATCGCTGANAAGGGGACTGGTAGTNTCAGTAAATTTAATACTAGTGGTGACAATCCTGCAATCAAATTATCTATGAAANAAGATAAATCAATNACGGCTTCTTTTTTGACAGAAGCCNAAGCTAAACAGAAGGCGTTAGATGAAGCNGGNATAATCCCTACTCCTACGCTTGCTCCCACTCAGACACCGTGGATTAAATACATAAGTGTGACTCCTACTAGNNCNGCAAGCACATCNACTCCCGTAGTTGCATGTCANTGGATCTACANNNGGATNNAAATGNCAGTGTATAGGTGGTCGTTGGAAGNATTGTACCCAATAGNTATTNANCTTTCATGCCNAGGNAGGCATCTGATAGCCATAGTAATGAATCCTGTGTGNCCNATCATTCTNTGTGANGGCCTNGCACTATTCTTGGTAANATGCCACTGTCTTTGCANCGTTTCAGTTGTTTCNACAGATGTGAACAAAAAATGATCGTGTAGNGCTGAGGTTAATTTATGCACCTGCAATATAGTTGGTAGNAAGNATAGNANNCTNCCTCCTGGTTTNAGNCTATCNGAAATTTTTGACAGNATTTTCCATGGTTCTGGTAAATCTAATATTACAGNATCGGTATCTTTTTTTAATGTGCAACGATTGATGTTACTGTTTTTAATCGTATAGTTGTCCATACCCTTTGTGAGAANTGCGATGTTCTCTTTGGCTTGAGGTATAACAGATGCGTTGATTTCATANGAGGTTATGTANCCAGTACGGCCAATAGNTCTTAGGATAGCACTGGTTAANATNCCTGANCCNAGACCNGCTTCTATTACNNNGTCGCCTTCTGTGAATATTNGCTTTANTNATGATTAGTGCTAAGTCTTTAGGATAAATNATTTGAGTCGCTCTATTAAGCAAAGTTACAGNATCTTCGAAAGAAGGAAATTCAGCGAANAANANNTGNTTTTTGNTTGTNNTNACCCAAGANCCTACGTGAGGTNNNNACAATGTTTTGATGNTCTANAANACCTAAGTGGCATTGGAATTTANCTCCAATAGAGAGAGTTTCCAAATATTTTCTTCCGCGCGCATCTGTTAGTAGAATTTGATGCCCATACAAGAACAAGTCAGTGTTTGACATAATTGATTGAGTTCCTTCAAATGTTATTATGTGGTTGATTGGTAGAAGTATTTTACCAATAGAAAGTGGATTGGTTAATGTTCCAGTCAGGAGATGTAAATATGAGGTTACAGGGTAAAACAGCTCTGATCACAGGGTCAGGGAGAAATATTGGGCGCTCTATATCATTAACTCTAGCTTCTATGGGAGCTAATGTGGTTATCAATTCTAAAGAAAATGTTGAAGCTGCTAATGAAACTGCAGACGAGATTAGAAAGTTAGGAGCTAAAGCCTTGGTAGTCATGGGAGATATAGGTTCTGAAACAGATGTATCTAAAATGGTTAATGAAATTAGAATGAATGTAGATTATGTAGATATTGTAATCAATAATGGTTCGCTGAGAAAGGTTCAGGAATTTACTAGTATGACCTACGATCACTGGAAACAAATGATTAATACTGATCTAGATTCAGCTTTTTTGATGACTCAACCATTTGTAGCAGGAATGATAGAAAAAGGGTGGGGAAGAGTGATTAATTTAGCAGGTTTAAATGCTATTGAAGGGCGTAGTGGTTGGGCTCATGTGTCAGCAGCTAAAATGGGTCTCATAGGGTTTACTCGCTCGTTATCAAAAGAATTGGTTCCTAATGGTGTAACAGTGAATTGCATTTCACCTGGTATGATTGATACTTCACGGGATGACCAATCCTCTCCTAGGCCGAATGACAGAACACAAGGGATTCCTGCAGGCAGAATGGGCACCGTCGAAGAAATATCTAGTTTATGCGCTTGGTTATGTTCGGAGCATTCAGATTATGTCAGTGGGCAAACCTTTCATGTGAATGGTGGCGAGAAGAACTATTAACCGTCAGTTTCTAGCTCTATTCCAACTCCAATTACTTCAATTTGTGTAGATCGTGTGTTCGGAGGATTGGGTTTAAATTGGAAACCTAAGACTACATTTATACCTTTTGAAATTGGTGCTGAGTTGTCCAAAGCGAGTTCATATTCTAGGTTATTGCCACTCAACGACAGGTCATTAGTGTCATATATAATGTTTTCACCGTCATATATTAAAATTTGATTAATAATTCCATATTCTCGTGCTCTAAAACTTACGTATACCTTTGTAAGGTTGTATATGCGATCATCAATAGTAGTGGGATTAGTTATAGGAAAGTGTCCCCATGTGTTCTGTCCTGATTGCCCTTCTATCCTAACAAAGGGACCAGTGTGGCGAACAGATGCAACCCTGTTTTCATATTCTATTTGCATATTGGAACCATGAGACCATAAAGTTATAGTTTTATTCATAAGCTCCCCCAGATTCTATGTTCAGAAAGAATTTTTTCATGTTGGTGCCTCCGGAACTATAATTACCTAATTTATTGTTAGATAGTATAACTCTATGGCAAGGTATGAAAAGAGGAAGTTTGTTCTTTTTCATTGCTTGTCCCGCTGCTCTAACGGCTTTCGGGTTACCTGCTTGTTTGGCTAGCCATCCGTAATTTTGGGTCTTGCCTGGAGGAATAGTTCGGCAAGCTTGCCATATTTTCTTGAAAAAAGGAGGACTAGTTTCGGGAATATCGAGAGGTATTTCAGCAATAGAATCAGGATGACCCGAAAAATAGCTTGCAATGGAATGTTTGATAGACTCTGAAAGATTTTGGGGTACTTCTTCTAGATTAATTAATCTTTTCATGCGAGTTTCAAGACTATTATAAGTTGAATCTATTAAACAGTTTGTTAAACCTTTGGTGCTGGATATTAATCCTATCCAGCCTATGGGTACAGCATAAATTTCATATTTTAATGTGTTGTTCATATTTAGCTTAGGGTAAATATTAATTGGAAATATTGAAGTTTAAAGCCTATTCTCGCGGGAGTATATCATATATACATATTGGAATTGACATAACACTGACCCACGTATAAACTCGAACAAATNGTAGGTTTCATACCTAATAACATATAGGAGGAGAGTAATGGCAGTAAATCAGGATATAACACATGTAGCAGCTACCGCTGAAATGAGTGATTTTGCGGGCCGTTTCGTGGATACACTGACAAGTGAACAACGCTCTAAGACATGTTTTCAGTATATGGATGGAGAACGAATTTTTTGGTACTACCCACCGCTTAATAGGCATGGTTTACCTCTTAGAGACATGAATGATAATCAGAGAGACCTTGCATTTGGATTACTTGCNGCCGGTTTAACTGAGCAAGGAAANCANCAAGCCNGNGCAACAATAGAACACGAAAAAATATTGGGTGTNATTGAAGAGAATCAGGGCAAAGCTCAGAGTAGCTTCAGAAGAGATCCAGAATTATATTATTGGAGAATATTTGGAGACCCAACAAGCGATGAACCTTGGGGATGGAGTGTTGAAGGTCATCACGTATCCATTCACTANAGTTTATGGAAAGATCAGGTGATATCTGTCACNCCGTTTTTCTTTGGATCTAACCCTGCTGAAGTNAGAGAAGGACCTCATAAAGGNCTTAGACTCCAAGCTAAAGTGATGGATTTAGCTTTTGATTTGATGGGTGATCTAGATAAAGGACAGCAATCTAAGGCAACTATTTTTGATGAAGCGCCATTAGACATATTAACTTTTAATGCTGCTAGGGCATCTTTGCCGAAAGAGCAAGGATTGTCTGCATCAAAAATGAACAGTACGCAGAAAGAGATTTTATCTAGTTTAATTACTGAGTACACGAGTAAAGTACGAACTGATGTAGCTAACAGCAGATTAGAAACCATTCTAAGCAACTTGGATAATATTCATTTCGCTTGGGGAGGACCTGTAGATAAAGCGCAGCCTCACTATTACAGGCTACATGGAGGGGATTTCGTAGTTGAGTATGACAACAGGCAAAATGGGGCTAACCATATTCACTCCGTATGGAGAGATGTTAGTAATGATTTCGCAGGAGATGTAATGCGAGATCACTTGTACATGTATCACGTGCTTTAAGCTAAGTACGAAGTAAATTAAAAGGCCCCGAAGATTACAAATCTTCGGGGCCTTTATCTTATATGGTGGAATTAACTCTATAACTTAGTTTCTATATGCCCCTGGGATAGTGTCATAAAGGTCCCAATCAGCTATGACTTCGTCGTCCATCAGTTGCTTGTAGTCCGATTCTGAGTAGTCAAGTAGATCCATTATAATTTCTTTATTATGTTCACCTACTTTTGGTGTGGTACCTATTACTGCAGGCGTTCTGCTGAAGTGCCAGAAATCTCCTGATACAGCGATAGACCCCGCTAGGAAATCATCTACTTCTACCATAGCTCGGCGTTCCCAGGGATGTGGGTCTTCTGCCGCCATGGGGATCGTGTTCACTGCAGCGGCGACAACGTCGTTGTCTGTAAATAATTGTATAGCTTCTTTCATTTCCAGTTCTTCTAGTAGTTCATTTACCCGTTCGTTGATAACTTGTCTATTTTCCCCTCTTCCGTGTCGGGTGTTAAATCGGTCGTCATCTTCCCATTCAGGTCTTCCGAGTGCTCTACATACTCTTCCCCAGTGATGCTGGTCTCCAGCAGAGATTAAGATCCAGTTACCATCAGCGCATTCATACATGCCGCTTGGAGCGGATTTTTCATCTCCTTCACCTCTGGTTGGTTCTGTCCCTACTCCGTGATAAGCAGTGACTGGTATTTCAGTGAGGCTGTATCCGGTATCTGCTAAACATGTGTCAATCGCTTGACCTTCACCAGATATATCTCTTTCTCTAAGAGCTGCTAAAGTACCGATCGCCGAATGCAATGCTGTAATTCGGTCTATGATGGGTACACCTGCTCTGATTGGAGGCATACCTTCTTGTCCAGTCACCATAGCAATCCCCGACATAACTTGTCCGATTGGGTCGAACCCTATTTGTTTTGTGTAGGGCCCGAATTGGCCATATGCAGATACGTTTACCATTACAATTTTAGGGTTGAGGCTCTTCAGCACATCGTATGAGAATCCCATTTTAGCGATAGTTCCTGGACGGAAATTTTGTACTAACACATCTGATTTTTTGATTAACTCTCGGAGAACTTCCTTACCTGATTCTTTGCGGAGATCCATTGATACACTTTTTTTGCCACTGTTGTATTGGACCCAATATGCGCTTTGTTTTTGTACCCAAGGTGCGTGGTAACGGGTTTCTTCACCTCCGAGTCTTTCGATTTTTATGACTTCAGCGCCTAGTCTTGCAAGAACTTGTGCACATCTAGGACCTGCTTGGTGTCTTCCTAGGTCTATGACTCGTATTCCTTCTAATGGTGAGTTAAGTTTAGGCATTTTAATTCTCCTTACTCTATATAAATTAGTGACGGGTTTTGTTTTTAAGTGGTATTGCTAAAGATATTCTAGTTTCTTCACCCAGGCTTCTAGCGATATGGCCATGGCCTTCAATGTCTTCTGCAATTAATACGTCCCCAGGACCCATTCTGCATTTGGTACCGTCTGCGGTTTCAAATTCGGCGGTGCCCTGAAGATTTACTACATATTGTAACCTTGGAGCATTATGATAGTCAGAAAAGGTGGGTGACCGACGTATTCCTAAAGATACGTCACCATCTCCTACTTGGTTAACTATTTCAGCTAGTTCTTCGGGGGTCACATCTTCAAAATGAGACTCTCCATCTGAACCTGAGTACACTCTTACAATTTTCATAGAGACACCTCCCAAATTATTTGTCCTCTCTTGCCACTATGATTTGTGTCTGTTCAATATAATATGCTAACGACAAATAGGCAACTGGATGTATTTAAAGCCAAACGCAAAACAAACAAAGAACTTGATAATTCCGGAGGTACATTAATAGCAGTTGTGCTAATAGCATGTCGCCTTAGTTACACAACTCTCTATGTTAGAATGGTCAAAGTGTAGCTAGAATGTTGTTTTTAGTAATTATAATTAGGTAGGTGATAGCATGAATTTAACAAAACGAAGAGAGAATTATCGTTCTATTTTAGAAGGAGATAAATGTGTCTACCCAGGTTCTGTTTATGATCCTATATCCGCTAGAATAGCCGAAGATTTGGGTTTTGAAATAGGGATGTTTGCTGGATCTATAGCCTCAGCTACTGTACTTGGCGCACCCGATATTATCGTACTTACCATGACTGAATTCGCACAACAAATTCATCGTATATGCAGAGCAAGCGAGATCAGTTTAATGGTAGATGCAGATCATGGTTACGGGAATGCATTGAATGTTAAACGTACTGTAGAAGAGCTGGAAACTGCTGGAGTGTCAGCATTAACGATAGAAGATACTTTACTTCCTAAAGCATTTGGNTCTACTGGAGCTTCATTGATTTCGATTGAAGAAGGTATCGGTAAAATGAAGGCAGCGTTATCTGGGAGGACTGATAGCACGATGGTAGTGGCAGGAAGAACTAGTGCATTGGCTATAGAAGGAATAGATGGAACAATTCGAAGAGTTAAAGCTTATGAAGAAGCTGGAGTAGATGCTGTTTTTCTAGCTGGGGCAAAAAGCCGATCTGAATTGGAAGCCATAAGAGCAGAGGTAAAATTACCATTGTTGTTAGGTGGTGCTAGTGGGGAGTTGAATGACAAAGAATTTTTAGCAAGCGTGGGAGTGAAGGTTGCCCTGCAAGGCCACTGGCCATTTCAAGCTGCTATAAAGGCTGTATATGACACATTGAAAGCATTGCGTGAAGGTGTACAGCCTCAAGATCTAAAAGACAGCGTAGCGGATTCGGAATTGATTGCGAGAGTTACTAGAAAAGACGGTTATGATTCCGATACATCATCATTCTTATAATAATTATTAGTGGTTGGAGATAAATCAGTGAGAATATCAATATTGGGTGGTACAGGTCCTGAAGGGAGAGGATTGGCTGTTAGACTCGCAATGGCCGGGAACGCGGTCTGTTTGGGTTCTAGAGATGAATCTAGGGCTATAGATGTTGCGATTGATCTCTCTAGTTCTGTAGGTATTCATGTTATTGGGTTAGACAATGCGTCTGCTGCTAAAGATGGAGACGTTATATTTGTGACTGTGCCATATCAGGCACAGTCGGATTTATTATCTTCAATAAAGGATGACTTGGAAGGCAAAATCATTGTTAACGTGATTGCCCCAATGGAGTTTGTGAAAGGTGTTGGAGCACGAGCATTGGATGTTAAAGCAGGATCTGCAGCAGAAGAATGTCGTGAGATTGCATGTAATTCCAAAATCGTATCTGCCTTTCAAAATGTAAGTGCAGAAGATCTAGAGAATCCTGATTTGGTACTCGATGAAGATGTAATAATATGCTCTGATGACTCAGATGCTAAAAAAATAGTTATGGAATTAGTTGAAAGTATAGATAATTTGAGGCCTGTGGATGGTGGAGCATTGTCTAACTCTAAGTATGTGGAACAGATCACCCCCTTGCTAGTGAACATAAATCGAATATATAAGATTCATGCGGGAATTAAGATAGTAGGAATATAAATTTAGGTTATGAGGAGAATATCATGCCAAGAGCGACATTGGATTTGCAAGATGCGGAAGTTTTGACAGAAGTTGGGGGGACATGGAGATTCGCTCCAGGATTTATCCCTGGTGCTGATAAGGAAGGTTTTGTATCTGAAACTGAAGGTAGTCCGGCAAGATTACCAGATTTTGATGATTCTAATTGGGAAATCAGGGAAGATCTTACCAAATGGCACTCAAGAGGATTCGCATTTGCCTGGTATAGAATCAAAGTCACTCTTCCCGCTGAAGTGGATGGAAGGAGTATTTCAGGTGCTAGATGCATATTTGAGACTTGCATAGATGATTACGGTGAGATTTGGATTGATGGAGAATGTGATAGAGATAGAGCATGTGTCCAAGGATTTAATGTGCCACAAAGAGTGGTTATATCTGCTGAACCAAAAGAAGGAGATCAACACACCATAGCATTGCTTGCCATTAATGCTCCGATTGGAGCTCCCGGAGGTGCAGTTTTCGTGCGGTACGCTCAACTTGCTTTTGAATGGAGAGAACCNGGGTATTAAATACCGGGAGTAGTTTTCAATACTAATGGTGTACAAAGAACATCAACCATATCTTAAATTCGCAGCGTTTTGTAACGTNGCNGATGAAGATGCTNAAGGTGATTTGAACCTATCAGGNGTTATCGATNTGATTGAAATAGTCGAACCTGATGANGNATTAATTNAAGGANCAGTATTAGCAACTCTTAATGTTAACTTAGTATTTTGNATTGCAGATGCCNAACCAGGTGACCACACATTAATGATAGGAATTAAAACGCCAGGANTGCCTTTNGAGCCACCAATACCTCAAAAAATTGTATGGGAAAATGATATAATCTTTCAGNGATGGATAAAGGTAATCCAGATACCTATACAGAGGNTTGGATTGCATGTTGCTGCAATNCTCTTTGATGGCATNCCTTTGGGCGAGGCGAGTTTTTTAGTCCGATACAAGAAATAAAACAATATANAGGATTAGTAAATGATTAAGACAGGTCAAAGATATATAGGTCCGAGCGGTGTAGAAATGGTNGTAACNAAAGGNGGAGAAGGTGAACTNACTGATGGTTCCATTCCTCTTCAAGTTAAAGGTTCNGAAGAAGGATTTCCGTCTGAATCTTCAGATGAAAATTCTATTGATATGCCTCTGGGTAAAAGGTTNACTTCTNNTGANGGATCCATATCTGTNTTAGTTACTAAAGCTGGTAAATGTAATTTATTGATGAATGGGGATCCTATGGAAATTCAGGAACCNAAAAAACTGCCTTCTTCGGACTAAGAATTTGAAGTGAAGTCTTCGTTAGATACTTGTTCGCATGTCATGAATTTAACATGATCGAAAGTTTTAATGTATTGAATTAATTTTTCTAACATGAGTAACCTGCCTGGTCTGCCTATATGTTGTGGATGCATGGTTAAATTAAAACACCCTCCATATTTGTAGATGCCTTCGAATTCAGATTTCCATGAGTCATAAACTTCATTTGCNGTTTTTAGTGGTCCCATTCTATTTGCTGATGGGGCGTATACGAAATTAGGAGCATCGTCTAATAACCAATGGATAGGAATCTCGACTATTTGCTTGTCTGCCTTAGTGTTATTAACNANATATGGTTTATCATCNCCCATTAGACTGCTGTCGTAAGTAAAATTATGCTCGATTAGGAGATCGATAGAAGATTTACTTAATTCCCAACTTGGGGATCGGTAACCTATGGGACGTTTACCCGTGATTGACTTAATTATATTAATGCCTTTATGTATAACTTCATGCTCTTGTTTGGGAGTNAGNGTAGCAGGAGGCTCATGCATATATCCATGATGTCCAATTTCGTGNCCTCTTGCACTAATATTTTCCACTAATTTTGAATTTGTTTCTGCTATGAATCCAGGGATAAAAAANGTTGAGAATANGTTGTATTGCTCAAGTAGGTCTANAATGCGNGGNGTGGCAACTTTGGGTCCATAATCTGCCATAGACATCAGACTTGGAAGATTTGCATGTTCAGGATTTCTATTGATCCATGAAGAGACTCCATCTACGTCAAAGGTCAACAATACGACACATTGAATATCTTTGGGCCATGGATTATATATGTCGGTTCGGACCGAGTCTGTCACAATAGTTTCTCCAGTTTTAATCTAATTTTGCCCACTAATTAAGNTTGAGGGTTAACAGTATAATAAAGCATGATTTATTATAAGCAATAAATTGGTAATNTGAATTAAGTGAGAGTTNGTATGAGTCANTTGTTTTCCCCAATTACGATACGAGNNGAAACAATNCANAATAGAATATGGGTATCTCCGATGTGCCAATATTCTTGTGAAGGCAAAGAAGGAATCATTACAGACTGGCATAAAGTTCATTTAGGAACTAGAGCTATTGGAGGTTCCGGNTTGNTAATGTTAGAGGCTAGTGCTGTGGAGCCAAGAGGNAGNATTACTCCNTGGGATGCTGGTTTATGGAATTCAANACAATCNCAAAACTTGAAGCCAACGATTGATTTTATTCAGCAATATGGNTCAGTCCCAGCTATACAACTNGCACATGCAGGACGTAANGCTTCNCATAATAAGCCTTGGGAAGGAGGGNAATACATAAACCCAGAAGANGGAGGATGGGATATAGTGGCACCTAGTGCTATTCCNTTTGATGATACTTGTGGAATCCCAGTNGGTTTGGAAGTTACTGATATCAATGAGATTATTGCTAAATTTGTGCACTCTGCTGAATTATCAGTTGAATCTGGTATAAAAGTAATTGAATTACATTTTGCCCATGGGTATTTAATAAANTCNTTTATGTCTAAAACTTCTAACACNAGGGAAGATNGTTATGGTGGAAGCTTTGAAAATAGGATCAGATTACCATTAGAAATTATTAGTAAAGTAAGAGAAGTTATTCCTGAAAGTATGCCTTTATTCGTTAGAATTTCATGTTCTGAGCATGTTAAGGATGGCTGGGATATAGATGATTCAATACAGTTTGCCCATTTTGCTAAACAAGAAGGTGTGGATTTAATAGATTGTTCTTCTGGGGGGAACAGCTACAATCAAGAAATGAAAGTCTTCCCGGGATATCAAGTCCAATATGCAGAGGCAATAAAAAAGAATGTTGATATTTTGACTGGTGCAGTTGGATTAATAACTCAACCAGAGCAGGCTGAGGAAATCATAGCGAATGGTCAGGCAGATGTTGTGTTACTAGGTAGAGAGTTATTGCGTAATCCTTACTGGCCTATACATGCTCAGAAAACGCTAGATGGTGAGACTGCGATCGCAGACCAGTATCTTAGGGCCTTGTAATCTTAAGATATAGTGTCGAAACCGGTGTAGGGTCTTAATACTTCCGGAATTAGTATGGTTCCGTCTTCTTGTTGATAATTTTCTAAAATTGCAATTAATATTCTAGGTATAGCTAAACCTGAACCATTTAATGTATGAACAAATTGCGGTCTCGCTTTAGCATCCGGCTTGTACCTTAAGCTGGTTCGTCTCGCTTGGAAGTCAGTGCAGTTTGAGCAAGTGCTTACTTCAAGCCACTCTTCGCAACCGGCAGCCCACACTTCGATGTCAAATGATTTGGCAGATACAAATGATATATCACCGGTGCATAGTTGGACTATTCTGTATGTGAGGCCAAGTTCTTTACATATGTCTTCCGCATCATTTAATAAACTATACAGTTCTTGGTTAGAAGTTTCAGGGTCTACAATCTTGTACATTTCAACTTTATGGAATTGATGGACTCTTTTTATTCCTCTTGTGTCTCTGCCAGCGGCAGCCTGTTCGCGCCGAAAACATGGAGTATGCGCCACATAATATTTTGGGAGTTCGGACATTTCTAGGATTTCGTCTTTATGTAATCCTGTAATCGGGACTTCAGCTGTAGGAATGAGCCATAGATCATCTTCGTGGTCGTGATAGAGGTTATCTCCAAATTTTGGAAGGTTGCCAGACCCAAAAATGATGTCTTGTCTAACCATGTATGGCACACTTACTTCTGTATACCCATGTTTGTCTGTGTGATAATCTAGCATCCAAGCAATCAGAGCTCGTTCTAGTTTTGAGCCAAGTCCTTTGAGTGAGTAAAATCTACTGCCAGACAGTTTAGCGCCCCTTGGTAAATCAATAATATCTAATCTCTCTCCTATATCCCAATGGGGTTCTAGGGCAAAGCTATATTGAGGTATTTCCCCGTGTTGTCTAGTTATAGGATTATCATTTTCATCTTTGCCTATTGGAACCTGTGTGTCTGGCAAGTTCGGTATTCGGCTTAGTAAATCGTTGATAGTGGTTTCTAGTTCTTTAATATCATTGTCTAAAGAAGAAATTTTTTCGCCTACGGTTTTCATGACTTCTATTTCGGATGGATCTACATCTTGTCCGTTTGCTCTGCGTTCACCAATGCTCTTACTCACTTCGTTCCTATGCCGTTTGAGTTCATCATTTTCAATGATGTTTTTCCTTCGTGATTCGTCAAGAGACAAAATATCTTCTAGGCTATTTGATTCGCCTCTGTTTGCCAAAGCATCTATTACTAACTGAGGATTATTTCTGATTAAATCTATAGAAATCATAATTTAGTACCATTATTTAAGTGTTCGCATATGGGGGAAGATTATAGCGTCTCTTATGCTAATTTCTTCGGTGAGTAGCATAACTAATCTATCTATTCCCATTCCTAGTCCTCCAGTAGGAGGCATTCCTAGTTCTATTGCAGTGAGAAAGTCTTCGTCCAATCTGTCTAACTCATCATCTCCATACATGTCGCGTATTTGTTCTTGTCCTTCCAGTCGGGTTCTTTGAATGACTGGATCATTTAATTCAGAGTAGGAGTTCGCGATTTCCATGCCAGCTATGTATGCTTCGAAGCGCTCTACATAACCAGGTTTAGATGGATGAGATTTCGCTAGTGGAGACATTACTTCAGGGTAATCTATTAAAAAAGTGGGCTGGATTAAATGTGGTTCGATAAAATCACCTAACATTTTATCGATGAGCCTTCCTCTGTTTTCTAAATTAGTGACATCTAGCCCTAATTCACGGGCTTTATGGCTAAGACTTTGATCATCTGGGTATTCGTCTATATCTATTCCTGCCCGATTTAACAACTCTTCTCGTAAGGAAAGGCGAGGCCATGGGGGACTTAAGTTGATTTTATGGTCCCCCCACGCGATTTCTGAACTCCCATTGATTTTCAGGGCGAGATGATTGATTAATGACTCTACCATCGACATTACATCATTGTAATCAGCGTATGATTCATAACTTTCTAATAGAGTGAATTCAGGATTGTGATTTTGATCCACTCCTTCATTTCGGAATACCCTGCCGATCTCATATACTTTGTCAAAACCTCCAATTATTAATCTTTTCAAATATAATTCAGTAGCTATACGGAGGTATAAATTCTCATCTAGTGCGTTGTGGAATGTTACAAATGGCTTGGCATGAGCACCTGCTGGGATAGGTACTAAAACTGGTGTCTCAACTTCAATGAAGCCACGATCATTCATGAATTCTCTTAAACCTGTTAAGAGCTTGCTACGATTGGTGAAAGTACTTATAACTTCTTCGTTGGCGATTAAATCTAAGTATCGTTGCCTGTAGCGAGTTTCAGTGTCTTTTAAGCCGTGGAATTTTTCCGGTAAAGGTCTGATTCCTTTGCATAAGATAGTGAATTCATCGGCATGTAAGGTGACTTGTCCTGTCCTAGTCCTCATAACATTACCTTTGGCACCTATAAAGTCACCTATGTCTAGATGGTCAAGTAATTCGAACTGTTCTCCTAGGACATTGGATCTAAATAGAATCTGAATTGTATCACTATAATCACGGATATCGATGAATTTTGCTTTACCCATTCCTCTTATTGCTATGATTCTCCCTGCCAGGGTTATTTTATTGTCATCATTGTGTGGATCCGAGTCCTCGGATTCTTGTTCAATAAAATTATTGACAGACGTTAATATGTCGGATGTACGGGAATACCTAGCTGGATAGGGGTCAATCCCTAGTTCTTTGATTTTATTTAGTTTTATAAGTCTGCTATTTATTAAGCTATTATCGTGATACTGCATAGAAACGAATTAAATTTATTAATGCTCCTGTTATAATGGTTTTATTCTAACTAGTTAAGGCTCTCATCACATATGTTATCAAATGATTTACACCAGCTTATGAAGTCTGAAGGTATAAAAATAACACCTCAAAGGCTTGCGATAGCTGAGGTTCTTGTAAATTCTACTGATCATCCATCTGTGCAGCAAATTTATGAAAGAGTTAAAGATCATTTCCCTTCTCTAACATTGAACACAATTTATTCTACCATCAATGTGCTCGTGAAACGTGGATTAATACAGGAATTACCTTTTCAACAGTATTCAAGATATGAATCTAATTTGAATCCTCATTTAAATTTGGTATGTACTATTTGCGGTGATATAGCGGATTCAAGTGCAGCTGACGCTTTAGTCAAAGATTTACTACTGAATGTTGAAGGATCTGAAAACTTTGAAATTGCATGGCAGCGGATGGATTTCTATGGAGAATGCAAGAAATGTACGTCTGTTAAAGATTGAGAGATTTCCAGACTTAAATGAATAATCACATTGATGATGTAGTAGGAATAGTTCTCTGGACTGACAATCTGGATGTAATGGTTTCGTTTTATAAAGATATTTTGGAATTGCCCCTACATTCATCACGCCCTAATTTTGTTTCATTTGAGTTCGGTAATTTTAGACTTAATATAGGGAATCATAGTGAGGTACATGGAGTAGCTAAGGATCCGTATAGAATAATGATTCATTTGTCAGTACCTGACATTGACTACTGGTACGAGAGACTTAACTTATTGGGAATAAGGTTTATCAGAGCACCCGAGGAAGAAAGTTGGGGAGGCATAGTTGCAACTTTCCCTGATCCTGACGGTAATATGCTTCAATTTCTTGAATTCCCAAGTTGAATTAGCCCTTAGCTCAGCAACATAGCGTCACCATAGCTAAAAAATCTATAGTTGTTTTGTTTCGCTTCTGCATATGCGTTCATAATGATGGGTTTGCTGGAGAATGCTGAAATCATCATTAGTAAAGTTGATTTAGGGAGATGGAAATTGGTTACCATTCCGCTAACTGCCTTGAATTCGTATCCGGGTAATATAAATAGGTTGTTGTCACCAGTATATGGCTCGATTTGTAAAGGTGTGCTTTGAGATCTATTTGCCAAAAATTCTAGGACTCGCACACTAGTTGTGCCTATGGATATTATTCGTCTATTGTGTTTTAGAGCTTCGTTAATTTTGAGGATGTTTTCAGAATCTGTGCTGATGAATTCACTATGGATGCGGTGGTGTCTAGCGTCTTCTTCGTGTATTGGTTGAAAAGTGTCCAAGCCAATATGAAGAGTTGTAAAAGCTATTTTGATTTCTCGCGCTTTAAGTTGCTCCAATAATGTTTCTGTGAAATGCAGCCCAGCTGTGGGAGCTGCTACACTTCCTAGATTGGATGAATATACAGTTTGGTATCTGTCAGTCGGCTCTGTGTTGTGCTTTATATATGGAGGTAATGGCAATTCCCCTAATAACATTGCTAATTCTTCATTTTCTAGTTTGATGACTTTGGTTCCGTCAAGGTTTGTGTCAATTATGTGTGCAATTGTTGATTGAGTACCATTAGTTAGATGAATCACATCATTTTGTCTTAGACGTTTGCCTGGTTTGCTTAGTGAATGCCAATATCCGGTGGGTAATTTTTTAAGGAGCAGGATTTCCACTTTGGTATTGGTGTTTTTTTTAAACCCTTTTAATCTAGCAGGAATCACTTTTGAATTATTTAGTACCACTAAATCTGTGGGTTTCAATATGTTTGGTAATTCTGAAAAAATTGAATGTTGTATCCGTCCACTATTTCGATCCACAAGCATTAATTTGGAGCTATCTCTTGGCTCTGCAGGTTTTTGAGCGATAAAACTGCTGGGCAAATCATAGTCGAAGTCTTCGGTTAGTATAGGTTGCTGATATTTGTTCAAGCTACATTCCCTGGCAGATGGTTTGATTTCATCCATGATTTGAGAGTGTTGTTGAGCAACATAGTGATAGTCATAGGTCCGACTCCCCCAGGGACTGGAGTGATAGCGTAGACTTTCTCAATAACCGATTCGTAATCTACGTCTCCAACGAGCCGATACCCTCGTTTCTTAGTCGGGTCATCCATGCGATTGATACCGACATCAATCACAGTTGAACCGGGTTTGACCATGTTTCCGTCAATGAAGTTCGCTTGTCCTATGGCCGCTATGAGAATATCTGCATTTGATGTGATGTTTGGGAGATTATCTGTTCTCGAATGACAAATAGTCACAGTAGCGTCAGCTCCGACCCCACGTTGGCTTAATAAACTTGCAACGGGTTTGCCGACTATATTACTTCTACCACATATGACTACTCGTTTTCCTCTAGTCTCGATGTCATTACGCAGCAGGATTTGCTGGATTCCTAAGGGGGTGCAAGGCACAAATATTGGACTCCCTTGGACTAGCTGTCCCAAATTGAATGGGTGGATCCCATCAACATCCTTAGATGGGTCGATTGTATTTATTACCTCTATTTCATCTACGTGACTAGGTAATGGTAGCTGCACTAGGATCCCGTCTACATTTAGGTCATTATTTAATGTGTTTACTTGAGCTAATATTTCCTTTTGATTCGAATCGGATGGCATTCTAAATGTTTCAGTTAAAATTCCTACATCGTTACAAGCTTTCTCTTTGTTACGCACGTAGACTGAGGAGGCAGCATCATCCCCTACCAATATCACAGACAATTTTGGTGGCTTTTGGTGCCCGATTAAGTTTTCTAACTCTAGTTTAAGTTCTGACCTTATTTGTTGTGAAAGTTTGTTACCGTCTAATATAATTGCCATAAAGTTTCCTCTAGTAATATTTTATCAATTCGGACTCAATTGTAAATTTATCTTTTACATGTGGTGTGTATATGAATATATGTTCCTTACTGCCGAGTGCTACGGAAATAGTTTGTTCTCTTGGTTTAGAAGACCAGTTAGTTGGGATATCTCACGTATGCGATTATCCCGAATCAGTGCTGAAAAGCGATGCAGTGATAATTACAAGGCGTTCATCGGATTTATCAGAGCTTTCAAGCCAGAAGATTGATGAAATAATCAAATTTAACAGAGAACAAAAAATTGCCACTCAAATAGTCGATGGAGACTTATTGAAGAAAATTTCACCTGATGTAATCTTGACCCAAGAGTTATGTTACGTCTGTGCTGTTGAATATGGAGCCGTTTGCGAGATCACTCTAGATATACTCGATTATCGGCCTAAAATAGTTAGTTTGAAACCTGCGGGAATACAAGACATATTAAATAATATCTTGTTAATTGCTGATGCGTGCGATGTGATTGATGAAGGTAACAGGGTAGTTGATTCTATCCAAACACGGATAGATTTTATATCTAAGACGTTGGCCCAGAGCAATTATAAGAAAGGTCCAAAAACTTTTTGCATAGATTGGTTGAATCCGCTTAGGAATACAGGCCAATGGATACCAGAACTCATTGAGTTGGCAGGTGGCAATGAAGGGTTAGCTGAAAAAAATGGCAAGAGTAGAGAAGTATCTTGGTCTGAAGTAGTGGATTATGATCCTGACTTTATATTCTCAATGCCCTGCGCTTTTCCAATGCACGAGGTGGATACTGCTAGCAGATTAGCCTTTTCTGAAGTTGAACAGTTTAATGAAATAAATGCAGTCAAGAAGGGTCAGGTTTATCTGTTTGATGGACAAATTCCCAGCAGGCATGGTCCTAGNTTCATAGANGTTTTGGAAAATTTTGCAGNANTAATGTATCCAGAATTATTCNATNGTTTATTTAACACAGGNATGTACACTAAATATTCTTTGTAAGTGCTAATGTTGTGTGGCATCCACATGATGATNGATGAAATAATATAAGTATGAAGATGAANTTTTGTTTTATCCTGTTAACNGNCTCTATATTGTTGGCTTGCCAAAACGATGAATCAAGTGACCAGTCTGAATTTATATCTCCTATGACAGNAGAAAANATAGAAGCTACTATCACTCAGCTTGATATNTTGATNTCAGANGNNAAGAGCAAAACTTCAACATTGACTGCAATAAGCAATGAAAGTACTTTGGATGCGGTTAACGCCCACAATAAAATTTATCAAGGCATTTCAGCTCCCAATATGCCTGCTTCAACTACCGATAGATCAACTCAACAGCCAGATGTAAATGACTCTTCTAGGCTTGCTGAGGCAAACACCATTCTTAATGATTCGGTGTTTGTAATTCCTACGATTTCTTATCCGCCCACAATTGTTAAATTCCCTGCAACTGTTACGCCTACCCCCACTCCTTCATACACTTCNGTTCCGTCCAAAATGCTTGGAGGAGGGTATNCATATATAGATGATGGCACAGGAATGAGTGTAGGGATAACGTTATTNATCGTGTCAGGTCGNACAGTCANCATNCAATANACATTAAAAAACCCNACCAGCAACAAAATAATNAAAGAAGGGTATTTCTTTGTTTATTTTGAAGATGGNAGNGCAAGATCTTACAAAGGATTACGNGCTAATATAATGCCGGGNCAAGAAGTNAATAGGTCTTATGAATGGACTATGCCTATTCAAAGGAAAGCTATGCGAGTTGTTTATGGAGGTGATCATTCCGAATATTCACCGGTAAAAGGCAACTTGAGTTGGGATGTGATTAGATGAAGCATGTTGAATTTTACAATAATCCCCTCGCCAATATTGGAGTTGAAATAGTATTTTGTTTTATAATATAATTGCATTTATACTATAACACTTAATGATATTGGAGAACTAAATATATGAAAATAAAGTTAATTACACTGGGTTTGTTGATTGTTTCTGGAATCTTGATGGGATGCGGAACAGATACTGCTCAAAAAGATACAGCTGTTTCCTCCACGTCTTCGAATGCCGGGCAGGCTGTTGAAAGCGTAAAGTCTGACGAACCAAGTCCTACTTCTACTATGGCNGTCAGTGAGAATAANGAAATAACCCCTGACGCTTTGGGTAATCTGTCGGTTAGTTCAATTGGGGACACACTTAAATTCAATTCTGATTCAGTTNTATTGCCCAAAGGTACAGAAATAAACGTGATATTTAAGAATGAGTCCGCAGGTCTAGAACATAACTGGGTTGTAATCAATAAGGAAGATAAAGACGCTGTGTTAGCAGATGCTGTAGCCGCTGGACCAGACAGTGAATGGCTCAAGCCAGCAGATTCCAGGGTTTTAGCTTATACAAAATTGGTGAAGCCTGGAGAGACGGACAATATCACTTTCACTACTCCAGATTCAGGGTCCTTGTTGGCTATATGCACTTTCCCAGGGCATGCAGCCGGAGGGATGGTTTCTGACATAGCAGTGGAGTAAAGAACATCCAAGCCAAGTATTCGTAACAGAGAATGATTCTTTATTTATAATCATTCTCTGTTATTAACGAATGCAAAATAGGTAGCCTGAAAGTATTGACATACATATGCCATGAAATTAATATAGCAGGTAATGGAAAAGTTGACTATCAACTAATATATTTGAAGGAGGCTACTAATGTCGAACAGAGANGAACTNGCCTTAATGGCACACCTGATGAGACGNGCTGGCTTCGGTGCAACTCAAGAAGAATTAGAACGACGGGTTGCTAAAGGATATGAAGCTACTGTAGAAGAATTAGTTTCACCAGGCGAAGACCAACCATCCGGAAACATGGCACTATTATTACGATATCACCCTGGAAGCTTACTCCCTGGCGGAGTCCCAGTTATGGGTCAAGCTAACTGGATGTATAACATGGTAACGACTGAAAGGCCATTAGAAGAAAAAATGGCACTATTTTGGCATCATGTTTTTGCAACAGGAAACTCCAAAGTTGATAACTGCGACCAAATGCTGGAACAGATAGATATGTTCAGGCAGTACGGTTTGGGTAGTTATAAAGATATGTTGATTGAGATTTCACGAAANCCAGCTATGATTTTCTGGCTGGATAATAACGAGAATCATCGAGATGCTGTGAATGAAAACTGGGGCAGAGAATTGCTGGAATTATTTAGCATGGGCGTCAGTAACTATACAGAAGTGGATGTTCGTGAGGCTTCAAGAGCTTTCACAGGATGGACTCTTGGTAACAAGGTTCCAAGATTGCCTTATGGAAGATTCTCATGGAGTTTTGAATANCGAGAAGAAGANCATGATNATACTGATAAAACCTTCTTGGGATACACGGGTAATTTCGGAGGAGAAGATATCATTGATATCATTCTGAAAGAACCTGCTACCTCAAGATTCATATGCAGACANCTATATAACTTCTTCGTNGCGGATGAACCACAAGTCCCAGCATGGACNATTGAACCTGCAAGAGACGAAGAAGCNTTAGAAGCTATGATAGATGTATTCGAAGAGTCNAACTACGACATGNAGGCNGTATTAAGATTTGTNTTCAATTCTGATTTCTTCAANAATGCAAGATTTGAAAAAATCAAGAGNCCTGCGGAAGTGGTTGCCGGNACTTTAAGAATGGTAGGGCAATTNCAATTCCCNGAACCAGGTNTAAAAGATATTGGAAACCAACCTACTTATATGGGTCAAGCTCTAATGGATCCNCCTAGTGTGGAAGGCTGGCATACAGGTAGCGAATGGATTAACAGTGGTTCNTTNCTTGCTCGTATCAACTTCGTAGCTGANCGAGTGGCAGATACAACCNTACCTGGAGTGAAATCTATAGTAGATAAAATGAAAGGTGATGGTATATCCAGNTCCGAACAGTTATTGGATGCCTGCTTAGANAACATGGGTTATTTAGTATTGAATGATGAGACCAGAGATCATTTGTCACAGCATGCTGCTTTGGCAGGAAATGTGGATTGGTCTGACGAATCAACAACTTCAGAAAGAATTGGTGAAATGTTGGCACTTATTAGTGCTACCACTGAATACCAATTTGCTTAGATCTTAGAGAAAAGGAGATATATAATGACTAGCACTAAAAAAGATCCAGTAATAGTTGTACTGCAGCTAACTGGTGGTAACGATTACTTTAATACTGTGATTCCTTACAACGAGTCACTTTATTACGACAACAGGCCTGCTTTGGCTATTCCACAGGAAGAAATGTTAAAAATTGATTCCAGTTTGGCATTCAATCCAGCGATGGCTCCAGTTAAAGAGCTTTATGATGCTGGTAAAGTAGCNGTTNTACATGGAATTGGTTACCCTGATTCACCTAGNTCCCACTTCAGGTCNATGGATATCTGGCATACCTGCGAGCCTGANAAGGTTGGNACAGANGGATGGGCAGGAAGAGTAACACGAGAATTNGACCCTAATAAAGAAAACGTGTTGACTGCAATTAACTTCGGACATGGANTACCNAGAGCGTTNGCTGTACCAGGTGTNCCTGTTGCNGCTATTGCAGACTTAGGTACCTATGGTTTGTTGACTGGNATATCNGATAATTCACAGAGAGCTAAAGCTTTGGACATTTTCTCGAAAATGTACAGTCCAACTGTGGGTGGAAGTTTTGTAACTGATTATCTTAAGAATACAGGTATGGATGCGATGGTGGGAGCAGATATTGTAAAAGTAGCTCCAGAAAAATATTCATCAACTGTAGAATATCCTAATAGTTCAATTGCGCAACATCTGAGAGATATTGCTCAAGTGTATTTCGCAGATTTGGGCACTCGAGTGTTCTACACTCAGCATGCAAGCTTTGATACTCACGCTGGTCAAGGCCCAGCTCATCCTCAACTGTGGAAAGATGTTTCAGAAGGTATATCAGCATTTTTCCAGGATTTGGAAGAACACGACGCTGGAGACAATGTAATTATGTATCTCTTCTCTGAATTTGGAAGAAGAGTTCATGATAATGGCTCCGGTACCGATCACGGTGCTGCAGGTGTATCATTCGTAATTGGTAACCAAGTAAAAGGTGGAATGTACGGAGAATATCCTTCAGCCAAGGCAGAGGACCTGGAACAAGGGGACTTGGTTCCTAACTATGACTTTAGAGGAGCATATTCCTCTATCATCGAAGACTGGATCGGATTGGATGCTAATCCAATAGTGAACGGTAACTTCGAAAAGATGTCTCTGTTCAAATAAGACTGACATTTTAATAAACATGGACAGCATGTAGGTTACCTAATCTGCATGTTGTCTGTGTTTAAAGAACCAAAGATTAGAACAGAAAATTACAGATTTCGGAGGAGAGATGGCTCAAAATACTGTCGCCGCAGGGCGAGCATGGCTTTATAGCCACAATATAGGTAGAAATGCAGTAGCCGGTATGGGTTTTAGTTTACCCATAAGTGTTGCTTGCGCCGATGACGGCGTTTTATACGTCGCTAATAGAGGGAATGAACAAAATCCGGGAGGGATCAGACTTTCCAAACTAACCGTGGATCAAGAATTCATAAATGAATTTGGCAGGACTGGCTTGGCTTATGGATCTGAAGGTTCTAAAGAAGGCCCTCTGTTTAAAATACTTACTGGTGTAGCAGTAGATGCAGATGGAAATATTTACGCTACAGACGAATGGTATAACCGCGTTACGATATTTAATCCTGAAGGTGAGGTTATAGGACAATGGGGAGAAGCTGGCGAAGAAGACGGTAAGTTTAATGGATCTGGTGGAATATGTTTTGATGCGGACGGTCACGTTTGGATTGTTAACACATTCGACAGCAAGGTACAGAAGTTTTCTAAAGACGGGAAATATATATCAGGCTTCGGAGTGAAAGGCAGTGGT
>PBNM01000002.1 GCA_002723125.1 Chloroflexota bacterium | reverse complement strand
TTTTCTAAAGGATGCTAAGAATGCATCTCCTGAAATTATAGATCTGGCAAAGGCAGCTGAAGACGCTAATTGCGATGCCCCGAAAAAGCCACATATGATACTTTCCAACTTTACCACCCCGAAGGCCAGTCACGTCCTTCTGGCTAATGTAGGTTCCGGTAATACCTTCTTCATAAATATTGCCAGTCGCGAGATCGTCGGCTGCGTCAATACAGTAGGAGGTTTCAATGGAGCAGGTGGAACAACAAATTCCCACGCCTCAGTTGCATCTCCTGATAACAACATGGCTATAGTTGCAAATATTGGCGCAAAAGATGAATCTGGGTTCCTTCATAAAATCCAAACTAACTATACGAGTGATAATTACAACTTAGTGGAGACCTTGGCCTTAGACCAATTCGCCAATGAATTAGGAACTTCAGTGGTGCGCCCAATCTGTCACGAATTCACTAGTGACAGTAAATTCGCCTACATAACTCTAGCTGGTGGAGGTTTATTGGTAGTAGACGTGGGCTCTGCAGATGGAAGCACACCTATGACCGTGGCGAAGGTCTATGACAAGGCTACCGTTCCAGGCATCGGGTGTGGTGTATCTCGTTTACCTTTNAATAAGATAATGACCAATGGTGAAAGTGGNGCTAANGGAGGAGATGATTTCCTTTATACATTTGATGCTAGTAGAGCTATAGACGGAATATTTCCTGATCCAGTGCAGATTGAACTCCCAGGTGAAGACACTCATGGTGTGGTTACCTGTACGGATCAAAAGGGCGATATATTTGCAATAACCAGTATGCGGGTAAGTAATGACGTAAACTTCGTCGACCTTCAAACCAATAAGGTCGTAGCGACTCAGTCGATGGCCACGTCCTTCAGTCCTGATCCAAAGCCTGACGTCGCACACATCGTGGGCAACAAGATGTTTATTACTTTACGAGGTTCTAAACCGCTGTCGGCTATCGGCTCCCTTGAGAATGTTCGGACACCAGGGGTGGCTGTTCTGACCATCAGCGATGATTGCAAGAGCNCCAGTTGGGAAGAGAAGGACTTAGCCTCAATGGAAGACCCAGACAGGCTGGTTACTCTTAAAGATGGATCGGAAGTCTCAGCCTCCGATCCGCACGGTCTGGAAGTGATACTAAAGTAAGGATTTTTAACGGTTAAACTGCAATCACATGGGNNGNANTNCNNCCCATGTGATTGCAGGGATTTTTTATAGAAAGGTAGATAATGAGTTTACAAATTGGAAATAACGCACCTAATTTCATAGAAATACTTCGGGTACTAGATTCATTACAGCTTACAGCGAATTACCAAGTTGCCACGCCAGCAGATTGGAAAAACGGGGATGATTGTATAGTAATCCCTGCTATCTCAACAGTTGATATTCCTGCTAAATTTCCCAAAGGTCACACAATCATCAAAGATTATTTGAGAACAACGCCTCAACCAAACCTATAAACTGCTTACTTAATAGGAGTAATTACAATGAAAGATTTTTTTTCTTTCCCAGAAGTAGTCAATGAAATATCAGCAAGACTAGTAGCATTCGGAGTTTTGAGTATGGCACTCTTATCTCTTGTACTGATTAACACAAATAATACTTATACTCCTATATTGCTCTTGATTCTGCTCTACGGTTTTTTAGCAAGAACGTCCTCAGGGCCAAAAATAAGCCCTCTAGCTTTATTAGTTACTCGAATAATTGTACCGAAATTAAATCTTGGTGATAAACCCGTCCCTGGGCCTCCAAAAAGATTCGCGCAGTCTATAGGACTAGTATTTTCGCTTTTGATATTGGTGTCCTGGTTTTCAGTAAACATCGCATTAGCGAATACCTTATTAATAATTCTAGCTAGTTTCGCATTTTTAGAATCTGCATTAGGTTATTGTTTTGGTTGCAAAGTATTTAAATTATTAATACGGGCTGGCTTACTATCAGAAGATATATGTGAAAAATGCTCCACCTTAGAATACTAATTATCGTAGTATCTAGTTATTGACTTTAACCGTAGGTTAACTCTGAACATTTTCCGCTGGCAGCGAGACGGTCAGGGGTTCGAGTCCCCTCTCCTCCACCATGGTAATTCTGGTAGTTTCTAGATAGGCAATTCCTTCAGAAATCACCCCCATCCTTGTAGGCTGAACAATATTCCCATCAAAAACCAGTTAGTGAAATATGATGCTAAAGAGTAAAGTATAACTTCGGCGAAGATATTGCTTTTAATCGTGGCATTTTGGTTTGGTTTCGCCAATAGAGCCGAAGAATGGGTCGATCTCATCACAGTTGGCATGGATTCCGAATAACCCTAAATTAGATACTATATAAGTTTCTACGAATAAAGAACTATCTTCCAAATAAGTTTCTCCTGGAGGGTAAGGTTCTTGGATTGTTATTCGTTTAGTTTCTCCTGGTTCTAGTATTACCAGATGACTATAGTCGTGGTTTGGAACTATCAAAGTTTGATTGCCTAGCCGTTTATATATTGATACCCCCGCTGCTACAGTAGAATTATTATCATTTTTGATTGAAAAACTTAAGATATCTGCCCCAGGATAAATACCTAAGGATGTTCTAGAGAGAGTCAGGTTACTCAATACCAGATTATCTTGATTCGGATTCACTTGCGATATAAAAGTTGTCGCTACTTTAGTTGGTGGGGCAGTGGGTGGGGGTATTGGCGTCGGGATTGTGATAGGACTGATGGTAGGGGTAGTAGGTATCACATCAAGTGTCGCGGGAATAGGAATTGTTTCTAAATTTATTGTGGGTTTTGATGTAGCACTAGGAGTAAGTAGTGGTGTAGAAGTAGGTAATGGTATTACTGAACCCGCCGCAACTGGAGTTGATGGATTTGTGGTTGGGTTCATTCTCCTAACATGATCGCCAGTGTCAGGAGTATTTACTGGGGAGGTTCCAAGCACCATTTCACTTGAATCTTTAGTCAGTATTTGCGTTGGCTCTATGATCATAGTAGGAACTGAAGCTTGTTCTGTATATTCTGAAGTACAGCCTATAACAATCATGATGAATGAAAACAAAGTGATGCTTAATTTTTTATTCATATCAGTTTAATTTTACCAGTATATGTAACTGATAATTTGTATAATTTGTTTGCTACATAAATTTAGTTTAAGTGAGGAATCATATGCTATTTAAATTTTTAACAGGTACAGAACTTGGGCCTTTGCAAACAGGCTTAATCCTTTCTCAATTAGGAGGATTTGTATTGGTGTTCACTGCATTGTTTTTTATGTTTCCGTCAGAGAGCATAATTGTTACTGATGAAGCTCCACTTATAATATTTCTAATCGCGGGCTTGATGAAAATTGCAGCACCAATTTTAGTGGGTAAGGGCATTAAGATAGTATTTTGGATAGTAGTTGGCTTGAGTGTATTGAAGTTAATCGAATCTGTATTAGCATCTATAGACCCCAATCCTATGTTTGTTTGGATAATTGTAACTGGGGTTATCGAAATTGGAGCTCTAATTCATTTACTTAATCCTAAAGCTAGAGCTGAGTTAAGGGATTAAATACACAGCAAACCTAAGAGAATTTATACTACATATATAAATAAAATCCTGTATGGTTATATACAAATAGTTTCATAGGATGAATTACATAAGTGGCACATCTAGTATTACTAGTTTCAATGTTAATAATTGTCGCATGCAGTGCGTCTGAACCACCAAAATCTGATATTAATTCTGATGTAATGGCGGTAGATTCGATTCAATCGAATCAAAATGTGAGCTCTAATAAAAATAACACAGAGATGAATTCGGTCTCAGACAATAATGGGAATAGNAATGATGATAAAGGTGATGATTTTAGGTCGCACTGGGGACAAATGGGCGATTCTGAAAAACAATATTTCATCAATCAGCTTAACAAAAATATGGGAACCTCTTTCGATTTCAAAAAAATGAATGAAAATCCTAATGAGCTATTCTCGGCAATATCAGACCTGCAAAATGTAATGGATATCGGGGCACTGAGGGACATGGTTCCTAAATCTGACACTAAAGATACCTTTGAATTGATACAAGAGCAATCTTCTGGTGAATTGATACAAGAGCAATCTTCTGGCTATAGTGTGCCAGCGTTGGATTTTTTTGCTACAAATAAAAGCGATCGATTTTTAGTTGATTTTGAAGATATCATAGCTGGTCATCCCTTAGTTGGAGCGAATTCACCTAGACCTCACAATGATGCTCAAGTTTATTTTTCTAATACCGATAGTCGCTGGGTGAACGCTACCCAACCGGAAGATTATCCGCCAATTTATGCAGTAGCTGACGGATATGTGAATTTACCCAAATTAAGCTTTTACAACGTTGTAGATCATTCGAACTCAGATCCACCATGGTGGCATGTCGCCTACGTTTTCACTCTTCGTATAGCAACTGATGATGGAAGCAATGTGGAATTCTTATATCAGATGGAGCCGTATATGATCCCTGATTTGGTCGGTAAGCCGAAGGATTTTTATAGGCAATTCATTAAAGTTGAGAATGGCCAATTTGTTAAAAAAGGAGACATATTAGGATATATGTATGTTCCTGCTTTAGAAGAAATGGTTGGAAACAAAGAAGCATCTTCACATATTGCTTTTTCTTTGATGAAACAACCTTCAACTGTTTTTAGTCCATCTATTTTCTCTGAAGATGTGGTCCGCCAATTTGGTGATCTCTACAGGAATCCTTCGGAAGGATGGGGGAGCAAAAGTTTTGGTTATGATTGGAACCGAGCTAGAGGTCTACCCGATAGTATGGGCTGGATGATAAGTGGAGCTGAAAATCCCTTTTCTGATAATGACTTGGGTGTTTTGATTCATGATGGGATAAAGGATCAGGATTTGGATCACCGTGCTATGGTAAAACCACAAGATTTAGGGTTTGAATCTGACAGAATACTCTATAGTGAATTCGGATGGGGGAATACTGTTCTAAGAGATATAGAAATTAATGGAGATTGGCAGCTATTGTTTGCAGGAATGGGTGGTCCGATGAGGTTAACTTTTTCTATGGAAGATAATGGCCAAATGAGAGAAAGCAAAGTGTTTGAATTACGAGAAGGGCAAAATTTTAGGTTGGATCATAAAGATAAATTTACGGGGAATGCCGATAAATTCGATATATCTATTGTCGATGCCAACAGCTGGGGATGGAGTTTGGCATTTGCCGATGCGGAAGCCAGTTACACAGTTCCTGGAACAACCAGAGATATTAAGGGTGTTTGTCCCCCTGGCTGTCCTCCGAGTCCTAATCCTTATAAGCTTAAGAAGTAAATATTTGTTTCACAGTTCTTTAATCTGCTGAAGAAGCAACAGGACTCTGAAAAGATTTTGCTTCAGGAGGTAGAGAATCTTCCCAGTTTTCTATAAGTAGTTTATTAGTCGGCGCCATCGATATCAGTACTAATGCACCTCCAACGCTAGCTACGGTTGATAGAATTATGGCTGGGTTGTACGAGCCAAACAGGTAATATAAATATCCTCCAATCCATGCTCCGAATGCCATTCCGGATCCTGCTCCGAATTGCTGCCACCCGAATGAACGGCCCATAGGTCCCCTTCCGAAATATTGGCGGTTAATTATTGGGAATCCTGACCCTTCTCCTCCATAACCAATTCCGAATATTACAGCCCATGCATAAAAGTGCCATACTTCGTGCGTGAATAGCAGGAGTAATACAGGGAATCCTTGTAACATAAACATTATCGCCATCGTCCATTTAGATCCTACGAAATCAGATATGACGGGAGTAATGAATCGCGTGAATACGCTCACAACCATAAGCGTTGCTAATATTTTAAATGCAGTAGAATACTCTATCCCTGCATTAACAGCTATTGGAACAGTGTAAATTATAACTATTGCGTGGCCTACACAACCNAGATGATGCACGGCAACGAGCTTCCAGAAAGCGAAAGTTCCTTGCATGCATTGTCTGTATGTTTTTGACCTAAGTGCGGCTATTACTGGATCTTGTTTTTCTCGTATGGGTTCATCTTCGGAAGCGCCATAAGGCCTGAGGTTGATGTCGTTAGGATGACTCCTGAAAAGAAACAACAATACCAACAGGACTGCTCCACCCACGAATGCAATTGACCAGAACGTCGTTTGCCAGGCGAATGCTATTAAAAGCGTGCCAACTCCTAATGAGGCAAGGGCAGGTCCTACTCCATGTGCTGCCTGAAGCAAGCCGACACCAAAGCCTAATCTTTTTTGGAACCAAAGACTTGCTGCAGTAAGTATAGGGACATTGAAGCATGCTTGCGCTATTCCTAAACACAATCCGAAGGAAATCCAAATGTGCCAAACTTCTGAAACTAGGCCAGTAAGAATTGCCCCAATAAAGAAAAACAGCGCTCCTACCATTATGACTCGTCTAGCACCAAATCTATCAGTTGCCATTCCGGTGAAGGGAGCTAGGAAAGCCCCAGTAAGGCTAGCTATAGAGTACCCGAGAGCAATAGCTGCTGGACTCCACCCCATCGTTTCTTCTAAGGGGATTATTAGGACTCCAAACGCTTGACGAATCGATCCCCCGGCCATATGTATTAATGCTGCAATAGCAATGATTATCCAAGCGTAGTGTATGCCGATTTTGAAACCCAAAGGGTTTTTAGGAGTGAGGTTGGAGTTTGTTTGTTGAGTCATTTCGCTATTTGTTCGCTCTCATTGTGGATTATCTGTAATTGTTGACACTTAAAGTGGTAGAGATTCACTGGATTATATAACACTTTGTGCGTAAAACGTATAATTAACTTTTTTAAGTATTTCAATAAATGTGTGATTTATAGAAGGTTTTATGTGTTAGCCCCCCTCTTTGCTATTCTGTGATAGCCTACAATTGACTTATATAAAAGTCGATTGGAGGTACATTTTATATGAATGTGAAAGTAATAGTTTCATTTGAAGTAGAAGACTGGGGTCACTTCAAAGAAAAGTTTGATAGTTTCGAGCCATTTCGGACAGAAGCCGGAATAACAGCAAATGCACATAAGCAAGTTGGGACGGCAAATACAGTATTTATCATTGGAGATGCACCTTCTATAGAAGCATTTCAGGCATTCTCCGGATCTGATGCTCAAGCAGAAAGAATGACATCCGCAGGCGTAAAATCAGCTCCTAATGTCGTAGTTTTAGAGTCATAATCGCCTAAACTTACAGTATTACGATATGGAATATCAGGATTCTTTATCGGAATACTAGTATAATCTCTGCGTAATCCTTAGGTATTATCTATATTTATTTTTACGTGGAGGTGTTTATGAACACACGAAATGTTACTGGACTTACGTTAATTATTGCGCCCGTAGTGGTGATTCTAAGTTGGATTATATGGAGCATGCTAGATCCAGATGGCCCAAGCGCATCTGGGATCAGAGCAAACGCAGATATACTTCAGCCTCTGTGCTTGGTTGTATTAGTTGCACTGAGTTTATGGAGTATAGGTTTATTTAATCTTTCTAGAACGATGCTGGATGGAGATGGTGGAGATTATGCCAGTATAGGTGGATTGATGATCCTTGCAGCTCTACCAGTCATCATTGCTGAAATCGGGTTGTATTTTGCTTCTGGAAGTATTGCGGATGTTGTACTTTCTGACAACTTCTATACTGGAGGTCAAGCCGTAGGAATGGCCGGTACTCTGATTCAATTTGTTGGATTTGGTATAGTTGGAATATCAATATTACTGCAGAAAAACTTTAATCAAATTATCGCTTGGTTATTTATTTTGGTAGGAATAGTAGGAGCGGTGATTTGCATCATTGCATACGACTCTCAATTGCTGGGAATCGCGTATGTCGGATATGTTATAGCGACTGTGCTTGTAGGTATCAATCGATTCAGAGCTAAAGCGTAGTCAACTAACCAAATTTACTGGTTTTTAATGGGGGATCTTTAGATCTCCCATTATTTCATTCGCAAAGGTTTTAATGTTCAAAAGCATCTACAGTTGGCATCCTCGCGTACCCTTTTACTATGGTTGGCTTATATTAATCGCCTCCTTTTTTTCTACTTTTGCTGCTACATCTGTGGCGCAAGTGGTACTAGGAGGAATACAAATTTATATCTTGGAAGATACTGGTTGGAGCAGAGCTAACTTCTCCATCATCATCGCTCTAGGAACTTGGATATCTGGGTTTATTAGTCCATTTGTAGGTAGATTGGCAGATAAATATGGTCCTCGGCAAATGATGCCTTTGTGCTTGCTGATTGTAGCTTTATGCTATTTCACTATTTATGGTTTCCCAGGTTTCTGGACTTTTTCATTGGGATACGTGGTTGCTAGGGCGCTGAGTTCACCAATTTTAATAAGTATTGTTCCTGGCACAGTTGCTGTAAATTTTTTCAAGAAACGAAGAGGAGTGGCCTTGTCGGTAGCAATGATGTCGCGGCCAGTCGCAGGAGCTATAAATGTACAATTGATCGCTTTTATCACTCAATTGTATGGATGGAGAGCCGCTTACAATATACTAGGGTGGTTCTCGCTGATTTTAAGTGTTCCTCTATTTGTAATCATGAGGAGAAGACCGGAAGATATAGGTTTACTTCCGGATGGGGTATCTCCAGTAGAAGACAACACACAAACCGTTAATACTGATGAATACAGTTGGGCTTTCTCGGGTGCTATCAAAACCCCTGCTTTTTGGATACTTGCAGCAGTTGGATCCTTTGTTACTTTGGCATCTTCCAGCGTTCAATTTACTTTGGTGCCGTATTACGTAGAGGTGATTGGGTTATCTAAATTTCAATCAGCGACTATATTTAGTGTTGGTACTCTTTTAGCTTTAGCTACCGTATTGTGGGGAATAGTATCTGACAAGTTTAGTCCTAGGTTAGTGTTGGTTTTCATTTTAATAGTAGGAGCTGGTTTGATGGTGTTACTAATAAATGTTAATAACATATATCAGGTCTGGTTATTTGCAATTCTTTGGGGAATATTTTCTGGAGCTGTGCAAGAAATGACTATTCAAGCTGTATTGGCTCAGTATTTCGGCCGAGATGTGTATGGGAGTTTGAGCGGAGCTATTGGGCCAATGCAAGTTACGGCTTTAGGATTCGGTACCACTTTTGGGTTATTCCTGCATAATTTGACTGGGTCTTACGGTGTGGTCTATCTTACGATGGCAGCTATTTACTTGTTATGTGCTATGCTGACATTGGCTGCACGTCAACCTCAAGTTAAGCAAAAGTAGGAGAATAGGGAATGGATATCAAAATGTACGGAACGACATGGTGTGGTGACTGTAAACGAGCTAAGGCATTTTTCGAAAGACATGATATTGAATATGATTGGTTTGATACAGACACAAACGAGGAATTTGAAAACTATGTTAAGAGTTTGAATAACGGAAACAGAGTTGTACCAACAATAATATTTTCAGATGGGTCAATGTTGGTCGAGCCGTCTGATGAAGACTTGGCTGAAAAGTTGCTGATCAAGTAAGAACTAGTTATTTGATAATAGCTTTTCAATGGCTTCTTTTCGGTAATTAAATATATCTTCTAGCTTCTTTCTTATAAATAGACTGTTGCATATTGCTCCAAGCACACCAAAAGGAGGGGAATATGTGACTTTGTCTCGCATATCTATCCCTTGATCGGTTTGCCTAAAAAAATGTTGATGATGCCAAAATACATATGGACCTATTCTTTGTTCGTCTACAAAAAATTCATTTTCTCTAATCCTGGTTATTTCGGTTACCCAGTCGTTTTTAATATTGAAAAATGGGCTAACTTTATAAGATATAATCATTCCTTCGTACATGATTTCAGGAACTTCCTCCGAAGTGATGTCGAAACCCATATAATCTGGAGTTATAGTCTTTAAGTTTCTAGGGTTTGCTATAAACTCCCAGACAGTATTCATGTCTGATTTGATAACTTGCTGGTAATTTAATTGATAAAATGCCATTTAATCCTCTGTTATTATTTTGCTAACCTGTTTATTAATCCTCTGAAAATAAAAGCATGGAAAGGCAATAATACGTACCAATACATTCTTCCTAAGATACCTCTAGCTCTGAAAGTTGCAGTTTGATGCAAAGTAGTTCCTTTGATTTGAAATTCCAACCATGCTTCACCAGGGACTTTCATTTCTGCGAATAAGATAAGTCGCTTTTCTGTTTTATTTACGTATGCAACTCGCCAAAAATCTATTTTGTCACCGACATATAGGTCATTTGGATCACGTCTTCCAGAACCTAAGCCTACTCCTCCAATCATTTTGTCTAGTACCGCGCGGAGTTTCCATAACCAATTAGCGTAATACCACCCAGTGTCTCCCCCAATGGCCCAGATTTTTTGCATCGTTGTTTCTGTATCAGTTACATTCGCTGTTTTCTTGTCTTTCAAGCAACCATGTTTGGGGGTATTTAACCAATCTGATGATACGCTGAGATCATTTTTCCCCTCTGAGCTAACAAGCTGAGGGTTTACAGAGGGTTGTTGCTCGAGGACGGGTAATGCAACTGCTAAAGCGGAATTGTAATTCATTGGTTCTATACTTAAAAGTTGTTGTAATTCTTGATTGTGGCAAGTAATGTCTATTTTCATGCTACTAACCAATGCATTAGCTAATCGATAAGAAGTTTCCGTAACTAGGTACAGCCAATAAGATGATAGCCTCGGAGTGAGTACCGGAACACTTATAATTAATCTGAGTAATTTTCTGAATTTAGCATACTCTAATAGCATCTGTTTATAAGTTAAGATNTCAGGTCCCCCGATATCGAAAATCTTATTATAAGTTTTAGGGTTTTTAAGGCTTAAATGAAGGAATTTCATGACATCAAAAACGGATATTGGTTGGCATTTGGTCTTCAGCCATTTAGGAGTAATCATTACTGGTAATTTCTCCACTAGATCTCGAATAATTTCAAAAGATCCGCTCCCAGACCCTACGACTATTCCTGATCTTATAGCTGTGAAATTGTAAGTGCCTTTGGCTAATTCTGATTCTACTGCTTTCCTGGAAGCGAGATGCNCNGATAGATTATNCTCGTTTAGTATTCCTCCAAGATATATAACATGTTCTGCGGNAGTCGCAGATATGANTTTACGGAAATTTTCAGCGCATNTAAGTTCTAGGTTTTGATAGTTTGCTGATCCAGACATGGAATGCATAAGATAATATGCGGCATCTATATCTTCGGGGATTTTTGATAAAGTGTTAGAGTCTAAGAAATCTAATTGGACTGTTTCTATGGAGTCTTTAATGGATTCTGGAGGGGAGAAACGGTCTGTGTCTCTGACGCAGCATACTACTCTGTTCCCTGCTGAGACTAAAGTGTGAAGTAGTTGGAATCCAATGTATCCAGTAGCGCCGGTGAGTAGAATTTTCATTCAGGTGGAANTACAGCCCTTTATCTGGTAGATTCACCTGCTAATTCGAGGTTTTTAACTGGTGTATTTATATTATACCTTTTTTGAGTTTTGGAGACACNTTTTCTGCTACTAATGCAACGGATTCATTTACTTGGTCTTTAGTTANCAANCCTCCAACATTAGGCTCTATTACNACTCCAGTTANCCCCATTTCTTCTTCGGCGTACTTNAGTTTCTCTACTACTTGCTCAGGAGTTCCATATGCAAGCCTTCCTTCAAGGAGATCTTCATACGTTAAACTTGACAGAATTTCAGCTCGTNGTGCAAGATTTCCTGCGTCATCTGGCCCTGCTTTCTTTGCAGCATTTACAGCATTTTCAGCCTGNCTCCTGAAAGCGTTCATTACCCCTTCCTTGGGGTTTTCTAATGCTTTGTGAGGATCTTCATGTACATAAACTGGGATNCGCATATATATTTCNGGTTCTCCNANATGNCCAGATTCTTTCCACGCGTCTTTGTATAACTGGAGACTTTTAGCGGCGGCAGGGATGTCCGAACCTCTTAGTCCCGTAGCCAATGGAAAGCCTTGATTGCCGACTACAGGGAAAGTGTCTGGTGTATTCGCTGCNATTATNATGGGTGGATAAGGGTCTTGNTATGGTTGTGGCATTACTGCCACGTCGTTAAATTCATAATATTTGCCTTTGTGGTTTAGTCTTTCTTCAGTCCATGACTTTAGGATAATNTCTAAGTTTTCTTGAAACATGTCTCGGCTTTCTGAATAAGGAACTCCATATCCTTCGTAGGATTTAGGGAAACTACTTCTTCCAATNCCGAAAATTAGCCTTCCTTGGCTAATNTGGTCTACAGTAGCTGCTTCCTCTGCAAGCCNAATTGGATGNCANANNGGAAGNACGCTAACACCNGTTGCAATTTTNATTTTTTTAGTTCGGGCAGCTATCGCTCCAGCCATTACTAAAGGCACGGATNCNATAGAAGGGATTCCTCCTCCCATGGGATCAGTAGGGCGCCTATGAGCTGCAAAATGTCTTTCAGCTAGCCAGACTCCGTCTATACCGTATTTCTCGGCGGTGTCGGCTAAGCTGAACGCTTCAGNAAAAGCTTCTTCTTGTGATGCTTCCTTTCGGAAATCACATTCCATCACTATACCGATATGTTTCATCTTACANTCCCAAACATTATGTTTAACTTACGTAATTCGTGGGTGCTGCCAAGAAATTATTTCTGCATTGTAATCCACAAAAATAATACCATTCTCCGTTATAAAAACTTCTGGTGCCTGCATCCGGATCGACTTCATCGGCGCCATGTGTTGTCTGTCCTGTGGTAGATCTAGCCGCTTCTAGGTCGATTTCTGTGTCACATACTATACACGTACGCATGTTATTACCCCTCTTTTTGAATGTTAAATATTAACTGCTTCTAGATTCATCCCTAGCCTTACTGGACCTTCATGNGCAATCAAAGCACTTGCAATTTTTTTGCGGTGCTCATATGTAGTCCCTAGTCTCATTGTCCATGCAGCTATTCTTCGGTACCATAAATGCAAATCAAATTCCATCATGAAGCCCATTCCTCCATGTATTACTTGAGAAGTTCTAGCTGTGGCAAGACATTTTTCATTNCAGAAAGATTTGGCCTGAGATACTTCGATGGAGTACGGTAACCCTTGGTCCATCTTCCANAGAGCTTCAAATGTCAATAATTCACAGCCGTCGACCCAGATGGTCATATCGGCGCACATGTGNCTAACTGATTGGAAGGAAGCTATGGGTCTGCCAAAAGCAGTTCTATTCTTAGCGTAGTCGATTGCAATTTCTGAATCTTTCTTAGCGGCNCCTACTAATTGAGCACATAACAAAGCTGTTGATTTATTCAGCATATNCGATACAATCGGCCATCCTTTCCCGATTTCACCTATGATGTTTTCTTGTGATATCGATAGGTTATTGATTTCGATACGACTTTGTCTGTCTTTAGCGATAGTAGTCAGTGGTACATTAGTAAAGGCAGTATCTTTTGCATTAGCTATACAGACAGTAATGCCGTCTTGTGGATTATCTTCTGTTGAAGTTCTGCATACTATTAAGATTTGATCTGCTGCTTCGAAATTATCCACGAACATTTTAGTTCCATTTATTACTAGTTGATCCCCTTTGATCTCACCAGATGCGTTNATAGTTTCAGGGAGATAACGTGGGTCTTCTTCAGAAAAGGCCCAAGTTAATATTTGATTGCCATCTGCAACTAACGGCAGTATCTCCTGTTTTTGCTGTTCTGACCCGAAATCAGATATAGCTANAGCGCTGGTCATCGTACTATGGAATGGTACTGGAGCTAATACTCTGCCAGTCTCACTCATTACTATCCCTAAGGTGGTCATACCAAATCCACTTCCACCGTAAGCCTCAGGTATTACTAGGCTAAGCCATCCTACTTCGGACATCTTTGACCAAAGTTGCTCAGAATATCCTTTCTCTGTTTTTTCCATTTCCCTGACTAAAGAGGTTGGGCATTCCGCTTCGAAAAACTCGCGAGCAGAATTTCTTATCATTTGTTCTTCTTCGTTTGGTAATACGTCCATTTCTTGTCCTGTAAATTATTAAGTTAGTTTTAACCNCTTGGTAACCCCAATCCTCTNCGTGACACTTGATCTTTCATNACTTGGACACTGCCGTGGTTGATACCAGATTGGAAAGCTCCCATTAAATTATGGGCAAATACACCATCATCTACATTATCCTCAGATCCGTTCAAGAGTTGCCCGTATAATCCGAGCATCTGAGACACTGACTCAGTAGTACGTACACCATGTTCAGGGGCCCAGATTTTTTCAGCAGATCCTTCATACGTGAATGTCTCTCCTCTTTCTACCATGGACATGCTTCTTAAAGTCATCAATCTGCAGACCTGACCATCTATCCAAAGGTCTGCCAGTTTGTCAGTAACCGATGGGTCTTCGGTGAGGCTGTAATTNCCCAGAGAATTCTCTTTAGTCCAATTGATAATGTCCTCGTCGCGTCTAACCGATAAGAGATATCGGCTAGCNCCTACGCGGTCAAGATTCAGACCCATTGCACCNACGTACCAACCTTGATTTTCCTCGCCTAGCATTGCAGAGGCTGGAATTCTAACGTTTTCAAAAAATGTTTCATTCGTTCGGTCATCGCCATAGGTTGTCTTATGGGGTGCTTTAGGTTCNTTTTGTATTGTCCACAAAGGCCTAACAGTGATTCCAGGTGTGTCCATAGGGATCAAAAANATNGAAATNCCTTTATGTTTTGGNGCATCTGGGTCAGTTCGAGCCATCAAATATACATGTGTAGCATAGTGCGCTGCAGTGGTATACATTTTTTGTCCATTAATCACGAAATCATCGCCGTCTCTTACAGCTCTGCATTGAAGACTGGCTAAATCAGCACCTCCTTGAGGTTCTGTAAATCCTAGTGCNAATGAAATGTCTCCNCTAATCATACCTGGTAAGAAATATTTCTTTTGTTCTTCGGTACCTGCGGCTAANATNGCGGGAGCTCCNCTACCTGCTCCCCCTACTTGCACTCCTATCCTAGAAAATTCTTCTTCTACTATATATTGNTCAATTCGGCTGCCTCCTTGACCTCCATATTCTTTAGGCCAGCTTATCCCTATCCACCCTTTGTCACTTATCTTCTTATATAGGTCGCTAGTCAAAGAGCCTCGGTTTTGTCTGGAGCCAAATTGTTCTATNTCAGTACGAATTTCTTCNGTTACGTTCTCTTTTATAAATGCTTGTACTTCTTGACGAAGATTCTCTTGCTCAGTTGTGTACGCAAAATCCATATGTTCTCCTAGTTTGAGAAGTATAATAAGTTGATTATCTAGTTATTTTGACTGTTTAAAACAATGGTGTCAAATCAAAATAAGTACAGCTATTGTTATAGTTAGCNCTATCAGTTCTATTNACGATAAAGCNTTGATAATTTNCTTAATTAGCAAGGGNTTGAACTATAGGTTTTAGTTTTTCAGTTAGTACAGGTAATATTTCTTCCCAATCACCTACTAAACCAACATCGCACGCTTTGAATATAGGGTGCCTTTTATTTGTGTTTATTCCGATTATCACGCCGGANTTTTGTATGCCTACGGTATGATTGAAAGCTCCTCTTAGTCCTATCGCCACATATATTTTGGGAGCAATAGTAGTNCCNCTNATTCCNACTTGAAACTTATATGGCANCCANCCTTCATGCACTACGTTTCTGCTGGTTGCAAGAGCCGCATCAAGGCTATGGGCAAGTTCAACAATTTTAGTTACATTTTCTGAAGAACCAACCCCCATACCAACGCCTAGGCATATTAAAGAGTTCTTATCTTCATTTACNCCTATTTGNGTCCCTGGATCTTTGAATTCTTCAATAAATCGTATTGAACTATTTANAATCCCGACAGGTTCAATTTCTTGGATCTGNGGATTNAACTCTTCTTCCAAAGGTATGGGACTTAACATNCCTTCTCTCAANGTGACCATGTACGGAATAGTCTTGGAAAGTATAGGAGCTACAATATTACCTCCCANGGCGGGTTTGATTTGNACTAGTTGGTTTTCTGTGTCTAGTTCTAGATCTATTGCATCTCCAGTCAATCCCAACTTTAATTTGGCTGCTATACGGGAGGCTAGATCTCTTCCATTCGATGTTGCAGGGAATAGGACTGCGTAAGGTTTGTATTCGGAAATTTGTCTTCCAAAGAAATCTGCTGTAGCGTCACTCCATAGTGGGCCTAAAGATAAGTGATTTAAATTGATGATAGAGTCTGCTCCCATCCGGCCTAACTTTGATTGGTGTTCTGGTATGCTTTCTCCAAAAGTGACAGCGGTGACTTGGCCCTTTAGTTTTTCTGCGATTTCACGGGCCTTTCCTAATAATTCAAAACTTACTGGTTTCAGTTTTCCTTCTTCACTTTCTGATACCACCCATATTTGCGTTTCACTCTCAGGATTTCTCACAAAATTATTAGAAACTTCACCCTGTTCTGATTCATTCATGTTAGATAGGATGTTTTTGATATGAAGTACGGCTTGCTCACAGTTGCTCTCTACACTATTTTCATTCTCGATANCTAANNNTNNANGCGNTATTTTCTACAATACGTATATCTTCCACCCAAGTAGGTGAGGCTGACGCCCCAATATTTTCTGGTTCTAGGCCTAAATCACCGGANCCCAGTGTCGTGATTCCTGTTTTCTCTGCATTTTCCATTTGTTCTTTGGTCGGCCATGATTCTTNTGCTACTCCTTCTGTGACAGTTATTAAACAAGGCANAGGGCATTCAAACATGCTATAACCGTTACTCGTGGTTCTGGAAACTTTNACCTCGGAGAATGATGAATCTATTGTCATGTTATTGACATTACTTATGTGCGGGATATTCAAAAATTCTGCTATTTGTGGGCCAACCTGCCCTGTTTCTGAGTCTGAACTGTTTCTCCCNGTGATTATCAGATCGAATTTTTCATTCTGTAGGAAAGTNCTTAAAATTTTGGATGTAATCAATGTGTCAGAACCCGCGAAAGCACGATCACTTAGGAGCACTCCTTTTGTGGCTCCTAGTCCTATGGCTTGTTTTANTGCATTCNNCGCNTCTGGAGGACCCATTGTTAAAGCAGTGATATCGATNGGGATTCCTAGTTCGTGGCAAATTTCTAATGCGCGATTGAGACCTAACATNTCAAATGGATTAGGCTCTGAGGGGACACCNTCTCGGTTAATTGTTTTAGTTTCATTATCAAAAGTGATTCTGGAAACTACTGGCACATATTTAATACAAACACATATTTTCATTTTGAATCCTTGGTANGTAGTGCAAATTGACTATTAATGAAATGCGTCTACAATCATAGTAACTTTGGATACATGGTAAAGAGTTTATTGTGAAAATACTAGTAATGGGAACAGGAGGGGTAGGAGGTTATTTCGGAGGTCTTCTAGCTCGCGCAGGGCATGAAGTAAAATTTGTTGCAAGAGGGGCGCATCTAGATGCAATAAATGCGTCNGGNTTGCATATAGAGAGCTCGAACAAAGGAGATTTCACTGTGCAGTGCGAAGCTACGCAAGCTCCNAATAGCTCTGATATACCAGAATTAATCCTCTTTTCTGTAAAAATGTTTCAAAACGAAGATGCCATGGATGTGATAGAGCCATCGGTAGGCCCCAATACGATTATTTTATCTATCCAAAACGGGNTCGATAATGGAGAGATATTGTCAAAGAGATTTTCATATGAAAANGTGATGATCGGATCTGCATTTGTAGAAGGACGGATTAAGTGNCCAGGGACCGTAACTCAAGGTGGACCNGGAATAGCAGCTTTTGGTGAACAATTCATTGGTTTGTCAGATAGAGCTAACATGCTGAATGAAATTTTCAAAGACGCTGCATGGGATGTCGAACTACATGAAAACATGGAAGGAGTCTTATGGAAGAAATTTGCATATTTGGTGGCTTCTGCATCTATTTGTTCTGCTAGCCATTCAGACTATGGCACTATGCGAAGTAATCCGGAAACTAGAACATTAATAATTCAAGGCATATCCGAAGTGCTCAATGTGGGAAAGGCTTTAGGAAAACCAATCATGGAAGATTCTGTGCAATGGGCAGAAAATTCATTAGATAGATTCCCTGCTACAGGTAAAGCTTCAATGGCNAAAGATTTTTTGGAAGGNAAGCCAGTAGAATTAGAAGGTCTGACAGGCCGAGTGGTAGCACTAGGATCNGAATTAGGTGTNCCTACCCCTGTATGNAGCACTCTATACGCAATATTGAAGCCTTGGGCTNTACAAAATAGTCTTTGAAAATGCTGGGAAATGATTGACATAAATGCACCCAAGCGGAGATAATTGTATGCCGTAGACTGGGTACTGGATATAGGTACTAATTGAATCTAGCTTCTCTACANCGGAGAAGCNTTTTTTTTGGAGCTAATGANTGGAAGAAATCATACCAATTAGTTGGGAAAATGAAACTCTTCATATATTGGACCAAACAAAACTACCGGCAANTGANGTGGTTTTGAAACTGACCAATTATGAGGAAGTAATAGAAGCTATTCAATCACTAAGGGTNCGCGGTGCACCTGCGATAGGAGTNGCAGCTGGTTATGGTATGGCGTTAGCCGCCAAAAATATANCTGGTAAGCCAGATTTTNTGNNCCTNTTTGAACAAGCTGCTGAAGAAATGATTGCTGCTAGACCAACTGCCGTTAATTTGTCTTGGGCTGTNAANCANATGGTANAACTATGTAANANAATTGATGACTTGAGTACNGCNGCCGAAGTCATATTAGAAGAGGCAATGAACATCCATCACCGTGATGAGGCAATAAACAAACAAATGGGTGATATTGGGAAAGAAGTCTTAGCAGATGTTTCGAGTGTTTTGACGCATTGCAATACTGGNGCATTAGCTACTTCAGGTTACGGCACCGCTTTCGGTGTTATTAGAGCAGGGATAGAGTCTGGCATGGAGTTTTCAGTGTTCAATACAGAAACTAGGCCATTCTACCAAGGTTCTAGACTAACTTCTTGGGAGTTCAAAAAATTAGGCGTCGATTCTACTTTGGTAGTGGATTCCGCTGCAGGATCCTTAATGAGCCAAGGTAAAATAGGATGCGTAGTTACAGGAGCGGACAGGATAGCAGCCAATGGAGATAGTGCGAATAAAATTGGGACCTATTCGCTGGCCGTTTTGGCAAAAGAGAATGGATTGCCTTTCTACATTGTTGCTCCAACCAGCACCATAGACATGAGCTTACAGTCAGGATTGGAAATTGAAATCGAATACAGAGATGAGCAAGAAATAACTCATCATTCAGGGAAAATAATAGCGCCAGAAGGTATTAAGGCTCTCAACCCATCGTTTGATGTAACCCCTGCTAGATATATAACAGGAATAATAACTGAAAAGGCGATTTGCAGACCCCCATATACGGACTCTATCGCCGGAATCATGCGAGATTAGGAATGATTGTAGAAACAGCTATTATAGGCGGAAGCGGATTGTATGATTTGGAAGGAATACAAGACGTACAAAATATAGATATCACTACTCCTTACGGTGAGCCAAGTGATAGCGTTACGGTCGGCAATCTGGATGGAGTCAGTGTTGCTTTCTTGCCTAGGCACGGAAGAGGCCACAAGATTAATCCAACCCAAGTGCCGTATAGGGCAAACATATTTGCTTTGAAGACTCTTGGGGTTAAACGTATTATATCTGTGAGTGCTGTTGGAAGTTTGGTTGAAGAATTGCCTCCTAGAAGCTTAGTAATTCCCGATCAATTAATAGATAGGACCAGGCAACGTAGGTCAACATTTTTTGAAGATGGGATAGTGGCGCATGTAAGCCTAGCGGATCCGTTTTGTTCTAATCTGTCGGATTTAATTTATGAAAATGTTGAAGGGCTGGACATAAATTCACAAAAAGATGCTACGTGGGTAGTAATGGAAGGCCCAGCATTTTCGACAAGAGCAGAATCTTTCTTATATAAAAGCTGGGGAGCTCATATCATAGGAATGACTGCATTGCCAGAAGCCAAATTAGCTAGAGAAGCTGAGATTTGTTACTCTGCTATGGCTTGGGTCACAGATTATGACTGTTGGAGAGAAGATGAAGAAGATGTGTCGGTTGATATAGTTATTCAAAATCTTCAGCACAATGTAAGTGTTTCTAAAGAAATCCTTGCAAAAGTAATAAAACAAACTGGCAAGGTTGAGCATTGCCAATGTAACGATGCATTACAATTTGCAATTATTTCCGACACTGCACAAATCAGTGTGGAAAACCGAAGTAAGTTAAGGCCATTATTGGCTAAATATTTAGATTAAATGTTAGGAGAATAAGAATGCCTAGAAAAGAAAATGGAGAGCCATATTACAGAGTAGATTCACCGGAGGCTAACAATATTTTGAATGATGATCCAGATAACACCGTTGTTATCGATGTTAGACGCGAAGATGAATGGGAAACAGGTCATGTAACGGGTGCTCTACATATCCCAGTAGATGATTTGTTAGATCGGACTGATGAAATTCCTACAGACAAAAAGATTTTATTCATATGTGCTGCCGGAGTCAGAAGTGGTTTGGCGTGTGAAATGGCTGCTAGTTTAGGGTTCGATTCGGAAATGTTGTACAACATTGAAGATGGCACCCCGTCTTGGATCGCTGCAGGCCTACCAACTACTCGTTAATCAGAAATAAGAATGCATAATACTATGGAGGATAACTTTGGGAACTACAAATAATGGCCACGTAAAAGATTTAGGTCTAGCGGCTGAAGGTGTTGATAGAATTGATTGGGCTGGCAGAGAAATGCCCGTATTGAAATTGATTCAAGAGCGGTTTGAGAAAGAGAAACCTTTTGATGGGATTAGAATTTCCGCCTGTTTGCATGTCACTACAGAGACAGCCAACTTAGCAATCGCAATAAAAGCTGCGGGAGCTGATTTGGTATTGTGTGCTAGTAATCCGTTAAGTACTCAAGATGAGGTAGCAGCGGCGTTGACTCAAGAATACGGAATACCGACATTTGCTATTAAAGGCGAAGATGATGAGACATACTATTCTCATATCAAGGCCGTATTAGAACATAAACCTCAAATCACATTGGATGATGGAGCTGACCTTGTGAGTATTCTTCACAAAGAATATCCTAATCTTATTGATGATGTTATTGGAGGGACTGAGGAAACTACTACTGGCGTTATCAGGCTTAATGCCATGGCTGCAGATAAAGCCCTTAAGTATCCAATAATAGCTGTCAATGAAGCTGACACTAAACATTTTTTCGATAACAGATATGGAACTGGCCAAAGTACATTAGATGGAATAACTAGAGCAACTAACTTACTTTGGGCAGGTAGAAAAGTGGTAATTGCAGGTTATGGTTGGTGCGGACGTGGAGTTGCTTCGAGAGCTAAAGGATTGGGTGCACACGTTATTGTAACTGAAGTTCAACCTATAAGAGCATTAGAGGCAGTAATGGACGGATTTACAGTGATGCCAGGAATAGAAGCAGCGTCAGTAGGTGAAGTGTTCATTACAGTTACTGGCGGGCTACATACCTTAGGGAAAGAACACTTTGCTGTTATGCCAGATGGAGCAGTACTATCTAATAGTGGCCACTTCAATGTTGAGATAGATATCCCTGCATTAGAAGATATGGCAGTTGCTAAAAGAACGGTGAGAGATTTTGTGGATGAATACGAAATGCCGGACGGAAGGACATTATATTTACTCGGAGAGGGTAGGCTTATAAATTTGGCAGCAGCAGAAGGCCACCCGTCTGCGGTAATGGACATGAGTTTTGCTAACCAGGCTCTGAGCCTTGAATATTTAATGGCTAATGCTAACACCATGGAAAATGGTGTTTATGTTGTTCCAAGAGATATTGATGATGAGGTTGGTAGATTGAAATTAGCTGCTTTAGGCGTATCAATTGATACCCTAAGTGAGGAACAAGAAAAATATATTAATAGTTGGGAAGAAGGAACCTAATCTAAAGGAGTATAAAATGCCATTATTGTTTAATGAATCCCCGAGTTATTTATTGACATCGGAATCAGTTACAGAAGGACACCCAGATAAATTATGTGACCAAATATCAGACGCTGTTATCGATGCGGTTATGACTGATGACCCAATGGGAAGAGTTGCTTGTGAAACCGCAATGACCAATGGATTGGTTATGGTCATAGGTGAAATAACCACTAAGGCGAATTTGAATATCCCTGAAATTGTTAGGGAAACACTCAGAAAAGCAGGATACACTAACTCTGATTATGGAATTGACGCAGATAGTTGCGGTGTCAGCGTTAGTGTTGGGAAACAATCAACTGACATTGATGCAGGTGTTAGCAATGCCATAGAGACAAGAGAAGATGGGGATGCAGATCAATCAACAGGTGCTGGAGACCAGGGAATGATGGTTGGGTTTGCTTGCAATGAAACAGAAGAATTGATGCCTCTTACAGTGAGTTTGTCACATCGCTTAGTAAGACAATTAGCTGAGGTTAGGAAAAATGGAACTCTGCCCTATTTGCGACCTGACGGGAAATCGCAGGTGACGGTCGAATACAAACACGGCAAGCCTTCTAGAGTAGACACTATTGTGATAAGCACNCAACATGATCCAGATGTAGATAATAGCACTATTGATAAAGATATAAGAGAACATGTGATATCTAAAATNGTGCCANCAGATATGTTAGATGAACAAACTAATTATTACATTAATCCAAGTGGAAGATTTGTAATTGGTGGNCCCGCTGGTGATGCNGGGNTGACTGGTAGAAAAATTATTGTNGATACTTATGGNGGTATAGCNAGACACGGAGGAGGAGCATTNTCGGGGAAAGATTGNACAAAGGTAGANCGATCTGGTTCATANGCTGCTAGGTACGTAGCTAAGAATATAGTAGCGGCAGGTTTAGCTGATAGAGCAGAAGTTTTGGTATCCTACGCGATCGGTGTTGCAACTCCAACTTCNATCAGNGTAGAGACNTTTGACACNAATCATGTTGATAACCANATTATTAANGATTTGGTTATGNAAACTTTNGACCTAAGGCCAGATGCAATTATTAAANATTTGAANCTTAGACAACCAATATATTCTCCGACTGCAGCATATGGTCATTTTGGGAGATTNGACTTAGATTTNCCTTGGGAAAGGACAGATAAAGCAGAAGCTTTNAAGAANGCTGCTGGATTATAAATCCTGATAGTTTAGTAAATTAGAGGTAGAAATGATTAGTTTTGGGACTGATGGCTGGAGAGCTTTAATCGCCCAGGATTATACCTTTNATAATGTGGCCAAATGTGCGCAAGGAGTGGCTGAATATATCAACCAAAATGATGNTCTACCTAAATCGATAGTGGTNGGCTATGATACNCGGTTTCTNTCTGCANANTTTGCTACTAGAGTAACGCAAGTGTTNGTAAGTAATGGGATCAAAGTNTTTTGGNTTGATTCCCCCACCCCTACCCCTGTTATTACTTATATGATTACTCATTACGGTGCAGGTGGGGGAATCATCATTACTGCGAGCCATAATCCATATGATTGGAATGGGTTTAAATTCAAGTCTCATATCGGAGGAAGCGCGAGTCAGGAAATTATCGATCAGATAGAAAGATATGCAAATTCTGCAAATCCATCAGATAATCACGTTGATCTGGAAAATACCGAACTAATTGAGTACATCCCTGCCAAGAAAGTGTATACCGCTCATGTAAACACAATAGTTGACATAACTTCTATTAAGGAGGCTAATCTTAATGTTCTTGTAGATTGTATGTATGGATCAGGGATCGATTACCTAACTGATATATTGAGTGGTTCAGGTACACAAATAACTCAGATCCATAATAATATCAATCCAANTTTNCCANGGATCGGCCATCCNGAACCAATAAGNCAAAATCTAGTAGAACTTATNAACGAAGTTANCTCTGATGTAATGATAGATTTAGGATTGGCTTTCGATGGGGATGCGGACCGTATTGGCCTTATTGATGAACAAGGTCGTTACATTTCTACACTGGATTCTTTTTCATTATTGGTCTACTACTTTTTGGTTTACAAAAATTATCGTGGAGCAATTGTGAAAAGTATTACTCACTCTGACATGATTAATAAATTGTGTAATGCATACAACGTTGAGGTTTATGAAACGGCTGTTGGTTTTAAGAATTTNGGACCTAAAATGATTGCTACCAATGCTGTATTAGCAGGAGANGAAAGTGGTGGATTTGCATTCCGCGACAGTGTACCAGAAAGAGATGGAATATTGAGCGCATTGTATNTTTTAGANTTTGTAGCTAATNCTGGNAAAAACTGTTCAGANCTGTTGGANGAGCTNTATCAGATCGTNGGCCCGCATGTGTATTCTAGAANCGATATAGTTTTGAATGAAGAGCAAAGGNAGAAGATAACTTTATTTGATGCTGCAACGATTCCTNTGGAAACNTTCCCAATTAAGATAAATCAAATAAACACANTAGACGGNGTGAAATTAATCGGTGATGCTGGTTGGGTNGCTTACAGACTCTCTGGTACCGAACCACTACTNCGNATATACAGNGAATCCAATANCCAACAATCAGTGGACTCTTTGATAGATCATGTACGTNCTNTTTTAGGAGTGTAATATTTGCAAAATCAAGCACTAAAAGTGNTGGCCTTCTNGATAGCGATTTTTACNTCGATAATATTTGTTGTATATNTANTNCTAGATCAAAATGGAACGGATACCGTTAATTACTTCTTNGAGTCNATATCTGGATTTATGTCTGGTTCCATAACGAGNTTATCTATGATCCTTCCCATAGGNTTCGCATTTGGNGCTGGGATGATAGCCGCGGTTAATCCGTGCGGTTTTGTCATGTTACCGTCATATGTAGCTNTATATTTGCTTTCAGAAAAGGACTCGCCGTCTGGGATGNCGATACGATTGATAAGAGCATTAAAAGTTACTAGTTCTATGACTTTAGGATTCGTAATTGTGTTTGGTTTAATTGGTTCGTTGGTAAGTTTCGGATTAAGGTCAGTGATTGGTTCTTTGTTACCATGGTTCGGAATGGGTATCGGAATCGCATTGATAGCGATCTCTGGATTGTTGTTGTTTGGGTTTAACCAATTCAGATACAGTTCTCTTCCATTTAGACTGTCATCTATGTTTACGATATTTCAAACAGATACTATACGTGGGTACTTCTTCTTTGGAGTAAGCTATGCCCTGGTCTCCGTAGGCTGTGCACTTCCTATTTTTATGGTTGTAGTAACCAGTACTTTTGCAGGCCAGAGTATATTCGGTATCTTAATGTCGTACATTAACTATAGTTTAGGTATGGGTACAATAATATTTGTGGTGACCATTATAACTGCCTTACTACGAAAAAGTTTGGCGTTCAGCGGAAATTTGCTTGAATCGTTCCTGAATAAAGCAACCGTGGTGTTACTACTTGTAGCAGGGATATATCTAGTATTTTACTGGCTCACTATGGGCTAGAGTTTTAGCGCTTGGTGTATTGAGGCGCTCTTCTAGCTCGTTTGAGACCGTATTTCTTACTCTCTTTAATTCTTGAGTCTCTTGTTACAAGTCCAGCTTGTCTGAGTTCTTTCTTTAAGTTTTCGTCATATGCAATCAATGCTCTGGTGATACCGTGACGGATAGCTTCAGCCTGAGAATTAACGCCTCCACCGTATACTTTTGCCTCAACGCGGAAATTGTTTAAATTGTTGCTAACACTAAGGGCTTGTTTAACGGTGTCTTGCCATGGTTGCCAGTTGAAATATTCTTCCATTGGCTTATTGTTAATGATGATTGAATTAGAATCACCGTTGTATATTTTCACTCTCGCTACCGAAGTCTTGCGCTTACCTGTACCGTAGTAGTAACGTTCTTGTTGTTGAACCAATTCTGACCTGCCTCGCCCTTATAATTTTGTTAACCGAGTTGTGATGTATGAGGATGGGTATCCCCAGTGTATATTTTGAGTCTGGTGAGCATTTTTCTTCCAAGTTTATTATTTGGAAGCATACCTTTAACTGCTAAGCGCAATATTCTTTCAGGATTAGTCTCACTCATCTCTTTATATGTAAAACTCTTTAGGTTTCCTACGTATCCGCTATGCCTGTAGTACATTTTATCTTCGTATTTGTTGCCTGTAACATTGATTTTCTCAACATTTGTTACAACTACAAACGACCCGTTTATACTACTAGGTGTATATGTTGGTAGGTCTTTCCCTTGCAGCTTTACGGCTATATCCCTAGCTAATCGCCCTAGAATTTGGCCTTCCGCGTCAATTAGTTCCCAAGTTTCCTGTTGTTTATCTGAGGGCTTAGGAAAATATGTACTTAATCTTTTCATTTTTTAATTATTCACCGATATATGAGAATGGACCGTGATATTTTACACCTACTAGGAACAGACCACAAGCTGGAAGCATAGAATATTGAAAATTGTTATTAGATTCTTCTGAAAATAGTCTCTGGATTGTGTCACTAGGGAGTGACCGAGATCCTATTTGGGTTAATAACGCATTTATTTTTCGTATTTGATATCTCATGAAACCATTGGCTTCACATGTGATTATTATTTTATTTGCTTGACGTTGGACTTCCCATTTATAAACTTCTCGTTTGGTGCTGCCTCCAAGGTATGAAGGTTTAGCAATATCTTTGAAGTCGTGCGTCCCTAGTAGATCTTGGCATGCATTGTTCATCAACTTTTCATCTAGAGAGGTGCTGATTCGCGCATAATAATTTCTGTAAATGGAAAGTTTCACATCTTGGTTTAATATTTGATATTTATAAATTCGAGAAAAAGCTGACTTTCTAGAATGGAACTCTTCGCTTACCACATATGCTTTTTTGATGGTGATATCGCTTGGTAAATAGTAGTTCAATGCATTTTCTATTACTTCTGGTGGGTAGTTTTGCTCAGTTTGGAAGTTAACAACTTGTCCGTAGGCGTGAGCTCCGGCATCGGTTCTACTAGCGGAGGTTATACGTATATTTTCTCTGGTGAGGTTTGTGATAGCTGACTCTATGGTGTCTTGTACAGTAGACACTTGAGGCTGGCTTTGGAATCCGCTGTAATTGGTACCATCATATTCCACTATTAATGCAAAATAGTTCATATTTCCCAGCGGTTATAACTGGTTATATTAACTCTATAATTGCCATCTCCGCACCATCGCCTTGGCGTGTCCCTAGTTTTGTGATTCTAGTGTAGCCACCATTACGGTCGGTGTATCGGTCTGCCAGGTTATCGAATATCTTGTCGATTACAACTTTGTTAGGCAATTTTTTTATAGCTAATCTACGGTTATGTAGCCCACCTTTTTTTCCGTATGTAATCAACTTTTCTGCCATTATCCTGGTTTCTTTAGCTTTAGATAGGGTTGTTTTAATACGTTCATTAGTGAGCAATGATACTGCTTGACTCCTCATCAGAGCTTTGCGTTGGTCTTTTTTACGACTTAATCTTCGTCCGGCAATTCTATGACTGGCCATTATTCTTGTACCTCTTCGGCAACAGGTGCCTCTTCTTGGTTGTCTTCCTCTTCAGCGCTACTTGAGCCTACTCCAAGTTCGGTTAATTTGTCTTGAAGTTCATGTAAGGATTTTTCACCAAAGTTGCGAATTTTGAGCAAATCTGTATCTGACATTTCTAATACTTCACCAACTTTGGATATGTTAGCTCGTTTCAGACAGTTGAGTGTCCTAGGAGAAAGGTCTAATCTTTCAATAAGGGTTTGGAAGATCTCGGGGGCTACTGAAGTGGCTGGATTTGCTAATGCTTCATCGCCTTCTCTGTTGATAGTCTTAAACATGAAGAAGTGATTTACTAATTCTTCGGATGCATCTTTTAATGCGTCCATTGGTGTGATTGATCCATCAGTCCAAATTTCTAGAATTAATCTTTCGTAGTCTGTGATTTGGCCCACACGGGTTCTTTCAACAGAATAGTTCACTTTTACTATAGGGTTAAATATAGCATCTACCGGCAATACTCCTACAGCCATGCCTGATCCTTCTTCGTTTTGTTGAGCTTGTATGTAACCTGTTCCACTCTCTACGTTAAATTCAACAGAGATTTTGGTCTCTGGGGTATTTAATGTTGCAAGATGAAGTTCTGGATTAACTATTTGGAAATCAGAAGAAGTTGATATATCTCCTGCACATACGGAACCTTCGCCTTGTATTTCAAGTCTCATTTTCCCTGTGCGGCCTGTCTCGGATTTAATTCGGATTCGTTTTATATTGAGAAGCAGCTGCATGACTTCTTCTTTGACTCCGGGTATGGAATCATATTCATGAACGATATCTTCTATTTTCACCCATGTGATAGCACATCCAGGTATAGCACTGAGAAGGACTCTTCGCAAAGGGTTCCCTATAGTAATGCCATAGCCTTTGGTGAGGGGTTCTAAAGCAAATTTGCCATAGCTCACCTCATCGGTGTCTAGTACTTTCACCAATGGATTTAATGTGGGCATCTCTCCTTCTGTTGGAGTAGGAGGGAGAATGTAAGTTTCAAAACTTGTCATTTATGTTTTACCTCTTAGAATAGAATTCTACTATCTGGACGGTGTCAATTACTATTTCTCCATCTTCTCCAGTTGGTTCTGTAGATACTTTGACTGACATGTCATTGCTATCTAAACTGACCCAATGTGGAGGTGCAATAGTCTTTGAATTCTCTATAGCGAACTGGTAGAGGGAATTTTTAGTAGCTTTTTCGGTCCAAGTAATATGATCACCTGTTTTAAGTTGATATGAAGGTATATCAACTTTTTGGCCATTAACCTGAAAATGGCCGTGGTTCACAGCTTGTCTTGATTGTCTGCGAGTTAAGAACATTCCTGAACGGTATAATACGTTATCTAGGCGTCGTTCCAATAGAATCATTAGATTATCGCCAGTGATACCATCCATGTTTAAAGCGCGTTCATAGTATTTCCTGAATTGCTTCTCTTGTACTCCATACAAGAATCTTGCTTTCTGTTTCTCTTTTAGTTGTAGCCCATAGTTTGACACTCTTCGTCGTCTACCCATGACGGCTACATTTTTCTTTTCGTCTCTTCTTATAGAACCATAAGACTCTAATCCCAGAGATCTAAGTTTTTTCTGTACTGGTCCAATGTATCTAGACATTACACTCTCCTTCGTTTTGGAGGCCTACATCCATTGTGGGGGATTGGAGTAATATCTCTTATGCTTTTAATTGTTAGGCCTATGCCTGTTAGTGCTCTTATTGCTGATTCTCGTCCTTGTCCAGGCCCTTTAATGAATACATCTACTTGTTTCAAGCCTTGATCTACCCCAGCTTTAGCGATATCTTCAGCTGCTCTTTGTGCTGCGAATGCAGTCCCTTTTCTAGAGCCTTTGAATCCGGCTGTGCCAGCACTTCCCGAATTCAATACATTACCTTCGTTATCGGTGACTGTGATTAACGTATTGTTAAATGTAGAATATATATAGATTCTACCTGAAGCTATTGACCCTCTTTCTCTTCTTCTTGCTCGTTGTCTAGCCATTGTGATTACTCATAACTCCTTATTTACCACCAGATTTCCGGCCACGCCCTGCTACGGTACGTTTAACACCTTTTCTTGATCTAGCATTAGTCTTGGTCCTTTGCCCATTTACTGGAAGACCTCTTCGATGCCTTAACCCTTTATAGGTTCCAATATCAATCAATCGTCTGATGTTTTGTTGTACTTCTCGTCGTAGATCCCCTTCTACTAAGTATTCTTTATCTACTATTTCTCTGATTCTATCGATTTGAAGCTCGTCTAATTCATTCATTCTAGGAGGAGTAACGGGATCAAGCTGAGCTTTTTCAATGATCTCAGCAGCCATGCGAGGGCCTATTCCATATATGCTCGTTAGAGCTATATGTGCCCGTTTTCTGTCAGGAACGTCTACTCCGGATATTCTTACCATATGTCTTCTCCTATTACCCTTGTCTTTGAGAGTGTCGTCGATTTGCACATATAATGCGGACGACTCGTTTTCTTTTTATTACTCTGCAATTATCACAGCGTTTTTTAACGGATGCGCTTACTTTCATTTTTTCCTTCTACTACTTGAATCTGTAGGTTATTCTACCTCGAGTTAAATCGTAAGGAGATAATTCTACCAGAACTCTGTCTCCAGGCAAAACCCTAATGAAATTCATACGTATTTTGCCGGATACGTGAGCTAAAATTTCATGTTCATTAGGCAACTCCACTCGAAACATGCCGTTAGGGAGTGCCTCGTTTACTTGAGCTTCTACTTCTATTGCTTCTTTTTTCGCCATAAATACAATCCGTTCTCTTTTGTTTTTTATTCGTTCACAGTCAGTATTTCGGGTCCGTTTTCTGTGATTGCAATTGTGTGTTCATGATGACTAGATACTGAGTAATCGGCAGTTATTACTGTCCATTGGTCATCCAGGACTAATGTTTCTGCAGTTCCGAGGTTAAACATAGGTTCGATTGCGATACACATCCCAGCCTTTAATATGATACCACGTCCCGCCCGTCCATAATTGGGAACTTGTGGCTCCTCATGCAAGAAGCGTCCTACGCCGTGCCCAGTGTATCCTGTTACCAATCCATATCCATGTTTTTCTGCTATTGCCTGGACTGCTGCGCCTATGTCACCGATTCGATTTCCCACTTGAGCTTCGGCTATTCCTGCGTATAATGCTTCTCTTGTGATTTTGCTAAGTTGCTCTACTTCAGGTTCTATTTCACCTACAGCCAAAGACAAAGCCGAGTCGCCAATGAATCCATTTATGGTCGCACCGCAGTCGACTTTAAATAAGTCTCCTTCTTCTAGAACCCTTTTACCAGGGATTCCGTGTACTATTTCTTCGTTTACAGATGCACAAATGGTTCCAGGAAATCCCATATACCCTTTGAATGCAGGCTTTGCTCCCAAGCTTCGGATTTCTTTTTCTGCAATTCTGTCTAATTCTTTCGTAGTGATACCTGGTACTACAGCGGTTCTTAGTTTTTTCAAGGCAGCCCCAGTAATTTGTCCTGCTAATCGCATATGATCCAGTTCCTGTTTGGACTTAATATGGATTCCTCCAGCATGTTGAGACGGAGTATTGGATGCTGTCTGAATTGGCTTATTGTTCATTATTGGAGGGCTCCTTCCACGCGTGTAAAGACTTCTTCGACGCTGCCAACGCTGTTGATTTCTGTTAACAAGTTTTGCTCTTCGTAATAGTTCAGTATAGGCTTAGTTTCTTCGTCGTAGACATCTAGCCGTCTTTTGATGGATTCTGGTGCATCATCACTTCTTTGATAGAGTTCCCCTTCACAAAGGTTGCATTTAGGCGTTGCGTTACCTTCGGATTCGTTTATATTTTGAGGAGCCTGGCATACTTTGCAAGTGTATCTTGTAGAAAGTCTTCGTACTAATTCATCGTTTGGCACATTAAAAAATAGGACTAAATCTATCGATAAGTCTTTGCGATCTAGTAATTCTGATAAAGCATCTGCCTGTACTACGTTCCTAGGGAAGCCATCTAATATAAACCCGTGATCATCAGCTTTTTTTTCGAGTTCTTGAGATAACATGTTTATTGTTAGTGCATCAGGAACTAATTCACCGGCACTCATATATTTTTGGGCTTCTTTACCTAGGTCTGTTTCGTTTGACAAATGAGAACGGAATAAATCTCCTGTACTTATGTATAGGGCGTCTAGTTTTTCTCTAAGCATAATCGCTTGAGTTCCTTTGCCTGCTCCAGGGGGACCGACTAATATGATGTTCGATGTATCCATATCAGCGCATAAATCCGTCGTAGTCTCGCATCATTAACTGGGATTCTAGTTGTCTTAAGGTGTCCAGGGCGACACCTACAAGGATTAGTAAACTAGTGCTAGATAAGGTGAGCGCTTGAACGCCAGTAATCAATGAAGCTATGTATGGGACTATAGCAACAAATCCCAGGAACAAAGCTCCCCCGAGTGTCAGTCTTAGGATTACTTTGTTTAAGTAATCTTGAGTAGGTTGGCCGGGTCTTATTCCAAGCACAAACCCTCCGTTTTTTTGGAGATTTTCTGCTAGTTGTTGCTGCTGAAATACAACCATTGTGTAAAAGAATGTAAATAATACTACTAAGAGGAATACTAGAACCCAATATAAAGGGGCTCCGGGATTGAATAAGTCCGCAAATATTCTTGCTATTCTGCCTACGATACCTGAGTTAGTGGCTAGATAGTTCGCGATAGTACCAGGTAATATGACTATAGAGAAAGCGAAAATTAAAGGAATCATACCAGCCGAGTTTATTCTGAGTGGTAGATATGATGAACCACTCTGCCGATACATCCTGCCGCTTCTGAACACGCTCCTCCCGTATTGTACTGGGATTCTTCTATGTGCCTCGTTGAACATCACTATTAGAGCGATGATGATGATTCCAATGATTACGAAGAAGCCTATTCCTAGCACATTTGCAGTGCTTACAAAACTTTGCCCGATTAACCCAGGGAAACCGGCTACTATCCCTGCAAATATTATGAGTGAAATACCATTTCCAATTCCTCGTTCAGTTATCAATTCTCCTAACCAAATGAGGAATATTGTACCTGCAACCATAGATACCAAAGCCGCTAAAATGGCTATTCCCATGGTCGATCCATCTAAAATGTTACTCTGCCTTAGTAAAGTTATTTGGCCAAAACCTTGCGCAACTGCTATAGGAACAGTGAGCCAATGCGTGATCTTGTTCATCTTGGCTCTTCCTGATTCCCCTTCTCTTGAAATCTGCTGTAATGTGGGGATAACAGGTGTGAGGAGTTGCATTACGATCGAAGCGGTAATGTAGGGAAAAACTCCCAATGCCACTATACTCATTCGGCTTAGAGCTCCACCACTGAACAAGTCCAGAAATCCTAATAATTCATTGTTTTGGAAGAGATTGTCTAGCCTAGCTTGATCAATACCAGGGATAGGTATGTATGCTATGAACCGGTATAAAGCGAGAATACCTAGGGTGAATAATATTTTATTGCGTAAATCTGGGAATTTAAACGCATCGATTGCAGCTTGAAGTAAACGGGGGAACTTCCCCGCAGGTGCTTCGGAAGGGATCATAAGATATTAAATCTCCTTAGCTGTTGATCCCGACTTCTCTAGTTTTTCAAGGGCGGTTTTAGTGAACTTGGTTGCTTCTATTGTGATTTTGTTAGATAGTTCCCCATTTCCTAAAACTTTGACGGGATGTCTAAGGGTGCTTATAAGACCGTGTTCAAATAAGGTCTTGTTAGAAATTTCAGTGCCTTCAGGGAAGATTTGTAAATCTGAAACGTTTACTATTGAATATTGAGTCTTAAAGATATTGTTAAATCCACGCTTCATTGGAAGCCCTTTGATAAGAGGTAGTTGACCACCTTCAAATCCTGGGCGTAANGGCTTACCAGANCGGGACTTTTGTCCNTTCATGCCTCGTCCAGAAAAGCTACCGTTNCCAGAAGAATCTCCTCTTCCAACTCGTTTGCGATTTTTTCTTGCTTTTTCAGCTTGTTGAAGATNGTGTTCTAACATTTTAGTTCCTTACTTAGAAGTTCCTATTTTTTCTTTTAATTCATCGAGTGATTTCGCCCCAAAACTAGGGATGCTCAAGAGTTCTGCATCTGTCATTTGAGTTATTTGTTCAACGGATGATATGTCTGCTTTCTTCAATATATTTAGAGTTCTCACAGACAGTCCAAGGCTTTCTATAGTACTTCCTTGGCCGGTATTAGTGGATGGCTGTATTTCTTCTACTTCGCTTTCGACCTTTTCTTTAGCCGGAGTGGTTTTTGGAGCCGTGCTTTTGGCTCTTGCAGGTTGCTTGGAGGCTTGTTTTGCTTCTTCCAAAACTTCTTCAACTTGAACGAGGTGAATAACTTTATTAACCATACCCATTATTGTNGGGCTGTCTTGATGTATCACTGAATGGTGCAGCCTTTTCAGGCCTAAAGACTCGATAATTCGTTCTTGTTTGCTAGGAAANCCTATACAACTTTTTTTCCATGTAATCTTTATTTCAGCCATGTTNCCTCTTTAGTCTTCCGAAGTAGTTTCTTGTGACACTTCGCTAGAAGCTTGAGGGGATTTTAGTTTCCTCAATGCTTCCAATGTTGCNTGNATTGTGTTTATTGGGTTTCTGGAACCTAAGGATTTGCCAGTGACATTCCTGACTCCACCCAACTCTAACACCGCTCTCATCACTCCNGCGGCTTTAATTCCTGTACCTTCGCCAGCGGGCTTTATTACTACAATAGANCCTGCTTTTTTGACAGTAATATCATGCGGCAATGTATTCCCTTTNAGGGGTATTTTAACCAAGTTCTTTTTTGCTTCTGCTGTTGCTTTGCGAACAGCGTCAGGAATTGCGATTGCTTTACCCAGTCCTGCNCCTACTTGACCAGAACGATCCCCAACAACAACTAATGCGTTAAATCTAAGTCGTCTTCCACCTTTTACNACTTTAGAAATACGTCTTGTGTAAACAACTCTCTCGATGAATTCAGAGTCCCTGTTGTTACCATATTGTTGTGAACGNTTGTCAGTTTGTGTTGTCATATTTAGTAGGCTCCTTACTCGACTAAAATTCTAGTCCATTCGATCGGGCGGATTCGGCTAGAGCTTTCACTCTACCGTGGTATTTGTACCCTCCTCTGTCGAAGACTATGGATGTTATGCCTTTATCNTTGCATTTTTGAGCTATATTGGCTCCCACTTTTTCAGCGGTCTCAGTTTTGGTTGTTCCTGACATAGACGCCTCAGCACTAGATGCTGATACTAAAGTTTTACCATTAACATCATCTATGACCTGAGCATATATATTGCGTGAACTTCTAAATACAGATAGTCTAGGCCTGTCAGTGTTGCCAGTTACTTTTTTGCGTAACCTGTCATGTCTAACAATTCTCATTCTTGATGCATTTTTTTCTTTTGCCATAATAATTCTCTTGCTATTNACTAAGCAGTTCGTGCTGCTGATTTACCAGGTTTGAATCTTAATACTTCATCCTGGTATTTAATCCCTTTTTCTTTATATGCNTTGGGNGGACGTACTTTTCGGATTNGNGCCGCGAGTTCTCCCACTTNTTGTTTGTTAATACCTCTTACATGAACCAGGTTGTTACCTTCAACTTCTATAGTTAAGCCTTCAAAAGGGAATACTTCAACAGGATGGCTATATCCAACCGCTAAGCTTACTCCAGCTCCACTTTGTTGGGCTCGGTATCCAACTCCCATTAACTCCAGTGTCCTTGTATACCCATCTGTGACTCCTACTATCGCATTCTGTATTAAAGAACGAGTTAGCCCATGCAGTGCATGATGGAATTTCTTGTCACTGTATCGTTCTACTATGATCTGACCTTCACTTTCTGTCACTTTTACTTCAGGATGATACTTTTGCGTAAGTTCTCCTTTGGGCCCTTTAACAGTGATTGAACCAGTNTTGATTTCTATAGTGACACCTTGAGGNATAGCTATNGGTCTTCTACCTATTCTTGATAGAGTTCTTGATTCGGTTANGTTTTCATTACCAGACATAGCAGAGTAATTCTCCTCCNAGGCCNTTTTTCCAAGCGTCTCGTCCGGTCATTAAGCCTTGTGATGTAGATATNATTGCTAANCCTAANCCGCCATANAGNCTTGGTATTTCGCCTTTTTTNACATATACCCTCAAGCCTGGTTTACTTACCCGCTTNAGNCCTTCTATAGTTGATTCTCTATCGGTTTTGTAGGANAGATTTATTTTAATTGTTCCTTCGTTTGATACTTCATANCTGTCAATGTATCCGTGCTCAGAAAGAATTCGAGCTATCTCTACTTTTAATTTAGACGAAGGGATACTTACGTCAGAATGATTCATCATAGTGGCGTTTCGTATTCTTGTTAACATATCAGATACTGGATCTGTNACTGCCATTGTTACTCCTTACCAGCTAGCTTTTCGTACTCCAGGGAGTTCCCCTAGGAGTGCTAGTTGTCTGAAACATATTCTACATAGTCCAACATACCGAATGTATCCTCGTGGTCTACCGCATCTGTTACATCGGTTNTACTGTCTTACAGGATATTTTGGCTCTTTCTGCCATTTTTGTATCATTGCTTTTTTAGCCAAACCTTAACCTCCTGTTTGCCTAACGAAAGGCATCCCAAATAATGANATTAATCTAATCGCCTCTTCGTCTGTTTTTGCTGTAGTNTTAATAGTTACTTGTAATCCCCTNAATTTATCAATCGAGTTGTAATCTATTTCTGGGAATATGATNTGCTCACGTAGGCCTAAAGANTAATTTCCTCTTCCATCAAATCCCTTTCTAGCTAANCCTCTGAAGTCTCNNATTCTNGGNAGAGCGGTATAGATCAGTCTATCTAGGAAGTAATACATCCGGTCGCCTCTTAGAGTTACCGAACATCCTATAGGATTACCTTCTCGAAGTTTAAAGTTAGCTATGGATTTTCTAGCACGTGTGGTAACGGGTTTCTGTCCCGTAATAGTTGTTAAGTCATTGATAGCACTTTCTAAAGCACGTCCATTTGTTAGTGCTTCTCCTAGACCTATGTTCAAGGATATCTTAATCAGTTTGGGGACTGCCATCACACTATCGTACTCAAACTCTTCTTGCATNGCTGGTATAATTTGCTCTTTGTATGTTTGTTTGAGNCTAGGGGTTGTCAGAGCAGCTGAATTACTGGCCATCGTCTATCACCTCGTTACATTTGGTGCAGAACCTTACTCTTGAACCGTCCTCTAGGTTACTAGATTTTGGCCTAACGGCTTTACTGCATTTGTTGCAAATCAACATCACGTTGGATACGTGTATGGGATTTTCCATTTCTATTTTTCCAGCTTGTCGTACATTGGGCCTAGGCTTTATATGTCTGGTTACCATATTGACTCCAGATACGACTATTCTGTTTTTCGCTGTAACGAGTCTTTCAACTCTGCCAGTCTTACCTTTATCTTTTCCTGCGATTACTAGGACCATGTCTCCTGTTTTTACCGACATTACACAACCTCCGGAGCTAGAGACACAATTCGCATGAACCCTTTATCTCTTAGTTCTCGAGCAACAGGCCCGAATATACGCGTTCCTCTGGGCATGTTGTTTTCCTGTAGTATCACAGCNGCATTATCATCGAATCNTATGTACGTTCCGTCGTCTCGTTTAAGCGGTTGTGCTTGCCTTACCACTACGGCTTTTATCACTGACCCTTTTCTTACAGGGGAGTTTGGAGCCGCGTCTCTAACGGTACACACTATTACGTCNCCNACTTTGGCATACTTNCGTTTTGATGCACCAGGTATGTTCATCAGACGGATTCTTCTAGCACCGCTGTTATCAGCTACATGTAGTCTTGTGTAAGTCTGTATCATTTCTAGTTTATTTCATTGGGTTGAATTTCAGCTATTTGCTTCCGTGTTACAACCTCAATTAATCTCCAATGTTTATTTTTAGATATTGGTCGAGTTTCCTCAATTTTCACAGTATCTCCGACACTACAATCATTGTTNGCGTCATGGACGTAGAANTTTGCAACTCTACGTACTTGTTTCTTATAGACTCGATGTCTTTGTCTCCAAACCATTTCGACGGTTGCTGTCGTATCGTTGTTATGACGAACGACTTGACCAATCCTGGTTTTCCTCATTTCTTTAGCCATCAATTTCTCCTAGGATTTCTCGTTCCCGTTTTATGGTCATAAGTCGTGCCAAAGTTTTTCTGACTTTATTAGGCTCGTTTGTGTCTGTGACCTGGTTGGTCGCGGACTTGAACCGTAAGCTCATCAATTCCCGATAAGACTTTTGTATTTCTTCTTCTATTTGTTGATCGTCTAACGATCGTATATCTTGAGTATTCANAATTNTGAGAGGGTTGTCCTCTTATCCTCCTATCAAAGTTCCNATTCGATCTCTATGCACTATTTTCGTGGCGATCGGTAATTTATANGATGCCAATTTAAGTGCGGCTTCTGCTTCACTTCGTGCGACTCCNGATACTTCGAACATGATTTTCCCTGGTTTGACTACAGCTGCCCAATATTCATTGGCTGCTTTACCGCCACCCATTCGAACTTCTGCAGGTTTTTTAGAAACTGGCTTGTCTGGGAATACTCTAATGTATACTCTGCCACCTCTCTGTAAACGACGAGTGATAGCTATTCTTGCTGACTCTATTTGTCTAGCTGTAATCCAATCAGCAGCCATTGCTTTCAAAGCTACCTCTCCAAATTCCACTGAACTGCCAGCAGTAGGTGCACCGCACCTCCTGCCGCGGAAAGCTTTTCTGAATTTGGTCCTTTTAGGTTGTAACATCGTTGCCCTCCTGGGGTTCTACTGGGTCAGGAGCATCAGCATCTTCCTGTAATTCCCCATATTCGTTTAAGTTCACACCCAAGTCAGCTGCACTGGTAGGTGTTACATTTAATTCAATTGTATCTAGCTGTTCGTCCTCTTGTCGGTCTTGGATAGTAGGTAATATGTCTCCTGTGTAGACCCATACTTTGATTCCAACTACACCCATTGGTGTATGTGCTTCGGCTATAGAGAATTCAACATCAGCTCTTAGAGTGTGAAGGGGTACATTCCCCATCATTAACTTCTCTACTCTAGCTATTTCCGCACCGCCTACACGTCCTTTACAATGTATTTTCACGCCTTTTGCCCCAGCTTGCATGGCTCTCAGTGCCGCCTGTCTCATGGCTCGCCTGTAAGCTACTCTTCTATTGAGAGCTTCGGCTATGTTTTTCCCAATTAAAACCGCATTAATCTCGGGTTTATCAATTTCAATTATATTTAATTGGATTCGTTTGCCTGCTACCGCTTCTAGCTTGCCGCGCAAACTTTTAACACGATCTCCGTCTCTACCAATCAAAATACCAGGTCGTGCTGTATGTATATTGATTGTTCCGTCTTGCGAACCTCTGTCGATTTCGACTTTCGCAATTCCAGCGTCAGAGAAGGTTTTGTATTCATCTTTGACTATATCTCGGATTTGGAGGTCTTCTTTAACTTGCGCACTATATCCGCTAGCTCCTTGGCTGTACCAGTGAGCTTTCCAGTCTTTGATGATACCTAATCTAAATCCTAAGGGATGTGTTTTATGCCCCATTAATTCTCTTCTCCTAGTTCGTCGACTATAACGGTTATGTGACTAAATGGCTTCGTGATCCGTCCTACTCTTCCTCTTGCTCTGGGTCTAAATCGCTTTGCAGGTTTAGATTGGTTGGCAAATATTTGAGAAACTTTTAGCTGTCTACGATCCATAAGCATGTTGTTTTCAGCGTTGGCAGCAGCGGACTGTACTACTTTTCTTATTTCCTTAGCCCAAGGGGATGGCAGTAGTTCTAATGTCGCTATAGCGTCATCTACTTGTTGACCTTTCACTAGGTCCATCATCGGTCGGAGTCTTTTTGTTGATGCTCCTACATTTTTTGCTGTTGCTTTTACTTCTGGCATTTTATCTTACTCTGCTGGTCCTTTCTGATCTCGCCACGTGTCCACGGTAAGTACGGGTAGGAGCAAATTCGCCCAACCTGTGCTCAACCATGTTTTCTGATATATAGACTGGTACATGTCTNCGCCCATCGTGAACCCCTATAGTCAATCCAACCATTTCAGGCATAATCATTGATGATCTTGCCCAGGTATTTATCACGGTGTTATCACCGGCTTCTTGAACTTTATTAACCTTAGCCATCAATTTGGCATCTACGTAAGGTCCTTTTTTGATTGATCGTGACATTAACGTTTACGTCCTCTTACTATAAATTTGCTGGACCCTTTATTCTTCCTACGTGTCTTGTATCCAAGGGTGGGTTTTCCCCATGGTGATTTAGGTCCAGGCATACCGATAGGAGAGCGGCCTTCACCGCCTCCATGTGGGTGATCAACAGGGTTCATCGCTACGCCTCGTACTTTTGGTCTTCTTCCAAGTCGTCGTTTAGCACCTGCTTTACCTAAGTTTTCGTTTTTATGGTCTTGATTAGACAATTGTCCTAATGTAGCTCGGCATTCGAGTAGGACTCGTCGCATTTCTCCAGAGGGGAGCCTGATTAGCACGTAGCGACCTTCTCTAGACAGTACTTGAGCAGATCCTCCTGCGCTCCTAACCATTTGACCTCCTTTCCCAGGGGTCAATTCTATATTGTGGACAATACTTCCTGTCGGGATATTTCTCAGTGGTAAACTGCACCCTAATGATGGATCTGCCTCAGGTCCTGATTTTACAGTATCTCCTACTTGCAGGCCTATGGGTGCTAATATGTAACTTTTGTGTCCGTCTAGATATTTAAGTAATGCAATTCTTGTGGTCCTATTTGGATCATATTCTATGCTAGCAACTATAGCAGGGACTCCATCTTTTCTTCGTTTGAAGTCGATAACTCGATACATTCGTTTGGGTCCACCGCCTCTGCCTCGAGTTGTCATTCTNCCTTTGTTGTTACGACCGCCAGTNTTTCTTAATGGCTCAAGAAGGCTTTTTTCAGGGCGACTAGTAGTTATATNGTCAAAGTTTGGAGTGACGGCGTTTCTCATTCCAGGAGTTATTGGTTTTAAATGTTTTAAAGGCATATTAGAATCCCTCGTATACTTCTATGCGGTCACCAGCTTTTAGCGTTACTACTGCTTTTTTAGTGTCCGGCATTTTTTTTATCTTGATTCCAAAACGCTTCCGTTTTCCTGGGGTTTTGGTAATGTTTACTTTTAGTACGGTTACTCCGAATTCGGTTTCTATAGCNTGTTTAACTAATGTNTTATTAGCTTTCATAGCCACTTCAAATGAGTATATCCCTGATTCTTGCAGTAAAGTGCTTTTCTCAGTGATAGACGGTTTTAATAGTACATTATGCAAATTCATAACTAAGCCGCCTTCTCTGCATTGGCGATCTTGTTCACGCCTCGGTTTATGGTTGAATCCAGCATAGTTTCTAATGTCATTAGTGCTTCTTTTTCTATNATTANNGTTGGTTTGTTTATGATTTCATTGGCATTTAATAGATTGGCAGGGCATGTCCACACTTTTTGAACATTTCTTCCTGCTTGGTAAACATTGGAGTTGCTGCCATTGGTAATTATCAAGCAAGATCCAGTGACGGACAAATTCGAGAGCATTTCTACCATAGATTTGGTTTTACCATCTAACCCGGCGAATTGTTCTACACAAATTACATTTCCGTTTCTAATACGATCTGATAGCATGCATTTTAATGCTTCACGTCGGTGGCGCTTGTTAATTTTTTGACGATAGTCNCTTGGGTGTGGTCCAAATACGACTCCACCNTGTCTCCATTGAGGAGATCTGATACTACCTTGCCTGGCTCGGCCGGTGTGTTTTTGTATCCAAGGTTTTCTNCCACCTCCAGATACTTGTGCTCTCGTTTTTGTGCTAGCAGTACCTTGCCTCTTNTTAGCTTGGTAAGCAACTATTATTTGGTGNATTAATGAATTGTTCATTGGCACGTCGAATATATTGTCATTCAATGTGACAGATCCCGCCTTCTCACCATNTATATTTTTAACTTCTATATCCATGTCAGATTACTCGTCTTTATTTTCCTCTTCAGTAGTTTCTTCAGCTACTGCTTCTTCAGTAGTTTCTTCAGNTACTNCTTCTTCANTAGTTTCTTCAGCTACTACTTCTTCAATTTCTTCTATAAGTTCTTCTGTGGCAAATATAGCCTTTGTGTCACCTCGAAGACCGGTTCTCTTTATTGTGACCATGCTGTTCCGTGCACCTGGGACACCACCTTTGATAGCAATCAAGTTACGTTCCACATCTATCAATATGATTTCTAAATTTTTAATAGTAATTTGCCGATCACCCATGTGACCAGCCATTTTCTGTCCTTTGTACACTTTTCCTGGTGTTGTTCCAGCTCCAATTGATCCTGGTGCCCTATGTCGGTCTGATTGTCCGTGTGTCTTAGGACCGCCTCCGAAGCCATGTCTTTTTACAGTGCCGGCGAAGCCACGGCCTTTTGATCGGCCAGTTACCGTTACTTTTTCCCCTACTTCGAAAGTGTCTACGAGTATCTCTTGTCCCACTTCGAATGCGGTTATGTCTTCCACATCAACTTCTTGCAGGTGTCTGCCATTTTCTATGCCACCCAAATGTCCAGACATTGGTTTATTTCGGTTTTTTAATTTCCCGTAACCAAGTTGAACAGCCTGGTAGCCATCTGTTTCTTCTGTTTTTATTTGAACGACGGAGCAAGGCCCTGCTTCAATAATTGTTACAGGTTCTAATCCTCCCGTTTCATTGAAGACTTGCGTCATTCCTATTTTTTTGCCCACAAATTCTTTGAGCATGCTATATACCTTCTCTTGATACCTTTATAATTCTATCTATTATACTTACAGTTTAATAGAAATATCGACGCCGGCCGGTAAATTTAACCGAGTTAAGGAGTCGATAGTTTTTGAAGTTGGCTGTAATATGTCTATTAGTCTTTTATGTGTTCGGATTTCAAAGTGTTCTCTCGAGTCTTTGTCTACGTGAGGACCTCTGATTACGCAGAACCTTCTTATTTTTGTGGGCATAGGTACTGGACCTGAGATTCGAGCGCCAGTCTGTTCTGCAGTTTCTACTATTTGTTCTGTAGATACATCTAAAACTTTGTGATCAAAGCTTTTTAATACTATTCTTACTTTCTGTTGAGTTACCATATTCTTACCTTACTACCCTTGGTCTTTGCCAATGAGTGTGTTTAATAGGTGGTCGGGTACTGGGCTGTAATTTTTCACTTCCATGCCGAAAGATGCTCGACCGCTGCTTAATGATCTGAGTGCTGTAGTATACGAGAAAGTCTCACCTAATGGAATAGTTGCAAAAATTGTTTGCAGGTCTCCATTTGAGTCTATGTTGCTTATTTGGGCTCTTCTGGTCCCCAGGTCTCCCACAATAGAACTAGTGAATTCTGAAGGTGTAGTCACTTCCAGGTCAGCCATTGGCTCTAACAGTATTGGGTTTGCTTTTCTGGATCCTTCCCGAATTGCTAATACTCCAGCTTGCCTGAAGGCCATTTCAGAAGAGTCAACAGGGTGGAAGGTACCATCTACTAGTGTGACTTTCACATCAACCATTGGGTATCCGCCGACCGGTCCATTCTCGACGGCTTCACGGATGCCTTTTTCGACTGCAGGAATATACTCGCGAGGCACTGCGCCTCCTCTAATTTTATCTTCAAAGACAATTCCTCCACCGGTTTCTAGAGGTTCGATTTCAACCCATACGTGTCCGTATTGTCCATGTCCACCACTTTGTCTCACAAATCGGCCTTCTTGACGAACATTCGCTGTTAAAGTTTCTCTGTATGACACCCGAGGGCTCCCCACATTGGCTTCAACACTAAATTCACGTTTCATTCTATCTACAAGTATCTCTAGATGCAGTTCTCCCATTCCAGACATAACAGTCTGACCGGTTTCACTGTTGAAGTTGACTAAGAAAGTAGGATCTTCATCGGCTAATTTTCGAAGCGCCTCACCTAATTTTTCTTGGTCTGCTTTGGTTTTTGGTTCTATTGCGACAGATACGACAGGATCTGGGAATGTAGGGGGTTCCAAAATTATATTATCACCTGCACAAATAGTGTCACCGGTGAATGTATCTTTTAGACCAACACATGCGCATATGTTTCCTGCGCTGATTTCCTCTAGTTCTTCTCTGGAGCTAGCATGCATTCTAAGAAGCCTTCCCATACGCTCCCTGCCGCCTTTACTTACGTTTTCAACTGCAGCTCCTGCTTCGATCTTTCCTGAATAGACTCGGATGTATACGAGTCTCCCTACATATGGATCCGTTACAACTTTAAAAGCAATTGCTGACAGAGGTTCTTTCTCGTCAGGTGCTCTCTCTACTTCCTCTTCTGACCCTGGACGAAGCCCAACAACGTTAGGTACGTCTATGGGAGATGGCAGTAGATCCACAATATAGTCCAGCATAGGTTGTAATGCTTTTCCTCCCAGAGCCGTTCCGCAGAGTATAGGCACCACATCCATGTTAATTGTTGCTTTTCTAAGTGCTGCTATGATTTCTTCAGGGGTTAACTCGACTCCATCGAAGTATTTCTCCATGGCTTCTTCGTCGTGTTCTACGATTTTTTCAAGCATTTCTTCGCGGCGGGTTTCATATTCATCCTGATATTCCGCTGGAATTTCTGTGATTTTCATTTCTGGTAAAGTTTCGCCGGTGTGGTCTCTCGAACCCTCATACATCACAGCGTGACCTTTTATAAGGTCTATAACGCCCATGAAATCAGATTCAGCACCCATGGGAAGCTGAATTGGAACGGGGTTAGCGCCCAGTCTTGCTACTATCGTTTCGATGGTTCGTTCATAACTTGCTCCTACTCGGTCCATCTTATTCACGAAACAAAGTCTAGGGACGTTGTAAGTGTTAGCTTGTCTCCAAACTGTTTCAGATTGAGATTGAACTCCAGCAACTGCGTCGAAAACTACGATGCCACCATCAAGCACTCTGAGACTTCGTTCTACTTCTGCAGTGAAGTCAACGTGTCCTGGGGTGTCGATGACATTGAGCCTGGAGTCATTCCAGTAGGCGGTGGTTGCTGCGGAACCTATTGTGATTCCTCGCTCCCGTTCTTGGGCCATAAAGTCCATTGTGGCTGTTCCATCATGGACTTCTCCAACTTTTCTAATAACTCCGGTTAAGTATAAAACTCTTTCTGTAACTGTGGTTTTCCCCGCATCTATGTGCGCTATAAATCCAATGTTTCGAATCTTTTCAATAGGATAATCTGCCATGGTGAATGTGACTTAGCTATTGCTAAGCTTTACCTCCGAAAATGTACAAAAGCTCTGTTGGCTTCTGCCATACGATGTAATTCTTCTCTACGCCTGACTGCGGAACCTTCCCCGTTTGAAGCGTCTATTAATTCGTTCGCAAGTCCTTGTCTCATCGGAATGCCTTTCCGGTTCCTGGCTCCACTGATAAGCCAGCGCATCGCCAAAGCTTCACTTCTGTTGGTGGCCAATTCTTGCGGCACTTGGTAAGTTGCTCCTCCGATTCTTCTTGGCTTTACTTCCACTAATGGAGTAGCATTTTTCATCGCAGCGTCGAATATCTGCATAGGGTTGTTCTTGGTTTGTTCTTCAATAATATCCATTGCTTGATACATTATTCGTTGTGCGACAGTTTTTTTGCCGCGCGTCATAATACAATTGATGAATTTGCTAACCACTCTGCTCTGAAATTTTGAGTCAGGCAAGATTATTCTTATTTCAGCTCGTCTTCTCCGAGACATAGTTCAAGTACCCCTTGATATTTTTGTGTTATTTACATACGTTTTAGACTGGTGCTAACTTTTAGCGGTGCCGTACTTACTACGGCCTCGTTTCCTATCAGGAACTCCTTCGCAGTCTAAAGCGCTTCTTACTACGTGATACCGTACGCCAGGTAGATCTTTAACTCTTCCACCTCTTATCAGCACTACGGAGTGCTCTTGGAGGTTGTGGCCTTCACCGCCAATATAAGCGGTAACTTCAACACCATTTGTGAGTCGAACTCTTGCTATTTTCCTGAGTGCAGAGTTTGGTTTTTTGGGAGTCATGGTTCGTACTTGAACGCAGACACCTCTTCGTTGAGGACATCCATCTCCCCATTTTACTCTGTTAGCAATTGAGTTTTGAACCCAGTGCAACGCTGGAGCTTTAGTGTTTTTCTTAACACTCTTTCTCCCTTTTCGTATTAATTGATTTACTGTTGGCATATCTGGCCCTTAAATTTATCTTCCTGGAGCAAGCAAATACTCTATCAACTAGTGTGTCTGTTGTCAATATAAATTTTATGACCACACGGCGCCAGGATTAATCCACTTTACATAATGCATTTAATTGATTTTGGCATCTATCTTGTTTAACATGAACTTCCGAAAACTCGACCTTTTACTGGAGCCAATTTGAGTGAATCAAGGAAAATTCCGAAGTGTATGACCATAGCAGGTTCTGATTCCGGAGGAGGGGCAGGGATTCAAGCTGATTTGAAAACTTTTGCCGCCTTTGGAGTATATGGTACATCTGTGATCACCGCTCTCACTGCGCAAAACACCTATAGTGTGAATGCCATACAAGCAATGGAACCACAATTAATAATTTCCCAGTATGAAACCGTGCTGGAAGATATAGGAACTGATGCAGTAAAAATAGGAATGCTTTTTAATGCAGAAATAGTCGAAGCAGTGGCAACTATGATGAAGAAAACCAATCCTGGCAATATAGTGCTTGATCCAGTGATGATATCTAAAAGTGGAGACAACTTATTGAGAAGGGATTGCGTAGATGTTCTACGGAGTCTGCTTATCCCTTTGGCCACTATTGTCACTCCCAATATTCCTGAAGCTGAAGAACTGACTGGTATTCAGGTCTTAGATAAGAGATCCATGGAAAAAGCAGCACATTATATTCTAGACATGGGCGCTCAGTCTGTGATTATGAAAGGTGGCCACATGGAAGGAGACCCCATAGATTATTTTTTTGATGGAGAAAATAGTATAGAATTAGTCTCCAAACGCATCGAAACGAAAAATACGCACGGGACAGGATGCACATTCTCATCAGCAGTAGCTGCTAACTTGGCGTTAGGTAAGGATCTCGAGGCATCGACCCGAATAGCTCAGTCTTATGTGCATGATTCGATTGATCCAGGATTCAGTATTGGTTCAGGACACGGTCCTCTTAACCACTTCAGTAAATTCTGGGATATGTAACGAACTTGAGGAAATGATATAGGAATCATTTCATAAAACAATAGAGGAACGAATGTTTAAGCCAGCAACTAACCGAGTTAACTTCCCCACCATTGACACAGACGTATTGGAATTTTGGGAACAAAACAAGATTTTTGAGAGATCTTTCAACGATAAAGCAGGTGGCCCCAAATTTATGCTTTATGAAGGTCCTCCTACTGCTAATGGTAATCCTGGAATACACCACGTTCTTGCTCGGGTATTTAAAGACGTTATATGTAGATACAAAACAATGAAAGGATTTCAGTGCGTTCGTAAAGGTGGATGGGATACTCACGGGCTGCCAGTCGAATTGGAAATAGAGAAAGAATTAGGATTAAAAAGCAAGAAAGAAATAGAAGAGTACGGAATAAAAGAATTTAATGAACAATGTAAGACCAGTGTATTTAAATATGTAAAGGAATGGGAACAATTAACGTCTCGCATAGGATATTGGGTGGATCTCGAGGATCCTTACGTTACTCTGCATAATAGCTATATCGAGTCAGGGTGGTGGATTCTAAAAACTTTGTGGGATCAAGGATTATTGTATGAAGGTAGGCGCGCGACCCCTCACTGCCCTAGGTGTGTTACCAGTCTAAGTTCCCATGAAGTAGCTTTGGGATATAAAGATAATACGAGGGATCCTTCTGTTTTTGTGAAGTTCATTTTGGATCTAGACCGAACAAATGATTCTGGTATTTGTAATGATTTCGTTGAAACTTTACAACAGATCGTAAACGCAGGTAATCTGGCACACTTTGTCGCATGGACCACTACTCCGTGGACTTTGCCTTCTAATGCAGCACTCGCTATAAACAAAGATGAATCTTATGTGGTTATCAAATTTGCTACAACAGATGAAGATGAGGTCAATGAAAATCAGTACTTAGTTATGGCTGAGAAGCTTGTAGAGGCTGTGTTAGATGGCAGCGATGATTATGAGATTTTATTTACTGCTATCGGCGCTGATTTGGAAGGAGTTTGTTACACACCGTTATTTGACCCAGCTGAAGCAAATTTGCCTCCTGGAGCTCTAGGAGTATTCCAGAATGGAAGTATCAATTCTGATAGTAATTTGACAGAGAATGACATGTTTCAGAACTCGTTCAAAGTTCATACAGCTGACTGGGTTTCGATGTCAGATGGATCTGGTATCGTACATATCGCTCCGGCTTTTGGTGAAGATGACTTAGCATTAGGCAGAGAGAAAGGTATTGGATTCATACAAACTGTTGATTTGCAAGGAACTATTACAGGTAATTATTCATTTGCAAATAAATTCGTTAAGAATGCTGATAAAGAGATCCTAAGTGATTTGCAATCCAGAGGTTTACTGCTCAGAGATGGAACATATAGGCATACTTACCCATTCTGCTGGAGATGCGATAGTCCTCTCTTGTATTACGCCAAAAGCTCATGGTACATCAGAACCACTCAGAAAAAAGAAGCACTGGTACAAGGAAATCAAAAGATCAATTGGTATCCGGAACATGTCAAAAACGGGCGTTTTGGAGAATGGCTTCAAAATAATGTAGACTGGGCAGTTTCCCGCGAACGATATTGGGGAACCCCCATGCCTATATGGGAATGTCCTGAATGCCTAGTTCAGACATGTGTAGGAAGCGTGGAAGAATTAAGTAACTTGGCCTTAAATATGCCTGTAGGTGAAGATTTGGATTTGCATAGGCCATTTATAGACGAGATCAAGATCAAATGTGAAGTTGAAAACTGTAATGGGGCTATGACTCGCATCCCTGAAGTGATGGATGCGTGGTTTGATTCAGGTGCGATGCCATTTGCACAATTCCATTACCCGTTTTCAGGAGAGGAAAACTTCAATAATCAATTCCCTGCTGATTACATATGTGAAGCGGTCGATCAAACGAGAGGATGGTTCTATAGCTTACATGCTCTGGGAACTCTGTTGAAGAATCAGCCTGCTTATAACAATGTTATATGCCTGGGTCTGATTTTGGACGAAAAAGGACAGAAAATGAGTAAACGGATTGGAAACATAGTAGAGCCTATGTCCGTTTTAGAAATTCATGGGGCCGATGCTTTGAGGTGGTATTTATTTACTGCTTCTCACCCTGGAGAAAGTAGAAGATTCTCTGAACGATTAGTAGGTGAAGTATTCAGAAAAATGATGTTGACACTATGGAATGTATATTCATTTTTCACTAATTATGCTTCCTTGGATGATTACGACCCTACGCAAACACCTTCTGATTGGAAACCTCAAACTGAATTAGACAGATGGATTTTGTCAGAATTGCATTCACTCATCAAAGAAGTGGAAGATGCCTTAGAGAATTACAACCCTACCGATGCAGGAAGAATAATCCAGGAATTTGTAGACAATTTATCTAACTGGTATGTGAGGCGGAGCCGAAGGAGATTCTGGAAAAGTGAAAACGATACAGATAAAACGGATGCGTATAACACTCTTTATCGCTGTCTAGTGACTGTGTCAGAATTAATGGCCCCGTTGGCGCCATTCGTATCTGAAGAACTTTATCAGAAATTGGTTAAAGAGGTGGATCCTTCTGCTAGTGACAGCGTACATTTAAGTGACTTCCCCGTAGCGGATGAATCGTTGATTGATGAAGAATTGATGAAAGCGATAAGACTTGCTATGAAAGTATCGAGTTTAGGCAGGTCAATAAGGTCAAGAGCAGGATTAAAGGTGAGACAACCTTTATCTGACGTCCTGGTATCTCCTAAAAATGATGATGAATCACGATTTTTATTTATGGTGAGTGACCAGATTCTCGAAGAATTGAATATAAAAACTCTAAATAGCTTTGAAAATGCTAATATGCTGGCAGATATCAAATCACAATTAAGCCAAGAAAAAAGTGCTAATTATCAGTCTTATGTGGCGATTGAAGATAGTTCGTATATAGTCGCTGTAAACACTCATGTAACCGAAGACTTGAAAGATGAAGGTATTATCAGAGAGATTTCCCATCGCATTCAAGGATTCAGAAAAGATGCAGGCTTAGATTTGAACGATCGTATTACCACGTATATGAGACTACCAGAAAGTTTGGTTTCCGTAGTAGAAAGGTTTTCAGAATTTTTGAAGCAAGAAACTCTTACCACTGAAATTGTATTCGATGGAGATATTGAATATGATCAGGTTTTCGATATAGAGGGTGAAAATTTGGAATTTAGAATTATTAAAGCTTAGTTTAACTCATATGCCAGAGTTACCTGAAGTAGAGAACACCAAGAGATATTTAATTGAATCGGGCATTGTGGGCTCGCGCTTTCTTTCCACTTGGACTGATAGCCCAACAAAATGGATTGGGTTTGGCAAAGAAACGTTTAAGGAAGCTTTTTTAGGCAATCAAGTCATATATATTGAACGAGTCGCGAAATATCTTGTGGTGCACACAGCGACGGATCATTTTCTATTACATCTAGGAATGACAGGTTGGCTCAGACTACAAAATACTGATACTCCTGCTCACAAATTTACCAGACACGTATTCCATTTTGATGATTCTAGAGAATTGCGTTTTATGGATTCTAGAAAATTTGGCAAAATTGTGTATGGGGAACCACTGAAAAAATCGTTACTCAATGATCCTTTGTCCGAAAATTTTTCACTAACTGATCTGGATGACTCTGTTTTAGGTCGGAAAAGATCTATTAAGTCGATATTGATGGACCAATCAATCATTCCTGGACTGGGTAATTTATACACGGATGAAAGTTTATTTCAGGCAAAAATAAATCCTTTCACTCCAATTAGTGATTTAACTAAAAAACAACTCATTTCATTAACTCATCAAATCAAATTAGCTTTGGGCAGGTCCCTAGATGAATATGATGTGGTCCGCGGAGTCGATGATAGTGAACCGTATTTCAGCATGACCCCTTGGGATATAAAAAGAAAAGAAAATGCACCATGTTTCAATTGTGATTCACCAATGCAATTCTCTAGAATTAATGCTAGAGGAACTTATTTTTGTTTGCAGTGCCAGCCTATATGAATATCTGATACCACCTGTGATAAAATTAAATGTGGTGTAAGAGATTATAAATTAATTTAAAAAATGTAATGCTACTAACGGAGGCATGATTAATGGCGAACTACAGTAAACATGAGGCTCAAGACTGGGCATGGGAGACGCTAAAAGGGCAATGGACAACATTTGTTACTCCATTTACCGCAGATGACAATATAGATGAAGAAAGCATACGTGCTAATATCCAGCGCGCTCGGGCTCTTGGAACGACCGGAGGAGGCTGTACTTGGGGAATGGGAGAATTCTGGAGCTTGTCGTTTGCAGAGCGATGTCAAGTGATGGATGTGGTGGCTTCCGAAGCCGCGGGAGTTTGGCCTATAGCCGCACATGTAACTCATACCTCCTTTAAAGATATGATAGCTTTGGCTGATCGAGCAGAGAATAATGGCTTTGATTTATTAGTTGTAGCCCCTCCCTACATGGTTACCAATACAGAAGATCAAGTTATAGAATTTGTGTATGGCTTGGCAGATCACTCCAACCTAGCAATCATGTTTTACAACTCACCACAATTCGGCATGGTGATGAGTCCTGAAGGTTTGGATCAGATTTGTTCTATTCCGTCTGTAGTTGGGGTAAAGGAAGCTAGCTTCAATCAACAAATTTCAATAAAGACCCATATAACTACTGGTTCTAACGCGATTATAAGTACACCTGATGAATGGATATTTGCCAAAGGAAAAGAATTAGGTTTCCAGCAGCATGTGATGTTTGCAAACACATCTGATTGGCGTTTCGATCTTCCTGGAAGAAATAACTATGTGCAGTTTATAGACAGGGCTACGCAAGGTGATTTGGACCAAGAATTTTATGATAGACATATATCAGACATTAAAGCTATTTCCGATAAATGGTGGGGTTACACAGTACAGAAAAGTGGAGGAGCATTGCCTGTTGCAATGATCAAACACTGGGGTGAACTGCTAGGACTAAAGTCTGGTCATGTCAGAAAACCATTGAATGATTTAACTTATCAAGAAAAGTCAGAACTTAAAAAAGACCTAGAATCGGTAGGCCTGATAGCAAAACCTGAAGAAGTGGCATCGATTGATACTCGAAATCATGCAGCCTGGCTGAACAATGCTGATGCTGGGTCGTCTGGAATGATGTTATTGGTCAGTGCTCAGAATATGGACGAAGTCTACGAAGCTGATAAAGGTGGAGCCGATATCATCGATGTAAAGAATCTTCAAGAAGCAGCTGTTGGTTCGGCTCACCCTAGTCTAGTCGCTGAAGCTAGAAAGGAAATTGCCGCCAAAAAGCACGTGAGTGTAACTCTGGGTGTAGTTCCTAACCAAGCAGGTACTGTAGCTATGGCAGTCCACGCTGCAGCAGTTATGGATGCGACTTCCGTAAAAGTGGGATTTATAGAAACAGATTATGATGAAGCTGTATTTATTTTAAGGGAATGCCGTAGAGCGCTGAAGGGTTTTGGTACCAAATTAATTGGCTCTTTATTTGCTGACAATGTCCTTTATGAAAATGGCTTGGATCCTTTGTTGATGGTTCAATTGGCAATGGATGGTGAATGTGACGGATTTTTGATTGATACCCTTGTGAAAGATGGTAGGAATTTGTTCGATTTCATCCCTGAACCTCAACTGAAAAAGATGGTATTAGAAGCTAAACAAGCTGGATTAAGTACAGCACTGTCTGGACATTTGAAATTAGATAATCTTGACGAACTGGCAAGAATTAACCCTGACATAGTTGGAGTTAGAGGTGCTGTTTGTTCATCAGGAGATCGAGATAGGACCGTTGCTTGGGAAGCAGTGGCTCATTTCAAAGCTCAGTTGGACCTGCGAAAAACCGGGCAAATCGATGTTTATGCAGGACATTCCAACGGAAATAATGGCCATGTGAATGGCTACAGTAATGGTAATGGTCACACGAATGGTAATGGAGCCAGCCCTGTTAATGATTCAGGATGGGCTATCATTGATGGCAGGGGTAAAAACTGTGCTGGAGTGATTGCTGCATTAGCTAAACAAATCGAAGGTGACAACAGTTCTTTTGTTGAAGTTATATTAGCTGATGCTCTAAATATTTATGATGTTTTGGGTTGGGCTGAACAGGCTGGCCACAAGTTGATCACAAAAAGGGTAGATGAATCAGGGAATACTCGAATATTGATTCAGCCTCACGCACTGATTCCCACTAACTAACACAATTCTATCAGGCGGAGGTTATTGAATAAGTGGATCCTGCGTGGTCTTTCGTAACCTCTATACGTGTAGGAAAAGCATCTTTGAGATCGTCTAAGTGAGTTATAACGATTATCTTTTCGAACTGATCGCTGATTGCTGCTATGGTATCTAGGATTTTCTCTCTGCCTATTGAATCTTGAGTTCCAAAGCCTTCATCCAAGAACAGCACAGGCAAAGAAGCACCGCTTCTTCTTGCAAGGACTTTGGATAAAGCGATTCTGAGGGCTAGGTTTATTCTGAACGCTTCTCCTCCGCTATATGATTCGTAAGAGCGCTTACCTAATTCATCAGCGATGCTTATGTCTAAAGTCTCGATGGGATCTCCTTTCCCTGTTCGTCTTTCTCTAGTCGTTTCAAGTGTTGTATATAATCTGTTATCTGTCATTTTTGATAACAGTTGATTAGTTTCATCTTCGATTTGAGGGATTAAGGCCTCGATCAACATTGCTTGGATACCTTGTTTGCCAAAAGCATTTGCGACTTCGGTATATATTTTGTGCTTATTTTCTGTATCAGATCTATCAGACTTGAATTTAAGCAGTTTTTCTTTTGAATCTTTAGCTCTATCAAGCTGAGTCTGAATGTTTTGAATACTGATTTCATGATTGCGTATTTGCTCATTGATTTGGGTTAGTGATTGCTGAATGGAGCTTAACTGAGATTTAAGTTGTTCTGCTCCGGCTATTTTAGAATCTATTGTTGTTATACTTTGGGACAATTCAGAAAGTTCTTTGTGTTTTTGATCGATTCTTTTGCTTAATTCCTCAATCTGTTTTTTAGTTTCAGGGGCCTCTGCCTTTGCTGATAGTAGTTTAGTATGAAGGTCCACGTGGCCCTGATTACTGGACAGATATTCTTGCAATGTCTCTACTATTTTTGAGTCGTAAATGCTGCGTTCCATTTGTGTGGTCAATTCTCTACGAGTCTGCTGTTCTTCTTGTAGAAAACTTTGTTTATCAAGAGAATCAGACAAAGCTGCGTATTCTTTTTTTAATGCGATGATTTCCGATTCTGCATTACTACTATCTTCGATTTGTTTGTGCATTATTGTGATTTTAGTGGTCAGTTCTCTTCTGATGTTCTCTAAAAGAGAAGTTTTGGTCTCAATGTTGGATTTGATTGCAGTCAAGTTAGTATTTAATTTATCGATCAATGTCTTATTTTCTAGGTATTGAGTACGTTTGACTTCAATTTCCTCGTGGTAGGTGTTTTTAAGATTTTCAGCAGAGGTTTCGTCAAGCCGAGATTGGCATAGAGGACAAGTATGCAGATCCGAGGATGAATGATTGATCAAATCTAATTTTTGCTTGATTTCCTTACCTTCTTTCTCATGTAATTCTGATAAGGTTTGGGCTTCGCTAATTTGTGATGTTAATTGGATTTCCTGGGTTTGAAGATCTTTAATGTCTTCTTCCGATCTCGTGGTTGCAAGTAATTCTTGATCCAGTTTCTCTTTTTCTATTGATAAAGTGGGTAGCTTTTCTGCTAGATCCGAATATCGAGTGATCTCGGACTCTTTTTGAGTTAATTGGGTTTCCATAGATACTTGATATCTGGATATCAGCAGTTCTATTTCTGATAATTTTGATTGTAACCCTATATAAACTGATTGCTCTTTTTGCTGTGCTTCAAGGTCTTTTTTATGCTGCTGAAATGTTGAGTTATTTTGTTGAATTGATTCTTCTTGATTGAATAGATTTTCAAAGGTTTGATAAAGAGTTTGTTTATGTTCTTTATCTGTAGTCATGAAACGTATATCATTTTCCATTCCAGAAATAGCATCGGACATTTGCTTGAGCTGGGTTATTTCTATTTCAGCTCGGGTCACTTCTTCTGATTTTTGGCTCCATTCTAGTTCTGTTTTGGTTCTTTGCTCTTTCTTTTTAATAAGTTCGGCAGATTCTGTTTCGATATTTTTAAGTAAGGCATCCTCATCAAGGTTCAATGTTTCCATGTCTGATTCAATGTAATCCATGGCTCCGGTTATGTTTTGCAAGTGACTTGTTAGTTCGTTAAGTTGGATTCTCGCTTCTTCTTGGTACTTGTCATACATCCCTAATCCTAGAATGTTTGCTAATATCTCTTTCCTTTGAGAAGGAGTTTTGTTAGTGAATTCATCTGAGTGACCTTGTAAAAGAAAAGCAGAATTTATAAAAGTATCATAATCCATACTGAGGACGTTGATGATCTTGGACTGAGTGTTTCTAACGCTATCTTCTGTAATAGGTATGAAATGATCTGTTTGTTCAATTTGTAATTGGAGGTCAGTTACTCCTGTTTTTCTTCTTCCTCCAGATTTTATGTGACTTCGAATCACTCTATAAGTTTCATTGGATGCAGAGAACGTTAATTCAACCCGAGTCTCTTGTGCTCCTAACGATACGAGGTCATCTGCTGACCTGACTCTACACCTTCCCCACAAGGCCCAAGTAATAGAATCTAGTAAAGCGGACTTTCCGTGGCCATTTCTACCAGACAATGCCGCAACGGTCATGCCAGTGAAGTCGAGTTCAGGAACTTCCTCTCGATAAGACATGAAATTTTCTAGTTTTAACGTGATCGGAATCATATGACAATCGCTATGTAATAACGTAGAATTAGGATGCAATCTATAGTATAAAATCTCGCGTGTTGATATGTAATAGGATTGCCTATTAGTTTACATATTATTTTGGCAATTTCTGGAGAAATTGATGTTTGACAGTTTAAGTTCTAGGCTTACAAGTACTCTGGCGCAAATTACAAAGAAAGGTCGTATCACTGAAAAGGATTTGGATGAAGCCCTATCAGATGTACGGCGCTCTCTTCTCGAGGCAGACGTAAACTTTAGGGTTGCGAAATCATTTGTTGAAAATATTAAAACGAAAGCTATCGGAGAAAAAGTAATAGATAGCCTTACGCCTGGTCAGCAAGTTATAAAAATCGTTAATGAAGAACTTACGGGAATACTGAGTGGAGAAGAACATTCTATCCTTCAGTCATCAGAGAAGCCTACCGTAATCATGATGGTCGGTCTTCAAGGCTCTGGTAAGACCACAACCTCGTCTAAATTGGTTATGTCTCTAAGGAAACAGGGCAATGATGCCTTGTTGATAGCAGCTGACCTTCAGCGTCCCGCTGCAATCGATCAATTAGTCAGTCTAGGTAAACAAATTGACGCACCGGTTTATTCTGAACCTGCCAATTCAACCACAGTGGAAAAAGTTGTTGAAAACGGCATCAAGGAAGCGAAAACCAAAGGCGTTGATTTTGCAATTGTGGATACTGCCGGCAGACTGAGCATTGATGATGAATTAATGGATCAACTCCAGCGTGTCAAAGCTATATGTAATCCACTTGAAGTTTTACTAGTAGTAGATGCAATGACGGGGCAAGAAGCTGTTAATGTTGCCCAAGAATTTAATGAAAGACTAGCTTTAACGGGCCTTATAATGACTAAAATGGATGGTGACGCGAGAGGCGGAGCGGCTCTATCAATAACAAGTGTTTCAGGTGTGCCGATAAAACTTATGGGCGTTGGTGAAAAACCTGGTGACTTTGAAGACTTTTTCCCCGATAGATTAGCATCTCGCATATTAGGTATGGGCGATGTCTTAACCCTGATAGAAAAAGCACAAGATGCTATCACAGAAGAAGATGCTAAAGCTTTGGAAAAGAAATTAAGGAATAATACTTTTACCTTTGAGGATTTCCTTTCACAAATTCAAACTTTGAAAAAAATGGGACCGATGAATCAAATATTTGAAATGATACCTGGCATGTCTCATATGGCTAAAAATGGAATGATGAACAATGTCGATGAAGACAGGCTCAAATATGTAGAAGCTATTATCAGCTCTATGACAGTGAAAGAAAGGCAAAATCCAGAGATTATCAATGGAAGTAGACGCCGTAGAATAGCGCTGGGTAGCGGTACAACTCCACAGGAAATCAATCAGTTAATGAATCAGTTCAAGCAAACTCAGAAAATGATGAAAAGATTTGCTAACACTAAGAATCCTAGGTCACTTATGGGAATGTTCAAATAACATCTAAATCAAGTATTGTGTTGAATGTCTACCATACTGGCAAAATGGGTTGAGTGCGATTGGGAGGGAGGTCACTCTCAAAAGTGTTGATTGCAAGAGCGAGCATAGTGTAATTTCCAATAATCATGGTGATTTCTATAAAGGCTTGTTCTCCAAATTGCTCTAACATTGCTTGGTATTCGCCTCTGCTGGCGTAATGGCTATTATTAATAGCCCTGCAGTAGTTTACTAAAGCTCTTTCGTCATCTGCTAATGGGGGAAGTTCAGTTTCTTCACGAACGGCTTCGACAATGTCTTCACTGACACCTGCTTCTATAGCTGATTGTGCGTGGGCATTCCATATATATTGGCAATCCATATGTCTCGCAGTAAGGATCATCGTGAATTCCTGGATCTTTTTTGGAACTTGAGATTCGTATCTTAAGTATCTATTTAAAGCAGTTGCGCGTTTGCTGAGTTCGGGTACATGTATGAGAATAGATCCGGGACCGAATTCAGGTATCGAACCTAGGTTTTCTACTATTTCGTCAAAAGCTTGCTCTTGCCCTTGAGGTACTTGAGTTTTATTTCCTTTTTCTAATCGTGCCATCCTTCCTCCTATAAACCGTTATTTGTTGGTAATCTACCAGAATGTTAAGAATTTATAAACAAAAACTACTCATTGCAATTCAGGAGTAGTCAATATTTTGTATAGATATCCTGCGGCAGTGGTTCGGTAAGGCCTCCAGGTTTTGGAGTATCTGTTAATCTCTTCTAAATTGATTTCTTGAGTATTTAGATAATGTTCGGCTATCAATTTGTTAAGTACTAAATCTCCTTCAGGGAAGATATCAGGCCTTCCAATACCTCTTGATAAAGACCATTGAGCAGTCCATCTACCCACACCTTTTATTTGACAAAGATGATCTATTACTGCTTGGTTATTCATGTCTTCGAATAGTTCTATGTTTAGATAGCCATCTAGCTGAGCCTGAGCAATATTTTGGACGTATTCGGATTTTCTGCCACTCAACTTCAACTTCATCAATTCTTCTATAGTGGAGTTGGAAATTTTTACAGGATCAGGATATGTCCAGAATGATTGCCCTTCATATTCGATGCTGCTTCCAAATGCTTGAGTAAATCCACGCCTGATAACGATGGCAACTTTGTTTGAAATTTGCTGACCGAGTACAGATATTACTAAGGATTCGTACAGATCAGCACTTCGGGTGTTATGGAATCCTGTGTGAGATTGAATGACTTTACTCATGACGGGATCGTCTTGGCAGAGTTCATAAAATCCTTGAATGTCTTGATCCATCCCAAGTATCCATTCAAGCTTACTTTTGACTAAATATTTCATGTCTGAATCCACATTCCCAGCGATGATTTGGCATGATACCGGGCTGTAAGGGTCGTTGAGTTTTTGGGTTAAATTAACCAGAACAGGGGATTCCTCAGGAGCAGGTAATATTGCTCTCATATGGGAAAACAGACCTTCATTTGTGAGATCAACTCCGTTGTAGTTTGAGTTACCAGCAGTTAATTGTAGATCAAACGGGAAACTTATCTCCAAGGAGATCTTTTCGAGAGGGTCTGTAGTCATGAGGATAATATATCCATTATGTTATTGTGCGTGATGTCCATGAAACTGTCTGAATCCATTCCGGTTTTCATCAGATGGTCTAAAGATCTTCTATGACTAACTACAGGATAATCACTACCAAACAAGATATGCTTGGATCCTAATAATTGTTCTACATTCTTATAAACATCAGGGTCATATAAATAAGGTGCTGCCGCACTGTCAAAATAAACATTGGCCAGCGAAGTTCGTATCTCTGGCATCAGAGAATAAAATGGAAGTCCTCCCCCGAAATGAGCACAAATAATGATGTTCGATGGGAAATTAGTAATAAAATCAATTAATTTGCTAGGGTGAGTTTGACCTTTGCCCGGATAAGAATGGCCAATTGGTTCTGAACAATGAATTAACACAGGTAGATGTTTTTCTTCACAAAATTGCATAATGCTCCTCATTTCAGCATATGAGGTTATATCGAAGTCTTGCGTGTCAGGATGAAGTTCTCCAATGCCTTTAGCTCCTCGATTAAAACATCTTTCTAATTCATATAATGCGTCGTTTCCCCATGCTGGATTGATAGAGCAGAATGGAATTAATTTGCCTTGGTGAGTTTTGGATGATTCTATAAGATAGTCATTTATGTCTTGGGCCAGCTCGTAGTCAGTCCAACCCATTCCTAAAACAATAGACTTAGATATGCCATGTTGTTTCATGCTGCCTACTAGAGACTCCGCGTCTGCAGGAGGGGAATCTTTCTGGAAAAGATCTGCATATGTATTGTCTATTTTCAGGATGGACTCGTGATTCTTTTTGTATTCTTGTGGGAATATATGAGTGTGTGAGTCTATCAGCATCAACTGTAGAATACTCGATAAACAAATTACAGTCAAAGGTGTATCTATGACAGAGACAGATCACAAGAGATTCATTAATCATTATAATGTTGATGTAGATAGATATGCTTGATCAAAATACAGCTTATATTCAAACGCTTATTGACCGTCGGAATGTTGGCACATATACGGTTTTATTGTTCTCTACGTTTGGTTTGTTTTGGGTCTACTGGATATACCTCATAGCTAATGATCTAAATAAATTAAACGGAATAGAATGGGAAAGAAAACATTGGCTATATGCTCTCACTAATCCAGTAGGTTGGGGATTCCTGCTAGTTCATATCGCTACAGGATGGCAATTACTGACAGGAATGGATAAATATAAAACTTTATCAGTCTCATTGATCTTAGGATTAGGATTGCTTGCTGTAATTAAGTTGCAGTTACAGTTGAATAGGGTTTGGTCAGGGAACCAAACTTATTATTGGCCCCCAGACTTTGAGGACATTAATTAAGGCCTGACTTGACCGTTCCCTATACCTATCCATTTGTATGAAGTGAGTTCTTTTAGTCCGAGGGGGCCACGTGCATGAAATTTTTGAGTACTGATTCCTACCTCAGCACCTAAACCAAATTGTGAACCGTCTGTAAATCTAGTACTTGCATTAACAAACACTGCAGCGGCATCAATAGTCCTAGTGAAAGTATCCTGAGACGTTTTATCTTCACTTAAGATTGCTTCAGTATGGCCAGAACCATGAGTTTTAATATGTTCTAAGGCTTCCTGTAATGAATCCACTGTTTTGATAGAAATAACTAAAGATAAAAATTCTGTCCCCCAATCATCTTCGGATGCAGCTTTTATCAATGAATTGTCTACTGTGATATGCTGCAAGATTTGCTCATCGGCTCTAACTTCCACCTGATGATCAAGTAGTTCAGAAATCATATTTTGGATCATCACCGTATCTGCATTTTTGTGTACTAAAACTGTATCTAAAGCGTTACATACCGTAGGTCTTTGCGTTTTGGAATTGATAACGATAGGAATAACTTTTTGAGGGTCTGCATTTTCATCAATAAATGCATGGCATACTCCTATCCCGCCTGCCACCACAGGCATACTGGCAGTTTCNTATACATGTTTAATNAATCCAGCTCCTCCTCGAGGAACGAGCAAATCNATGTACTCATCTAGCCCAAGCATCTCGTCTACGATGCTTCGATCAGGATNAGTGATAAGNCCAACTGCAGACTCTGGGAGACCGGCGTTGGATAATGCATCTTTTAGTATCTGCGTTAGTACGATATTAGAGTTAACACTCTCTTTGCCGCCTCGTAACAAAGCTGCGTTNCCTGATTTTATGGCTANGCTTGCNATATCAATAGTTACATTGGGCCGGCTTTCATAGATTGATCCTAGGACTCCCAGCGGAACTCTAACTTTCTTTAATTCTATCCCGTTNTCAAGAGTTTTCTGCTCTATTATTTCACCAATAGGATCACTTAAACTCTTGATAGTCTGTACGTCAGTAGCCATTCCTTCGATTCGTTCTGGTGTTAGTAACAATCTATCTAACATTTGATCATTTAGACCTGATGTCTTCCCGCTTTCATAGTCAATTTGATTAGCTGATACTATATCGGCTATACGTTCACTGAGGAGTTGGGAAACTTTATCAAGAACCTTATTCCTNTCTTCTGTNGATGAGATAGACAATTCAAAAGATGCTNCTTTAGTTTCTTTTGCTATTTCTTTTAATGAATTCATATTACAAATTTACCAGGTTATCTCTATGTATGATTTCTTCTCCGTAATTATAACCCAATGATGCCTCTATAACGGTCGATTGCTTCCCGCTTATTTGCTTAACATCATTAGAAGAATAGTTGGTTATGCCACACGCGAACGGATTTTCTCCGTTTTCGTCGGCGATGTATATGACATCACCTCTATTGAAATCNCCGTGTGTGTTTAATATGCCTGATGGCAACAGACTAGCGTTCTTCAATAACGCCTGCTTAGCGCCTGCATCAACGCAAATGTGCGCAGTCTTGAATTCTGCGACAATTGCAAGCATCCAGGTTTTTCGGGACTCTAGTCTTCCTTCTTTGGGTTCAAAGAGAGTGCCTGTAAAATCGTGGCTAACAACTTCAAGTAATATGTTTGGAGTATTGCCATTACATAAGACCATAGGTATGCCAGCTGAGGTCACAAGCCTTGCTGCTTCGATTTTGGTTACCATGCCTCCTCTTGCCCACGGATTGATGTTTTTACCAATCATTTGATCAATAGACTCATCAATCACTGATACTTTTTCGACTAGTTGTGCATCGGGGAAAGCATTTGGATCTTTATCGTACAGGCCATCAGTGTCACTAAGTACAATCAGCAAGTCTGCATCAATNAGGTTTGCTACTAGAGCNGACAACCTATCATTATCACCAAACACATGACTGATTTCTTCTACAGCTACAACGTCATTTTCATTCAATATTGGCACAGCTTTTAATTCCAGAAGACTAATTAGAGTATTTTTGATATTNAGGTATGATTGCCTATTGCTCAGGTCGTCGCTAGTTAACAATGTTTGAGCGGTGAATATGCCAGATTCTCCAAAACTCTCTTGGTAGAAGTTCATGAGTTTACTTTGGCCTATGGCTGCCAAAACTTGTCTTGAGACTATATTACGTTTGTTTTGATTATTAAGATTATTNTGCAGAATGTCTCTTCCNGAAGCGATAGCTCCTGACGAAATTAATACGATTTCATAATCTGATTCCATCAAGGAAGTGATTTGATTAACNAGGTTACGGATGTTCTGTTCATCCAATTGGGAATGTTCCNCCCCNTGGGTTAGTACTGCAGTTCCTGCTTTTACTACTATTCTTTTGTATTTAGAATNAGAGTTTTTCATGATGTAAACTTTACTTTAAATTATATCTTTTATAAATCTTCATATCNTAGGANTTTCCTATTTGTGATTGTAAAACTATCACGATATGAGTATATTTTAAATGATTACTATGACAGCCATAGGTTTATGACATTTTCAGGTATAGGTCAATATGTTGATCCGCTTATAAAACCACTAGCTGACGCTGAATTTGGTGATATATCTAACAGATCAATTAAAATAGGGAGCAGAGGTAAGGAAGTAGTCCTCTCTCTTCTCAGGCAGCAACACGCCCCGAAAATTNTATGCGTTCTGTCTCCTAAGCAATCTGATGCCCGAACGCTTTATAATGATTTGTTGGATTATTTAGGAGAAGACGTTGAACTCTTATTCNTACCCGATGCAGATGTTTTNCCATATGAACGNCTGATAGTTGATTCTAGAACNACCAANGAACGTATNACTACATTGTCTAAGATAGTAACGGAGACCAATAATGTAGTAGTAGTGTCTTCTGTAGGAGCTGCCCTTAGAAAGACTCTCCATCCGAACACTTTTCATAATAATTCNATAGGNTTCCTCAATATAAGTCCTGGTCAAGATTTAATAAGCACTCATAATTTTTTGGAGCGGCTCATTGAAATGGGATATAAGAGTGCTTCAATGGTCGAAGCTCCAGGAACTTTCAGTAGCAGAGGAGGCATCATAGATGTGTATTCTCCAAATCATGCTTACCCNCTGAGAATTGATNTATGGGATACAGAAATAGAATCCATTAGGTATTTTGATGTGAATACTCAAAGATCTGTGGAGGACATTGAATCTGAGGTTTCCTTGACTGTAGCTTCAGAACAGCTTAAGGCTGTAATAGAACAGGATCTCTTCTCAAATAAAATAAAGGGACTTGATTATTCGGATTGTACTGCTGAAGTAAATGAACGGATACAACAAGATTTGGAAGTGTTGCAAGAAGCTTCTGATCCAGAATCCTTTGAGTTCTATAATGGATTTTTTAACGATGCTACATTATTCGATTACCTAGGNCAGGATTCATTGTTGGTGCTTGATCGNAAGAATCTGATTGAAGAAGANGCAGAGTCCATACAAGGGAAAATAGAGAATATAACTGCTTCCAGATGTGAACGAGGAGATTTGCCACAAGGATTTCCTTCCCCCACAGCTTCATTAATACATGCATTTAATTTAGATAATGCAATTAATTTAGACACTTATGGAATTGATGATTCCAGCAACTTATTTGGCTCTCCTAAACAATATGCAGGCAATTTAGAGCAATTTATACATGAAATCACCGGCATCAAAAATAATGATATAAATTTGATTGTAAGCAGGCAGTCTTTCTCCAGGCTAAAAAGTCTATTAGAATTTGCGGATACCACTAATTATCAATCTCTGGAAGGAGTCACTGGGCACAAATTAGAGCCAGGTAAATGCTATTTGATAGAAGGAGACTTGTCAGTTGGGTGGAACGTACAGATATCTCAGTCAACTCAATTAAGAGTATTTACAGATTTCGAGATATTTGGGGTAAGCCGAAGTACCGGTAACTGGCAGAGTGCTAATGAAAAGCGACACACTGGTTACAAATCTCTTCAAGACCTCACAGTAGGGTCTTACGTTGTACATATCGATCATGGCATTTCCAAATTTACTGGTTTAACAACAATGGGAACTTTTTCTGACAAAGAATATTTAGTATTGGAATATGCTCAAGAAGACAAATTATACGTACCTACAGACCAACTGCATCGAGTATCTCCTTTTGTGGGAAGTTCCGATCAAGCACCGTCATTGACTCGATTAGGAACTAGTGAATGGTCTAGATTGAAAGAAAAAGTTAAAGAATCCGCACAGGAACTCGCCAAAGAATTGCTGGATATTCAAGTTGAAAGAGAGGCTAACGCAGGTATAGCGTATCCAGAAGATACTCTTTGGCAGGAAGAATTTGAGCAATCCTTCCTGTACACGGAAACGATGGATCAGTTAACTGCTATCAAAGAAGTAAAAGAAGATATGCAATCTAGGAAACCAATGGACCGTTTGGTATGTGGTGATGTGGGTTATGGCAAAACTGAAGTGGCACTACGAGCTGCTTTTAAAGCGGTTGCTGAAGGTTTGCAAGTAGCTGTGCTGGTGCCTACCACCGTCTTGGCCCAACAGCATTTTAATACGTTTAGTGAGAGACTCAACCCTTATTCTATGACAGTAGACAGTTTGAGTAGATTCAGAAGCCGAAAGGAACAATTAGAAGTCCTGGAAGGATTGAAAGATGGTTCAGTCGATGTAGTAATAGGTACACATAGGCTATTGCAATCTGATATCTCTTTTAAAAATTTAGGATTGATAGTTGTTGATGAAGAACAGAGATTCGGAGTTATGCATAAAGAAATGCTTAAAAAACTTAGGAAATCTGTAGATATTGTATCAATTAGCGCTACCCCAATCCCTAGAACACTTAATATGGCTCTGTCAGGTATTAAAGATATGAGCATCATTTACACGCCTCCCGAATTAAGACTGCCGGTTAAGACTTTTGCCAGTGAGTATAGTGAAGAAATTATTGTTGATGCTGTCATGAGAGAAATTGAACGTGAAGGACAAGTGTTCTATTTGCATAATCGTGTTAAGACCATGCCTGATGTAGTTAACCGACTATCTGAAATGATGCCAAATGTTCGAATTAGTTATGCTCATGGAAGAATGCCAGAAGATGAATTGGAATCTGTTATGGTGCAATTTGCAAACAAAGATTCTGATGTACTCGTCTGCACGACAATCATAGAATCAGGTATAGATTTGCCTAACGTGAATACGCTAATACTAGATAGAGCAGATAGGTTTGGCTTGTCACAAATGTATCAATTGAGAGGCAGGGTTGGTAGAGGTGAAAGAAGAGCATATGCTTACTTGATGGTACCAAAAGGACGCAAAATAACTGAAAATGCAGAGCGTAGAATTGAAGCGATTATGGAGGCGTCTGATCTTGGAGCCGGATTTATGATCGCGATGAGAGACTTAGAAATTAGAGGAGCTGGTAATATTTTGGGTTCTGCTCAAAGCGGACATATCAAATCTGTTGGTTTGGAATTATATAGCCAAATCCTAAATCAAGCTGTTGAAGAGATAAAGCCTCAGGATGCGGAACTACAGAATGATTGGGATAACTTCGGACAAGATCTGGCAATCATAGATTTACCGATAGCAGCTTTTATCCCAGATGAATATATCTCCTATCTTCCGTCCAAGCTAGGCATATACCATAGGCTGTCCAAAGCTAAGGAAGAATCTGACGTTACTGACATGAAGGAAGAATTGATAGACCGATATGGAGATCTTCCCAATGAAGTAAACGAGCTATTGAATTTAATAAATATTAGAAACTTTGCTTCTTCCCTAGGAGTTAAAACGGTAAACAGCTCTGATGGAGCGTTGCTCATAGGTTTTTCAGAAGATTTTGGAGGAGCAAAATTCGCTTTGCAAAAAGCTATAGGCCCTTCAGTAGATGTAAGAGGATCTAGTATTAGGGTCCCACTAAGAACAGAGAATGAATTATTAGTTACTTTAGAAAATATTTTGACAAGATATAAAGTATTTCGCGCGAGATTGGAGCGAATGGTTTAGTGATATGAATTATTTAATAACATCAAAAAACGGTTGGATATCTAGCGTTATGCTCATAATATTAGTGATAGGGGTATCTTGTTTATCTAACCAGAGTACAGAAACAGGAACAGTTTCAGACTTTGAGTATGTTCTTTATGATGGAGTTGATACTCCTATCAACCTTTCTGATTCTTATGGAGCACCGATCATATTGAATTTTTGGGCAGGATTGTGTCCTCCGTGCCGCGCGGAGATGCCCGACTTCCAAGAATTTTATGAGGAACACGGGCACGAAATAGTAATTATAGGGATAGACATCGGTAAATACACTGGCCTGGGATCCCAAAAAGACGCGTTGGAGTTAGTTGATGATTTAGGAGTGACGTACACTATAGGGGGAGTCAAAGACGACTCGGTAATCGAACTTTATAATGTCTATGGATTGCCTCATACGGTGTTCATAGATTCAGAGCAGAACATAGTGAGAGCATGGTCCGGTGCGATTAATTTGTCTAAATTGGAGGACATTGGTTTAGGCATGTTAGAATCCTATCAGTAACCGGGGTGTAGCGCAGGGGTAGCGCGCATCGTTCGGGACGATGAGGTCGTAGGTTCAAATCCTATCACCCCGACCAAAAAGGTCACAGGAGTTTTCTATGAATGTATTGCAACCTATAGCACAAGAAGTAGCGGATTTGCTGAAATCCACGAATCAGACACTATCTGTATCAGAATCTTCCGCGGGAGGATTGATTTCAGCAACTTTGGTGTCTATTCCTGGCGCTTCTGATTATTATGTTGGGGGAGTTGTCGTTTACACCAGAGTAGCGCAAAAAGGCTTGCTTCTTGTCCCNGATGAAGCAATGGAAGGGAAACGAGCTAGTACNGAAGAATATGCGTCTTTAAATGCTGACACCGTGAGGAAGGCATTAAANACNGACTGGTCANTAAGTGAAACCGGNGCGAGTGGCCCTACTGGTAATAGATACGGNGATTCGTACGGACATGCTTGTATTGCTGTGTCTGGNCCTGTTTCTAAAGCNATTACTGTAGAAACCGGGGATTCTGATAGAGAGGGAAACATGTGGGTGTTTGCTCAGAAAGCCCTAGCCTTATTAAAAGAATGCGTGGAAGAAGCCGCCAAATAACTAGTTTGTAGTCACAGTTATATTTTTGAATTGAGGTATGACTTGTTCAGAGAACATTTGCATTTGTTCAATAAGAACANCTTGAGGAGTTCCCATAGGTAAACTGACGTTGACCCTTTCTAGACCTGGATATTTTTCTTCTAGTGCTTTTAATTTTTCTACGATTAATTCAGAAGGGCCAGCGAGAAACCCTCCGCTGCCTTCAGCATCTTCTATCGTTGGAAGGCCAGCGTAAGGAGCTGTCTTAGGATTTCCCATAGCTTCAATTTGATCATCTGATAGAGCTTTGACTAGCCGCAAAGGTCCGAACATTTTTAGATTTTCTTCATAAAATGGCGCTGCATCAGCAAGAGCTTTTTGTTTAGAATCGGCAATGTAGAAATGATAACCTATGCTTAGATTTTCACCTAGAGATACATCCGTTCCAGCATTCTGATAGGCTCCCTGAAATCTCACTATCATTTCATGCATTGCGCCTCCTTCAGAGGATCCTCCTCCGATTATCCCTTTGATTCCGTATTTGGCCATAAATTTAAAAGCTCTTTCAGAGGCGCTCTGAATGGGTTGCCAGCATTCTACAGGGGTAGATTTAGGCCTAGGAACTAAGGTGATCTCTTTGAGGTTGTATCCTCGATAAGGTACTTCTGGGGGAATAGTGTAATTTTTCCCTTTGTGTGAAAACGATTCGTTATTGAATGCTTTGAAAATAATTTCCACTTGTTCTTCAAATAATTCCCGGTTGGAATCTTGATCAAGTAAAGGGGCCCCAAGTGTTTCAATCTCTCGTGTGTGGTAGCCTCGGCCGACACCAAAAGTAACCCTTCCATTAGTTAGCACATCTGCTGTCGCCCAGTCTTCAGCTAGTCTTAACGGGTGCCACATTGGCGCAATATTGAAGCCACATCCTATGCGGAGATTCTTCGTCAAATGGGAAAGATGCACTCCTAAAAGTACTATATTGGGTAGACATTCATATCCTTCAGGTTGGAAATGATGTTCAGCCATCCAGAGCGTATCATATCCTCCAGTATCCATTTGCTTAGCAAGCACGGTCATTTTGTCGAATGCAGTGCACAGCTCATCATTAGAAAATCGCCTGTCGTTCACTGGGGTGCCTGCGTAACCAATGTCATCCATATCTATATGACCAGCGTATAAACTGTCAAATTTGGTTATAGCCATTCCCAACCTCCGCAAAAATAATTGTTCACATTGTATGAATTAGTTTAGGGCTGTCAAACATCCATGTGTTATTGTGTTAGATAATCTATTATAATGCCTGTTAGGAGCTATTATGATTGGTCTCAATGTTTACTCATTTATAATGCCAGGGATTAAACTGATATCTAGCATCTGTATCTCAGGTATATTAGGTGCTTTGATTGGTTGGCTTGGCATATTTACTAACAGATCACTGGGATATACATTTGCTCCTGAAGTACATTTGTTCATTTATTTTGCATTTATAGGTTTTGGTTCCGGTTTAGGTGCTTATTTGCCTTGGCTCGATGTTGAGTCTTCAGTGTTAAAACGATTAGGAATCCTATTTGTGGCATGCCTGTTAGGTATTCTAGGAGCTTATCTGGGTTATGTGTATGGATTGAACTCAGCTGTAGAATGGTTGTCTATGAGATACACTATTGATTTCAAAACTCATAGGGTAGCAATCTTGGTGCCGGTGGTATTTATGGCGATTGTTGGAGGTTATAGAGAGCTTAGGGATTAGAATTTGGTTTAGTTCGCTCTTGTATGACCGATATCGCCACAGCCAGCGCGATTAAAATACCTCCATTAATGATCAAGGCAATTCGGCTGCTAAGAAGTTTGCCGAGGTAAGCTACTTCCAAATGTCCCGCTGGGCCTATCCCTACCCCTACAACCCAGGTTCCCATGGCCTTCCCTCTCTCATCTGTTTCTGTGATTGATTGCATTAAGGTCTGATGAACAATATCGGTAGCACCTGATATCAGGTTAATTGTAAATACCGCAATAATCATGAAAATGAGGGTCGAACTATTGGCTAACATCAACTCTCCGATACCGAATCCCAGGATTAGTAAGGAAATCATTTTCATGCTTCCTGTTTTTGTTTGGGTGGAAACAATCATAAAAATACTAAAAATGCCTCCTAGGTGCTTTGTTGCGTTCAAAATACCTAGAGTGAAGCCTCCTGCCTCAAGAGTTTCAGCTACAAGTACTGGCAAAAGAACTTGGTATGAGAATCCGAATAATTCTGTTAGGGTGCATGATGTGAATAGAACTTGTAACTGTTTATTATTTTTGAGAAGAAGGAAATAACTGATTAAATTCGTTAAAGGTGCGTGTGACTGCTGAGATGATGGAGAGCGTGGGGTTCGGTGCATCTGAGAAGCCACTGTAGCACTAATAACATATGCTCCACCCATGATGTAGAATCCTACACTTGTGTTAAATTGCGCTATTAAAAACCCTCCTACTAGAGCACCTGAAATTGCTCCGACTTTCGAGGCGAGATTTATCAATGCTATACCATTTAATGCTGATTGATGTTCATTTATTTGATAGGCGTAAGCGCTCCTTGTGGTTAGTTGCACAGAATCTATTGCACCCAATAGCAATGCCAACGCACTAAGTCCTGCCATACTGAAGGGAATAGATTGATTGATAGTGGCAACAGATAAAGAAATAATAGCTAATATCGTAGAAGTGAATATTATTAGAAACTTACGGTCAACCATGTCAGACAATATCCCTGCAATCATACCTCCAATCACGAACGGGACTTGTCTTAAAGCAAAAATTAAGCCCACAAATACAATGGATTGGCTTATATCGTAGGAGATCCATCCCAAGAGAACTTGCTGCATCCCAACAGACATATGAGCAGCTACAGAAGAAGTCCATAACATTCTAAAATTATGAGACTTAAAGGTTTGGATGCTTTGATGATAAATGTTCAAGTTTTTATTCTCATACTGAATGGTACAGCAGTGTATCATATCTATAAGCTGGCATTAGAGCATATTCCTCGCTATGGAGTATGATTAAACTTGAAAAGGTGTAATTTTTCTGGCAACATGTGTTAATGGATATAGGCGCATTTAAAATACAAGACGACATTCCAGAGATTACCAATCCATACGTTATTGCTATGATCAAACCCTGGGTTGATGTTGGTAAAGTGGGAACATTAACATTAAATCGTATAGAACGTTTTTTTGGTGCCACTGAAATAGGACAATTGGCAAAACCGGGCAAGTTTTTTGATTTCACTCGATACAGACCTAACATGAGGTTTGTTCAAGGCAAAAGAACAATGCGGATTCCAAATAGTTTTCTGAAACATGGCAAGTCAGAGAATGGGCAAGATTATTTATTTCTCCACTTGTTTGAACCACACGCAAATGGCGAAGAATACGTTGAATCCATATTAGAAATCGTGAAACAATTTAAAGTAGAACGTTACTGCAGAGTAGGAGCTATGTACGACGCTGTTCCACATACCCGCCCAATTTTAATTACTGGTGCAATTGGTGAGATTAATCAAATCAGACAAGTTGAGAATCTAAGATTGCGTCAGAGCAGTTACCAGGGCCCAACTACTATCATGAATTTGCTTGCTGTTGGCATTGATGATTTGGAAATGGAAACGTTGAATTTCATGGCACATCTCCCTCAATATGCACAGCTAGAAGAAGACTATAGTGGAGTATCAAGGATGATTGAAGTTTTGTCATCCATTTATGCTGATATACCGAAAGATCTCTCACCAATCAGGCGAGGACAAAGGCAATATAGAGAATTAACTAAAGCAGTGGAGAATAACTCTGAGCTGAAAGGTCTAATAGAACAAATGGAATCAATGTATGATTCAGACCGCAAATCGGAACTCGATGAGTCGCAAGGGGATGAGGCTTCGTCTCTGTCTCCAGAGATTGAGGATTTCTTAGACGAAATAGGCCAGCAGTTAGAAGACGATAAGTAGATCTGTGGTAGCGCGGGAGGGACTCGAACCCCCGACCTATGGATTATGATTCCACCGCTCTAACCAGCTGAGCTACCGCGCCGTAATTGAATAGTCATATACTAAATTCGAGATTTGATGTTACCCTTGCCGTTTATAACTGTCAATGAAAGGAAAGAATTTATTCTGGTTGTCGATGATGGAAAATCACGAAGATATTATTTACGATTTACACTCCATTGCCCAAAACATCATACTTAGTGGTGTATCAATACCTGAACTTGTTCCGGGCTCGGGTATCTATGGCATAGAGATCGTTCATGACCTATCAGATTTAGGTTGCGTGATAATTGACTTTAAAGGATGTTTAAAAATAATTGACATCAATATGTTAGGAATGGTTGTGCCGGAAATAGGCATTAATAACTCTTTNTCTATAACGGATTTGGATGTAGGTCTATATGAGACNACTATATTGTTCGCTACTATGATTAGGCAGTTAAGTGAGACTAAAAAACTCTTAGTGTAGTGCCAGTAGACTAATCAGAAGCAAGATTTTACGAGAAATCCAAATCCCCGCTTCTTCCGCCGGATTTCTTAATCACTTTTATATCGGTAATGGTCATTTGGCGATCGGATGCTTTAGCCATGTCGTATATAGTGAGTGCAGCGATACTAACGGCTGTTAAAGCTTCCATTTCAACACCTGTTTTACTGGAAGTTTTAGCATAACCTTCGATATTTATCGACGAAGTAGATTCTTCAATTNTNAGTTCTACAGTGATTTTTTCCAGTGGTAGTGGGTGGCACAAAGGAATAAGATCTGATGTTTTTTTCGCTCCCATGATTCCTGCTAATTGAGCAACCGTAAACACATCTCCTTTCTTGATCAATCCTTGTTTAATTAAATTAAGTGTCTCTTTTGACATTGTCACAGCCCCTACTGCAGTAGCTTCGCGAACTGTTACATTTTTGTCCGCCACATCTACCATAGATGCATTACCTCCTTCATCTATGTGAGTTAGGCCTTCTGATGGTNGATGCTGGTCCATGACAGTATCTCCTTTGCTGGCCGCGTCAGCGGCTGCATATGCTAGTTTGTCAGCGAGTTCATTCCCGGGATCCCCAGAGTGTCCTTTGACCCAATACCAAGTGAGTTGATGCCTAGCTGCTTCAAAGTCTAGTTGCGACCAAAGGTCTTTATTAACATTCCTTTTCCAGTTTTTGGTCATTGAATTGATGACATANCTNCTGTCAGAAAAAATATCTATCTTGGAACTGGAAGGTATAGCTTNTAGNCCTTNAATTACTGCAGTAATTTCCATTTTGTTATTNGTTGTGTTNGCATCCCCTCCAGATAGTTCCTTNATNATTTGACCATTGGAGAAAATNACGGCTGCCCAACCGCCNGGACCAGGATTACCTTTGCATGAACCATCTGTGTAGATCTGAATAGGTTGAACGGATTGCATTTCTANCCACCTATATGGAACATTTCAATCTTNTTTTTGCTAGCATCAGGAGTTTGATTCGTGGAACGTTCTTCAGAATATCTGTCTTGNCTAACNTTCCAAGATGATNTNATAAGATNAGTTAATTCNGANTCAGTAGCTCCANACCGCATGGGNGTTTTTAAGTCAATNCCTCCTGTCGCNAACAAGCAAGTAACCAGTTTCCCATCAGTACTTAGGCGAGCCCTAGAACATTGGGAGCAAAAAGGNTTTGTTACTGANGANATGAGNCCNATTTCTCCTGAACCATCTGAATATTCATATCTATCTGCTACTTCTTCAGGGTAGTTCTTTTTGATTGGACGTATGTCTAAATCTTTTTNNATAATCCTAACAATTTCTTGAGANGGTACAACGTGGTCAAAATCCCATNGGTTTTGGTTGCCAACATCCATGTANTCTATAAANCTCAGGATAAAATTGTTNTCTTTGCAATATTTTGCCAAATCTACNATAGTNTGGTCATTTACCCCTTTTTGGACNACACANTTGATCTTGATAGGNGTTANCCCNGCTTGTTGAGCNGAAGNGATGCCTTCCAATACTTTATCAACNGAGAAACCGACTCCGTTCATATGTTTGAACACTTCGTTATCCAACGAGTCTAAGCTTATTGTTATCCGTTTCAGCCCCGCCTGTTTTAATTTTTCAGCTTGCTTTGGTAGTAAGTATGCGTTAGTGGTCAGTGCTATATCTTCGATCCCATCTAGTTCATTAATCATATTTATC
>PBNM01000001.1 GCA_002723125.1 Chloroflexota bacterium | reverse complement strand
TGGCTAGCCCATAGTGCTGGAATGCAGACTTTCCAGCTATGTTCTATAGCTGTAGCTACCGGGGCACACATCAGGGTGGGATTCGAAGATTCTCCTTCTCTGCCAATGGAAGAGCAGCCTAAGTCTAATGCTTCTTACATAGAGTGGGCCGTTACTATGGCTAATCTACACGGACGAACTCCTATGACTACTGAAGAGGCTCGCCAATACCTGGGATTACTGCCTGCGTTGAAGTAACACGTTCGTAAAGATACACACAAACAACATTCCTGCCAAGAATCCCCCAACGTGTGCCATGAATGCAACTTGAACCGTCGATGACATGCCAATTTGCAACAATGCTTGTACAGCTTGCCATAAGAACCATAATCCCAAAACATACAAAGCTCTAATTTCTGCAACAGTGATTAACACGACCATAAACAACACGCGGACCCTATTAGATGGAAATAACAGTAAATATGCCCCCATAACACCCGAAATTGCTCCACTCGCTCCAACGAGTACTGTGTCAGAAGTCGGATCAATCCAATAATGGGTTAATCCAGCAACTACGCCAGTAGTGAAGTAAAGCAATACATATTTAATCACTCCTAGTCTGTGTTCAACATTATCCCCAAACACCCATAAAAACACCACATTGCCCAAAAAGTGCGTGGCTCCTCCGTGTAAAAACATCGAAGTTACTAGAGTAATGCTCGTCGGAACTGCGGATTCAATATTAATTAATCTCAGCTGTGTGTTCACATTTTCAACGTAAATAAAACAATTATCTCTGGCTTTCCCAACAACATCGAGACATAAACTCGATTCAAGTCCCATGAGTTCAAAGAGACTCATGTAGGATCTTCCAGTCGATAATTCTCGTGGAATGAAACCCCATTTGTTTAGAAAACTGATACTCCCAAGATTATCAGTGCCAGATATGATACCCAAACGACTAAAGAAGATCTGCATCAAGAACACCAATAAGACGACTATGATAATAGCTAACGTTACAACAGGAGGATTAGAATTAACTTTAGGGGTATCCGAAAATGGGATCACTTAGTCTAACTGGGTAACCTCCCTGAGGCATAAATGATCATTTCTGAAGCGATGTCTTGGGACATGTGATCCATATTAAGCATAACATCATACAATTCAGGATCATCAGGATGGACTTTAAAAAATTTCTTGTAGAACGACACTCGAGCTTTCTCCAAGTTGTCTACATATTCAGCAGCTTCGTCTTGATCCAGATGCTCCCTCTCAGTCATAATCTTAACTCTTAAATCAAGTGAGCCCACCATCCCTACGTGGATAGCGTTTGGCACATCTGACAAAATCATATTACTTCCCCTGCCTATGATTACTACATCTCCGGAATCAGAAATATCTTTGACCACCTGAGAAAGAGCCTTGATAAAATCGTCATCACTGATTTTTTTGCCTCCTCCATTGTCAGACAACAAATCAGTGTATGTCTCTGAAGATAGCATTTCCATTCCCCTACCAAAATACGGTTCGCCACTGATACCACTGATAGCAGACTTCTCAAGAGCATCTTGCAACACACGTGTGAATCTGCTCACGGTACTTACAAATCTTTGTTCGCGTCTTATGAGGTCTGGCACAGGAGATCCCAGTACTTTAGCGGCTTCAGAAAATAACATTCGGTCCACATAACTTAAAGAGGCCTTCTGGGAGACCAATTTACCAACTTCAATAGCCCCGCACCCAATCGGTCCATTTATTGTGATAACTGACATATCATCCTCCAGGTTCTATCAAACTGATTCAAGAATACGACTGCGCCTTCTAGCATACTCATCACTGAGCAGACCTAAGACCGATGAATCGTACCATTCTCCCTCTTTGCGATGAGCCCCGCGGAAATGTCCTTCAACAACAAATCCCACATGATCTACCATGTGCAAAGCATTAGTGTTGTATTCAGGAACGTCCACCCAAATTCTATGGAGACCTTTGTCAATGAAAGCGTAATCCAGTAATTTGATTAGGGCCGCTGTACCATAATGATGGTGCCATAATTCCTTCTCTCCTATGAGTAGGAATAATTGAGCCTCGAGAAGCGACCATTCATAAACTAGTTGACCTTCACCTACATGCTTATTGTCAGCATCTAACACAGACATCACGTCTCTGTTCCTATCTTGTTCAAGCCTAACCACTAATTGATTCAGCTCAGGTTCTTTAAACCCCAAGTCGTAACCTGTGTGCAGGGGCTGATTATTTTCATCACAGCCGTACCACATTTGGTTTACCTCAGGGTCCAACAGCCAGTTTCTGACTTGGATTAAGTCTCCTTCTGTAATAGCTTTCAGGTTAACATCAGGTAGCATAGCAGCCACTTCCTTACTTAGTATCTGTTCTGTTGATACAGAGTATAGCAAATCATGATGGCCCTTTCAATCACATCGAGGAACCCATCAGGACACGCCTATGTTACAGAGGTCTGAGCTGCTAGATCATTGATTAGTATCTTCGCAGCTCCTGACTTATCTACAACTAAAACGGGTTTATCTGTTGAGCTCAGTAGATTTGATAGATTGTATCCCTGAAGCCGTCCAACCAGACCTGGCTTGATCATCGAAGCGGGCATCATGATCATGTCAACACCTTCTTGTTCCGCCCATTCTGACACGTGCCCGAAACCATGTTCCGTTGGAAGTACCGCTTTAGCCGCAATTCCATGACTCTTGTATTCTTCAATCTGATCGGAAAGATATTGTCTGCCCAAAGTAAGCAATTCCGCACCGTCAAGAGGTTTACTATTCTCTTTTTCATACATTTCTGAAGGATAGGGATTCACAAGATAAGAAATAGCGGAAGTATCATAGGACACTACTTCGGCGTTAAACTTACTTGCAAGCGATAGAGACTCTTCACGGATCTGAAGAAAGTTTTTGTTCCTCCCGTCATCGGTCAACACCATAACCTTATTCACAGAAAACCCCAAGTTGTCAGTAAGTTGCTCTACATTCATCGCTACCTTGGGTCCATTTTGGATTCGCACGCGTTCTAGGTGAGCAATCGCAGCGTTCACGATTCTTAAGTCATCGGAGATAAATCCTTTGAATTCTTTTCCAGGTGTTGATACTCCTCCCAAGCCGAACTGAGAGGAATCAGAAGTCTCCCATCCTATGAATATGAATGGCTCCGGTTCGGTTGATATCAGGTACCATTGGTTTTCGAAAGCTTTGTGATCTTCGGACAATGCAACCCACTGACTAATCACATCAATTTCCCCTGCAACATTTCCTTCTCCGAATCCGACCACATTAATGCCTGACTCGGTAATGTCGGTGTACCTCTTGTACTCGTTGACAAATTTATCTACGTTTTGAAAACCCACATACAGAGTTGCTTTCGATGGACCTGCTAATACTTTGTCCGCCTCGATTTGTCGGGTGATGTTGAACATTTCCATCCCAGACTTTACGATTCTAAAGCCTTCTATCGGAACACCTCCCGCACGGTATTCAGCGTCCATCCGTTTGATAAAACCTTCCACTCCGGTGGGATCCTCTGTAGTGAGATCTGAATTTAATATAGTCCATTCCATTGGTTGAGCTCCTTCGATTAATGTTTTAGGCAGCCAATGCCAGTTTGGAATGTTTGTCATGGCTACTTTTGCTAGACACTTTGTTCTTAGGGATGTCTTTGGACCATCCACATTGCAGGCAGGTCACATAGTAACCGTAGTAGTCTTTGTTTAAAGCTACATCTCCTTCACACTTCGGGCAACATTTCATGTGCAGCATAACTAAACCTCCAAAAATTTAATATAGGAGTATTGTAGACTATGCTCTACATAATGTCAAGTATATTCCTCTAATTGTAGACTAGAGTCTACATTATTGCTGGCTTAACAGTGAAACCAGAGAAGTATTGAGAGCATCTGCTAATTTTACAGCAGCACCAATAGTGAGGTTTTGCTTGCCATGCTCAACCGCGCTAATATAGGTTCGGTCAAGGCCGCAAGAAGAAGCCAAAGTTGCTTGACTCCATGATTTTTCTTTTCTCAGCTTTTGTATTTGTTCGCCGATAATAACTAAATAATCTTCAAGAGAATCCAGTTTAGAATCAGTCTCGGATATACCACACAAAATCCTAGCGCCCACCATAGCTTCTATTGGATCCGCTCCAACTATGATTTTCACTGACTCTTGAGGGCTCCGGCTTTGCTTCACTAGAGAAGTAATTTGCGGGCACCCACCACCTAGAATCAACTTGGGGCTAGTCTCCAAACCTCTTAATGCTTCCATTATGTCTTGTACGTGAGGCAATTGCTCCTCTAAACTCACCGACAATGCCATCAAATCCACCCCCCCAGTTGACACGAATTGAATCAAATCTGGGGTCAAAGTATCAGATCCTAAGAATTCTACTTCCCAACCGTCCAGTCGTAGAAAGTCCGCTATTATTCTGGCACCAAATGAATGCATATTCCCTTCCACGCACGCTACAACAGCTTTCAATCCGTTGCTCTTACTAGACGGGAATGCATTAGAAACTTTAATCATTTGGCCCAGAGCTGTCTCAGTTGCAAAATGCTCCAGAGCCGTACTGACTTTGCCCTCGTGGTACATCTTACCTATCAGTATTTGAGACTCAGATAAGATGTTGACATATATGTCCCCAGGAGAAAGCCCAAATGCCAGGGCAGAATCGATAGCCGCTGCAGCATCTTTACTGTTTCTATTCAACACTGCCTCGACAAACTGGTCTTTCAGAGCAATCGCTTGAGAAGAATCTTGTTTCAACATATTACTACCTTATACCTGCATAATACTATGAATATATTATACATCATCGGTAGATTGTTTTCAGAACAGTTGAATTTGTTCTACACCACCAGGCACTTTATAGACTCTAAAATATTAAGCAGTNANCTTATTTGCCTCNCCCAAAGCATCGAATGCCCAGTGTAAGAGTTCGGTGTTTTCGTCCCAATTAATGCAAGCATCAGTAATAGAAACACCATGCAAAAGTTCACTAGGATCGCTGGTCAATTTCTGATTACCTTCGTTAATATTGCTTTCTAACATACTTCCTACAATTGAAGAATTTCCTCTAGCTTTCTGTGAGACCACATCTTTAAAGGCTGTCGCTTGTTTTGTATGGTCTTTATTTGAATTTCCATGGCTGCAATCAATAATAATGTTAGGGGTTATTCCTGAACCTTCCATCTGTGCACGTGCATCTTCTACGAAAGTAGAAGAGTAATTCGGACCTGATGAACCACCTCTCAAAACCAAATGTCCATGAGGGTTACCCGAAGTCTTAATTATAGAAGTCTGTCCTTGAATATCTATACCCAAAAAACCATGAGCACTCCGACAAGATGTAATTGCATCAATTGCTATTTGGGTGTTTCCGTCAGTACCATTCTTGAATCCAACTGGCATACTNAATCCACTGGCCATTTGCCTATGAATTTGGCTCTCTGTGGTACGAGCACCAATNGTTCCCCATGANACTAAATCAGCTAAATATTGAGGCACGATTGGATCTAGGAACTCAGTNCCGGCGAACATTCCCATTTCCGCTATTTTTATCATNATTGATCGTGAAAGTCCGAGACCTTCTTCAATGTTGAAAGAGTCATTTAACTGAGGGTCATATAGTAATCCTTTCCAACCGANNGTAGTCCTTGGCTTTTCAAAATAGACTCTCATTACCACTAACAATCGATCCTGCACTTCNTTCGCCAATCCNCATAATTTTTCAGCGTACTCTANTGCTAAATCTTCGTTATGAATTGAGCAGGGGCCCGTTACAACGATCAAACGGTCATCCCTACCATCTAATATATCTGCTACTTGCTGACGGCCAGACAAAACAGTCGCCGAAGCCAATTCCCCTACTGGGTATTGCTTTATCAAATCCGCTGGTGTTATCAAAGGTTCTGCNCTCACAACATTTACATCCGATCTCTTTAAATTATCCATTTTAACTCCTGAATTAGGCATAAAAAAACCCTTTCATTACTGAAAGGGCTACTTCACATCGAGTTTAACTAAACACGACAATTCGCCCTTCTTTTCTTAAAGTAATAATAATATGTAAAGTAATTTTGTATCATAGTGTATTTAACTCTCTACTCATTCGANGATACTCCTTATGCTTTAGGTTGTCAAACGAGAAATAAAGNTATCTAATCTTCGAGTCCTTTTTGTCTCAAAAGNAACGTTTCTTTTANGTAGACATTCATAATATCTGCCTTGGATTTGTCTGTGTTTANCAAGATAAGAACCCTNATGCATTTTTCAGGGTAGTCAGGTACAGGGATTTCNGTAGAACACATTAATGCGGTCTCATTCCATCCTAATTGCCGAGCTGCAGCTGCAGGATATGCCGCATTCAAATCATTAGTAACNGTNAAAAAAGCGGCCGCTACTTGNTCCTCAAGTATNCCGTTCTTTTCTATCATTTGTTCTAAAAGTTCTCTNGTTGCTGCGTATATATCTGAAGCAGAGTTNGTTTCAGATTGTGTCGCNCCTCTAATACCAATACAANTCGTCATACAAACTATNCNTAAATACTTTCTTGATACCTAAGAAGAATGATTTGTAAGTGACTTCACAAAATCACCTGCATTCCTAGCTATCTCAGGCTTATCAGATTCTAGCATCACGTTGACCAGTGCGCTACCTACCACAGCAGCTTCTGCTTTTACACAAATCTCATCCACATGGGATTTGTTAGATACTCCGAAACCAACAGCAACAGGCAAATCTGTAAACTTCTTAATTCTATCCACTAANTCAAGTCCTCTAGAAGAAACCTCAGATCTAGCGCCTGTGACTCCAGTGACACTCACACAATAAACAAAACCATCACATTTTTCCAGTGAAAGCTCTATATTACTATCTGTACTCGTAGGAGCAATCAATGGGATGAAACTNACGNCGTTATTGTTACACATGATTTTAAATTCATNGGCTTCTACTGCAGGTAAGTCCACGATTATGAGGCCATCAACTCCGTATCTGTTACATTTTTCTAAAAATTTACTTAATCCGTATTGATATACCGGGTTGTAATATCCCATAAGGACAAGTGGAGTTGAATCATTAGATTCCCTAAGGTGTTTAGCAAGATCCAAACAATCGTCTACACTCGTTTTATTNAGTAATGATAAATAGCTGGACTTCTGNATCACNGGGCCTTCTGCCAANGGATCACTAAATGGCATACCAATCTCAATAATATCTGCCCCTGCAGACACTAATGCGGGAAGGGTTGCCTGAGTAGTCTCAATATCAGGAGCACCAGCNGTTACAAATACAACCAGACCATTACGCTGTGCAGCTTTGATTTCAGNAAATCTCTTTGTGATGCGATTCATATTTATGTTGTTTCCTCATGGTTCATCATGTCGATGCTCAAAAGTTATAGTTATTAACTGCAATTGTCAATTCAAAATTACTGTAATGCAGATTACCAGGAGATTTTGCCCAGCATGTATCANTATACAAGGAGTCACACTGTTAAATTTGTGATAAACATATCCCAATATAGTCCCAGTGACAAACGTGGATGCTATTACAATTACTTCGAGTTGTCCGGCATGGAACAGCGCAAATATAGCAGCAGTCAGGACGATCCTGGAAGTAATACCAAGCTCATAAAAGTTCTTTGACAAATAAGATCGGAAAAATATTTCTTCTGAAATAGGTACTACGATTGCCAGAGAAATAATACTTAATAAAATAAGTGGCCCATCGAAAATCACATTGGAGTATTCAACTGTTGGAATTAAAAACTCTGCCCCAAGTTGGGNAGCAGACCAGACCATAGCAGTGCTNACAAATATGCTTAATACCANTCCNCCNGCAACGTAACCCATCATTTTAGAATANCTAACAGTAGNCCCTAATTGNACNTCATCAATGATGAACTTACTGATCTCCAANTTNCCCAACCAGNAGATTATNATTCCAACCAAACACGCCAATCCCACAGTGGATATNACTGTTATTCCTGGNACGAATCNTTCTGAATCTTCACCAACNAGTCTTAAAGCAAATCCAAGGACAGCAATTAAGACAATNCCTCCTGACGCTAGACACATAGATGACAGTATTCCATTTTTGATGCTCATAATCATTAATAATGTTATCATTCCTTTACTAGAGAAGGGAGTTCATTTTATGTTATCCAAAGAGGAATTCATTGACATTTGTAGAAGGAACAACATCCCAGAAGATCCTGAATACTTAACAATTTTGGAACGACACGCTCTCGTTACTATCGAATCAGCAAAACTGCTTGATGATTTCCGTTTGGAGCATGAGTCTCCAGCGTTCCTATACCGAGATTTTGACAAAGGATAACTCANAATGAATGATCTAACATTAATCAGCTTGTTTGAGCAATCAGAATTGATNCGCGATAAAGCAATATCNCCTACNGAATTAGTCGATGCTTATATTNGAAAAATNTCNGAAACCGAGGACACGCTGAACTCTTTTATAACACTTACATTAGATGAGGCCCGAAGCCGGTCAATCCAAATAACTAATCAAATCAATACAGGTAATTACTTGGGCCCGCTTCATGGTATTCCTGTAGCGTTGAAAGACCTATTTGATACAGCTGGAATAAAAACCACTTCCGGATCAAAAATCTATGATGACAGAATACCTAATGCAGACTCTACTGTTGCTTCACGGCTGAATTCAGCCGGCGCAATATTGTTAGGGAAATTAAACATGCATCCTTTTGCTTATGGTCCGACAGGAGAAAACGAAGATTACGGGCATATGCACAATCCCTGGAACCCTAATAAGCTAACAGGNGGGTCTTCCGGAGGATCCGGTTCTTCTGTATCTGTTGGACAATGTTCAGCTGCATTAGGTAGTGATACAGGAGGCTCTGTACGTATACCGGCTGCACTGTGTGGAATCGTGGGGTTCAAACCCACATACGGCAAAATCAGTAAATACGGCGTTACCCCACTATCTTGGTCGCTAGATCATCCTGGACCTNTNACTCGNACAGTAGAAGATTCTGTGCTTATGATTAACGCAATGAGTGGATATGACAGTAAAGACCCTTCTTCTATTGCAACAAACCAAATTCCTCTGGATTTTATGACATCAACTAACATATCAGGCATTACAGTAGGAATTCCTCAAGAATTCCTGGAAAACATTGATGATGAAATGTCCCAATTAGTCCAAAACGCGATTTCGGTATTAAAAGATCTCGGCGCCGAGATCAAAACAGTCAATTTCCCAATGCATCAATATTCAGAATCCATTTCCAANTGCATATTAATGCCNGANGCAACGAGCTATCANAGATCNATTTTAAGAGATATNCCNGAGCAAATTTATGAACCCGTACGACTTAGATTACATGCAGGAATGTTCATAAGTGCTGAACAATATGTTANGGCTCAACGATTAAGAAGATTNTATTTTGANCAACTATNTTCCCTTTTNGATGNAGTAGACGTCTTAGTAAGTCCTACTGAACCNATTTTTGCCCCTGATATATTAAGTNATTCCGTTGATATTAATGGCAANAGTTGGAATACATCTTCAGTATTAACAAGACTGAACNGGCCNTACAACATAACNGGNATGCCAGCNATAACCGTTCCNTGTGGATACTCNTCCGATTCATTNCCGGGNGGNCTACAAATCGCAGGNAAATTATTTGATGANTATACGGTAGCGAAGGTNGCCTATGCTTACCAAGAAGCCTGTGAATGGAAAACAATGCATCCGAGTATTTAGATGATNGATACAGTTACTTTTGATCTATGGAACACATTAATACATGACACCAGAGAGAATGGAGAAACCAGGACAAACTTACGTTTATCAAAAATATATAAGACTGTAACCTCAAGCAATATATCTATCCAGCGAGAGGACTTAAAACGCGGCTATTTTGAATGTCTTGAATATTGTATATCAGTTAGAAAGAAAGGATTAGATGTTTCTTTTGCGGAACAAATATGCCAATTTCTAGAATTATCTAAAACAGGGTTGTACTCCGAATTGGATGATGCCACAATCGGACGCATAGAGAACATATATGCTGATGTCTACTTAGAGCATCCATCGCTTATTCACTCCTCGTCATTTGAGATTATTAAAAACTTAAAGGCTAAACACATAAAGCTCGCAATTATATCCAATACCAGTATGACTCCAGGAACTACTTTCAGAAAATTTTTGTTTAAGCATGGACTAGCTCAATATTTTGATGCCTTAATATTTTCTGATGAATTAAGAATCAGTAAGCCCAATCCTGATCTGTTTACATACACTTTAAACAAACTATCTTCCGCTCCAGAATACACAGTGCACGTTGGAGACCAGTATCAAACAGACATCATAGGAGCTAAAGCAGCCGGAATAAATAGCATTCTTATAGACCCAAATCCTACTACTGAGGATTTAGACGGTATATATCCTTCTTTAACTTACGATTCTCTAAACACATTATCGAATAACTTGAATCAAATGCTGACCTTGTGAAACGTAGCTCATTTACGCTAAATATCATTTCTGATACTATTGTTTTATGCCCCCGTCGTCTAGCGGCCCAGGACATCGCCCTCTCACGGCGAAGATCAGGGGTTCGAATCCCCTCGGGGGTACCAAATAATATCCAATTCATCTAGATGCTAGAGGATTGTAGGAAACAACCTCCCAAACACCTTCATCATTCACATTCTGATTAGGGTCTAGGGAATAAAAAGTCCCTTTTAATTCATTACCTGTTCCCATGCTAGCCTTAAAGTGCAGCTCTTCTCCCAATATAATCATCCTCTGCCTATCCAAAGCCATGAAATTCAATTCTTTATTTTCTACCCATCCATGAATAATACCTGTGGTGTATAACGGAGTTTCAATCTCTATAAATCCACTTACCACACACCCATTCTGTACAACATCTAGTAACATGGGAGCCGAGGCATTTGTATAATCATTCGTTATAGTCCCTTTATAAACACCGTCCAGGTTCATACACTCGTCTGCCAAGGAACTTTTATCCGTAGAGGATTCTTCCTGATTGATTAAGCCTGAGCAATTCACTGAAATGCATATAAGACTTGATATCAATATATTACGTACTAGTATCATCATAGTGTTCTCGCTATCAATATGTCCACTAAAACCAATATGATAAACTATCAAAGCCTCTATAGGCCATACTTGATACTAATTTTAGACTATAAGGTGACCAGCATGATCGACGAAACCAGACTTGTTAATACTTTTTTAGACTTAATTAAAATAGATAGTCCTTCTGATGAAGAAGAAGAGGTAGCACAGCATGTAACACCAATACTCCAAGATCTAGGCTTCACTGTGGAACGAGACAGTCATGGGAATCTTATTGCATCAGAACCCGGAGACAGTCCATTAATGTTGTCCGCCCACATGGACACTGTTGAGCCAGGAAGAGGAATCAAGCCTCGTATAGAAGATGGGCGAATCATTACTGATGGTTCAACAATTCTTGGAGGAGATTGCAAAGCGGGAATGGCGGCTATCCTAGAAGGTTTAACATCATTACAAACAGACGGGACCGAAAGAATACCTGTACAAGTAGTATTTACGAGAGGAGAGGAAATTGGACTCGTGGGTGCATCTAACCTAGATTATTCTATGTTGAAAGCTCATCACGCTGTTGTGTTTGACGGAAATGGTCCAGTAAATCACATCACCGGATGTAGTCCAACATACATGAAGTTCGATGTAACCGTGCATGGGAGAGCAGCCCACGCAGGAGTAGAACCCGAAAAAGGATTATCTTCTATTAGAATAGCATCTGAAATAATCCAAGAACTCCCCCAAGGGAGATTGGACGAAGAGACAACTTTCAATGTAGGTTTGATCAATGGAGGAACCGTTCGGAATGCGGTCCCTCCTGAAACCACATTTGGTGGTGAATTCAGAAGCATGAATACTGAAACTATTGAACTATTAAAAATGCAAGTAACAGAAACCCTGGATAAATTCAGAACCAAATACTCTGAAGCAAATATAGACGAATCTTTTGAAGTTATGTTTCGAATGTACAATTTGGACCCCGAAGAACGCATAGCACAAATATCCACTGGTACAATGGAAGAGATGGGCCTAGTCCCAAACATTAAGCCTTCAGGAGGAGGCACAGACGCCAATGTCATGAGGCTACATGGAATCGAGTCAGTGGTCGTAGGAATGGCCACCAATGAGATGCACACGGTCAATGAATTCGTAATAATATCTGAGCTTGTTGAAGCTGCTACATTTTGTTCAAACCTTATAAAGAAAGTGTAAACATCAATAAATAACTGAGCAGACCTCTTCCAAAAACTGTTCTTGTTGCCATTCACGAATACCCATACCATGGGCATCAAAATCTTGGTCTGGCTTACCAGGTTGAGATGTGGCTATAGCTTCCAGACCTTGCATTGGAAATATAATTCCAGGTTGCAGACCCAAATCATCTGCTTTGCTGATACGCCAATCGCGTAACACTTTAAGCCGTTTCCTTGCTTTTTCATCAGAATTCATCCTGGATTTAAGCTTCACAGGCTTTTCTACCAAAGGAGAGGATTTAGCTTCATCAATAACTACCGATATCCAGTCGCGATTCCTATTAATCCATTGATTCTCTGTGAACAAGTCTTGTTCAACATACAAATCAGGGTTCTGTGCCATTCTTACTAATGTGTCATTATTAACAACCCGATGAGATGGTACATTCTTCCATTTGGCCTCTTCTTCCCTAAGAATAAATAATTCTTTTAAAATGGTTAATGATTTTCGATCAAGTTTACCTACACCTTTCAATTTCAAATAGCCTTCTTCTAGTATATCTATATCAATGTGTTTGATTTTTTCAAAAAGCCTACATTCCTCTAGCACCCAGTCATATCTACCAATATCTATTAGTTTGTTCCGAATGACTTCATACAGTTCGTGAAGATATAGAACGTCAGAAGCAGCGTATTCAAGTGCACGTTCTGATAGTGGCCGATATCCCCAGTCAGATTTCTGAATAGATCTACTCTTTTTTATTTTAACCCCTAAAAAGTGCTCAATTACATTGCCAAGATTTGAAGATTGAATTCCCAGAAATCTAGCAGCCAGCTCGGTGTCAAATACGTTGTATATGTCAAATCCATAGTCTCGATTCAAACTCCTTAAATCATAATCACAACCATGAATGATTTTAATGATATTAGGATCTTCTAGGATGTTCCCTAGTGCTCCCACATTGTCCATCGCTAATGGATCAACTATAAACACATCGGATGGTGTAGAGATTTGAATCAAACACACTCGGTCTTGATAGGCATGCAAGTTATTAGATTCCGTATCAATCCCAATTACGTTATGCTTTCTAAGAGCCGCTGCCAGGAGCTCCATTTGTACAGGTGAAGAGACGTATTCCATATTATTTCACTTAATATATTACCAAGAGATGTCAAAAATCCCAAATAAATCAATAACTAAGTTAACCTTTGCTACACACAAATTCCACACATAAGACAACACGTTTCACACAATTTATTCACACCTGAGGTTGTTTTATTGCTATAAATCCCTAAAATAACAACTTAAATAGAATTCTGTTAACACTGAAGGAGTCTGAATGAACGGAAGCGAATTAAAAGATGTACTAAGAGGCGGGGGTAAAGTGTATGGAACTATGATCTCTGTATCTCGTAATCCCAGGTGGGTACCTCTACTAAACGACGTGGGGCTGGACTATGTCATCATAGATACAGAACACAACCCTAGGAGCCGAGGAGAATTAGGTGACTTCCTAACAATGTGGAATACTATAGATGTAGTCCCAATCGTTAGAATACCTATACCTGATTCTCATTATGTAACAATGACTATAGACGCTGGTGCGCAGGGAGTATTAGCTCCATATTGTGAAACTGTGTCCCAAGTAGAAGAAGTAATAGGTGCTGCAAAATGGAGACCCCTCAAGGGAAAAGCAGTACGGGATCTCGTTGCTGACGGAACCGAAGTCAGTGAGGCCACCACTAAATATCTTGAGAATCGCAATAAAAATAACATAGCTATTATTGGAATAGAAAGCGTCGAAGCAGTAAATAATTTAGAAAACATATTAAAAGTCCCGGGCATCGATGGAATATTTGTAGGACCAAATGACTTAAGCATATCTCTAGGAATACCCGATGACTATAATAATCCCAAATATGTAGATACAGTGAAGCACATCATTACCACTTCAGAATCAGCAGGAATCCCTGTTCTAGTCCATCAGCAGTCAATGGAACTGTCCGAATTCTGGGCGAATAATGGCGCTAGGTTTATACTCCATGGCACAGACAGACGAGCTATGGTAGAGGGTTTCAAATCGGAGTTTAATAAGTTAAGAAACCTCTAATTTAAGCTTTAAGAATGTGGACAGTAGTAACGTCACCAGCTCCAGAGCACTGGGACACACCAATTTGGGCTCCATCAACCTGCCTTGCGCCTGCCTGGTCTCTTAGCTGAAGGACAGTCTCATGTATCATCCTTATACCGGAGGCCCCAAAAGGATGTCCCATAGCCAAAAGTCCTCCATCCGTATTAGTGGGGCGATCTCCTGACAAGGATGTTCGTCCCTCTTGGGTCGCGATCCAAGCTTCCCCTTTCTCAAAAATATGTAAAGACTCTAATTGCTGTAATTCACCAATGGTAGCAGCGTCATGGACTTGAATTAAATCGACGTCATCAGGAGATATATTAGCCATTTCATAAGCAATCAAAGCCGCTGGTTCTGTTCTATAGGGACTAAATGCGGAATGATCACTCCCGTTACCATTATAATCCCCTGACGTTAGTACAGAAGCAATTATTTCTGGAGACTTTTCTCTAGATACCCCAAGGGAATCTAAAACATCATCCGCGCAAATTACTGCTGCCGCCGCCCCTTCACTGGTAGGACAACACTGAAAAAGAGTTAGCGGATCCGCGATAACTCGAGACTTCAGCACTTCTTCAAGTGTATATGTTTCATTCCGATGCGCGTTCGGATTCATCGAAGCATGTTCCCTATTTTTGACAGCAACTTGAGCGATCGATGATGCAGGGGCTCCTGTTTCCGACATGTATCTCCTCATCCGCAGTGCATAACCACCCATCATATGATCTCCGCCAATTAAACGATCTGGACTGTCCGATCCTGTGACAGTTACAGGTCCACTAGGTACTTTCTCTGCTCCGAATACCAAAGCAACGTCATACAATCCTGCATTAATCATCCAGAATGCTTGCCACAATGCAGTTGAACCACTAGAGCAAGCGTTTTCTACATTTATAATAGGAATACCAGTCAATCCCAAAGGAGACAATACTCTTTCTCCTATAGACATTCCTTCATAATAAACGTGTCCAAAATATCCGACCTGCACCTTATTCCAAGGTAGTCCTGCATCGTCCAATGCCTCTATCACAGCCTCTCTGGCCATAACAGATATATCCTTGTTCCTAAATTTCCCGAAAGGGTGCAAACCTACACCTGCCACCCTGACTTTCCTATTGATTCTTATTTGCTCCATACCCTAATCCTAAATATATTATTTAGATACCTGCCACTTATAAACAGCTGTCGCTACCTTGTCAGAATCATGAATAACGTAGGCGATCTTCAGCGGGATTCCAACTGATAAATCATCGAAGTCCACCCCGATTATCTCAGCTAATACATGAGGTCCTTCTGACAGTTCTGCCTCAGCTAATATATACGGAGTAGCGCCTATCCATCCTGCGGGCGCGACCTTAATCAATGTATAACTGTGTAGTGTAGCGTCTCCTGAAAAATCTACAGGAGTAACATCAGCATTAGTACATTTTTGACAATTGGTTGCAGGGCCAAAAATAAAAATGTCGCATTCATTACAGGTGTACCCAATCAGTTTAAATTCATCCGGATTTACTTCATTTAATTTGAACCTAGAAGGATCCACTGATACAATTTTCTTTATAGTCATAGGCACATTTTAACAAGATATGTTAGATTCACAAACAATCAAATTTATGGATAACAGCTAATGCATAACCCTGATGCTGATCACAACCTAGGTCTCCCGTGGGAACAAACAATTCCTGCCTTTTTAAATGAGTCTATACAAAAAGCTCCGAACAAAATATTTTTAGAACTTCAAGGAGAAAACATCTCTTACAAAGATTTCGGGATATGTTCTCGCAAAGCAGCAGAGCAATTTTTAGAATTCGGGATCCAAAAAGGTGACCGTGTATGTTTGTTTCTTGATAATTGCCCAGAATTCCTTTATGCCTGGTTTGGTTTAGCAACAATAGGTGCCATCGGAGTACCAATCAACACAGCCTATAAAGAAAACGAATTCACGTTCATCGTCAATAATTGCTGTGCTAAACTTGTTATTTATAGTAATAGACTAGAACCTGTCATCTCTCAATCCCGAAATAACACCCCTTCTGTCGCAGCTTTCCTGCCAGTTGAAACAGAAAAACGTTCCTCTTCAACTCAAACTTTTCACCCCCAATTTCGTGAGCTCCAAAATATTGACCCTAAGATTCATGTGACGCCAGATACTATTTCTACACTAGTGTATACATCCGGAACCACAGGGGATCCTAAGGGAGTTCAAATCACTCATAAAATGTATGTCGCTGCGGGGCAAGGTTTTGCGTATTGGACTCAGTCTGATCAGAACGATAGATTTTTCACTTGCCTGCCTTTTTTCCATGCTAATGCCCAATACTATTCGACAATGGGAGCAATAGCCGCTTCAGGAACACTGATAGTTGAAGAGCGGTTTAGTGCAAGCCGATTCTGGAAGCAAGTACGTGATTCAGAAGCTACTGTTGTTAACTTCATTGGCATGATGATGTCCATCCTTGCTAAAAATGAACCTTCTGATCTTGATCGAAACAATTCTGTTAGGTTGTTCTATGGGTCCCCTGCATTCAGCCCAGAATTTTTAGACAATTTCCAGAAAAGGTTTGATACAGACATTATAGTTGGTTTTGGGATGACAGAAACTTGTTACGGCACTATTGAAGTAATAGGAGATGATCGTAGGCCTAATTCATCTGGCAAACCCAGAACTCATCCAGATTCCAGATTCAAAAATCTTATCAAAATAATAGACGAAAATGGAACCGCCCTACCTCCAGGAATCCCTGGAGAAATCACCCTACACAATCCTGCAATAATGCCGGGATATTGGGCTAATCCAGTACAGTCTCAGTTAAGTTTACAAGATGGTTGGCTACGCACTGGAGATTTAGGCTGGGTGGACGAACAAGATTTCTTGTACTTTGTTGACCGTAAAAAAGACATAATAAGAAGACGAGGAGAGAACATATCTTCAAAAGAAGTGGAAGATGTCATTAAACAACACGAAACTGTATTAGAATGCGCAATAATAGCAGTTCCCTCAGAATTCGGTGAAGATGAAGTGAAAGCATATTTGATCCCAAAACCAGGATCAGACATAGAGCCAGGAGATATCATAAAATGGTGTGCCTCCAAGTTAGCGTATTTTAAGGTTCCCAGATATATAGAAGTTAGGTCGGATTTACCTCAAACTCCAAGTCTCAGAATACGGAAAGACATTTTAAGAACCGAAAAAACAGATTTGATATCAGATTCATTTGATCGTGAATCTGCAGGAATAAACATAAGGTAATAGGAGATCAACGATGTCAGAAAACAAATACTGGTTATTTAAATCGGAACCAAACAACTATTCTTTCTCAGATCTATTAGGAGAAAAAGATCAGACGGCGGAATGGGATGGCGTTAGAAATTATCAAGCTCGTAACCTGATGCGAGATGAAATGCGTATCGGCGATCATGTATTGTTCTATCACAGTAGCACCAAAATACCGGCAGTTATAGGTACTGCTACTATAGTTAAAGAAGCATACCCAGACTTCACTGCATGGGATTCTTCAGCAAAGTATTTCGATCCTAAAAGCGACCCAGATAACCCTACCTGGCTTATGGTAGATATTCGCGCTAATCAAGAATTCACTAGCCAAGTTACCCTGCAAGACATAAAACAGAACCCTTCATTCCAACATATGTTGTTGGTGAAAAGGGGCGTCAGACTTTCTGTACAACCAGTTACTCAACAAGAATACGAGGAAATAGTCAAATTAGGGATGAGTTAATCTAATTAATTTCTAACAATCTCGTGGTTAGTTCTGTAGAATTCTGCATGTCTTCTATCGAAAACATAATCTCTAATAACTGCTCACTTGTCTTCAATCCTGATGTACCAACCGCATATTGAATACAACTTTCAAATTTGTCCGCGACTAATTTTCCAATAGTAGAGGGAGATTGCGCGACAGAGCTTTCACTGATATCTATTTCAATAATGTCACCAGAACTATATTCCACATGTAAAACACCAACAACATCTCCAGAATAATCCGATTCAACAGGATCCCATTCAATCACATCCATCAGGGACAGGGCAGTTTCTTGGCCAATATTTTCTAATTCATTGAGTCCAAATTTGCCATTAACCAGCGCTGAAGCAATCAAGAAACCAACATGAAACTGTGCCTCAATTTGATTTTCTGGAACTCTAGCTGGATTTGAATTATACATGTGCCGCTCATGTACTAGCTTAGAACATTGCACTGAGATTTTTGAAATTTGCCCTAGAGTCAAGTTTCTAAATACCATCTCTTCATACGCTCTAATAGCAGCCAACACAAATTTATGAGTGGGTCTACCGCAAGGATACGGCTTAAAACTTAACTCGGTAATTAAAAATTTTTCTCCTAATCTGCTCAGATTTTTAGATCTATCGTATTTCCCCCCTTGATACATCTCAAAAAATCCATACTTACCCCAAAAGGGATCCCGTGCACCGGTTAAACCAGCTTCAGCATAAATCGCAGAGGTCACAGCATTCGAAGCCGCAAACCCTGCTTGAAGCCTCTTTGTCAGAGCACCATCTAATATGCATTGACGGGTTCCAGAAGCTTGACTCAATGCAATACCGAGAGCTTCTCTAATCATCGGAGCTTCCATTCCCATGATTTTACAAGCTGCTACCGTAGCACCAAAGATTCCAAAAGCTCCAGTTCTATGCCAACCTATGTCGTCCTTAGCTATCTCAGCTAACCGAGAAGATACCTCCATCCCAGCAGCTATGCCTGTTAACAAATCTTTACCAGGAACCCCACCTGCTCTATCGGCCATTGCTAACACAGCCGGAATCACGCTAGCGCCAATGTGGATATTACCGGCAAAATCTAATGTATCGTCAAAATCCAATGCATGGGCCATAGCACCATTCACCATAGCTGCTGATGGAGCAGGAAGTTTGCAGTCTCTGCCCCAAACACTACTTTCAGGCTTTCCTTCCCATGCATTATGTAAAGTAATTATTTCATCAATTCCGGGTGATGTTGCACCTGCCAAACTTACACCCAAAGTGTCAATAAGATCATACCTAGCATAGTCAATGGCAGCCTTGTCTATGTCTGCAAAACTNAATTNTTCAATAATTTCACANAAAATGTATTTATCATTATCCTTNGTAGACATNANCCNTTCTCATTCCCNCAAAATTANTGCTGGTATATCATCCATTCAAGCAAATTGTCATCCGGATCCCTTGCGTATANGCTNACTGCAGGTATCTGNCCTCCTTGTCTCGCGCCTTTTCTTTCNCCAGGACCTCGAATAATTTCTACTCCTGCATCNGNCAGCAATTTNACACATTCATCNACNGTTCCATCCCATACAAAACATACGTCACCGCACCCTGGTACAGCTGTAGGNCCTCTGTAATCCGATATATATCCTTCAGGATGTACATTAATTTTACTATCTCCAACCTGTATGTTGAAAATATTTACCTTCCCTTCGCGCCATTCTTTCTCGTCATTGATAGTGAACCCTAGTTTTTTNTAAAACAGGATNAGTCTTTCNGCGTCTGCGGTGGGAATAGCAATGTGGTCAATACCTATACTAGCCATGATTTAATCTCCTAAAACATNTGAAGTTNTCNTTGGACAGCCNTATTATATGACAANTGTCGATACCTCNAATATTCCTTGACAAGGGATACTCTCACTCATAAAATTCTGACAATAGGCGTTACCCCTGANAATCACCNCATTAANATGCCTANATTAGGGAGAANATATGAACAANTGGCCAACTATAGTCTACAAAGAAGAAGGCATGCGGGAAGGNATGCAAATNGAGAATTCCAACATATCAGTAGATGATAAAGTACAACTCCTTGACGCATTATCAGAAACCGGATTGAAACAAATCGTTGTAGGTTCTTTCGTNAGTCCCAAATGGACNCCTCAGATGGAACGTATAGACGAAATTGTGACAAAATTCACTCCAAAAGCTGGAGTAACCTATACCGCTCTCGCTCTAAACCCNCGTGGCGTGGAACGAGCAAGAGCTTATTCACCGCCTCTCACTATCGAANGAGACAAATACCCACGANTAGGGGTACACATGTGCGATGTNTTTGTTNGAAGGAACACCAACAGATCNCANATGCAAGAAATGGAAAGATGGGCCCCTATCATAGCNCAAGCACAAGAACTNAATATCAAAGAAGCTGGCATCGGNACCAACGCAAGNTGGGGATCAAACTTCATAGGAGAGATTCCCGTTGATGCTCTAATGCAAATGTATGAAGTCCAACACAATTTGTGGGATGAAGCCGGNATAAACGTAGTAAGTTGTGCAATGGGTGACCCTATGAGTCATTGCACNCCTGCAAAAGTAGAAGAAAGCATAGTNAGAGTTAAAGANAAATGGCCGGAAATTAAACATTTTAGACTACACCTCCATAATGGAAGGAATATGGCTATCGCATCAGCTTACGCCGCGATGAGAGTCCTGACNCCAGAAGACACCCTTGAGTTAGATGGAACTATTGGAGGATTCGGGGGATGTCCTTACTGCGGGAACGGTCAGGTGACCGGCATGGCACCAACTGAAGATCTCCTTCATATGATGGAAGACATGGGAATCCCAACAGGTGTAGATATTTCGAAGTTGATAGACTGCGTATGGATGGCAGAAAAAATAATAGGAAGAGAGTTGTACGGTCATGTTTCTAAGGCAGGTCCAAGGCCTAAGCACAAAGANGAATTATATGACATCAACATGCCATTCGTAGANACACCAGGACAAGCAAGACATTACAAATTAGGACCCAGCGTATATGAGGGTGGAATATACCCGTATAGCGAACCTATACAAAGCCCTTACCGAGATCGGATCGAATCNGGAACAGACGCTTACGGATCTGGTGATGAATTCCCGTGGAACGANGACTGGATGCCTAAACCTTTAGACTAACACTTATATAGGTGCTTGCTTATGGGCAAGCACCTAACCAATTGCTNCTCGTATAATATCTTCATCCCTTGGNAACGCGAGNTCAGGAAGATTATCTAAATCAAAATACTGACATGCAAGGACTTCATGATTGATAACAATGTCACCCCTTACANCCTCAGNAGAATAAGCTATCACTATCACTGGNGATTCTGTAGTNGAGTANACCCCAATCANTCTCACAAGTCCAATCTTCAAACCAGTCTCTTCGTANACTTCTCTCGCAACAGCGTCNTCTACTATTTCTAGCCTGTCNACATACCCTCCTGGNAAGCTCCATTTACCATAACCGGGTTCATTNCCCCGTTTNATCAATAAAATTTTATTTTTGCANATTACAGCGCACACCGCAGACACTTTAGGGTCAAAATAATATTCTGAGTCGCATGCTTCGCATCTCAATATATGTTTCATTTCAAATTTAACTAGAGATATAGANCCTCCACATTGTGGACAATAAGAATGGGATCGTTGCATCTGCGATTAACTCCTAAGAGAAATTTTCTCTGAACGCTTTTTCTACTTCATCACGTNTAGGCATTGAATCTTGNGCCCCACTTCTGGTAGTAGCTATACCCCCGGCGCAGACAGCCCATCTCAGACTATCCTCTAATGCCCATCCGTTAAACATAGCAAATGTTAANGCACCATTAAACGCATCTCCCGCAGCTACAGAGTCCAACGNATTTACTTTAATGGCNGGAACGTGAAATNCNCAATTCTTACCTACGTATANGGCCCCTTGAGCACCCATTTTNACTATCACATGTTGTATANCCATGGAACTTATCTTGTGGGCGGCACTAAAGCCGGACTCAACATCTTTAACCTCTATNCCTGTTAGATATTCGGCTTCTGTCTCATTCGGGGTGATTACATCCACANNTTGTAATAAGTCATCNGTGATAGGTCTCGTTGGNCCAGGGTCTAATATGACNGTGCCTCCCTTTAGTTTTGCTTTCTTTGCCANTGAAGCTGACACAGATATAGGAGTTTCTAATTGGATCAACAAATATTTAAGCGAGAGTGTTTCTTCCATCAATTGCATCGCTAATTTATCCTCAGCGTTAGCGTTAGCTCCATGCACTTGTATAATCTGGTTTTGGGAGTGGTCATCTATATTAATGACGGCAACCCCAGAGTGCTTACNTTCGATAATGGATACTCCAGCTANTCCTACTCCTTTCTCTTCTAATCCCTGAACAAGACCAGGCCCAAATACGTCATTACCCACACANCCGATNAAACTTACTCGCAGTCCCATCCTGCTAATCGCCACCGCTTGGTTAGCACCTTTACCACCAGGATATGTAATGAATTCATTACCTAAAATAGTCTGCCCTGGTGCGGGAAATGTTTCAGATCTAGTCACGAGATCAATATTTATTCCGCCATATACTAATATTTCGCATTCGTCACTCATTGCCTGCCCATGCTATAATCTCCCTTCCAAGAAATCAAACCCTGTTACTCAAAAAGAGGTGATCCAAATGTCGAGTGCTCTCAACAATATAAAGGTGGTGGACCTTACTAGAACCTTAGCTGGNCCATTTTGCACCATGATGCTAGCTGACCTAGGAGCTGANGTAATCAAAATTGAAGAACCTAACCGAGGAGATGAAACTCGCATGTGGACTCCTTTTTGGAATGGAGAAAGCACTCAATTTGTATCTTTCAACAGGAATAAAAAAAGTCTAACTGTAAACCTGAAATCTGAAGAGGGAGTTGAACTTGTCAAAAAACTGGCTATGGATGCAGACATAATGATAGAAAGNTTCCGAGCTGGCGCCTTAGATAATATGGGACTAGGCTATGATGNCATANAAAAGATCAATCCTGAAATTATATATTGTTCAATATCTGGGTATGGCCGGACAGGACCTTTAAAAGATATGCCTGGATATGACCTTATAATCCAAGCCTATAGTGGNCTTATGGACTTNACGGGAGATNCTGACGGNGATCCACAAAGAGTNGGGTTTTCNCTNGTTGATNTATTCACAGGAATGATGGCATACGGTTCGTTAATGACATCCCTATACCACAAACAAAACACAGGGAAAGGNCAATATGTCGAAGCNGCTTTNTTAGATGGTCAAGTAGCTGCTATGAGTTANCANGCTACAAACTTTATAGGGACAAACAATATCCCGCAGCGTCTAGGATCTGGACATCCAAGCCTCGTNCCNTACCAAAACTTTAGAGCGAAAGACGGATATTTNTTAGTCGGATGCGCCAATCAAGGTTTATGGGAGAAATTATGTATAGCCATATCTAGAGAAGACCTNCTATCTGANCCTAGATTTAGCACAAACGACGATAGAGTAGCGCATAGAAAAGAATGTGTGGATTTATTAAATAGTATATTCCAGGANCAAAACTCCGANCACTGGATCCAAGTTATATCCAATGCTGGAGTTCCTTGTGGNCCAATCAACAACGTGAAAGAAGTTGTTGAAAACGAGCAAGTTCTTGCGNGAAATATGATTGTAGATATACCAGGGCATCCTAATGTTCCTAATCTTAGAACACCTAATTCACCGTTAAAGCTAAGCCTAACCCCGCCTCAAATAAAAATGCCTCCCCCCCTCTTAGGCCAACACAACAAAGAAGTTTTGAAGGGCATGGGGTTGTCTGAATCAGAAATCACAGAATTGACAGACAAAGGAGTAATCGGGGTACCTGCTAAACCTANGGAATAAGTCTATGCTTTTGAATGTCTGAACCTGGTTAGTATAGATTCGACTGCATTAAACGTGATCACTGCCGCGTCTGGCTTACACCTACGAGATTCAGAGATCAAATATTTAAGTGTTGTTGCGTCGACTGTGTCATCCACTAGAAAATATTCATAATCGGCCGAGGTTATTAAATCTATAGCCCCATTAAAATTACCCGCCGAAAAAACTATATANCCGGATTTTTCCAAAAGAGTGACTGATTCTTCTACNACATCATNAAAATCCGAATATATTAATACACTATTATTCANTNNAANCACCAGNAGTACGTCTAGNTGATTTCATGAAGCAGAATANCCTCCATCTACGATAACAGAAGTCCCTGTAACATAGTCGGATGCTGCACTGCACAAAAATACAGCCGTTCCTGCAATATCTCCAGGGATTCCCCATTTNCCTGCCGGGATCCTATTAGANATCTTTTCNTATCGTTTTGGATCTAAGGTAGGNATAGACGAGGTNAGTTCTGTCTCAAACCAACCCGGAATAATTGCATTGACTTGAATGTTTTTACCAGCCCACGCGACCGCCAGACTTTTAGTCAGTTGTATAACAGCTCCTTTGCTTGCCGAATAGGGAACAACCCAATCGCTACCAAATATAGAGTACATTGAACCNATGTTAATAATCTTCCCATGTCCTATAGTTTCAAAATGGGAATACATTAATTTAGACAATCTAAAGACTGANTTCANATTAGTATTNAACACCTGATCCCAGTCATCATCGGAAAGATCCTGTGGTTGCTTTCTGATAGATATACCAGCATTGTTGATCAAAATGTCCATCTTGCCCGTAATCTTAATCCCTTCATGTACTACGCGCTCTAAGTCTTCATGTAAATTGACATCTGCTAACAATTGGTGCGCTTTCCCTTGGTGGTTTTCATTAATAAGTGCCACAGAGTCAGTTAACTTCTTTTCATTCCTTCCTACTAATATAACCTCACACCCATAATCAGCCAGACCTTGAGCCATTCCCAGTCCTAAGCCACCATTGCCCCCGGTCACCAAAGCAGTCTTACCAGTGAGGTTAAAAAAATCCATGTAAATACCTTCCTTATAGCCATAAACCTTATAATATAGGCCCTAGTGTATCACTGAGCTGAAAACTTTTGAAAAACANAAATATCTGCACTCCATATNATTGACACCAATTACAAGCGTGTGTAAACTTGCCCGCGGTCTAAAAGGACCAAATAGAAATCTTAATATAAATAAGAGGTATTTCATGTTACCGATNATNTTAATANTAGCATCAGGTGGAATTGCTTTACTGTTCGCAATTTTTACTGCTGTCAGATTGTTGCGCGTTGACTCAGGAAATCAAAGAATGCGCGAGATCGGCGATGCAATCAAAGCTGGAGCAGCTGCTTTTCTCAAAAGGGAGTACTTAACACTCCTACCTTTCGTTATTATTGTAGCTGTATTAATCGGTGTATTAATTGACTTTTATGCACTAGGATCTAGCACACCGGGCACAGCAATCTCATATATAGCTGGGGCAATCTGCTCAGCCGTCGCAGGCTTTATAGGGATGAATATAGCTGTCAGGGCAAATGTAAGAACAGCCGCATCCGCCATGCACGGCCTAAACCCTGCCTTAAGAGTAGCATTCTCTTCAGGTAGCGTTATGGGGCTAACTGTAGTAGGAATGGGACTAATTGGTGTTACCGTTCTGTGGATGATATTCCAAAACACCAGTGTGATAGCTGGTTTCGGTTTTGGAGCTAGCTCAATCGCTTTATTCGCAAGAGTAGGCGGAGGTATTTTCACTAAAGCCGCCGATGTAGGTTCCGATCTTGTTGGCAAAGTAGAAGCCGGCATCCCTGAAGATGATCCCAGAAATCCAGGAGTTATCGCTGATAATGTTGGTGATAACGTGGGTGATGTNGCAGGAATGGGAGCNGACCTGTTTGAATCTTATGTGGGATCTATAATTTCAGCCATAGCACTCGCTGCAGGTAGCATGGCTTTAATCAGCAGCAAGGAAGCTTTACTGCCCCTTATGATNGCCGGGGCCGGAATTATTGCATCAATTCTAGGAACATTTCTGGTNCGGAGTTCTGAAAATGCAAACTTCGGTCANCTATTATGGGCGTTGAGAAAAGGTATATTCTCTTCTGCCATACTAGTTGCCATATTCTCAGGAGGCATTATATATTTCCTAGAAATGTCTGATGGCATTAGCTTATTCATATGTATTATTACAGGACTCATAGCAGGTACCATCATAGGAACTGCNACTGAATACTACACNTCTTATGAATACAANCCGACCAAAAATGTAGCTGAAAATGCNCAAACAGGNGCAGCTACCGTGATCATCAGTGGTTTCGCAACCGGAATGATGAGCACTTTAATCCCAGTAATTGCTATCGGCGCAACTATCCTGATAGCTTATGAGCTTCAAGAATTTTACGGGATAGCATTGGCTGGAGTGGGGTTATTGTCTACCCTAGGTATAACATTGGCCACAGACGCCTATGGACCAGTAGCTGATAATGCAGGAGGCATTGCTGAACAAGCTCAGTTAGCACCAGAAGTGCGACAGCGTACAGATGCATTAGATGCACTAGGAAACACTACAGCTGCTACTGGTAAAGGGTTCGCTATCGGTTCCGCAGCGCTAACATCTCTAGCATTATTAGCAGCATTTGCACAAGCAGCAGGCCTGTTTGACGGAGATGGGATTAATATATTAAAGCACACCACTTTAGCAGGAATGCTTATAGGCGCTATGTTGCCATTTATATTCTCCGCTCTAACTATGAATGCGGTAGGTAGAGCAGCATTCTCTGTAGTCAATGAGGTCCGAAGACAATTCAGGGAAATTGAAGGACTGTTAGAAGGAAAGGCCACACCTGACTACGAGCGCTGTGTTGACATTAGCACCAGAGGAGCATTGAAAGAAATGATTATCCCTGGTTTGCTTGCTGTGATAATGCCCATCGCAATCGGGCTCCTTTTAGGAGCAGAAGCTCTAGGAGGCATGCTCATAGGGTCTGTAGCTTCAGGGTTCATGATAGCCATAACAATGGCTAGTGCAGGAGGAAGTTGGGATAACGCCAAAAAATATGTGGAACTAGGACATTATGGCGGGAAAGGCTCCGATTCGCACAAAGCTGCAGTTGAAGGAGATGTAGTGGGTGATCCATTCAAAGACACTTCAGGACCATCTTTAAACATATTGTTGAAATTGATGGCTATTGTCTCTTTAGTTTTCGCACCAGTGTTCACTGTGGTAACCCCAATAATCTTATATATATAAAACAACAAGTAATATAAATAAGCTTTAAAAAGAAAAGCATTTACAATTTGTAAGTGCTTTTCTTTTTACAAAAATGAAGATCCAATTACCAAAATTCCAGTAGCTAGAGCGACCAGACCCATGGGAATATTCCGCAATAATTTCATGAGAAATCCAATGGTAAGGATTCCAATGACAAAAGCTGTAAAAATACCTGCTAAATGCTGTAGGTCGATTGATAATAACCCTAATGCCAACAGACCTAACAAACCACCACCAAAACTTACAGGAATGCTAATCAGATAACTTAATTTAAGGGCATCTTCCACTTTTACTTGTCTACCAATTAGGAACGATAAAGTAAGAGCTGAACGACTCAGACCTGGCAATATAGAGAAGCCTTGAACTATTCCAAGGAGACTCATTTCCAATACGTTAAGATCATTTATAGTTCGTCCTATTTTAGATACTTGTTTTATTTGAACTATCCCAGTGATTATGATAAATACCCCAATTAAAATCATCAAATATTTACCCAAAGATTCCGGGATGGATGTCATTGCTAAGTAAATAGGAATACCTATTATTCCAGTGAAAAAGCTGGATATTATGACGGCAGAGAGTAAGTTCTTCTGTGGACCTGTGGTCCAGTCCCTAGCTTTGACAATCTCAAAAATATCCTTGTGAAAATATATAACGCTAGCCACACCTGTGCCAAAATGCAGTAATAAAGCAATTGCCACCGCTTCTGCAAATCCAACATCCGTGCAACAATCAAATATAATGACAAGTATNCCCTCNGAGCTTACTGGNATCCACTCTACAATGCCCTGTATTAATCCTATCAGAATACTTGATGCCANACTTATCCNCTATCTANACCNGTANGAGTTTTGAGATNAATTATACATGCTTCAATTNNAGGTCCATCNACATTAATAATCNCNACAGTCCCTAAGCCAACAGAATCATGATTTTTGCCTGGGTAAGTTGGGCTACCTGGGTTCATCCATAAGATTCCATGCTCCCAAATAATGAGCTCTTCGTGTGTGTCCCCAAATAATACAACATCCACTACATATCCAAATTTTTTTTTCACAATAGTTATAGTTTCCTCACGTTTTTCAGGCAAAATAATCGAGCGACCGTCAGGTGACGTGTATATCGGAGGGTATGGCCACTGGATATCATGAACCATACCAATACTGGTGTTCTCAGCGTTATGGAGATGTATTACTCTTGTTCTATCTGATAATCGGTCACCAGGTTCCATAGGATCTTCATATCCTCTGACTCCTTGGACAGGAGCTAGTTTTTCAAGCTCGTCTAAAACTCCTATACATTCCAAATCACCACAATGCAGGATTAAGTCCACATTGTCAAAAACATCAAAAACTTGACCAGGAAGACCTGTCCCTTCACCCGCGAGATGCGTGTCAGAAATAACGCCTATTTTCATCTAGCTGGAACGATTTTAGTTACGGTTTTCCCAAAAATAAAAATAGTCCAAAGTTTCCGAATCAAAAGCTTGATGAGATCTTTGCAATTGTCTAGAGTCATACTGCTCTTGTTCTTTATCGCGTAGGGTATTTATCACTTGGGCCCAATCTGGACCTTTTTCAGTCCTATCAAACGATTCGCACTCAGATGTTAAATAAGTCACTAAATGGTCTGAATCTTTTTTAACGGAGCCTCCACTTATGACGTATGCCACGATTGAAGGAACCGTTTCGTAGGAATCAGTTTCAATATCTAAAGTTTCTAATACAAAGGACATAGCTATGCCTCTAATGATTTCTTCTATTTTGTTAGGCATATCCATCAGATGAGAAAACGGGAAAGTATTATTATCTTTCAGGAAATTAGATATTTCGAATTGGACACAGTCATTAAATTCGGCGTCAAAAACTTCCGCCGTATGCAACAATTGAACATGTGGAGGAGCTTCCCGTCTATCAATCACTAAAAACTCTTGAAGATGAGGAAATATGCATAACTCTATTTCAGGATCACTGTCTGGCAACAATTGATCCCAGTAAAAATCTTCCATTCAAACTCTCCTTACCAAAAGGAAACCAAGGTTATCTAATCACGTCATAGATTTTACAACAAAATCTATGATAGCTCCACTTACCCCAAATTTTAGATGTATTATCCTCCTGTATTGAGTCTTCCCGTTTACCAAGTTGAAATATACAATGTTTGAGGAAATACCATACAACGAAGAGTATAGATGAGATATGAAAGCCGGCAAAATCCCCAATAAACTACTAAAACATTTACTAGACGACTTATCTGTTATTGCAGATGGTTGGTTAGAATTGGGACCAGCTATTGGGGAAGATTCGGCTATTTTAAACATCAATGACCAAATCGTGTTAGTAGGAAGTGATCCGATTACATTCCCTACGGAAAGCCCAGGATGGCATTCCGTAATCATTAATTCAAATGACATAGCAGCCTCAGGAGGCATCCCTAAATGGTACAGTGCCACAATCCTAATGCCCGAAGGCAGCACCGCTGAGGAATTCACTGATATTTTTAAAGACGTAGCAAATACATGCGCCGATATGAATATACAGTTAATTGGAGGACACAGCGAAGTTACCGCTAGTGTACGGGACCCAATTATTAGCGGAACAATGATAGGATTAGCTGACCGGACCGACCTGAAACCCACTAATAATGCCCAAATCTCCGACGACATTTTGATAACTAAATATTGTCCAATCGAAGGCCTCAACATAATCCTGGCTCAGTATCCAGATATAATAGCTGCCGCCGGTTTAACACCTTCAGAGATCGCTTCTATAACAACAATGTCATCTAAAACTAATATGAGCATCATCAATGAAGCCAAAATAGTTAAGACATTTGAAGAAGTTCATTCCATGCATGATCCCACNGANGGGGGCATCGCTACTGCTTTAATAGAANTGTTATCAGCGTCTCGCATAGGAGCNATCATCGATGAATCTAGCCTACCTATACCCAATTCAGCTCACAAACTTTGNNGACATATAGACATAGATCCTCTGGGATTGGTTGCATCTGGTAGTTTGCTGTTCACCGCTNCTTCTCAAGTGTCAGACGAAATAATTCTTGCATTACAACGCATGTCCATAAACTGTACCAAAATTGGCTATACCGTCCCTGAGTCTGAAGGGGTGAGTATCATNCAGTCNGACTCTGGTCTCAAGANNCCNTTACCTGTTTTTTCGACAGACGAAATAACCAAACTCATCTAACCTTTTAGAAATTCATTATCCTGCCGTATCCCATTTTTACAACTTTTATACAAGTATAAAACTAATCATAAAAAGATTTTAAACTTATTTTGACCTTTTATTGACATAGTCTAATATTGGTGTTAATTTCGAATANGATTAGAANAATAATGTAATAACGCAGGTGACGTGATGGCTAGAAAAACTAAAATGATGCTACGAGTAGAAAAAGCATTCCAGCGAGACTTGGAAAAANTANTGCCGGAAATGATNAATGACATCGGGCTGTCTGCCTGCGCAGACGAATTAGATATCAGTAAAGCGACCCTAGGNTACTGGTGCCTCAAATTAGGCATTACTGTAAGGCGTGTAGCCTTATCNCCAGGTGAAACTTTGGAAATCAAAAAGATCGCTAGTTANACNCTCTATTATCATGAATCAGTATGACCTAGGGATTCATACATTCGAATCCTGAATAACTANGCAAACTCGGTTGCAAAGTTATTAATGCACAAAGTATACTNCTCGAAAATACTTGNTTNGCCNNTNAGGCNANTTCTAAACGAGACCTTATATATAAGTAATTCGGAGTCAACAAATTGCGAAACTACATGATACGGCGGGTCGGCCACTCTTTCTTCATAATACTCGGATTAATGGGNATGCTNTTCTTGGCCATAAACGTACTAGGAGACCCCGTAGAATTACTAGTAGACGAAGATGCTTCTGAAGAAGCTATCGCCTTAATTAGAGCCCAATACGGATTAGATAGACCTTTATATGTTCGCTTTGGTGAATTTTATGCAAACCTAGCCACATTGGACTTCGACACATCCTTGCGTCATAGAATCCCTGCAAGAGAAATTGTTTTCAGAATGCTACCTAATACAGCTGTGTTGGCATTNGTAGCTTGGGGGATTGGTATCGTAGGTGTACCTTTAGGTATGTGGGCCGCTCGGAGACCTAGNGGATTNGTCGATCGCATTGTAAACATANTGTCCTTTGCCGTGATTTCTATTCCGGAATTCTGGCTGGGCCTTGTATTNATATTATTGCTTGCAGTGCAAGCGGACCTATTGCCCACATCAGGCTTTGCGGGTCTTGGACCCANCGGATGGCTATACATCGTACTTCCTGCATTGACTCTATCACCTAGGGTTATAGGCAGGAACGCACAGATAACGAGAGCCACCATGATTGAAGAAATGGGCAAACAATACGTTGCAACTGCACGAGCNAAAGGCTTAGCAGAGAANAAAGTATTATATGCGCATGTNCTTAAAAANGCTGCTATATCAATCGTTACTCTAATGGGNGANGAACTAGCAGGATTTATGAATGGCGCAACCGCGGTAGAGATTATTTTCGGTTGGCCAGGATTAGGAAAACTTCTTGTAGACGCAATTACTGCTCGAGACTTACCTGTAGTAACAGCTTCAGTATTTATAATTGCGCTTATGGTAATGATTATCAACTTATTAGTTGACCTAATATACACTTGGNTGGATCCACGAGTCTCTTACAAGTAACTTTTAGAATTAAATTCATTGAGGGTGATTACTTACAATGCAAAATGACTTAGGAATAGAATTAGAACAAAAAGNNAATATNNTATCCAGGATATGGAANCACGCTCTGGTACAAGCNTTNCTNAGNGANTGGATNACNCTTTTNTCNTGNATATTTTTACTAGTGGTTATACTAGCTGCCGCNTTCGCTCCCNTAGCAGCNCCATATCCTTACGAAGAGCAACAANTNCGCTTAAGGCACTTACCTCCTTTNTCCTCNGGAGAGGCTAAGAACGTTATGGTGAGTCCTCCTACGACNGAACAAAGATTNTTCCTCTTTGGCACTGATCACCTAGGGAGAGATATGCTCACCCGNTTNATTTACGGTGGCAGAATTTCTATATCTGTAGGAGCNCTNGGAGTAATTGTNTCAGGTGCATTGGGNCTGCTTTTAGGTGTGATNGCTGGATATTATCGTGGGGTAGTAGATGACATTATCATGAGAGCAGTAGATATATTTATGTCTGTTCCCNTACTATTACTAGCTTTGATAGTGNTNTACATANTNGGNCCAAGCTTTATAAATATTATNATTGTATTCGCAATAGCNAGATGGATGCTCTANTGTAGGGTNTCACGCGGNGTGGTAATGTCACTGAGAGAACAGGCCTTCGTAGACGCAGCAAAATCAATNGGATGCAAAGACANTAGGATAATCACCCATCACATNTTNCCTAACCTNATNACNCCAATTCTAACTATAGCNGCNTTAGANGTGCCNAGNAACATNTTGACNGAAACTACTCTAAGTTTCTTNGGNTTCGGNATNCAACCTCCNGATTCATCTTGGGGNNTGATGTTGTCACAAGGTCGAGANTATATAGTTAGNGCNTGGTGGGTCGTAATCGTTCCCGGNATGGCTATATTCTTAACCGCACTAAGTTTCAACCTATTCGGNGTGTGGCTAAGAGCAGTGAGTGACCCTCTCCAGAGNTGGAGATGGTTNAAACAGACTAAAGAGNCTAAAGANGCTGGAGTCAGAAGTAGTTAAAGNCTAAAACCTTTNATCTTGACCNCTNCAAATAAATTTAGGTATAGGCAGAATCTGTGATATGCAGCAGCCTGACAACNTACTAACTAGCCAGTTACCGCCTGCTCCCGAATATGGGTTTGTGGGCAGGACTCAAAACATTTCGGACTTATCCATAAGTCTCTCAACNTTACCTATAGCANTCATTATTGGGAAACCCGGAATAGGNAAAACNGACCTAGCTCTGCATTACGCCCGAATATCNGAAGCCGATCTCACNTACCCTGGAGGANTAATTTACTCCCAGATTACCGTGGGATCCTCCTTCCAGAAGCTAATTCACGAANCGGGAACATCAATCTTTGGAATATCTTTCGGNGACCTTAACCATGATGAGCAATATGAAGCACTATCCAAGCACTTGATNNAGAATGCTACTTTNCTTATTTGGGACGACGTCAATTATGCAAGCTCAGTCTGGGAAGAAGGTGAATTNGAAAAACTTAAAAANTATTTAGCCACCTGGGAGNCCGNGACNCCNTCGAACATNNTACTAATATCTCAAACGNAAGACTCTGTAGANGNTNTAAGTACNAANGCAAACACAATCTCCGTNCCTAAATTTGATCAAAATGANTTCCAAGAGCTTGCCTCGGNCTTCATAGGNTCNATATATGGNGACGACCCGTCCAAGCCGNCTNTATCNCAGTTNGAAAGCTTGNTNCACAAATTAGAAGGCCATCCCTTGGCGCTACAAATTATACTACCATTACTTAAAGATTCNCCTNTAAATATCATAGAAAGCGAACTNNTGAAACAAANAGAAANCAACCANGACATACTGCGCAGTTCTTTTGAAACATTCTACGGAAGAGCTTCATATCGGGTNCGCACTCANNTTCCAATNATCTCANTCTTCAANAAAAGGGTTATGCTTGANGTACTAACCCACTTCACTCAAAGCGCCTCTTACAAAGCAGTATTCAAAGAAGAGCTTGGGTGGGGAGCAACAAGGGCGTTACTGAGAGGAAGCAAAGAATCAGGAGTGTTGGCCAGTATATCTCCAAGTGTGTACCTCATTCCTAATTCAATACCTCCTTTACTCGGAGAAAAGTTATACAGAACTCAATCAGCTGAAGCGATCTCAAACCTTGAGCAGGAATTCACTCGGATATATGCAGATACCGCAGATCATTTCCTTGAATCCTTGGATGAGAATCCAGATTCAGGAACTACTGCTATCCTGGCAGAAGAAGAGAATTTCTACCAAGCTCTTGGTTTAGCCTTGGAAGCCAAAGATTGGGAAAGTTCACAAATCCTAATGCAACCTGTGGCACAGGTCTACAAAATGCAGAAACGATTCATCGAATTAGATCTACTGCGAGAACAAGTTCTCAATACAATCGGGCTGACATATTCCTCTGCACAGGACAATAACAGTATAGAATTATGGGAATATATAAAAGGCACTACTTCCAGTGACCTTATTGAACAAAATAAAATCTCTGAAGGCACGGAGATTTGCCATGAATTGCTAGATTACTTAGAAAATAACCAGCCTGACAATCAAGAATTGAAACTAGCGACTGTGTATAGTCAATTAGGAGAAATCCACCTTTTAACCCGAGATTTGGATGCCTCAGAAGAATATTTCAGCAAAGCAAATGACATCTACCAAACTTTAGAAGCCGAAGATAATTCAGCAGAGATTTCCCAATACCTCGGCAGAATCAGATACTTTCAAGGTAGATATTCTGATGCCAAAGCGGAATATAATAAAGCACTAGAAATTCACCAACAATTTGAGGACCAGGAACAGATGGTTGTTGATTACAGATTCCTGGGATTATTAAGCCAATTGCAACTAAAATATGAAGAAGCAGAAAGTTGGTACAAGCAAGCGCAGAGCATTGTTGAGAATTATGGTGACGAAGAAACAGCCATGTTGGTGTACCACGACCTAGGCACGGTCTTCCATGCCCAGTACTTTTTTGAAGAAGCTCAAAGTTGGTACCGACAAGCATTACACTTAGCAGACAGGCTAGGCTTCCAAGGCCAAATGGCTAGGGAATTCCATTATTTAGGGCTACTGTCTCAAGACAGAGGTGAACTCCAAGATGAAGCTGAAGAATGGTTAGTCGCTGCTTTAGACATCAAAACGCAACTTGGAGACTACACAGGCTGTGGTGACGAATGTAGACAAATCGCTCTTTTGTACCATGAACAAGAACAATTCTCCACTGCGGAAGAATGGTACAGAAAAGCGATAGACTTCTTCCAAATGAGTTCTAATGTAGATAAGCTAGCACGCACTTATGGCCAAATGGGTATCATAAAGCAAGAACTCGGCGATATAGAAGGCTCTCTGGAATGGGGAGCACGAACTTATNCTTTGGTAAATAATAGTAAATTACCCATGTTAAGCCAAGTCATCAATCATTTANCCACCATCCGGAAAGAAATTGGTGAAGCCACCTTTGACCAATGGTGGCTAAATCAATTCGATGAAGAATCTCCTATAGATGATTCAGTTGAAGAAAATGAAGGACAACATGAGTGACTCTACCAGTACTATAATTGCAGACTTTATACTGGATATGTCATTTGACTGCCTATCCTCCTCAACAATAGACCATACCAAAAATACATTAATTGACACTATTGCTTGCGCCATAGGTGGGTACAATTCCCCTCCAGCNAAAATCGCACGAAATTTGGCCCATAGGGTACAAAGCATAGATATTCCTTCGCGTATTCTGGGAGAAACCAATACTAGCTCACCAGAAATGNCGGCGTTCGCAAACACAACAATGATTAGATACCTCGACTGTAATGATTCCTATTTCTCTCCGGGGGGAGGTCATCCGAGTGACATGATAGGGGGAGCGCTTACTCTTGCCCACGCATTGAATTGCNCAGGGGAAGAACTCCTAACATCTATAGTATTAGGATATGAAATCTTTGCAAAATTGTCAGACCAAGTAATAGTGAGCAGTCTAGGATGGGATCAAGGAGTATTCTTGGGACTCAGCTCTGCAGGGATAGCTTGCAAACTCCTAAACCTATCTAAAGAACAAATAATACACGCTCTTTCCTTGTCTGTTGTACCTAATGTGCCTATTGGCGCTACCAGAGTAGGAGAGTTATCTATGTGGAAAGGCTGTGCGACTGCGGCAGCCGTGAAGTCAGGTGTGTTCGCGGCATTGTTAGCTCGAGAAGGATTGACCTCACCAGAAAAACCTTTTGACGGGCCTAAAGGTCTTTGGGAACAATTAGGATGCGACAACCATATCATCATTGATCAGTTAGATTCTCAAGGTAACAGGCCTAAAATACGCGACAATATATTTAAATTTTATCCCTCTCAGATTCATACGCAAGCTCCCATTGGACTCGCATGTCAGTTATCTTCAATCATACAAACCGATGACATTGATTCCATTTCAATAAAATCTTATAAACAAGGTGGAGTAAGCACCCCTCAAAGTGAACCAGAAAAATGGGCCCCTTCCACCAGAGAGACAGCAGATCATAGTATTCCGTTCTTGGTTGCATCAGCCTTATTAGATGGTACANTCAACCCTGACACATTCTCCGACACCAATCTGAACAGAGATTCGATTAAAGAGTTGATATCGGTTACTGCTATTGAAGAAAACTCGAATTTCTCCAGTCTGTATCCTGAACAGTACAACTGCCGTATCGACTTAGCNACAAAATCAGGAAGAACTCACATGGTGGAGACCAGTTATCCAAAAGGACACCAACAGAATCCNTTTACNCAAACNGACCTGGAAAACAAGTTCATAAATTTAANCAGCAATTCNTTAACACATGANCANTGCCAACAAGCATTAAGCATCCTTGCTAATATCGAATNGGAACAATCTACTAATACATTATTTGATTCCGTAGTGGTAACAAATCNTACAAAATAGTCTTCTAAAGTGTTAATNNTTCCGTNATTATAGACTACAATATGCTATCAAATTACACTGGATTATANTGATGGTNTACGANTTNACATGCGAGATATGCGGATTCAAAATGAATGAAAANAAATGCAAAATCCGNTGTCCAAATTGTGGATTNACNCGNGATTGTTCAGATCCATAAACTAAGNTTNACAGAGTANNNCCTATGAANATCCGCGCATTCGAATCTCTGAAATTCCCAAACTTNNGACTTCTATGGTTTGGNAANCTATGCGTAAACTCNGCCGANTGGCTACAAATCCTGACTATTGGATGGCTNATACTAGAAATTACTAATGGTGATACAGTAATCACCGGAGCAGTATTAGCCCTTAGAACNTTACCTGTTTTCCTCATAGGTCCTTGGGCAGGNGTATTAGCAGACAAGTTCGATCGCAGATCATTAATCAAACTAACTCAATTTATGATGGCNNTACTTGCAGTCTTNTTTGCTNTTCTNGTATCTATGTCGGANTTTACAGACNCAGGNGTNTCTGGTCCTCTAAAACCTTGGCATCTCTTTGNATACGTAGGAATTACTGGCATNAGCGTATCAATTATCAGNCCTGTGAGACANTCCTTNGTNGCAAATGTAGTGCCATTAGAAAATCTACGTAACGCTACTGCCCTTAACGCACTCACCAGNACTTCAGCACGACTAGTAGCACCAGCTATAGGCGGGATGTTGATTTATTTGCTAGGTTTCAAATGGAATTTTTACATAGAAGCAGCATGCTATTTAGGAATANCAATATCNATGNTAANGATGAAGACCCCTTACGGAAATAATCCAGTTCCCAAAAATACTTCCGTATTAAAAGACTTGTATACGGGGATAAAATACATCAGCAAAAACAGAGCATTGGCTCAAGTTATAACTCTTAGCTTCGTGCCCACATGTATATTCCAACCTTTGGTTTTTATTCTACCGATATANGTTGCATCCGTTCTTAATGAAGGCCCTGCTGTTGGAGGGACNTTGTTAGCCATAATGGGACTAGGCGGGGTTGCNACAAGTTTNTATTTGGCTNCGAANGACTTNCCNNTNAAAAAAGGACTCACTGTNATCTTAGCTTTGATTNTNGGATGTACTGCTATATCAGCATTGTCTTTATCCAACATAATCATTGTNGCTTATGTAATGTTTCTTATTTTAGGGNTATGCCAGACTAATATTAGGGTAGGAACCAACACACTTATACAAGAAATAGTNCCTGACGAATTAAGAGGACGTGTAACTAGCATNTATAATTTCGACAATGGATTTACTGCTATTTCTATCCTGATGCTTGGAATCTTATTCAATTACCTAGAAGTTGGCCAAGCTCTGCTGTACCTCGCTGTTTTCAGTGGCTTTATTGGGATCCTTTATTTATGTTTTGCTAAGTCTTTACGAACCAAAGGATAGGGTTCTTTGCATGAAAACAAGAATCCCATAATATGACCCACATTGGTTTGATTCGCAAAACTTAATCAGGCTCGAATAAATAAACCTTTACTATGTGTTTAAACCCAACCCAACGCTTCTGAAACAATTGGAAATGCCTCACAAAAGATAAGTTTACAATTCTCAGCAATATCCATGTGCTCTTTCTGAGTTCCGTTCCCAGCCCGGAGATTTATGTAATGGATCCACGATCTTACTGAGCCTGTCATATAAATTTTTGTGGGAGTTGCTAGGGGAAGGACAAAACGTGCGCATTCTTTTGCTATACCTTGTTCAAGCATATCTTTATACAGGCTCATACCCTGTTCAAAGTGCATCTGAATTTTCTTTTGAAACTCCAGCTTGACGTCTTCTTCTATATCATCAATACTATTTTGACGATTCTTAGTATCCTGTCGGCGTAATTCTGGTAAAGGAATTTCTTCACTGAGAACAGAGGAATCAGCATAACGTTGGGAAAATTCTTGATAAGTGAACGATCTGTGACGCAATATTTGGGCAGCGATACCTCTAGTCGTATTAATCTCAAGTGTCATGTGNGCTTGTTCAAAAACACTCCAGTGCCCATTNTTGATGCAATANGATAAAAGNCCAGCCACTTTNGGATTTTCTTGNTTAGAAGGGTTGCTCACTCTCGCNACATACCCCATAGTCTTCTCCGCGTCAGGAGTCATGCTAATCAGTTTAACGTTGNNCATTTCTATGGGTTTNCCCTCTTTTTAAAATTTATTTTACTNNAANGNTTTNCAAGTACTATACAAACTGAGAAAACCCATTAGGGATTTTAACNTCAATTAAGGTCAATTCCTTGGCATTAACAGCTTTCTTTAAAGCATCTTGCAAATCATTCACATTATCTACCACNAATGATTCAAATCCATACGACTCAAAAAGTTTTGAGAAATCTGGGTTCACCAAGTCTGTAGCGAAAAACCTGCTGTCAAACCTTTGTTTTTGGTAATCTTTTAATACACCCCATGCATTATCATTAAACATTAATACTATAGGGTTTANCCCATACTGCTTGGCAGTTGCTAATTCTTGCAAATTGTATTGAAAGCCTCCGTCTCCTGTAACGCATACTACGGGAGTTTCGGGNTTTGCTACTTTCGCACCTAGGGCAGCAGGAAAAGCAAAACCTAAGCCTAGCCAACCATGAGGATACATAAATGTCCTAGGATTATTAATCTCCAGACATCTTGANGCTCTGCTAGCTGGCACCGTAGGATCNAAGCTAAATATAGTGTCTTCNGGTAAACTTGCTCGGATTGCTTGCCAAGTNCGTAATTCATTACCCCATGTNGATTCNAGNGTGGNTAATATCTCTNTTTTCANGTCNGTGATTTCTTTGCTATAACCTTGGTCCAGATCACAGACATAGTCNCCTAACATGTCTGAAATTTGGGCCAAAACAGCTTGAGAGTTTCCTGTAATAGCTACATCAGATTTGTAGTTCTTATCAATAATTGACTCGTCCATCAACACATGAGCAAACTTTTGTGGCATTTTCAAGTCTACTCCTGCGGTTGACCTGTAAGGTAATGATGCTCCTAACACTAGGCCAAAGTCACAATTACCTAACCATTCCAACAACGGATTTTCTCCCCATATTCTCTTACCAATTGCCTGTCCTAGGGAAAGTGGATGATTTTCAGGGAATGTTCCCTTAGCCCCATCAGTGGTCACTACAGGGATCCCATGTTTTTCTGCAAATTGAATGAGTTCAGTAGTTCCTCCCATCATCTGCATTTCTTCACCAACAAAAATGATTGGACGTTTAGATTCTTTTAACATGGATGTTACTATTTTCAATTGATCTTCACTTGCCTGTGGTATGTCAGGTTCCACCGGAGGTAACAATTCGACATCAGATTCCACTGCCAAAAGATCAGTTGGCACTTCCAATTCTATTGGTCTTGGTCGTTTTGAAACAAACCTTTGAAAGGCTTCAACAAAATGATCAGGTATCGCGTCTACTTGTCCTATGTTAGCGTTCCAATCAGTTACTGCGCTAAACATTGCAGATTGATCTTTGACGTCATGGGTAGGAAGCATACCTTTACCCATAAACTCTTGTTCTACATTAGTTGTAATCTCTAAAACAGGAGACGCGGAAAAATATGCTTCTCCAATAGCTCCTATCGAATCAGCAGCTCCTGGACCTGTGCTGGTTAGCAGAATCCCTGGTTTGCCACTCACCCTAGCATATCCATCTGCCATAAATCCGACTCCAAGTTCTTGCCTGCCGCCTATAAACTTAAGTTCATCTTGTTCAGAAGCCAAAATGTCATATATGTCCAATGTGTGTATGGAAATTATGCCGAATATTGTATCTACGTCGTGTAATTTAAGAGATTCAATGATTGCTCTAGCTCCACTTACTTTAACCATCTGTATTCCTCTCTTAAACGACTAATAATACTGGGTTTTCTAACAGTTTTTTAATCTCTACAAGGAACTCAGCTGCTTCAGCTCCGTCAGCAACTCTATGATCCACAGAGACTGTGGCTTTCATTACTTTAGAAATTATTATCTCTCCATGTCGCACAACCGGCTGTTCCTTAACAGTCCCCACTGCTAACACAGCGGCGTGAGGAGGGAATATTATCGCGGAGAAACTTTCGACATCAAACATTCCTAAATTACTGATGCTAAAGGTGGTTGCAGTGTATTCTTCATTCGTCAAATTGTCTTCATTAGCACGGGTAATTAAGTCAGAGCTGGCTCTTGCGATTTCAGCCAAAGATTTTAATTCACAGTTATTTATCCCTGGAACCATCAATCCGGATGGTAAGGCAATAGCTATACCAATATTTAAACTCGAATGGAATTCCAATGCGTTTTCTTTGAAGAATGCATTAAATTTAGGGAATTTCTTTAGCGCAATTGCAGCCGCTTTAATTATGAGATCATTGATACTAACTCTAGTCCCATCTGTCAGAGCCTCATTTATCTCTTGCCTAAACTCAGTAGCCTTAAGCATATCGACTTCACTCGTCACATAAAAATGGGGAGCAGTTGTTTTACTGCCGACAGTAACTCGGGCTATAGCTTGACGCATTGATGTCAGTTGTTCGGTTGTCACAGAGTCAGCTTGAATCGTACTTATCACCGGTGCGGCAGCAGAAACTCCTTTGTAAGCATCTATATCTTTTTCGACTATCCTCCCGCCTGGTCCAGACCCTAACACAGTGCTCAAATCGATACCCCTTTCCTTAGCCAATCTTCTAGCTAATGGGGAAGCTCTGACTCCTTCTACAGGAGAACTGACTTCTCCTACGGGAGTTTCTGTTACTTGTTCAGGAACAGTTTCCTCTGAATTGGATGCGGAAGCTGGTTCTTCAGAAGGGATTTCCGAACTGGTATCTTGCACGGGGATATCTTCGCCTGGTTCAGTGATTACAGCAATGGTTTCCCCAACTGGAATTGCAACCCCTTCTGCAGCGTATATTTTTCCTAACACTCCGCCCACATAAGCTTCAAATTCTACGGTAGCTTTATCAGTCTGAATATCAGCTATAATCTCCCCACGGTCTACTTGTTCACCTTCGTTCTTATACCATTTGACAACCGTACCTTCCCTCATGTCGTAACCCATTTGAGGCATCACAATCGTAGTAGCCAATATTCCCCCTAGTCTTTTAGACGTTTCAGATCAATTTCTTTACAGCTGACACTATTCTCTGAGTGTCAGGAATAGCCAATTTTTCTAGTGGCATAGAGTACGGGATAGGGACTTCCTCTCCTGCAACTCTTTCCACAGGAGCATCCAAGTAATCGAATGCTTCCTGTTGTACTATGCTGACAACCTCACCAGCGAAACCACCAAATTTAGTAGTCTCCTCAACTACAACCACTCTGTGAGTCTTCTTAGTTGATGCAATTATAGTTTCAACATCTAGTGGCCTTAAAGTGCGGAGATCCACGACTTCTGCATTAATTCCGTCGTTTTCTAACAATGCTGCGGCTTCCAGTGAGTTCTGCACCATTTTAGAGTAGCTTATTATAGTCACGTCAGATCCTTGCTTTTTAACATCTGCCTTGCCCAGGGGTATCTTAATTCCATCAGAAACCTCCCCTCTAGCACCATATAGCAAAATGTGTTCTACAAACATCACAGGATCCATTAATTCCCTGCAGGTTCTGAATAATCCGAGGGCATCTTCAGGAGTAGAAGGTACTGCAACATAGAGCCCTGGAACCGAGGCGTACCAGCCTTCGAAAGACTGAGAATGAGTCGCAGCAACTGATGCCCCAGCACCTGTAACTGTCCTGATGATCATGGGTACACTAAACTGATCTCCGGACATATACCTGACCTTCGCTGCATGATTAACTATTTGATCTATCGCCAGCAAACTGAAGTTTATTGTCATTATCTCCACAATAGGTCTCAATCCTGCCATAGCAGACCCTATTCCTGCGCCCACAAATGCCGATTCAGAGAGAGGTGAGTCCTTGATTCTTCTAGGACCATATTTCTCCCAGAAACCTTGAGTTACTGCAAAGGCTCCACCGTAAGGTCCTATATCTTCACCCATCAAATATACCCGTGGGTCTTCATCCAAAGCTTCGGTTAAACCCTGGCAAATAGCTTGCCTATAAGTCATTTCAGTACTCATTCAGCGTACACTCCTGTGTATAATTCCTTGTCCTCAGGAAATGTGCTTTCTTCTGCGAATTCTGCAGCTTCAATGATCTCTTGTTCGGCTGCGCTATGCATCTGATCTATTATTTCTTGGGTCGCGTGTCCTTTAGACAACAACCAATCTTTGAAAGCAGGAATTGGATCTTTCAGTTTCCATTCAGCCACTTCATTTTCTGGTCTGTAATTAGCAGGATCCGCTATAGAATGCCCTTGGATACGGTATGTTTGAGCTTCTACGAACGCTGGTCCAGATCCGTTTCGAATTTGAGACACCAATTTTGTCATTAAGTCATGAACCTCAAGAACATTGTTGCCATCTACGCGATAACCAGGGATATCATATGCTTCAGACATTTTGTATATTTTGTCTGGCGCTGCAAGATGGTCTTTGGCCGGAGCTCCCATTCCATACAAGTTATTCTCGCAGAAAAATATTATAGGGAGGTTCCAAACCTTGGCTAAGTTAAGACATTCATGGAACTCTCCTTCATTAAGGGCTCCATCACCCAAAAAGCACAGAGTAACTTTATCGTCATCTCTGTAGTGACTAGCCAACGCAAACCCAGTCGCAAGAGGCAATTGTCCTCCTACTATCGCATATCCGCCCATGAATCCCTTNTCGGCGTCAATGAGGTGCATTGACCCACCTTTCCCTTTGCTGCAGCCAGTAGCTTTCCCNAATAACTCGGCCATAGCTTCTTTAGGNTCTATTCCCTTCACAAGCGCCTGCCCATGATCTCTATAATGAGTTACAACAACATCATCACTACGNAAGGCGTTGATTGCNCCTACCGCAATCGCTTCTTCTCCGCTGTACACATGCAAGAATCCTTTAATGTTCCCTCTGGTGTACTGCCGTTCGCTTTCTTTCTCAAATTCCCTTATAAGAACCATTTGAGCGTAAAATTCAAGTAGCTGCTCTTGATTTAANTCAGTNGCTNNAGCCACCNCGNCAACATCATCAACTGCCTTTGCTTTTGTATTACTAGTTTTTCTAGGCATATAAACACCTCATCACATGTGTAGAACTTTGCCTTGGGCATCCAAGGCTGCTTCTTTAATCATTTCGGACAATGTAGGGTGGGCATGAACTGCAAGNCCAAGTTCCAATGAAGTCCCTTCACAAAGTTTTGTTAACGACAGTTCTCCCAACAGTTCAGTAACTTCTGGACCTATCATATGAGCTCCCAAGATTTCTCCATATTTAGCATCAAANACTAATTTGACGAATCCTTCACTTTCCCCCATTGCACCGGCTTTACCATTTGCNTGAGCATTAAATTTACCTANATTTATCTCGTACCCTTGTTCTTTGGCCTGCGACTCTGTAAGTCCTAAACTGGCAACCTGTGGATTGCAATAGATGGCTCTTGGAATCATNGAATATTCTAATGCTACGGTTTCCAAGCCACATATTGACTCCACTGCAATATTAGCTTGAGCCGATGCGACATGAGCTAAAGGCAACTTACCTGTTATGTCACCTATTGCGTAAATGTTAGGAATAGAAGTACGCATTTGGTCATCGACTAATACATATCCATTTTCCATAGCTATAGAATTTTNTTCTAACCCAATACCTGTGGTNTTTGGCACTACACCTATAGCNACTAAAACTCTATCAAATGTGGATTCTTCAATCTGGCCATNACTATCGAAAGACACCCGAACAGAAGCTTTATTATTTTTTACGGAAGAAACTTTNCAGCCAGTTTTAATGGTGATTCCAATTTTTGTTAAAGATCTTAACAATTGTTTAGAAACTTCTTCATCTTCGTTGGGAACTATGTTCTCCAACAGTTCCACAATAGTTACGTCTACACCGTAAGNCTTGTAAATATATGCAAATTCAACTCCGATTGGACCTCCGCCCACAATCAGAATAGATTTTGGTAGNTTGTCAGTTACAATAGCGTCCCTACTAGTCACAATATTCTGATGATCAATATCGATACCAGGAACAGNCCTAGGAGAAGATCCTGTGGCTATAATTATNTTATCGGCAGAATAAATCGTATCGCCATTTACCTCAATGGTAGAAGCCGANTTNATCACCGCATTGCCCTCTATATGGTCAACATCATTTTTTCGTAATAAGTACGCAACNCCACTATTATTCTTATCTGCAACAGNNCTGCTTCTTGCCATTGCTTTACCGAAATCAGCCTTAACACCTTCAACGGTGATTCCAAAATCTTCNGATTTATGTATGTATGACAAAACTTCTGCATTCTTCAGCAATGCCTTACTTGGGATACATCCCCAGTTGAGACACACCCCACCTAGAGCTTCCTTTTCTATTACCGCGGCTTTGAGCCCTAATTGCGCTGCACGNATCGCAGCTACATANCCTCCTGGCCCAGCACCAATCACTACAACATCATATTTTCTTGAATCAGCCATATAACTTGAACCGCTACATATCTTAAAATTTAAATCACTCTTAGAACGCCATTATACATATGCTGTTGTCCTTAGACAACCTCACAAACACCAAAATTTAGTACATATGTTCTGATTTGTCCAGCCCCCAAAAGNCCGTATTTGTTTGGATATATTAATTCTGGTAAAATTCTATAATCATACAGTTTGCAGAGGAAAAATATGAGAATAGGACCTTTCGGTCTTCCAGAGTTATTAATAATATTAGCTATACTCCTCCTGATTTTTGGGGCCAGGAAGTTGCCTGATATAGGATCTTCTTTAGGGAAAGCAATTAAAGGATTCAAATCCTCTGTCACAGAAGCGGAAGACGCTACTACTCTAGACTCAAANAAACAAGACTAAAATCCATGTGATCCTCAANCTNTTTTTCTTATTATAAGTGCTAGTAAAGCCCCGAATTCGTACAATATCATTAATGGTACAGCCACAATCAATTGATTAACTGGATCNAAAGTTGGTGTTATAATCGCCGCCAGCACAAACGACAAAACCAACCAATACTTCCTAAATCGCGATAACCCTTTATAAGTGACCAGTCCAATCTTAGCTAAAATAAATATTATTACCGGCATCTGAAAACATATCCCCATCCAAAACAACAACCGGATCATCAATCCNACAATATTGCTTACTTTAATGAACGGTGTTGCGACTTCAGTTCCAAAAGTCAATAGNAAATGNAATGCGGACGGCGTAAGAACAAAATATGCGAATGCTACTCCCAGTCCAAAAAATAATACNGAAAANGGTAACATCGTAAACAAATACATTTTCTCTCTAGTACTCAATCCAGGTGCCACAAATCTTAATACTTGATAAGCCACAATTGGAAAAGCTAACACAAAGCCTCCAAGGATAGACACTTTGAAACTAGTTGATAGTAATTCAGTGACCTCAGTGAAAATTAACCCTTGTTCTGAATAAACACCATAGAATCTAGCGGGTTGTTCAAGTAGTAGTACAATATCTTGCCAAAAAGAAAAGCATATAGCGGACCCAATCAGAATAGACAGAACACTGATAATAAGCCGTTTTCTTAATTCTCTGAAATGATCTCTCAATGTTATTTCNCGGCTAGCCATCAGGGTTTTTATCTTCCTTTTTCTCTGATTCTGCATTTAACATNTTATCTACATAATCAAAATTAAACTTNGTCTCATCTACGACATCGTCTACTGTAGACTTGACGTCTTCCCATGCTTTTCGCAGTTGNCTAAGTGTTTTTGTTATATTCTTAATCATATCCATGCTCTTTGAAGGGCCCAACACAATGAACGAGATAACNACCACAACTAAGAGTTCAGTTAAACCTATGCCAAACAAATTCATTTATTACCCCTTGCATAAACGCAGAATGGTTTGCATGCAGAGTCTTGTACAAAATTCGTATTTTGAATGTCTTGTCCCATATCTACCATTATCTCAATTAATTTGCATACTGGTAACCCAAGGGATCCAGAATAACATCCTTCTAAAATTTTCACGGGATTCAAACACGAATCTTGTATCGCGTAACCACCAGCCTTATCAAAAGGAGTTCCTCGATCTATAGACTGTCTAATCTCGACATCTGTATAATTTCTCGCGTGCACCTTGGTAGTGACGCAATGAGATCTAATATTCCCCGTAGCCGAGTTAATCACAGTAATACCAGAATGTATCCTGTGATCAGTCCCTCGAATTTCCTTTAGCATTGCCTCCGCTTCTGAGGGGGAATTGGGTTTGCCATACACCCGACCGTCTACTTCTACCACACTATCTGCAGCAATAATAATACACCCAGGATTACTATCCGCTACTACTTGAGCTTTACCAATAGACAGCCTAACAACGAGTTGATCAGCTATTTCTCCTTCCCAAGGGGTCTCATCAATATCTGGAGAAATACATTCATATTTCCACCCTAAAGAAGACAATATATCTATCCTCCTTTGCGAGCTGGAAGCCAATATCAGTGGGAGTCTATCCATTTCTCAATCTCAGAAACGTCATGCTCTCCAAGTGATAAGTATGCGGGAACATATCAAACGGAATGACTTCCATGATTTCATACTTCGTATTCAAAACGGCCAAATCCCTGGATAAAGTCTTAGGTTCACATGAAATGTATATAATTTTTTCTGGAGTTCGCTCTAATAATCCTTGTAATGCCTCTGGGGCGCAACCTTTTCTAGAAGGATCGAGAATCGCCACATCAAAATCGAAATCTTTGGAAAAAATCAAATCCTCTGTTTTACCTACCTCAAACGATACGTTCGCCAATCCATCACTATTTTCATTAGCATCTGCAACCGCTGCAGCAGAATCTTCTATCCCAAGGACGTACTTAACATACGGAGCGATTAGTATTGCCAAGGTGCCTACTCCAGCGTAAGCATCGAGTACTCTGGAATTTTCATCTATCATATCTGACCCCAAAATAGCCTCGATGATATTTGATACTTGGTCGTTGTTGACTTGAAAAAATGATGGTGAAGCCACTTTGAATCTATTTGCATTGATATGCTCATAATAAAAGGGTTGACCTGTGTCTACGTCAATGCCAGCTTCTTTAAGTTTGGGTTGAATCAAGTGACCTTCTGAAAATTCACTAGCTCGAATAGACAATTGTCTGGTTTGGGCAGCTTTCCCTTGCAGTGTTCCCATGAGATTGTTTATATGATCGCTCATTAGCAAACATTTTGTGATGTGAACAAACCTGCGGGTTTCTTTGCCAATAAATCCCAGCATACCTTCTTTATTTATAGTGAAACGCGCATGATTCCGATAGTTATCCTGGGTAGGGCTAGGGACTACATCCTTCACTATGCCGTTATGCAAACTCAAATTACTTGATAATACTTCTTCAAGGTACCTTTTCTTTACTTCTAGCTGGGTGGTATATGTGACATGTCTATATTGGCATCCCGTGCATTCTCCAAAATATGGACAGTCTATTGGTTGCCGATCTTTACTGGCGGATAATGTTTCTAAAACTTTGGCAGCTACGTATTCTTTTTTAACTCTGAGTATTTCAACACGTACCCTTTCTCCTGGAATACCTCCGAAAACTACCGTCCTTAATCCATTTATGTGACTTAGAGTTTCTCCTTGGTCTGTCCATGCCTCTAATTCAATTTCGAACACATCGCCATTTTTGATATCTGTTTGCATATTCATATTTAATGAATATTAAACCACAAATCTCAATTTCACACAGATAAGTAATAACTATATGGTTGACCCGAATTATCCTCAGAGATAAACTGTTGTCATTATATTTAGGCAATTTATTGCTCCGGAGGAATTAATGGCTGGACCGATTGACGTGACCGATAACACCTGGGAAGACGAAGTTTTAAACTCAGACCTTCCTATACTTGTAGATTTCTGGGCAGAATGGTGCGGGCCTTGCAAAATGATTGCCCCCGCAGTTCACGACCTTGCAGAAGAATATACAGGAAAATTAAATGTAGCGAAGGTTGATATAGATAATTCACCAGAAATAGCTACTAAATATGGAATTCGTAGCATCCCTGCTCTTATTTTCTTTAGAGACGGTAAACCAGTGGACCAAGTAATTGGAGCACTGCCCAAAGGTGCATTGAAAAAGAAAATCGACTCTGTGCTCGGCAGCTAATTTAAGGGGGTGGATGGGGCCCGGTGGCTCCTGCGGACTTCAAATCCGTTGTGCCTGATGAAAAATTGGGTTGGTGGGTTCGACTCCCTCGCATCCCCGCCACACACAGGGTTCAACTCACCTATGCTATTGCCACAAAAAAATGATCTTTGTACCATTTTAGCTCAGCGAGACTCTCCTTTATATCATCCAATGCAGCGTGAGAGTTCTTCTTGGGTGGAGTAGTAGGCTTCTCAGGGTACCAGCGTTCAATCAATTCTTTTACAGACGTGACATCCACCATACGGTAATGTAGGAAGTTGTCCAATAAAGGCATCTCCCGATGTATGAATCTCCTATCTGTATGTATGGAATTACCGCAAAGAATCGCCTTTCGTTTAACGGTGAATTGTCCGATAAATTCCACTACCTGTTTATCTGCGTCTTCAATACTCAACAGCGAGTGCTTGACTTTTTCCATCAACCCTGATTCTGTATGAGTGTTTAAAGACCATTCTTCTATCTTCAATAATTCAGCCTCTGACCGGTGGATCACCAGATTTAATCCTTCAGATAATACATTAAGTTCTTTATCTGTTACTAAACATGCGATCTCCAGAATAATCTGGTCATCTGCCAGACCTGTAAATTCCATGTCTATCCAGACTAAATTTTGTTCTTTGTTGGGCTTTTCTAATTTCTTACTATTCACATCATGGCCTTAATCTTACTATCTAAAATATATCAAAACTTGGGAAAATATTAAACAAGATATGGAATTATCTTGATTATTAGAGGCTCTAACAACACATTGTGTCAAATGTCATTAGATGTGGTAATATTTCGTAATGAATTCACCATTTGATACAACTTTATTAAAACTCCTTGATATAGATGAATCATCCTCTTTGGCACCAGCAATTTCTGGTCGAACTAATCTGTTCGAACTAACAGAAGCATCTTATATCGCTGCCATTTTCCCAGATGACCCTGGAATCCTAAGCCATTCACAACGAGCTGCTTTAGCAACGCGAATTTGCCTTATAAATAACGAATCTCTGCTAGCAGACCATTACAAAGATTTGGTCTCCGAACCAGAAGACTTAGTATTATATGCCCAGGATTCAACATCAGAAGACAATGTGATGGCGACTATAGTTGATCATGTAGATATTAATAGCAGAAACCCTAAACATCATCCTGAAGNCCAANTCCAGAAGCTCAAAGCCATTGGCCTAACAGACACACAAATAGTCAGCATATTTGCTGTAATCGCATTCGTAAGTTATCAATTAAGAGTCCTNAAGGGATTGAGAGCGATGAAGGAAGCCTTATGAGNAGGAAAATAGAATCATTTACAACCACAGTACCATTCTGGAATCCTTTTGTTNCACCTATCGAATTGCAAAAAGCTTCAGAATTGCAACTTGAAGCACTTCAAACCACTCCATCGAACACGCAAGTTGGGGAGTATGTGCTTGTCCTTGCTCATGACCCAGAAACCTTGAAACATAGAACTCCTCTATTTAATGGGATNATGTATAGTCGAGGAGGATTATCCAGAGCGGAAACTGAATTGAGCGCAGTAGCCACTTCAGTAACAAATGAGTGCATATATTGCACTGCTGTACATGCAAGTCGTTATAACGATTTGACCAAAACCACACAAGATATGGCTACTATATTCAGCGAACCAGATTCCTCCAGCCTAGAAGAACGAAAACATTCTATTTATGATTTTTCTCACAAGCTCTCTTTAAGCCCTCCCGAAATCTGTTCCGATGATGTGACCAAACTTACTCAACAAGGACTGGAATCAGACGAAATATTGGACGTAGTGCTATCATCAGCTATTTTTGCCTGGGCAAATAGACTGATGCTAGGCCTAGGTGAACCCTTAGAATCTCGACCCAATTAAGCTAAAAACAGGAGGCGATCAAATGGCTAAAAAGTTAGACGGAGAAACCTATAAAGGGACAGCAATAAGTGTGCCAATTTCCGAAGACGGGCAAGTGGCAGCATATGTATGGCCTTTAAGAATCTTAACCGTACAAAGAGACACTGGAGCGATGACAATGGGTGGCCCTACCATTGGAGTAGATGTAGGAATGGAAGAAGTCCTTAGATTTGACTGCCATGGTAAACCTGGGCACTGGCACAGAGGAGGTTACGACAGACTGGAAAGACCTGGTAACTCCCACGTGGATTTCCCTGACCAAATTGAAGATGTTGAAAATCAAGTCACTTGGTCATTAGACACTATCAAGTCAGAATTCTCTTCATTACTGAAAGAAGCAACTCACGAAGAAGCGGCTTCAAAAGTAAATCCTGAAATGCTCTCAGATGCAATCGATCAGATCAAACATCAACTTTCTGGAGCGAATGATTTACGGCAAGCAGCCATTGACGGGAATGTGATTAATCTCTATTAATTATTAAAATCCAACATTTTCATAATCAAGGATCAGACATATGGTATCAATCGCAACATTAGCAAATGGCTGTTTTTGGTGCACCGAAGCGACTCTGCAGTTGTTAAGAGGTGTTATCCAAGTTACTCCGGGATACACTGGTGGCCACACTGACAATCCTAATTACCGAGAAGTATGTACAGGAGCTACCGGTCATGCGGAGGCAGTCCAAGTGCACTTTGATGAGGAAATTATTTCCTACAATGATCTCTTAACCATATATTTTCTGACCCATGACCCAACTACTCTTAATCGCCAGGGAGGAGATATCGGGACGCAGTACAGGTCTACGATTTTTACACATACTGAAGAACAAAAGACGATAGCTAACGCGTTGATCTCCGAACTGACAAAGCAGGACCTGTGGAAAGATCCGATAGTAACCGAAGTCTGCGACTTTAATATCTTTTATGAAGCTGAGGACTACCATGTTAATTACTTCATTAACAACTCCAATGCTTCATATTGCACATATGTCATTGAACCCAAAGTCGCTAAACTTCGGGAACATTTCCTACAGTATCTAAAGTAGAACCTTGCAAAGTCTTATAAATTCTCCAACTCTAGAAGTCCTGCGCATGCCGAAATATCGCATGATTTGGTATTTTGGGGTACTAACAGAAATCGGACGTCAGATGGAACTGCTAGTCCTAGGATGGTTGCTACTGGAAATTACTAATTCCCCTTTACAATTCGGCGTTTTTTTCTTTGCAAATAATCTACCTAGGCCCGTATTTTCGATTTTCACCGGTTTAATTGCAGACAGATTCGATCGTAATAAGATTCTTTGGGCTGGAGCTCTAATTAATGTTATCTCAGGCATAGTAGTATTTGCACTTATATATGTTGAATCAATTGTTCCGTACCACATCTTTATAGCATCCTGGATAAACGGCTCTTGCAGAGCAATAGAAGATCCTGCCCGTCGTACTGGAGTCCTAGATATTGTAGGAGAAAGAAGAATTGTAAATGCATTAGGTATAGACAATTTTTCGCAGGTTTCTGGGAAGATATTTGGGCCTCTAATCGGAGGGGCCATGCTCAGCTGGCAAGGTTTTAAAGGTGCCTACATAACAATCGCAGTAATACATTTAGTTACCCTAATAATATCAACACGAATAAGCATACCAAAGCAAGTACTAACCCTGACACCTGAATCTGTTGCCAAAAGTGTTACCTCAGGCATGAAATATGTTTTTACAAATAAAATGATTTTAACAATGTTTTATGTAACTATCCTCATGAACGGTTTAGCATTCGAAGCGTTCAATTTTATCCCTGAAATCGGAAAAAATTATCTTTTCCTTTCTCCTTTTCTAGCATTCTTCCTAGTGTCTAGTCATGGGACAGGGCAAGCAATTGGAGCTTTGCTAATTAGCTTTACCAAAAACATTAATAGATATGGGTTATGGTTCTTTATAGGGTCTGTAAGTATCCTGGTCGTGATTATCCTGTTTTCTTGGAGCAAAGTATATATCCTATCCATAGGACTCTTGTTCATTAGTGGATTAGGCCTATCTCTGTTTGCGACCATGCAAAGCACCATAGCAATGCTGTACACTCCCTCCGACATGCGAGGTAGGGTAATGGGACTCTTAAGTTTCTGTATTGGCACCGGTCATCTATTCGCTTTGGTCATTGGTTGGCTCGCAGAGATGTTAGGTACCCCTTCAGCCTTATCCCTCAGCGCAGGCATTGGGTTGATCTTGATAATCCCATCTATATTTGTGAGTCCTTTGGGCAAAAAGAATTATCACGACCAAATCAAGCCAAATCAAATCACTTAATATTTGTTACTTATAAGAAGTATATTAAATAAAGGACAGTTTCTCGAACTGTCCTCCGGTAACAGATACAGGATCAAGGTTTAACCAATCTTCCACAATCGTGGTATAAACTCCTCTGAAATCATGGTTGAACTGCAAGTCACCTTCGAGCAAATCTTGCTCTTTAATGGAAGGATATTCACCGAACATTCCTCCATTCACCCTGTCACCTATAGCCATAGCCATTCCTCCTGAGCCATGGTCAGTCCCTGTGCCGTTATCTTGTACTCTCCTGCCAAATTCAGTGAAGAGTAACATAACAACATTCTCAGAAACTCCATGCTCTTTGAGGTCTGCATAAAAATCTTGGATCCCTCTAGAGAGGTCTGTCCAAAGTTTCCTATGTCCTTCGGCTTGGCCTGAGTGGGTATCATATCCAATTTGCTCTGTGTAAAAAATTCTAGTCCCAAGATCTGCAGTTAGAACTTTTGCTATCCCTCTCAAATTATTAGAAATCTGAGACTCTGCGTATTCGATACTAGAACTGTATTTCTCAGGAGCTGTTTTGAGTATATCTGCTCCCTTCAATGCATCTAATCCAGTTTGCCCTAAGTAATCCATAACTGCACTCGATCCAATGGTGGGAGAGTACATTTTGGAAAATATATCTAAAGCTACTGATCTATTCGGTTCTTCGGTTACAGTATTCAAGATACCGTAACTTTCTAGCATTGACACTGATGCCACCGGCACGCCAGACAGAGCTAACGACCTAGGTAATCCTTGCCCAAAATTAACTCCTGTAAGAACATTATCTGCATTTGGGTCTAGATCTCTGATGACTCGGCCAAGCCAACCTTCAGTTCCTACTTTATCAGGTTCGCAAGTATGCCATATATCCATAGATCTAAAATGAGATCTGTTGGGATTATTGTAGCCAACCCCATTTATTATAGATACTTTCCCTTGGTCATATAATTCTTTTATTGGCGCAAGAGCGGGATTGAATCCATAGTCATCGTCAATGGGCAACACTTCATCCTGAGGTATAGCGAGATTTGGACGATTGTCGTAATAAATCGGGTTATTGTAAGGAACTATCGTATTGAGCGGATCATTCCCACCTGTCAATTGGATAACCACCAATATTGGATCTTTACTAGTTGATGTCATATTACCTCTCTAATTTCCTAATATTTTTTTTCGTATACTTGGATACGGTGACGGCCACAGTCAACTATAAGAATACGGCCTTCAGAATCTATTTCTATATTGGTAGGCTGAAAAAATATTCTTTCAATTGTGAAATCTGAAACTTCAGCCCTTTGCGCTGCCATTCCTTCTGGGTCAGAAGCCATCCTAGTCTCAGCCCATTTGGAATATCCGTGGCAGTCACCTACTATACTGTCAACATACTCACCTGCAGGGTTATAAACTTTAACAACTTCTTGTCCCCAATCGACAACGTATATGAACCCATCCTCATCTATTGCTACTCCACTGGGACGAGTGAGTTTTCCGTCTCCTTCCTTTTCACCAACAGACATCAAGAAATTTCCTTCTTTATCAAGCTTTTGGACTCTACCATTCCTCCAGTCCGCTACGTAAACATTGTTATCTTTGCCAATCTTAATTCCCCAGGGAATATTGAATTGGCCTTCCTTTTCACCAAACTCACCAAAAGAGTTAATGAGTTCACCATCAGTAGTGAGTTTTTGAATTCTATGATTACCACTATCTACCACCCATAGAAAGCCCTCAGTATCAATATCTAATCCTGCAGGCTTATGAATTTCTCCTACTCCAGAACCAGAAATTCCCATCTTTTTTATGAAATTCCCATCAGCGTCAAAAACGGTGATTCTATCCAGCCATTCGTCAGACAAATACAAAAGGCCTGCTGAGTCTACAGCTAATGAATTCGGCCACATGAACTGACCATCTTTCTCTCCATAAGAACCAAAATAATTGATGTAATCTTCATTCATATTACATTTGATTATGAATTTCCGTGCAGGCGGGTATTCATAATATGAGCAAGCTACATACANTTCATCATTGTCAGCGATAGCTACATCCACAGGGCCAGAAAAGCCTTCTGCTGGAGGTACAGCTTGATTTCCAATTGTGTATATATATTCGAATTTAACTTTTGAAATATTAACAGCCACAGTATCCTCCTATCTACGCAAATTGATATTCTCTGGAAGCAACTACAAGTTGCAAAAGACCAGCAATTTTTTCATTAAAATCACCTTCTTCCCCATAAGTGTTACGGTAATGCTCCAAATATCTAATCAAGTCTAGTTTACGCGCTTCAGTCACCTGAAGAGGACCAACTAACTCAAGGGTATTGTCCACGATTTCACCATCAGATGCCTCTGCTCCAAGTGCCTTCAATCGATCCACAATTTTCTTCACTCCGGGTTTAGATGTGTCTCCAACCTGGCTAGAGGCAAAGTTAATTCTCTCAACTAATGCTCCACTATCTATCCATTCGTGACCTGTGTGCCACCCTTCTACAGTAGGAGGATTGAGCAAATCTTGCCCCATGTATGTAGCGGCATAAGCAATTTCGTGTACATTTGGCTTTGGCTCCATGTAATCTTCGACTAGCCTCATCACTCCAGCAACAAACTCTGCGGGGCATTTCACTCTTTGAAATCTCGCTTCTTTGAAAAATTCAGAATTGAATAACACTCTTAGCATAGCTCTGATGTCGTATCCGGATTCAAAATAAGNTTTCTCTAACGCTTCAATTGCTTGAATATCTTGAGGAGGAGTAGTCTGCCAGGAAGGTACTTGAGGTTCATCNGCAACAAAGAAATTGTATAAGTGACGAGATATAAACCTAGCNGTGGCAGGCTGCTTTATAATTATGTCAATTATATCTTGNCCGTTAAAATTCCCNGTTTCACCTAAAAAGGTTTTNTCATCATCATCATGGTCATCTTCCCNGTATTCAAATTCCCAATTGTAATCGCCATAAGGGTACCTAGGTAATTGAGGTGCCATGGTCCATCCAGNAAAAGCCCTAGCTGCGCTCTTCACATCATCTTCTGAATAGTTGAATTCATTNTCTTTACCTACTCCCATTGAGAATAGTTCTAAAAGCTCCCTACCAAAGTTTTCGTTAGGGGCTCCTTTGTGATTATCGCAGTTGTCTAACCAAAATATCATTGCTGGGTCTTTAGAAACCTCCATAAGAATATCTCTAAAATTCCCNAAGCAATTTTCTCTTAGCATAGTCAANTGCTTCAAAATNTGTGGATTTCGATTTAATTTCGAGTGACTNGTNGCGAATACGTGATGCCAAAACAAAGTCAGTTTCTCTTCTAGCTGCCGTGGCGTACTAATCATTCGGTACATCCAGTAGCTTTGGTATCCCGGTGCCCCTGTTCCCATTCTAAAATAAGGAGCATATCTCCATATCAAGTCATCATCAAATTCAGGCTGCTTTTCAGGGTTGAGTAATTCTTCGACTACTGCTTCGTACCCTTTTTCGCAGTACTCTTCTAGGATTTGTCTGTTAGATCCAAATCCGGCTCTCCTAAACAAATGGGCCATTAGTTCGATATCAGAATTACTCATCTATATACTCCTAATCATACGGAAATGTACTGGATATTATAAAAANCCAGTAAATTGGTGTCAATCACTTACAGTTTCAAATAAAGACCTAATATAAACGCTACAATTTGATAGAAAAACTATGATTACATAATATTCCCTGTGATAATATCTGAAGGAATTACACGCATCATATGGAGATAGTTTTATGAAGCAAGAGACCATTTTATTAGTACTGAGTATGGCGTTCGTAACATGCCTATTAGTATCCAACGTTGTAGCAGGGAAAATTATAGGAGTTGGGCTTTTAGGTACCATTTCNGCCGGTATCGTGTGTTATCCCTTAACTTTCCTATTCACAGATACCATATCCGAATTATTCGGGAAGCGAAAAGCAACTTCGATCGTTTGGGCTGGATTTGGTTGTAACATTTTACTCGTAATACTAATACTATTAGCAGGTTACCTTCCTCCCGCCGTCTTCTGGGAAGGGCAGGAAGCATTCATGGGAACTTTAGGATTCGTATGGCGCATAGTTCTCGCATCAATGGTCGCGTACATTGTCAGCCAAAATTTGGACGTTCTAGGTTTCCATTACATCAAAGAAAAAACAGNCGGCAAATATTTATGGTTGCGCAACAACATATCCACAATGTTTTCACAGTCTATTGATACTGTATTATTTATCGGGATCGCATTTATCGGAGTAATGCCCATCACAGTCGTTATCAACATGATGATCCTTCAATATATCGTTAAATTAATCATAGCAGCTTGTGACACACCTTTTGTGTACCTATTAGTACTTTCTTTGAAAAACCGTATCAGCGATGCCACTAATTAATCTAAACGGCATAGATATCCATTACCACTGTGACGACTTTTCCTTGCCGTGGCAAAACACAACACCCGTAATATTGATTCATTCAGCAGGAGGGAATATCCATCGCTGGACTCAATGGATGCCTAATTTAGCGAAGTCGCGGCCAGTGATCAGATTTGACTTAAGGGGCCACGGAGAATCCTCTAACGGTACCCTTATCGAATCTGTTGACCAACTGATAGATGATATTAAATGCCTGCTCGATGCCCTGAACCTCAGCGAAGTCCATGTCATAGGAGCCTCCGCGGGAGGTGTGATTTCTATTAAGTTGGCTGAGACATTATCTCCATATGTCAAAACCTTGACTTTGGTTGCATCAACACCGTTTCTGGCCAAAACTGATATTAATACCCAAACTTGGGGGGAAATCCTGAGAACACAAGGTACCGAAGCCTGGCTAAAAGCTGACAGCGACCTAAGGTTTGGACCAAATACGCCACAGCATGTGATTGATTGGTACGGACAAGAAGGTGCCAAAACCCCTTCAGAAACAGTAATCTCACTACAGTCTGTATTGTTAGCTCAAAACTATGCCACCATACTGAATTCTATAAAAACACCCACATTGATTTTGGCTTCACGTGTAGATGGGATAACTCCCCCTGCGGCTCAAGAAACTCTGAACAACAATCTCCCCAATTCAAATCTCATGTGGTTTGAGAACGTTGGGCATAATATGAAACTAGAGATACCAGACCAATTAAGTAATGTTTGCGTTAACTTTATGAATAACAACGACGCAAACTAGTATCTAGATCTGCACGGTGACTCCTTCCCAAGCTGATCGTACAGCGGCTAATGTAACCTCTAACGAATGATAACCTGCTTTGCCCGAGGCTAGAACATCCTCTTCTCCACGCACTACTTTATTGAAATTCTCGATCTCTAAAGCATAATTCCCTAGTGGAGCCATATCAAACTCGTACTCCGATGTCTCTGTATTTGTTCCCACAATCAAATTTCCTTGTAGCTTCTCAGATATAGTGTCGTTCCCTTTTATAAAACCATCTCTACCATAAATCACCAAATCATTATTGGAATCTGGAATGATTCGACCACACACCACATTAGCGATGGTTCCCTTGGAAAATTTGCAACAAACCGATGCGAGGCTGTCCAACGGTTTTTCTTCTGTCTGACCATTAGATAAAGCGGTTACTTCAGTGATACGGTCGTCTAGCAGATCACAAATCAGATCTATTACATGAATTCCCGTAGCCATCAATGAATCCGAACCACCTAATACAGTAGGATCATGCCACCAAGACCTCAGACCAGTCCTCTGAGGAGGAGCATCAGCACCGTGAGTACCAAACGCCCATTGGCCACTCACATAAACGATTGGCCCTATAATACCTGTCTGAATTATTGACTTGGCTTGTTTGTGAGCAGGATGGGCTCTCAAATTAAACGCAATTCCCAATTTAACTCCTGCATCTTCACAGGATTGTGTCATAGCGGAGGCGGACTTTAGATCAATAGCCATAGGTTTTTCGCACAATATATTTTTGCCTGCTAGAGCCATTGCTTTGGTGTATTCAGAATGAAAGGCATTGGGTGAGGCTACGAAAACTGCATCCATATCATGCTTTCCGAAACTTTCAATCGAATCATAAGCAAACGGTATATCGTGTCTTTCAGCAAACTCGTCAGCTCGCTGTTGAGATCTACTGAAAACGGCAACCACCTCTGTATCTGGCAGAGATTTCATTGCGGGAACTATTTTAGTGTCCAAGTGGGAACCTGGACTCATCACACCCCATCTAACCATTGGGAACGCCTCTCTTATTTTTCTATAGGAGCTCCGACAATGCTGCCCCATTCAGTCCATGAACCATCATAATTCCTGACTTTCTCAAATCCTAACAATTGAGTCAGTACAAACCATGAATGCGCTGCTCTTTCACCAATTCTGCAATAGGTGACCACGTCTTTGGAGCCATCAATATCATTAGCACCATACAATTGCTGTAATTCTTGGATCGATTTAAAAGTTCCGTCTTCATTTACCGCTTGGCCCCAAGGAATATTTTTAGCATTAGGGATGTGCCCTGCTCGTTGAGCTCCTTCTTGAGGAAATGCAGGCGGCGCCAAAAATTTGCCAGTGTATTCTTCGTTGGACCTTACATCTACAAGTCGTAAATTATCCGAAGAAAGTTCTTGCAATAATTCATCCCTATAGATTCTAAGGTCGCGATTAGGCTCCGGAACATTGTATGATCCTTTAAGGTGAGAGGGGGTATCAGTTGTTAAAGGTCTATCTTCTGCCAACCATTTAACTCTGCCACCGTCCATCAGTTGCACATTATCATGCCCGTAATATTTCAATTGCCAAAAAGCCCACGCAGCGAACCAATTATTATTGTCTCCGTACAACACAATCTTAGTCTCATTAGATATGCCCGATGTTTCTAACAAACTTTTCATCTCTTCTGGAGATACGAGATCTCTGGATAAGTCCTGTTGCAATTGAGTTTCCCAATTCCATCCAACCGCATTAGCTATATGACCAGCATCATAACTAGTAGTATCAACATCAACTTCGATCAGTCTCACATTGGGGTCGTCGCAATTTGCCGCAACCCATTCTACTGATACTAATGCCTCATTTGAATTCATAATTCCTCCTGATACTCAACTTAAAGGCTGGACAAGTTCAATCATGACATTGTCAGGCCCTTCCACATAGCTTATTCGATTCCCGCTAGGGGAATCAGTGATAGGCAACAGTACTTTGACACCTTTTGCCTCTAAATCCGCCATCATGCTCGCGATATCATCGGTATGAAATCCAAAATGCTCTAGCCCAAAGTGGTTCTCGGTAGTACCTTCTGGTATTTGCTCGTTATTTGGGGCACTAGTTATATTGATAGTCAAATTATCAACTTCTAACCTTACGGTGCTAGTTCCTCCTAACCCTTTGGCGTGTCCTTGGATTTTGAGCCCAAACTTCTCGACATACCAATCAGCTGATTTTTGAGGATCAGGAGCCCTTAGATGGATATGATTAACTCTTAGTTGGGCCATGTTATCTCCTATTTCTTATCTTTCTAAGCTGATCTAACTGCGGCACTCACCACAGGTACCACTCTTTCATCCAAAGTTGAAGGAATTATCAAATCTTCAGATGGCTCGGTAATCAAACTTGCAATTGCTTTTGAAGCAGCAATCTTTATTGAAGTAGTGACTGCAGGTGCCTTGGCATCTAACAGCCCTCTGAAAATTCCAGGGAATGCGAGACTATTATTTATCTGATTAGGAAAATCACTTCTACCAGTACCAACCACTCTAGCTCCTGCTTCCAGTGCCTCCGAAGGCATAATTTCAGGGGTGGGGTTAGCCATTGCAAAAATGATGGGGTCTGTATTCATAGATGAGACCATTTCTTGACTCACTATGCCTCCAAGAGATAATCCCACAAATATATCGGAGCCTTTCATAGCATCAGAGCAACTTCCGTCCATATTTTCCTTATTTGTAAATTCTAAAGCTTGTTGCTTAAAAGAATTTAAATCTGTTCTATTAGAAGATACGATGCCTTTACTATCAATCAAAACAATATTTTTGAATCCATAATCATAGAGAAGCTTAGCGGAAGCAATCCCGCCTGCACCAGACCCCGATACAACAACTCGGGATGAAGTATCCTTGCCTGCTACTTTCAGCGCATTAATTAATCCAGCAAGTGTTACTATGGCTGTACCGTGTTGATCATCATGAAAAACAGGGATCCCTATGTCAGAGAGTTGATCCTCGATATAAAAACACCCTGGCGCTGCTATGTCTTCAAGGTTAATACCTGCAAAACTAGGTACCAGGTTTTTAACAAAATTTGTAATCTCCTCAGGATCCTTTGTTCCGATACACAAAGGGAATGCATCAACTCCTGCTAATTTCTTGAACAAAAGAGCTTTACCTTCCATAACTGGCATCGCCCCTTCAGGGCCAATATCTCCTAAGCCAAGCACCGCAGACCCGTCAGAGATGATTGCAACTTGATTGCCTCTGTTGGTCATTTCATAAGATTTCGTAGTATCTCCTGCAATCGCCATACTAACTGCAGCAACACCTGGGGTGTATGCTACAGCTAAATCATCTTCATTGTTGACGACAAATTTAGTTCCAATTTCAATTTTCCCATGTTGTTGGGCATGTAATTTGAGGGCTTCAGCAGCATAATCCATAATTCAGTACTCTACTATATCCAGATATTATGTTTCCTAAAACACAACTTCTTCTTTATGATTGTTTTATAATCGCCGTATCCTAACACGGCAAAATAAAATTTGAAAGAAAAACAAGAGACTACACATGGACGGTATATTAGCTATAGATCAAGGAACCACCAGTACTAAAGGCATTATTTTCACTACAACCGGGGAAATAATTACGACATCTAGGGCTCCCTTGCATCAAATATACCCCGAGGATGGATGGGTAGAACAAGACCCTAATGAAATCATCTCTTCTGTGTTATCGGTAATGACAGATTGTTATAAAAGAAGTAAAGAGCAAGGAATTCGGATAACTAGCGTTGGTATCACTAACCAAAGAGAAACAACTATCATATGGGATAAAACCACCGGATTGCCTATCTACAACGCAATTGTTTGGCAAGACCGTCGGACAACAAAACTAATCCAATCGTTAAAGGACCAAAACCTCGAAAATACTATCAATGCCAAAACCGGATTGATGCTAGATCCTTACTTTTCTGCCAGCAAGATCACATGGATTTTAGACAATGTACCCAATGCCCGTAATTTGGTAAAGCAAAACAAATTAATGTTTGGAACAGTAGATACNTATCTGATTTGGNAACTTACAGAAGGCGAGGTTCATGCCACTGATGTAACTAACGCTTCTAGNACTAGTTTATTCAATTTAACGACTTTAACNTGGGATGACGACCTCTTGGAAATATATAACATCCCCAAAAACATTCTTCCTAATATAAAAAAATGCACTGACCATTATGGTGATATATCTAAAACCTTTGTTGGTGAATCTTTCCCGATTTATGGGGTTGCNGGNGATCAACAAGCAGCTTTAGTAGGGCAGTCNTGTTTCCAAGAAGGNCAGGTGAAATCTACATACGGCACAGGGTGTTTTGCACTNGTCAATACAGGTAGCAAAATCCTACATTCGAAGAATAATCTTATAACAACCATNAGCTATCAATTACAAGATACNCTTGCTTATGGCTTAGAAGGTTCTATCTTTATCGCTGGGGCTTCCTCAGACTGGCTTTTAGATAACTTAGAGGTAATAAATAATCACTCTGAAATAGAACAAATCTGCCGTTCTACTCCAGATGATCATAACGTGTATATGGTTCCAGCGTTCACTGGATTGGGGGCTCCTTGGTGGCAACCCAATGCCAGAGCAGCAATTTATGGTTTAACCAGGCAAACCACTAAAAATGAAGTGGTCCGAGCTGCCATTGAATCAGTGGCATATCAAACAAATGATTTGATTACAGCAATGGCAAAAGATGGCGTAGATTTAAGTGTCATGAGAGTAGATGGGGGAATGGTCTCCAATCATTGGTTTCTACAATTCCTATCTAATATCACCCGGCTTCAAATCCAAAAACCTGCTAACTTAGAATCCACTTCTCTTGGGGCAGCAATGCTTTCAGGACTAGGAAATGACACGATATCATCGGTAGACGCCATAGNNGGCAATTGGCGAAGTTCATTCCAAACTGACATCACCATGCACATCAAAGAACGCGATANGCTAACTCACAGGTGGATCCAAGGAGTAAAAGCTACAATCGCCTATCATTCAGACTAATAAAAAAATGAATGATTAATCAAATAACAAAATGCTACGAGCCACTTCACCCGAATCTAACGCAGCATAAGCTTCATTGATCTGGTCAAATGGGTAAGTCCTACTAACTAATTCGTCAACTTTCAACTTACCTTCCATATATANATCAACCATNTTGGGCAAATCTACAGAAGGNCTAGCTCCGCCNTACCAACTCCCTTGTATAGTCTTCTCAGTACGTGGCAATGATAANCAGTTNATCGCTACTTCATCAGTTTCGGCAGCCATTCCTACAATGGTTGTCACGCCTCCCAAACAAGTAGCCTGATAAGCCTGAAGTATAGTTNTGGAATTACCGATTGCTTCAAAAGCATGATCGGCACCTCCATAAGTTAAATCGTGAATTTCTGCTACNGCGTCAGTAGTTCCCGCATTTATAACNTGTGTAGCCCCAAACTGAAGCGCATATCCTAATTTGTTTTCTAATAAATCAACAGCAATAATTTTACCTGCACCAGCTAATACAGCNCCTTGAATTACNTTAAGCCCCACTCCCCCACAGCCAATCACTACAACGCTGTCCCCAGGATTAACCTTAGCAGTATTTATTACTGCACCTACTCCAGTCATAACCGAACAGCCAACTAAGCAGGCTTTATCCAGAGGCATATCGTCCCTTACCTTCACGACACCAGAGTGATTAACCACAGCATATTCTGAAAACGATGCAGTCCTCGCAAAATGGAAAACATCTGAACCGTTTTTATGGAGCCTAGCAGTACCATCAAACATCATCCAGCGATCTGTGTCTGCACCATTACAGAGAACAGGTCGTCCAACTGTACAAAACTTGCACCATCCACAATTAGGTCTGAAATTTAGAATCACATGGTCCCCAGGCANAACATTGGTCACCCCTGGACCAATAGACTCCACAATTCCAGCTGCTTCATGTCCAAGCACCATTGGCAAAGGAACCGTCCATTCACCTTTCATACAATGGTAATCAGAATGGCATACGCCGGCCGATGCTATTTTTACGCGNACCTCCCCATTCTTAGGTNCATCAATATCAAGTTGTTCCACAACTAATGGTTGGTTTACCTCATAAAGAACTGCTGCAGTTGTTTTCATCTGAAACTCCTATAAAGCAAAGCGGTTGGATTGGTACAACTATAATTCTATACTCCCCTGAGGTCAAACAATTAAGTTATTCCCTAATTGANCTGTACCGGTTGTGGCTTTTTATCTATAATACCCACATGGAACAACTNATTTTTCAATCTCTAGGNATAAAATACTACGACTTAGATACCCCTGCGCTTTTGATAGATGTTGACCTTTTGATATCTAACATCCAAAAGTTTAACGATTTAGCTGAAACTGCGGACATATCAATCATCCCGTATTCCTCTATACATGGTTCGAAAGATATTCTTAAATATCAATTACAAGGCAATAAAACCTTGAATCGTGCATGCACTAACTCCATTTCTGAAGCNGAGGANCTAGTTGATCTAGGATTGCAAAAACTGACAATNAAATCCACTCCTATATCCAAAAATCAAATACAACGGCTATGGGCATTAAGCCAAAACACCCACGTTGATGTGGTGGTTACAGATNCCCAACATGTGACTAATTTCCAGCAAGCTTGCCCTTCTATAGGAGAATCTCTTGGGATAATTATTCAACCGGTTTCGCAATCACCAGACAGAGAGAAATCCATTATCACAATCATAGAAAGCNGCCTCTCAAGCCCAAACATACAATACAAAGGTTTATTGCTAGAAGAATCCCTTACATTACCAAAGGAAGATTACTCATCATTAATAAAACTGATTCGGTCGAAATGGCCTGAATCAGAAATAATAGCACTGGGNGACCTTAGCGTTAAAAACCTACAAGAAATTCATCTTGTTGATTATCTGATAGCAGGATGTTATCCANTCCCNGATATCCCATACCTTGTGAACTTTCCTGAACTATCTATATCTGCATCAGTTTTATCCCAAATAATCAGTAAGCCAACTCGAGAACATCTAGTTATTGATTCAGGGCATAAAACTTTCGGCACTGATCTCGGCATCCCTTCAGTAATACATGATACTGAGCATGAATACTCTCGAACTTTAAAGCCTTTGAAATTCAGTGCGGAACACGGAGCGATTAAATTCGATGAAGATCAATTTGACCAAATCACAGTTCAAGATAAAATTCGACTACTCCCAAATTCAATGGAATTATGCTTTAACCAATTTGATATGATGCGTTTCGTACAATCTGACACTTTCATTGGTTATAAAAAAATAACTGGCCGAGGGCTGTATTCGTAGGATACACGGAGATATATTGAACATTAAACCTCAAATAGGCACTCACATCAACGATCTAGATACACCGTGTCTAATCATAGACTTAGACAAATTAGAAACTAACATGAATTACGTAAGTGATTTCTACTCAAGAAGGTCTTCAAAAATGAGACCGCACGCCAAAAACCATAAAACTCCTGCGATAGCTCATATGCAAATTAATAATGGAGGAACAGTAGGAGGCGTATGTGCTTCAAAAGTATCAGAAGCAGAGGTTATGGTTAACAACGGGATAAAATCTGTACTAATAACAAGTGAAATTGTTGATTCCCTTAAAATATCCCGAATGATTGCGTTAGCCAAACGTGCNGAAATCAACGTAGCANTAGATAGTCTTCAAAATGCTAAATCCATAGACTCTATCGCCAATAAATTTAANGTAGAAGTTGGATTNATCATTGAGATAGAAACAGGCATGGGCAGATGTGGAGTGCAAGANGCTGATGAAGCGTTAAANTTAGCTGAAAGCATCAAGGGATTACACAATGTAAGCCTCAATGGATTNATGAGCCATCAAACTATTTCAGGAGAACCTGACTTAGAAACACGTCATACTGAAGCAAAAAAGGTTATTGAGAAAGTAATCNATATCAAAAANCTTCTGGAATCTCGAGGATTCGTNCTTCCAATAATATCAACCGGTGAGACGTGGAGNTATGATGNNGCAGCCGACATTGAAGGAGTGACGGAAATCCAAGGAGGNAGCTATTTGCTAATGGAGACNGATTACGCATANATGACAGAATTCCAACAGGTATGCAAAATACTNGGAACAGTGATANCAAAACCTACAANTTCATCAGCNATTGTAAATGTAGGATTGAAGCATATAAGCTCTCTCAGAGGTGTNCCGGCCATAGANGGTAATANTGACATACAAGTNGTAGATATGNCTCCATCTAGTAGCACAGTATCAATCGGTGATCAGGNTAGNCTTGAAATTGGTGATCAATTATCTTTCATACCTTCNCAGCAAGANGCNATGGTGAGTAGATGGAATCAATTNATNTGTATCCGAGAACNATCCGTAGAGAACGTCTGGGATATTCAAGCTCGCGGTTGTATATCNTAGTAANTTTATGAAACTTGCTACCACCACANTCACCNATTTTTCCAACTATAGATTATTGGCTTGTTTCGCCCACCCNGATGATGAGGCNTTCCCTGTAGGAGGNACCTTAGCTATGTACTCCAGTCTAGGNGCATCTATTGCCTTAATAACCACTACNTCAGGACAACTAGGNGAGATTNGACAAGATGGTATCGCCACAAAAGATACTCTTGGAAATGTACGAAGNGCAGANCTACGNGAATCTGCNNAAGCCCTCGGAATNAATCGNCTTAACATATTAACGTANAAAGACTCAGGTATGGCAGGNTGGGANGCTAACAAGGATCCNGATGCATTTATAAATGCCAATCCGAGTATCATTAGATCGCAGCTGGTCAAAGAAATTCGNACTTTCAAGCCTCACGTACTTCTCACATTTGAACCNACAGGTCTATACGGNCATCCTGATCACATTGCTATTTCACAGCAATCAACAGATGCTTTCNATTACAGTGGAGAAGCAACCTATGAACCCGACCCAGACCAGCCAATTGCTCCATGGAAAGTCAGTAAATTAATTTATTGCGCTCGACCCCTAGGTTACAGAAAAGAATGGTACGANAAATTAACAGCACACGGCATCGAAATGCCCGTACCTTCAGATGAGCAACTGACTCATGGTACNNCCNCCAATGAGATCGACTTTGTACAAGATGTCCGTGNTCANCTTGAACAAAAAATCAGNAGTATTCTGTGCCATAAAACGCAAACTGGACCAAACTGGCCTTATCGTAATGCACCTAAAAATGTCATAGAATCAATATTAGGATACGAACATTACATACAAGTCCATCCCAAACTGACAGAAACCGATCTTAATCAAAATGAGATAGGTATATTTAATGGAATACAAATCTAATTAATAAGGACCATATCATGCCAATGAGAATAGGATTCACCGATTTCAGAAAGCAAATGCTCGAGGAGGAACTTCAGAATGTAGAAGCGCTCCTCCCACAGTTAGGAGTAAAAAAAGTCATATTAACAGGAGCTATGACTACAGGAGATTATGCACCTGACAGCCCTATAAAACTTATAGTAATACAAGATATAGANGTTTGCATGGGAATGCCTGCTCCAAAATTTGTGAGAAGAGAAGACTTTTGGACNTATCATTTAAACGCCAGTGTTGCTATAGAAACGTTGGTCTANACTCCAGAAGAATTTCCTANACTAATTGATGAGCTACCAGCATTGAGNAAAGCGTGCAATGAAGGGAGAGTTATTTATGACGATGAACAATAATGAAGGCCTACGATGGGTNAGACAAGCAGAGGAAGACTTGAAAGACTCAAAGTACAATAGTGAAGGNGGGAAACACCATTTAGCTTGCTTCCTAAGCCAACAAGCGGCAGAAAAAGCGGTCAAAGGATACCTNTATTTCAGAGGAGCTGAAGANGTTTGGGGACATTCTCTNAGTGATCTTTGCGAAGATGCCAAATTATTTGAAATGTTTTTTGACACAATAAAAAGTGAAGCCCGTCAATTAGACAAATATTTTGAAATGACTCGCTACCCTCAATTNCTTCCTGGAGGCATACCTTCTGAAGCTTTTGAAGCCGCCGACTCAGAAAGGGCAATGGAGTTATCAGAACTCGTAGTGAATTTTGTCAAAGAAAGAGTAATGCCTTAATTTCTATTAATATTCTCTCCCAGTACGAGTAGCCTCATGACTCTTTCAGCCGTTGATTGTAACAATTGCCTAGTACGCTGCAAACTAACTTCAAACCTCATAGGCCTATCAGAAATTGGAATCACTGCTGTCACGCCATACCGATAAACTTGTCTATACCCTTTACCCAATGATCCAGTTAATATGACTGTGGGAACACCATATTTGGCCCCTATTTTAGCAACGCCCACTGGTCCTTTATCAAATATACTCGACCGATCAGTCTGCCCTTCTCCAGTTATTATTAAATCCGATGATTCTATGTTCTTTTCTAATCCTAAAGTACCGGCCACCATATCAATTCCTGAGTGTAATTCTCCTTTGAGAAATGCGAGAATCCCAGCACCCAATCCTCCAGCAGCTCCTGAAGACACGGTCGTTAAGACGTCAATCTTTAAGTCTCGCAGGATAATTTCAGCTAAGTTCCGCAACCCATTGTCTAAAGACTTGATACCTTCTTCTGTCGCTCCTTTTTGAGGGCCAAATATTGCTGCAGCTCCTTCTTCTCCGCACAACATATTAGTAACATCTGAAGCACCTATAAACTGGGTTTCAAAAATNCTCTCATCAACATTAGATAGGTCTATTTTCTTGATTGCATTCAAAGATTTACCTGTAGGCATTACAGGATTTCCGTATTCATCTATAAANCGATACCCTAAACACTGTGCCATACCAATGCCTCCGTCATTAGTAGCACTACCTCCCAGCCCTATAATGATTTTTTTGTAACCTTCGTTGANAGCTTCCAANATAAGTTGGCCAACACCATAAGTACTGGTANCAAACGGATCTCGCTCNGCCCGTTCTAATAATGCTAGACCCGAAGCTCTGGCCATTTCTATNACTGCNGTGACGCCATCTCCCATAACCCCCCAATTAGCCAATATTTCTCGCCCNAAAGGGTCACTCACTTCACATTCGTAAATNGCACCATCNGTACCAGTAACAAGAGCATCAAGAGTGCCATCTCCACCATCTGCTACTGGAATTAATATCGTTTGCGCATCAGGACAAGTCTCTAAAACACCNTTTTCAATGGCCACTGCAGCATCATACGCAGTTAAGCTACCTTTAAAATTCTGTGGAGCAATTATAATTTTCACTTACAACCGATACCTATATCAAAGATTCTATCAATTATATATTGCTTTGAATGTACATCAAAGCAATACAGACACAAGAACTAGTATGCCACTAGCTATGTTAGAATGATAAGCCATAATCCCCAATCTACATGATTAGAAGGTGAGATATGACTACTTTAGATGATTTGAAAAATGCAGCCCATCGTGAAATCGAATCCAACGCGGATAANATCCTGAACATATGTTCAACAATTTTAGACAACCCAGAGCCAGGTTTTAGAGAAATNAAAACAGGTAAAACGGTCAACGAAGTATTTTCATCTATGGGAGTACCTTTTAAGACAGGATTAGCATTAACAGGTTCACGGGCAGAAATAACATTTAAAAANCCCGGACCAACTGTAGCTATATTAGGCGAATTAGACTCACTAATAGTCAAGGAGCATCCNTTCTCNGATCCGAAAACAGGTGCCGCCCATGCATGCGGACATCACTGTCAAATCGGGATGATGTTAGCCGCAGGCATGGCTCTAAATACCGAGATCATGCAAGACGAATTATGCGGNCGTATTATATTAATGGCTGTACCAGCTGAAGAATACATAGAAATCGAATACAGAGATACACTCCGTGCCCTAGGTAAACTTGAGTTCCTTGGCGGTAAGCCGGAATTTATCAGANTTGGGGAATTTGACGATGTGGACATTGCTATGATGATGCATACAACTAGCGATCCTGAGGAGAAACAGATCTGTATCAGTGGCACCAATAATGGGACAGTAGCAAAAAGNATTAAATTCATAGGTAAAGGAGCTCATGCAGGAGGGGCTCCTCATTTAGGAATTAACGCACTAAATGCAGCATCATTAGCTTTATCCGCAATTCATTACAACAGAGAAACCTTTAGAGATAACGACACTATTCGAGTCCACCCCATCATAACTAAGGGAGGGGAAGCGGTAAGTGCTGTNCCTTCAGAAGTTACTATGGAGACATTCATACGNGGAAAAACAATGGAAGCAATTATGGATGCCAACGCTAAGGTAGACAGAGCTCTCAGAGCAGGGGCATTAGCTGTTGGAGCACAAGTAAATATTAAGACTATTCCTGGTTACATGCCCNTAAGCCAAGATCCTAACTTGATGGATATTTTAAAAGAGAATGCCACATATTTAGTGGGAGAAGAAAACATAGGAAGAAGGATCCATGGTACAGGTTCTACTGATATGGGTGATGTTAGCCAAATAATGCCCATTGTTCACCCATACGTAGGCGGCGCTACGGGAATAGGNCATGGAGCAACTTATGTAATAGAAGATTACCAGTTAGCCGTACTGACAGCAGCTAAAACATTAGCAAGCACTGCAATTGATCTTCTAAGCAATTCAGCCAGGCTGGGTAATGAGGTACTAGGTAAGCATCGTCCAAACATGACATCAGCTGAATATCTAAGTTACATGAGAAATCTGAATAGCGANACCACTTACGACAGTTAATAATTTGGATATTAGTCANCTCAAAAAATTAGCCTGCAACAAAATAGATGAACANTCATCGCAACTTCAAGCCATTGCAGAAGAAGTTTTGTCCCATCCAGAAGTNGGATTTCAAGAATATATAACTTCAAAAATGGTCGCTCATGAACTAAATAACCTAGGGATACCATTACAGACAGGTCTCGCTATAACTGGAGTGAAAGGCCACTTTGCAGGGGCACATCCGGGGCCAAACATAGGCATTATCAGTGAATTAGACGCTCTAATAGTAAAAGATCATCCTAACAGTGATAGTTCCACACATGCAGCTCATGCATGCGGGCATAATTGCCAGATAGCCATGATGATTGGCTGTGTAATCGGATTAAATCAAAATGCAATACTAGACCACTTACATGGCACCATTACTCCTTTTGCTGTTCCCGCTGAGGAATTCATAAATATACCAGACAGAATTTCTCTCAAAAACAAAGATNAAATCACTTTATTGGGCGGTAAACAAGAGCTTATTTCTTTGGGACATTTTCGAGATATTGATATAGCGTTTATGTGTCATACCGCATCAGGATCACGAGAAAAAGTTTTTGCAGTTGGTGGTTCAAGCACAACTCATGTAACAAAAATTGTCACGTTTTCTAATCCTTNCTCCACGCCTACTAATGCTGCTCAGAACGCTGCGTCATTCGCNATTGAAGCATTGAATTACAACAGAGACCTATTTCAAAGTGCCCACACAGTTAGAAGCCATGGAATTATAATACCNTCCTATGAATCAACCCTGGATTATAACCAAACCAAACTAGAATGGCGTATCCGTGCTTCTGACTTAAACTCCTTGGGAGACTACTCGTTNATAGCAGACAGATGCTTCAGGGCTGCTGCCTTAAGCTCAGGATGTTCAGTAACGATAGAGACGATTCCGGGATATTTACCAATGATAAATGACATACCACTGCAATCCATATTTGAATCGAACGCTATCAATCTATTGGGGAATAATCGAGTGATTATCATGGCCCCGTCTGAAAAAACGGGCGGTTCCACTGACATGGGAGATCTAAGTCATTTGATGCCCGTGTGTCACCCTTACTGCACAGGAGCTATTGGCACAGGACATGGGAAAGATTATGTCATAAAGGACTACAATGCTGCCGTCATTAACCCGGCTAAAATTATGTCGATGGTAGCAATCGATTTACTAGTAAATCAAAGCGAGAATGCTTTAAATGTNATGAGGAATTTCACCCCAACGCTAGAATGTGACGAGTACCTTAATTTACAAAAGGGGAGATTTAATATAGAAATCTACAACGGCTGATTTAAAATTCTATACCCAATGAATCCCCTGCTCTCCATTTAAATTCTTTGAAATGCGTATTCACAGGGACATCAAAAAACATCCATCCATCAATTCCGGTACCTCTGGGCAGNACAAACGACTCTGATTTGCCTAAAGAATTAAGATTATTCCAAAGAGGAGTCAATGAAACAGAATTTTCATCGCTGGCTTCTAAGATTTCATGATCGTAAATATTAATTGGGGTAAAGTCATTAGAAAAGAAATCATTAAGCACAACCGCTTTTTCATCAATGTTAACAATGGCAGTAGCTGCCGTATGATTTTCCACTTTTATTCTAAANCTAACTATTTCTCGTTTTTCAGAAGAAGGAAGTATCTGGAAATTTTTCACTATNCCTTCTGGATTGACTGTAGAAAATGAAATAACCCCAGACCGTTCTATTTCAGCCACGCTGACATGTAAAACTTTCCCTTGATAGTATCTACCAAGCTTGGAAGAGTCTGAAGAAAAGCCCAGGCTTCCACATCCTATTGATAATACTAACAACAATATCAGGCAATAATTCATCATACCCAGCAGTCGCAATTTTTTAGTAATCATATTCCACTTGAAGACAGGGTAGGCAACCCTCTCAATTCCTGTACTAATTTAGGCAAAACTTCTAAAACATATTCTATTTCTGATTCAGTATTGAATTTNCCCAACGTCATTCTTAAGCTACCTCTAGCTAATTCTGAACTCTGTCCTAAAGCTAATAACACATGAGAAGGTTCCAATGAGCCTGAACTACATGCACTACCACTAGACGCTGAGATTTCAGCCATATCCAACCCTAATAATATTGACTCGCCTTGCACCCCTTCAAAAGAGAAATTTACATTATTAGCAAGTCTATTCTCCAAAGAACCATTCAAAACACTACCAGGGATTTTTTCTGTAATCTCTTTTATCAGNGTGTTCCTCAATAACATGCAATGATTACTAGTCTGAACCCTTGAAGAGTCAGCAATATTTAGTGCTTCACTCAANCCTACTGCTCCAGCCACGTTCTCTGTCCCNGGTCTACGTTCTCTCTCCTGGCTACCCCCAAATAGTATGGGCAAGAAAGGAGTNCCTCGCCTAAGATAAAGAATCCCTGTTCCTTTCGGCCCATAAAACTTATGTCCTGAAAGACTCAACATGTCGACGCCTAGTNCCTTTGTGTCTAGGGTTAAAAATCCTGCAGCTTGCACTGCATCACAATGCATCACAATTGTACGTTGAAACTCTGATGCTCTCTTTTTAACTAATTCAGATATTTCTGCTATAGGGTTTATGGTTCCAATCTCATTATTAGCATACATAAGACTTACTAAAACGGTTTGCNCGGTGATAGCTTTAGACAGCTGGGATAAATCTATTTTCCCCGCATCATCTACCGGCAAATAGGTAATCTGAAATCCCATATTCTCAAGATATTGGCATGCATGCAAAACGGCGTGATGCTCAACTGCAGAAGTTATTATATGNTTCCCTGTCTCCTTCAAAGCNATCGCCGCCCCTATTAATGCCGCATTATCAGACTCTGTCCCGCCACTGGTGAATATGACGTCACCCACTCTAGAATTCAAGCAGGAAGCAACCATTTCTCTAGCATTATCAAGAGCAAATTTAGCTTCTTGGCCNACCGTGTGGACACTTGATGCATTCCCGAATTTTTCGGAAAAGTAAGGAAGCATAAGTTTTAGGACTTCTTCCGAAACCCCCGTTGTTCCTGCATGGTCTAGATAAATTACGTTTCCCACCAATCATCCTCAATCTATTAATCTATATNCAGAATTTTACCATATCNAAGAGGGCAAACGAATANAAACATAGACGATCAGCANTNATATAATCTTGGCTGACAAATATTCACTGATTATTTTGTGTATGATTTTCGCAGTTGCGTATGAACCTAATTCGCTNCCAGGCAAAGGAACAAGTTCACAAATATCGAACCCCAACAGATTATGGTTTCTAATCAATCTATTTAACAAATTCATCAGAGTATACCAATCNATGCCTCCTGGTTCTGGGTTCCCGACATTACCTACCAAATGAGGTTCTAGCACATCTAAATCAAGGCTGAGATAAACATCTGTTTTGAGGCGNGAAAACAATTGATCCAAAAAATNTTCTGANGAAATGTTCCTATCCCAAAAAGAAACGTGAAGACTCTCTTTCTCAGCGAATTCCATTTCCTCAAGTGAAATNCTCCTGATTCCACCCAGGACCACATCAGCGAATTCTGAAATTCGCCTAGCACCACTTGCATGTCCCCACTTGGTTCCTGAGTACTCATCTCTTAANTCCGCATGAGCATCCAAATATAATACNGACACCTCAGTATTAAACTTCGTGATGGCTCTAGCCCCTCCTATGCTGATAGAATGTTCTCCTCCAATTAAACCTATCAGTCCAACTTCATGTCGATTCAAAATTCCTATCACATCAGCTTCAATATCCGTGATAACTTGCCTCGGGTCTTCACCAGACACATCTACAGGATTAGCAGTAGCTATCGTATATGAACTCANGTCAATGCCTAACTGCCAATCATAATCCTCAAGTTGATAAGAGCTTTTCAGTATAGATTCGGGCGAATACNTAGATCCCNTTTGAAAAGTCATGGTACTGTCATAAGGTACTGGNATNAGAACACAATCCAACGGTTGATCTTTAAGTATTGGNCTTGAGAGCCCTAAGAAACAATNATCTTGATCATAGCTGAACCCCATGTCCAAATCATTTTCAGTAGAATCATTCGACATTTAAACTAGATCTCTGTGAATCCACATTTTCCAATCCTTCTTCTGTAGACAACCATTCCAGGCCTCGGTTTAAGGACCAGGATTTTACTTTNGTTAATGAAAGCAAACATTTAGCATCTTTCAATGCCTTTTCAGTGTCAAAGGATTTACATGAAAAAATATCAANATTCACATAGTTTCTGTCAGGGAAGGTGTGGATGCTGATATGACTTTCAGCAATAATTACGAAACCAGATACCCCAGAGTCCTTACCTTTTGGATCGGTATACCTAACTACTTTGGGTTCGGTTATCCTNGTCATATTCAATTCCGCCGGATATTCAATCAAGAAGTCATGTATCCTAGATTCATCCCACATTAAATTACGGTCCCCGTCAAAACCATCGATGGCCAGATGCATATTTATCCCCTTGGCAAAATTCGTCGTTTAGAATATCATTCCTCAACTTATAGTACAATTTAACCAGGTAAATNCCCTTTTAGGTTACAATATGACTACCAAAAACGAAGATTTTATAATTGAAGCTGACAATCTGACCCATTANTATGGGCCCCAACCAGCCATAGAAAATGTTGACTTCAAGGTCAAACGCGGTGAAATTTTAGGCTTCCTAGGACCNAATGGAGCTGGAAAGACCACCACCATGAGAATCCTCACTGGATATATGCCTCCCACTCGTGGCAATGTAGAAATTGATGGAATGGACATAGTNAAAGATTCGCTAGAATGCCGGAAAAAAATAGGATATCTACCTGAAACTGTACCTCTTCACACAGATATGACTGTCAAAAACTACCTCACATTCATGGGTTCNCTAAGAGGNATGTCGNGACGAAGTATTAATGACCAAATTAACAATGTAATTGAAATATGTAGATTGCAGGACTATTACAAAACCATAGTCGGCAAACTNTCAAAAGGATATAGACAAAGAGTCGGGATAGCCCAAGCGATACTTCATGAACCAGAGATATTAGTCATGGATGAACCCACGATCGGAATTGATCCGATCCAGGTAGTTGAAACCAGAAGGCTTATTCAAGATATCGGAAAACAGCAAACAGTAGTCCTCAGTAGTCATATCCTGCCTGAAGTAAGTATGGTTTGNGGCAGAGTGTTGATCATTAACCAAGGACAAATTGTCGCAGAGGATACTCCTGACAACTTAGCAACTAGNCTNCAGGCAACCCAACAGATCCTAGTTGAAATTTCTACTACCAGNAAGAAAATACAGCCAATACTCGAAAANATAGAAGGTGTCACGGATGTAANGCGACGCCGTAACACNGACAACATAACTTTTGAAATAACAGTAGCCGATGGATANGACGTTCGAGACGAAATATCAAAAATCATTATAGAAAATGACTGTAGTTTGTTAAGCATGCAGTTAAATTCTATGAGCCTCGAACAGATATTCCTCAAACTTACTACCACAGANGGAGCNTAGATGAGAGGGCTAANAGCAATTATCACAAAAGAAATAATGTCTTTCTTCACGAGCCCAACTGGATANATCGTTGGGATGATATTCTTGATAGGAACTGGGGTGTTTTTCACAATAGATTTAGGAAACCCTTTCCCTGAAGCATCTCTAACAAGATTTTTTGTAGGGCTCAANTTTGGCCAAACCACCTTTGGAGGAGTCACCCTAATTCTCATCCTNATAGCACCGATTCTAACTATGCGACTTATCTCAGAAGAACAAAAATTGGGAACAATAGAATTACTCCTCACATCTCCCGTCAGGGACTGGGAAATCATTATTGGTAAATTTATAGCGAGTTTCATATTCTTATTATTCATGATTGGATTAACGCTGTACTATCCTGTACTCCTGTTTCTCCTTGCAGATCCTGATCCCGGACCAATCTACTCAGGATACCTTGGTCTGATATTATACGGCGCTTTGACATTATCCATTGGGTTACTAGCTTCCACTCTGAACAGTAACCAAATTGTGTCAGCAGTTGTAGCCATGGGGNTACTTCTTATACTGTACTTTGCAGATTATGCTTCAACAGTAGTGACCGGATTCTGGTCNACCTTTATACAAGAAATCGGCATTAAAAGTCACTTTGACGACTTTCACAAAGGCATAATAGATTCTCACGATATAGTGTATTTCTTTACAATCACCCTGCTTTTCATTTTCCTCTCAATACGTATTTTAGAATCACGTCGCTGGAGGTAAGGTGCAAAATCATAATAACCAAAATAGAGACTGGCGACGTCTCAGCAGAGCTGAGCGAGCCGCACAATCAGAATCTGGAACGCCCGAGAATCATGGCCCAATAGGAACATTTATAAACCTACTGAGCAGTTACTCAAATCCCATACTGATTGGAGCTGTATTCTCCACAATCTTAGGAATAATAATCCTCCTATTTATAGACACTTTAGCACCATACGCATTGTTACTAGTAGCCCTGGGAGTTTTCCTACTACTTTTGATGGGAACTATTTCTTTAAGTAGAGTAACGTCAGCCTTCTTGAGCAGAAGTGGGAAGTATGGCACGAACACCCTTATAATGATTAGTGCGTTCGTCATAATTGTTATTATTCTCAACCTACTATCTATCGAGAATAATCAACGTTTTGATTTAACTGCTAACAATCAATTCAGTCTNGCCCCAAGTACCAAAGAACTACTGAGTGAGCTAGATTCTCCAGTNAAAGCAATAGCATTTTATCCTTCTGATATAAGTGAAAACGTTGATGCGATCTCTCGTTTTACAAAAGCGTCAGACATGTTAAGCGAATTTTCNAAGCGGTCNANCAAATTCACATATGAAGTCNGAGATCCTGATCTAGAGCCAGATCTAGCTAGATCTTATGGGGTAAATGCATATGAATCGATCGTTGTTTTTTCCGATGACAGCGACCTAACATCAATTGTGCAACCGAGCGACATAGATTACAGTCAATTAGAACAAGACTTGTACACTAGCATGCTCATNGCTACCAGCAAAGGACAAAAGACTATCTATTTCCTGGAAGGGCATGGAGAAAAGTCCATATTAAGCACCTCAGCGAAAGGATACTCTACTTTCAAAGAAGTCTTGAATCAAGATAATTACAACACCGAGATATTGAAATGGGATCCTACTGATGANGATGTTTTTGTACCTGACGATGCTGCACTGTTAATTATCCCAGGACCTACCATAGAATTACCNGATTCACACGCTCATGTAATTCATAAATTCCTNCAAGGNAAAAACCCCGATGATACAGCTAGACGAGAATCCAGCCGATTAATATTCTTGGGGGAGCCCGATACTCCAGAGTCATTTAGAGCATTAATGGCTATGTGGGGAATCATACTGCAGCCTGGCTACATTTTAGACCTGGAATTAGGAGTTACTGACAACCCTAATATACTGCGCGCAGAACCAATGAACTTAAATCAAATCAGAGCAGAAGACTTTGAACTTCTTCCNCCAGATCAAGCCACTATTATGGTGGACGCTCTTCGTAGCATCACCAGTCCTGAGAGTGGGCAACTTGGACAAGTTTACATGCCTGGAACGACTAGCATTGTCCCAATNCAAGATGATCTNAGATGGCCCGTTCCATTAACAGTGACCTCACCTTTGAGCTTCTTGATAGACGACCCCGACAGAACTGATCCTATTCCTCCAGGGGAAGAGAATGCTGATCAAATGGGACCGTTTTTCTCNTCAGCTTACATGTTAGCAGTGGGGCAACTAGGAGCCACTCCTTTAACTGCACCGCCGGATCCNAACCAACTCACTCATGTNGCTATATTTGGAGACTCAGACTTTGCCTCCAATACGTTTCTTTCCAGAGGGAGTGGGACTAACCTTCTTCTAAATACGGTGAATTACGTCTTAGGGGATTACTCCTTAATTTCNATTAGAGATCGTGCATTCGTGTACAGAGAATTCAATTTGGATGCAAATGAATATGACTTCGTGAGATTTTCTTCATGGTTTATACTGCCTGGTCTGCTTGCATTGGCCGCGTTATCCATGTGGTGGGTTAGGAGGTAATCAGTGAATTTTAGGCTGACCATCCTTTTAGTGGCTGTCCTAGCCATAGTTGGCGCTTCGGCAGCATATTACTGGGCGAATAAACCAGACGAGGATCATGTACCTAGAGAATGGTTATACAAAATATCTGACTCTGACATAGTGGAAATAGAAGTTACCTACAGAGAAGATCACGTAAAATTCGTAAAAAATAGCCCTCCCGGCAGCTCTTCATGGATATGGCTTATTGACGNTGATCCCCCAGTACAAGTGTATGGGCCAAAATGGAGTGGCACGCCATTCCTGCTTGGTGGACCCCAAATTGAACGTGAACTTCTTGAAGCCAAAGAACCTTTGGCATCATATGGACTAGACCCTCCAGAATCNATCATAAAAGTCACCGAAAAAGGAGGACACGTATTCGAGTTCCATTTAGGAGATACCACACCAGACTCCAACAGCCAGTATGTTAGACTCACTACCGAGACAAGCATCTTTACTGTAGCTGAAATGTGGGCTCGTGTTATTAACGAATTAGCAGTGAACCCGCCATATACACCCACTGATTAGATAGGTGGACAATGAAAGCTGACATACTATCAATTGGACATGAATTATTGATGGGAGAACTGACAGACTCAAATGCNGCATGGATCGCTACNAGGCTCCCACGACTCGGAATCTCACTGAACCAAATTTCCATCGTTGGCGATGATATAAACAGATTAGTAGAGACTCTTTCACTCGCCCTTAGTAGATCCGATATTATTATAACCACNGGTGGTCTAGGCCCAACGCAAGATGACTTGACCAGAGAAGCAGTAGCCGCTGTGTTTCAAGAAATCCCTAAGGTACAACCGGAGATAGTTGAACAATTAGAACGTTACTTTGAATCTCGAGGACAAGTAATGCCACAGACCAATATAAAACAAGCTCAACTCATTCCTTCCGCGCACTTCATCCCNAATAAATATGGAACTGCTCCTGGATGGTGGTCAGAAAAAAACGATAAAATTATTATCAATTTACCTGGACCTCCAGGTGAAATGAAGCCTTTATGGNTAGAACAGATAGAACCCGATTTAAAACAAAAGGCCACTGGCGAGATAACTGTTACCAGAACAATCAAAACTTTAGGAATGTCTGAAGGCCGAATAGACGAAATATTGACGGAACATTTTGGGCAAACAAATCCTTATTTGGGAATTTATTCTAAACAAGATGGTATCCATTTNCGTATCATTTCTCGGGCACCCAACGAATCTGAAGCCCTACAATTACTTAAACCGATGGAAGAGTCCATTACCTCTCAATTACTCGAGTATATATGGGGATACGATACAGACACCCCTGCAGAATCTTGCGGNAAGCTACTCACAGCTCAGNACCTTACAGTTTCACTGTGGGACACATGTACAGGAGGAATGCTTNCNGATCTTTTAACACAAGTTTCAAACCATTATGAGTTCTTCAAAGGTGGTTTTATCACAANAGAATCAGACACTAACCATTTCGGTCTTAGCGAGAGTGATTACCAGAATAACAGAAGTATAAGTCAACAAACCGCTACAGACATGGCTGAATCAATCAGAAAAGAGATGATGTCTGATATAGGGATAGGAATAATCGGTGAAACTGAACCCAATGAAAGCACAACCATACAGTCGGCGAACCTCTACATATCAATCGCAGGCGTAGGTGGTACTTCAGAGATAACAACAAATGTTCCTGCAAGAAGCATAACTATAAAACGCAGAGCCGCTAACACTTCACTTATAGAACTGGCAAAACTACTTCGTTAAATTGCGATAAACCATCGGCAATCGTTCAGGAAGAGACCATATATTATCCAAAACCTCATATCCCATNTCNCCACACATCTCTTTAAGATAATCGTGACCTGCCTTATCCACAGTTAGACAGAAAGGTATGATNTTCTTCCTCCGAGCNTCTATTAAGGCCTGATGAGTATCATGTACGGCGTATTCTTTTTCGACACCTTCTCTGCTATAACCTCTATCCTGCGGTCTACCATCGCTTATCAAAAACATGATTTTGGTGGTGGCATCTTTATTTTCTAGTTTTGTGATGGCATGNCTGATTGATGCCCCCATTCTAGTTGCATGTAGTGGAGTTATTTTGTCTATCCTGCGCTTAATTTTATCGCTGAATGGTTCATCTATATCTTTAATCACGTAGAACTCTACATTCTCCCTTCCGTAGCCAGAAAAGCCATATATCCCATACTGGTCTCCTATAGACTCTATCGCTTGTATAATNAAAGCAGTACTTTCTTTCTCTAGATCTATGATCCTTTTGTAATTCCTACGTGTTAGTCCTTCNCTTCTTCTTCTGAGCCATACCATATATTCAACNGGATCATCTGGAGCGTCTGTGTCGTCTGAATTCTGTCTACCTTCATCAATAGCTTCAGCTGTAGATGCGCTCATGTCCAATAAAAACACTGCTGCTACATCCCTTTCTACNTTATTACGTCTCCAATATATCTTGTCATCNGGAGGAACACCCATCCTCAAGTCAGATATCGCTTCCAAAGCGGCGTTAAGGTCAATGTCTTCCCCGTCAACCAGACGATAAGTTTTTCTCCAAGTCTCCGGCATTATCAATTCAAACTGCCGTTTAATATGCGCCAACAAGCCTGAGTAATTATTTAAGGCTTCAGTATAAAACGATTGTTCGCCTTCTTCTAATGTCTTTTCTTTGACTATGCACCATCTAGGTTTGTAGTCATCCGCTCGGAAATCCCATTCATCATACGCATAAGTCTTGGGTTCTTGTGCTTCAAGTTCACCTTCTTCCTCGCCTCCAGACATCACTGGGGCTTGCCCATCTCCAGGCTCTCCTTCTGGGGGAGGCATACCAGCCTCTTTCATAATATTTTCAACCCATGCAGCAAACATNCCTGCATCAATTTCACCTTGTTCAGCATCCAACTCCAATTCATCAGTTTCTTGAAGCAGTTGTTCCAATTCTTCTTGAGNCAAAGGTTGATTTTCACCCGACTCAGATGCGTCACTCTGTAATTTAGATATAAGCTGAACCATTTCTGGTTTAAAATCACCCCTGTATTCAACAGGAGAGGGTGAATCATACGGATCACCTTCGCCGTCTTCTCCGCTCATTTCCATTGACTGTTGCATTTTTTCAACTAAAGATTCATATTCATCTTCATCAAAATCTTCTAATTGATCTTCAAGGTCTTCATCTTCCCAATCATCTTCTGGTTTGGTTTCATTAATCACTTTAGAGATAAGTTCATAAGCTCTGATNGTAGCTTCTGCAGAATCTTCTATGTTTGACTCGGCATTTCCTAGAGTGTGTACCAGGTTTGCCAATGTCTCGACCACATCCTCGTATCCTTCTGGAACTTTAACTTCATTAAATTGCCCCAAACTGAACCGTATCAATAATTCAACCATAGCTTCTTTCAATGGAAGTTCCATTATTTCAGGACGTTTCAGTATTGCATCGTCTTGAATNTGTTTTGTTGCGTTCTTAATTCCNGGATANAATGTTTTGATCAGGTAATCTAATCTACAATCTTCCAAAACCGTGAAAATATCAAAGGCTAATTTGGTCTCATCAAAGAGATTCAANAATTTCCCTATATCCGTGTAGGTTCTTANATTGCCTACCTCATCAGGTTGGCCTAATTGATATAGCTTCTCGGCTTGAGCTTTTTCTGCATCTATCCTGCGATTCGAGAATACNTTTGATTCTTTGTCAAATTGAAACTCAAAACTACCAAATTCCAATCTACCGACTTGATGAGTAGCGATAACTTTGAACCAAGAAAAATTTGACTGTTTATCATCGTATTGATCTACTACCGATGGCAAAAACACTTGTGTGCCGTCTGTAGATGCCCAACTTTCATCCACCCAACCTATACCTTTATCAACAAGTTCCTGGCTATTACTAATCTCAATATCTTGACCTGTTAATGCGGTGCAATAAAGTTTGATTATGCNTTTAATCACNTCTAANTCTATGCTAGATGATAATGTNTTTAAAACTGCCTCAGATGTGTTTGATTCAATCTTAAAGAATGCTAACCCNGCCTCTTTGTTCTCTTTGATCAAATTCAAACCCGTTTCAAACCATTGGTCCAATTGAATGATAGTAATTCCAGCCAACACTNTTTCTAAGCTNTTCAGGAACGGTTGCACCGCATCATACTCTNCTTCCAACAATNCATCACATAAATCCAAAATTTTCCCATGTGTGTTTGGTTGCAAACCNCTCAAAGCCTGAGTACCATCAGCCATAAATCGTGANGTATCTTTCATNCCTGATTTAGCGAGTTTTTCTCCTAATTTTAGAAATCTCCCTATCTGGGTATCTTCCACATCTCTTGCTACCTTAGGAACAANTTCAAGGCAACTCTTAACNTCTCTCCAACTCGTGTCTGTCAATGATCGTAACATNGATAGAAAGACTTCTCGCTCTCTACCCATAGCTGGTAGTACAGTTGTACCTAAATCTAAACAGTCAGCTGCCACTTCATAGGATTTACTAGAAATAGATTCCAACAGGGAGGCAAATATCTCTACATCCCAAAAGGGCAAATTCCTGACTAGATCAGGGCTACATTCAAAAAATTTACTGGCAAGGTTCCCCGATTTCCAAGTGCCTTTGTATAATCCTCTTCCTAATCCGACCCATCTAGGAATGTATTGAGGTCTTAAATTNGTTACGATGGAAGGNCTNACAGAAAAGAAAGCTGATGCTAATGATGGTGCATCTTGAGACAGATGGGTCCCACATCTAGCCCATTGCATAAATGAAGGGAACGCTAAGGATTTAACTACCATAGCACTTACGNTGAAATATTCNATCGCCGCTTCCCAGGACCTNACAGTNTGTGTACCAATTGCTAATCCTTCTTTACCCCACAACAACAATTCATCATCACTAAAAATCTCACTCATCAAAGCCTTGGAATCTTCATACGCATCACCCACAGAACCAGGTAAAGTCTTCAAGGAAGATTCTAACTCTTTCCAATCCTCTGCACTCAATTTACCTGTACCTCCAAACTAAAATTATTAGAAATGACGTCTAAAAACTGGGATAATATCGTAGCTGTGGCACCATATATCAAATAACGATCATATCCATATGAAATACTATCNATGGATTCCANCCCATCCCATCTGGTTTCGACATACTGATTCTTAACTGCGAGNAATTCCGTAATAGGAATTTCTACTACTTCAGCAATTTCAATATCACTAGGGTTGAATTCATATGGATAATCTATAGTTCCTACAAANACNTTGACAACAAAATTACTTCTGGTTATTACGTCATCTAGTTGACCCAATATCATGATGTCTTGAATCTTGATTCCCATCTCTTCTTCGGTTTCTCTTAAGGCTGTATTAATGAACACACCATCTTCTGGGTCTTTAGCACCTCCAGGAAATGACATTTCTCCTTTGTGATGTTCCACTAATTCTGACCTCTTGTTAAGAAGAACACAGTATTCACTGTCTTTCTTGTAAACAAGCACCATGACCGCAGCAGGCATATATTCCCCACTATCTATCTCTTCAATGACTGGCCGCTGAGATAATACTTCTTTCAGGCCGATAACCGAAAAATNCATTTATTTACTCAAATATCGAAGAAACTACTTCTTCTATACTCCTCTGGAGGTCTGGTTCATCAGTCAACGTCCAAACTATGGCTACTTGGCATGCTCTCCTAGCAGCTATACCTTCTTTTATCAAACGACCAGCATATATCAGAAGCCTAGTACTTGCGCCTTCTTGTAATCCACTATCCCTAAGATGTCTNATTTTTTCTCCCAATCTAGCCAAAGACATTGCTTCATCTTCAGTACATCCACTTTCTTGAAACACAATCTCCGCCTCTACATCTACTGGCGGGTAATCAAATTCAACAGAAATGAATCTTTGCCTTGTGCTCTGTTTAATGTCTTTTAGAGCACTCTGATAATGAGGGTTATAGGAAATACACAACAGGAACCGATCATCTGCTTCGATGATGGTACCTGTTTTTTCTACAGGTAAAACTCTACGATGGTCTGTGAGGGGATGTATTAAAACAGTGGTGTCTTTTCTAGCTTCTACTACTTCGTCTAAATATAGTATCGCTCCATTTTTAACNGCTCTGGTCATTGGCCCATCAATCCATTTTGTACCTTCAGCATCCAGTAAATACCTNCCAACCAGGTCACTCGCTGTTAGGTCCTCGTGACATGCTATTGTTACCAATGGAATCTGTTTAGNNNCATCACTGCCCTTACTTTGNGCTCCGTTCTTCTTTACTACAGTCATAGGCCTACCAAGCTTCCAAGCCATGTACTCTACGAATCTAGTTTTCCCNCAACCCGTAGGTCCNTTTAGAAGCAACGGTATATGCTGATTATATGCCGCATTAAATAAATCTTCCTCATCACCAACTGGCTTGTAGTACGGTTTTTCTTTTACCAGAAATTCTTCNATCGCGTATTCTTTAGGCTGTGAATTTGTTCCATCTACCATTTCTTATCATCCTTACCTTTTAGTTTAGTTCTAACCAAGCACTTAATATAACATTTTTGAAAGCGTTTAGGTCACCCGTGTTTGGTAAAATTACGTCCGACCTGGATAATCTATCTTCTCTATCCATTTGAGAAGCGATCCGTTTTTGCGATTCACTCCGACTTAATCCATTCCGTAGCTCCAATCTAGAGATCACTGTTTCTTCAGGAGCATCTGTGGCCCAAACAGTATCAACCAGTTTGTTCCAACCAGCCTCAAACATCAACGCCGCTTCNACCACCACNACTTCACTCCCTGAGTCTTGACAGTCCAAAATATTCTGTTCGACTATTTTTTCCATGATTGGATGCATTATTTCATTAAGTTTTTGCAATTCTGATTCGTCTGAAAANACGATAGCNCCTAATTTAGACCTATCTATCTCNTTGCTTTCATCTAGTATTCCTTTACCAAAAGCCTGNACTACACTTTCCCATCCTACCGATCCTTGCCTGTAAGCCTCATGCCCTATCAAATCAGCGTTAATGATNTCNGCNCCNAATTCTTGNAGGATCCTAGANGCTTCGCTTTTCCCAGTGGCTATTCCTCCTGTAAGACCTATAACTACCATAAANACCAACNNAATTAAATTATNTTACTCANATATGTAGATTGAGTTCTTTCCCTGAATCTAAGTATTGTTTTTGTCTTTGTATAAACTTGCTNTGATAATCATCACTGTGGATCAATCCTGTGGTCATAATAACTGCATCCTCTCTGTCATTAGAGTAATATCCTTTACGAATTCCACTTTCTTGAAAGTAGTATTTCTGATACAACCTCTGAGCTTGTACATTGGAAGCTCTAACTTCTAGACCCATAATATGTAATCCGTTACTAATCGATACTCGTATTGCTCCTATCAATAACAATTCCCCTAAACCTTGTCCCCTAAACTCTTCCTTAACCGCAATCTCTGATATATGGCCTTCGTTACCCTGGAACCATATACCNACATATCCTACTATGATCTTATCCTCGGAAAGAGACTTATGGAATAAGTTCCTTATTATACCAAACANACGTATAGCTTTGCTTGATCTCGATGACTTCTCAAAAATAGAAGCTTTCTCTATCACCAAATATCTAGAGTATTTGTTTCTTAATTGAATCGTAAATGAAGTNCCAATATTTAGTGGATAAAAAGCATCTTTCTCTATGCATACTACTTCTTCTATATCTTGACCCGTCATATGTCTAAGGACAAATTTCATAACATCCTTATTACATTTGGTTATACTTATTGGGAAAACATTCCGCTTTAGACACTCAACAAAAGTTCTGCTAATTCTGCAGGTCTCTGCAAAGAAACTTGATGACANGCCTCCATGTCTATTATTTNAGAGGCNCCTATNTCGTTAGCAATTTGTTGTTGAACGGAAGGNGGTAAAATTTTATCNTGACNTAATTTCACATATATGACAGACATGTTTTCTGGTATTTTAAANGGAGATGATTTTTGTTCCANCATTCCTGATGGAAGNGATTCATAAAACCCTAAATTNTGAATAANATCCATAGGGTCCATTCCATTACAGACATAATTTCTTATAGTTCCAGGAGACAATTTTGCNGGCNTCCTAAACAGTTTNGNTTTNAGGNTNGCTNANCGAAACAAATTTCTAGATNTAAAAGGCAACAATGATAGCAAGCTTTTACCTTNGGAAGTAACAACCCCNCTTATAAGAACTATTTTAGATGGNGCTGTCTCTAAGGAAGACAANCTNTCCATCACNAAGCTGGCGGANAAACCATGNGCCACTAATACGTAATNCCGCAACTTATTGCTTTCGACNGTTTTCTCTATNTCAAANACACANTCTTCTCTNAGGATCTCACCGGTGTCACCATGNTCATTAGACCCGTGNCCCGGAAGATCNACCANGTGGACGTTCACAGTTCTCNTAAAAAGGGCAGGAGGATGAGTCTTCGGTGANGTCATCAAAGCCCAAATTTTGCTCCAATGCCATGAACTCTGNCCCGGAGTGTGTACAATCACGTAATCTTTCACGAAATATCCTTGCTCCCNTTGNGTTTATGCAACATNAATACAAATACTAGTTGATAATAGATTTTAATGCCAGACTTATGTGTCCGTCATTTTCTGGCAACACAGTTCTAGGGTCAATAATCACATCTTCATCTTCTATCCTAACTATTATTGGTACATGGCATTGCCTTAATCGTGACTGGATTTGCATAGCATTCAGGGACATTTTNTCGGTATTAATTCGCAGNACATGAGTCGGNATNGTNTCNCCTGGAAGACTGCCNCCTCCTATTGCTGACTCNGAAGGGATAATTTCCAAGTTATCATGATTAATATCTTTCCANATATTTAATCTATTCAATAAAACTTCTTGATCTGCTGATATCATTCTCCACACAGGAATCTCGGATTCAGCTTCATTTTTNACGTAATGNCCTAAAGTTGCTGACAGTGCAGCCAGATTAATCTTATCCATACGGATAGCTCTCATCATAGGATGTCTTTCCAAAATGGATATNTATTTTGCCTTGCCGACTATGATTCCTGCCTGCGGCCCTCCNAANAANTTATCTCCTGANAAGAAAACNAGGTCTGCNCCTTCAGANACACTACTCTGTGGAGTAGGCTCATAGGCAAGACCATATTTCCTAGTATCTATAAATGCTCCNCTTCCCACATCATGCATNACCGGCACCTCAAATTCTCGACCNAATGCAGNTAANTNAGATACNGCCACCTCATGAATGAACCCACTTATNACGAAATTNCTGGAGTGCGCCTTTAGAAATGCCCCAGTATCTTCTGTGATAGCATTTTNGTAATCCTGAATATACGTTCTGTTGGTGGTTCCTATNTCTACTAATTTCGCTCCACTCTGAACTAGTACGTCTGGAATACGGAAACCTCCTCCAATTTCAATAGCTTCACTACGTGGGACAATGACTTCTTTCCCAATACATAGTGCAGACAACGCCAGAAGCAATGCAGCAGCATTGTTATTAACTACTAAAGCATCTTCTGCACCCGTTAATTGAGTCAGTAAAGACTTGATAGTACCAAGCCTCCCTCCTCTCTTTCCAGTCTCCAGATCCAATTCCAAATCGCTATAACCAGTTGCGCAGTTAACAGCTGCTTTGACACTTGCCGAGCTTAAAGGTGCCCTTCCTAAATTGGTGTGAATAATTACNCCCGTGGCATTTATAACTTCTTTAGGTTTTGACNCTATTAATTTTTGTATATGTTTTTCAACTTCACGCGAAATAGCCTGAGCATCTTTAACATCTTTACCTACAAGCACATCTTCACGATTATCAGATATTTTCTCTCTGATGACATCTATAATCCATTCTCTCGGATATTCTAAAGACAATGCATCCAACTCTGGAGTTTTTATTACAGATTCCACACTAGGTATATTTCTTAATTGCATTCTATCTACTCTTAACTTAACGTGCCCCATTTGACATCTACATAGGCACTAGGCTAGCTAGATAAATATTTTACAACGTTATACAATTACAGCACAAATATAAATACGTTGTAGTAAGAATTAGGATTCAAAGAACTATGAAAATTCGGTTGGTAGCTATCTGTACCGGTTTTATACTTACCCTTTCAATGGGGGTATCTATATTCGGTTCAATAACGGGTGCTCTTGATGATTCTACAGAAGCATCTTCAAAATACACACGTGATATCACCGACTCCGAGGGCTCAACTTACGCAAAATCTGCTTTCTTGTTTGTGTGTCCTTTTCATTAATCATCAACCGACTATGTCGGTCCACAATTANAAGCCTAATCTATCAGAAAAGAGAGGATCCATGCCTGACACCAAACTTCCTGAGGAATTAGAAGCTCTTAAATTAACCATACGAAACATTGTTGAAAACGAGTGCATCCCTCTCGAATCTGAATATCTATCCAATCCCCCTCAAGAAAATGACGACACAGGTCCTAAAGGTATAGCAGAGACTGTCTTAGGAATAGTAGGCACCTTACCTCAAGAAAAATGGGACCACCTAGAACAAATATCAAAAGATACAGGTATATACACCCTATTTGTNCCAGAAAANTATGGTGGCGGTGGGATGGGAGCTTTAGGCCACGTAGTAATGGATGAAGAAATACACCGAAGTATTGTTCAAATTCCTACCTCGCCAGTGCCGATGATGATGATTGACTCTTGTACCCCAGACCAAGAAGAACAGTATCTTATTCCTTCTATAGACGGNAAATTGAATTACGCNTTTTGTCAAACCGAGCCTCAAGCAGGATCAGATCCTGGTGGCATGATGCAAACAAAAGCGGTGAGAGATGGAGATGATTGGGTCTTAACAGGGACTAAAATGTACATATCAGGGGCAGCTTCAGCTGACTTCCTACTAGTGCAAGCAGTGACAGACGACACTAAACGTCAGAGAGGTGGGATCACAATGTTTATTGTGGACAACCCATCGGAGGGCTTAGCATTTGAACCTATACGAATATGGATAACACCTACAAAGTCACAACAGTTTTATGTAAACCTAGACGNAGTTCGTGTCCCTCAAACAAAAGTGTTGGGAGAAGTAGGTCAAGGNTTCAACCTTGGTCAAAAATGGCTTGTTCACCATGACAGACTTTTGAGAGGATCTATGGCCACAGGCATTCTCACAAGAGCTCTTGAAATGGCAATCGCTTGGGCAAATGAACGAGTTACTTATGGAAGTCCGATATCAGATAGGCAAGCCATACAATGGATGTTATCTGACGCTTACATAGACATTATGAGTCTAAGGGCTCTTGTCAGGGAAACAGCCATCCAGGCAGATGAAGGTAAAGACGTACGTGTAGAAGCATCAATGATAAAATACTGTGCAGGTGAATGGGGTTCACGGAGCATTGATAAAATCATGCAAATCTTTGGTGGATTAGGAGAGACTCTAGACATGCCAATATCCCATTGGTTCAGACTACTCAGACATGCGAGAATTGGAGGCGGAACTTCTGAAATCCACAAATATGTAATGTCCAGAGCCCTAATCAATGGACGAGTAGATTTTAAAGGCTAGAATTAACAAAGGATAGGAAATGAGTGTTTTAAGCGACAAAACAATACTTGAATGTATTAAAAGGGGAGACATCGTAATCTCTCCCCTTGACGAAGATGATGTGCAGCCGGCAAGCGTAGATTTGCACTTTGACAACAAAGTATTAGTATTCAGTAATTCTCTAAGGCCATACATAGATGTAAGGGATAGCTTAGAAGATCTCACAGAAGTAGTACAAATTGATGAAAACACTCCTTTTATACTACACCCTGGAGAATTTGTGTTAGGCAGTACTTCGGAACATATCGAATTACCTGCACATTTAGTAGCTAGACTTGAAGGTAAAAGTAGTTTAGGTAGGCTTGGATTAGTAATACACTCAACAGCTGGCTTTGTTGATCCTGGCTGGAAAGGCCATCTGACACTGGAACTAAGTAACCTTTCAAACTTGCCAATCACTCTGTTTCACGGAATGAAAATAGGACAAATCTCATTCCTAGAACTAACTACACCTGCCACGCGTCTTTATGGATCTAAGGAATTAGGAAGCAAATACCAAGGCCAATCTGACCCAACACCCAGTAAATATTACGAAAACTACTCCGGCAGACAATAGTACAAAAGGTGTTTCTATGAATTCACCAGCACAGCAATTAGCAGTACAACTGGCAAATAATAATCAAGGAAATACTAGCCCGAATCCCTCTGTAGGAGCCGTGATCGTTAAAGATAACGAGATAATAGGCCAGGGTGCGACTCAACCATCAGGAGGGAAACACGCAGAAGTCGTAGCTATAGAATCCTGCATCACTAACCCTACAGGGGCAGACCTCTATGTAACTCTAGAACCGTGTTGCCATCATGGAAAAACCGGTCCATGTACAGATGTGATAATACAATCAGGTCTCCGAAACGTTTTAGTAGGATATATAGATCCCAATCCAATCGTAAAAGGGCAAGGTATAGACAAATTACAAACAGCAGGAATACAAGTATCCAAATGGGATGACGACACAGAATGCTCGGTGTTATACGAAGGTTTCAGGAAGCACATAACTACAAACCGTCCTTTCGTTACGGCAAAATTCGCTATGACTTTGGACGGCAAAATATGTAGCCGAACCGGAGATTCAAAATGGATTAGTAGCCCAACTTCAAGAAAAATCGTTCATGAACTTAGAAGAAAATCTGATGCAATACTTTCTGGGATAGGTACGGTCCTAGCAGACAATCCTTCACTGACAGCACGAGACTCCAAAGACAAGCCGTGGGAGGATAGGCAACCAACTCGAATAATCGCAGATAGCAATCTGCGATCACAGCTTAATCCTAACCTCCAAATATTCAACCAAATTGGTAACACAATTATTGCTACTACTACTAACTCTAATACGGCATCATTTCCAAAGTCCGTCACATTACGGACTTACGCCCCAAACGACAATGGCAAAGTAGACTTAACTTTACTGTTTAAAGAATTAGGAGAACAGGGCTTCGTTAATGTCTTAGTGGAGGGCGGAAGCACTTTATTAGGCGGATTATTCGACCATAATTTAGTGGACAAAGTTGTGGCTTTCATTGCGCCAACTATAATCGGAGGGTCTGAAGCCAAAGGTCCTGTAGGCGGAACAGGTAAAGACTTTATCTCCGATGCTTTTCAACTTACAGGTACGAAAGTAACCAATGTAGAAAATGATATTCTAATCACTGGTTACATCAGCTAGTTAAAAGGAGCATAAAATGTTTACTGGGATAATAGAGGAAGTCGGCAAAGTAATCGCTCTAAATAATGACGAACTCACTATCGAATGTAGCACAGTAGTCGAAGACTCGAATATTGGTGACAGTATAAGCACCAACGGAATTTGCTTGACCATTACACATATGACATCATCGCAATTCACCGTAGACTTATCTCCTGAAACCCTCAATAGAACTAATGCATCCACGCTAGCCATTGGCAGCGCAATTAATCTCGAAAGAGCTATGTCTGTCAACAGTAGATTTGGAGGGCATTATGTACAAGGACATGTGGATACTACAGGTCAGATAGAGACCATTGAGCCAGAAGCAGATTCGTATTTTATAACCATATCTTTTCCTTCAGAATATGCGAAATACATCGTGGAAAAAGGCTACGTCGCAATTAATGGAATAAGCCTGACTATTACCAATTGCGAGGAATCAACATTGACAATATGTGTGATACCATATACTTTTACCCATACGAATTTGGAGTATTTAAATCTAAAAGACCAAGTGAATATAGAAGTTGATATATTAGCAAAATACGTTATGAACGCAACTTAAAAGGCAGGACAGCATGGCGTTATGTAGCATAGAAGAAGCATTAGAAGAACTAAAATCAGGGAACATGATCATCGTAGTAGACGATGAACAAAGAGAGAATGAAGGCGACCTCTTAATGGCCGCCCAGCACGTCACGGCAAATTCGGTTAACTTCATGGTTACACACGCACGAGGATTGTTGTGTATGCCTATGGAAGGAGAACGATTAGATGCTCTGAAAATCCCTTTGATGTCTAATCCTTTGGAATGGGATGGTCAGCCCTCTACTGCGTTTACCGTTTCGGTAGACTATAAAATTGGCACAGAAACAGGTATCTCCGCACAAGATAGAGCAGATACTATTAAGGCTTTGATTAATGAAGACTCTGAACCCGATGATTTTGTGAAACCTGGTCACTTGTTTCCTTTGCGCGCGAATCCTGCAGGAGTGCTAGCACGTGCGGGACACACAGAAGCTACAGTAGACTTATGTAAACTATCCGACTTATATCCGTCAGGTATTATATGCGAGATCATGAATGAAGATGGGACAATGTCAAGGATGCCTGATCTAGAAGAATTTTCAAAGCAACACAACATCAAGATTCTGAGTATAGCCCAAATCATAGCTCATAGAAGACAAACCGAAACCTTAGTTAAACGAGTTGCAGAGGCCCGGATGCCAACCAAATATGGAGAATTCACAATTATTGGATATGAAAGTGAAGTTGAACCTGGAGAACATTTGGCATTAGTAATTGGAGATTGGCAAGAAGGAGACGAGGTCTTAACAAGAGTACACAGCGCCTGTTTAACAGGGGAATCGCTTGGAAGTCTTAGATGTGATTGCGGTGATCAGATCGAAAGATCTTTAGAAATGATAGCTAGCAACGGTTCGGGAGTACTGTTGTATATGAGGCAAGAAGGAAGAGGCATAGGTCTACATAACAAAATTAAAGCCTATTCATTACAGGATACAGGGCTAGATACGATTGAAGCTAATCGAAGATTAGGTTTTGATAGTGACCTTAGGCAATATGGGATTGGAGCTCAAATTCTCACTGACCTTAAAGTTACTAAATTGAGATTATTAACTAACAACCCGCAAAAAATTGCAGGGTTATCAGGATTCAATTTGGAAGTCACAGAACGAATCCCAATGCCGCCATCAGTAAACACCGAAAACCATCCATACCTAGACGCTAAAAAGTCCAAAATGGGCCATATGATTGACATGTAACTATTGTAGAGTCTGTACCATATACGCTTTTATAAATTCATCTATATGGCCATCCAACACAGCCGATGGATCCGTNCTCACAAAATCTGTCCTATGATCCTTAACTTGTTTATAAGGNTGTANAACGTAGCTTCTTATTTGATTGCCCCATTCGGGNTTTACTCTATCACCTCTCAAATCTGCAACCTCTTTATCNCTACGNTCTTTATCAGCTGCCAAAAGTTTAGCGTTTAAAATGCGCATCGCATATTCTCTATTCTGGTGTTGAGAACGTTCTGTCTGACATGAAACAACGATGCCAGTTGGGAGGTGTGTTAATCTTACAGCTGAAGCGACTTTTTGCACATTTTGACCTCCAGGACCACTAGACCTAAACGCATCCATTTTAATATCTTCATTTCTTATCACAGGATCNGAATGCTCAGATGCTACTGGTATAACTTCCACNACAGCAAAAGATGTATGGCGTGCATTATTTGGATCNAACGGGGATTGGCGAACCAAACGATGGACTCCTGTTTCTTTTTCCAAGTATCCATACGCAAAATCACCTTCTACCTGNACAGTNACGGTNCGATATCCAGCATCTTCNCCATACGANACNTTTAATACCTGAACAGCNCNCTTATGCAATTGNCCCCATTTTGCNTACATGTTAAAAAGCATTTCAGCCCAATCTTGCGAATCAGTCCCTCCNGCTCCTGCNTGTATAGTNACAATAGCAGATCTTTTATCATATTCGCCCGAAAGTAATAATTTGAACTCTTCTTGCCCNAGAGAATCTGTAAGATAGGNTAGNTCNAACTCAGCTGATTCCCGAAAACTTTGATCGTTATCTGAAATAGCAAGATTTATTAATTCCAAGAGGATATCGAGGCGTTCATTCAGTGTCTCCCAGAAAGAAACGGTCTCTTTCAAGGATGCCAATTCTTGCATCTTTGTTGAAGCCNCCCCATGGTCGGACCAAAAATCATTCTGCTCCGACTCAGCTTCTATAGTTTTAATTTGGTTTTTTTTAGAGGTTAAGTCAAAGACGCTCCATTAAATTTGTGCAGCGGAGAAGAAGTTGTTCCGTCTTTTCTTTCAAATCTTCCATNAATAAACCTCGCTTAAAACCTATTTGNATAGGATATCATAGCCCCAAGGTCAGTAAAACAAATTTACCCCCAATATTTAAAACCATAAACACTGGAACTAGAAATTTGTTGAGGTATAATCTACGTAACATACACTATAGGTAAATTGATGTTAGATCATAGTTCACTGGAATTAGACCCNCTAGATTCTGACCAAACTTCTGTTCTTAGNCAGAAAATCAGACATTCAGCTGCCCATGTCATGGCGGACGCAGTCATGCAACTATTCCCAGACGCAAAAATGGGAATTGGGCCTCCTACAAAGGACGGATTCTACTACGATTTCGAAGTAACTGACCCATTTACCCCAGACGATTTAATCAAAATTGAAAAAAGAATGTCTGAAATAATTTCAGGNAATCATAGTTTCGACAAAACCACTATAAGTAGAGCTGATGCTGAGCATANATTCGAACATCAACCATACAAAATTGAACTCATCGAGAACTTGGAATCGTCTGAGCCTATATCCACATATTCACACGGAACGTTTGAAGATTTGTGTCAGGGGCCTCATGTGGAAACCACTTCTGATATATGCGCATTTAAACTTCTAACAGTAGCCGGGGCGTATTGGCGAGGCAGTGAAAATAACCCTATGTTGCAAAGGATATANGGAACTGCTTTTGAGAGCACTGAAGCGTTAGAAGAACATCTAAACAAACTAGAAGAAGCAGAAAAACGAGACCACCGTACTCTTGGTNGGGCACTAGATTTATTTTCAACCCACGATGAAATTGGCCCAGGATTAACTATATGGAATCCAAAAGGGGCAACATTAAGATCAATCGTGGAACAATATTGGCGAGACCTGCATATCCAGCACAATTATCAACCAGTATATTCCCCTCATATCGGAAGATCTAATCTCTGGGAAACTAGCGGACACCTAGGCTTTTACAACGAGAANATGTACGCTCCCATGGAAATAGACGAACAACAGTATTACCTGAAACCCATGAACTGTCCTTTCCATATAATGGTGTATAAGTCATCGCTAAGAAGCTACAGGGAGCTTCCATTAAAATTATCTGAACTCGGAACTGTTTANAGGTATGAAAGAAGTGGCGTCTTGCATGGTTTAATGAGAGTCCGGGGATTCACTCAAGATGACGCACATATTTTCTGTATGCCGGACCAAATTGAAGAAGAAATCGGGAAAGTATTAGATTTAACATTCGAACTTTTGGAAGCTTTCGGATTCAACNACTACACCATAGCCCTATCTACTCGACCNGAAAAATACGTNGGTGAAATAGACATGTGGGACCATGCTACAGACTCATTACGCAAGGCCATAGAATCAAGAAGCCTANAATACACAATAGACGAAGGAGGCGGAGCATTCTACGGTCCTAAAATCGATCTAAACATTCAGGACGCATTNGACAGAGACTGGCAATGNACCACCNTACAATTTGATTTCAATTTACCAGAAAGATTTAACCTAGTATTTCAGAACGATAGTGGAGAAAGAGCACAACCTTACATGATCCATCGAGCAATCTTAGGATCTATAGAAAGATTTATAGGGATACTNATAGAACATTANTCAGGNGCATTNCCTGTNTGGCTAGCTCCAGTGCAGGGTGTAATTATTCCTATNTCAGATCGGCATTTAGACTACGCCGCTTCCGTACANAAAGCTCTTTCGNCAAGCGGNCTAAGAATCGAAGTGGATAGNCGCAGAGATAGAATGAACGCAAAAATTCGTGACGCACAAATGCAAAAAGTCCCCTATATGATAGTNGTCGGTGATTCTGAAGAAGANGNTNANTCAGTGTCTGTAAGACTNAGGGACGGGACAAANTTGGGNGCCATATCAGTATCCGAATTCCAAAACATGGCCNATCANACNGTTANGGAAAGAANCATTTAAAGGTNACTTTGTTAATTCTTGGAACAAAGACTCCCAGTCCTTAGTGGATCCTTTCCCCATAGATGCCCTATAAACTATTTCCCCTGATTGGTCGAAAGCTATTTTGTTCGACCTAGTNACTATATCAAGATTCCTCAAAGAGTCTCCCAATGGACTCACAAAAGTCAAAGTCCTTCCTTTATCATCATTCTTTTTCTGAATTTTAGGAAGATCGGANCGTTTGTCCATAGATATTATGTATACATCTATTTCAGGATATTGTTTAGATAACGGGTCTAGAGCGCGTAACTCGCGCATACAGGTTCCTCAATACTCAGAAACTGATAGCATGAACACTGGCCTTCCAGTAAGTACATCTTCCTTATTAATCTGAAGCCCTGTGGATAATTCAAAGTCAAATTGACCTTCAAATATTGGGGAGTAAGTTTCGCCACCCATAGAGCCCGTAGTAGATTCGACTTGTGTCTGAACCAGATTGTTCACCGCATTGGAAGTCTGAGTTGGTGCCGGCAATTCTTGTTGAGCATTAGAAACGTTTAGCTTTGAACTAGTTGTTTCTGGCTGCGAGGTCTGTTGTTCCGAAGGTNTTAGTCTCGGGGCTAGTANGACTTTCGTTATATGAGTTATCTCTACTATTACACGCCAAAGACAAAACTAAAGTCACTACAAGTGAGATNAGGATAATTCTACGCAATGTNTAANCTTATTACTTCCTATATGTTTTAAACTTGGATACTATAGTTAATTATACTAAATGAGAAAGGCTAGAACCATATGCCAAACAAATTAATCAATGAAACGAGTCCATACTTACTACAACATGCTAACAATCCAGTAGATTGGCATCCTTGGACAGANGAAGCCTTAGAGCTTTCTAGATCTTCGAATAAACCTATNNTATTAAGCATAGGTTATTCAGCATGTCATTGGTGTCATGTCATGGAAAAAGAATCATTCGAAAACGTTCANATAGCAGANTTGATGAANAAACACTTTGTGAACATCAAAGTCGATCGAGAAGAGAGACCTGACTTAGACTCCATTTATATGGAGGCTGTCCAAATGATGACTGGAAGTGGGGGATGGCCTATGACCATGTTTCTTACNCCTGATTTAAAACCTTTTTTTGCTGGNACTTACTTCCCTCCTCAGNCAAGNCATGGAATGCCAGGGTTCGACGCNGTTTTAGTTTCGGTTGCAGACGCTTTTCATACAAAATNTGAGGAAATATCAAAAGTATCTGAACAGGTTACTGAACAGCTNAGAAACAATATGTCACTCGTGACCCAAGATTCTATATTATCAGAAGACATCCTNACGACAGCTGTCTCCACTTTAAGCAAGAATTTTGATTATCAAAACGGAGGATTCGGTTCCTCTCCCAAATTCCCTCAGCCTATGACTTTAGAATTCTTGCTACAGTATTACCAGCAATATGAAGATCCGAATGCTTTAGAACTTGTAACCAAAACTTTAGATTGCATGATGTACGGAGGGATCTATGACCAAGTGGGTGGAGGCTTCCATAGATATTCCACCGATGCTTACTGGTTAGTACCTCATTTTGAAAAAATGCTATATGACAACGCTTTACTCATCCCATTGTATTTGCATGCTTACCAAGTAACTNACGANNCNAAATANAAACGTATNGTTGAACAAACTATCGCTTACATACAACGAGATATGCTTCATCCAGATGGGGGGGTTTATTCATCTCAGGACGCTGACAGTGAAGGGATAGAAGGCAAGTACTTTGTATGGGATTTCAAAGAGCTNGGAGATATTTTACCTTCTGAATTATTTGANCAAGCACGGGAATATTACTCTATAACCGAGNNCGGAAATTTCGAGGGNCATAATATTATNAGNGTGCCCAATAAGAAATTTGATACCCAGCCTGANTCNAACATAGATGATCACACTTTGCTAGANATCAACGAATTAATACTTTCCCAGCGCTACCAGCGCATCCCACCATTNAAAGACGACAAAATAATATTANCCTGGAATGCTATGATGCTAAAAGCATTAGCTGAAAGTGGTTCCGCATTAGGTAGCNACATTTACATCNACCTAGCTATTAATAATGCTAANTTCCTACTANAAAACNTGATTTCTGAGGAAGGNTTCTTNCTAAGAATATGGAGAAATGGAAATTCAAAGATTCATGGAACCCTAGAAGACTATTCATTATTCGCAGATGCTTTATTGACACTGTATGAAGCCACATTAGAAGAAAAATACCTCAAAACATCAATTGAGTTATCNGATAAAATGNTCCTATTGTTCTGGGACNNCAATCAAAAATGTTTCTATGATACCTCTATATCGGATCAGGTAGTACTCACTAGGCCNCGAACCGTTTTCGATAATGCTCAGCCTTGCGGNGCATCAGTAGCAACTAGACTATTACTNAAANTATCTAAGATTACNGGCGANCCCAAATACTCNGNCATATCCGAAAAAAGTATNAGAAGTGTCGCTCCTATATTACTCAGAGCCCCCTCAGCAGCCGGNACTTGGCTATGTACTTTAGATATGTATCTGAACAGCGGGNAAGAATTNGTGATCACNGGAGAACGTTCTAACCCAGGAGTTATAGGATTCCTGCAAGTTATTCACCAACATTACCTTCCAAACAAAATTGTTATTGGGGAAGTAAATGATCTCCCTTCATTCCCTATACTTGAANACAAAANTAGNACTGAAGGTTCTCCTACAGCATATCTATGTGAAAACTATATCTGTAACCAACCCACAACTCAGGTAAATGAANTGACNAAACAAATACTTNTGTCTGCACCCAAATAAGCAGTGGAGATTGTCGTGTTCCAGTTGTATAATAGCGAAACGCAAAAGAGTACATAATTCATTCANNAAAANATGANTTACACTGTTTAGGAGATTATTAATGGCAGATACATCCTCTATTATTTACACNAAAACGGACGAAGCACCAGCCTTAGGGACATATTCATTATTACCTATTGTTCAAGCATTCACGAAGCATGCAGGGATAGAGCTTNAAGACTGGGACATTTCATTAACCGGGAGAATTCTTGCTAATTTCCCTGATAACCTCACGGATGAACAAAGAATTCCTGACTATCTAACAATGGCGGGAGACCTATGTTTTGATCCTGTCGCTAATATTATTAAACTGCCCAACATCAGCGCATCAATCCCTCAACTGAANGGTGCAATTCAAGAACTTCAAGATAANGGNTATGATGTGCCAAATTATCCTGATGAACCAAAGACCGATGCCGAAAAAACTATATTTGAAGGATATTCTAAAGTACTAGGCAGTGCAGTAAANCCGGTATTGAGAGAAGGNAACTCTGACCGNCGATCCTCTACCGCAGTGAAACAGCATGGNAAACGTAATCCACATCAAATGATGCAGGACTGGCCTGAGGTGTCAAAAACTAGAGTAGCTCATATGCCTAACGGTGACTTTTTCGGAAGCGAAAAATCCGTAACAATTTCCAAGTCAGGGATTGGCTCAATTGAGTTTGAATCGTCAACAGGAGAAACGACCACGTTGAAAGACGATGTTGCATTAGTAGCAAATGAAATAATAGATTGTTCCGCCATGAGCGTAGCAGCCTTAAGAAAATTTTACTCAGATGAAATGGAAAAAGCTAAATCAGATGGTGTACTGCTATCACTGCACATCAAATCCACCATGATGAGAGTATCTGATCCTATTATTTTTGGTCACTGCGTCTCGGTGTACTATAAGGATGTACTGGAAAAACATTCCCAGGTCTTTGATGAATTGGGAGTCGATCCCGATAATGGTATAGCTGAGCTCCATACCAAAATACAATCATTACCTGAGGATCAACGAAACGAGATTGAAGCTGACATTGCACATGCTTACACCGTTAGGCCTGAGTTAGGGATGGTTAATTCCAGCAGAGGCATTACTAATCTGCATGTTCCAAGCGATATGATTATTGATGCAACAATGCCTGTAATTGTGAGGGATGGCGGTCGTATGTGGGGACCTGATAATGAATTGCATGACACAATAGCTATGATCCCTGACCGTTCCTATGCCCCGATATATCAAGCAGTGATTGAAGACTGCCAAAAAAATGGTGCATTTGATCCTGCTACTTTGGGAAGTGTATCCAATGTGGGACTTATGGCAGCGCAAGCAGAAGAATATGGCTCACACAATAAAACTTTTACAGCTCCTAGTGAAGGAATCATTCGAGTAAAAGATGAAACAGGCAACGTTTTACTCGAACAGGAAGTTCAGTCAGATGACATATTTAGAATGTGCCAAACGAAAGATGCACCCATAGAAGACTGGGTAAAACTGGCCGTAAACAGGGCAAGAATTACCGGATCTCCTGCCATTTTTTGGCTAGACGCTGACCGACCCCACGATGCCGAAATCATTAAAAAAGTTAACAAATACCTACCCAATCATGACCTCACAGGATTAGAAGTTGAAATCATGTCACCAGTAGACGCTATGAATTACACTTTAGCCCGGAGTCGAAAAGATCAAGATACTATTTCTGTTACTGGCAATGTGTTAAGAGATTACTTAACTGACCTATTCCCTATCTTAGAATTAGGGACAAGTGCAAAAATGTTATCAGTTGTACCTTTGTTAGCAGGAGGAGGATTATTCGAAACAGGTGCTGGGGGTTCAGCTCCTAGACATGTTCAACAATTCGTGGAAGAAGGACACTTGCGATGGGATTCGTTAGGAGAATTTTGTGCTCTGGTAGCCTCATTTGAACATTACGCTGCAGTCCACAAAAATGATAGAGCTCAAATATTAGCCGATACCCTGGACCAAGCAATTGGAGAACATATGGAACAACGAAGGCAACCTTCTCGTAGAGTTAATGAACTCGACACCCGTGGGAGCCATTTTTACTTAGCCCTGTACTGGGCTCAAGCACTGGCTGATCAGACCACTGACTCGGAACTCCGAGATATATTTTCAGGCGTTGCTGAAGAAATCACGAACAATGAAGACAAAATAGTTCAAGAACTGATTGAAGTTCAGGGTTCGGCTGTAGATATTGGTGGGTATTACTTACCTAATGATGACCTTGCATCTAAAGCAATGAGACCAAGCTCAACCCTAAATTCAATAATTGACAAAATCTAAATCACAATACAAAAACCAGGAGAACGGACCAAATGAGACACAAAGTAACTGTCGTTGGAGCAGGAAACGTAGGAGCTACTGCAGCTCAAAGGCTACATCAATTAGGCTATGCAGACGTAGTGCTAGTGGACGTCGTTGAAGACTTACCACAAGGAAAGTCATTAGACATGGCTGAATCAGGCCCCGTCATAGGATCAGACGGAACGATAACAGGAGCAAACAGTTACGCTGAAACTGCAAATTCAGACGTAGTAGTTATTACAGCAGGTATTGCCCGGAAGCCAGGTATGAGTCGTGATGATTTGCTGCTCACCAACATGAAAATTACAGGAGCTGTGACAGAAGAAATTGTTAAATACTCTCCTAATTGTATACTGATGCCGGTTACCAATCCTCTTGATGCTATGGTGCATAATATTCTGAAAGTAAGTGGATTTCCAAGAAACCGAGTATTAGGAATGGCCGGAGTTCTAGACACAGCAAGATTCCGCACTTTCATAGCTAGGGAATTAGACGTTTCAGTCGAAGACGTTCAAGCTTATGTACTCGGAGGACATGGTGATGACATGGTACCTTTAGTAAGGTACACAACAATTGGTGGCATCCCTATTTCAGAGCTATTAGATGCAGACACCATTGAATCACTAGTACAAAGAACTAGAGATGGCGGAGCAGAAATAGTAGGGCTCCTCAAAACAGGAAGCGCCTTTTACGCACCTTCAGCATCTATAGTGCAAATGGTTGAATCAATATTACTTGATAAAAAAAGAATCCTTCCTGCATGTGTTTCCCTTGAAGGCGAATATGGGGTAAATGGGCTCTGCGTAGGAGTGCCTGTGAAAATAGGTGCGAATGGGGTAGAACAAGTTATGGAAATCAAACTTTTACCTGAAGAGCAATCTGCCCTTGATAGTTCTATTGCCAGTGTCAAAGAATTAGTAGATGTTATGGAGAACAACAGTTAGGTTATGACTGAATATTCTAAAATTACAAGCAATCTGGAAACTCAATTAATTAACAAGGCAAATCAATTCCTACCTGACGGTACCAACGGTAATATTAAAGTCGGGGACCACCAAACATTTCTAGTACAAAAAGGACTTGGATCAAAAATATGGGATGTCAGCGGGAATGAGTATATAGACTGGCTCATGGGTTCAGGACCTATGGTTCTAGGTCACGCTTTCCCTAGCGTTATTGAAGCAGTAATCAAAGCAGTCGAAAGTGGTAGTACATTCTTTGCAACCCATGAAAAAGCTGTAGAACTAGCCGAATTATTATGCGAAGCAATTCCTTGTGCAGAGCAAGTAAGATTTACAGTGAGTGGGACCGATGCAACTTTCCAAGCAATGAGAGTCTGCAGAGCATTCACTAAAAAAGAAAAGATACTCAAATTTGAGGGAGGGTATCACGGAAGTAGTGATTATGCGATGATGAGTGTAACCCCTACCGCATCTCTTGAATATCCTCAAACTCAAGCTAACAGCTCTGGGATTCCAAAAGCTATTTCAGATTTGGTTTTGGCTGCACCTTTTAATGATCTACAAACGACGTCTCAAATTATTGAAGCGCATAAAAATGATATAGCCGCAGTTATAGTTGAACCTCTACAAAGAGTGATAGCTCCCCAGCCTGGATTCCTTCAAGGTCTTAGAGATATAACTAAGAAAAATGGAATCCCTCTAATATTTGATGAAGTAGTTACAGGGTTCAGACTCTCCTATGGAGGCGCACAACAGTATTATGGAGTCACGCCTGATTTAGCATGCGTCGGTAAGATTATGGGAGGAGGGTATCCCTTGGCAGCTGTTACTGGTATCACCGATATAATGTCATCCTATGAAGTTGCCACTGACAGTGACGGATTTGTTCCTCAAACAGGAACTCTTAACGGTAATCCCATAGCGTGTGCTGCTGGAATAGCGACTTTAAAAGAGTTGCAGAACATTAACAACTACGAAAAAATCAACGATACCGGCAAGCAAATTCGCGANTTCATTGAAGCAACCTCTTCAAGATTTAATATCCCAATTCAAGTATGTGGAGAAAACCAGATATTTGGCCTATTCTTTACTGACCGAGAAATACATAACTACAGAGATGGACTGGCAACCGATTCAGGGTTGCACGCAAGGTTCAATTCTGGTTTGCTGGATAGAGGCATATTAAAAGCTTGGCCACAAAAATTCTATCCATCTGCTGCACATTCTCAAGAAGACATTGAAAGAACCAAAGTTGCTATAGAGCAAACCTTATCTCAATTGTCTGAATCTATGTAGCTGTTAAGCTTCTTGTAGTTTCAGTTCTAACTTCTGGGTGCTAACGATGTGCCTTTTCATGCCTAAATCTCTGGGTGCTATACCTAGTGCCATACCTATCATTTGTGGCAGATGAATAATTGGCATATCAATTGNTCTACCCNCTTGTGATGCAGCCTTAGGCTGGAAGCCATCTAAATTCAAATGACAAAGAGGACATGGGGTAACCATCGCGTCAGAACCCAAATCTTTAACATCTCCAGTATGCTTAGCAACCATAGCCATAGAATTCTTTGGGTTGATAGTTAATATNGGAAATCCNCAACANCTAGTCTTACCTTCNAAATCAACTAAAGTTGCACCTAAAGNTTCGATTAATGTTTCTAATGCCACTTTCCGTTCTGGGTTATCATCAGTTTGCAAAGCNTGGGTAGGACGAACTATATAACAACCATAAAAAGGAGATAATCGAATACCTTTTAAAGGTTTAGTAATCAATGGCAACAATTTCTCCAATCCAAAATCTTCAATCAACACCCATAACAAGTGTTTGATTTCTATCTCTCCCGAAAAATGTAATCCTTCATCTGCTAGATGAGTGTTTATTTCGGCTAGGTATTCAGGATCTGTGCTCATTTTATGCCTTGCTTGAGCCATAACNCCNTGACAAGTACTGCATATAGTCATAATTGGGGATCCTATCTTTTCCGCCATTGCAAAAGTACGNGCATTTAATATATCTCCAAGCAAACGGTTCTTTTCTTGAAGAACTCCTGCACCTGTGCAAGAAGCACCTGGCATTTCTTCCAGTTCGATTCCCAATTTGTCGCACACCAANTTAGCTGCGGTATANAGTTCTGGACACCCTCCTCGAGACACGCATCCAGGATAAAATGCAAATTTCACTTCAAACCTCTCTTCCTAAATTGAACTTTTGACATTATTTTTCTAGTTTTTTAACTAATCGACGTACGTTTTCTACGCCTTCTATTTTTTTGTGGAACAAACTTGGAAGCTTTCCTCTACGCAGGCTTCTAATTCCCACTGGAACATATGATANCAGCGCGGGTATGTTAAACATTCCCACTGTCTTTACTGGTAATTTAAGTTCGTCTAGGCTNCCGCTATGTCCAACTAATTCCACAAACGCCTCAGCATGTCTTGCACCATTATTATTAGTTAATCCTGCGTCCATAGCTTGCTCTCGCAATGCCATGATCCTATCCATAGGGTCCACNCCTTTAGGACATGCTGTAACGCAAGNCATACATCTCGTACAATCCCACATGCCAGATTTTTGTCCAAGTTCTTTCAAACGATCCAATGAGAGTCCGTCTTCATCTCCATCTCTAGGGTCTGCAGTAAATCTATAAGCTTTTGCTAAAGCAGCTGGNCCTAAGAACGTAGGATCCACTTCCAACACTGTACAATCCGAAACGCATGAACCGCACATAATGCAAGCTGTCACTCCTGAAAGATGAAGCATTGATTCATTAGAAGCGATATATTCTCCTTCTGGTTCTGGACCTTGAGGCTGAAGATAAGGGGTNACTTGATTGATTTTGTCCCAAAACACATCGAAGTTAGTAACTAAATCTTTGATAACTGGCATATTGCCTGCAGGTTCGCAGGTTATAACCCCATCAATCAATGCATCTACAGCAGGAGTTTTACATGCAAGTCCTCCATGTCCATTGATACGCATTGCACAAGACCCACAAATGGCACTCCTGCAAGAACATCTCAAACTTAATGTCCCATCCTGGTCTTCTCTTACCTGAATTAAAGCATCCAATACTGTGGCNTTATCTGCTACGTCAGTAGTAAATTCTTCCCAGTATGATTCTGGGTTATCACTATCAGCATCGAATCTTCTTATTTTCAATGTTACATTCATAATTAATATGTCCTCTCTACAGGTTCCCATTGGGTGATTGAAACTTCAGATGTAGACAACACTGGCCCGTCTTCGCCTTGAGTCACTAGAATATGCTTCAACCAGTTTTCANCATCNCTATCAGGATAATCAGTTCTACTCTGAGCCCCTCTGCTCTCTTTNCGTTCTAGTGCACCTGCAGCAATGGTCTCTGCCACATCCAACATAAACCCTAATTCCAAATGAAATATTAGGTCGGTGTTGAAAATTTTACCTTTACTATCTACTGGTACATCTTGATATCTGACTTTCATATCCTTGAGATCATTTACAGTCTGCTTAATCCCTTGCTCATCTCTATATACAGCGATGTTATCATTCATGGAAGTTCCCATGTCCAGACGCAATTTTGATACTCTGTCTCCATTTTGCGGTCTGTCTAGAATTCCTTGAATCCTTTCTTTTTCTTCTTTTATTTTTGCTTGTTCATCGAACGCAATAAAGTCCATAGATTTTATTGCTTCTGCAGCATGATTCCCGGACCTTTCACCAAAGACAATTGTATCCAATAGTGAATTGGCTCCCAATCTATTACCACCATGAACACTAACATTAGCACACTCACCAGCAGCATAAATCCGAGGAAGGTTAGTCAGCCCATCTACATCTGTCTTAATACCACCCATTATGTAATGCATTCCCGGACGGATTGGAATAGGTTCTCTGATCATATCTTTCCCTACTAAGTCCATTCCAAGTTCTCTGATTTGCCATAATTTCTCCATGATAAGATCTTCACCAAGATGCCTGAGGTCTAATAAAACACATCCATCAATACCTCTGCCTTCATTAATCTCAGTTTGTTCGGACCTAGACACTACATCTCTAGAAGCTAATTCGAGCATATTAGGCGCATATACTTTCATAAAACGATCGCCATCTTTGTTAAGAAGATATGCCCCTTCTCCTCTTGCTGCTTCTGACAACAACACTCCGCTGCCCGCTAATGTAGTTGGATGATACTGAATCATTTCCATATCCATCAGGCTAGCTCCAGCATTGTAAGTCAGAGCTATTCCATCACCTGTAACAATCAATGCGTTAGTGCTTGGTTCGAACACTCTACCACAGCCACCAGTCGCAAAAATTACTGTTTTTGCGCGTATTGCGAAGATCTCTCCGCTACGTATTTCCAGAGCCATTACCCCTGCGACAATTCCATCTTCAATTATCAAAGAAGTTACAAACCATTCTTCATAACTTCGCACACCAGATTTAAGAAGTTGCTCAAACATCACATGCAACAAAGCTTGTCCAGTGAAGTCTCCCACAAAAAAGGTTCTTTGCCTCCTCTGCCCTCCAAAAGCTCGAGTCCCCAATCTTCCTTCTTCATCTCGAGAAAAAGTTACTCCGAAATGTTCCATGTCTATAAGAGACTGACCTGCTGCTCTACACATCACTTCTATAGCATCTTGATCACCTAAGAAGTCGCTGCCTTTAATAGTGTCGTAGGCATGGTCTTCCCACGCATCTCCTCTATCAGACAAAGCCGCATTAATACCACCTTGGGCGGCATTGGAGTGGCTTCTTACAGGATGTACTTTACTCAATATAGCAGTATTCGCACCTCTGGAACTGGCAGCAATTGCTGCTCTCATTCCAGCTAATCCGGCACCTACTACCAACACATCGTGTTCCAGCATTAATTCTTCCTCCGTTTTTTCAAAGCATCAAGGTAATAGTATCTCATATTCATCACATCAATCCAATATATTTATACCCTGTTCAGATAATTATTGCCAAGTAAAACTGTGGCTATTGTCTTAGCATCATTAATCAGGCCAGAATTGATTTCCCTAAGTATTTCACCAAGTGGCACTTTAATTACTTGGATATTCTCATCATCATCAGCAGGTAGTTTAGAATCTGTAAGATCTGTTGCTAAATATGCATACATGTATTCATCAGACCAACCAGGAGTGAGCCAAAATCCACCCAATTGAATTAATTGTCCGGGAGATTTCCCAATTTCTTCTTGTAATTCACGTACCGCTGCCTCTTCGGGAGATTCTCCTTGTTCTATTCCTCCTGCAGGTATTTCCATCAATTCACTCGAGATCGCATATCTATATTGCTTAACCATATGTATGTATCCATCTTCATCCAAAGCCATAACACATACTACAGATGCATGCTCCACAATTTCACGAGTTGTCCTTTTATTATCAGATAATAATACCGTGTCTTTAAAAACTTTAATTATCTTCCCTTCATAAAGAAGCTGACGATCCAACTGTGATTCAGTGTTGTCAGTGCTCATATCAATAACGTACCGCTCTAGACACGTCTAGCCCAAAGCCCAATCTACGAGTTAATGTTTCATAAAAGTGTTCTGGAGGATTTGCCCGTGCAAATCTAGCTTTCCTTTCGCTCTGTTTAATCATCACTGAATCACCTGGAATTAACGGATAGTCATAGGCACCATCTATACTCATGATAGAATCCTGAAACCCTTCGACAATCATTTCCACCGTAGAATAATCATTCAGCACTATGCCGGTAGATAAGCCTATATGTGCTGCAACTGGTTTAATTACAATACTCTGAGACAGAGGGTCTAAAATAGGACCTCCGACAGAAAGGTTATAACCGGTACTCCCTGTAGCAGAGCTCACAATGACAGCATCAGACCTAAACACGGTTAGGGTTGCGCCATCTACAAGGACTTTAATTGTCACGACTCTAGATGAGGTGCCCCTAGCTAATACTATGTCATTCAACGCATGGTGCGGACCCAAGTCTCCAGAAAATGATCCTGATGATATAGTGCTCTGCAACATATTGCGCTCTTCGACACGAAACGAGCCGCTAAGATACTTTCCCACCTTATCCAAAGCTTCTTCAGCAGTAAGTTCAGTCATGAATCCCAATCTTCCCATGTTTATCCCTAGTATAGGAACACCACACTCAGAAGTTATGCGATTGACACGAAGTATAGTACCATCACCCCCAACAGTGATAATCATATCGCTGTTTCTGATTTGTTCAGACAAATTTTGTACATCATCAGACGAGTTAATCCACATCTGCTGACTTGAAGATATTCCTTCATGTAGCTTATTTGCTAAATCGACAGCATTAGCATTCATAGAATTGTAAATTATTCCGACTTCTTTCATGATCAATTAACTCCTGACAACAGCGAGACCCCTTTTTCCAATATAGAGATATACGATGACGGTGATATTCCTAACCAGATGGTGCCAATAGTTGTAATGTACATTGCTGCCAACGTTAGTANAGGAGTNTCTAACTTATTATNNTCTGGATCATCTTCCTCCGATTGGAACATAACTTTGATCAATCTAACGTAATAATAGGCCGAAACCACACTGTTAATTACNCCAATCACAACNAACCAGGTTAGACCACTATCCANAGCTGCGCTAAAAATATAAAACTTAGATATAAAAATNCCTGTAGGAGGTATACCTATCAAAGCTATGAGTGCAAAACTCATCATTATNGCTACCTGTGGGGACTTGCGGATCATGCTTTTNTAATCAGATATTTCATCACCAATCATTCGNTTTCCTGCNAGTGTTATACCNGCAAAAATAGTTAGATTAGCTAAAGCATAAGTTGCCAAATAAAATAATACAGAACTACCGCCGTCTATCCCTAATCCAAACGTCTTGTCAGCCTGAATAACGGCAATGGCTGCAACTCCTGTAAGCAGATACCCAGCATGTGCGATAGTACTGAATCCAAGCATTCGTTTTATATTCGTCTGAACCATTGCCATAATATTTCCTATAATCATTGAAGCAGCTGCAATGATGGCTATAAGCAATGGCCAATTTACATATATGTCACCAAATATTTGGTAGATTATTCTTAGGAACAAAGCAAAGGCTGCAGCTTTACTTGCAACAGATAAAAACCCAACTATAGGAGGAGGGCCAGATTGATATACATCCGGTACCCACATATGAAATGGTACGGCTGACAATTTAAATCCGATACCTATCACAATCAAAGACACAGCCACCAGAAGAATAGTATTATTATCCAATGTGGCTATCGAACCTTGAGAAAGAATAGACTTAGACATTTCAGGGATTATAGTAGTACCAGTAAACCCAAAGAGGAATGCCATTCCATACAACATGATAGCTGAGCTCAATGCGCTTACTACTAAGAATTTCAAAGCTCCGCTGGTCGCCGATTTTGTCAAGGTCAGTGCTAATAATAAAGCTATGGGTAATCCAGTAAGTTCCAAGCCAACATACAACAAAATTAATTCGGAAGCACTTACTAAGGTCATCATTCCAGCCGCGGAAAACAACATTAACGTGTAATATTCTCCCTTTGTTTTAAATTGATCAGTTAAATAATTCGCAGAAATCATCACCGTGATCGCAACAGCGAAAACGATAAGCATTTGTAACGAAACGGAAAATACATCCACATTGTATTTGTGTTCCAAGAGGCCTGAACTATTTGACACATCTAAGATGGAACCTGTATTTATCATCTGTAATTGCAGAGCACTTAATCCTAATGGGATGAGAAGCAAAACGAGAACTCCAAATACCATAAGATTTTTGTTTTTGGTGACCAAATCGACTATCAACGCTACAAATCCAATGATTATTACAGATAAGCCAGGAGATATGAGGAATAAATCATAAATATTCATTGACTACACTCCTCCAAACTTAGTCACAACGGGTAATATAGCCTGGTCTAGAACATCTATTAAAATTCCGGGAAATATACCCAATGCGACTATCATTATTACTAGTAAAATTAATGGAAATGCCTCTAGTACAGTGGCATCCGATACATGTTGTACTTTAGGTTTCACTTCACCAAATAAAACTCGTTCTAACATCCATAATATATATCCTGCAGCTAGTATGATTCCTAATACAGCCAATATAGTTAATATAGGGAATCCAGGGAATGCACCGCTAAACACAAGAATCTCTGACACAAATCCGCTTAACGCAGGTAATCCCAACGAAGCTAAACCGGCGATCGTAAAGGCTATAGCTACTAGTGGCATCCTGATAAATAATCCGCCTAGTTCAGGAATACTTCTGGTGTGGGCTTTATCATAAACCAATCCAACACATAAAAATAAAAGTCCTGTTATAGTTCCGTGAGTAAATAACTGCATGCCAGCGCCAGTTAAGCCAGCAGAAGTAAAGGATCCTATCCCAACTAACACCAGCCCCATATGGCTCACGCTAGAATAAGCTATCAATCTCTTTAAGTCCGTTTGTTTTAATGTCATGAACGCGCCATACAATACGCTGATGACACCTAACAATATTATAAAATACGAGTATGCCACGGTTTGAAGAGGAAACATTGTCACATTTATTCTCAATAAACCATATCCTCCCATCTTCAACATAACTCCAGCCAATATCACACTAGCGGCAGTGGGCGCATCTGTGTGCGCGTCTGGCAACCAAGTATGGATTGGCCATACAGGTAACTTTATAGCGAACCCTATAAAGAAGCAGAAGTACACAAATGTAGCTCCATAGAATCCCAGTTGAATAAGGTTGCCACCACTATTCAAAATCAACATCGTCATATCTAAAGTATGAGGATCTGATGTTATAAATGTGGTGATGATACCCACAATGATAAATGCGCTCCCCAATATGGTGAATATCAAGAATTTCATCGAAGAATATTCTTTTCTACCACTACCCCAGCCTGATATAAGCATATACATAGGGATTAATTCGAGCTCCCAAAACAAGAAAAACAGGAGCAGATCTAAGGACGTAAATACTCCCAATATAGCCGTCTGTAACACCAAAAGCCAAATAAAATATTCCTTTATCCTAACGCTGATATGCCAAGAAGCAATCACAGCACATACACCTAATATCGCAGTCAAAAGAACCAAAGGAGCACTCAGGCCATCTAATCCTACTAGATATTGAGACTTGACAAGAGAACTATCAATCCAAGTAATTCTATCTACCCACTGGAAACCACCCAAAGGCATGTTTTTATCCAAGTTTATGAATAAGAGACTCGCGAGGACTGCATCTACTAAAGTCACTGCCAGCGCTATATAGCGTACATAGGCATGTCGTACCGGCGTTATCAGAAGACCTATAGCAATTACAAATGGCAACCATATGACTATTGATAATATAGCAGGATAATCCATCATATTATCCTCCTAATCCGGGGCTATACATCAAAAGAATAATTAAACCTATAACCCCTCCCAAACTAATTACAAATGTATAAAACTGAACATTTCCATTTTGAGCCAAACCCAAAACATGTCCTACATTCTTGATTACAAAACCTAAAGTTAGGCCTAATCCATCCACGATATACTTATCAAAAAAAGCAGTTATGTTAACTATCCGTTTTTGGAGTATATTTCTGACAATAACATCTTCATATAAGTCATCCAAATAATATTTGTTATATATCAATCGATACATACTATTCATAAATTCTAATGGTTCTTTTGTTCCTTTTTTACTAACTTTAAAGTAATACAAAGCTGCTACTAGTCCTACTATGGCGAGAGAAGTAGACATAGCTGCTACTAGAATACTGAAGTCTGCTGCATGGTGTACATGATGGAACACAGCACTTGAAGAAATAAAGTCGTTAAGCCAATGTTTACTGATAGGGCCAACGTTAAATGGTGGATTGGCAAGAAAACCGGCAAATACTGTAACTACGCCAAGTATCGCCATTGGAGCAATCATTATCCAAGGCGATTCATGGATCGCATGATCACCATGGCCATCGTCTGAGCCTGAGCCTCTATATTCACCATGAAAAGTCAGACTTATCATTCGCCATGTGTAAAAAGCTGTTAGCACCACACCCATGGCTAATAAAGATAAGATCACAACCTCAAAAACGGATCCATGCAACATCTGTTCCCATGCAGATAGCATGATTTCATCTTTACTCCAAAATCCTGCAAGTGGCGGTAAACCTATTAAACTTAGTGAGGACACGATCATCAATGCGTAGGTCCAGGGCATATATTTCCTCAAGCCGCCCATCTCTTTCATGTCAAAAGTGTGAGTGGCATGATTTACACTTCCTGAACCCAAGAATAAGAGAGCTTTGAAAAACGCATGCGTTATCAAGTGAAATATCGCGGGGCCATACGCTCCAAGACCAATCGCGGCAAACATATAAGCAAGTTGACTTATGCTAGAGTATGCTAGAACTCTTTTTATATCGTTAACTACTAACCCCATTGTTGCAGCAAATACCGCAGTAAATGCTCCTACCCCAGCAATCACCAACATTGTGGTATCTGATTCACTAATGAATGGGAACAATCTGACCAGCAAGAACACTCCTGCAGCTACCATAGTTGCAGAATGTACCAACGCACTAACCGGAGTCGGGCCTTCCATAGCATCAGGCAACCAAGTATGGAAAGGAAATTGTGCGGATTTACCCATCGCTCCTGACAATATTCCAAGAGTGACTATCGTTACGATCAGAGCAGACATCGTGCCGCCTAAAGCGCATAAGTCAGGTATATGCAGCACATTAACATTTGAAGATTCTGTAATAGTAAATGAATGATTGATCAAGAACAGAATCGCTATCAAAAATCCCACATCACCTATACGCGTTATGATAAATGCCTTTTTAGCTGCAGCCGCTGCTGCAGGNCGTTCTGTCCAAAAACCGATCAGTAAATATGAAGATAATCCTACCAATTCCCAAAAAGCATACAGCTGGACAATATTTGATGAAATCACAAGTCCAATCATTGANGAGGTAAATAATGCCATAGTCGCAAAGTATCGCCCGTACCCNGTATCTCCATGCATATATCCCATAGAATAGACTTGAACTAGCAAGCTAATAAAAACTACAACTAGTAGCGTAGCAGCACTCACTGAGTCGATGTACGTTCCTAAATCTATTACAGCTGCATCATTTATTCTGATCCATTCGTATGAGCTAGTGTATCCGGGGCCACCTGTAGCTAACGTGTCAAGGAATAGTAGTACCGCAACTACGAGAGAAACACATAGCCCAGTTATCAGTAAATACGGGCTAATCCATTGATATTTCGGGAAAAATGGTCGCACAACCAANGCTATGATTACAAAGCTGGTTAAAGGGGCTAGGAAAGCGAGCCAAATNGTTAATGCCGACATAATCTATAGTTTCCTCAGGATTTCTTCAGCTACATGNTCTTTGCCTTTAGGCACATAAATAGTAAATGGATTATTGTAAGACCATGCAGCCAAACCCTCGTCTGGCAATATCTTTACAGGCAAACCTTCTGCTTCTATAGCTTCTTTCCATATCTCAGCAGTCATTAAATTGGAAACNTTTTTAAATTCCATCCACATNTTAGTTAGATCTCCCCATGTCACTGGTTAGTTCTATAGATCCATTNACTCTATAGAGTGCGAATACTATACCTAAGCCTACNGCCACTTCAGCCGCTGCTACAGCAATCACGAAAATAGCAAACACATGCCCGGTCATAGCAGTACTCAGGTCCGTCACTAGATTCACTGGCATTACGTAATAGCTCAAAGCCACAAAGGTCAAATTAACAGAGTTAAACATGAGTTCTAAAGACATAAAAACGGCAATTATATTTCTCTTAGTAAGAACACCAAATATACCTATTACAAACAGCATAGCGGCTAATCCTAATATAGTCTCTAACGACATCATTGTTCACCACCTCCCCTCATTAGAGACAAAGCACCCACCAGAGCNGCAAGCAATAACACAGACACTAGCTCAAAAGCCAAGACATGATCNGTTANCAACAAAGAAGCCAANGAAAAATCTTCAGTAGTCTGGCTTATATCCGGATCTACTGAATAAATTTGCACCGTATCTACTAGACTNCTGTTAACTTCTGAAATNGTGTTCCATTGAGTAGAAACAACAGACACGAGTAATACAGCTAAGATAACACCGCAAAGTAATATAGCNGGAATCTGCAACTTATTGGATAAATTANCACGCTTCACATCATCAGATAACATCACAGCAAATATAATTAATATTGAAATAGCNCCAACGTACACCAAGACTTGAACCACAGCCAAAAATTCCGCATTTAAGAGTACATATATACCAGCTATGGATATGAACACAGCTACCAAACATAGTGCAGCTCTGAACAAATCCTTTACAGCTATCATACCAATTGCAGAAGCTAAAGCAGCAACAGCCAAAATTGCAAATATCAAATCTTCAATCATAATCCCTATTCTTGGTTGGAGTCAGGAGTGATTCGCATTCCCGCTTTTTCAGTCTTATGCCAATTCCATGACTCTCGTCCTACTTCTTTCCAGCTTAGTTGTTGNCCACTTCTTGGATCATATTGCTTAGCNTCCAATTGCGGNCGATACCAGGTGGAAGGATTNTTAGGAGAATTCCTTAAGTCNTCTATGGTNATAATCATGTCATTACGTGTATATTTGCCTTCTTCGAAACCNCTACCCATGAATAGCGCATCATATGGACAAGCNTCTACACACAAACCGCAAAACATACATCTAAACAATTGAATNTCAAATTTNTCAAGCTTGTATTTGTCACCTTGTTTGACTGCCGTTTCACTAGGATCTGTAACTATTTCTATAATCCCCAAAGGGCAATATTTAGCACAAGATGCACAACCCGTACATCTTTCTTCNTACCAANTAAATTCTTCNCCCCTNAATCTTGGGTGCTGGGATACNCTTTGCTCTGGATATTGAATCGTTACTGGTTTTTTAGAGAAATTCTTCAGAGTGACCAATAGTCCTTTTACCATTTCTATGCCGTACATTAGTCCCCCTGTCCGTCGAGTAACAATTCTTCNTGGGATACAATTCTTGATCCTGATCTTAAAGGATCNACTTTATTNGATATTAATTTGTTCAAAACTATCACTGTACAAACGGTGATTATAGTGTTTATAACACACATTATCCATAAGTCTGCTACACTCAATTGCCCTTCGGGGCNTTTGAGAATAAATGTCTCTATAACAACTGCAAATAAATTAATCAGACTCATNGGGAGTAAGCCTTTCCAGCAGAATGCCATTATCTGGTCAATTCTAAGCCTAGGCAAAGTAGCCCTAACCCAAGTAAATACGAANACACAAACTAGAATTTTGATTAATAGCCATAGCCATCCCAGGTATTCCGGTAACGGACCAGACCATCCTCCCAAAAATACCACAGCAATGATTGCTGACGTAACAATCATAGCGCCGTATTCAGCAGCTTGAATAATTGCGAATTTGATTCCACTAAATTCAGTGTGATATCCAGCAATTATTTCCGACTCCGCCTCAGCTATATCAAAGGGGGTACGATTCATTTCAGCACTACTTCCAATGAAAAATACTAATAACCCCATCGGTTGAACCATTAGGAAAGGGATTGCCTGGGCTTCCACAATATCAAGTAGAGACATCGAACCAGAAACTATAACTATAGCCAGCAATGATATAACAACAGGTACTTCATAACTAATCAATACCGCCACACCACGAACTGCTCCAAAAATGGCGAACCTATTATCGGATGCCCATCCGGCTATAAAAATCCCCAAAGAAGTCACCGAAGTTATTGCCAAGATATACAACACACCTATATTTAAATCTGCAAGAGCAACCCCTGGAGATAGAGGTATTACTCCAATAACCATAATTACAGGCATCATTATAATAATGGGGGCTATGATGAATAAGAACTTGTCGGATCCTCTAGGTATCAAGTTTTCTTTAAACAGAAGGGATATTAAATCCGCTATTGGTTGCAACAATCCAAACGGACCCCACCTGTTTGGTCCTACTCTAGTCTGAAAACGCCCGAGTAAACGTCTCTCACCCCAAGTCATCAGGGCTGTACTAACTAAAAAAATATTCACAAGGAATAATGAAAACATTATTCCCGTTGCGATGGTAGCTAACCAGCAAGGCATAACTCCGGACATAACACTATGGATGGTTTGGTATAAAGCATTAGTCTGGTAGAAGCCTTCTAAAGCACAGGTCATCGATCCACTTCTCCCATATTAAGATCTATACTACCTAAAGAAACAATCATGTCGGCTAATTTCCATCCAACGAGCAATCGATCTATAACGCTTAGATTAATCAATGACGGTGATCGGATTTTCATTCTGTATGGAGAAACTCCTCCATCGCTAAATAAATAAAATCCTAATTCTCCTTTGGGNGCTTCTACTTTGCCATAACTTTCCGCACCAGCAGGAGCCCTCAAAACCCTGGGTAAATCCAANCTGTAATCTCCAGGTTCAATCTGTTCGACACATTGCTCGACNATGCGAAGACTCTGCCTCACTTCCTGCATTCTCACCCAGAATCTGTCGTAGTTATCCCCTACAGAGCCTATAGGAANATCAAAATCAACCATACTGTAAGCATCATATGGATCCAAGNCACGAAGATCCATNTTAACTCCACTTGCTCTCAANACTGGNCCGCTCACTGAATTGTTTATAGCTTCTTCAGCAGACAGAGGGCTTACTTGCCGAGTCCGTACCATTAGAATCTCATTNTTCAGTAACAAGTCTTCCATTTCTGACAAGTCGTCTGGGAATTCCTTGAGAAATTGATCTAAAGAAGACCAGAATTCGGCAGGTGGATCCCAAAANACTCCTCCTGGTCTCATATAACTAAGAGTTATTCGAGCNCCACACAACATCTCAAACATGTCTAGTATCCGNTCTCTGGCTCTAAACGCATACATCAGTGGAGTNCCTCCAAAGGTACCTAATTCTTGCAAGAAAAAACCCACAGCTATCAGATGCGATGCTATTCTCTGTAATTCAGCTGTCATTGTTCTTAAGTATTTAGCTCTAATAGGAGGTTCTACTCCTAGTAATTGTTCAACTCCTAAACAATAAGCCTGATTATTAGTCATNGAAGCCGTGTAATCCAATCGATCAGTCAGAGTTACTATCTGGACGTAATTCCTTTCTTCTGCTAGTTTCTCTGTNCCTCTATGNAGATATCCTAANATAGGTTCGGCTTCTACAATATCTTCACCATCAAAAGTAACTCTAATTCTAAAAACCCCNTGAGTACTGGGATGCTGTGGCCCTATATTAACTGTCATAGGTTCTGTTCTNATANTCATTTTATATCCTACAAAAAGTCCTTGCGNAGTGGGTGCCCTTCGAATCCTTCCCACAACAACAAACGTTTCATATTAGGGTGACCCGTGAATTTAATTCCCATCAGATCCCATATTTCGCGTTCTTGCAAATTAGCCCCGCCCCACAGTTTCGTCACTGAATCAATCTGAAGGTTATCCCTACCTGTAAGACTAACTCTGATAGTAACTCTCTGTTGGGTTGAAGTTGAAGTAAGTTGATAAATAACATCGAAATGATCTATAAAATCAACTGCTGTCACAGCATTAAGATAGTCCATNCGAAAATCGTCTTCAGACATCANAAACTGGCAGACTTCGATNAGTTTTTCAGATTTTATCCATACATTTCTCAAATCTGATTTTTCTACACTNTCAGGGACTGATCCAGAAAGCTTATCAGCAACGATATCTCCATGTAAGTCTGTTAGCGCCATTATTAATTCTTCATTTCTTAACGTTATTNGATTTCTTTATTTTTTCGTGGAGTTCCATAATGCCATAGAGCAAAGCGTCTGGCCGTGGCGGGCAACCCGGCACATAAACATCAACNGGGATGATATGGTCGACACCAGGGACCACGCTATANGAGCCATAATANGGCCCTCCGCTAGTGGCGCAAACCCCCATCGAAATGACCCATTTGGGNTCTGGCATCTGATCATAGATTCGCTTAATCGCAGGAGCCATTTTCCAAGTCACCGTACCCGCTATTATCAACAAGTCTGCCTGTCTTGGAGAAGCTCTAAACACTTCCATTCCGAATCTAGACAAATCAAACCGACTCATTGCCGAAGCCATCATTTCGAAGGCGCANCACGCCAAACCAAAAGACACTGGCCATAATGAAGACTTCCTTCCCCAATTAACTAATGCATCAATTGAAGTAACAACCAAATTATTCTTCAAATCATCAGGAACTTCAACCATATTTCCAGGAATTGGTTCAGTTGAATTAGCTATAAGATCCTGAATCTCCGAACCTTCTTTCTTGTCAGTACCCATTGTCCTTTCTGGTAGTGATAAACCTTCACTTAGCCAATCGTCATTCAACATTGCCTATCTCCACTCCAGATCATTCTTCCGCCAAGCGTACAACCAACCNATTAATAATATACCCACAAACACAAACATTTCTATGAGGGCAAATANNGACAAATCTAAGAATTTCACAGCCCAGGGATACAAAAATATTATTTCNACATCAAAAATAACAAATAATATGGCATACATATAATATTTGAAATTGAATTTGTGCCACGGTCCACCAACAGCTTCCATGCCGCATTCATATGGGTCAGACTTAACTTCCGTGGGATTTTTCGGTCGTAATCCTATTTTTTCAAGAAACCAAGAAATGAGTATCAAACTCGTGGGGATTGCTGTAGCCACCACCGCCAAGATTCCTATCATTCCATATTGAACNGAGTATTCAACAGGCATCTTTTTAAACACCTCTCTTCAAGTATAAACCAACAGGGATTATAACATACAGGGAACAACCACAATAGTAACTTCTATCCTTAACTTTCCTAATTTAAATTCAAAATACTCGCAAAAATTTGTTAATATACAACTAAAATCTGTACACAAATCGAGGACACCTTGACTCCAACTAGTAATTACATAAAAGCAAACGGAATAACTCAACACTATTTAGACTGGGGAAACACTTCTGCNCCTCCCCTACTAATGGTGCATGCAACTGGGCTATGCGGAAACGTTTGGAACCCTTATGCGAGAGAACTTTCAAAANANTTCCATGTCATATGTTTAAATCAACGGGGGCATGGATACACTGAACAACCTACCGGNGATTACGATTTTGAACTAGTCGGACAAGACGTGGCAGCGTTCATACTAGAATTAGACCTAANTGACATACATGGNATAGGGCATTCTTCAGGTGGCCTGGTNACCTTGATGGCCTCCCACATGCTTCCCGGNAGATATTCAAAAATAGCNCTNACTGAAACCACCCTTAGAAACCGTTCTTCAATGATNACTCCAGAGCAACTCGAGNCAAGATTGGATAGAACCCGAAGTAAACGAATGGTGTGGGACTCTAGAGAAGCAATNTATGAAGCNTATCGGAATCGTAATGCATTCAAAAACTGGNGTGAAGAATCTTTCCAAGGATATTTNGACGGTGGAACNAAAACCTTACAAGATGGCAAAGTCGAGCTACTTTGCCCTCCNGAAGTAGAAGCTCACTATTATCANACAAGGTACGGCATGGAAGTAGATAAATATTTTACTGAATTAAAAGGAAGTTATTTACTCCTTTTAGGTGAATATGNAGGAGGGCAAGTGGCAGACGACCCCGCTATCCTACGCTGGATTGATATGGCAGAAAAAGCCAGAGTGAAAGCCATGGGCATTGGCAGCCATTTTTTGCCTCTTGAATATCCCAAAGAGACGCTAGACGAAGTATCAAAGTTCTTCTTAGAAGAAGAATAAAAGAGGCAAATATGAGTGGACCAATCCAAGGTATAAAAGTATTAGACATCTCTATGATTGTAGCAGGCGGCACTGCCAGTAGTTTAATGGCAGATTTTGGCGCTGAAGTCATCAAAATAGAGAAACCCGGAACCGGTGACCCTTTGAGAAATTGGGGGCCTTTTATTGAAGGAAGTTCGGTATGGTGGAAAGTTCATTCGAGGAACAAAAAATCTGTGACTCTTTCCTTGAATCAACCCAAAGGGCAAGAAATTTTTANAGAATTAATTAAACACGTTGATATTCTTATAGAAGGTTTTAGNCCCGGGACACTAGAAAAATGGGNTTTATCTCCCAAAGAACTCCACGAAATAAATCCTAAGCTGATAATCCTTAGGTATTCAGGATTCGGGCAGACGGGTCCTTATAAAGATCGACCTGGCTTCGGNACTGTAGCAGAATGCATGAGTGGATATGTCAACATGGCAGGATTCGAAGATTCTCCTCCNAATCTACCGCCATTACCATTAGCCGATGANGTCTCTGGCATATTTGGCGCTATGTCCGGCATGATGGCATTNTATAAACGAGACACCTCATCCGACACAACAGGTGAAATAATTGATCTAAGTCTTTANGAGCCTCTAATGAGGNTAATGATACCTTTTGTAACGATGTTCGATAAACTCAATATTAATCGTGGCAGATCCGGAAATAACTTCCCTGATGCAGCGCCTCGGAATCTNTACCATACATCCGATGACAAATGGGTCGGATTGTCCGCCACTTCTCAAAATACTTGGGAGACCTTGGTNAAGGCTATGGGATTAACGTCGCTGATGACAGCACAACAGTTCGCAACTAATGAAGACAGAATATCTCATCGAGATGAACTCAACGAGGAAATCCAAGCTTGGTTTGATGATAAAACAGCTTCAGAGGTGCTGGAGACTCTCATACCAACTGGAGGAATAGTCGGCCAGGTCTANGACTCCGANGATATATCCAAGGANCCNCATATATCAGANAGAAATAACATAGTAGAAATAGAAGACCCTGTCATAGGACCAACTAAAATGGTTGGCGTTATACCAAAGCTCAACAAAGANCCCGGAGAAATAAGACACACTGGNCCAGAGTTAGGCCAGCACAATGACGAAATTTATAAAAAATGGCTCAAGTACACTNGGGAAGANNTAGATGAGCTAGNACAANAAGGCCTTATATAGGTNAGGTATCAAATAATGGCGAAAATATTAATCTGCACTCAAAACAATGGCAAAATGAAAGAATATAGTTCAATCCTAAATCCATTAGGATANGAACTTATATCANTAGCCGACGNNGGAATANTTGAACAAGNAGATGAAACGGGAACTACTTTCGAAGAAAATTCTCTTATTAAAAGCACGTATGGGNATGAAGCTACCGGCCTCCCTTGTTTAGCCGATGACTCAGGATTAGAAATTGATGCTTTGTGCGGAGAACCCGGGATTTACTCTGCAAGATATGGCGGTGAAAACCTTTCCGACATGGATCGTATCAATTTAGTGCTGCGAAATCTTGAAACAGCTCCTTCAGGAAATAGGATTGCTAGATTTGTGTGCTCTATTTCCATTGTAGGATTGACTGCCCAGCCGTTGATAGCTCAAGGAGCAATCAGCGGAATGATTAATGATAAGCCCCAAGGAGAACATGGGTTTGGTTACGATCCTATATTCTTACTACCCAGCCTTAATAGAACTATGGCTGCGCTCGACCCGCATACCAAGAATTTAATCAGCCACAGGGCAGATGCACTTCGGAAAATCATCGTATCTCTTCAAAAATTAAAGAGCATCTCTTAATCCTGTATAATTAACTCTAAAATTCAACGGCACTCACAAAAAGGTTGCCCGCACATTCAGTCATATGAATATATTTGATAAATTTAATAGGCCATTAAAAGACTTAAGAATATCGGTCACAGACAAATGCAATTTTAG
>PBNM01000017.1 GCA_002723125.1 Chloroflexota bacterium | reverse complement strand
CCAGGTTTAGGAGTGACTGCGACACAAAACAACAAATCAATTATCATGGGCAATCTACAATTTATGAAATCATTCAATCTTGATGTGCCTGAATTGGGCACGGTTGCCACTAGAGTTTATTTATCCATTAACGATGAATTTGTAGGATTCCTAACTCTGACGGATAAAATAAAAGAATCTGCTGCCTACACTATCCAAACATTGAAAAATACTGGAAAAAACATCATCCTGGCAAGTGGTGACAATCAGCAAGTTGTTGAGCATGTCGCAGAGCAACTTGGTATTCAACAATATTATTCACAAATTACACCACAAGAAAAATTCTCCCTCATAACCGATTTGCAATCTATGGGACGGAAAGTGTTGATGATCGGTGATGGGATAAATGATGCTCCAGCGCTAACTCAATCCAATATTTCAATGGCAATAGGACAAGGCTCAGACATATCTATAGAAGCATCTAAAATCACTCTGCTTAGACCTGATCTAATGTCCATACTGGATTCAATCAAGCTAAGTGAGGTCACATCAAGAATCATAAAACAAAATTTATTTTGGGCATTCTTTTATAATTTATTACTAATACCAATAGCAGCGGGAGCTTTATATCCTGTATTTAGTATTATCAATTTCAATCCTACAAACTTAAGTTTTATATTTGGGGATACGGGATTCCTCAATCCTGTTATGGCAGCTTTTGCCATGGCATTTAGTTCAATAACAGTGATATCAAACTCTTTACGGATTAAGAATTTCAACCCTTAGATCAACCACAACACCTTTTGTATTTCTTACCACTTCCGCATGGGCATGATTCATTACGGCCAATTTTTTTTCCGGTGGTATCTATGACCAATTTGGGGCTCTTTTGTCTTGGTATAGGAGCTTGCCCCCCCTCAATATGAACATTAAATAAACTTTTAAGCATATCTGACCGTATTCGAGTTAATAGCTCAGTAAATAATTTAAATCCCTCTGTTTTATAAACAATCAACGGATCTCGCTGCCCATATGCGTGCAAACCAACTCCGGTTCTTAAATTTTCCATTGTGGTTAGGTGAGATAACCATCTGGTATCAATCGATTTAAGTAGTAATATTCTCGAAGCCAGGACCATATTATCCTGAGTCAATTCTTGTTCTTTCTCCAAATAAACTTCTTCAGAGTGGTCATGTAGTACATCTTTAACATATTTTTGGTCAAGCTGTGCTAAAGATTCTTCTTCAATAATTTCTTCCGGAACAGTACTTATTGCACCCAATTCGGCATAGAAAGCATCATAATCCCAAAAGTCGCTATTGTGCCCTGATAGATATTGATCAACTATTGCATCGTATTCATCACACAACAATGTTTTAATTTTATTTTTTAATTCGGCGGAATCTAGTATGTCGTTACGCTCTTGGTAAATAACTGTTCTCTGATTATTAAGAACATCATCATAATTCAATAAATGTTTCCTGATGTCAAAATGATATCCCTCAACTTTCACCTGAGCACCTCTGATAGATCGAGTTATAAGTTTATTTTCAATGGGAATATCTTCTTCTAATCCAGTCCAACTCATGACTGATTTGATACGCTCTCCTCCAAATCTCTGCATCAAATCATCTTCTAAAGAAACATAAAATTGAGAAGTCCCTGGATCTCCTTGTCTACCAGCTCTACCACGCAGCTGATTGTCTATTCGCCTAGAGTCATAATGCTCTACACCAATCACATGAAGTCCTCCCAAATCTATTACAGATTCATGTTCTGACTCCCAATTCTTAGTATTGTCAGACTTACCTCCAAGCACTATATCCGTGCCTCGNCCAGCCATATTAGTAGAAACTGTAACTGCTCCTAATTGCCCTGCACCCGCTATGATCTCAGACTCATTAGCATGGTTTTTAGCATTCAGAACATTGTGAGGTATGCCTCTTTTCTTTAATCTGTCACTAAGATATTCGGAATCATCTATTGAAGCNGTTCCAATCAAAATAGGTCTTCTTGTTTCATAAGTAGATGCTATATCTTCTACAATTGCAGCCCATTTAGATTTGGAGTTTTGAAATACAAGATCACTCTGGTCTTCTCTTTGCATTGGCAAATTAGTAGGGATNTCTGTNACTTCTAATCCATATATTTGATAAAACTCGTCAGATTCAGTNAAAGCAGTTCCAGTCATACCTGATAATTTAGTATAAAGTCTAAAATAATTCTGCAATGTAATAGTAGCGTAAGTTANACTTTCTTTTTGAATNCGTAACCCTTCTTTTGCTTCCACTGCCTGATGNAGACCATCTGACCAGCGCCTCCCATATTGTAGTCGCCCAGTAAACTCATCTACAATTACAACCTCTCCGTCNCTAACAACATAATCTCGATTCTTTTGTTTAGAGAATTGCGCCACCACNGAATTNTCTGCAAAATGCACCAAATGAAAGTTATCTGGATCATACAAATTATCCACTTTTAACCANTGTTCNAATTTTTGTATGCCCTCTTGAGTTAATGATGTNCCTTGGGTTTTTTCATCAACTACAAAATCATCATTCTCTCTAAGACGNGTAGATAATTTAGAAAATTGACCATATAAATTTACTGGTTCTTCAGCTGGACCACTAATAATTAAAGGAGTACGCGCTTCATCGATTAAAATATTGTCAACTTCGTCCACAATTGCAAATTCCAAACTCTTCTGGACCCTCTGTTCACTCTCCACNCTCATATTATCTCTGAGATAATCGAATCCGAACTCATTATTGGTGCCGTANAATATNTCCGAATCATACGCAATAGNCCTATCTACTAACTTCATGCAATCTGTTGATTCTGGATCATATACATAGGCGCTATCATGTTGAAGGCATCCCACAGTAAGACCTAATAACGAATATATNGGTCCCATCCANGCTGCGTCCCTAATCGCAAGATAGTCATTTACAGTAACAACGTGCACTGACATCTCTAAAGCGTTCAAAAAAGCCGGCAAAGTAGCTACTAAAGTTTTCCCTTCCCCTGTTTTCATTTCAGCTATCTGGCCACTATGCAGAGCAATTCCTCCAATTAACTGAACGTCATAATGTCTTTGGCCCAAAGTTCGTTTGGCAGCCTCTCTCACTAATGCAAACGCAGGGACTAAAATATCATCAAGTTTCTGCCCGTTAACAACACNCGACTTTAAGTCATTCGCTTTTGAATGGACTCCATTATCATCCAAAATTGAAAATTCTTGTTCTAAATCATTAATTTGATCAACTAATTTCTGCGCACGTTTAATGATCTTATTATCACCAGTTAGTTTTTTAAATAATGTAACCATATAGTCATATATTTTAATTTATTCTTTTTGAAGATTCACTATGCTTCTAANACATATCCTGTACTAACTTCTCAATTTCTGTTGATAGTTGCAATTCATCTCCAGAAATTCTATTTTTTATNTCATGTNGCGCAACAGTNATATCATCAGTNCCCAGTTGCGTCACAGNATACCTTTGATACTGCATACTATAAGGATATGCCCTTTGAATATAGTTCATTTTCTGTAACTCAGTAATTGCTTTTGCTACTCGGGATNTCCAGATTGGATTACCGTCCTGACCAATCATTTGCTCATATTGTTGAAGGTTTTCAGGTAACCCAACGAGAATTGTGTCCTCCCATAATGNTATCAACTGCTGAACCTGAAAAACTGATTTCGGNAAAAACTTAGTGATNAATAACAGGATTACATATAAATTTGTGTTTGGTTCATTCATGTTTACTTGATTCTAGATAAAAACTTTTATGAATTTTCCGTNTGTACCCCNTTCCAATNTNTAGTCCATTNTTCTCTCATTTCAAGTTCAGTCTGACCTGAAGCATATCCTGGAGATATCATTAANGAAGCATCTTTAACTTTCACTATGACATACCTTTTACTTGGATACGATCTCCCACTTCGTTTAGCAGTCACAGCATCATGAATTTCGTTAAATAGATCNCCTTCAACCAAAACGATACCGTCTCCCTTNAATAAGTATCCTTTTCTTGCGAAATAATCCAAAACATTAATCTCACAAGCAGGATTTTGCTCTAAGTTTGCAATGGTGTCCGGAGAGCCCAAATCAGCAAACACCAAATGATCATCATCCCAAACGGACATAGTACCTTTAGGTGATAAGTTTGGTAATCCCTGAGGCGAAACCGTGGCAATAAACCCCATTCTTTGCTGCCTAATCATTCTTTTCATATCTTCCGTAAGAACACTCATCACAAATACCTCTTTTGGTAAGTTCACATTGGAGCGGGCGAAGGGATTCGAACCCTCGACTTTTTGCTTGGGAAGCAAACACTCTACCACTGAGTTACGCCCGCATTACAATGGCGATTAAACTGCAGCGGTCAGAATTATTTCTACCCANACGCCTGCCCNAGCTAGGTGAGCTGAGCCACACGCTCTAGCAGGAGCAGANCCCTCTGGAAGCCAAGCATCCCATACAGCATTCATTTCGTCGAAATAACGCATNTCATCCAACCANATTTCTGCACGTAATAACTTAGATTTATCAGAGCCTGCATTNTTTAACANGNCATCAACTTTAGACAGTATTTCCGTAGTTTGAGAGGTGATGCTTTCATANGCTGTNCCTGTAGTACCNGCAAGATATACCACTCCGTTATGAACAACGCTTCTNCTCATCCTAGCNCCGGTTTCAGATCTTATAATTTCCATGTANTCTNCNCCNATTAAAGTAACTTTNGTTAGGCACNCAATAATACAATGCCAACCAANATTAACCATGATTTGAGTATTATACTAGAAATTTAANTAGTTTATGTAAATNAAACACCTGNNGTTAAAACGCATCACAGTAGTGCTTAAAANNTCTGTAGNAAGTTNNAGGCTTTCGNATTNNGCCTCTCTATAGAACAGTTACGGCTTGTGCTTACCTATTAAATCTGCAACCCTGCCATCTATATCGCCTAGTTCGACTCCTGCNTCAGACCTTGCGACACCTAAGTGTGCATCTTGTTCTATTTCTTCCCATTCAGGCTCTAGTTCGAATTCATCTCTGAGTTCTTCAAATAAATTGTCTAAACTCTGTTTGTCAAACATACTTCCTCTCTCGATNNNTCTTTATGGCCCCAAATAATGTTATAAGTNCTTNAGNTTAAATATATGGNCNAANCCCTAGTCTATCCCAATCNATTTCCAATGACAAGTCTTAATTGCATATTAANNCTTTTNANTAATTAGTCTTTCANNACCATNGCGTCTCTTCCTGCTGTTTCTCCAGCCAATTTACCGAANGTCATACCCGCTGANAGTCCAGATCCGCCCGGATANTTATAATAAAATAACCCTCCTACCATTTCACCGGCAGNATACAACCCAGGGATTGGCTCTAGGCTACTATTCATAATTTGTCCTCTATTATTNATTTTAACTCCGCCAAAAGTAAAACTAATACCTGTGGTAACTGCGTATCCAACATAAGGNGGGGTATCTATTGTTTCCGCCCAATTTGTTTTATTGACCTCTAGTCCTTCCGTACATCGTCCATCTTTAATTGTTGGATTGTATTCTATGTCTGTTCTAACAGCTTTATTGTAAGCTTCAATCTCTTCAACTAATCCTTGAGGATCTATATCTAACCCTACAGCCAATTCCTCAATAGTATTAGCTTCAAAACGAGTCACCTCTGGAATATTATATTCATCTCGCAATAATTTTCTCTNAATTACTTTGCCATCAAATATCTGATATGCCAATCCTTGAGGTTGGTCCATCAAAGCTCTTCCATATGTCACATAAGTATAGTTTCTGAAATCGTACCCTTCATCAACAAATCTCTTACCATTGAGATTCACAATCAACCCGAACGGATAAGAATGTTTTTGNTACAATTCNGTAATATTTCTATCNCCAGATGCAGGAGCATTCATATCCCACGCTACTGCGTGACATCCGCTGTAATGCCCATGAGACTGTGCACCAACCTCTAATGCCATCCTAATTCCATCACCAGTGTTATAAGGAACTCCTCTAACTTTTACATTTTCCCATCCTGGACCTAAGTACCTAGACCTCATTTCTGCATTAGCTTCAAATCCACCTGAAGCCAGTACTACTGATCCAGCCGAAATATCTTCAAANCCGTCAGGGCCCAAAACGGTTATACCGCAAATCCTACCTTTATTATCTTGAATCAATTTTTTCGCTTCTGTTCCATACCTAACTTCAATTCCATCCCGTTTGCAAACCTCAAATTGTTGATCTGAAAGACCTTTCCCTGCACCAACGGCCTCTACAATAGCACCGCCCCAAAATCTATATTTATCCCCATCTTTAAACGCCTGTCTACCNAAAGCCATNACAAAACGTACNCCTTTCTGAGTTAACCATTTCATTGTGGGAAGAGACTGNGTAGTCAAAATTTGAGCCAATTCTGGATCTGTCAATCCGTGTGTAACTCTCATCATATCGTCATAGAATTGGTCCTCTGTATAACTCCCTACTTCAATCGAATTTTCTTCAGTTTCAGACATATCATAAATAACTTCTTTTAAATCTTCGATTCCATCAAAAGAAAATCGAATGAGGCCACCGGTAAAATATGTGTTGCCTCCACGAAAATATTCTGGAGCTTTTTCTAGNACTAATACTGAACTACAATTTTCTTTTGCTGCNATNGCAGCACTTAAAGCTGCATTACCAGCACCAACCACAATGACGTCATATGTATTTTCCACTTTTCACCTCTTGGAATCATCTTAAGTTANTAATTGATTCGTTTTACTGTTCTTATATCCAGATATTCTACCAATCCAATTATNATGATACAAATACCTATTATTAAAGCAATTTNATTTGCTGGGTGCTATCTTCTAGCAAACAATCGGGAGTNTTATTCTTAANAGAATTAATTTTAGGTGATACTTTAGTCAATCTAAGATTAATCTTAGATTGATAGTCTAATGCTTTCTTTAAAAAATCCATTTCTCCCATATGAGACTTTTCTATTTTCAAGTCGATGTCTGTAGTTAGAATTACCGGAGACCTGTGATGAATTTTTTCCAATCGNGCACCTGCAGGACAAGTTAATACTGAGCAACTCAAAAAAGATGAAGTCTCCCTAAAAATCCCTAACATCAAAAACAATCCAGACTCTTGCAGCTGAACATTNTATGGAATTCTTTCNTTACTNACCTTATCCCATTCATAAAATCCAGAAGCTGGAATAAAGCATATCCTACCCNTTCCTTTATTCCAGATATCCCTCTCAAGAATGCCCTCTGTCCTTGTGTTGCTCATNAACACAGATCTGTTTTCCGATGTTGTGATTGGAATTCCCCATTGCATCCTGCTTCCACGGAACTCGCCTGCCATTTCGGATATCACAGAAANCTGATGTGATGGAGCTATGTTAAAACTAGGGATTTGTTCNAAATCCCATAAAACGTGTGGTAATTGAGCTGATAAATCACTAGTGGTATACGATAAATTNAACCTTCCNCACATTCTATTNCCTTTTACCTGCCATTAAATACAATGTTTTGAATTGACCGTTAGCACGTTATAAATATACAATAGCTATAACAAATTGCATAATATGCGTTTAAAGGGGGGCACCATGAACGTTACATCAATAGCGATCGAAAAACTCAAAGAAGTTATCAACCAAGAAGAACAAGCTAGTTCTTTAAGAGTTGTGGCTATGCCTGCCGAACATGGCGGACTTCAATACATGCTAACCATGGAAAAAGAAACCCAAGATGATGACACTGTAATGTCACTAGATGGAGTAGACTTTGTAATGGACTCTGATAGNGCCCCATTCCTTGAAGAAGCTACGATCGATTANATCGANAACTTCGGNGGACAAGTAGGATTTGTGATTAACAATCCTCTTTATGCTAGCGCAGGTGGTNGCNGCGGCGGNGGCGGATGTGGCTGTGGCGGCGGCGGTGGTGGCTGCGGTGGTGGCGAACCTGAAGCAGGCTGCGGCGGCGGCGGTGGCGGATGTGNTTGCGGCGGNGGTGGCTGCGGCGGTCATTAAACAAACAAAAANTCAATAATAGGNAAAGGTCTCTATTACTGAGACCTTTTTAAATTAAGCTATGAACAATTCTCCTCACGGAAAAACATCCGAAAGTTTCAGACCTGTAATTATGGGTCTAAATGGTATGGTTGCATCTGGTCATCCTCTAGCATCCGAAGCAGGTATCAACGTTATGAGAAACGGAGGGAACGCAGTTGATGCAGCCCTTGCAGTAGCATCCACTCTATCAGTAGTAGAACCTATGATGTCCGGACTAGGAGGAGATGGATATATCATGGTCTACTGGAAAGATACCGATAGCATAGAAATCATCAATGGCACAGGTGCCGCGCCATTAAAAGCCGAACCACACCTATTCAAGGACACAGGGATTCCATCCAAAGGCATACTTTCAGTCTCCACTCCAGGTTTAATGCATGCGTGGTTTGATGCTTATGACAAATATGCATCTCTGGACCTATCCACATTGTTTTCTGATTCCATCCGCATAGCGGAACAGGGATTCCCAGTCACTCATTACTTATCAAATGCAATCGGGGAAGATCCACTACTATGTTCATTTGAGGATTCCAAGAAAATATTCACTAATAACGGAAGTCCCCTAGCACCCGGAGAAATACTCGTCCAAAAAAACCTCAGCAAAACACTAAAAATACTAGCTGAAGAAGGAAGAAATTCATTTTATAACGGCAGTATTGGTAAAGCATTAGTTGAATTCATTAATAAACACGGAGGGTTACTAACTCAAAAGGACTTCAGCGATTGTACCTCTCGAACAGAATCTCCTATATCTACAACGTATCATGGGTATACAGTGTATGAATCACCACCTAACTCAAGTGGCCATATTTTACTTCAAGAGCTAAATATTTTAGAGAATTTTGATATCTCAGATTTCGAGCCTACATCATCAGAACTCATTCATTTAATGGTAGAAGCAAAAAAACTAGCTTTCAACGATAGAGAACATTACATGTCCGATCCTGATTTTACAGATATTCCTATTGAAGGCATGTTAAGTAAAAAATATGCTGCTCATCTGGCATCATTAATCAATGTTAGCAAAGCGAGCAATTCTACAAATAAAACAAATCCGTGGGAATACCAAAAACAACAACGACAAAATCCTATAAATGACCGGACTGGGGTTGCAGAAGAATCAGAAAACACAACTTGCTTCGTAATAGTAGATAAGCATGGTAATGCTGTTTGCCAACTACAAAGTCTTCAAAGCTCGTGGGGATCCGGAATGATTGCAGGGGATACCGGCATACTATTAAATAACCGCATGACGTATTGGCATCTAGAACCAGAACATCTAAATTATCTACAACCCGGAAGAAGAGTAAGACACACAATGAACACTGTAATGGTTTTTGAAGAAAAAACCAAAAAATTAAAATGGGTCTTAGGAACACCTGGAGCTGATACCCAAGTACAAAGCAACTTCCAAGTACTGATTAATTTGATCCATTTTGGGTACAATGTGGCCGAAGCCGTCGAGGCGCCTCGGTGGAAAGACATCTTAAGTCCTACTGAATCAAATTATCCTCATACTTTTACTAACGAATTGATTATAGAAAACCGTTTCCCCGAAAAGACTATTTCAGATCTCAAACAAAAAGGACACCAGATTAGAAATCTAGCAAAATGGGACGGAATCGTAGGACGAGAAATGATCATACAATCAGACTCTAAAACCCATACCCTACACGGGGCAGCCGACCCTAGATATGACGGCTATGCAATCGGTTGGTAAATAATCGTAGAGAGGCGATTACATTGAACATTCCAGGGGAAAAACGAAGTCTTCTTCCAGACGAAAGCGGAGATCAGGCAGGCAAATTCGCAGAAGCTATACGTGATAACGACATGGACACTGCCTGGAAACTTCTATCCAAAGAAACTAGAGGAATGAGAATGGGAGTGTGGGCGACTAAAAACAATATTAATATGCAAGAAGCATACCAAGCAGGTTATAACCCAGACCATGTCAGGAGACACGAGATGATGACAGATTTTCGCACTACCGTGTTAAGCATGTGGGCTCTAGAAGATCTAACGGATTTAGGGGTATCACCTTCCAGTTACATTGACGATACTCATTGTTTTGCATTCCTTCCGTTTGGAGTTACTAAAGATGAGAATACTATAAACAGTAAACGGCTAATGTCAGGATTAATCATCCCTATGCTGTTTGAAGACAACGAATGGGTAGTAGATATGCCCAGCTGGAGATTTATATACTAAGGAGAAGATTATGCCAAAACCACATATCCCAAGTCACCAAGACATAGAGAAATACTTGACCACTGATAATAACTGGGGAAGATGGGGAAAAGATGACCAAATGGGTGCAATGAATTTCCTAACACCTGACAAAGTGATTCAAGCCGCAAATTTAGTCACTTCTGGCAGAAGAATATCATTATCCCGTCCATTGCCAACTACACCCGCTGCCAACAATCCTACTCCAGCTCAGCATTTTATGATGAAAAGCCCTAGATCAAACGGCAGTGGAGCAGCTACCGATTATTACGGAGTGTCTTACCATGGCCAAGCCACAACCCATATTGATGCGCTCTGCCATGTCTGGGATAAAAACGGAATGTGGAACGGTCGACACCCGGATGAAGTCATAGGCTTTAATGGAACATCCTGGGGTTCAATAGAACACTGGAAAGAAGGTATTATCACACGAGGTATCCTGTTAGATGTCCCCAAACACCGGGGAACTAAATACGTAACACAAGATCGTCCTGTCCATGGAACAGAGCTTCAAGAAATAGTAGAAGCGGAAGGAATAACGCTTTCACCCGGAGATGCTATCTTAGTTTACTCAGGCAGAGAAAAGTACAACGAAGAAAATGCAACTTGGGGCACCAACAGAGACGAGCGACCAGGGTTGCATACATCTTGTTTAAAATTCTTGAGAGACAGTGACTGTTGCATGTTAGTATGGGATATGATGGATCATTCGCCAAATGATTACGGGTTAGCTTGGTCAGTACATGCAGCAATTTTCGCATACGGGATAGCACTATTAGATAATGCTCTTCTACAACCATTATCAGAAGCATGCGCCATAGAATCTAGATATGAATTCTTTTTGACTGTAAATCCATTAGTTGTCGAAGGCGGGACCGGATCGCCTGTCAACCCTGTCGCTATTTTTTAACAACTAAATGGTGGGCCTGGATGGACTCGAACCATCGACCTCAGTCTTATCAGGACTGCGCTCTAACCGGCTGAGCTACAGGCCCATTATTATGGGTTTAGTCACGAAATATAACCTTATTAATGTTTTTTAACAGCTCCAGATTCTGAGAGAGAACAGAAAAACCATACTTTTAGTTAATATTTGTAGCGTTGGATATTATACATCAGGGAATTACCCTCTTTAAACCACTTTTTCTAATTGAGAATCATTCCCATTCCATGGTACTATATCCTTAACAGGAGTAACAATGGAAAAATTTGATGTCGTAATTATTGGAGCTGGCGCAGCAGGAGTAGGAATAGCTTCTATGCTCCAAGATTTTGGTGTAGAAAATATGGTTGTGCTTGAAAGAGATCAGGTGGGTTCTACTTTCGAAAAATGGCCAGACGAAATGCGATTCATAACCCCTTCCTTTACAACTAACTTTTGGGGTCATCTGGATATCAATTCTGTTGTATCTGGTACTTCTCCTGCATACACTCTTGAAACAGAGCATCCTACAGGAAAACAATATGCAAAATATTTAAAATTAATAGCAAAACATTTTGAATTACCGATCAGAGAAAATACTGCTGCGGAAAAGATAATCCACGCAGAAGACAAATTTACTATCTATATTCAAAATGGGGAAGTCATCGAATCTCGCTTTTTAATTTGGGCAGCTGGAGAATTCCAATACCCAAATACAACAGTCTTTTCGGGCTCAGAACTATGCACGCATAACAGCCAAATAGGAACTTGGGCTGAAATTGAGGGTGATGATATTTATATAATCGGCGGAAATGAGAGCGGTATCGATGCAGCAATCCATTTAAGTAGGCTGGGAAAAAACGTTACGGTATTAGAGGGTAATAAAGACTGGGAGACCAAAAGAACTACCGATCCAAGTGACAATCTATCTCCTTACACTATAGATAGATTAGCAGACGAAATGATTAATGAAAGGATTCAGCTTGTCGGGAAATCTCAAGTTAAAGAAATAAAGTTAAAAGACGGGAAATATTACATTTACGTAAAAGGCAAACTCTCACTTTCAAAGAAATATAAATATCAAACTAAAACACCTCCGATTCTAGCAACAGGATTTGAAAGCAGTCTGGTGATGGTAAAAGAACTATTTGATTGGGATGAGAGCGAATCTTATGTTTTGTTAAATGAACATGATCAATCAAGAAAAACTCCCGGATTATTTCTTGTAGGACCACAAGTACGTCACGAGAACCTAATACTTTGCTTTATATATAAATATAGACAGAGATTTGGAGTTGTCGCTAATTCAATTGGAGAACAATTGGGAATGGACACCTCATTCTTAGAAGACTATCGCAATCAAGGCCTGTATTTAGATGACTTAGGAGCTTGCGGTGAAGAATGTCCATGCTAACCAAGAATAATCGACAACTTAAATCTAATATAAGCTTCTTCTGGTTCTGTCAATTGATTGCAAGTACATCATGGATGGCATCTGTTTTCGTGTATGGATCATTTACACCCGGCGATTTATTACAGTTGATAGCTGCATCGGCATGGACCGTATCAAATATAATTAGTGTTTTTAAAACTTAATCCCTCATACGTTTTAACATAGAATATATAAGACTACAAAAGGAGTAGAACAATGAACACTGGAAAAGTAAAATGGTTTAATCCAACAAAAGGTTACGGCTTTATTGAGGACGATGATGGAGGCGATGATTTATTTTTACATATTTCCGCTTTACGAGAAGCCAATATTGATGAAATTGCCGAAGGTGAATCTATCTCTTACGAAGTGGGTGAAAATAGAGGGAAACCTATCGCTACCGATATCAAGAAACTTTAGGAATAATTACTGTAACGTTTGATTACACTGGAGCTGGAATACTAATCGGTATTTCTATCCGTTCATTGAATCTTAATGGTGGGCCTGGATGGACTCGAACCATCGACCTCAGTCTTATCAGGACTGCGCTCTAACCGGCTGAGCTACAGGCCCATTAACTATGACTCGAGAATTATATACGTCACACCTATAGCATTCAACCCAATACAACAAAATTAACAGCGCAGCGCTAGAATCACAATCCTAGACTCAAGCCTATGCTAGCATCTAGCAATACTATGCCATAAACATTATAATAAACTATAATATTATTATATCTAACGGAGTTTAAAATGGATTTTGTATCTATGACTTTCTGGGTGGCTACCGCAGCGATGTTAGCCTCATCAATTTTCTTCTTCTTAGAAAGATTTGATGTGTCCCCAAAATGGAAAACCTCAGTCACTGTAGCAGGGTTGGTTACGTTCGTAGCTTTCTGGCATTATCTATACATGCGTGGAGTATGGGTAGATACGGGCATGAGTCCCACCGAACTACGATACATTGACTGGCTTATTACCGTACCTCTTCAAATCGTAGAATTCTACTTGATACTCGCGGCAGTAACCAAAGTGAAAGCAAATCTTTTCTGGCAACTGCTTGGAGCTTCTCTAGTCATGCTGGTTTTCGGATATCTAGGGGAAACAAATATTCTAGATATGTATTTAGCTTTCGCCATTGGTATGCTGGGATGGTTGTATGTAATTTACCTAGTGTTCTTCGGTGCAGCTAAAAAGCTAAATGCTGAAAGCGGAAATCCTTCAAGTCAAATGGCATTCAATGCAATAAGAATCATAGTGTTGGTAGGTTGGGCCATCTATCCAATAGGTTTTGTCTTAGGCAACTTTGGAGATCTGGGAATAGAGGGAGTTAAAGCAATGAACGCAATCTATAACCTAGCAGATCTAGTAAACAAAACTGCATTCGGTTTGGTAATCTGGTACGCTGCTAAAAAAGACTCTGAAGCATCGTCTTCATAACCGTTCAACCAAGGGGTCAGAGTGTTCTGACCCCTTGGTTGAACGGTTATGAAGACGATGCTTCAGAGTCTTTTTTAGCAGCGTACCAGATTACCAAACCGAAT
>PBNM01000016.1 GCA_002723125.1 Chloroflexota bacterium | reverse complement strand
TTGTTGCATGCGATGGTTGTTTCTATTATTGGGGCCGGAACTGAGCACGGAAAGAATGCAATACATTTAATAAAAAAAGAAGAGCCGCAAAGCCAAGGGGCTACTATTTTGTATGATGGCTCTAAATCTACTCGATCTGGAGCCGCATTTGTTAACAGTAAATTGATGCATGCCACAAATCAATCTGATTCTTATAGGATGCTATTGCATCCGGGCCCTTGCGTTATTCCGGCTGCTTTGGCTAGTGCCGAACTGGAAAACAGCACAGGGAAAGAATTATTAATGTCCATGATATCCGCATATGAAATTCAAGCGCGTATAGGTAGCGATTTTATTCCTTCTACGCAAGCAAGAGGATTTAGGTCTAGCGCTGTTTATGGAACTATAGCCTCAGCTATTGCAACAGGGATGCTTCTGAACCTTACTGAAGATCAATTGGTCACATGCATGGCGTTAGCTTGCACATTCACAGGAGGAACTAATGAAGGGCCTCGTTCTGGCGGAAGAGAAATGATGTTCCATGAGCCGTTATCTACAAGAAATGGCATTATGGCAGCGTTGCTTTCACAGGAAGGTGTTAAAGGATCAGAAACGGCATTGGAAGGAGATGCTGGATTTTACAATGCATTTGTGGGCAATAACACAGGATCATTAAGTTATGTTTTCTCAGGCCCTAACAAGGTTGAGGTAAGTTCAATCACTGAGCAGTTGGGCTCGGAATGGGAATTAATGAACATCACCCCAAAGATTTACCCAACCGCGGGATACAATAATCCAGTAATTGAATTAATGACTGACATAAGGAGAGAGCATGATATCGAATCTAGCAATATAGACGCTATACATGTGGATATGAACTGGTTAGAGACGACCTACCCGTCTCCTGCGTTTCCTAGCAGCGCTAGAACGAAACCAGGTGTTGGTAGCACTCATTATTTTGCTGCGTATACTTGCCTAAATGGTTATTATCCTCCTTTAAAAGAGCGAGTGGACCCGGAAGTTACTAGTAATGTACGGGAGGACCAAGTGCTGAAATTAATGGGGAAAGTGACAACTGAAGGACACCAAGACAGGCCAGCATTTGCTCCTAAGATTACTATACGTATGACAGACGGTACTGAATATCAAGGAGAATACGGAGGAGATGAATTGAAATGGAATTTTCAAACCGAAGGTGAGCGATTAAAACCATTGTTTGAATCCATGGATTGGCCAACTTCAAAGTTAGATAAGATGATTGAAATTGTAGCTAATATAGAATCTCAGGATTCAGTGCATGAATTGGTTGACCAAGCTTCGTAAATTGATGGGTATAAAGCTTTCCCTGACACTAATCTGCGTGGGGCTGGTTGTTGGTGCTTGCGCTCCAGCGAACCCTCCTATACAGGAGATTAATGAGATAAGCATGATTGTAGCTACAACCTCAGATGTTACAGTGGGCCAGAATCGGATAGGTTTCTCGTTGTTTAATTTTGAAGGAGAGGCCATGGTTGCGAAAGAAGTTACGGTAGAAGCTATATTTTATCCTCCCAATGAACAAGAAGGCATAATTAAAGACTCTGCTCCTGCATATTGGATGAGTATTCCTGGAGGGGCAGGCAAAGGTTTGTATATAACAAACTTGCAGTTTGATGTGTCTGGATCAGGTACACAACAAAACCCTAATTATTGGGAACTCGTGGCAAGCTTTACTTATGAAGAAGAGGATCTATGGAGTAAAGCGGCAATTGTTGTTGCTGATGAATCTCCGGTGGTTGCCATAGGTAATGGAGTTCCTAAGAGTCTGACTCTAACAGCGGATACTCCGAAAGAATTGGAACGGATATCTACTGATATAAATCCGGATCCGGATTTATATCAGTTATCNATAGATGAAGCTGTGATTAACGGTAAACCTACAGTGATAGTTTTTGCTACTCCTGCTTTGTGTGTNAGNCAGGTTTGTGGCCCTATTGTTGATATGGTGTCTAATATAAAGATGAAGTACGAGNAACGACTNGATTTTATNCANGTTGAGGTTTTTGAAAATCCAAAAGCNTTGNTGNNNCAAGGGAGGTTTTCTGGACAACAAGTGNAAGCAGTGAAGGAATGGGGACTAGTAACTGAGCCATGGGTTTTCGTTGTAGACCGAAATGGTTTATTGTCTGCGAAATTTGAGATTTTTGNGACNGAAGCAGAAATTATTAGTGCTATAGAAGCAGTCGTAAATTAGTCAGTTATTTTAGTGGCAATCAAAACATTNTTGCTGCTGATATAANNGACCGTAACAGGANNTCCTGTTACTTGGTGTTCTTTTATGTGAGATGGGGTAAATCCTATAAACCCGTTTACTTGAAAAGAATAAATTTCGCCCGTTGGAGATTGGATTTTGAAAGTTTGAACATCTGATATTGATTTAGCCACCACCGATATCACTCTCCCTCGTATTAATTTATCGTTTNCTGTTTCTGATNGATCTGNGCAAGACAGTAGGANAAATGTGGTTAATGTAAGTATTGTTATGGAGATACGCCGGCGTATGTTAATTGAATTTAAATACACGNTTAGCTATTACCCCGCTTAAAATGATCCANACCAGAAGAATCAAAAGGGATGGCCAAATATCTACTAGCGACATCTGGCTTAGTGCTACTTCTCGTAGNCCATTTAGCATAGGAGTCAGAGGCATTATGGCAGATAANAAGGGTAATGGCCAAGGNAAGTATTCAGCAGGAAAGAAAGTTCCAGATAAAAAGATCATAGGAAATATCACAGCATTTCCGAGTCCAGAGCCAGCAGCCGGAGAGTTTGCCCAAGCGGATAATATAAACCCTATATTTATAAATACTATTGTGCCAATAACTACAATTATGTAGATATACAATAGGTTTCCGTATATGTTTGCATCAAAGACGAATGACCCAACNGCTAATATTATGGTTGTTTGGACCAGTACTAGNACTAGNTGGGCGAGTATNTCNCAGAAGAAAAATTTCCATATAGGCAGTGGGGTTGCTAACAGCCNTTTAAGAATTTTTTGATTTCTGTATGTGCTTAATTGAATAGTTACTGATATTACAGAATTCACAGTAATCGCTAATCCGATAATGCCNAGAAGGACATTATCAAAATAATTGGTGGGTTCTTTATTAATGCTGTTTTCTATAGTTGTAACAGTATAGTTTGGATNAATTAGACGCTGTATTGTGTCTCTTGTTGTGGCGGCGATTACTTGGTGCCCTACATCATTCGNTGAAGCGTATTGNATATTTATAAAAGGTTCTGTATNGGAAAAATCCTTCGGAATGTAAATTGCGTATTCAAGCGCTCCGGATTCAAGCTTGTTTTGTAGAGTATTGGGTTCGTCCTCAATAAATAGGTTCCATCCTTGGACTTTGTTAAGTTCATTAATTAATCGGCTTGAGGATTCGCTTTGCGCTAGATCTAGGATGCCAATNTTGGATTTGCTGTATTCNTTCATGTTNAACANCCCAAAAACGGTAACNAGTAGCAACGGAAAAAAGAGTGCCCAAAACGCGGTTTGACGGTTCCGGTACATGATTTTTAAGTTNCTTATAAATAATTGAGTCATAANGTTAGCTTTGGGTGAAATTAATAAAGACGTCTTCTAATGTTGGTTCGGAGATTTCTAACTTCATGGGTTCAATGCTATTTGCGGATAAAGTTTTAATAGCATAATGGAAGTCNCCGGGTTCCGTGCCTATTTGCAGCTTATAAGTTGTTAAGTCNATTTGTTCATAGTTNGGGTCTATNCCGGACAAACAATTTAGATTGTCTTTTGATAAGGCTTCAGGAGTTGTGAGGGTCATTGTGTTTGGAAATTGNAAAGACTGTTTTAGATTTGCTGGCGTGTCCACGGTTATAATTTGGCCGTGGTTCATAATTGCTATTTTGTCACATAAAGTATTCGCTTCTTCCATGTAATGCGTTGTAATAAGGACGGTGGTTCCGNTTTTATTGATTGATTGAATTAAATTCCAAACTTCTCTGCGAGAGTTAGGGTCTAATGCGGTTGTAGGCTCATCTAAGATTAAGATNTTGGGNTTATTTATTAGGGCGGCAGCTAAGGTAAATTTGTTTGTTTCTCCGCCGGATAAATGTTTTAANCTNCTTTTAGANTTTTGGGCCAAACCTACTTCATTTAATAGGTCGGTAGAATTTCTTGNGTCTTTATACATNGACCCAAATAAATTCAGTATTTCTGTCAGGTTTAGNTAATCGAAGTAAGCTGAGGACTGTAACTGAATGCCAAGTTGGCTTTTAATGTTTTTGGAGTGTTTCCTGAGATCCGANCCCAGTATAGTTACTTCACCGGAAGAATAGGNAAGAAGCCCTTCNATAATCTCTAATGTGGTGGTTTTGCCAGCTCCGTTAGGACCTNGTATTNCAAATACTTCACCTTCAAGGACGTTAAAAGATACATTATTAACAGCTACGAATTTACCGTAGGATTTATTTAAACCACTGACCTGTACAACCGGATTCATGATAATATTAAATATAACATAAACAGTTATAAATCGCAGAAACTCTGCTGAATGGATGTAGTTGGAAGTGACCGAAAATAGAATAAAAATAACGTCAAACTTAATGATAGCAACAACCCTTTGTGTTTTGCTTTTAATTACTGTCGGTGGCATAGTGCGAACCACTGGCTCAGGATTAGGTTGCCCAGACTGGCCACTTTGTTATGGGAAAGTGCTACCTCCTTTTGAATATCATGCGATTATTGAATATATTCATAGGTTTGTAGCTTCAATCATTGTGGGTCCTTTAGTGTTAGTGAATTTTGCTCTGGTTGTTCTTTGGATGAGAGAATCAAAAGGCTTGGTGTGGATTAGTGTTGCCACAGTTGTATTGCTTTTAATCCAGGGAGGATTAGGTGCGGTTACTGTTCTAAATGAACTTCCACCCGCGATTGTTGCTATTCATCTATCAATAGGCGAACTATTTTTTGCGCTAATCATTATCCAAGCTGCATTAATGTGTAAATATCGATCATCAGGAAGCACGAGTGCTCAATTAACAAAAAAAATCTCTTTACTCACAATTATTGCGGTTCCTGTAATGTATTTGGTGCTTGTTAGTGGTTCTTTAGTTACTGCAAATGGAGCACTTGCTGCGTGCTTATCATGGCCATTATGTGGCAACAGCGGATTTCTTGCCTCTATTCATATGGGNCATAGATGGGCTGTCTTGATTTTGGGATTATTTGTGGTCTATGTAGTGCATTTTGCTATAAAAAATAGAGAGTTCCCTGGAGATGTCAGAAAGATAGCCATGTTGGTTGCTTTGGTGTTTGTGATTCAAATAATAGTAGGAGCATTAATGATTATGCTGAGATTCCCGATATATTTGACTGCCGCCCATGTTGCTATGGCATCAGTCGTATGGGGGGCTACTGTTTGGTATGCGGCTCAGTTGTTATTGAGCAAACGTAGTATTTCCGGATAATCATGCAATCCTTCGGACAGACCAAAATTAAAATGAAGGCTGTACTGTCTGATTATTTAGAGCTTACTAAGCCTCCTATCATGTTTTTACTGCTCATTACTGCTAGTGGAGGAATGTTTCTTGCGCAAGGAGGCGTGCCTAATTTATGGTTAATGCTTGCGGTGTGGCTTGGAGGCGCAACCGCCTCTGGAGGGGCTAGTGCCCTCAATCATTATTGGGATCGAGACATTGATTTATTAATGACTAGAACTAGCAACAGACCTGTTGCTGCAAAACGTGTATCTGGTCCTGCTGCTATTATTTTTGGTGTCAGTTTGAATGTTATATCAATGGTTGTGCTGCTATTGTGGGTGAACTGGTTGGCTGCTGCGTTGACCATGGGGGCTACNTTATTTTACGTTTTGATTTANACAATGTGGCTGAAACGAACNACTCCTCAAAATATAGTGATAGGGGGAGCCCCGGGTTCNATTCCTCCTGTTGTNGGTTGGGTTGCGGTTACAGGNTCNTTTGATTTATCNGCTTTATTTCTGTTTGCAATTGTGTTTTTCTGGACTCCTGCTCATTTTTGGCCACTATCTATAATGATTGANAAAGATTATGAGAAAGTTAAAGTNCCAATGTTGTCAGTGGTCGCTCCTATAGATTACACGGTTCTTAGCATATTTTTATACACCTTGATNGTTGTATCGTTAACAATTGTTTTTGCGTTTACTGGCGTCACCGGTTTGATATATTTGGTGTCCGCTGTGATTTTGGGTGTANTNTTTATATACTTTGCTTGGAATCTNAAGAAAGCAAAGTCAATAATCAAGGCNAGACATCAATATTTGTATTCATTATTGTACTTAATGGTTTTGTTTTGTTCGTTTATGATTGATTCTTTGATTTGATANATAAGCTTNATAATAATAGAATGNTANGATANTAAAAANNAATTNGTGGTTTCNGTTGACACTAAATAGNCTCTATGATAGTGTTCAATNTCGATGCCACGGNACAGAAAAGAAGAAAATANTCACTTGAAACATGAAAATTATTTATAATCTACTACCCAGAAACGCGACTAACNTCAGNAAGAACTTTTTCTTAATCTCATTANTGAGCCTTTCTCTCCTATTNTTTGTNGGNTGNTCATACGATAGCCCTCAAACGACATTNGATCCNCGNGGACCAATTGCTGAAATTCAGGGNATGCTATTTGATGTATTGATATGGGTAATGGCAATAGTGTTNGTCATTGTTGAATTCGTATTAGTTTATGCAGCTATAAAATTNAGNCATAANCCAGGAAACCCTCTGCCNAAACAAACCCACGGTAATACGACTTTAGAAGTTGCATGGACCATAATTCCAACGATTTTNATTTTAGGANTAGGTGTTTGGTCAGTTCAAGTTTTGTGGGATATGGAGAANCCTCCGGTTGGAAGTGATCCTTTAGAAATTGTTGCTACAGGGCATCAATGGTGGTTCGAGTTTAATTATCCAGATGCNGCTAATGGCAAGAGCATAACAACGGCTAATGAAATGAAAATTCCGGTTGGGAGACCGGTTTCTCTCAGTCTAGAAAGTGATGATGTAATCCATAGCTTTTGGGTTCCNAANTTAGCAGGAAAGCAAGACATGGTCCCTACCCGTNAAAATCCATTGTGGTTCATGGCCGATGAAGAAGGTTATTACTACGGACAATGCGCAGAATATTGNGGCACTCAACATGCTCAAATGAAATTTGCTGTGAAGGCAGTATCCGAAGAAGAATATATTAAATGGGTGGAAGGATATGGGGAATCCCCCTCTCTGTCCNCAGAGGCACAATTAGGNCAGCAATTATTTGCAGGTAAAGGGCAATGCATTACATGTCACAGTTCTGCAGGGCCGGATTCAGAGGCATTAGTTCAAGCTAGAGTAAATGGATTTTTAANCGGATCTGCTATTGCTCCTGGGCCGAACCTAACTGATTTGGCGACACGAGATANGTTTGCGGCTGGTATTTACGATAGGAATTCAGAAAATTTAAAGGACTGGATAACTAATCCTGACGAACTAAAATCTGGCAACTATATGTCTAAATTAGCTCAGATTTATCAAACTGAAGATGGGAATGCGAATCTAACAGAGTCTGAAGTCGAAGCGCTGGTAGAATATCTGCAAAGCNTNAAATAATANTAGGAGAATACAANATTTAATGGCAACTATTGCTACAAAACAGTCTGAAGGGAATACGTTTTCTGTGATTTGGAGTTGGATAACAACTGTAGACCATAAAAGGATNGGAATTCTGTATTTNGTTACTGCTTTTATNATGTTTTTGGTAGCTGGNATNGAAGCNGGCATCATGNGAATGCANCTNGCNNNNCCAGGNGGNGANNTNGTNTCNCCNGATGTTTATAACCANATGTTTACNATGCATGGNACAACNATGGTGTTCTTTGCNATTATGCCTTTGAATGCNGCATTNTTTAANTANATTATNCCATTAGCNATNGGNGCTNGNGANGTNGCTTTCCCNAGNCTAAANGCNTTNAGTTANTGGACNTTNTTGGCTAGNGTATTATTTATGAATTTNGGNTTTGTNGTNGGNTCNGTTCCNGATGGNGGATGGTTNGCNTANGCTCCATTNAGTGANCAACCNTANAGTNCTAATCAAGGNATGGAATTNTGGTCAATTGGNNTNATGTTNGCNGCTGTGTCTTCGGNAGTNGCCGGATTGAACTTCGTTGTNACAATAGTGAATTTGAGAGCACCCGGAATGACATTAATGCGAATGCCGGTTTCNNTATGGATGTTTTTTGTGGTTCAGATCTTGTTAGCATTCGCTATACCGGTGATTGCTGTGGGATTAATTGAATTAACCATGGATCGATTGTTTGGCACTTTGTTTTTCGTGACATCAGCTGGCGGTGATCCGGTTCTCTGGCAACATTTATTTTGGATATTTGGGCATCCTGAAGTATATATTTTGATATTGCCCCCTATGGGAATCATATCTGACGTGTTACCTGCATTTGCAAAGAAGCCTTTGTTTGGCTATCCATTCATTGTCTTCTCCGGAATAGCAATAGGATTAATGGGCTGGGCCGTCTGGAGCCACCATATGTTTACAGTAGGCTTAGGTCCAATTGCAGTGTCTGTGTTTACTATTACCACTATGTTAATAGCAGTGCCCACAGGAGTTAAGATTTTTAACTGGATTGGTACTTTGTGGGGTGGTTCCATAGAGTACAAGTCAGCAATGCTGTTTGCGGTTGGTTTTATAGCTATGTTCATTATCGGTGGGTTAAGCGGAGTATCACATGCTGTTGCTCCTAGTGACTACCAACAACAGGACACATACTACATCATTGCTCATTTGCATTATGTGTTGTTTGGAGGAGCTATTTTAGGTATATTCTCAGGGATTTATTTCTGGTTCCCTAAAGTGACAGGCAAACTTTTGAGCGAAAAATTAGGGAAGCTTCATTTTTGGATAACTTTCGTGGGACTGAATTTGACTTTCTTCCCTATGCACTATCTTGGTATGAATGGAATGCCTAGACGAATTTATACTTATGCGACTGAATTTGGTTGGGATAACTTAAACGCGCTTTCCTCTTTTGGATATATAGTCTTGTTTGTTTCAATGTTGATCTTTGTATATAACATAATTAAAAGTTATAAGTCAGGCGAAGAAGCGGGTCACGATCCGTGGGATGCACCAGGCCTAGAATGGACTATCACTTCACCTCCGCCTGTATATAATTTCTCAGAATTACCTGTTGTAGAAGGGAGAGACCCATACTGGATTGTTAAAAGACGGGCTGCAGCAGAAGGGAAAGAGATACCAGGGCCTCAGCCTTTAGTGGATCCTTCCACTGTGCATCTTCCAGACCCGTCATATTGGCCAATTTTCACATCTGTAGCACTGTTGATTTTGGCTTTCGGTTTTATGATTGAAATTCCTGTTTGGTTCGTTAAATATCCTATATCCGTGGTAGGAGGCCTGCTGGTATTCGTAGGTGTTCTCGCGTGGAGTAACGAACCTCCAACTAAAGAAAAGGATCACTAGAGGGGCTTTTAATATGGCACAAATAACTGAAGCCGCACATCACGAAGAAGAGCAAAATTGCACAGGAATTGACAACAGGAAGTTACTTTTCTGGGTGTTCTTAAGTACTGACTGCTTGTTCTTTGGAGCGTTGATTTCGACTTATATGGTTTATAGAGGACAGAGCCTGATAGGCCCATATCCGATAGATATACTAGATATTCCTTTAACAACCATTAGCACATTCGTGTTGCTATGCAGTAGCTTCGCGATGGTGATGGCCTTATCGGCTACCCAGAAAGACGATATAAAAGGTATTAGAATATGGTTAGCAGCTACCGCAATCATGGGAATGGTGTTTATTGGATTTCAGATTTTTGAATTCTGGGAATTTGCTCATCATGGCCTTCTTATTAGCACTAATTTGTTTGGAACCACGTTTTTTACTTTAACGGGTTTTCATGGAGCCCACGTAACTCTAGGAATTGTGTGGTTATGGGTTTTGTTTATATTGTCCTTTAGAGGAAAAGTAACTTCTGCACGAGCATTAGACGTGGAGATTTGTGGCCTATATTGGCACTTTGTTGATATTGTATGGATTGTGATATTCACGTTGATTTACCTTGTTGGTGGATTTGATGCTGGGCCTGCTATAACGGGCTAATGCAGGATTTGAATAAGATGAAGAAATGGAGAATTAAATGAGTAGCGGGCACGACAAAGAGCATTCAAAACACCCTTCTACAAAGAAATATCTGATTATTGCGATTATATTATTTGTAATTACCGCTATTGAATTTTTAATCATCTTGCCAGAGTCTATGCAAGGTTCTGCTTTAGCTTTTGGTCCTTTGGTTTTGTTATCCGTTGCAAAATTCTACATAGTAATCATGTTCTACATGCATTTGAAATTTGATAACCCACTGTTGACGAAAATATTCTACGGAGGATTGGCTCTAGGAACGTTGGTAGGAATTGCATTAATTGGATTGTATGCGGGATTGACTGGAACCCCTAGAGATTATGCCGAAGCAAGAGCTGTTCCTTATGAAGGACACTATGCTGAAAAAACTCAGGATAGTTCCACCTATGCTGAAAGCTTGATTCCTACACCTGCACCAGCCATGGATTCTTCGCAGACAAGTGGAAGTACTTCAGGAACTGGTGACGCAGTGGAGGGAGAAGCTGTATTTACAGGAAGTCTCGGTTGTGTAGGATGCCATACTATGGAAGATCTCCCTGGGGCGGTAGGTATAGTAGGGCCTAATCTGACCCAAATTGGTACGGTAGCTGGCACAAGGTCATCCTTGTCAGCTGAAGATTACATTAGGGAATCGATTGATGCACCAGCTGCATATGTTGTTGAAGGATACGCTCCAGTAATGCCTGAGCTTCGAAGCAGTATGTCAGACGATGAGTATGAAGATTTAGTTGCATATCTAGTATCAAAAAAATAGGTTACGATTAAGTCTATAGCAGATTTCCTAAGCAGCTACTTTAAAAGGTGGTAGTGTATGAAAGCCGAAGCAAAACAAGATTTATCTCTGCAGTATATATGTGTTGAACCTGATAATTTCGACTCTGATAAGACTTATCCATTAATGCTGGTGTTGCACGGATTTGGAGCTAACATGCAAGATTTGGCAGGTCTTACCCCAGTGATTAGTTCAACAGATTATGTTTATATTTGTCCAAATGCCCCATTAGAGTTTGACTTGGGATTTGGATCCAAAGGATATGGATGGCATCCTCCGCGTGATTTGTGTTCAGATGAAGATCTAGAAATAGGAGTTAGAACGCTTAATGGGTTTATTGACGAGATCATGGAATCTTATAATTTCAGTAACTCTGGAAATAAAATGTTGGGGTTTTCACAAGGGGGAGGAATGACGTACAGGTGTGGGCTTAACAAACCGGGCTTGTTTGATCAACTAATAGGATTAAGTGCATCTATGCCTAATCCAGAGTCCTTACTCAACATCTTGCCGTCGGAAAAGACTCAGAAGATATTTGTTGCTCATGGGACATCAGATGCTGTTGTGCCGTTAAGTAATGCAGAAGAAACACAAGTGTTCTTATCTGAACAAGGATATGATGTTCTGTACCGTACCTATGATATGGGACATGAAATACGCGATACAGTGATCTCAGATATAGTCGACTGGTTGTAATCGAGAGAATCTGTGTGGCTTGACACTGCTAGGTGTCGGATTTAACATTTCTTAGTCAAAGGGACATTGAACATAACTTAGGATATCATTTTGCCCCTGTAGCTCAGGTGGATAGAGCGGCGGCGTCCTAAGTCGCGCGTCGGGGGTTCGAGTCCCTCCAGGGGTACCATATAGGAGCGTAGCTCAGTTTGGCCAGAGCGCTGGTCTCCAAAACCAGTGGTCGGGGGTTCGAATCCCTCCGCTCCTGCCACGATACAAGACCTGGGAGATTACATGTTGCTTTCTCCCAGGTAAATAGAAGGAATGCTATGGGATTACAATTCGGGGTTTTTGATCATATAGAACCTACTCCTGGTGTGCATCTAAATAACTTGTATAAACACAGGCTAGAACAAATCGAAATGTTTGATAAGGCTGGGTTTTACGGATATCATCTGGCTGAACACCATACTCCCGCTGTACACAGTTTAGCTCCTTCTCAAAACGTGTTTTTGTCTGCGGCTTCCCAACGGACCAGTCAAATTAAACTATGTCCTACTATATATGTTTTGCCTCTTCATCACCCTTTAAGGTTAATTGAAGAAATTTGCATGTTAGATCATCTCAGTGAGGGAAGACTGGAAATAGGTGTAGGACGAGGTGGTGTATTAGAAGCGTATTTCTGGGGAAGTGATTTTGAGGTTGAAGACAATTTTAACAAATACAAGGAAACTCTAGATATCGTTAGATTGGGACTAGTATCAGATAGCCTAACTTATAAAGGAAAGTTTTATGAATTTGATGAATTGCCTATGAGACTTAGGCCATATCAAAACCCCAGGCCACCGATGTGGTATATGAGAAATACGGAAACTGCAGCATTGGAAGGCATGAATTGTATAGTTGTGGGGAATCTGGCGGATTTTGGCCCTAATGTAAATAGGTTTAGAAGTATTTGGGAAGAGACTCACGGTAGTTCAAAATCTGAATTACCTAAAATAGGCTTGGTGAACCATATTGTTATTGCAGATACTGAGCAAGAAGCTTTGGATGCTGCAGGTCCTGCTTGGGACGAATACATATGGAACTTGTCTTCCCCAAGAAGGATTGAAGCAGAAAATAGAGGTTTAACTCAGTTTTTAAAAGAACTTAATCCTAGGCCCGAAGGATTGCCTGATAGAACGGCGGATGCAGAAAGATATACAAGCAACGTTACCCAGGACAAATATCTTGAGAAAGAGCCTGGGAATATAGGGGAATCTAACAAATCAGCGGGATTCAGGGCAGTAGCCGGAACTCCAGAAATGATATGCGATTATCTGGATGCATATTTGGAGACAGAAGCAAATTATTTTGTTTGTGCTTTTCATTTTGGCAACATGCCCGATGAAGTCGCCCAAAGATCTATAAGATTGTTTGTTGATAAGGTGATGCCTAAATACGTATAATCGTTGCGTATGTGTGATAAATTCATGAATCCAAATTCTGATGAAATTAAGAATATTTTGAATGCAGCAAAAACAATAGCTGTGGTTGGACTGTCTGATAATCCTTCCAGGGCTAGTTTTAATGTGGCAAAGTATTTAAGACAACAACGGTATGTGATATTCCCTGTTAATCCAACTTTAGAATATGCTTTGGATCAGAAATGTTATTCTGATCTTGATGAAATTGGTGAAGAAATAGATATTGTTGATATTTTTAGACGCTCAGAATTTGTTCCGGAGATAGTAGAAAAAGCCATGAAGATAGGGGCAAAATGTATTTGGATGCAAGACGATGTTGCGCATGAGGCTGCGGCGCAGATGGCTAGAAATGCTGGGTTAGATGTGATAATGAATGATTGTATATTACGTCAACATAAAGCATTATTTGATTAATCAAGATTAGGGATCAATTGGTATTTTGACTACCGTAGACATAGCTGAGAAATTAAGAGATCAGGGGATTAGACTAACTCCTCAAAGATTAGCAATCGCTGAAGTGGTAATTAATTCTGCCGATCACCCTACAGTTAGGGATATTTATTCTCGTGTCAGAGACTTTTTCCCGTATTTGACGGTTGCAACCGTATATTCAACTTTAAGTGTATTAGAAAGAGCTGGCTTAGTTGCACAGTTGCCTTTTCAAAAAGAATCTAGATATGATTCAAATAATACGCTGCATGTGAATTTGGTATGTACAAAATGTGAATCTATTGTTGATTGTGATGCTGGAGACAATTATCTAGAAAAAATTAAAGACCGTATACAGGATTCTGGTCTTTTCCAAAACAAATATCAGAGATTTGATATTTATGGATTATGCGAGAATTGTTTAAAGCTCTCTTAGTTTTATTGAACATTTCCACAATCCATAAATAACATGGGAGTATTAATATGTCCGAAGCATGGCACCGTAGAACTTTGCGGTGGGGCCAAACCAATATAACTGAACTTGATTCTCAGACTTACGATCTTGAATGGTGGAGACAACATTGGCGACGTACCAAGGTTCGGGGAGTAGTTGTTAATGCAGGTGGGATAGTGGCTTATTACCCGTCTAAATATCCATTGCATTATAGGGCTCAGTTTTTGGAAGACCGGGATTTATACGGTGAAATTAATGCTGTAGCACGGGAAGAAGGGTTAGCTGTGTTGGCTCGAATGGACTCGAATCGCGCCACAGAGGATTTTTTCCTTGAAAAACCTGAATGGTTCTGCCGAAATAATGAAGGAAATCCAATTCAGATAGGTGACAGATATACAGCATGTATATTCAGTGAGTATTATGATGAATTTCTTACTGATGTTTTGAAAGAGATCATTGATAGATATCAACCTGATGGCTTTACTGATAATAGTTGGAGCGGAATGAATCATGGCCAGATTTGTTATTGTGAAAACTGCCAACAAAATTTCTTGGACAGTTATGGATTAGATTTGCCAAGTGCAATCAACTGGGACGATAGGGTGTTTAAAAAATGGATAAAATGGAACTACGACAGACGGATACATATATGGGACCTCAATAACAAAGTTGCTCAAGAACATAGCGGGAATCCAGATTGCTTATGGCTGGGCATGATATCGGGCAGCCCTATGACCGAATCTTTTAGGTTCAGGGAAATGAAAGGAATATTGGAAAGATCGAGATTTATTATGTTAGATCATCAGCATCGCCCATCTTTTGGATTTCAGTCCAACAGTCATGCTGGGAAATTATTACATGGACTAATGGGTTGGGATAAATTGATTCCTGAAAGCATGCCTGTGTATCAAGGTAGAACACCTGCATTCAGATTGTCTTCTAAGCCTGTTCCGGAAGCTCACATGTGGATGGCTGAAGGCTTTGCGGGGACGATACAGCCATGGTGGCATCATATTGGGGCTTATCATGAAGATAGGCGTCAGTATAGGACCTCAGAGCCAATGATGAACTGGCATGCTGATAATGATGATTATTTGATTAATAGGACTCCTGTTGCATCAGTAGGAATCGTATGGTCTCATGAAAATATTGACTATTATGGCAAGGAAACCCCGGAAGAATCTGCTATATGGCCTTATGAAGGCTTTGTTCAGGCTATGATTCATGGCCGGATTCCTTATATTCCAATTCATGCTGATCATATTAACCGGGATTCTGACAAAGTCAGTTTGTTGGTGTTGCCTAATTTAGCAGCAATGTCTGACGAGCAAATAGAGGCAGTTAAACAATTTGTTGAGAATGGTGGCAGTTTAGTCGCCAGCGGCGAAACTAGTTTGTATGATGAATGGGGAGATAAGAGACAAGATTTTGGACTAGCTGAAATATTAGGCATTCGAAATGATGGAGGATTTGAAGGGAATACCAAGATTTCAGCTGCTACTTGGGAAGTGTACGATCATCATTCTTACATGAGATTGCACCCAAGTAGAGGAGAGTCTTTTTATGGCCCTCAAATTGGGAATGAAGTAGATTTGACAACTGACAGGCATGGGATTCTGGAAGGATTTGAAGATACAGATATTTTGCCTTTTGGTGGTAGGATAGAAAACATAGAAGTCATTGAAGATACCTGTGTGCCTTTGTCGTATATTCCTGAGTTTCCTATCTTCCCACCAGAATTTTCTTGGATGCGAGAACATGATACGGGAAAGCCGATAGCTGTAGTCAGAGAACACTTTCAAAGAGGAAGAATCGTTTATTTGCCGGCTGATATAGACAGGTGTTTCAGGCGGGATAATTTCCCTGACCATGGCAATTTACTTGTTAATGTGATTCGATGGGCTTCGAACGGGAAGATACCGTGCAGTGTATCTGGACCAGGCTTGATTGATTGCCAGATTTATGAGCAAGAGGGAAGGCGCATACTGCACATGGTTAATTTGACCGGTACTACCCAGGAGCCACTTCATGAAATAATTCCTGTAGGTCCTTTTTCTGTTCGTATCCGAGGTACTGGCAAAGTTCGTAGTTTAGTGACGTCTGATATCGTTGAATCTGAAGAATCAGATGGGTGGGTAAAGTTTGATATTCCTTCGATTGATCTACATGAGGTGTTTGTAATCGAGCCTTAAAGTATACGCCGAAGTTATTTGATTTCATTTGTTTGATATATGTAAGTTTATACGAACGTAATATGAGATAATGGCAATCAAGTTTTCTTCAGATCACCTAGTGTATATCTCTTTAATGGAGAATTGTCGTTGTCGCATTTGGCAAAATTACAGATCACGAATTTCCGAAACCTCCTGGATGTAGGATTGTCTCTACATAATGGCATGACCGTATTTCATGGCGATAATGGTGAAGGCAAAACATCTTTGCTAGAAGCGATATATTATTTGTCGGTAGGACGCTCTTTTAAAGCTGAGAATGAACGAGAAGTGGTAAATCAAACGGTAGCGTTAAACGGAGGGCAATGTGTGATTCATGGACAAGCTATTAAATTAGAAAAAGAATATCAAATTGTATTGCTTGCTCAGTCATATCCAAAACAAAGAACAGATTCTTCAGAAAATTCTTATTTGATAAAAAAACAGATTAGAGTTAACAAGGTTGCTAAGACTGCATCAGATCTTTTCGGTACGATAAGTGCCGTTGTTTTTCATGTGGATGATATAAGGATTATAGAAGGTTCGCCTAGTGTAAGAAGAAAATTTTTAGATATATTAATTTCCCAAAGCGATAGAGAGTATTTAACTTCTTTAAGGAGATATCAGAAAGTATTACAACAAAGGAATAAGTTACTGAAATCCATTAGAGAAAAAAGAGCAAATAAATCTGAATTAGTGTATTGGGATAATATATTGATTGAGGATTCATATGTCATCAGTCAGATGCGACAAATTGCCTTGATAGAATTGTCTCAATTGCTGGAGAATCATTTTAATCAATTAGGAAGCGAAAACAGAAAAATTGACATTAATTTAAAATCGACAACTGTAACTAATAAAAGCAAAGAAGAATTTGTTAAATGGATGGAATCTGAACTGCTGAACAAGTTTCCAATAGAATTGAAGGCTGGCACATCATTGGTGGGCCCTCATAGGGATGATTTTAAAATATTAGTAAATGGTTTCGATATAGGAAGATTGGGATCAAGAGGGGAAAAGAAAATTCTTGCACTAGCTCTTAAAATGTCAGAGGCATCATTTATATCAGATAGAAGAGAGGATAATCCAATAATTTTATTAGATGATGTATTGTCTGAATTGGATGAAAATAAACGAAGATGTGTTTTATATATGGCTTCTAGTTATGGACAATCCATGATAACTACTACAGATTTAAATTTGATATCATCAGTTTCTGGGATAAATCCTCTATATGCTAAAGTTGCACAAGGTAAGGTATACACGCAATGACATATGATATGCTTTTAACTGATTTAACTCCTTTGATAATAAGCGCTTCTATTATTTTAACTGCGCTTGTAATTGGAATCATTGTTTATAAATGGTTTTTTAGGATTTTGATTAAAATTTCCAATAGCACAGATACAGAATTAGATGACGCTTTACTTAAGTCTCTCCGGTTACCTTTTTCAGGACTTATAGTATTAGGTGGAATTTATGTGGCTATGCTTTATTTTAGTAATGTTCCGCAAGCTATATTAAATAAAACATTATCTGTTTTATTGATAATCTTTTTAATTTTAGCGTTTTCCAGATTGATTGTTAATGCCTTTGATTGGTATGCCCAGAGCTTAAAAGGTAATACAAGGACTCCAATAAATTCCAAACTGATCCCAATAGGTAGAAGAGCATCAGTAATCTTTTTCTATATTATTGGTACTTTATTAATATTTGATACTTT
>PBNM01000015.1 GCA_002723125.1 Chloroflexota bacterium | reverse complement strand
TTTTGTTCGCATAGGTTCCCCTATGCGCTTAAAATAAGCTTTGATGATTTTAATTGCGGTCTCATTAGATTCAGATCCTCCACTCGTAAAGAAACTTCGTGACAAATCCCCTGGTGTAATTTCAGAGATTTTTTGCGCTAACTGAATCGTAGGTTTGGTTGTTGTTCCTGAGGGCATATAAGTAATTTCTAACATTTGTTCATAGGCAGCGTCTGCGATTTCTTTACTTCCATAACCTACATTTTTTAACCATAATGCAGACATTGCATCGATATATGTTTTCCCGTGGATATCTGTGACAGTGCTACCTGACCCCGAAGTGAAGATATTAGGTTCGCCAGCCTCAGCCATTTGACTGGGCTGCTTGCCGTAAACCCATAAGTGTTCTAGTGCAGATTTTTGGAGTTCATTGAATTCATTGGCGTTCGTAGTCATTATCTATACCCCTTATTTAACGTTTGGCATCACGTGATGCGCTAATATGTCTAGATTGTTGAAGATGTCATTTAGATCGTTGGTGTATGAAGAAGCTACTAGGCGGCTGACACCTAATTCTTTGAAGGCTATACTATTTTCGATTATTTCTTCGGGATTAGATCCAAGCCCATTACGGTCTCTAGTGCTCGAATTTATCGGAATGCTTATAGATATTGGAACATCAGAAACATTCCGTCCCTGTTTTTCTAGCTCTTGATGTAGTAATTCTATGCCAGTCCTTAGTGTCTCAGGATCATTAGCAGTCGGATGCCATCCATTCCCTATCCGTGCAGCTCTTTTGATAGCCGCTTCGCTGGTTCCACCGATTAAAATAGGAATGTGCGGCGTTTGTAATGGTTTTGGAGAAAAGACAAAATCTGGCACCGAATAAAAGTCTCCTGAATGTTGGACAACTGGCTCCGTCCATAATTTTTTCATGAGAATAATTGCTTCATCACTAAATTTGCCTCGTTGCCGTGGATTCACACCCATAGATTGTATTTCTTCAGGGATAACGCCCACCCCTATGCCCATGAGTAATCGCCCGTTACTTAAATGGTCTAGTGTGGCAGCTATCTTGGCGAGTCTTATCGGATGATGATAAGGGAGAACCAAAATACTAGTGCCTAACTTGATACGAGAGGTTTTGGCTGCAACAAAAGTGAGGATTGTTAATGGATCATAATAAGGTTTATCACCTATACGATCATAAATGTAGGAAGCATTGAAGACATGGTCACTCACCCATATGGAGTCTAATCCTTGTTCTTCTGAAGCAGTAGCGATATCTACGATTGACTGTACTGAGTCTATCCCTTGATTATTTGATATGGAAAAGCCTATATCCATGAGACTTCCTCCTCTAACTATTCAAGTTGGGCAGAGTTTAACATTAAGTGCATTTTGTGGGTACTATTTTTTAAGTATATCTGCGGTATCCTGTATGACTGCATCGAAATCTTGTTCTGTTAGGCGACCGGTATTAGTGTTTCTCGGGCTAGGGTGGTAGCAAGCCATAAGTAGTGGTAAATGATCGGATAATTGGTAAAGTTTTCTGTGCGAAAACTTCTCGGTATATTTGTGGTCTTCGGATATAGAAATTGTTTTTAAGTAATTGTCGAAGGCCACTTTGCCAAGTGCTAGTACAAGTTTGAGATTTGGGAAAAACGAAAGCTCGTTTATTAGGTAGTTGCGGCAATTTTCTATCTCTTTCCCCGTAGGTTTATCGTTTGGAGGTGCACAGCGGATGATGTCAGTTATGTAGGTATTATTAAGTTTAAGACCGTCTTCTAAACTATTCGAATACGATAAATTAGCCAAACCATGTTTGTTTAAATATTTCATCAAAAAATCAGAAGATTTGTCACCTGTGAATACCCGGCCTGTTCTATTAGCTCCGTGCGCAGCCGGCGCAGAACCTAGTATTAAAAGTTCTGCGTTTGAGTCGCCAAAACCATAAATAGGTTTATTCCAATATGATTCATTTTGAAATCTTATTGGCCGGTCTCGGAAGACTAATTTTCGGTAATGAGTAAGCCTCCTGCATTTTTTACAGGACTCTATTTTGTCTTTCAATTGTTGTTGATTGTAAGTTTTTTTAACCATACACTACCGGTCGATTGACTCGAATTTAGATTCATATGTCTGAACACTGTATAATATTATAAATTTTAGTGAAATCTAAGGTTTCTGTATAGGAGAGGAAATGACTACGGCTGAAGCTCGAATCAGAGGAAGTGAAAGACGTGAAATAGAACAGGATCTTTCTAAATTAGTTACTGGGGAAGTAAAGTTCGATCCATTTTCCAGGGTTCTTTATAGTACTGATGCAAGTATCTATCAAATGGAACCGATCGGTGTGGTTATACCTAAGAACACTGACGATGTACAAGCAACCATTCAGTATTGCAGTGATAATAAAATCCCAATTCTGCCTAGAGCTGGTGGTACTAGCTTGGCAGGCCAGACTGTTAACCATGCTGTGGTAATCGACTTCAGTAAATACTTAGACTCTATTATCGAAATCAATGAGGAAGAACATTGGGCTAGAGTGCAACCAGGGATAATTCTAGATCAATTTAATAAACAATTAGCTCCCTATAACTTGCATTATGCTCCAGATCCTACAACTGCTAGCAGGGCATGTGTAGGTGGAGGAATTGGTAATAATACCTGCGGTTCACATTCTGTGATTTATGGTAAAACTTTGGATCATATTCAAGAGCTAGATGTGATTTTGTCTGACGCTAGCCAGGCTCATTTCTCTGAAATAGAAGGTGCCGCATTAGAAAGTAAACTGAACGGTAGTTCTTTTGAATCAGATATTTACAGAGGAGTTTTGTCGATATCTCAGAATCAAGTCGCTGAGATAGAGAAAAGATATCCTAAAATATTACGAAGAGTTAGTGGATACAACTTGGACAACTTTATGCTGGATGGCCCGGTAAACATGTCCAATATTGTCGTTGGTTCCGAAGGTACTTTATGTGTTGTAACCGAAGCTAAAGTTAACTTGGTTTCAAATCCAACTGTAACCGGATTATCAGTTTTGCATTTTAGGGACATAGTTGAGGCAAGTTATGCTACAACCAGCATCTTAGAATACAACCCTTCCACTATAGAAGTTATGGATAAAATGCTTTTGGACCGATGCAGAGAATCTTTGGGATTTGCTCAGAATATGAGCGCAATTCAGGGTGAGCCAGGTGCGATTCTACTTATAGAATTTTATGGAGAGTCTGTAGCTGAAGTTGAATCCAAAATGGAAAAGCTAAAAGACGACATGGCCAGGAAGAGATTTGGTTATGCATGTGTGAATATATCGGACAAGGCTGGCCAGAATAATGTATGGAATATCAGAAAAGCTGGACTAGGTTTGCTTATGAGTATTCATGGTGATGCCAAGCCAATACCTTTCGTGGAAGATACTGCTGTTGATCCGTCTGTATTGGGTGACTTTGTTACTAGGTTTGATGAGATAGTTCAAAATCATGATACGGAGGCCGGATATTATGGTCATGCTAGTGTAGGGTGTCTACATATACGCCCTCTGATCAGCTTGAAAGATGACGATGGGATTTCCAAAATGTTTTCTATTGCTGATGAAATAAGCGATTTAGTAAATGAATTTGGAGGCTCATTAAGTGGTGAACACGGAGACGGGATTGTTAGAGGGGTATTTACTGAAAAAATGTTTGGCCCTGAAATCTATCAAGCGTTTAGAGATCTGAAGACTACTTTCGACCCGAATAAAATTTTAAATCCTAATAAAATTATCGATTGCCCTCCGATGGAAGAGAACTTAAGATACGGTAGAGACTATACTTCTCAGCCCATTGAGACTGTTTTCGATTTCTCTATTGATGGAGATTATGCGGGCGCCGTAGAAATGTGCAACGGTATGGGAGCTTGCAGGAAATTAGATGGGTCTATGTGTCCTTCTTATATGGCTACTCGAGATGAAGAACACTCTACCAGGGGAAGAGCAAATTTATTACGAGCTGCTCTTTCAGGGAATCTACCTGAACATGATTTATCTAGCAAACGTTTATATGAGTCATTAGATTTATGTTTGGAATGTAAAGCTTGTAAGTCAGAATGCCCTTCAGGTGTTGATATGACTAAGTTGAAATATGAGTTTTTAGATAAATTTTACGCAAAGAACCGGATGCCACTACGCAATAAAATTTTTGGAAATATAAACAAGTTCAATAGAATGGGAAGTGCCTTAGCTCCATTAGCGAATTTAATGATGAATAGCTATCCTGGTAAACTTATGGCAAATCTAATGTTTGGTGTATCTATGAACAGACAGATGCCTAGATTTGCTAATCAAAGCTTAGGTTCGTGGTTTAATAATCGACCTGCTGATGCTGAAAGCGCTACTAAGGATACAGTTGTATTTTTTAATGACACATTTACTAATTACAATTATCCGGAAGCAGGTAAAGCTGCTATAAAAGTTCTTGAAGCAGCTGGATTTAATGTTGAGCTAGCAGATTCAAGATGTTGTGGAAGACCCCTAATGTCTAAAGGATTACTAAAAGAAGCAAAAGCCAATGCCCGCTACAATGTTGATATGTTGCATGCATATGTTTCTCAGGGAATACCTATAGTTGGCTGTGAACCTAGCTGCGTTTTTACTCTTACAGATGAATACCCCGATTTACTTCAAGATGATAAAGCAAAGCTCATTGCAGAAAACAGCTTTCTAATAGATGAATTCTTAATTAAGCATATAAAAGATAATGATATTAAATTGGATTTCAAAGAAGATGCTAAGAATATTATATTCCACGGTCATTGCCATCAGAAATCTATGATCGGAACGCAGTATTCTATGGAGATGCTCAATATGCCTCCAGGGTACAAAGCTGAGCTGATTAATGCTGGTTGCTGCGGCATGGCCGGCTCTTTTGGATATGAGAAAGAGCATTACGATATATCTATGAAAATAGGAGGCGAAGGAGTATTTCCTGCAGTGAATGCTAAAGATTCAGACTGGGATGTTGCGGTAATGGGTATCTCATGCAGACAACAAATTGAGCATGGTACTGATCGTCACCCTAGGCATATGATTGAAGTGTTCGCAGACTCTTTGTCTTAAGATACAAATTTTCTGAAAAGTTTAGATTGATGGGAACAGTCGGAATCATAGCAAATCCGTATTCCAGCAAGGATATACGGCGTTTGACCGGAAGTGCGAGGATTGTTACCGACTGGGAAAAAGTTAATGTTTTGCGCCGTATTATTATTGGACTCCAATCTTTTCAAGTGGCCCGAATAATTGCTATGGATGATAACGCTCATTTAGTCAGGCGCGCTATCAATCATCCGGGCATCACAGCTGATGTGGAGTTTCTTGAGTTGCCAATCAGAGGCAATGCTAATGATACTCTTCTGGCCTCTCAACAGATGGCTGAAAAAGAAATTGATGTCTTGATATCACTTGGCGGAGATGGGACAAATCGGATGATAGCCAAGGGATTTGATAAACATACTGTGTTACCGGTATCTACCGGTACCAATAACGTATTCCCGTATGATTTGGAAGGAACTCATGTAGGTATATGTGCTGGGCTTATTGCTTCTCAGGCAGTAGATAAGGATGATTGTACAGTTCAAAGCAAACAAATAGTTGTCACTTTAGAAAACGGCGATAAAGATTTAGCGCTAGTAGACTTGGCTATATCTACAGCTAACTTTGTAGCGTCCAGAGCTATTTGGGATTTTAATAATTTAGACGAGGTGTTTTTGACACGCTGCGAACTTTTGGATTTAGGGCTAGCCTCTGTAGGAGCTAGATTACAAACTATAGGAATAGAAGATGAACAAGGATTAATGTACAAGATAGCTAAATCCTCTGAAATGTCCAAGAAAATTTTGTCTCCAATTGGCCCAGGTACCATACAAGAAGTTTTAATTTCTGATTGGGGACTTATCAACAAAGGTCAAGTTATTACCAGGAATATTTCCAGGTGCACTCTAGCTTTTGATGGAGAAAGAGAGATCCAAATTACTAATGAACAAAACATTCAAATTGAATTAATAAGGAAAGGACCTTTTATAGTAGATGTGTCTGCTTGTTTAGAACATGCTGCTCAACAAGGAGATTTTTATCTTGAATAAAACTCATACGGAGCATATATGCTAGGAGGGACGGATCTAATAATCGCTTTGTTTGTAGTTTTCTTAGGTAGTGTAGTTTATTCCACTGTCAGTTTTGGAATGGGTCTTGTGATAGTACCTTTTCTTTTGTTATTCGTTCTGCCAATCGAGGCCGTAATTATAGTAGACATATTGATAGCCATCGTAGCGCTCAGTGTGGCATTTGAAGCTAGACGAGAAATTGTTTGGAATAAGACCTATGTATTAATAATTGGCGCCGCTGTTGCGATTCCAATAGGTGCTTATGCTTTGGATGTCACAGACCCCACTATTCTGAAACTAGTGATTGGGGGCACTATCATAATGCTTGGGATCATAAGTTTACTTGGAATTAATGTGCCGCTTGCAAAGAACAGACTCACTGGCTTCGCAATTGGCTTTGTTACCTATTTGTGTATTACTGCATTAGGAATAGGTGGGCCTTTGTCTGCTTGGTATGCTATCGCCCAGAGATGGACTGTAAATCAGACACGAGGGACTTTGTCTGCATACTTTATAGTGGCCAATTTACTTGCTTTATTTTGCTACATAAGTATGGGTATGGTAACAGCAGACATTTGGATCAACACTGCTTTATTAACTCCTGCCACTTTTGCAGGAATTTTAGTTTCCAGGCCTCTTGTAAAGCGATTGAAATTGAGCACATTCCGTTATGTTTCTATCGCGATAATATTTCTAGGTGGCATCACTCTCTTGGCAAGAGAACTCTATAAACTGCTTGTATAGTCTATTGCAGATCATGGAAAGCGGATAAGGCTGCAGTAATACCATCACCAACTGCGGTCCCTAATTGCCTGGTTGATTCTGCCCTTATATCTCCACATGCGTATACTAATGGTAGCTTTGTTCTCATGTGTGCGTCGGTATAAACATGGCCTAGTGCGTCAGTATCTAGCAGAGAGCTTATATAGCCTGAATTGGGTTCAAACCCGACATATATAAATGCCGCAGCAGTCGGATAATCGTATACTTCTCCAGTCTTAAGGTCTTTTACTCTAGCAGCTGTCAGCAAGTCGTCTCCTACGAATTCTTCGACAACATGGCTCCATAGCCATTTGTATTTGGGGTTAGCGAAAGCTCTTTCTTGAAGTATTTTAGTTGCTCTGAGCTCGTCTCTTCTATGTACAATTGTTACGGAGTTGACTATGCCAGTGAGGTAATTGCTTTCATCCATAGCAGCGTCTCCTCCTCCGATTACTACCACATCTTGTCCCTTAAAGAAGTTTCCGTCACATACGGCGCAGTAGGAAACTCCCTTCCCTGATAGTGCATCTTCTCCAGGAATACCGAGAGTTTTATGGGATCCTCCAGTAGCTATGATCACCGCTTTGGCATGTAAATCTCCATCATCGGTATGGATTATTTTGGTTTCTTTGTCTAAATCAGAAACTCCTTCAATGGTTGAAAAGTCTATTTCTGCTCCGAACCTTTCGGCCTGTTGTTGCATGTTTATAGCTAGTTGCTGTCCGGTTTCTCCTTCAGGAAATCCAGGGTAGTTTTCTATTTCGTCGGTAATAAGTAATTGTCCTCCTACTCCTAAATTCTCTAGGACAACTGTTTTTAGCATAGCTCGAGTTGAATATAGTGCTGCTGCTAAACCAGCAGCGCCGCCCCCTAAAACAGCTACATCACAAGTTTTAGTCATGTTTAAATCCCCCTCTATCCATTGAAGTATTATTAGTGCGATTGAATATATTGTAACGTTTCTTGCAAGCCGTTTTCAAAGTCAATCTCCGGTTCCCATTCTAATTCNTTTTTTGCCTTAGCATAATCCAGTGAAATCTCAAANACGTCTCCAGNCCNNGGNGCACCTGTNAGAGCTTCTTTNGTGAAGCCATAATGGTCTTTTATNAGNTCATAAATTTGATTCACGCTATACATNACTGATGAACCAATGTTATAGGTNGAATTTTTNCCNTTNNANATNGCTANNATGTTAGCTCNNACNACATCATGTACGCTTATAAAGTCNCGNTTTTGTTCACCCGTTCCAAAAATAGTGGGTTGTTTGCCATCTTGTATTAAAGTTGCGAAGATNGGNATCACNCCTGCTTCNCCATTGCCATCTTGTCTTGGTCCGTACACATTGGCATACCGCAATATNCANTAATTTACATTGTGTAATTTATGATATAACTCNATNAATTGNTCTCCTTGGAANTTGGAAACNCCATAATTGGATATTGGCCTCGGNGCAGTTGATTCATNTACAGGNAGTTCAGGNGGNTCTCCGTAAATAGCNCCACCGGTNGAAGAGTANATTAACTTTTTCACACCATGTTTGTAACAGTTTTCTGCGATTTTTAATGTTCCAAGTATGTTAGTGGATGCATCTAGGAGTGGTTTATCAGAAGAGANTGCAACGCTTGANTGCGCGGCTANGTGGAACACGAGTGAAGGTTTTTCTTTCTCGAATATTGAGTCTAAGNNATCAGAAGTAATNTCGCCATGCATGAAGACACAATTAGAATTGATATTCTTTAGCTGTCCAGAACTAAGGTCATCAACAACGATCACCCTTCTCCCCGATTTTAGTAGTTCATCTACTAAATGGGACCCTATAAAACCGGCTCCGCCTGTTACAAGTGCAGTATTTTCGTTAGCCATAAATCAAGTTGGTCAGTTGCTATTTATTCCTTATCATACAGGTACATTCTAGGTATTTCTATTATACTCCAACACTCGCAGATATCTTGCTATTTAAGATGAACAAAAGTATAAATATAGGGGACGATCTATATGATTAGTGAACGGAGGATATTATGACACAGAAAATAGGGTTTATCGGATTAGGAATAATGGGTAAACCAATGGCTAAAAATTTGATTGCAGCGGGATATGAATTAGTCGTTTATAACAAAAGTAAACCAGGAATGGATGAATTGGGAGCTGCAGGAGCTACTGTAGTTGGTTCTTCTAAAGAAGTAGGAGAAGCAGCCGACGTAATCATCACTATGCTACCTGACTCTGCTGATTCCGAGCTGGTTATTTTAGGAGAAAACGGGGTGTTAGCAGGTGCTTCCAAAGGCAATATTGTTATTGATATGAGTTCAATAGCTCCACTAGTTTCACAGAAAATTGCAGCTGAATGTGAAAAGAAAGGGGTTGATATGCTAGATGCTCCTGTTAGCGGAGGTGAGCCTGGAGCAATCGAAGGAACTCTGTCGATCATGGTCGGCGGTAAGCAGGGTGTATTTGATTGCTGTTTAGAGATTATGCAAGTGATGGGTGCAGCAGTGGTGTTAACTGGTGATATTGGTGCTGGGAACACTACCAAATTAGCGAATCAGATCATTGTTGCAGCAAACATAGAAGCATTAAGTGAAGCATTTGTGTTAGCCCAGAAAGCCGGAGTTGACCCTGAAAAAGTATTTAATGCAATAAAAGGTGGTTTGGCGGGCAGCAATGTCATGAACGCTAAGGGGCCAATGATGCTTGACCGTAATTTCAATCCAGGATTTAGGATTAGGCTTCATCAGAAAGATCTACGGAATGTGTTACAGACTGCTCAAGACCTGAATGTACCTCTCCCTGTTACAGCTTTGGTTCAACAAATATTAGGGACTTTGGTTAACGAAGGACACGAAGAATTAGACCATTCAGGAATTTTGAAGTTTGTTGAAGGTCTATCAAAGATAGAAGTTAAGAAGCAAGGTTAAGTATACCGCTCTTTTCTCCAATCTAAGGCTGCTTTAAGGCCTTCGTCTCGGCGGATTTGATTGTATTGTTCCTGTTCAGGAGTCATTGTAGTAGTGAAGTGAGTCATGAGCTCTATGTTGTGATTGATGGTATTCAAGAAACCCATTCCTTCTAGAGCTCGGTTGACCGCCAATTTGCTCATCTTAACTCCTACTTGTGGAAGCTTGCATATTTTGGATGCAATTTTTTCACAAGATTCCATGAGTTCTTCATGAGGCACTACACTTCCGACTAATCCCATGTTCTCCGCTTCGTACGCGTCGAACATGTCACCCGTAAGAAGCATTTCTTTTGCTTTAGCTAAGTTTACGCTGTATGGAGTTATTAATAATGGAGGTCCTATTCCTGAACGAATTTCTGGTTCGCCTAAAACAGCATGTTCTGAAGCGACTTTTATATCGCATATTTGGACAAGCTCACAAGCGCCTGCTAAGGCGTAGCCGTTGACAGCTGCGATTACTGGTTTGCTAAGATTCCATATTTTAAGAAAAGTATTAACATATCCTTGAACAATGGGGCGCCATTCATCTGCGTCCATATCTTGAGTTTCTCTGCTTCCAATATTTAAATCAAACCCAGCAGAGAATGCTTTGCCTGCTCCAGTGATAATTGCGACTCGGATATTTTTATTCTTTTCAATTGAGTCTAAGGCTTCGTTTAGACTAGACATCAATGCAGGATTAAGGGCATTGAGCTTACGCGGCCTATTTAAAGTCAAATAAGCGATGCCATTTTTGTGAGTGAATTCTAAACCGGGTAGTTCCATATCTAAGGTTAACCTTCGTCAATAATTATAGTTTCGATGATGATTGGTTCTGTAGGTCTGTTCGATTGATCTCCAGTTGCGATTGAAATTTCATCTGCCAGCTCCTGACCCTCTACTATGTATCCAAAGATTGTGTGATTGAAATTAAGGTGGGGGGTTGGTGCTACTGTTATAAAGAACTGACTTCCATTGGTCCCAGGCCCAGAATTTGCCATGGCTAGGATTCCAGTACGATCAAACGTTGTGTTTTGTTCAAATTCATCTTTGAATTTGTATCCAGGTCCTGATGTCCCAGTTCCAGTAGGATCCCCTCCTTGAATCATGAAGTCAGGTATGACGCGGTGGAAAATCAACCCGTCATAGAAGCCATCTTCGGCTAAGAATTTGAAACTGCTTACGGTAAGAGGAGCAACGCTAGCTAACAGTTCAATCTTAATATCTCCCACTGGGTGGCCGGCGTAAGACTCACCTGATTCATTGGTTACTTTTATTGTTGCGTAATAGGTTTTGGCAGGATCTACGCTGATTTGAGGTACGCACGAATATTGAGGAATCATTTGACCCATCCATTCTGTTTCGGATCGGACTGGCTCCAAGCATTCTTCTTCAACGGTTGGCTCAGGTACAGGAGTGCTTGTCGGTATTTGCAAAGCTTCTGAAGCTTCAGGTGTAACTGAAGCAAGCTCAGCTACATCTGGCTGGCATCCTAGTGCTAAAGAAGCACTTAGAATAGCTAATATTACACTTAGTATTAAGGTTTTCCGTATATGCATTGATGCTTATCCTTTGGTTTTAATAGGGCCGGGTGGCTTTTGCCAATTCTTTGAGTTTCTCAAGGGAGAAATTGTCAGATTGGCATAATTCAATATTTAAAGCTTCGTAATCAGCAATTGTTTTTACCATTGCTGGTAGTTCATCGGCTATTTCAAAAGGAATGGATGTAACTCCGTGTTTGTCCCCGTGCATAAGATCTCCCGGGTGAACAGTAAGACCTCCGACTGTCACAGGTTTGCCTACATCTACCAAATGGACATACCCATGAGATGGAGCGACATTAGGAGAGAACAACTGAAAACCGAGGGGGCGTACTTCATCCAAATCTCTAACAGTTCCATTTGTAGCAACTCCCACGCAACCTAAAGCTTTGTGGATGTTCGAGTTATTTTCTCCCCAATAAGCTCCGAACGCAGGGTCGTCGATGTCTTGTATAACCACAAACCTGGGAGCTGGTACGGACATTATGAAGTCCCACCAGTCATCTCGTGACGCTTGAGGTCCGTGAGGACTTTTAGCACTGATCATAGCAGTGACTGCATATCCAGCTACTGCAGGGAGTGAAGGTAACTGACTTCGAATGTCAGCACTCATGAACCCTTCGGTTCTTGGCCTTACATCAAAGCCTTCTATAGCATTACAGATACTAGGCGTGTCTATCTTAGTTAGAGCTTCAAGGGTGTTTGCGTTGATAGTTTTATACAATTGATGACCTCACAGAATTACTTATAGAAATTGCGGTTGTTCTAATCCAAACCAAATACAATTATAGATTTTCTTGGTTAAGTGCACAACTATTGGTAAAAAATGCGATATTCGTAAAGAATGCGTACTTTTGCGTTTTTTTGCTCTCTTTTATGTGTTTGTTATGTCTTCTCGATGATAAAATCAAGTTGTATTCGATATCTAGTGATGCTTGGATCATTAGTGAATTTATTTATTATTATTATATTTTTAGNCTCCTAGATATGATGCGGTGACATTTTTATATTNGAGGTATTATCACANATGGATCATATTAAAGAGTTTCTGCAACATTTAGTTGTAGAGAAGAACTTTTCCCAAAATACATTGGACGCCTATAGAAATGACTTGGTTCAGTTTCACGAATTTGTATCAGGAAAAATCGAAAATGATACAGAATCAGGAATTCAATATTCCCAGATCGACACCCAGATGCTCAGCGATTATATGGTTTATTTGCAAGAGAATCGCGGATATGCAAATACAACAACTGCTCGTAAGATTGCATCCGTTAAGAGTTTCTTCTCATTTCTAATGTTGACGGGAGGAATTGTTCAAGATCCTTCAAGTTCCATAGGATCTCCTAGGATTGGGCGTGCCCTTCCTAAATACCTATCAGAGGAAGATATGGTTAAGTTATTAGATGAGACAGCGAAGGCTGGAACTTCTGAGTCGATTAGAGACACTAATATCATAGAGTTGCTGTATGCGACTGGATTGAGAGTCACCGAACTTGTATCGCTTAATGTTTCAGATGTCGATTTTACTGAAATGTATATACGCTGCTGGGGTAAAGGGAATAAAGAAAGAATAGTGTATTTACACGAAAAAGCAGCTGATAGTTTGAAAGCTTATGTTGAAGGAGCTAGAAGATCTCTTTTAGGATCTAAAAGTAAAGAGACTGGATTATTTGTAAGTCATAGGGGAGAAAGACTTACTAGGCAATGGGTTTGGAATATTCTGAAAAACTATAGTAAGAAAGCAGGGATTGAAGAAGACATTACCCCACATACATTGAGACACAGTTTTGCGACTCATTTGTTGCAGAACGGGGCCCCGCTTAGACATGTACAGGAATTATTAGGTCATTCAAGTATATCTACTACCCAGATATACACTCACCTCACTAATAAGCATTTAAGAAGAGAGTATCAGAAGAGCCATCCAAGGGCATAACGCTCTGATTTCTGAACCGAATTAGTGTAGAATATACTGAATAATTATCTGGGAGGTGTGGTATGCCTGCTAAAGGGAAGAAGGTTGCCGCTCGGCAATCACAAATTAATAAACGCAAAAAAAGACAGCCAAGAAAATTAGCAGTTGGCCAGACAGCAGTCGCTGAAGCCCCTATTGCTACTTCAGAAGTGGCTGAGACGACTACACCAAGAGCATCAAGAGCACCGAGAGCTACAGGAAGGATTGCTACTTCTGGTCCATCCGCTTATAACTTTATGGGCTCAGAATTACGTCGGATAGGTCTCTTTAGTGTTCCCATATTAATTGTTCTTGGAGTTCTTGCCTGGTACTTGTGATTTTATTGTCATGAGCATTGCTAATATAGAACAACGACTTCACGCTGTCCCCGATTCTCCAGGTATCTACATCATGAAGGATGCCCAGGATAACGTGTTATATGTTGGGAAGGCTAATGTTTTAAAGAATCGCGTGAGATCGTATTTCCAATCATCTATTAATCATCAACCTAAAACGATACGCATGGTAGCTAGAATAGAAGATTTTGAATTTGTTGTAACTAATACAGAAGCAGAAGCACTGATCTTAGAGAACACATTTATAAAGAAACATAAACCTCCATACAACGTTCGCCTAAAAGATGACAAGACATATCCATATTTAAAGATAGATTTACATGAAGATTTTCCTAGAGTTTATTTAACGCGGCGTATTATCGATGATGGTTCCAGATATTTTGGTCCTTTTGCGACGGTAGGTACACTGCGTAAGACGATGGATTTAATCAAGAAACTTTTCCCGTATCGTTCATGCACAAAAAACATCACGGGAAGAGATGCTAAGCCGTGTCTTGAATATCACATAAATCGCTGCGTAGCGCCATGCACTGGGTATGCTTCCAAAACAGATTATGACGAAGTTATAAAGCAGGTTATATTATTTTTGGAAGGTAAAACGGACACGGTAGAACGGAATTTAAAAGCACAACTTGAAACTGCATCAACGGATCTCAATTTCGAACGCGCAGCTGTTCTTAGAGATCAATTGCAAGCAATCCAAAAAGTTAGTGAAGAACAAGATTTGAAAGTGGCTTCTTTGGTTTCTGAGGATTCAGATGTTATTGCTGTGGAGATAGGAGATTCCGAGGCATGGGTTGAGATTTTCTTTGTTAGGACAGGGAAATTAGTTGGCAGAGATAATTTTTTCATGCAAGGGACTAAAGATACGGATAGGAATTTTGTGATCACTCAATTTATCAAGCAATTTTATGAAACCGCTTCGGTTATACCTCCTACTATACTGGTTGAAGCTGAACCTCTAGAAAAAGGTTTGATTGAGTCGTGGCTGTCAGAAAAACGAGGTAAAAAAGTTGCCATATCAGTGCCTATGAGAGGGCATAAGCGCAAAATTTTAGAAGTTGCATCTAACAATGCTCAGCAAGGATTAACGCAGCATAAAGTTAAATGGGTAACCGATTCTGATGCCGTTTACAAAGCTGCCGAAGATTTGCAAGAATATCTGGGACTTCCTGAGTTCCCTGGAAGAATAGAATGTTATGACGTATCCCATATACAAGGCACTAACACTGTAGGTAGTATGGTTGTTTTCGAATCTGGGATAGCTAGGCCTAAAAAATACAGAAGATTCAAGATTAAAACTGTAGAGGGCGTAGATGATTATGAAAGTATGAGAGAAATGGTGTCTCGTAGATTTTCAAGGCTCGGTCCAATTAATACTGAAGAAATTGTTGCAAGCGGAAATAGAAGCAATAGTTGGGAAGAAAGGCCTCAACTGGTGTTGATAGACGGGGGTAAGGGACAATTGTCTGCTGTGCAGGAAGTTATGCTTCATTTGGGATTACAAGATATTCCTTTAGCGTCGTTGGCTAAAGAGAATGAATGGGTTTTTACCCCGGATAGCCAAGAGCCTATAATTCTTCCTAGGGATTCTGAATCATTATTTCTGTTACAAAGGCTTAGAGATGAAGCTCATCGCTTTGCTATCACTTATCATAGGAATATACGGAGTAAGTCTGCACTGAAATCTCCGATTGATATGGTGACTGGAGTTGGTCCGAAACGTAAGAGAATGTTGATTAGGCAATTTGGTTCTGTGCAAGGAATCAAAAATGCAGAAATAGATGACATTGCTGCAGTTCCTGGGATGACCCGGACATTGGCTATTCGAATAAAAGAAGTTTTATAGAAGAGAGAAACAAAATGGAAATCATAGAACAAGCACCTAAGAGAGCTATTGTAGTGACACCTCATCCGGATGATTGCGAAGGAGGTTGTGGTGGCACGATGGCGAAATGGATTGATTCGGGTAATACCGATATAGTAGTGATCCTGTGCACCAAAGGTGATAAAGGTACTGGAGATAGATCTTTAACGCCGGAGAAGCTTACCTCGATACGAGAAATAGAACAACAGAATGCTTCTGATTCTCTTGGCATCAGTAGGGTAGTATTTCTAAGACATCCTGATGGTGGCTTGGAAGATGACGAGGAGTTTAGGCGAGAACTTGTATATGAAATTAGGAAACACAAACCCGAAGTGCTATTTTGCATAGACCCAGTTAGAAGTACTACTCATACTCATAGAGATCATAGGAAAAGCGGTCAATGCGCGATTGATGCAGCTTTTTCATTTGC
>PBNM01000014.1:1249-26979 GCA_002723125.1 Chloroflexota bacterium | reverse complement strand
TGGTATTTTTCGAGCGGAATCAATCAAAGTACCTGGGTTTCTGGAGGATTCATCGTAGAAAATGAAAAACCTGCTTGTCCAAGAATAGCGTGTATGCCTACTTCGGATTTAACGATTCATGATAACTGGCATGTGATGGGNCTAAAAGGAACNGGAAGCTGCAGNTATTCNGCAAACAATCTATTCGTGTCAGATGAATTTACTTTTCCNATTAATGANGACGTTCCTCTACGAGGCGGCCCCATGAATTATTTAGGCAGACCCGGATTTGTTACAGTAGACCATGCTGCAGTTGCACTCGGGATTGCAAAACGGGCTTTAGAAACAATAGTNGAAATATCCAAAAGTAANATGCGAGGATACAANTCNGATTTNAAAGCAGTATCAGAAAGAGGATATTTTAAGAAAGACCTAGGATTCGCACAAACAAAACTAGCNGCTGCAAGAGCTCTAGTAAAAGAAAGTCATCTTAAAGCCTGGGAATANACAACTCAGAAAACCGTNCCACCTCCATTAATCCAAAGCGAAATGCGCAATTCTGGGGTCTATGCGACAGAGGTCTCNGAAGAAGTAACCCAAATCGCATTCAAATATGGTGGCGGCGGCGCATTGTACCTTGATAGCAAATTGCAAAAATGTTACCGTGACGTCGCAGCGACTGGCCAACATATGATGGTGAATATGTCATCTTACGAAAATTATGCTAACTTCCTACTAGAAGTTGATGGAGCTGACGCAATGGGGGTCAAAAACGATTAGTGCAAACTTCCGACAATAATCAAATCCTAACCAATGTAGCTAATCGATATACTGCTTTGGCAAATTCTTCAACCAGCTGCTGCGGAGAAGGAGAAAATGGCTATGCTAATAATNCTCCAGAATATGATAAGGAAGAACTTTCATTATTAGTACCTACAGTAACTGAAGTCTCNGCAGGNTGTGGCAATCCTTTGACCATCAGTAGCATCCGTCTGAACGAAACAGTTGTAGACTTAGGCAGTGGAGGAGGCATAGATTGTTTCTTAGCATCCAAACAGACNGGACCTAATGGAAAAGTATACGGAGTAGACATGACCCCAGCTATGATTAACCTAGCTAATAAAAATAAAGCCAAACTCGGCATCAAAAACGTCGAATTTATTAANAATCAAATAGATCAAACGNATCTTCCTTCTGAATCGGTGGACGTTATACTTTCCAATTGCGTAATAAATCTTGTGCCTGACAAGACCAAAGTGTTTGAAGANGCGTTCCGTATNNTAAAAACTCAGGGAAGACTCCAAATTTGCGATATAGTTCTTTCAGAAAACTTACCTGATGAAGCCTTAACTGATGAGAACTGGTGTCATTGCCTATCTGGCGCTCTACTTAANGATAATTATNTAGAAGCTATATATAACGCGGGCTTCACATCTGTTAANANTNTNTCGGAACGAGTTTATCAACCAGANTCAGAACATGAATGGATGAGCTCNGTTTACAGTGTNTCTATACTNGCCATTAAATAATTATTTAATCAANGCTTTTATCTAATTTAAATTGTTTAACGTGNTCTGGTAAATTAATGTTNGGAGATAAAGCTGGATCAGGAATNGGTTNNCCTATCGAAGTATGGAATGGAATGACCCCAGCCCAGATTGGGAGATCGTAATCTTCTGAATCATCTACTGGTTGTCCTGACCTGATTTTCACTGAACCCTCATCAATCGGCATTCCGAGTATCATAGTCGCTCTAACTTCTTGTCGTCTCATCTCACGCAANGTTTCCCATCTTCCGGGTATCAGATTATCTACAAAATCCTNTAAAACTTCTTCTTTNGTNTCATCACTNATTAATTCAGCAACCCCGAACAANGTCACTGATCTATAATTNGCGGAATGATGCAAACCGCTCCTAGCCAGAACTAACCCGTCAAANTGAAATANATTGATCGCTACAGNAGTAGATTCTGCCGNTTTTAAAAACCTACTGGCAGATGAACCATGCCAATATATCCAATCACNTTTTCNCCANTGAAAAGTAGGAGTTAANTAAGGNTCTGAATCTATTGTGTACGCNACATGACACATAGGCGTACTATCTATNATGTTATAAGCGGTTTCCCTATCATANATCCCNCGTGAAGGATTNCTAATTACTCTGGTTTTNTTAGTATTNCGNAGATTATGNTCATCCATACGTACTCCAGCACTTAANTCGTTTGCGAATTCTACCTAACCTACATGTTGATGTCTATCNGATTATTTCAATTTTCAAATTNCATCGNTTGTAGTAGTATTNTTNCAANAATTTATCAATTNTTCGGAGCACACCAACATGAATCGAATAGGAAAATATTTCCCTTTTCCTGANTTAATNAANGATGTAGCAGCTCGATTTGTAGCGCTAGGAGTACTTANCATGTCCTTAGTAGCNTTTGNANTTGTCCTATATCAAACACCTATCGCNTATGTACCGATGGTCATGTTGCTATACGGCTTNGCAGCCAGGGTTGGTTTCGGGCCAAAATTAAGTCCNTTNGCGTTATTAGTCACCAAAATCATAGTACCTAANACACCNTTCAACGAAAAATNTGTACCTGGCCCGCCCAAACGATTCGCNCAAATGATNGGTTTAATAACNTCNNCNATNATTTTGNTTAGNATGANATTGGGATATCCNATAATATCNGGAATATTTTTATTNATATTGTCTCTATTNGCATTTCTGGAATCAGCNCTAGGTTACTGNTTCGGNTGCAAGATATTNAAANCCTTAATTCACCTNGGACTGATCCCAGAATCTACCTGCGAACTATGCGCTAATTATAATTATTAAGAATTGACAGCCTAGTTAGCTTATTTTTTCCTAATAACTAATCCGAGATGAATCGAATACGCAGATATTGCAATATAGGTTAATCCCCAATAAGCACTTATGATTTCCCATGAACTGGTATCATTCATACCAATCACAGAAGTTATAGCACTGATACCGAACAATATAGCAATTACTAAGGAAAAGATTTTATTGAATTCGCTTCTAGTAGAAAGACCCAATGCAAACAACATTACGCCTACAGAACCTATCAATCCTCCCATAGTCTGAACCCCTCCAAGCATCGCGGCAATATCACCGTTAGCTCCNACCCAAGCAAAAGCTTGGAATGCTCCTATTGCCACAACAATGACNATGACATTAAACAAGAACATAATTAGACCTAATCCTGTCAATCCATCTCCTACTCCATCAGCTTTACACATTCCTTGTACTACCCTGAGTCCATTGAATGCGCACACTAATGCCACTGGTATGACCAACANTATAAGTCTTTCATAGGCTAAAGCATTTGCAATTGCATCTGCGCGACCACTNAAGTCCGCTGGGGAAAGCCCCGCTCCAGTTGAAAACAGAAATTCGCTTAATATATATATCAGCGTTGCAAGTGCCGGCCCGATAATGAGGCATAAGCCNCCCACCTTATTTGGTGTATATGAATCCATAGTTACCTCCGTTAGAAGTGTAATTTTTAAATACCACAACCATTATCCAGTCCAATTAACACNTCGTAAACGAAAATAGCAACANATTTNAACAAATATTACGAAAACNAACANAAATGTTATGTNAACAGNCATATGNCTAAATCATAATTACGAGTTANGGNATTAATCGTAGAAGNGANNGGGACAGTTGNTAAAANAAATATATAGACTTGCTATTGTTATACGGAACAGGGGATCTCTGAAGTTATTAACAATGCCTTCAAATAATNATTACCACTGAACAAACATTGGCATCACNACNTGAGTGTAACCATCNTCTTCAACTGGCTTAAATACTCCAGGGCTTGATGCGGTAGTAGTCTCTAATACNACATTACCCTTATCCAAGACAGCAAGTACGTCCATAAGATATCGACTATTAAAAGCAATCTTNGATTCTTCTCCCTCTAACGATTCAGCNTCAACAACATCTTCATTATCCCCAACTTCTTCAGAACGGGCTGATATCAAAGCTTTCCCATTNTCGTCNTCTTCANTGGGAGGAACTAATTGCATTCTCACTATGTTGCTNCCATCTCTTGCAAATATTGATGCAGACCGTACGGCTCTTTGTAAAGCATTGGTGTCAAATATAGATCTCGTGGAATGCTCCTCAGGAAGTAATTGCTGATAATTTGGGAAATTACCTTGAAGCAATTGAGACACTATTTCTATATCACCACTCCTAAACAATATTTGACCTCTCGTGGGAGTCATAACCACTTCAATTTCTTCGGAATCATCAGAAACTAGTCTATTTAACTCATTCATCGTCCTGGCAGGAATAATAACTTCTATATTGCCGTCAATAGGCTCTGTTAATTTATCTTTTTGCACAGCCAGCCTAAAGCCATCAGCAGCAGCCAAGCTAAAGTCATTTCCTTCTATTTTCAGCTCTACTCCTGTAAGTACTGGTCGAGATTCTTCGGTAGCTGCAGCAAAAGCCACTCTAGATATGGCCTTCTTCAAAACCCCTGCGTTAACAACCGCTCTTATGCCATCTAGCACTGTAGGGATAGGAGGAAATTCTTCTGCATCTATACCATTTATAGTTGCTTTGGACCTACCGCTTGAAATATTTAATATTCCATTCCCTTCTGGCAATGAGAAATCTATTTTATCGCCCTCAAGGGTATTAACAAATTCTGTAAGAATCCTTGCGGGCAACGTTATGGCACCTTCATCTTCTATAGAAGCACCTATCCAAGTAGTGATAGCAATTTCTAAATTAGTAGCAGATAATTTTAGCCTCGACTGATCTGTACTTATCAGCACATTCTGAGTCACTGGCAAAGTAGATCTAGTAGCTACAGCTCTACTTACTACAGCTAGACCTTTACTTAAATTTTCTTGCAAGCATGATAGTTTCATCAAATCAACCTTATGAATAGAATAACTGTACACATAGAATTATTATGTCAGTCTGTGTTTTGAAAGACAACCATCACTTTACATATACAATGNTCATAAATATGTGGTTTTATTTTGATATAATCCTTNAAACGGAGGGGNTATGACNGATTTATTATTTCACAAGGATTCCTACCTTCAATCAACAAATGCAACAGTAATAAAAATAGTAGAAGATAACGGAATAGTACTTGATAGAACAGTCTTTTATCCTGGAGGAGGAGGACAGCCTCATGACCTCGGGGTAATTTCTATTGGCGATCAAAATGTAGCTGTGACCAAAGTGCAAAACGTAAAAGGGGAAGTTATCCATTGGGTAGAGGATAACCATGGCATCACCACAGGACAGTCAGTAACAGCCGAAATAGATTGGGACCGTCGGTATANTTTAATGCGAACCCACACTGCCTTGCATATTTTATGTGGAGTAGTATGGCGAGATTATAAAGCTCAGGTCACAGGCGGAGACATGCAGCCTGGAACTGCTCGAATGGATTTTGAATTTGAAAATATGACCGCAGAGTTTGCAGAGCAAATAGAAGACACTATCAACCGNGAAGTAAATGATAATAGAACAATCGAAGTAAATTTCCTAACCAGAGAGCAAGCAAACCAAGTGCCTGACCTGATAAGAACAAAAATAAATCTCCTCCCAGAAGCTATTTCCGAAATACGAACAATAGATATCAGTGGACTCGATCTCCAAGCAGATGGAGGAACTCATGTTAAAAACACATCGGAGGTAGGATTCATCAAAGTCACAGGACACGAAAGCAAAGGCAGAATCAATAAACGATTNCGAATAGCTTTGGATCAATCTTAAGAAAAGGCAATGACAGACGTTCAGAAAGACACATGTTTGGTGGGCATAGATATAGGTGGTACCTTCACAGATATCATCCTAATAGAAAATGAAGAGATAACCGTCACTAAGGTGCCTTCTACACCTAAAGACCCTTCACAAGCAGTTATAAACGGTTTGAAACACCTTAATATAACATCCGGGGAATTTGTTCACGGTACAACTATTGCTACAAACACACTATTAGAAAATACTGGTGCACTAACAGCTCTAATAACTACCAAAGGGTTTGAAGACGTTCTTGAAATCGGACGACAAAACCGACAGGATTTATACGATTTTAATGTGCAAAAACCAGAACCATTAGCAAATCGTGAAATGAGATATGGGATTTCTGAACGAACTGACAGTAATGGAGTTATCATTGAGGATTTAGATACCGAATTACTAGAACAAATCATCTCTGGAATCAAATCTAGCGACGCAGAATCTGTTGCAGTAAGCCTATTGTTCTCTTTTCTAAACCCTGCTCATGAACAGTCTATATTAAAAACAATACAATCGGAAATTCCTTCGATTTATGTGTCCATATCAAGTGAAATCGTACCAGAGTTCCGTGAATACGAAAGAACCAGCACAGTAGTTATAAACTCCTATGTTGGCCCTAAGGTTTCACAATACATGGATAATCTGACAAGCAAAATCGAATATCCTATCCGGGTGATGCAATCTTCAGGAGGGAGTATAACTTCTCAATTAGCATCCAAGGAGCCTGTCCGAACGATCCTAAGTGGACCAGCAGGAGGAGTAGTTGGCGCTTACAGGACTGCCAAACAAGCAGGAATAAAACAGATCATATCTATAGATATGGGAGGCACATCAACCGATGTCTCTATATGCCCAGATCGTATTCAAGAAACTACTCAATCCACTATATCAGGATATCCCATAAGTATTCCTATGATAGAAATACACACCGTAGGAGCAGGAGGTGGATCTATCGCAGCAATAAATGCTGGGGGCTCACTATCTGTGGGTCCTTCGTCCGCTGGTTCAGATCCTGGCCCAGCTTGCTATGGCAAAGGGGATAATATAACGGTTACCGATGCAAACCTGATCCTGGGAAGAATACAGCCGGATTTTTTCCTTGGAGGCACAATGCAACTAGATATTGACAAGGCTCTTATGGCCATACAAAAACTAGCCACAGAGATAAATTCCTCGGCAACTGACGCAGCCTTGGGCATCATAAAAGTGGTGAACGCCAATATGGAACAAGCAATCCGAACTATTTCACTTGAACGTGGTCATGACCCAAGAGATTTTGCCCTTTTACCTTTTGGAGGAGCGGGCGCTCTTCACGCATGCGAATTATCTGCTGAAATGGGGATTTCCAAAGTATTTATACCGCCTCACCCAGGGGTGTTATCAGCATTAGGAGTTGCGATAGCTGATGTAACTAAAGATTACTCTAGAACCGTAATGCTGACACCAGGAGAAGAAACGCTATACCAACTAGAAACTGAATATAGCGGCATGGAAAGTAATGCTCGTTCGGACTTTAACTCAGAAGGTCTTGACACCTCCAACCTCAAATTTAATAGATATTTAGACATAAGGTATGTCGGCCAGTCTTACGAACTATTAATTCCTTTCCCCACATCTGGGATAAAAGACAGTAAAGAGTTACAAACGTTGATAACAACCGATTTCGAAACGGCCCATCAACAACGTTTTGGTTATTCTGATTCATCTCAAAAAATTGAGGTGGTAAATGTACGCCTGAAAGCAATACTCCCTAGTACAACCCAAATACCTACTACACATATATCTAAATCTTCATCTATAGGTAAGCCCATAGATGAAAGGCCAATATTTTTTCAATCTACTAGTCTTATGACGCCCATATATCAGCGGAATGACATTCAACTGAAACAAAATATAATAGGGCCAGCATTGATAACTCAATTCGACACTAGCATCCCTGTATTCCCTGGATGGGTGGCAAACAAAGACGAACTAGACAATTTAACCCTCGAAGTAGTCTAGTCCTCCTATATACCCAAACAGGCACTATTAACATGAAAANNTCGTTGCGTGNAATTCAAACCTTATATCTCAAAAANNNTTGNAGGCACTAGGAGTTGACCTTTAATAACCTCTGCTTCAGAATTAATCTGAAAACAATATGAAGGTTACACGATGGCAGTAGATCCCATAAGTTTAGAAGTAATTAAGAACCTATTAATATCTATAGCAGATGAAATGGGAGTTACACTGCAACGCACGTCCTACTCACCTAACATCAAAGAACGTAAAGACTTCTCTTGCGCGGTCTTTGACAAAAGTGGCCAAATGGTTGCCCAGGCAGCCCATCAGCCTGTCCATCTAGGAGCCATGCCTGCTTCAGTAGAAGCTGCATTACAAAAATTTGGAAGTAATATTGCTTTAAACGATATTATCATTCTCAACGATCCTTACATGGGTGGTACTCACCTACCGGATATCACAATGCTAGCGCCTGTTTTTATCAAAAAGTCTCTTATCGGATATGTTGCAAACCGTGGTCATCATGCGGATGTGGGAGGGATGACACCTGGTTCATTACCTCTCTCAACAGAACTTTATCAAGAAGGGTTGATCATTCCGCCTNTAAAATTGAGCAATAACGAATCTATAAACACGGAGATATTAGACCTTATTTGCAGAAACTCAAGGACCCCAGATGAACGACGGGGAGACTTATCAGCTCAAATAGCTTCTATAAAAATTGGAGCANNAAGATTAGAAGACATCACTAAAAAATATGGTGTTACCAATATCNCAGAACATATGGAAGCTATCCTTGAGTATTCAGAAATCATCACTCGGAATACTATAAATGGCATACCTAATGGAATATATGAAGCTGAGGATTTTATGGATGATGATGGACTAACNGAAGACTCTGTAAAAATACAAGTAACCGTTACAGTCCAGGGCGATCAAATACATATAGACTTCACTGGCACAGACAAAGAAAGGCCTGGATGCATAAATGCACCNAAAGCAGTTACAACTTCCGCATGTTTATATGTGATTAGGTGCATAGTAGGAGAAGAAGCACCCGCGAATCAAGGCTGTCTGAGACCAATAACTATCACACTACCTGAAGGAACAGTCACGAATCCTCTTCCTCAAAGAGGAGTGGCAGGCGGTAACGTAGAAACTTCTCAACGGATAACTGACATATTGNTATCAGCTTTTGCTAAAGCGTTACCAGAATTAATTCCAGCATCCAGCCAAGGGACCATGAATAATATACTCATTGGAGGTCATCATCATCATACTCACTCTCCTTTTGTGTACTATGAAACAATTGCAGGAGGAANGGGAGGGACACCCAACAAGTCTGGAGAATCGGCAATTCACAGCCACATGACTAATACAATGAACACTCCTATAGAAGCATTAGAATTTGCTTTCCCTTTAAGAATCAAACAATATGCTATTCGCACAGGGTCAGGAGGACAGGGCCTTCATTCTGGAGGAGATGGTGTCATAAGGGATTACGAATTTCTATCCCCTGCTCGAGTTACTATCCTTTCTGAACGCCGTAAAAACCCGCCTCCGGGAGCTTTAGGAGGAGGTAATGGTGAAACTGGGCAGAATATTCTATACCGATCAGGTTTTGAATCATTCCTTCTCAAAGGAAAAGAAACATTAGATGTAGAACCAGGCGACATTATAAGCATCCAAACACCGGGAGGAGGAGCCTGGGGGCAAGAAAATAAAGATTAAATTATTGAGAACCATTACCAATCCCAATATAAAAATGTTATAATCCAAGAACCAAAAGTATTGAGGAGGGGTAATTAACATGGTAACTAAATTTGTAAGATGCAACGCAATACTATCTTATGCCTTAGATAAAAACGGCAAACATTGCAAACACGTGGTGACTGCCGAGGATGACGAAGGCGTAATCAAAGCAATGATTGATCACATTTCTGAATGTCAAGATATAGACGGAAGTGATCTCACAGAAAACATCAGGATGTCTATCAAAACCCACTAATCTCGCGTATAATAGCCTGAATACACCATTTCAAAGGGGGGAAAATGGCTATTCAATTCGCTCGTTGCAATGCAATGTTATCACTTGCTCTGGACAAACAGGGCAGGCCATGCAGATACGTGGCAAAAGCTGAGACTGATGATGGAGTCATAGCAGATATGGTTAACCACATCTCAACTGAACACGATATCGATGGGGATGATCACGTGGAAAACATCAGAGCTTGTATTAAAACCCACTAGTCTCCATGACAATAAAAAAGGACAGCAAATGCTGTCCTTTTTTATTTTTATCTACTTACCGTCATCAAAACTTACAATGATGATTGCATTAGACACTAAGGTTCCATCCGTGCCATCTTCATTAAGGACTTCCAAACCTCCATGGACAATATTAATATAACCTGTTCCGTGAGGTAATGTTGCCAACACAGCATCTCCATCTACTGCTTCCGGCTTAGGTGAACCAATAGTCACATCTACTCGCATATCATCAGCTGTCTTACCAAGGAGTCTCTGAAACCCTAAGCTACTGTGATGCAAAGCATCAAACACAGCTCTTTTGGCGGTATTTGTATAATCTAATCCATGAACATCCACTCCCATTCCCATTTCTGTGACACATTTTACTAAAGCCATATAAACTAACCCTCTATATTTGATTTTTGTATTTTATATAAGATAATCAGAATTAATCAAATGAATTAACAAAATACTATATGATGCCATCAATTTTTACTTCGAATAAGTCATTCATCAGCTATACAGTTATTACCATCTGTATAACATTAGTGATGTGTTTGGGTTGCAGTAGCAATAAGGGCGAAGCGGCTAAGAATCCGTTAATTATATTTGCAGCTTCATCTTTGAAAGACACATATACAGACATAGCATTCTCTTTTGAAAGTATGCATCCCAAATCGGATATCATAACGAATTTCTCTGGGAGCCAAAAGTTGATGATGCAAATATCTCATGGAGCACAAGTAGATATCTATGCATCTGCTGACTTAAATCAAATTTCCCAACTACAACGATCAGGAATAATCGATAGCGATCCCATTCTTTTTGCAAGCAACAAACTATCTATAATTGTAAATAATCGTAATATTGGCAAGATAGAAAGATTTAACGACCTCGCTGGAGACAACATTAAAATCGTTGTTGCTCATTCAACTGTACCTATTGGTAGGTATACCGAGCGACTCTTCACCAATCTAGCCTCACAATCAATCACCCCGAAGGATGATTTGAGAAAGCTTATATACCGTAATATCGTATCGTATGAGGACAGTGTAAAATCAGTTGTAATGAAAACGGTACTAGGTGAAGCGGATGTTGGGGTAGTATATTCATCCGATGCACAGTTGGAACATGTAATGGATAACACTTACACAATAGATATACCTAAAGACCTTAATGTCACGGGAACCTATTATGCTGTGAAGGGACAGAGGGAAGGAAATTCAGATTTGCAGAATAAGTTTTTAACCTTTCTACAATCTGACATTGCTAAAAGCATTCTCCAAGAATATGGTTTTGACACAGAATGACAAATCGTAGTCAAACAGCTCGAAACATAAATAAACCTAGCCATACGCTAGGAGTATTAATTATATGTATATACGTCTGTTTTATTGGGTTGCCATTGTTAGCTCTCATTATTAAAGCGGCATCATCAGCTTCTGTTTTAACTGTCATTTTGTCACCAATTACCATACAAGCTATCAAGCTCTCAATTATAACAAGTGTCATTAGCGTGATAGTGATAGTAGTAGTAGGAACTCCTGTGGCGTATATGATATCCAGATCAGATTCAAAAATACTCAAAATCCTAGACGTGTTCATCGAACTACCAATCATTTTACCTCCAGTAGTAGCTGGAGTAGCTATGTTAATGGCATTCGGTCGCCAAGGAATTATTGGTGCTCCCCTTGAACAACTAGGTATAACAATTCCATTTACTACCACCGCTGTGATTTTTGCACAAATCTTCGTTGCAGCTCCGTTTTATATTCGGTCTGCCAGAATATCTTTTGGAGCAATTGATAATGATTTGGAAGACTTGTCTAGAACTTTGGGTAAATCTCCCTGGTACACATTTTGGCGGATTACGATCCCTCTAACTTGGACAGGGCTTACAACTGGGCTTGCTCTGACATGGGCCCGAAGTTTGTCAGAATTCGGTGCAACTTTAATGTTTGCGGGCAATATGATCGGTAAGACTCAAACTATGCCTCTAGGAATACTTACCGCGATGGAAACAGATCTGAACGCGGCTTTAAGTTTATCTCTCATATTATTAATAGTCTCAGTGTGTATCCTCCTAGGAATCCATTTATTATCGTCCAAACTATCAAAGTATCGGTCTTAAGCAATGAATAGCATTGAAGCACAATTAAACTATATAAACAATAATTTCAATTTGTCAGTCGACATCAAAATGACCGACAATGACCGACTCATTCTATATGGTCCCTCAGGATCTGGTAAAACCACAATCCTTAAATTACTACTAGGGCTATTACAACCTAACCAGGGTAAAATTAGTATATCTGGACAAGTTATTCTAGACACACAAACTGAAACATATATACCTGCTCATAAGCGCAAAATAGGATACGTACCTCAAGATTATCGGCTATTTCCGCATCTTTCAGTCATTAATAACATCACTTATGGTCTGCCTAAACATCTGACTGAATCTCAAAAAAAATTCTTAAATCTAATAAATGAAACTCTGAGTATAAGTGATTTGGCAGACCGCAATGTTAACAACCTTTCCGGAGGTGAAATGCAGCGAGTAGCAATAGGAAGAGCTCTTTCTATCAAGCCAAATCTATTATTGTTAGATGAACCTTCCACTTCCTTGGATTCGGAGCTTAGCATATCTGTGAGGACATTAATCAAACGTATCCATGAGGAATTTAAAATACCCACCATTATTGTCACTCATGACCAACAAGAAGCACTTGCATTAGGAACTCAATTGCATGTATTGCATAACGGACAATTCATTGAATCTGGGGAACCCAGTATAATTCTAGGACAACCACAAAAATTACAAACCGCAGCTCTGATAGACATTGAAAATATATTTAGTGCTACAGTAACTGAACGGGATCCAACAAACGGAATAACTGTTTGCCAATATCACTCTCTCAACTTAGAAATACCACTGTATGACACTCAAATCGGAGACTCTATCCAAGTTGGGATTAAGGCCTCCGATATAATTGTGGCTACGAAAAGACCTACTCATATATCAGCTAGAAATGTATTCCAAGTAGAAGTTATTCATATAGATCAGGACCATTCAGGTATTATACTCAAATGCAAGTCAGGTCTAAGTGAATTCAGCGCTAAAATCACCAAATCAGCATTGGATGATTTAGATATATCCCAGGGGCAAAACGCCTATATATTATTTAAGGCATCGTCATGTTTTATGCTAAAACCCTAACCCAAACTAGGATATTTACCGAACTTCAAAAACAAATCTATTCTTGCCTGTAACGATTCTTGTTCCTTTTCATCCAAAAGTCCTTCAAACCGCTGAGATATTGAATCATTTTGTAAATTATCCTTCAGCTTTTCAATATCTTTAAGTAATTCATTAGGAATATCTTCACCCTGGAAATCCCATATAACGGTTCGTATTTTAATGTCCTCATGGAAAGTTAATCCTTGGTCAATTCCCCACAATTTATCATTTGTATCAATAATAATATGGTCCGCTTTACGATCCGTGTTGTTTGCCACCAAATCAAAACAGGCTATTTTTTTTAATTGATTATGGTGTCTATCCTGAACTTGATAATAATTATTATGAGGATCATGATCNACAAACACNTGTACTGACCCAATNCCATATTTCCCTTCCCTGATAATCGTCTTAGGTATTATATTCCAGCCCAAAAGATCATCTAATACATACGAAGCATATTCTCTTTTATATAAAGTGCCTGANGGAAAATCCCACAATGGAGCCTCTCCATCTCTAGGTTTGTATATAGCTAAAACTCTTTCCTCATCAAGAACCAATTCAGCCAAAAAAGTATAATTTGAGCCTTTTGCTGTCAGCGCGCAAGACACCATTTCTCCGGATATTAGAACTTCTGTTTCTTGCTGAGTCATAGGTACTTTATATCGACGTGATTACAATTTAGAATGCCCATTAGATTTNGGACAGAAATGACTATCCGNATCTATTGGATTATGACATAAAGGACATATTGGTCTACCNGATTCGCATATCTGAATACCTAATTCGGAAAATTGTAAAGCTTGGCTTCCAGATATATAGAAATTCAAAGAAGATGTATCATCTATAGTTTCACCTTCTTCCCTGCATTCCACATAAAAAGTATCATTGTCTTTCTCAAAATTAACTGATATTTGTCTGCATTTAAATTCTACTGGTTGATAATCATCNTCTAATAAACATTCCNTAAATCCCAAATCATCTTGCCTGTCAGGATTATCATTACACAATCCTTCGAAATACTTAGCCAATTCAAACAATTGTTCCTTTTCAAGCCACACCACGCCAGTATTCCCTCCAACNGTTAATGATAAACGGAAAGTCCGATTACCTGGCTCACCAAAAGTCTCTGGAGTTATACTATCCAGAGATCCAAACTGATATCTAATTTCCCTGTTTTCCATAACTATTCACCCTCATTCTTATAACCTTAAACCAAATGTATGGCTTTATATACTCAAATCCATCAAATCATGAGCCACGCTTATTGGACCTTTATATATCTCACTTGCTTCGTTTATCAGTAAATCTTCTTTGCCATGATAATCAGTACTCACGTGTGTAATCACTAATTGCTTCACATCAGCTTTAAAAGCAACAAATCCTGCATCATAAGCGCTAGAATGCTTCACCATCTTGAGTCGATCTGCATCTTCTTTTAGTCCATAAGCTTCATGGATTAAAACATCTGCATTTTTAGCCCCTATTATCGTATTTTCTGTAAATTCTGTATCCCCTGAAAACACCACAGATTCATTGCCGCATTCTAAACGCCATCCAACTGCGCCCGCTATATGTTTCGCTGCGTGGGACTTACATAGCATATCACCAATCTTATTTGAATCTCCCTCATGTACTGAATTCCATTTAATTGTGAAGGATTTTCCCTGTCTCAAAATTCCTTCATCATTTATTTCAAAATCTTTATTCATCGCTTGAAAAAAGTTTCGCACATCCTTGAGGGCAGTATCAGACCCATATACATTTAGTGCCTGCTGAATATCCCGGACGTTTCGATGAGATTCCAAATATTCCAATCCCCGCGAATGATCATGATGAGAATGGCTCAATAATAAATGGTGAATAGTGTTCAGATCTAATCCTAATTTACTAGCATTTACCAAAGCAGAGTTACCAGATGATGCATCTAAAAGTATTCTGTTATCAGCTAATTCTACATATATGCAAGTATGAAATCTCTGAATACTACCACCAGAACCCGTACCTAAAAAAACTAGTCTCAAACTACTCCTTTTATACCTCTATGCACTTACTCAAGGCCCTAGCGGCCTTTTCCGGATTTTCGGCTAATCCCACTGCCCCTGTGACGCAGATTGCGTCAGGGGAACAAGCCATAACCATTTCTATGTTATCAATATTGATGCCGCCAATAGCAACAAGTGGTTTACTAGAAATCTCTCGTGCCGCTTGTAACCTTTCAATACCTTGAGGTTCTCGATCTATTACTTTTGTCCTTGTACTAAACATAGGGCCAAATGCTACATGATCTATGTCCAGCGATTGGGACTCTTCCAATTGGTCTAATTCTCTGTTTGACCTNCCAATGTGTTGGTTAATATTCAATACAGATCTAGAAGCTTCAACACTTAAGTCTGTCTGTCCTACATGCAACCCAAAACATTGTACGGCCTTGGCGATATCAGCATGATCATTGATGATCAATACTGTATCAGCATTTTTGCATAATTCTTGTAATTTATGCGCTAACTCCAAGATCAATCCTTTATCCGAATTTTTATCCCGTAGTTGGAGTATCTTGGCTCCCCCTGATACCGCGCCCTGTGCAATCAAAAAGGGATCTCTATCATTGGTAATCTCTGGATCAATAATTACGTACAAACCTTTGAATTTTTCCAAATTGCCACGTCTTATAAGTTGTCCCTCTTTCTTAATGATCTTACTGACAATCTCTAATAGGTCTTGATAATCAGAAGGATCCTCATTTGAGGATACTAATGTGGACAAATACAAAGCAGTTCCGAGCAAATCTGATGCATCGTCTTTGAACATTGTTTGGGCATCCAAACCATCTAACAAATCAGATAACACTTTACATTCATTAGCATATTCAGCATCATTTATAATCTGGCTATAAATGTACCGAGCTGTGCTTTTGATATTATCTTGAAACATTTCTATGGCTAGTTGCCCCCATTTCTATCTTGTTTTATCCGGCTTATATGATTATTCATAGATGAAGCATCTGAACGATCAACATCAGACAAAGTTTCTTTACTTGGCAACCAATTCAAATTATCTACTGGAGATTTAAAAGAGAATCTGGATACTAATTTTCTAATATCCTTATGAGAACAAGTTTTACAATTCAAAGATTCTTCTTTTGACCATGGGAATACCAAGTGTTCGTTAGTGCTTCCACATGCTTCACAATAATATTCGTAAATTGGCATATTACTCTCCGTACATGTTCATTGTATCACTCATCTTTTATTTCTCTGGTGCTGGTGCAGTAGACCCGTATACATCTGAGGTATAATAACGAAGTATCATTTTTAAGTGGACGGTTATTATGCAGATTCCTTTTGATACCAATACTTCTTCAGCTCAGAATCTTCTGATATTAATAGACGGACACGCAATTATACATAGAGCGTTTAGAGGAATTAGTGCTCAAGGGAATAATCTGACAGTATCAAGCACAGGAGAAGATGTTACAGGGGTATATGGGTTTCTTAATATCTTCTTAAGGGCTATCAGTGATCGTGATCCCAGCCATTGTATAATCACTTTTGATACACCAAAGCCCACTTTCAGACATATAGCATTCCCTGACTATAAAGCACAAAGAGCAGAAACACCTGAAGAACTCAAACCTCAATTCGAACGAGTAAGACAAATGATGGAAACGTTTGCTGTCCCAACTTTTTCTTTAGATGGATATGAAGCAGACGATCTAATCGGAACTATTAGCGCCCAAGCTGAAGAGCACGGTCTAGAAACTATCATACTCACAGGAGACCGAGATACTTTCCAATTAATATCACCATATACCAAAGTGGATCTGGGATCTAACGCAAGGGATAGGAAATTGTACGGTGAATCCGAGCTAATAGCACGCTACAACGGATTAACGGCAGAACAACAACCCGACTTTAAAGCGCTTTTGGGCGACAATTCTGACAATATACCTGGAGTTCCAAGAGTAGGAGAAAAACGAGCCATCGCCTTATTGAACTCGTATGTTAATCTGGAAGGAATATACGAAAACCTAGAATCTATTCATCCCCCTAGTGTAAAGACTTCTCTAACTGAGAGTAAAGATATAGCGTTTAACAATCGTGAGTTAATGACCATAGATCGCCAAGTGCCGATTACGGTAGATTTCGAATCCGCCCTATTCGGCGGATATGATATGGAACAAGTAATCACCCTACTTAAAGAGTTAGAGTTCAATAGTATTATTAGCCGTATACCTGGAACTAAACAGGTAATAAATAGTGACATGGCTATCAGCAAGCCAGTACCAAATAGCGATACTGTATATACCTGCGTAGACAATCAAGAAAAGTTTGACGCTATGATGTTGTCTCTTCAAAAAGCACATAAAATAGCGTTCGATACAGAAACAAGCGATTTGAACCCTATGCTAGCAAGCATAGTAGGACTTAGCTTTTCGACCAACGCAGGTTCTGCGTGGTACATCCCTGTAGGGCATTCAGAAGGCCTTCAATTGTCCTTAGAATACGTAATTGGACAACTCAAACCTATATTCGAAAATACTGATAAACAAATGTGCGCTCATAATGCAAACTACGACCTAATGATCCTATCCAAATATGGAATCCATGTGAAAAACCTAACTTTTGACACCATGGTTGGAGCACATCTACTAGGCAACTCTTCATTAGGTCTCAAAAATTTAAGCCAAACCCTTCTGGGTATAGATATGCAACCTATAACTGAATTGATAGGAACAGGGAAAAAACAAATATCGTTCAGGGATGTTTCCATTGATCAGGCCTATCCGTATGCTGCTGCAGATGCGGACTGTACCTTGCAGCTGTGGAACCACTTTGAGCCAGAAATAGATAGTTCGTTTGCAAAAAATATCATGAGCAATATTGAAATGCCATTAATACCAGTCATTATTGAAATGCAAAGAAACGGAATCACTCTGGAAAAAGATAACCTTGAAAATATGTCAGAAGAATTACAATCGGACATGGAAATCCTACACGAAAGTATAGTGTCTCACGTAGGTCATTCCTTGAACATAAACTCTCCCAGTCAACTTAGCCAAGTTCTATTTAATGAATTAGATCTTCCCAAAACCAAGAAAACTAAAACCGGGTATTCAACAGACGCAAATTCATTAGAATTTCTAAAAACAGCCCATCCAATAATAGAACAAATCCTTAATTACAGAGAGTTGTCCAAACTAAAATCAACGTATGTAGACGCTCTTCCACATATGATCAATCCCCACACTGAAAGAGTACACACTAGCTATAATCAAACTGGATCAATCACTGGCAGAATTTCATCGAGTGAACCTAATCTTCAAAACATCCCGATCAGAACTGAACGAGGCCGGAAGGTGCGTAATGCTTTCATCGCTCCTACTAAGAATTCTTTGCTGTTTGCAGCTGATTATTCCCAAATTGAATTACGTGTCTTAGCTCACTTATCTCAAGATCCTGGTCTATTATCTGCATTCCATAACGGTGAAGACATCCATTCATCCACAGCTTCTCTAATGTTTGATGTTGATATTAATAAAGTAGATTCGGAAATGAGACGTATTGCCAAAGTTTTAAATTTTGGCGTTATATACGGGCTTTCCGCTCACGGAATAACTCAGCAAACGGGGTTCTCCAGGGAAGAAGGAAATAATTTCATTAAAACATATTTCTCCAAATATCCAGGAATCCAAAACTACTTAGACAAGATTAAAGAGTTTGCACGAGAAAACGGCTATGTTGAGACGTTAATGGGAAGACGTAGATACGTACCAGACATACACTCATCGAACTTCAACATACGAAGTGCTGCTGAACGAATCTCCATTAATATGCCTATACAAGGTACTGCTGCAGACATAATGAAGTTAGCTATGATAAACGTATACAATAATCTGGAAAGTAGCTCCCTAGAATCAAAAATATTAATGCAAGTTCATGATGAACTTGTATTTGAAGTACCCACTCAAGAACTGGAACCACTTAAGTCTATCGTCGTCACAGAAATGCCTAACGCAATGGATTTAGACGTGGATCTAAAAGTCGAAACAAAGCAAGGCCCTAGTTGGGGAGACATGGAGTAAACATGAAAACTATACGTAGTCTGATATTCGTTCCAGGAAATCGAGAAAATATGCTAGAGAAAGCTTTAACTTTCAACGCAGATATTATTATGGTGGACCTTGAAGACTCTGTTCCAACAGCACAAAAACTTTCGGCTATCCCAATCGCTCAGCGTTGGACAGAAAAATTACATGAATCAGGCAAAACTGTCATGGTCAGATTAAATGCATTGGATACCGGATTCACCAAAAATGAGATGATTCAAATGGCGTCGAATTCAATATTAGGATTCAGCGTAGGTAAAATCTCTAGTGCAAATGATGTAAAAACTATAGATATAATGCTGACAGAGATAGAGACTAAGAAAGGTCTTCCTCATAAGTCACTCAAGTTCATTGCATGGATAGAAAGTGCTAAAGCCATTATGAATATCCAGGAAATATCCACTGCAAGCACAAGGACAATAGCCCTTGCCTTTGGAGCAGAAGACTTAACAAATGACATGGAAATCACCCGAACTGAGCTAGGCTCGGAAATCGCAGTCCCCAGAGCCATGGTTCCCATTGCGGCGAAAGCAGTCAATTTACCTGCATTAGACAGTCCTTTCGTAAGTTTTAATGATTATGACGCCCTCACCAGGGACGCCACTAATGCAAAATCTGTTGGATATACAGGCAAATTTGCTATACATCCTAATCAGATTGAAACCATCAATAAAATCTTTTCACCTTCCGAAGAAGAAATACAGTACGCACAACAAGTCATGGAAGCATGGGAACAAGCCGAATCGCAAGGAGAAGGCTCCATCGCACTAGACGGTAAAATGATAGATGTGCCAGTAGTAAAGCGGGCCCAAAATGTACTTATCGCAGCAGGATTACTCGAAGACAAATTCACCCTGTAGCGTAATTTAAATAAGGAACTCTTTTGAATACAGATAAAATTATCCTTAGCGAGATGGAATTCTATGGCTACCATGGAGTCAACCCAGAAGAAAAAGTCCAGGGGCAAAAATTCATAATCGATGTAGACATCAATTGCAACTTATCTTTGCCAGGACAAACAGATGATTTAAATGATACGGTTAATTATTCTAATATCTACAAATTAATCAAAAACATCGTAGAGGGACCTTCTTTCGATCTGATTGAAAGTGTTGCTGAAAAGATAGCAAAAAGCATTTTAAGCACCACGCAAGCTGATGCGGTAACTGTGACTGTAGCAAAAATGAATCCTCCTATCAAAGGCTCCCAAATAAAGTCTGCAGCTGCACAAATAACTAGAAATTCAACTCATTACTCATAACGATAATCAGGACTCAATAATACATTTTGTTAGCAAAAAAAATAGCTCCTAACGTTCCTTTTTACTATGGTTGGGTAGTCCTCTTAGCTGTTGGAAGTTCCGCTGTCGTTAGAAACGCGGCTGCCAGTTTAATGATAGGGGTATTCATAGCATCGATGAATACTGAACTCGGATGGAGCAGAACATTAATAGCAGGAGCAGCTAGCGTAGGTGGATTAGCCGCATCGGTAGCCTCAGTACCAGCAGGATGGATTGTAGATAAGTATAAAACTCAAATAGTACTTTCCATTAGCGTATTACTACTGGGCATCGCAACGATTTCACTAAGTTGGGTTACCACCCCGCTAGCATTCTACATAGCATACGGCCTAGGGAGAGTCCTGTTTAACAGCACATTTCAGATTGGATCTTCCGTTTGTATATCTAGATGGTTCGTTAAATACAGAGGTAGAGCTACCGGGTTATTATTCTCCTTTCATTCTATCGGCATGTTAACTTTCCCATTACTCGCGTGGACAATCATACAATGGTATGACTGGAGGTCTGCATGGTTGGTCATAGGAATCCTAGTCCTAACAATATCCCTTCCATTTACCCTATTATTTATAGAGCATCGACCAGAAGATCTTGGGTTACTACCTGATGGTGAATCATCCAATACAGATAATGATGACCTCGAACAAAATGTTGCAAAAGAAGTAAGTTGGACATTGAGGGAGGCAGCGAAGACAAGGGTACTCTGGATCTTAGCATTTTCAGGTGGCATCTTATTCTTACTACAGTCAGGAATGAACGTTCACCAAGCTGCTCTCATATCAGACAAAGGATTAGCTCCTTGGATTGCCATTATGGGAGTCTGTTGTAATGCTATATTTACTGGAGTAGGCAGTGTTATATGGGGAAGAGTCCTAGAATTCATGCCTGCCAAATATGCGTATTCCATCGATGCTATGCTTTTAGGAGTCACACTAGGATTATTCACATTGATCCAAGGACCAATTTCCGTCTTTGTCCTATCTTCCTTATTCGGTTTAGCAATTGCAGGAATTCTATGCATTCCCCCAGTGACTTACGCCAATTACTTTGGAAGAAACAATCTAGGGAAAATACGAGGGATAACAGAACCTTTCATTTCCTTAGGGCAAGCCATAGGAGCATTAACTTCAGGCATAATCTTTGATATATATAGATCCTATGACGTCGCCCTATTAAGTTATTGTGTACTAGGTATAGTCGCAGGTGTTTCTTTCTTAATCATTAAGAAACCTAACTATACACCGGCACAATAAACCTCAATCCGCTTATACCAACACACCAAAGCCGGATTTGGTACAGATTTCTAATCTATTACCATCTAGATCTTCAAAATAAAATGCTCTCTGGCCATCGTTCCGAGTTTGAATATCTGTCAAAGCTTCGACTCCTTTACCTTGAAAATAATCTCTGGAAGCTTCAATATCATCCACCTCAAATGCGGTGTGATGAGAAGGGGCTGACGGTGCATCAGGATGTTCGATGATATGNATCATAGCCCCACTCGGNAGTTGCAACCAATACAAATGATCNCTATCTACCATTTTGGGAATCTGCTTTATNCCTAAAATTTCTGTGTACCATTTCAATGCTGCGTCTTTATCTTTNACGCAATAAGTACTGTGATTAATAGCTTTTAATCTAATGTTCTCGTCCATAGATTTACCTCCTCTATATGTACCGAGTGTCCAACTAATATATTCGACTTACAGTAAAAAGAAAAGAGCCCTTCCTAAAAAGGGCTCTTTAAATACACTATCTATTAANAGTTTATTATTGACCAGTACCGTCTGCTGCNTCAGCACCACCAGTANCCGCCTCTGCCGCTGCNGCCTCTGCTTCTGCTAACGCCGCCGCCTGNTCAGCCGCTGCTGCNGCTGCATCTGCTGCATCTGCTGCCGCTAACGCGGCCTCCTGAGCCGCTGCATCACCTGGGTTAGCTTCTGCTGCCGCCTGTAATGCCTCNGCTTCTGCTAATGCTGCATCTGCATTTGCTGCTGCTGAATCTGCTTCAACTGCTGCTGCTTCTGCTTCTGCTACCGCTTCTGCTGCTGCTGCTGTTTCAGCTGCTGCTGCTGCATCGGCTGCTGCATTCGCTGCAGCTGCATCTCCACCCACTGCTGTTGTNGGTGCTTCTCCGGTGGTTGGTGCAGCTCCTGTATCTATTGGAGCTATTACCTCTGGCATTTCTGGCATTTCAGGAGCTAATCCTTCACCAGTACCAGCTGCCATGAATTCAAATACCTCACCTACTGAGTCAATCATAGCTACCAGCTCGGCTGTAGGTGCAGCATCCGTAGCAGCAATCGCTGTTTCAACTGCTGGCATTTCCGCAAACTCAGTAGGAGCTGGAGCTCCATCTGCAGCTGGAGCTATCAAATCAGCACCTGCTGCTTCTAAGCAAGCTCCTTTCTGTTCCGCTCCCAAATCTGACACTTGGTCGCCACTCATTACTTCCACCATANTTCCCATCATTTCTGTTGGTAAGTCGGCCATTGCAGCAGGTTCTATAACCTCGGCCATTCCTGCNACTATNTCTGGAGCAACATCTTTAATCGCTCCAGGGTCCGCTGACATTGCCTCCGCAACAGCGGTGACTTTCTCAGTACCAAGAGCACTCAAATCAGCTGGCTCAGCTGCAACCGGAACTGGAGGAGCGGCAACNTCTGTTAAGGTACCTTCTCCTGCTACTACTGCATCCATAACCGCTGCAGCATTAGCATCTGCTACTTCAGCAAACGCTGCGCTGGCAACTGGGTCTAATGCCTCTATCATAGCTATAGCTGATGCAGGGGCGAATGATTCAATCTTATCCACTGGAAGAGCTTCAGCAGCAGCAAGTACTACTTCTGGGGCAACTGCGACTTCCGCAGGAGCTATCACTTCCAATCCGGCTTCAGCTGGAGCAGTTCCTGCTTCTAAAGCATCAAACACTCCTTCTGGTAAGTCTCCTTCAACTAAACCTAAGTCTGCTGGTGCGGCGCCTGCTTCTAAAGCATCTGCCATAGCTTCAGTGATCTCTGTAGCTGCTAATATTTCTGGAGCCGCTACAGTTTCAAACATAGCTGCTAACGTAGCTTCTGGCATTTCCGCAACCGCTGCGGGAGCATCAGCCGCTACCGTTTCTAACATTGCTGCAGCGCTATCAGATTCCATAAGCGCTACAGAATTCAAATCCATTTTGTCTGCCATTTCTAGTGCCAATTCGGGAGCAACAGCTTCTTTTAATTGTTCGGGCTCAAGAGCTGTGACTAAACCGGCTAGTTGATCGCCTTGCAAATCTGCTGCGATTTGTTCAACTCCTACCGCTTCCAAAATNGTTCCCGCNCTATCAGGGTCCATTACAGTGAAGGATTGACCGTCTATCTTCTCAGCCGCTAACGCTATTTCGTCTACAGCCAAAACTTCTAATATTTGGTCTCCTTCCATTGCCCCCATCATTCCAGCAATTTGTTCACCGCCCAAACTCAGCACTTCAACTGCTCCCATGGCTTCAACCATTCCGGCTGCATTTTCAGAAGGCATTTCCATGAATGCTTCAACCGTAATTTCGGCAGCTACTGTAGCTAAGGCCTCTACTCCAAGGTCAAACATAGCTTCAGGTTCTATCGCTCCTACNATGCCAGCCAAACTGTCTGCATCCATTCCTGCCACAGCAGTATCAGCACCCATTGTAGTGAANATATCTAGAGCTGCATCTGCTGGCAATTCCAGTATCTGGGCAGTATCCATAGCTCCGACCATTCCAGCCATCGCATCTGCTGGCAATTCTAACACTGCTCCAGTTCCCATTGTGTCCAACATTCCGGCAGCTGCTTCAGGTGGCATAACCATAAAGTCGGTGGGGCTCATNGTAGCGGCAGCATCGAACAATACATCTCCGCCTATCGCTCCCAACATATCACCTTCCATTGCTCCGAACATACCGGCCATTGCATCAGGAGGCAGGTCAAATAACATTTCCGTTCCCATNGTTTCAAACATTCCAAACGCTGCTTCAGGTGGCATCATAGCCATTTCAGCTGGAGGTAGACCAGCAGCTGCATCAAACATAGCACCTGCTCCAAGTTCNGCCATATTAGCAGGATCCATAGCTCCAAACATGTCAACCATTGCTTCTGGNGGCATGAAATCTAGTGCTGTNTCNATACCCATNGTTCCCAAGGCGTCTGCCATGAATTCTCCGCCCATTTGAGCGAACATNTCACCTTCCATTGCTCCNAACATTCCNGCCATTGCATCAGGAGGTANGTCCATGACTGCACCTTGCCCCATAGTGTCAAACATTCCGAATGCCGCNTCCGGAGGCATCATCATCATATCCTGTGCNCCCATGCTCATAGCAGCATCGAAAAGCACATCTCCACCCATTTGAGCGAACATATCACCTTCCATTGCTCCAAACATTCCGGCCATTGCATCACCAGGGAGCTCTAACATCATGTCAAATCCCATNGTTTCAACCATTCCAAAGGCAGCCTCAGGGGGCATTCCCATCATGTCTTGTGCGCCCATATTCATAGCTGCATCGAAGAGCATGTCGCCGCCAAATGCACCGAACATGTCACCTTCCATTGCGCCTAGCATTCCTGCCATTTGGTCACCACCCATGAATTCCATAGCGGTGCCCATTCCCATATCCATCATTGCGTCAAAGGCTCTTTCAGCGCCCATCGCGCCAAGTTGGTCTCCTTCCATTGCTCCAAACATTCCGGCCATTTGCTCTCCACCGAGATCTTTGACAGCATCAAATCCCATAGCGTCCATCATTCCAAATGCAGCGCCATGATCCATCATCATAAAGTCTTGCGCTCCCATTCCTGTAGCAGCGTCAAAGAGCATGTCTCCACCGATGTCCATGAACATATCCCCTTCCATTGCAGAGAACATTCCGGCCATCTGATCGCCACCGAGGTCCATAATCATATCTGGACCCATCGCATCAAACATTCCAAATGCAGCGTCGTGNTCCATCATCATAAAGTCTTGCGCTCCCATGGTAGAAGCTGCATCAAATAGCATGTCTCCACCNANGTCCATNNATCATATC
>PBNM01000014.1:0-1244 GCA_002723125.1 Chloroflexota bacterium | reverse complement strand
CCATTGCANNGAACATNCCNNCCATTTGATCNCCGCCGAGCATGTCAAAACCGCCAGCTCCTATAGACTCAAAAGCACCGAATGCCATATCTGCATCCATGCCTCTGATTTGCTCTCCTTCCATTGCAGAGAACATTCCAGCCATTTGATCTCCACCTAAGTCAAAGACCATCTCAGGACCCATAGCATCAAACATTCCAAATGCACTATCAGGGTCCATCATCATAAAGTCATTTGCACCCATGGTAGAAGCTGCATCAAATAGCATGTCTCCACCAAGGTCGTACATCATGTCGCCTTCCATGGCGCCTAGCATGCCTGCCATCTGTTCACCTTCAAGGTCCATGATCATATCTGGGCCCATCGCATCAAACATTCCGAATGCAGCATCCTGATCCATTGCATAAAAGTCTGCAGCACCCATATTAGAAGCCGCATCAAATAGCATGTCTCCACCAAGGTCGTACATCATGTCGCCTTCCATGGCACCAAACATTCCTGCTAATTGGTCTCCCTCCATATTGCCGAATTGGCCAGAGTCCATTCCCATTGCCATATCAAAGACAGCATCCCCACCTAGCATATCAAAGCCAGTGGCATCCATGCTGCCCGCCATTTCAAATATCTGATCAGAACCTAGTTGGTCGAAACCACCTGGTCCCATGTCCATTGCCATATCAAAGGCTTCTCGTGCGTCTTCACCTCGTGGAGTATGAGTATCAAATCCAACATCCCACATTTGAGGCTCAGGATTAAATTCCATCTGGAAGCCAAAGTCCATGCCGCCCATGCCACCCATGTCGCCCATGCCCATGTCGCCCATGCCACCCATGTCCATGCCTGGTCCCATATCCATGCCGTCTGATCTTGGATCCTGATAGTTCATATCACCCATACCGAAGCCGCCCATGTCCATGCCGCCCATGTCCATACCCATGCCACCCATGTCCATGCCGCCCATATCCATGCCGCCCATGTCAGCACCCATGCCCATATCAGCACCCATGCCCATGCCCATGTCAGCACCCATGCCCATATCAGCACCCATGCCCATGCCCATGTCAGCACCCATGCCACCCATGTCAGCACCCATGCCACCCATGTCAGCACCCATGCCACCCATGTCAGCACCCATGCCGCCAGTGTCCATGCCGCCCATATCCATGCCGCCCATATCCATGCCGCCCATATCCATGCCGCCCATATCCATGCCGCCCATATCCATGCCGCCCATATCCATGCCG
>PBNM01000013.1 GCA_002723125.1 Chloroflexota bacterium | reverse complement strand
GGATAGGATTGCTAAAGTCGGCGGAATCGATATGGAAATCATTCTTGAACCTTCCACTCGATTGGCAGCTCTTCAATCCGGAGAAGCTGACCTCATTGAAGCTAACATGAACTTAGTTCCAACATTAGAACAAGAGTCCGACATGAATATTTTCTGGCAATTAGAAAACTCCATGCTCTGGATGATCTACATAGACTGCTGGGAAGAAGACATGTGGTGCTTCCAGAAAGATGCTAGACAGGCCCTTCAATATGGTACCGACACCCGTGCTATTCAAGAAGCACTATACGGTAAAGGTGCTACTCACGAAGGTCATGGCTGGGCTACATCCAACGCTTTGGGTTACAGCTCAGACCTAGACGGATTCCCATATGACCCAGACAAAGCAGCTGCTTTATGGAAATCTGCTGGATTAGATGATTCCTTAACCTTCAAGATCTGGACCTGGGAAGCTGGTGCATTCCCGTTCTTACCACAAGTAGCTGAATTAATGGCTGCTGACTGGAAGAAGAACGTTGGCATTTCAGTCGATATCGAAATTGGTGACCAGGCTGCTATTAAACAGCAATGGAACAACCGATCACTCCCTGGTGACATGCTCATCAGAGACAACGAAGCAAGGTTCGATGGAACCAGTATCACAACCGGTCACTATTGCAACCACGACGCTCGTTGGAGAGTTAACGAACCAGAGACAGCTGATGGAGCCGCTCGATGTGACAAGATCAAAGAAATGGCTTTGAACCACGTAGTAACAGGAGATGAACAATGGGAAAACTTCAACACAGCATATAAGTTCATCAGAGATGAATCTATGCACTGGGGGCCTTTCTACGCTAATGTGCCGTGGGGAGCTGGCCCAAGAATCGCTGACTACAAACCTTGGAAATTGGTNCCTTACTTCACTGCNNCATGGTCAATTAGCTTGAAGTAAATAANCATNNAGCCAAATAGACTTNTAGGGAATTCTTCCAATGAGATTCCCTGATAACCTTGAGGGGGCCTGTGGGGCCCCCTCTCTTATTACGTATTCCGTAATNAATATGNATNAATTNTCTTTTTCACATAGNATTAACATCCNATAACCCATGTTATATTGACAAAATATCCTANCTATCGTAGCCTATACGTCTTACAGCTATATTATTAAGCGAGATACTTNTTATTTGCTGNAAGGATAAACAATGTCATTANATAATGGCTAAGAATAAGGAGGAACACGAGTGATTCAAACACGGAAAAAAGGCATTAAGAATTTAATCTTGATGTCATTATCATTGATGCTACTTTCCGCTTTTGTTGTAGCTTGCGGAGGGTCGGATGATTCTACCTCTGCTGAACCTGCAGCATCGGCTCCTGCAGCCGCAGCTCCCGCAGCATCGGCTCCAGCTAAAGAAGCACCCAAGTCTGCCGCAAGCGCAGCGCCTACAGCAGTACCTGCTGTAAAACCAACGGTAGCACCTGCGAAAGCAGAACCTGCCAAAGACAGTATAGTAGTAGTAATTAACCAAGAACCTTCAGACCCAGATACTTGGAAATCCACTACTCTATATCCAAACCAAATAACTCATAACATTACTCAGCCAGTCTCGTTCTTAGGACCAGACTTCGTAGACCACGCAACCGTGGGCTTTCAAAGCTGGGAAATGCATGATGGGGGCGCTTCTTGGACGTTCAAACTTACCGAAGGGATGGAATTCCATAACGGTGAGCCATGGAACGCTGAAGCNGCNAAATACTCTATAGATTATCTGGGNCAATGCGTGGAATGCGGACCTTATGGTCAGGTAGGTCCTTCCAATGCTGAAGTGATAGATGACTATACAGTGCAATGGAATTTAGAAAATCCTAACCCTGCGTTACCTAGATTTAGCCAATATACCATTTTCAGAGCACCTAAAGACCATGCTGAACATGACGGAGAAGTCCAAGCAGCTAAAGGTAACACGATAGGATGGGGACCATACACATTTGGTGAATGGATNCGAGGAGAAAAATTCACTATCAACCGATGGGATGGCTACAACGCTGACAACAGCGTATTCCTAAACCAAGCAGGAACCATCAACACCGCTGAATACGTATGGAGACTTGAAGAAACCGTAAGATCAGCAATGATCCAAGCTGGAGAAGCAGACATCGCCTGGGGCATGGCTGGTGACATGGCTGCAGATCTAGACAATAGTGATCACGGTGCTTGGGTCAAGATCGTATCCGGTGAGGTAAACACCTTAGACGTTGATACTATCTGGCATCCAGAACTTAAAAAGCTTAANGTTAGACAAGCTATAGCTCATTCAATTGACTGCGAAGANATTGCTCTAGCTCTCTTTGGTGAGCAAAGCAGATGTTCCAGTGGACCTAACGGTATCCCTGGCACACTCGGAGTTAATGATACTAACTGGAAGCCAAAATACACCTACGATCCAGTGAAAGCTAAAGCATTATTAGCTGAAGCTGGTTATGACCCTGCAAACGAGATTAGTTACTGGACTCGTTCTGGACNTTGGGCTAAAGACGTTGAATTAGCTGAATCCCTTGCGATTTACTTTGACCAAGTCGGATTGAACATAAAGGTAAATGTTGTTGAGTCAACAATTTGGAACAAATACCATAAAGCAGGACCTGCTCATATATACAGNGCTTCAATCGATGCTGGTAAATCCCATGAAGAAGCTGTTGCCGATGTACATGCAGGGGAGCCACCAGCAGATCCTGGTGTATCACCTGGACTAGTGTACTTCGCTCCTGGCGGAGAATACTTTGACTTCGGTAGNCAAATCAAGTTCTANATGAACTGTGCATCTGTTAGATCNTCTAACTGTGATGCTGACACTCACACTCTNGGACAGAAAGCTATCGCTGCTGCAGGAGATGAGCGTAGGCAACTTATGGAAGAAGTTTACGATGTCTTCTCTGACCGGTTGTACCAAATACCGATCATGGAAATCGTAGCAGTATGGGGAGTTAACAANAATTTNGACTTCACCAATATGCCTGGTGGACGAAGAATTTTGATCAACACCACACACTTCAAATAAGGCACANACAAAAACACCCTGGAANTTTCCAGGGTGTTTTTGTATAAATTAGACTATTTANTTAACCCACTTCTTGAAGCAATTTACCATCCACAATACTTTCAACAGAGTTTTCTCCTAGCAAATCATTTAACCTNGCGATTAACCCTTTATCTAAACTTACAGTAACCACGGGCAAATCCATAATTACTACTTTTCCGACAGTCTTAATTTTGAAATTCACCTTGCATTGNCCAGGGTACTCGAGCATGATTTTGACTGACTCCCTCAATTTATGGGCATCTTCAATACTATCCTCGGTCTCTTCTAATTTNATCATCATAATTTCAGTTCTTATTGTTTCATTCTGAATAGGTGCGTCCGTTATAGTTTCCAAGCTTGGTTCTCCTGTATTAATTTCGGGTTGCTCTNNAATAGGAACAATATNTCTATCAACTTCTTCTGGGGTAGTTACAGGATTNTCTGCTCTTTCACATTGGAAGTTGGGTTCATCTCCCCTCTGCCTTATTTTCCCTGAGATCCTCANAGGAATTCCTTCTACCCATTGAATTTCCGTNTGNTTCAAATTTTGTGGCCAAACCCAACCAGTCATGTTTCCATCTGCAAATTTAATATCAAGTCTTAAATATTCTTCATTTTTACTTTTTGTAACGCCTTTAAATTTACTTTGTATGATNCCAATCACTGACACATCTGAACCTATTNTCATAGTATCTAACGAATCTAANGAAATACCATTAATCACCGGTGCNGCGGTTTGAGTCATNGCGGATAATTTTAATCCCAACAATTCCTCTTCCCATTCAATAATTTCAGNAAACGGNGTTTGCGAATCCGATAACACNATCCCAGCTGCTGACGCATTTTCATTAGGACCTGAATCTAATTCAAACATNCTAGTTTGTCCTGAGTCGCGAATCCTTGATTCCAACTGAATAGTAGCCANCATAGATTCCAGAGCATCGTATAATGCCCCTCTTTCACCGAATTCATCAAACGCCCCAACTTTTATTAAGCTCTCTAGAACNCGNCGATTAACATACTTTGAGTCCACTCTNTTACAGAAATCATCTACGGACTTGAATTCACCATTATTTGAACGCTCTAAAGCTACTTCTTTTACTGAAGCATANCCAACATTTTTCACTGCTGANAATCCAAAATCAATTTGGGACTCTGTTGTCTTACTAATACTAAATTCAGCTTCACAAACATTAATGTTTGGCGGTCCAACTTTTATATCAAGATTCTTACATTCCATAATAGAAGAAAGCATTTTTTCTGGATTATCGCTTTTAGCATTCAACACAGATGCCATATATTGCATTTTGAAATGGGTTTTTAAATACGCAGTCCAATAAGATATCAATCCATAACTTACACTATGTGCTTTATTAAATGCATACCCNGCAAATGGCTCTATCAACAAAAATATCTCTTCCGCCAATTGCTGGGTATATCCTTTTNCNATGGCACCAGCTACAAATTTTTCTTTTTCCTCAACCATTAANCTCTGNATCTTCTTACCCATNGCCTTACGTACAATATCTGCTTCACCTAANGTGTAGCCTGCAAATTGTTGNAANATTTTCAAAATTTGGTCCTGATAAACGATAATGCCATAAGTTTCATCTAATATTTCTTTTAAACTCTCATCTGGATAAACAATCGGAGTTTTACCGTGTTTAGCATCAATAAATGTATCAATATGCTCCATAGGACCAGGTCTATATAAAGCAATCATCGCAGCAATATCACCTAAATTTGATGGTTTCAATTTCTCTATGTATTTCTGCATTCCAGCACTTTCCAGCTGAAATATGTCCGTNGTTTTACCCGTACCAAGCGTTTCAAAAGTAGCGACATCATCCAANGGTATATCTGCCAATTTTATTTCTTCACCAATTGTTTCCCCAATTGATTGTAAACATTTATCCAATATAGTCAGATTTGTTAATCCCAAAAAGTCCATTTTNAGNAGGCCCAATTTAGCAACTGGNTCCATCGAGTATTGCGTAGTTAATACTTTATTATCATCCGAGGACCTTGACGGNCGTTGTAACGGAACCGTTTCTGTTAAAGGNCTCTCTGAAATTAGAACTGCTGCTGCATGAGTTCCTACGTGAGAAACNGTNCCTTCTAAACCTTGNGCANGTTCCACCAAAGCTTTCATGCTCGGGTTAGATTCAGCNATTTGTTTAAATTCATNGCTACTATCTAGTGCTTCTTGTATCGTTCTTGCTTTAAACGGTACTAGTTTAGCCAAACGATCTACTTCCCCGTAGGGNATCCCTAACCCACGACCTACATCTCTTAAGGAAGCCTTAGCAGCCATACGTCCAAATGTTATTATTTGAGCTACTTTATCTTCACCATATTTATCNGTNACATAATTAAGNACTTCGTCTCTACGGTCATCCTGAAAATCCATATCAATATCAGGCATTTCTTTACGTTCTAAATTAAGAAATCTCTCAAACACNAGATTGTATTTCAACGGATCGACATCGGTAATTCCAAGGCAATACAGCACTAGGCTNGCAGCAGCACTTCCTCTGACAGCAAACATAATATTATTTCGTCTAACAAAATGACTGATGTCTGACACTACCAAGAAATACTTACCGAAATTGGTTTGCTTTATAACATCCAATTCATAATCGAGTCTAGCTTGTATATCTTCCGTTATATCGTAATAACGCTTTTCTAGACCTTCTTCACATAAATGCCTCAAATAATCGTCTGCATTGTCATAGCCAGGAGTATCGAACCTAGGCAAATGTGTTTGCCCAAATCCTAATTCCAAGTCGCACATATCAGCTATTTTTTGAGTGTTCTCCAATGCTTCCGGAACATCAGAAAATAATTCCCACATTTCATCAGGTGATTTTATGTAATAAGAGTCATCTTCCATACGCAGACGTTTTTCATCATGAATTGTTGTATTCGTTTGAATAGCTATATAGAGATCTTGAAGATGATGTTCATGCTTATGAACATAGTGAGAATCATTGGTNACTACCAACGGAATATTCAATCTGTCGGACATTTCGATTAAAGCTGAATTTATATCATCTAAACCAGGGACATCTGCGTGTCTCTGAATCTCAAAGAAATACCTGCCTTCAAAAATCTCATTAAACCATAGAGCAGTCTCTTCTGCTTTATCCAAATTACCATCTAATATATATCTTGGTACCTCAGCAGACGGACAACCAGACAATGCAATAAGCCCAGCGCTTCTTTCTTTCAACAACTCTTTATCTATCCTAGGCCTGTAATGAAATCCTTCTATATGAGACTTCGTCACCAGATACATTAGGTTCTGATATCCCTCATGATTCTGAGCTAAAAGAACCAAATGGTATGGACTACGCTCTGATTGGCCTTTTTCAAAACGTGAGGTATGGGCCATATACACTTCACAACCAATAATGGGTTTAATACCCTCTCTCTTACATTCTGAGTAAAACTCCACGGCACCGTACATTGATCCATGGTCAGTAATTGCTAAGGAGTCCATTCCCGCATTTTTTGCCGTGGCCACCATTTCTGGTATTTTGCTTATACCATCCAGCATAGAATATTCTGAATGGATATGTAGATGGGTAAATTTCTTTTCCAATTATTATTCCAAAACTTATTCTGATTGATCAGGAGCCACGTATTCTGCAACAGAACAAGGGCAGCCCCGCTATTAACGCTTAGTCTTTTTTCCCTTCAGCTGGGGCTTTCTTAGCTCCTCTAATTCCTGAGGATTCTCCCCAAGTGGATGCTTCTACATAATTCTGGAATTGCTTTTGCTCACCACAGTTTAAACATTCACCTTTACTCTGTGGACCTGTAGCTGCCTGAATTGACCAGTGATGCACACATTTTTCAGTATCTGACTTCTTTGCCATTAATCTCTCCTCACTGTACAGCTATCCCATTCCGTAGATCTAAACAAACCCGAACAATCGTAACTCTTATTAAGATTTTTTATATCTTAAAGATTAGACATTCATCTAATTATTTACAATACAAGAGAGGGTATGTTTTAACCATTTTTTAAACTTCGAATAGGACATTGTGTAAACAATGTATTAATTATATCAATTCTGAAACAATTCGTGTTACACCCCATCCTGCTAACCAGGCTGAATGCCTACCATCTCCACCTGCCACCAAGACCACAATATCATCTGCAGAAGTAACGATTGGAACTAAGGTGTTATCGTTATCAACATTAATACTCTCAGGCCACACCCTGTTACTCCAGTGAGCCTTCTCTTTTAATCTGGAAATGGGCATTCGTGCATTTTTAAATATAAATTGCTTGATATCAGCTTTAGAAAATCCTTCATCAGCAATCTCATTAGCATGCTCAGGACTAAGGACTAAAGTCATCTGAGCTCCCGAACCTATCTGATAGTAATTCGCAAAACCTTCTGTTACCACTGATTTCACTAACGTATCTAGAGCTAATGTACCGCTAGAACTAGAATCGAAAATATTGTAGACCCCTCTTATTCCAATAGTAGTTACCATGTTGGTATCTTTCGAATAACCTAATTCTTCCTGTCTACTTTCCCATGGGCTCCTTGACTCATTTTCCCCGAAACAAAAACTAAATCTACCAGGAGTAGACAAAGTAGCTTTATCCATTACCCCTGGAAGGAGTTCACCTAGGTTCCTAATAACTAATCTTACCGCACGACCTATGGTTGCGTTGGCTCGAAATCCCGGGCCGAAACATGCGGCGTCAGAATGAATACCTATTTCATTACAAATTGGCCCATTAACAACTACAGTGCACGCAGCACCTCCAGTAGTTGCCTGAACTCCTCCAACATTAAATTCAGGCCTCAAAACACACTTGACCGCTGCAATGACCACAGGAAAATATTCAGGTTTACAGCCTGCCATTACAGAATTTATTGCTACTTTTTCTACTGTAACGGTTTTATTACTTGGCTGAATCACTCCTAACTCGAATTCAGGAGGTAGACCAGCACCTTGTACCATTTCTAAAACCAAATCCTCGGTAGCTGGAACAACTGGCAGACCATCTGACCATCCCTCTGCTTCATAATAATCTTGTATCTGAGAAAAGGAATCCTGTAATTCTATTTGTTTAGATGTTAACCGCATATACTTAATTCACTTTATTAATGCATTGGCAATTTCAGAAGCATGCACCTTAGCTAATTGCTTGATTTCTTCTGTACTTTTAGGAGTTAAAGGACTAGGAAGTATCACTAATTTCACATCTGGCATACCTAAAGCTGCCGCTCGAGCTTGGGCAGCCGTAGTGAATGTGCTGCTAACTATCGATACCGATGGTATTCCTGCTTCTTCAGTTATTACTGTATCGTGAAGACCCCACGCAGTACAGGAGCCTCAATCAGCTATTGCATGTACTATGACATCACAATGTTCTATCAAATATTCAAGTGTCTCAGAATCACAAGCTTCACTGTATGCTCTCTTTTTCTTATATATCACTTCGGAGACACCAAAATCAGAGACCAAAACCTGCTCCAGTTCCGTCATGAATGTATCTGCGTGTAGCTTTCTATTTTCAAGTAAGCCAACTACCTTGTCCTCTATACTAGTGATGCGGTCCGTGGTTTTATTTTGGGCATTACTTTCTTCTGATTTTGGAAATAAAACTTTAATCATTTAACACCTCCTAGTTAGTCATCTGGAAAAATTTACCTTCAGTCTTGATACTTGGAGCTATCACCATATCAACGGAATGAAAATCTTTGATAGTGTATGAACCACACATTCCCATCGCTACTCGTAATGCTCCTACAAAATTTTGTGTACCATTAGTCATTGATGTAGGCCCATACAAAACTTGTTTTAGTGTCCCTTTTGTACCGACAGAAACTCTCGTTCCTCTGGGTAATTCTGGATGAGGATTAGCCATTCCCCAGTTGAATCCCTTACCTGGTGCCTCCTCGCATTGTGCAAAAGGAGTACCTATCATAACCCCATCAGCTCCACTGGCTAAAGCTTTACAGATATCTCCTCCTGTTCTAAACCCGCCATCAGTAATAATCGATACATATTTACCAGTATCTTTATAAAAGGCTTCCCTAGCAGCAGCACATTCCAAAGTAGCAGACACTTGTGGTACTCCTACTCCTACCACTTCTCTAGTAGTACAGGCCGCACCGGGTCCTACACCTACTAAAACCGCGTCTATTCCTGTCTCCATCAATTCATAAGCTACATTGTATGAAACGCAGTTGCCCACCACTATAGGCACATTGAGATTATCCAATAATTCCCCAAAAATGAGGCCTCTATAACTTCTAGAAACATGTCTTGCCGTAGTTACCGTACTCTGAACAAATATCAGATCTGCTCCTGCCTCAACCGCTATTGGGGCCATAGTTTTAGTATTCTGAGGGGTAAATGATATACCGCATGTGGATCCTTTTGATTTAATTCTTTCAACACATTCAGCCACTAATTTTTCTTGTAAAGGAGCTGAGTAAACTTCTTGCAGATAAGAAGTCACTTTTTCTTGTGGCATATCAATAATTTCATGTAACACCGCTTCTGGGTCTTCGTATCTTCCGTATATACCTTCTCCATTCAGAACACCCAAACCTCCGTGGGAATCCATCAGGGCCGCAAAATCAGGTGATACAGCGCCATCCATAGCAGAAGCCATGATTGGGATATCAAAACTTAGGGAACCTATATTCAAGGCAGTGGAAGTCATGTCCGGATTAATCGTTACATCTCCAGGCACAATTGCCACTTCGTCAAATCCGTAAACTCTTTCAAGTTCTTTAAAACTCTTTCTTACCATAACCTTTACCTCTTCCATCTTTCTTGGGAGATTTTAATCATATTATAAGTCTAGACTCCCATCTACACTTAATGGATGATGTTTGCCTAATTTGTGAGATTTATCCCAAAATATTGAACAACACTTCGTTTATATCGCCAGCATATATTATGTCCATTTCATCATCAGAATCCAGTAGCGTCTGGTCTGATTTAGGGATTATACACTTCTTGAAACCCAATCTTTTAGCCTCTTCAATTCTCCTGGCAAAGTTAGAAACAGGACGTAATTCGCCTGTTAATCCAATCTCGCCAAAAACCACCAAATGAGGGTCTAATGGTACATCACGGTAACTAGAAGCTAAAGCACATAATATAGCGCAATCAACAGCAGGTTCATTAATTCTGAATCCTCCTACTACGTTCACAATCACATCTTGACTTAGCATAGATATGTTAGTTTTCTTGGACAATACTGTGGTTAACATCAATAGCCTATTAAAATCTATACCGCTTGCTATACGTCTAGGAGCAGATGTACTAAAAGTCGGGGAGGTTAAACCCTGCACTTCCATCATCAAAGCTCTGTTGCCTTCGATGACAGGTGTTATACAAGAACCTGAAGTACTTTCAAGTCGGTTGGATATCAGATTCTTTGAAGGATCCTCAACGGGTTTTAAACCAGAAATTTCCATGCTCAGAACACCTATTTCCGTAGTAGAACCAAAACGATTCTTTGTGCTTCTAAGTACCCTATAATCATTTAGATTTTCTCCTTCCAAGTATAAAACAACATCCACCATATGCTCCAAAAGCCTAGGACCTGCCACCGTGCCATCCTTTGTAATGTGGCCCGCAATTATCACTGGTACATTTGCAGATTTAGCCCAATTCATAAGAATAAGTCCACAGTCTCTAATCTGTGAGACGCTACCAGGAGGAGAATTATTAGTAGTACTTTCTAATGTTTGTATAGAATCTATCACCAATAATGACGGAGTATAATTCTCGATATCTTTCAGAAANTCTTCCAAATATGTGTTCGAAGATAAAATTANGTTNTCGCCAGATATCCCCAACCTAGTAGCCCTAGATTTAATCTGTCTGTCGGATTCTTCTCCGCTAAGATATAACACAGGTCCATAATTAGAGCAGTCATTAGCGATTTGAAGTAGCATCGTAGATTTCCCAATACCTGGCTCACCGGTAATTAGAATCACCGAATCGGAGGTAAGTCCGCCACCCAAAACTCTGTTAATTTCAGTATTATCTAAAGTGATTCTGTTACCTACAGATTCACTCACAGAAGACAAATCTATTAATTCAGAGTTTTTAGCATTTATTATGCTTGTTTTGGCAACTGCAACAGAAACTTCTGTTTCTTGCATAGTATTCTGAGATCTACACCAAGGAGATGGGCAGTACTCTTGCCAACGATCCGCCTCATTACCGCAATCATTACAAATCCATACGATATGCGTTGATGAAGCCATTCAAACTCACCTTTTAGTTGACCTGTTGGTCAAGATTAAACAGTAGGCACTACTTCTGGTTGTGGGCCTTCACAAGTAATCTTAAGCCCATCTTTCTTTATATCTATCTTGGCGGTATACCCTTCTTTTAATTTGCCCGAAAGGAGCTCTTCAGATAGAGCGTCTTCTATTTCGTCTTGAATCAATCTTCTAAGTGGCCTNGCACCTAAAACAGGATCAAAACCTTTTTCTCCTAAGTACTTCTTCGCTTTAGCACTTATTTTAAGACTGATATTTTTTTCTTTTAATTCAGATCTCACCATGTCNATCATCAGATCTACAATCTGTATTATTTCAGATTCTGTTAGCTGATGGAACACAACTGTTGAGTCGATTCTATTCAAGAATTCTGGTCTGAAGAATCTCTTAACTTCNTCCATTACCTTATCTTTCATTCTTGCATGTCNATTCTCATCTTCTTGAGATTGGTCTGATTTCAATTCAAACCCTAACGCTGAGTCCCTCTTGATTAAGTCAGATCCCAAGTTACTAGTCATNACAATAATAGCATTCCTGAAATCCACCTTGCGGCCTCGAGCATCGGTCAATTGACCTGCATCAAATATTTGCAACANTATATTGAATACCTCAGGATGAGCTTTCTCAATCTCATCAAGCAAAATACANCAATAACTCTTTTTCCTAACTGCCTCAGTCAATTGCCCGCCTTCATCGTACCCAACATAACCGGGAGGGGCTCCAGTAAGTCGAGCGACAGTATGCCTTTCTTGGAATTCNGACATATCCAGTCTTATCATTGANTCTTCATTACCAAACATAAACTCTGANAGAGCTCTAACCAATTCTGTTTTCCCTACTCCAGTAGGCCCTAAAAACATNAATGCACCAATTGGATGTCTGGGATCTTTCAANCCAGCTCTCGCACGGCGGACGGCCTTAGATATACTNACAATAGCNTCATCTTGTCCTATGATCCTATTNTGAAGCTCGTCTTCCATTTTCATCAACCTAGCGGTTTCTTCATCAGCCAATCTTGTAACAGGGATTCCTGTCCACATACTGACTACTTCAGCTATATCTTCCTCTACAACTGAGGCTCGATTCTTGGATTTATCTTCATCCCATTCTCTACGTATGGTTTCCAATTCATCATTTAGTTGCACTTCTTTATCTCGTAATTCAGCAGCATGTTCATATTGTTGAGATGCTATGGCTTCATCTTTTTGACTTCTAACATCTTCCAGTTTTTCAAGAACTTCTTTAATACCTACTGGAGTCACATTGCCTCTCAACCTAACTCTTGATGCTGCCTCATCAATCACATCAATCGCTTTGTCTGGCATATACCTATCCGCAATGTATCTCGTTGCCAAAGAGCATGCAGCTTTGATTGCTTCATCAGTTATGTTAACTTGGTGATGTTCTTCATATTCTTCTCTTATACCCATAAGAATTTGCACAGAACTTTCTTCTTCTGGTTCTTCTACTCTTACAGGTTGTAGTCTTCTTTCTAAAGCAGGATCTCGTTCGACATATTTTCTATAATCATCCAACGTTGTTGCTCCAATGCACTGGATCTCTCCTCTAGCTAAAGAAGGTTTTAAAATATTAGATGCATCTACAGCACCTTCGGCTGCTCCAGCTCCAACTATTGTATGAATTTCATCAATAAACAGCACACAGTTACCCGCTGATTTGATTTCTTCAATCACTTTCTTCAGCCGTTCTTCAAATTCCCCTCTATACTTTGTGCCTGCGATTAGTGAACCCATGTCTAAAGTCACTAATCTCTTTCCAGTTAACGTTTCAGGAATGTCTCCGCTGCCTATTCGTTGAGCAAGAGCTTCTACTATGGCAGTTTTACCTACACCTGGTTCCCCTACTAACACTGGGTTATTTTTCCTACGCCTACTTAATATCTGCACTACTCGTTCGATTTCTGAGTCTCTTCCTACTACAGGGTCTAATTTACCTGACCTAGCAGCCACTGTTAAATCAATTCCTAACTGATCTAAAGTTGGAGTTTTCGTACCACTCCTCTGGCTTTGTCCGCTAGAAGGTTTAGTGTTACTCAAAATCTGTTGAGTCTGCGCTCTTACTTTATCTAGAGTGACATTGAGACTTTCTAAAACTCCAGCCGCAACTCCTTCCCCTTCTCTGAGCAATCCAATCAACAGATGCTCAGTACCAATGTATGTATGATTCATTCTACGGGCTTCATCAACAGCCAATTCCACAACTTTCTTAGCACGAGGAGTTAATCCTATTTCCGCCTCTACTGGGCTTTCGCCTTCTCCAATAATAAATTCCACAGCAGATCGTACTTTAGCTAGTTCTAATTCTAATCCAGACAAAACTCTAGCAGCAACGCCCTCAGTTTCTCTAACCAAACCTAATAATACATGTTCTGTACCAATATAATTATGGTTGAATTTCTGAGCTTCTTCTTGTGCCAGAGACAGCACTCTTCTAGCTCGTTCGGAAAACTTTTCAAATCTACTACCCATATCAGGCTCCTTAGTGGATTTATTCTAATCACTTAATGTAGGTGAACACAGTGCTCACTTGAATTGTTTAAATTATAATTTAGGACGTATCAAGTGTAAAGGTAAGTTGAGCATTCACGTATCGATAAAAAATAAAAAGCAGGAAGGTTTAATTCCTGCTTTTTATATAGTGGGCGATGACCTATTTTCCCACCCAGTTGCCCGAGCAGTATCGTCGGCGCTGAAGCGTTTCACTGCCGTGTTCGGGATGGGAACGGGTGGGACCACTTCGCTAGAATCACCTGCAACAATTATGCGACATCTTTATAAATAACGCAACATCAAATTTCTTACCTAAATACAACCGTATGTGCTAAAATGTTCTCCCGATGCTTTGATGCATCATTCAGGGCCGTTAGCTCAGTTGGTAGAGCACCTGACTTTTAATCAGGGTGTCGTGGGTTCGAGCCCCGCACGGCCCACCACTTAAAAATTAATCCCATAAACAGAACACGCTGTATCTTTAAACATCTGTGCTCGTTCTCTTGAATCATATTTTCTAGATAGAATTTTGAAGGCGTTATATAACACATTATAGGAGAACGACACTTTATCAACCGGGAAATTACTTTCAAACATCGATCGGCCTGGACCAAATTGATCTATACAATAATCTAAAAACGGTGACATATCACGAGCTAGTTCCTCAGACCCAACAGGAGTCTCTCTTGCGTCCCATCCAAACCCTGTCTGAGGCATACCTAATCCTCCCAATTTTATGTATACATTGGGGCATTCAGCTACTGCTGCTATTCCTGCTTTCCATTGGCCAATAACTTCTTCGTCCCTGCCAGCGTAAGGACCAATCCTCAATAATCCACCAACATGATTTAGAATAATATTTAGATTAGGCAATGATTTTGCAAAATCCGCCAATTCTATCAATTGAGGGAAAAAAAGCCATGCTTCTAGAGAAAGCCCCATATCGCTAAGTACCTTGGCGCCCTTTCTAAATTCGGGATCGCTCAGTTGATTCTGTTTAGCTCTACCCCTAGCAGCTTTATTTTCTATTTCTGGGTGAGGATCCCAAGTAACAGAATGTCTTATTCCTTTGAATCTACTGGGACTAGCTGTAGAAAGCGCCTCTAATACAGGTTTTACCTTGTCTCCCAACAACAAATTTGCATGACCAATAATCGACGCNGCTGCTCTGGATTCTCCATACAGACCGCTAGCACTGGCAGCAGACAAGCCTTGCACAAATTCAACTTCACCAACAGGCTTCATTTCATCCGGGCCGTCAGCTCTATACATTGCCCCAGCCTCTATAAACACAGTCGATGTAACGTTATGACCACTGTCAATATCAGACACAAGTTCATGGAGTAAATAGCGCTGATAGGGCATTCGTACCATGCGATAATCCCAGAAATGATGATGCGGGTCGCAGATTGGCAATTTAGGTTCTAAGGCGGGTTCATCTGTTAAAGCTAGCCAATCATTATTTCCGTAAGGCATAAGAAATCTCCAAAATCTATTTATTTAATCCCAAACATAAACCGACCTATTCGTTCCCTGATCATATCTGGGTTTGAAGGTGAAGGTAGTGTCCCAATTCTGACATCCCTATAGTAACGCTCGAAAGATTTAGTTTCATATAAACCGTTCGCGCCTCTAATTTTAAACAATCTTTCAACAGCAGACTGAGCATTCTCTCTAGCCAAGTTACCTGCCATTTGTAATTTAATTAATCGATCTTCTGCAAGAGGTAATCCGTTATAAACCTCAAAGGTGTAATTATATAGCTCTTGATTTAAGAAAGCTTTTGCTGACTCCAATTCAATCACCGAATCAGCCATCACAAATTGATTACCTATTTTTTCAGACCTTTTAATGGGATCGGCAGCTACTGTGTTTGATAGCCCTCCAGTAGATACATTTGTTGAATTAGCAACTTGAATTGTCTCTTCAATAGCTGCCTCAGCCACACCCAATACTGTAGCTGCAGGCCCTAAGCTGAAACCAGCAGGGTTCCGCAATGCAAATGGGACATCATCCCCTGAAATTGCAGGTTTATTTTCCATAATCCAATTTTCATCTATAGGCACATCTTGTACTAGCAAATCATTACTCATACTAGCCTTNAATGACATTGTATGCCATGTATCTTGAAGTTCTAATCCTGGCAAGTCCGCAGGAACTATCACATATCCTATCTTNGGAGTATCCGATTCTGTAGGTAATTTAGTACAAAGCAACATCCATTTAGCATANAGGGAAAAACTTAGAAATTGCCAATGTCCTGACAGTGTNTACCCTGAAGAAGATTTAATCACTTGCCCTGATGGCACCACTCCTTGAGATATTACTGATCCATTACTACTGACATCTTTCAGATAGTGAGAAGCTTTTTCTCCCATAAGAGAATAAAGCCTAGCGCATGCCATGTTGTGGTTACCAATGCACCAAGAGGTAGCAGCGCAAGCAGACCCCAACTGCTTGAATACTTCATACCGTGTCAGTAAATTCGCCTCCGAACCACCATATATTTTGGGGGTCGACATAGACAACATCCCTGTCTTTATAACGTCATTAACGGTTTCTTGGGATAATTTCTTGACCTGATCCGCTTCATATGCGCGTTCAGCAAGCCCATCAGAAATTGATATTGCCTGATCTAACACATTATTATCTAAAAAATCTGTTTGCACTTTTACCTCAATATATAAGAATTAGTTTATCTACCGATAGCATAACTTTCACGTCTCAGATCAGAAGAACCATTTAGTGTGTTACGAGACCTATCTATCTCAATCGCAGACAATGATCCTAATCTGGGCACCCAGTCATTTAAAATCTGGATCTCATGGCCTAGGGCTCCAAGATTCTCAGCGCAATTATCTTCTATTCTCCCTTCTAATGTTACAACATTCTTCTCGTATGGATGAGGAACATGAGAAGCTGGAAAACTCCAAGTGGCAAATCTAGGAGCCTCCACTGCCTCCTGCACATCCATATCGAANTCAATAACGTTCATTAGCAGTTGCAACATAGATTGNCATTGGACATCTGCCCCAGGAGTGCCAAAAGTCATCCAAAGATTGTCGTCTCTGAATGCCATCCCTGGCGTCGGTGTTAACCTAGGACGCTTGCCCGGCATTATAGCGGCAGGATGTTCAGGGTCTAACCAAGCCTGAGAACCTCTAGCTGACATCGAAAAACCTAATCCCTCAACCACTGGAGCACCTTCAATTCCATCACTAGGAGTAGCTGAAAAACCATTACCCCATTTATCAATTACACATATATAACTTGTATCGGTTTCCGCTATTCCAGAGACCGGTTCTGGATGCAAAAAAGGTTTTGGACCGGAATTAGAATTCATAAAGTCATAAGGGTTTCCAGGATCTGGCATTCGTTGTATAGCTCGATCAAAATCTATTAATGANCGTCTTAAATCAGCATANCTAGAATCCAGCAACCCTTTTATAGGAACATCCACAAAATCAGGATCTCCATAATATTGATGTCGATCTGCGAAACATAACTTTAATGACTCCACCACAGCATGAATGTACGTAGCAGTGTTGTGTCCCATTTTTTTCAAATCCAACCCAGACACTATATTCAATGCTTGAAGCAATACTGGGCCTTGGGTCCAAGTATCAGAGGAAAGCACTTTGGTCCCTTTATAATCTACACTTAAAGGATCTTTTACTTGAACACTAAAAGATTGCAAATCTTCGAATGTTAATAATCCTCCGTTGTCGGAAGAGAATTGTGCCATTTCCTTAGCTATGTCACCTTTGTATACAAGATCTCTAGCAGCTAAAATCTTCTCTTCTCGCGTACCATTACAGGATTGTTCAGCTACCACAAGTCTTTCGAATGTTCTGGCTAAATCTGGTTGCACTAAAATATCGCCAGCTTCCAACGTCTTACCGTCTTTATAAAATATTTTCTCTGTACTCGCCCATTGTCGTATCGAAAAATCCAAAGAGTTCTTATCTTCATATTTGACAAACAAATTATGCAAAGAATGATGTATNGGAAANCCNGATTTAGCTATCCTNATAGCAGNTGCAGATACTTCCTCAAAACTTTTCGTGCCATAAATCCTTAANGCCGTTAACCATGCGTCTGCGGCTGATGGCATCACTGTACGNAAGATACCTTTAGGTANAGTTCCATTATGATGAGTATTGAAATATTCAATAGAAGCTGCTTGNGGCCAATTGCCTAATCCNGTAATACTCTTAGCTTCATTCNTTTTATTNTCATAGACCAATATAGGAGCAACTCCACCAAAATTAGTNAATTGNGGTAATACAACATTAAGAACTAACCCAGCAGCAACACCTGCATCAGTCGCATTGCCTCCAGATTCCAACATGTCGTAACCCGCTACTGCTGCCANATTATGCCCTGCAGATATTANGTGGCTTGATGCCTGNATCAGTGGTCTNTGAGTTCGTANTCCTAATGCCATAACAACTCCTTAGTCTTCTTCTGCTATATTTGAGACTATTATAAGCAATTACCTAGAAAATTACATTCTCAAGNTAANNTAAATTGGCTTTCTGGCAATCACTAAAAGTCCTAAACCTAACGTGCAAATAATGAGGAAAGTGATAAAAGCAAACTCATACGCCCCGGTAAGGTCATANACCAAAGCAGAAAACTGAGTTCCAATGGCGAAGCCAAGCACCTGCGCTGTCCTACTCAAACCATATATTGAAGCCAATATGTTACGGCCATAATAATCCGNTAATAAAATCGCGCTTAAGGTATTTATACCTACTCCTGCTAGCCCAAACGCCAATCCCATGCAATAGACAACCCAATTATTAAAAGGAAATATTACAAATAATATCGCCANAATTAAGCTCAAATAAGTCATGACCGTGATCAATTTGGTGTTATATTTGTCGCCCAGCCTACCCCATAAAATCGAACCGACGGCACTCGAAAAAGCTACCAAACTCATTGCAGTCACTGAAACGTTATTTGAAAACCCTTTGTCACCTAAATATGAGACCACATGCAATATTGTCCCTGCCGTAGCTATACCAGTTAAGAAAAGAGAGCTAAATACCAATACGAAAGACAACGACTTACGAGCTTTTTTCAGGTCATCACGGTCAAATTTCAAGNTATTTTCTTGCCCAGTTNCAAAAGATTCTTGTCGATTTCTAAAGGGAACACACACAAACGTAACCAGAGTCCCTCCACAAAACATTAATACCCCAAGACCAAACCAAGCCTGTCTCCATCCNAACTCATTAATCACATATGAAATNACTGGAACAAGTAGCATACATCCAATAGAACCNGCGAAGAACACNATTGATACAGCCATTCCTTTATTAGCAACAAACGTCTTAGTGACAGTTGAAGCTGTAAAAACTTTAGTTCCGCCCTGGTCTACCATCCTCATAACAGTTAAAGCAACAGCGATCATGATGCCGATTTGCACAAATGACATCACAACACAACACATAGCTACAATTGCGGTGGTTATCATGATCAAATATTTAGATCCGATACGATCATTTATCTGACCAGAAACAGGGGCTATTAATGCTCCTAAAATGGCGCCTATCGTAGGAGGAAGAGAAATTACTGTTCTGGACCAATTCAGATCCTGAGTCATAGCATCTATAAATACAGCCAATGTAATCATAGCTGTAGCCACATTAGAGAATTCAGTGGCTGAACACGAAACTAGGATTCTAAACTTATAAGGTGTATTCAAATGCATCATCCATGGTTACAATACGTCCTACTGTAACGGCTAAACCACGATAACATAACGAGGCATATTTTGGACACACCCACAGAAGTACAGATTCATTATTATGGCCACAGCTGCTTCCTTTTGTCATTTGATAGTAATTTCAGCATCCTAATTGACCCTTACCGAAACCGAGAAGATAAATTATGGTTCAAAAAATTAATGCCCGAGGTCAATTGTGACTTATGCCTCATAACACACGCTCATTTTGACCACGACGAGATTCATGTTTTGGAAGAAACTTCTTCTATTCTTAGGGTCCCAGGAACTTTTATCACCAATTCCATGGAAATACACGGATTCCAAGACATACATGCAGGCAGATCCGGAAAACTAAATTTCCCGAATACGATATTTAAAATTGAAGCAGCCAATATGTCTTTCGTGCATTGGGGAGATAATCGGCCAAATATTGCTGATTCTATCCACGAATCCATCAAAGAACCTGATATATTGTTCCTACCTTCTGATGACACTAGGCATCTGCTTTCATTCGATGAAATCGAAGAACTGATAAGAATCATTCGCCCCAAAGTCGTTATCCCAATGCATTATTTTATTGATAAGATTTCACACAAGGAAAATTCTTTATTAGGCATTAATGAATGGCTGAATTCCAGACCAGAACCCAAAAAATATATAACCAACGATTTTATAATTAACGCGACGACCATACCAGATGAAACAGAAATTTGGGTAATCGACTGTTAAAAAAGGAGAATTAAATGTTTGATAACTTCACAAGGCATACTATTAGCACCTCAGGAGCTAAAATTAACGCTGTAGTCGGTGGTGAAGGCCCCCCTTTACTAATGCTACATGGATTTCCAGAAACTCACACAATGTGGCATAAAGTAGCTCCAGAACTATCAAAATATTATACTTTGGTCATTCCAGATCTACGAGGATACGGGGATAGTGAAAAGATCTCTAGTGATCCAAAACACAATAATTATTCCAAGCGTACAATGGCTCAAGACCAAGTGGAAGTAATGGAACACCTAGGTCATACCAAGTTCTACGTAGCAGGTCATGACAGAGGGGCACGGGTTTCCCATCGATTAGCAAAAGACAACCAAGACAAAGTATTAAAGATGTTATTACTAGACATCATTCCCACAAGAGAAATGTTTAAACAAGTCAACCAATCCATGGCCACTAGTAGTTATCATTGGTTCTTTTTAATCCAAGAAGAACCCTTTCCTGAAACCTTAATACAAGGCTCAGCAGAGTATTACGTAAAATCCCGACTTAAATCCGTAAACGATGACTGTTTCAACGCTGATTCCATATCAGAATATGTAAGATGTGGTATCAATCCTGGAACCATCCATGCTTGGTGTGAAGATTACCGAGCAGGTGCATCGATTGACTTAGAACATGACGAAGAAGATTTCAATAATAAATTAGATATGCCATTACGAGTTCTATGGAGTAGTGTGGGACATATGGGAAGAAATAACGACGTAATCTCAGTATGGGGGAATTACGCCAACAACGTATCAGGGAAATCGTTAAATTGCGGCCATTTCATCCCTGAAGAACTTCCAAATGAGATTATCAAAGAATTCATCCAATTCTTCTCAGAATAATTACTAAATGCCCAAGAGAGCTCTCGGATTAGCGTTAACCACTTTATATATGTCATCCTCTGTCATGCCGCTTTCTCTAAGCATACCCATGCCCATTCTAAAACCTTCCGCTGGCATTGGATGATAATTTTGACCAAAATCGGTGCTGATAATAGAACGATCCATTCCGATTATATCCATCGCTGAAATTAACTCTTTTGGGTCTAGTCTATAAGTTGTGGGCATCATTACATGTATGCAGTGCTCAACAAACGCTCCTTTGTCTGCAATCGCTTTCATTTCATCAACTGTTATACCTGTCCAATGAGCGGAAGTTGTACCATGGGTCAATACTAGGCGTTCTACCTTGGCATCCACTCCTGCTTCTATCAAAGCGAAGCATTCCTGTGTTGATATGTGTCCAGTCGCCAATACCATGTCATACTGCTTAACTATGTCCAAAATTTCATATACTTCTGGAAGCAATTTATTGTTGTCATCCAGTATAGTGATGCCTCCAGACAATCCACGATAGGCTCGATCTGATTTCGCAGAATATGTCGGCATCCACACTATGCTGGAGCCCATCTTGGCGGATGCTTCTACCGCTGAGGGATTCAACCCTCCTATTTCATAATCGGCACAAATCCCACCGATAACTGAAATATCTGGGAACAACTGACCCACGGTATAAGCCAATGGTTGAGTGGGATATTCATGAGATTTAAGTACTAATCCTCCCATTCCCATAAAGGACGCCTGCTCAACAATCTCTATTGCACTACTACGTCGTTCCACACGCGGATCTGGACTGAAATGGACATGAATATCCACAGACCCCTTCATTAAATCGTCAATAGCATTCATCTCAATCCCTTAACCTTCATATGCAAAGTATCGGTATTATAGCCACATAACCGGCCAAGTTAAACCTTATTTGCATGTCCTCAAAAAAAATCTTTGAATATTTACGAATTCAGGTTACAATTGTTACGAATCACACAACTAGAGGACCAATGAGAGTAGTAATAATACACGCGCTTCCTGAATCTATAGAACCAACCAAACTAGCATTCAAGGAAATTTATCCAGAAGCAGACTTAATCACTTTATTCGATGAAGCTTTGTTCAAGGATTTTACCGGGGAATTAACTCCAGCATTAAATGGGAGAATGATTGATTTGATAAAGTACGCGGAGAATTCTGGCGCAGATGCAATAGGCTTAGCATGCTCCGTATTCGCACCTGTAGTAGAATACGCGAAAAACATTGTTAATGTCCCAATAACATCTTCATATGAGCCAGTGCTGAAAGCAGTTCTAGAACAAGCCAATAAAATTGGGGTTATCTCAGGTGTTGAAAAAACTCTGGAAGATACTCAATATTATTTAAATATACAAGCTAAAATGGATGGGAAAGAGATCACATCTCATCCGATACTAGCAACACCACTTATGGAAGCTATGAAAAGACCTAACAACACCGAATACAACCGTATTCTAGGTGAAGCCATTAGTGATTTACCTGACGATGTAAATGACGTATTACTGAGCCAGTTCTCAATGGCATCTTCTTTAGGACATCTACAAAATACTACGAATAGAAATTACTATTCGCCTCCACACTGTACCGCAAAATGGTTCAAGGATAGCCTAGTCTGAGTGGACAGTTCTTAAGTCACATGATAGGATTTTTCAAAATTTGATACGCTTTATTTACTGGGAAGGTGGTTAGAATCCACCACGGTTGCGCCACTGTAATCAATTAAGATTGTGAGTCAGGAACCATAAATAGAGCACATGGTCTGGTCTGCGCAATACAGAGAAATGACAATATCTCAAACTTGCAGCAAGGCAAGTTTTTTTTTCGAACGATTAGCAGAGAACCAGAAAGAACGGCATAAAAATGAGATCAATATTAAAATTAATGCTAATCATAAGTGTGTTACTGATTGCCGGGTGTAGTTCGCATACAAATACAACGGATCACTATGTTGCAGTAACAAGCCTATCTCCACTTACAAGTATTACAGAAGCAATTGCCGGGAGTAAAATTGAAGTAATCGGATTAATACCTGAAGGAGAAAACTCCCATGAATTCGAACCAGCGCCGTCCGTAGTTACAACACTTGAAAAAGCCGATGTGATAATCCTAAATGGATTTAATTTAGAAACTCATGTAATTGAACTGGCAAAAACCAGCAAAAAAGAAACCACTGACATTGTATTGCTAGCAGACATACATATACCCGAAAGTAATTACAAATTTGACTTCTCATTTCCTGAAGAGAACGGTCATCCAAATCCACACACATGGACAGATCCCATGTTAGGGTTAACATTTGCAGAAGAAATAACAAAAAGATTTACTGATCTAGATCCCGATAATAGCGATTATTATCAGAGCAATTATGAAAGTTTTAAAGCTAGGATTATGGACTTAGATCAACTAATCAAAGATTCCGTAAGTAGCATACCGCCGAACAATAGGAAATTGCTCACTTATCACGACTCATTCCCTTATTTTGCTGAAAGATATGGATTAGAAATCATTGGAGCCATACAGCCTTCCGACTTTTCAGAACCAACCCCTAGAGAAGTGATAGACCTAATAAAACAAATAAACAAGCATAATCTCCCTGCAATTTTTGGCTCGGAAGTATTCCCTAGTCCGATCTTGACTCAATTAGCAAAAGAATCAAATGCTGAATATATAGATGAATTGAGGGATGACGACTTACCGGGTGAGCCAGGCGATCCAGCCCATACATACTTTGGATTACTAATTTATGACCTAGAAATCTTGGTGCGAGGCCTTGGAGGGGACACATCAGGTATAAACGAATTCGACGTTTCTCCCACATTTGAAGGTCAAACCAAAACTAAGTACCCACAATAGATATGCTTTACCAGAGTCAAAATAGTCTCTCCGAGATATTAATACAATTTGATAGCGTTAGCGGAGGTTATGAAGGGGAAATGACCCTAAATAACATCAATTTGATAATTAAAAAAGGAGAATTTATAGGAATGCTAGGCCCAAGTGGTTCTGGCAAAACTACTTTACTAAAGTCTGTTCTAGGAGATATTCGAATATACAGCGGGGAAATAATCATTAACGGCAAGGACGAATACAAAAACGAATTAAATATTGGATACGTACCTCAATTAGAAACTATAGATTGGAACTTTCCAATCACCGTGCGCCAATTAATTGAAATGGGAATGATACGCACCAGCAAGTATTTCCCGTGGATAAAAAAAGAAGGGAAACTAGCCGTTGAGGCTATTAGTAATCGGCTTGGGCTAGAAGAACTGATGAATCGGCAAATCAGAGAATTATCAGGAGGCCAACAACAACGTACCTTCTTAGGAAGGGCATTAGTATCAAACCCAGATGTCTTGATCCTAGACGAGCCAACTAGTGGAGTGGATATTCGAACTAAAGAAGAAATAATGGCTATTCTCAATTCATTGAATCATCAGGGAGTGACCATATTAATGACTACACATGAAATAAATTCAGTAGCGTCACAACTACCAAGAGTCATTTGTTTAAAGAATTCAATCATAGCTGATGGGTCACCCAACGAGATATTCACTGAAGAGAATTTTTATGCTACCTACGGTGCAACAGTGAAAACAATTGAACATGACGGAAGCAAATTTGTAATAGAAATGTTGTAACTTCACACAACTTATAAAGGTATAGGAGGAATTATTTTTACACTAATAGAACCGCTACAGTATGAGTTCTTTCTTAAGGCAATGCTTTGTGCCTTACTGGTAGGAATGTTATGTGGAGTTATCGGGGTATACATAGTTATGCGAGGTATGTCGTATATCGGACACGGATTATCTCATGCCATCTTTGGAGGCGCGGTAGTTTCATCTTTAATGTCAATTAACTTTTTCATCGGAGCTAGTGTGTGGGGATTCATATCTGCTGTCCTAATCAACTTAGCAACTAAAAAAAAGACCATCGGAGCTGATGCCGCCATAGGAATAATCACTACTGCAAGCTTTGCCCTAGGCATTGCCATAATCAGCAAATTTAAGACTTTCACACGTGGTTTTGACGCAGCTTTATTTGGCAACGTACTCGGTATAACAAATGCCGATCTAATAGCAGTTATTTTCGTTACATTATTTGCCTTCATAATAGTCTTGGTGTTTTACAAACAATTATTATTTGCAACCTTCGATTACGACGTAGCAAAATATTACGGTGTTCCGGTTATTTGGATAGACGTAATATTCTCAATGACCTTGGCAGCGACCATAGTTGTGTCCATGCAAGTGCTAGGAGTAACTCTTATTGCTGCCGCGGTTGTAATACCTGCTGTGGTATCCAGATTACTTACAAATAATTTCCTACACATGCTAATATTTTCTACAATAATAGGGGGATTCTGCGGGTTGTTTGGAATCTATTTGAGTTATTACTTGGATATCGCTTCAGGAGCATCAGTTGTCTTGTTCTCTTCTCTGTTGTTTATAATCGCGCTCTTATATTCCACTTATAAAGGTCGTATTACGCGCACTATAAATATCAGAAAGAACAAATTCCATTTATAAAGATAGAATCACTCGTACCATAGATATCAGAGGGAACAAAGAATATGATTATTGGGCAATTTAAACTATAATGCCACAATAATATAACAATACACAATTTATATGACAGAACTTATTATTCAAAAACAAAGACAAATCCTACTGATTTTCTTATTTATAGGGCACACTGGAATCCATTGGTTTAAACAAATGTTTCCAGTTATTCTCCCATATATCAAGCAGGATCTTGAGTTATCAAACGTGGAAGCCGCAACCATAGTAACTGCGAATGAGGTAGCAAGCGGCGGCCTAACAGTACCTTCCGGAATAGTTGCTGACAAATACTACAAACACCGAGCAATAATATTAGGTGGAGCCGTAGGGCTATGCGGTTTAGCATACTTCTTCGTAGGATTTTTTGCCAATTATCTATTTGTGATTCTAGGATTTATGGTTTTAGGGCTGGCATCAGCCTTATGGCATCCTCCTGCACAATCCTCTTTGTCTACATTTTTCCCAGATAAACGCGGGTTTGCCCTCGCAGTGCATGGAGTAGGAGCTAGTATAGGAGACTCAATAGGGCCACTCTTAATCGGATTTATATTAGTCTCTGTTGGCTGGGTTTATTTATCAACAATTCAATTCGCAGTAGCCATACCATTAGGAATAATAGTTTTTATCGCAACAAAAAATCATTTTAATACATCTATGGAATCACCTACATTATCATCCTACATATCAGGAATTGGCAGTCTAGTAAAAAACCCATACGTCCTCACAGTAATGTTCGGAGGTAGCTTCACAGGGATGGCCAGATTAGCTATATTCGCATTCCTAGGTATCTATCTTACAGAGTATCTAGGATATTCGTCTGTGTGGTACGGCATAAACTGGGCATTGTTGTACGTTATGGGAATAGTCTCTCAGCCAATAATGGGATACCTTTCAGATAAATTCAGCAGGAAAACTGTGGTACTACCAGCTCTCTTAATATTAGCTATATGCTACTTTTTACTCCCTCTCGCTCCAAACCCAATAATATTAGGGATTATAATTGCAATAATGGGAATGTTCTTCTACGGAATAAGTAACATTACTACCGCAGCTGTATTAGATGTCGCGTCTTCTCAACTTCAAGGCACAAGCACAAGTGTGGAGGGCTTATTCAGACAGGTTTTCACTCTTCCATCGCCCATCATAGCAGGGATAATAATCGACTCATTCGGAATAACCTACGTATTCTACTATGCTGCTGCTATGGTATTCATCGGATCAATTTTTTGGATGTTTATTAAAATTCCAAAATCTTAATCCAAACACATCCACCAATGATGCTCCGATAATCAGGATAGTTCCTAATATCTGCCTCAACGTTATTTGTTCCTGAGTTAAGATAGCCGCAGATACCAAGCTAACGACTATTTCAAACATCATTCCAAGACCCATTTTAACCGCATCCAAGGCATGGACAGCATAAATTATCAACCATAGAGGCAGTGTTACCCATACAGTAGAAAACAAGATAATCCATAAACCACTCGACCAGCTAAAATTGTCTAAGGTTATACCCACACCTTCACCAGATCCAAAGCTCGATAACAGGATAAATGCCCCGCATGTAGGACCAATAAACACCAATTTATACCAAGTACCAATGGCCCGACCACTATTAAAAAAAGTCACTGCGATAGCAAATAAGAATCCACTAAGTATGCACATCACATTTCCTGTCATGCCGTCCATATCTAGGTTACCGAATCCTAGTACTAGTACTAATCCAGTCAACCCGAACACTATCGCGGACACCCGATCCACCGTAAATTTAATTTGAGCAAAGAAACGACCAATAAATATGCCCCAAACAGGAGATAAGTAAAATAACAATACTGCATTAGCGATAGATGTGTACAAAATCCCTTGGGTGTACAAAGATATGGCAGCTGCAACACATATACAACCAAGTACATTTCTTAGATCCATAGCTCGTACAAATCCTTTTGTACTTAATGAAAAACAAATACTTATTCCTCCAGCTATGAAAAAACCTATAGATGAAAAATAAGGAGAACCACTTAAAATCTCAATTTGTCTAACCGGAATCCAGTACGTGCCCCAAAATAAAGTAGACAGGAACACAGCAAGTCTTGGATTAACTATGTAATTAGTGTGAACCATTGTAGGTCAATTCATATTGGAATAAAATATATTAAGATAATTAAAGAGAGCAAAAGAATTGCATCTAGGCTGTTTCATAATTGGAATAATATTTTCTACCATGTTCGTCATATTTCTATTTGCGTTCAGGGTCTTTTTGTAGAACGATTCCCATCACACAAATGGGTCAATCTCAACCATCCTTCGTATCTCTTCCGCTACTTCTAAATCAGTCTTTCGAGTACCATCGGTTTTAATCCAAGTCCCTCCTCTGTCTTTCCATCTTTGAAGATTATTTGGATTCCTTAACCAATAAGACTTATGATTTGATGAAGGTTTTTTACTCATAACAGTAGCAGCCCAAACAAGTCATAAAATAACTAGAGCATCCGCTGCTTTAACTCCCTGGCCTTTATCTAGGACCATAACAGGATTAAGATCTAATTCTTTAACTTCTTCACTTAAAGAAGCACCAAGCTGTGACAAATTGACTAACAGGTGCGCCAAAGCCTCAATGTCCTTGGGAGATGCTCCTCTAAATCCTTTAAGAAGCACTGACGCATTTACTTCATCGATCATTTCAAATGCATCCTGTTTTGATATCGGACAGATACGTCTTGTAACGTCTTTATATACTTCTACACTCGTTCCACCAGATCCAAACAATATTACCGGCCCCAATTGCTCGTCAACAGTCAAACCAGCCATAACTTCAATCCCACCTGTAACCATTTCTTCTACCAAAACTCCATTTATGTTTTTAGCATCAGAAACTTTTTTTGCTGAGTCGATAATTTGATTAAACACTGATCTTACTTCGACATCATCTTTTACGTTAACCCTAACCACTCCTGCTTCAGTCTTGTGCAAAATTTCACTAGAATCCACTTTTAAGACTACAGGGAAACCCAGCTTATTGGCGGCCTCAACAGCTTCATCCGAACTTTGAGTTAAGAATCTTTGCGGAGTTATAACACCCCAATTCTCTATTAACTTTTTGGATTCATCCTCTGAAAGCTGAGATTTCGACAAAGATTTAACGTGTTTAATTGATTCCTTCTGTATTGCAGATAACTCAAAAGTGCTATCAGAAGCATTTTGTGCCATATAGTCTGCTCTTTTATGATAATCCACCAGATGTTTAAGGGCGTAACCCAATTTATCTGGAGTATAGAATAAGGGAATCTTGGCTTCTTGCAATTTCTGCAAAGTGGATTCTTCGACCCTACTTCCTGTCCATAAATACACTAATTGTTTTTGTTGTCCTTCAGGAGCTGACAAATATCTCGACCGAGCTTCTATTACTTGATTAATTTGTTCTTCGCCTCCAGCACTAGCAACCACTAAACAACCCATATTGTCCCCCGCTATCATGTTATCCATGATACTTGGGAAAGATTCACTGTTTGCAAATCCAGTTACATCAGAAGGATTTGAAGCCCAGCCGCGTCCTTGCAATACTTCGTTGATCCCATCCCTTGATTTGGAATCTAATTCAGGTAGATCTAGTCCCGCCTGACCTAACATATCAGCCGTCAATGAACTTATCCCTCCTGAATGAGACACTACAGATATCCCTTCACTATTTAGCCTGCCAGTTTGAGCAAACAAATTGGAAATCTGTAATAAGTCATCATAATCTTGAACACGAATTACTCCATATTGGGAGAATGCAGCTTCATAATTTTCATCTTCTCCGGTCAAAGCAGCTGTATGGGACTTNGCAGCTCTAGTGCCAAATTGAGATTTCCCAATCTTAATCAATATAATTGGCTTCCGTTTTTTTAAGGCCAATTTAGCTACTTCTAAAAACTTTTTTCCATCTTTGAAGCCTTCTACAAATCCTGCAATCACATCCGTACTATCGTCATCAATAAGGTATCTGGCGAAATCACAAAAGTCCAAATCTGCTTCATTACCTGTAGAAATTATGTAGCTGAAACCGATTTTTTCGTCTACAGCCCTTACCAAGAAAGGACCAAAAGCAGAAGCTCCACTTTGACATATCAAACCTATATTCCCACTTAAACCAGCTACTCCTCTTGATGAAGAACTAGCCCAGATTCCATCTTTTATATTAGCCAATCCCAAACAATTAGGTCCGGACATTCTTAATCCAGATTCTCGGCAAAATTTCGTTAATTCACTCTGCAGGTCTGCTCTATCTTGCTCTCCTCTCTCCGAAAAACCTGCCGATATAACCACAGCTGCCCGGGTACCTTTGGCATAACTTTCTTGAAGTACATTTAAAACATTGTTGTAAGGGATCACGATACCCACTACATCAGGCGCTTCTGGCAAATCTGTAACACTAGGATATGATTTCAATCCTTGGATTTCTTCGTATCTCGGATTGACTGGATAGATCCTGACTTTATCTTTACCTCTCAACGCAGCATTGAGAAATCGACCCCCATATTGCATTCTGGGAGTTGCACCTACTATAGCCATAGATTTAGGATTTAGCATCAAGTGAATGGATTTAAGCTGGTCATCTGTCCAATAATTCATAGAGCCCTCAATATTAAGTAGAAATTCAGGGTTTCCAAAACGGAACCTAGAGTCTCGGACAATTGTAATCTACAAATCCCAAAAATCAATCACGCATAACTTTTTAACAAAATTCTATCGGACTACAAAATGGTAGTATGACTTTGTATAATCGATATTAAACAATAAAATACAAAGTTGTCCCACATGAACGAAGACAAATTCAAAATAATAGCATTTTATGAATTCAAAACCATTGAATCTCCCCGTGAAATGCGTGGGCTGATAAAATCATTTTGTTCAACCTCAAAGATCCGAGGAACAGTCATTATCGCTACAGAGGGTATTAATGGAACAATATGTGGATTGAATCACGATATTGACTCATTCCTGGAATTTACTTCAGAACATGGTTTTTCTAACAATAATATTAAAACTTCTCATTCCAAAATCATGCCATTTTATCGTTTGAAAGTTAAAGTAAAAAAGGAAATTATAACTTTCTATGGTGAACCAATTGATCCAACAATTACAAGAGGTGAATCCCTTACTCCAAAAGATTGGGAAAAAATCATCCAATCGGACGACGTAGTCGTCTTAGACGTACGCAATAAATATGAAACACGCATTGGTTCATTCAAAAACTCGATAGACCCAGAAACCAATTCCTTCACGGAATTCAAACAATTCATTGATTCAAAAATTTCCGACTACCACGGCAAAAAAATAGCTATGTATTGCACCGGAGGTATTCGATGCGAAAAAGCTTCCATGTACGTAAAATCTTTGGGACACCAAGAAGTGTATCAATTACATGGCGGAATTTTAAATTACCTAGAAGCTACAGAGCCCACATCTACCAGTTGGGACGGAGAATGCTTTGTATTCGATAATCGAGTTTCAGTAACTCATGAACTAAACCCAGGCAGTTATCAACTTTGCAGCGGTTGTAGAGAACCTATTTCCAGCGCTGACAAGCAATCGAAGTACTATGAAGAGGGAGTCTCTTGCCCTTCATGTTTCCATGATCTAACAGAAAATAAGATCAAAGGCTCAAGAGACAGGTCAAGGCAAATAAAACAAAATAATCTTAAAGGCAGAATTTCAACCTTTACAGAATTCAACACAGATGATTATAGGAATTTAATATGAACACATGGATTTTCTGTATGGGATGCTTTAGGGCCTTTGAAATCACTTTACCAATCTCAGATCTCGAAGATTTAAGAACATCCAACTATGATGTTTTCAAATACAAAATGGAAATCGAGCAACAAGCTAAATCCAGCACAAAACCTAGTAGGTCTGAATGTCCTTATGAAAATTGCACCGATTCACTAGCATCATGGTGTTACTGGGTTGCATACAGAAACTACATAATTAATTCAACTATATGTAATGCTTCAGAATGGCCAGAGATTCCAATCTTAGGCACAATCTATGATCCTCAGTCTGTGGAAGACAAGGATACAATGTATGAAGAAGACAGTTTTGAAGAAGGAGCATCTTTATCTTTCGGGAAGTTTTTCCGTATGTTTATTGTAAAAGGGGGAAGTTTTTACGACGACCAATTACAAATAAAATCCGCCCTTCAAGTAAGACAAGAGATTCGGAGTATGTTAAAAGGAACCTAGAGTAGTTTTAAAACAATCCAAATGCTATCCTTGCGTAGAAGGAGAATGAATGTTAATTGAATCAACTGCACGAATAGCTATTGATGTAATAAATAAAAGCATCCAGATGCTGAACGAAAGAAATACAAAGGAATTACTTTCTACCTTCCATACTCCCCATATAATCATTGCTGAGTCCCAAACAATAATTTACAAAAATGAAAAAGAACTTAATGATAACTATTGGGACGATTTCTATAGACGTGCAGGAAATGAATGGCATCATACTGTGATTGACTGGACCGAACCAATTCATGCCACTCAAACTAAAGCACACATCTTCATGCAGTTTTCAAGATATAGTGTTGATGACCGATTACTCACCTGCGAGAAAGCTTTGTGGGTNATAAATAGGCAAAATGGCNTATGGGCTGCGCAAGCACGTTCTAACTTCAATACAAACTAGCAGAAAGGACATATTTATGCTAAACAATGCTACCGCCCAAATTGCGATAGAAATCATAACTGAAAACATACGAATGTTAAACGAAGGTAATGAACAAGGATTATTAGACTTATTTCATATCCCTCATATTAGAATTTCAGAAACAGACGTTTTAATCTACAATTCACGTGAAGAACTCGAAAACGAATATTTACCTGATTTCCGTTCAAGAGCAGGAGAACAATGGCATCATACGGTTCTTGACTGGACCGAACCAATCCATGCCACTGAAACTAAAGCTCACATATTTATACAATGGTCCAGATACACNCAGGANAATGAGCTAATAACTTCACAACAATCNTTATGGATCGTTAATAATCGCGACGGTAAGTGGGGCGTTCAAGCTAGATCCAGTTTCGCCCCAATTTAAACAGAAAGGAACTAATTATGACAATCTATTATTGGTGTTCTAGTTGCGAAAGAGCATTCCCTCAGGACAACCCTGAGTCGTGTATATACGATGATTGCAAAGGTAAAAAGAATTCATTGTTTAAATGGTCAGACTATCGCAAGCAATCTCCTGAAGCGCCCGAATTACCAGAATTTGATGTGGTATACAGATTAGATTATTTTATCAATGAAATTTAAACATCTAAACAAATGCGTAAATCAATGACTTTATTGGTTAACTATTTAACTCTGCTTATAAAAGGCGTTCTGATAGGATGCGCTGACATTATTCCAGGAATATCTGGCAGTTCTGTAGCTCTTATAACAGGTGTATATACTGATTTAATTCGAAGTATAAAATCTATCAACCAAGAATTTATATTGTTGATTTTAAAACTGAGATTCAATACAGCTCTTGAACATATCAATGGGAAACTCCTAATCCCAATCCTAGCAGGGATTCCTATCGGTATATTCCTAATGTCTAACGCAGTTTCAGTGCTGATGTCTAATTATTCCACAGTAGTCTATGCTACTCTGCTTGGATTGTTAACCGGCACCTCATTCTTACTCGCCAAACAAATCCAAAATATAAAAATTACTACAGTGATAGCAGCCATATCAGGAGCTACTGGAGTGATGTCGATACAAAACTTGGTGCCCTCAGGTTTTGAAGCGTCCTATCTTACATTTATACTCGCAGGTGTCATTGCTGGATGTTTCATGATATTACCCGGAATTTCTGGCAGTTTGATGTTAGTGACTATGGGCATATACACTGACGTCATTTCTGCTATAACTNACCTGAACATAAGTCTGCTGTGCTGCTTGGGAATAGGAGTTATATCAAGCATCGCGGTGATGTCGAGAGCCATCATTTCTATGTTTCAGAATACACCAAACGCTTTCCTAGCTCTGATGATCGGGTTAATGCTAGGTAGTATTCCTGCCATATGGCCATGGGATAATTATTCTCGAATCCATTGGGAATCCGGAGCATATTTTACAAATGACATTTTCGTGGGAATCACTTTTGTCATCATAGGATTCATTTTCCCCGTCCTACTAGCAGTCAAGAATAATAGAACAAATAACTCTTAGTAATATACTGCGTTACCTGAACCCCCTGTAGCAGTAATNACTTCTCCAGTAACAGACCAAGATTTGTTAGAGGCTAAAAATACAGTCAAATATGCAATTTCAGCAGCGTCGACCATGCGGCAAATAGCATTGCCTGATCTTGAGCCAAATTCAAATTCTTTTAGTTCCATTTCAGAAGCAGTTAAACCATGTTCTTCTCCTCTCGCNCTATACAAATCCTCCGTCCGNTCCGTCCTAGTAGTACCAGGATGTATACAATTGACGGTAATCCCATATCTACCAAGTTGTGTCGAGAGAGTCTTGGTCATATGTACTAGTGAAACGTTTCGAGCACCTCCGCTCAAATTTCCTGCATTCCTAGCATTAGCTCCACTGATGTTAATTATTCTTCCCCAATCTTGTTTCTTGAGCAAAGGTATAGCCGCTCTACTGCATCTTAAAGCACCTACGAACTTAACATCAAAATCGTTCATTAATTCCTGTTCGTCCACTCCTTCTATATATCCTACGGCTGATGGGGAGCCTCCTGGGAGAGATGCACTATTGACNAGTATATCTAGACCTCCTAATAACTCTTCGGTTCTTTCAAAAGCATTATTAACTTGCTCCGTGACAGTAACATCCACTGACAATGGAAATACTTTCACATCTGATATAGCGTTAATTTCATTAGCAGTCTGTTCTAACTGATCTATACTTCTGGAAGCTATAACTAAATCAACTCCTTCCTTGGCTAATTCTATGGCAATAGCTTTTCCTATTCCTCTGCCACCACCGGCAACAAATGCTCTCTTTCCCTTCAATCCAAAATCCATGTCTATCCTCCTACAGATTATTAAGTCTGTTTATTAGTCTTTTAGTATTTTGTCGTCACTTAAATATTCCATAAATTCAATTCTTTGAGATTCTATTAATTCTCTTACTTCAGCGCCTACCGTGTACACTTCCGGAGGAATTTTATTACCCTCACGCATAGGTGATTCAATCTTATCTGCTATCCATTCCAGAAAAACCGTGTCATTCTCCCCNGGAAGNGTATATCCGTTAAATGAAATTCGAAATTCCGGCCTGTGGCCCTCTTCATGATAAATAGTTGCTTGTTTATGTACTAAGGACGCTACTTTCCTGGCTTGACCAGGCTTAGTTTTATAAATTCTTCTAATTAAATACATTACCATCTCCACACTTTATGTAAATTAGCTCGAGTTCCAGAAATATAACATACATATTAATGAGTATCCATAAATTATCATTTGAACGTAATTTTCTTAAAAATCAAATTCCTTTATAATGCATTCACATATGCTAAGGGGAGACATTATGGATGTTACAAACAAAATTGCTCTGATTACTGGAGCTGCCAGCGGCATAGGAGAGGGTATCGCAACCACTTTAGCAAGACAGGGAGCCCATGCGATAATCGCAGACATTAATATTAATAATGCAGAAGAAGTATCCAAGGAANTGACATCTTTAGGATTGAAAGCTAGCGCTATTGGTTTAGATGTTACTAATATTGAGTCTGTAGATAGGTGCGTCCAATATGCTTTGGAAAACTTTGNGCACATAGACATACTTGTTAACAACGCTGGGACTGTTGGTTCATCCGGATGGGAGAGCCGTGAAATACCTAATGAAAATGACTGGGATTTGATCTTTGAAGTTAATGTAAAAGGAATCGTGAAAATGACCGAGGCTGTACAAGCCTCAATGATTAANAATAACTACGGAAAGATAATCAATATAGCATCCATAGCAGGAAGACAAGGTAGCGAAAGAAATCCACCTTACAATGTTTCTAAGGCCAGTGTTATTAATTTAACCCAATCTCAATCTATCCAACTAGCNAAGTACAACATCAACGTGAATGCTATATGCCCAGGGTTACTATGGACACCGATCTGGGAACGCATAGGTAACAGACGGACGATGTCACCTAATCCTGAAGAGGTAGACGCCAAGCAACTGTTTTTGGATTATGTAGCAGAAAAAATACCATTGGGTAGACCNCAAGTGCCCGAAGATATTGGTAATCTGGCATGCTTCTTGGCATCAGACTATTCATCTAATATTACTGGACAATCTATTAATGTTAGCGGGGGATACTTCATGAATTAATAATTAATTCATAGAAATAGACGATCCAATTCCTTGAGTTTGTTCACTTACCAAAAATGACGCCTTATCTTTACCAGATTCAGTTTCTAGGTCAGCATCAAAGCGTTGCCCCCCGATCTCACCTATCAACTCATATTTTTTTTGAGTATAAAGTTGTCCTTCGAAAGAATCGCCTTGTATCTCTCTTGAATATTCNTCATTAAGAAACATCTCTACTGCCTGCTTCATCAGAGCCTGTACATCTTCTGATGACACATACGCCGCCGCNGTTAAAAATACGTAGCCCCACCGAAAACCCCTGTGTTCTAGCATTAATGGAATATACCTCGATATATAATTTCTTTAGATAATAATACACTACTCATGATATTGAGTATTTAAATCGCAACTTAACGAATATGGTAATATAGTTCANCTGTACTCTTTATGATTTCAAAATCCNACACAAACAACAGCCCAATACGCACTCTACTCAGTGTTCCTAACTTCAGGTTCCTGTGGTTATCGGGTTCCTTTGATAACATCTGTCGCTGGGGAGACGCCCTCATTCTTGCACTGTTGGTCTTCGATATCTCTGGTTCAGCATTTAACGTGGCTAGCATATTCGTTTTGAGATGGGTTCCGATGCTACTCATGGCTCCAATTTCGGGATTCCTATCAGATAATTTAAATAGAAAATACCTTATGATGGCTACTCGTGGGTGTAGCGTGGTGATCTCTATAATAATATTGCTCTTGTTAATCTCAAACANTATAGAANTCTGGCATCTCCAAGTATTATCTTTTGGATTAGGCCTATGCTATACCATGGATTTTGCAGCAAGGCGTACCTCAATACATGACGTAGCTAAATCAGAAAATATGTCAACTGCAATGTCACTAGAAATCATAACCAANACTTTCGGCAAAATCGCAGGGCCATTGTTTGCAGGGTCTCTAATCGCGACTCTTGGATACTCCGGAGCAATGATTTTAGTTTTGATTTTCTATTCTATATCACTAATATTCATATCATTACTTAGGTTCGAATATACCATCACCAAGATACACATTACCGACATTAAAAAATCTGTGATCACTGGTTTTAAAGCAGGGTTTGGAAATAAAATGATCCTAGGGGTTTTCCTTGGAAGCATAATATACAACGGCTTAGCATTTAGCTCCGAAGGAATTTATCCAGTGATAGCAGAGGANCATCTCAATGCAGGACCTTTTTTAACAGGGTTACTAATATCTGCATTAGGAGCTGGGACTCTTGTAGGGGCTTTAGTCCTGACCACAATTGGGAATATAAGATATCAAGGCAGGTTATTCATTACCGGAATATTCATTCAGCTACTCTCTGCATTGTTATTCTCTCTATCAGACCTATATTTGCTGTCCTATTTCTGTTTGTTTTTAGGAGGCCTTGGTAATTCGTTATTCAGTTCAATGCAGACATCAATTATAGTAATAGAGGCAGATTTGAAGCATAGAGGTTCTGTACTTGGAACATTAGGACAATGTATAGGCATATGCTCAATGGGTGGATTGATAGTTGGATTCTGGAGCAACCATTTTGGCGTGACAAACGCGGTAGGTATCAATGGCACCTTAGGAATCACACTATTAGCACTATTGTTTGTCCTATCTCCATTATCTAGAAATCCTGTACGAACTAATAATTAACCCACTACATAGACATTGAAATGATTACTGATTTCCAGTAAGGTACTTGTAAAATACAGGCCTATAGGCAATTATGAACAGAGAATCCATATCAAAATTCGCACATACATTTTCACAAAACCCATTGAACAGGGGCGAGACAGAGCGCCGTGACGAACAGTGGATATCTGATCAAATTAACAATCCAAACAGCAAATTCATGGTCTTACATGACCTAAATATTCTCATAGAAGAAACCGGACAAAGACAATCCTTAAGGTGGTTACCCCAGGAAGAAATCAAAGACCTTGAATTGCAAAGTACTCCGGTGTTACTGGGTATCCAAGACGAAATCACCCATTTTGCAATATCAATTTCAGACGCTAGCGCGTCCAATTTCATCGATTCTGATAAAAATGAGTTTATCGATGCTAGGGCATGTGCAAGTTTCTTAGAACCAGAAATCATAGGAATCATCGCCCAAGCACGTATACAAATTAACTGGCATCAAAAAAATAAATTTTGTTCAGTATGCGGCGAGCCGAATGAAATTTATAGAGGTGGCCAAGTATTGCGATGCTCTGCATGCAAAAATGAGACATTTCCCAGAACCGATCCGGTAATAATCATGGTAGTAACTAATGGTAATACATGTTTATTGGGGCAATCCCGAGGCAGACTATCTCAAACAAATACTTATTCAGCCCTAGCTGGATTCATGGATCAAGGAGAATCTATAGAAGAGGCAGTTGCTAGAGAAGTAATGGAAGAAGCAGGATTAGAAGTAAAAAACGTCACCTACCATTCTTCGCAGCCATGGCCTTTTCCTAACTCATTAATGATTGGATGTCATGCTGAAGCAAAAACAACGGATATACACATCGATGATGAGGAAATGGTATCAGTAAAATGGTTTAGCAAAGAGGAAGTCCTACTAGCTCTCAAAGGAGAGAATCCAAATCTGAATTTACCCGCGCCTATTGCAATAGCACATCATCTTATAAAATCCTGGGCGCAGGCCACTTAATCTGAACCCGCTTGCAAAGAAGCATTAATTTTATTCAGCTGGAAATAAAAACCTCCTGCATTAATAAGTTCTTCGTGGGTGCCAGACTCGATAATAGATCCATGATTAATCACAAATATTTTATCCACATTCCTTATAGTGGACAATCTGTGCGCAATCACAAATGCAGTTCTGTCTTTAAGAACTTTTTGTAACGCCTGTTGAATCATTATGTCAGAATATGTATCTACGTTAGAAGTCGCTTCATCTAGGACTAATATTCGAGGATTTGCAGCAATCGCTCTAGCAAATGAAATTAATTGCCTTTGACCTATACTCAAATTAGAACCCCGTTCATCCAAGACAGTATCATAACCGTGTTCTAATCCTATTATGAAATCGTGAATTCCTACCAGTTTAGCAGACTCTATTACCGATTCATCAGATACTTCTTGATGGCAATATCTTATATTCTCCCACACCGTATCTGATATCAGATATGGTTGTTGCAACACCATACTCATTTGGGTTACCAAGGATTCTCGTTTGACATCTTTTATATTAATTCCATCAATTTCAACCGTGCCATCAATCACATCATAAAAGCGAGACATAAGGTTAATAATCGTGCTCTTACCTGCTCCAGTTGGACCGACAAGAGCAATAGTTTGTCCTTTTCCTACACTAAAATCTACGTTTTCCAAAACAGGGATGCCCTCTATGTAATGAAAATTGACGCCTTTAAATTTAACATCTCCTTCAATCAGAGGCATATCTTCTGCATCTGGTTTGTCTTCTATCTCAGGTTTCACATCAAGTAATTGAAATATCCTGACACCCGACGCCATGGATCTTTGAAGCTGGGTATACTGCATTGTCAAATTACGTATTGGATCAAAAAACCTTTGAATAAATAATATAAAAGCGACCAACACGCCCACTTCCAGTGTACCGTTATATACCCACCAACCACCAACCAAAATTACAAAGCCCATTGATATACCAGTTAGACCTTCTACTAATGGTTGAACACCACCAGAGTACATAGAAGCTTGTATATTGGCGTTAAGATGCTCTCTGTTAAGTCCATCAAATCTATTTAAATTAAGAGATTGTCTATTAAAACTTTGGACCACCCTTACTCCAGCAAGATTTTCTTGCAACGCTCCATTGACCATAGCTATCGCCGTTCTAATTCTTACAAATGATCTTTTTGCAAATTTCTGCCAAAAAGCCATCAATAAAACCAAAATTGGTAGTACCGCAAAAGTCAACAATGATAATTTCCACGACATTATCATCATCATCGAAATAATTCCGACCAGACTTAAAACATCAGCTAGGGTAAGAACCAACAAAGAAAATGTCTCTTGTAACTGTAAAATATCATTTTGAACTCTAGACATTATTCGCCCGACTTCGGTTCTAGCAAAAAATGAAGGAGATAACGACTGCAAATGATTAAACAGTTGTGTTCTCATAGAATATAAAATACCTTGGCCTACTTTAGAGATTCCAACAAACTGTAAGTAGTTGGATACGTAATGGACAACGCTAGTTATCGCAAAAACTACTATAACCAATCCTAGATTACTGGTTTTCCCTGTACCAATAAATGGCTGAATATTAGAGTCTATCCCCCATTTAACTATCACGGGAATGCATACAGTCGCAGCGGTATATACTAAAACTGCTGCAAGACTAAATAAGGCCCATCCACGGTACAGTCCCACATAACTGAATAACCTGATAACAACTTGACCGTCGTAAACTCTCCCCAGTTCATCCTCTGAACTCGATACTAGAGAACCTCCACCACCAGTCCTCTGCTGGGCACCACTAACGGAAAAACCCATTCCCCCTTGTCTCATATTACACTTCCTCCGGGGATGCAGGATTCAAACTTGCATCCAAAATCACATCAGACTCGAAGTCATGTTGATAATCATAAATATCTTTATAGGCACCACCCAAACCATATAGAGTTTCGTGATTTCCTTCTTCAATAATCTTCCCTTTATCCATTACTATAATGTAATCTGCATCTCGCACCGTACTAAGTCTATGAGCAATTACAAAGGTTGTTCGATTCTTCATTACATTTCTCATGGCTTCCCGAATCCTGAACTCTGTCTCAACATCTACACTGGATGTTGAATCATCAAGAACCAAAATTGGTGGATCCATAAGTAGAGTCCTTGCTATCGCTAATCTTTGGCGCTGTCCGCCAGACAACGTGGCCCCTCTTTCTCCAACCCACGTATCGTATCCATCAGGCAATGACTGGATATAATCATCTAATTGAGCTATTTCCGACACTGCTCTGATGTCAGACAAATCAGCTCCTTCCATACCATAGGATATATTCTGTCTGATAGTAGCGGCAAACAGGAATATATCTTGCGCTACAATCCCTATATTTTTTCTCAAAGACGCGAGGGTGTAAGTGTTAACGTCTGTTCCATCAATCAATACAGAACCTTTATTAGGATCATAAAACCGCGAAACTAAATGAACTAAAGAGCTCTTACCGCTACCAGGAGCACCTAAGATTGCGGTGACCTGCCCCGATTTGACTGATAGGTTTATTCCATCCAGGACATAATCAGAATCTTTATAACCAAATTTGATATTTGAAAAATGTACATCCCCGGAAGGACGCTCCATGATTTTTGCGTCTGGTTTTTCAATGACAGGAGAAGGGGAATCAATCACTTCAAATACTCTCTCTCCTGCAGGGATTGCTCTTGAATAACTATTTATTATCCATGCGGACATGCGGATAGGAAAATTTAGTATATTTAACAAAAATATGAATTCAGTAAGCTGCCCTATGGTAAGAGAGCCATTAATAACTCTGCTGCCTCCAAAATATAAAATTATCCCAATACCCAGTGTAAAAAAGAAAGTAGTGGTAGAACTGTTACTCGCCTCTAATTTGTTTGAAGCAAAGGTTATATCAGAGAGTTCTTCCGCTTTGACAGAAAATTTCCCTTTTTCATACTCTTCCGCAGCAAATGCTTTTACAACAGGAATTCCTGACAAATTCTCCTGAAGAATTGTTATTAATTCTCCTGTTACTTCTTGTACCTTAGCCCATAGTAATCGTAACTTATAAATAATGGTTGTAGCTCTTATTATCAAAACAGGAACAAAGATTAAACTTACCATAGCTAAGAACAAATCTATTCGAATCATCAATATAGCAACCACAACTATCATAAATAAAATATGCAAAGATCTAACCATTCCCAAATTTATAAACCTTCGCATAGATTCGATATCCGCTGTAGCACGCGACATCAAATCTCCAGTGTGCTCCTGATCATGGTACGCAAAACTCAAATTCTGCCATTTATCATAAAGCAGATTCCTTAGTTTGTAGGTCACCATTTGAGACAATGTGTCTGTAAAATAAATTCTTCCGTAATCAAATAACCCGCGTAATAAACATAATACAAAAAGTATTATTGCCATCCATACCAAAGTCTCTCGATTCACATAATCAGACAGCATTTCGTCTACCGCTAATCCCAATAGCGTTGGTATTGCCAAAGTGGCCAATACCGAAAATATCATCGATACGTAACCAGCTACAAGCCGCCATTTATTTTCCAGAGCAATGCTTAATATACGTATTAATATATTCAAAATTAGCTTCTTNAAGAGTTAGAATNNTTCGANAGTTTAGTCNNAGGNAAGGGTCNATGTNCGNANNAGTATACAGTATACATCCAAGAACAATAATTACATACGGTCAGGCGCATCCATACCCATGAGATTTAACGATNTCTCAAAAACAACCTGAGCTGCTTCTATCAANCGTAACCGNGCCTTTGTGATTGCTTCGTCATCTGGATTTGAAGATATCACTCGGCAATGCTCATAAAAAGCGTGAGCATATGAAGCTANTTCTAGAGCATAATGAGGCATATGATGAGGCTCCAGACTGTCTGCCACTTGATAAATTACTTCAGGCAATCTCATCAGAGCCTTAATCAAATTCAATTCATGAATATTATTTAGTAACGACAAATCGGCTTGATACCAATCAATTTCATTATCACTTGCCAAAGCCAATATGTTTTTAATTCTCGCATGAGCATACTGAATATAATAAACAGGATTTTCATTGGAAGTTTTCTTCGCTAACTCCATATCAAATTCCATCTGCGAAGAAGCACTACGAGTCAAGAAAAAATATCGGCAAGCGTCCGAACCCACTTCTTCTACTAATTCCTTAACAGTAATGAAATCTCCAGTCCGTTTAGAAGCTTTAACAATCTCGTCCCCTTGTTTCAAAGTGACCATCTGGGAAATCAGGATTTTCAACTTCGAATCATCAATATCCAATGCCCTCATAGCAGCCTTCAATCGAGAAATATGGCCCTGATGATCAGCCCCCCAAATATCTATAACTTGATCAAATNCCCTNGTTTTGAATTTATTCCTATGATAAGCAATATCTGAAGCAAAATAGGTGGGTTCGCCTGTAGATTTAACAATTACGTTATCTTTCTCTTCTTCTAACATAGTGGACACAAACCACAAAGCACTGTCCATTTCCTTTAAATAACTTTTGGATTCCAATTCTCCGATAGTATCTGTATATTCATCAGATCCAAACAATGATTTCTCACTAAACCAATTATCAAATTCAACTCGTAATTCACATAAATCATCGGATATGGCGTTGAGCATCGTNTCGGTGCTAAATTGNGCCATCTCATTAATNGCNTCTGNGTTATCGATTANCGAGTCCCCAAATTCAGAANGTACTAATTCAGCNACGTCTTTNATATAATCACCTTGGTACCCTCCTTCAGGAAGNNCAAAAGNAATACCTAATAATTCGCGGTACCTTGCAAGTACAGATTCAAAAAACAATTGCATCTGATTACCTGCATCATTAATATAATACTCTCTTGTGACACGGTAACCAGCGGCACTCATTATGTTAGCTAACGAACTACCAATAACCGCTCCACGAGCATGACCAACGTGAACTGGCCCTGTTGGATTAACACTTACAAACTCTATCATCACATGCTTGGCATCATTTACTGTGTTATTACCAAAACATGACCCATCTTCAATAATCTGTGTAACGCGATTCTGTAACCATTTGTCATCAAGTTTGAAATTTATAAACCCTGGTGCGGCCACAGAAACATCCGACACNAAATCGGTCTCAGGCCATTCAGATACGATTTGATNCGCAATTACCATGGGATTGTTCTTAAATTGTTTGGTTAGTCTGAGCGGAAGATTGGTTGCATAGTCTCCATGTTCTAAATTAGCAGGGCGATCTATTTCTACAAAACCAATTTCATCCAGACTGATATTATGATTTTCAGATACTTTTTTCAGGCATCCAAATAAGACATCACGCAATTTCTCTTTTATATTCGATTCCACAAGCATAAAACTAAATAACTGAATTGGATTAATGCAGTACAATAATCCACAACTAGTATACTATCAAAAAAGAAATCGTAAAAAGGCAATTATGTTAAATCCAGCAACACTCGCATTACTGGGAGGAAATGAATTCACAGAGAACTGCGTAATAGCGGATAAGAAAATACTAGAAACAGTTGGCAAAGACAACCCAATCATNCGGATATTGCCAACCGCGAATGAACACCATCCTGACATAGCAGCACAAAATGGAATCACTTACTTCAAATCATTAGGGCATCAAGCTAACAAGCTCATGATCACCAATTTTAATGAAGCCAATAACCAGGCAAATTTGGGACAACTTTCAGACTGCGATCTTCTATACTTGCCAGGAGGTAACCCCCAATATTTATACCAATCGTTGTTGAATAGCAAAATCTTGCAAGAAATAATGATCCGTTCACAGCAGGGAATGGTTTTAGCCGGTTCCAGTGCTGGGGCAATGGTTATGGGAGAATTACTCAAGAATCCTCCAAAGGATACTTGGGGCTCGGGACTGGGCCTAATATCTAACTTGGGGATACTGCCTCATCACGAAAATTCAAATCACCAAGAAACTCATAATTCATTACTTGATACAGTGTTTAGCAATCATCCCAATGCGGTCATTTATGGAATCTCCATCGAGTCTGGATGTATAGTGAAAGGTGATCAGGTGTCTATAATCGGCAATGCCCCATTGATACGGTATTCGTTATCTGGCTATTCCAGTCATATAGCCAATGAACAAATAAAATTGTAATTCTATTTTTGCCTGTCAGATAAGTTANTCCAAATCTCATTCAATCCAATACCATATTCAGAAAGTAAAACTAGAAGATGGTACAGCAAATCGGAGGATTCATTAATAACATTATCTCTATTATCTCTTAGGCTAGCCAGTCCAGTCTCTCCTGCCTCTTCAATAACTTTCTGAGCTATTCTATCTATACCATCTTGAAATAATTGTGTCGTATAGCTACCTTCTGGCATTGAAGCTTTTCTGTCTTGTATCGTGGAATATAGCTCCTCCAAAATTCCCGAGTCCTCTCTAGCTTTTTTATACCCTGTTGGTACTTCTGTCACTTGATTGAAAAAACAAGAAACCACCCCGGTATGACATGTAGGGCCATCTGGCTTAACTTTCAATAGCAATGCATCTGCATCGCAGTCAGTCCAAATTTCTACCACATTCAAATAATTCCCTGAAACTTCTCCTTTATGCCAAAGATCTTCCCTAGTCCTACTATAAAACCAAACTTGTGTGCCTTCAATTGTTCTCTTTATGGTGCCAGGATTCATATAACCCAACATAAGAACTTCCCCGCTTTCACTATCTTGAGCAATTGCAGGAATTAATCCTTTTCCATCAAGTGTCAAATCAATCTTCATACGTAAACCTTTATCCCTTTAATTCTTAAGCACATCTAGAAGTCCCGTCAAATCGGTAATTTCGGCATGTGGTCTAGGTAAACCCTGATCTACTGGTTCATTTTTACGGTTCACCCAAACAGCATTCATGCCTACTGAAGCAGGACCTTGGACATCTTCATATTGCCGGTCCCCCACATACAGAACTTCAGAAGGTTCNACTTTTAGTAATTTTAAAGATTCTAGAAAAATTTGTGGCATAGGTTTATAAGATTGGACATCTTCCGACGAAACAACCACAGCTAAATTGAGTTTTATTCTGTCAATCACTGGATGAAGAAAACTGTTGTCCGCATTGGATGCAACTCCAATCCTGTATCGTTGAGACAGTGTATCAAGGACCGATTCTGTTTCGGGGAATAAAGGNCTTTTCCCCAAGTCATCAATGCAATCTTGGGCCATTGCTCTAGCATTTCCTTGGCATTTGGTTTGTTTTAGGGCATAGTCAAAACTATTGGTCCATCCATCTAGATAAGATATAAATCCGGAATCTAAGGCAATTCTTGAGCGTGAAAACTCTTTATCTCCTTCTCTCCATATATTCCAAAATTCTTCTGCCTTCACAGATATATTGTATTGCTTTACTAATTTCTCGAATTCGTCAGACCAAAATTCCGTAGAATTATTTGCCAACGTATTAAACATATCAAACAACACAACTTTTATTTTTCCCGCAGTATTATCGTTCATATTCTTACTGATATTCCTTGCTCATTAAGATATTTTTTTACATCCTTGACTGTATATTTACCAAAATGAAATATACTAGCGGCCAAAACCGCATCCGCTTTGCCATGCTCAAACGCATTATAAATATGCTCCATTTCTCCTGCGCCGCCGCTAGCTATTACTGGGACTGAAACAGATTCAGACACCGATTTAAGNAAATCCAGATCATATCCTGTTTGTTGGCCNTCTGTATCCATGCTAGTCAACAATAATTCGCCTGCNCCTAAATCTACAAGNTCCTTAGCCCATTCAATCACATTCAAACCTGTTNGAGTTCTACCACCGTTTACATATACTTCCCATCCACCCNGGTCNNCATTACGTTTCGCATCTATAGCCGCAACAATACATTGAGATCCAAATTCTAAAGCAGAATCTCGCACAAGTTGAGGTTTTTTAACCGCAGCAGTGTTCAACGAAATCTTGTCCGCTCCAGCTCTTAGCATATTCCGAATATTAGATATAGAACGAATGCCACCTCCAACAGTGAGAGGTATAAACACTTCGGCAGATACCTGTTCAACAACACTAATCATAGTGTCACGATCATCCGAGGAAGCAGTAATGTCCAAAAAAACAAGTTCATCACATCCCTGTTCGTTGTAATAAGCAGCTAATTCCGCAGGGTCTCCTGCATCTCGTAGATTGATAAAACTAGTACCTTTTACAACTCTACCTTTATCTACGTCTAGGCACGGAATAATTCGTTTAGTGAACATCCAATCCTCTTATTCCTCAGCTGGCTCAGATATATTTACAATCATAATGCAGACATAAAGTCATTTATAGAACATATGTTCTGTTCTGCCGTGGCCATATCCTTCACAACCAACTCATTTCGTTCTAATTCTGATTCTCCTATTATTATGACAAAGGGCACATTCAGTGAATTGGCTTGCCTCATTTGTCCTCTTAGGCCTCTAGTGCCATTCGCTACCATAGCTCCAGTTCCTTTTTCTCGGATCTGGTCGGCTATTTTGATAGCCCGTATGCGTGCTTTATCTCCGACATTTATAACCAGATATTTGGGAGACTTGATATCAGGGATATCCACTGACTCTTTAATCAAATTTAATGTCAATCGTTCAATACCTGTAGCGAAACCCATAGCTGGAACAGCTCTTCCACCTATTTGCTCAATAAGAGCATCATATCGGCCGCCTCCTAAAATAGTGGACTGACCGCCAACATCTTTAGGCTGGATCTCAAATACAGTTTTTGTATAATAATCTAAGCCTCTGACCAATTTATGGTCAATGGTATAAGGGATTTCTAATTCTTTGAGGTAATCTAGAACCGATTCCCAATGAGATTCACATTCCTCACATAAGTAATTTATTGATTTAGGCGCTTCAATAGACAATTGCGAGCACTCTTCATTCTTGCAATCCAATAATCTCAAAGGATTACGATCTATACGCGTTAAACAATCTTTACACAACTCATCCCTGTAAGTTTCGTAGTATTTTTTGAGTGATTCCACATAAGCAGGTCGGCAATTTGAATCCCCAATTGAATTAATAAACAAATTAATTTGATTAAGGCCAATGCCTGTAATCAAGTCGTGCGCAAATTTAATGATTTCAACATCTATAGATGGATCTGGGTCTCCAATAGCCTCTATCCCAAACTGGTGGTGTTCACGATACCTGCCTGCCTGAGGTCTCTCGTACCTAAATACTGAGCAAAAATAATGCATCCTGACAGGCTGAGCAAAATTATGCATACCATGTTCAAGATAAGCACGGCATATGGAAGCAGTTCCTTCTGGCCTAAGAGTCATACTATCTCCACCTCTATCATCAAAGGAGTACATTTCCTTGTCTACTATATCTGTACCTTCGCCTACCGACCTAACGAACAGAGAGGAGTCTTCAAAAGTAGGAGTATCAACTCTTGAATACCCATATAGAGAAGATAATTGACTAGCTATACTTTCAATGTGCCTAGAAAATTTTTGTTTATCTGGCAGCAGATCGGAAGTCCCTCTTGGAGCTTTAAACAACCCTATTTACCTCGTACACGTATTTGTGATTCATTATACACAGATAGCACATCATTAGATGATACCTTCATCTTTCATTTCTGTTAATTCCGAATCACTGAGCCCTCCCAAACTCTTAAGTATTTCATAATTATCTTCTCCTAAAGTCGGGGGGGTTTTATGTGTGATTGACTCTGTAGAAGTTAACCGGAATGGAGTATCTACAGTTCTAAAAATACCACCTAAAGTGTCTCCAGTTTCAATAAACATTTTCCTTGCTTCTAAGTGAGGGCACTGATCCAGATCTTTCACATCCTGGACCATTCCCATGGAAAATCCAAAGTCTATAAGTGTTTGCGAAACAAATTTTTTATTCTGCTCTTTTGACCAAGCCTCAATAGCAGGAATCACGTTGTCAAAATAAAACTGACCACTTCCTCCTTCTCCGAGATATCCAGGATCATCCAACAAATCGTGTCTTCCAATCAGTTCCCACAACTGTTTCCATTTATCCCTACCTCGAGCACCTGCTAGAACCACATAGCCATCCTTTGTTTGCAAGGTCAATTGGGCTGAGATCATATTCTCACGGGCTCTAGTTGTAACGGTCCCTGTTGCCTGATAATAAGGCATACTGCTAGTAGTGTGAGCAACCATACAGTCATACATGGCAGTATCAACATGCTGCCCAATCCCTGTTTGCCGTTTTGTTTCTAATGCCATCATTATCCCTAATGCAGCCCATAAACCTGGGATAGAATCTCCCATGTTATCCCCAACCATATGGGGAGGACCATCAGGAGCACCTGTAGACTCCATCCATCCGCCCATTCCTTGTACGCATGGATTATTTGCTGGCCAATCCGAATAAGGACCATCATATTCTTCATGAGCCCCATAACCCGTTATACTTGCATAAACTAAGCCTTTATTAATGGATTTGAGCACATCATACGAATAACCCAGCCGATCCATAGCTCCTGGGCCCCAGTTATCTATCAACACATCTGATTCTCTAATCATTTTCTCAAATGCTTTCTTAGCTCTTGAATCTCTCAAATCTAGCGATACACTTTTTTTATTTCGATTTACACCCAAAAATCTAGCACTGATGGATTCACCTTTATCATTATGCATTATCGGTTGATTCGCACGTGCCTGTTCTCCCGTTCCAGGTCTCTCTATTTTTATGACTTCTGCCCCCATATCTCCAAGTATCATTGAGCAAAAAGGCCCAGCGACAATATGGGTAAGGTCTAATACTCTTATATTTCTCAAAGGCAGAGGTAGTTTATCCTGTGTAGACATTAACATGTCCTCCTATGAATTTTAACTATAAGCCAGTTTTTTAAAATCTTCTTGACAGTTAGTACGAAATCGCAATAAACTGACTTGCACTGATTTATTTATGGCCCCGTGGTGTAGCGGTTTAACATACTGCCCTGTCACGGCAGAGATCGTGGGTTCGAATCCCATCGGGGTCGCCACTAATGCAACCGATACTCACTGACTCCAATTCTACATTAAAACTAGAATAGGGGTAATAATTCAGCTATTTTAAATTTAAAATTTCCTGTATTACAATTCGCAACATACAGAAAATGATTTGGAGTAATTATGGGATGGTCAAGACATCATAATACAGGATTGATTTATCATTCTCCTCAAAGGGCTCTAGATGGATACACACTAGTATCTACCAGGGGAGGCACATGGACAAACCTGATCGACATGAAAGGAAACATATGCCACCGCTGGGAAGATTTAGATGGCATTATGTATGCTAGGCTCCTTCCAAATGGAAATCTATTATTGCGTAGCGGAGTGGCTGATGAAGCTGAAGGAATGGGTGGATCATCAAAGTCTCTCAAAGAATTGGATTGGGAAGGTAATGTAGTGTGGGAATACAAAAACACTATGCTCCATCATGACTTCAGACGATTATCTAACGGAAATACTGTTGCTCTAGCCTGGGAGATCCTTCCAGAGTCTGTAGCAATTAATGTAATAGGTGGATACGTTGATGAAAACAGTGCAACCCATATGTACGGCGACAAAATTATAGAAGTAGACCCCAAAGGGAACCTAGTCAAGGAAGTACGTCTTTGGGAAAATCTAGATTTCGATCAAGACCAGATCTGCTTCTTAGAAAATCGAAAAGAATGGACTCATGCAAACTCATTAGATTTCACTAATGACGGTGATTTCTTGGTAAGTTTCAGACAAACAAGCACCATAGGCATAGTCGATAACGAAACAGGTGTTTACAAATGGAAATGGGGACCTGGCAAGGTGTCTCATCAACATAATCCCAATATGCTTAGTAACGGAAATATTTTATTATTCGACAATGGAGCTCATCGTAGAGGGATGAACTATTCTAGACTTATCGAAGTAAATCCGAGTAATGATGAGATTGAATGGGAGTACTTAGGGGACCCAGCAATGTCGTTTTATAGTTACAACATAAGCAACGCAGAACGACTTCCTAACGGTAATACATTAGTTTGTGAAGGAGCTCCTGGCAGATTGTTTGAAATAACTTCTTCAGGGGATATAGTCTGGGAATATATTAGTCCGCATTTTGTGTATAGCCCTACTAGTGCCGGGGGAAGTGTATTTGGATATTCAAACGCAGTATTCAGAGCCCACAGATATGAGGCAACATTTTCAGGATTCGCAGGTCATGATTTAAACCCAAATCACTACAGTAATTTAAATNGGATATTCGCTTAATCACCATATAAACCAGTATCTGGGTAATGGTCTGTCCATGCAAACCAGTATGACAANTGACTTGGCATANCTTGCAGGTTAGCTCCTTTTAAAGGTCCATCAATACACAATCCATTAAGCATGTTCCAGTAAGAAGTTGTCTCTANGTCAATTGCTGTTTCTGTGCCATTCTTCAACCCTTCATACTCAAAGGTAAGTTGTTGTCCCATTATAAAGCGATCAAATATCCTCGTGGAGTTAGTCCCCGCATGATAAAACACAGCCAAAGGAACGGTCCCAACATCATCATTTATGACCCTATCTGTAGTCATTAAATTTAATTCATATGCTTTAGAATTTTTATCATCCGCATATCCGATCACAAGCNCCTTATCTGCTAACCTTTCATCTTCCACAAATTCTCCTTGCATACCCGCAGTAGAACTTTTGTAATATGAGGTATTAAAATTTTGCATCATTTTCTGCATCATTGTGGCTTCTTTAGTCTCTATAGCTAGAGTATTAGGAAATTCTTCCTTCCATTTGGNCCAAGTTGTAATCATACTNGGAATCAATTCCAACTTAGTGCCTGTGTAAGGACCTTGTACAGCTTCNCCTACAAACTGGCTCCACAAACTATTTGATTTAGAATCATAAACCACTAGTGCATTTCTCAGTACTCTACCAGCATGCCCAAAGANTAATTCTTCCTGTTGAATTGTGCGGGAATACACCATTCCCGTATAGCATAATGGTCAATATGTCACCAAGATAGCTTCGTCTCCNAACCTATCGTTAATCACCTCATAAACTTCCATATACTTTACGGGAAAGGCCTTCTGTACATCGTTATGATTTATTCCGATAACCAAATCATTAGCACTAAAATACGATCCGGCACTACTAGCAGAGACAAAATTGGGATTCAACAAAGCTTCTTGGGAGGCTCCTTTAAACCAGTCCGATTCTGCAATATTCCCATCAGAAAACACATGATTAATTTTGCTTACTAATCTACTGATATATTTTTGCACTGTAGGTTCTGGCATTGGCGTTTGAGTAGGTTCAACGTTTTTAATTACTTCCATCGGGGCAGGATTGGGGATCTCAATTACCTCAGAATCAACAATTTCGTTGGATTTACTTTGAACAATATTAGGCGTGCTAACTGGATTAGCAGCAACAGTCGGTGTGTTAGCTATTGGCACCGAAGTAGGGACAATAGTTGCTGATTTCATGACGGGTTCGACTGTACCATCAGACTCTGATGCCCCTGAACATGCCAAACTGGCAAAAGCTAGAACCAATAACCCCAAGATTAAAATGTTTAAAGTGAATCTTCCGAACAAAATATCCTTCCTCTTGTATATGTATCTCGTATATTTAAGTGTATAGTAGACCGTATGTTGACTTAGCTAATATAAAAGATTTGCGTGAGTAAATAAACAGATATAAAGGGATTAAACAGTGAGTTTTAAACTTCATTACGGCTGGATAATAGTTTTACTGTCCGTATTACTCTATCTTTTTGGTGGTACTTTAAATCAGGCTTTTGGTGCATTGATAAATCCACTAGAACAAAAATATGGATGGAGTCACTCTGCTATACTTGCAGCCTATGGAATATCTGCTGTCGCCGGAGCTTTACTTTCCCCATATGTAGGTATGCTAAATGACCGTTATGGCGGTAAATTCCTAATTTTTATTAGTATCGTATCTTTTCTTATAGGAGCGATAATAACAGCCCTTGCTACCGATGTGTGGCACATCTGGGTGTCTTTTGGAATCTTCATGGGCATCACCCATGCCTGCCTTAATATTTCTCTAATAACGACAATTTCATACTGGTTTGATAAACAATTAGGAGTAGCGGTTGGAATAGTGCAAGCTGCCCAAGGATTTGGACCAGGAATCACTACTCTATTCTTAACCTCTGTACTCCCTATATTAGGTGTTCAAAATACTTTTTGGTTTATAAGTATTGGAGGGAGTATAGCCATGTTCTTCATCCTTATATTTTATAGAAGCACTCCACAGAGTTATGGCATGACTCCATATGGGTCAAGTGAAGCATTCAATGAACAACCATCAAAGAATGAACCATTAGAAAAACTTCGACAACAAGTTCATGCAAAAGCCGTGCAAGGTACATCAGAATTCTGGAAACTGGTAGTGGTCCACCATTTAGGATGCGTAAGTCACGCTGTAATGATGATGCAATTCATCCCTATAGCCGTGACAGCTGGAGTGTCATATTCCACCGCTGGGATAGCAGCCTCTATGTTTTTTAGCATCAGTTCTATAACAAGGTTTATAACGCCTGCCATTGCAGAAAGATTAGGAGCAAAAAATACCATGTTCGTCATGTTCCTTTGGCAAGCTATACCCATATTCTTTTTAATATGGTCTGATGCGTCGTGGCACTTTTACTTATTCTCTGTAATCTGGGGATTGGGATATGGCGGAGAAGGATCCGCATTTGCGGTCATAAACCGACAATACTATGGCCGTGGGTCATTTGGTAGGTCCTATGGGTGGCAAATAATGGGAGCTGGTCTCGGTATGGCCGTGGGAGGATATATTGGAGGACCACTATATGATCTAACTGGCTCACACACTTTGACGATTTGTTTTTCTGGAGGAGCCAGTCTATTAGGAGCATTGATAATATTCAGTATGTCTTCAACCAAAGAAATCCTAATTCCTAACTGGGAAGCTAATCTGCCCAAAAAACTAGAAACATAGTATAATCAAACAATACTCGACGATTAGGTGTAGCCATGGCACTGAGATCCCAAAATACGAGTCTGATTGATGATATAGGCCCAATTGCAGATATTTTAGCAGCATATTCAGTGGAATCTGACTATATNCGNAAANTNCCTGACGAAATCATTAGNATNCTTGATTCAAANGGATTCTTCAAAATGAAACTCTCAANTGAACTNGGNGGGCTGGAAANAGACATAATNACTTATATGGATGTCATTGAAGAAATAAGNAGNATTGATTCATCAGTTGGATGGAACACTATGATTGGAAATAGCAGCATAGGCTGGCCAGGATCTTTTCTAGACGACCAAGCCACATCAATTATTTTTAAAGACAAAAAAGTNCCGCTNGCCTCAAGTGTGATGCAACCATCAGGCAAAGCTATACCNGTCGAAGGTGGATACTTACTTACTGGAGAATGGTTATTTTCAAGCGGNATAGAGCATAGCGAATGGGTNTTAGCTGGATTCACTATTANTAACGAAACTCCATTCAATCATAGGATTGCCTGCATAAGAAAAAATGAANTGACAGTACATGACGACTGGAAGGTTATGGGACTACAAGGTACCGGAAGTTGTAGTTATTCAACTTCTAATCTATTCGTACCAAGTAGTTTCACATGGAGCATGACAAATGATGAACCCATAAGAGGTGGGGCAATAAATTACCTAGGAAGACCGGGGTTCGTAACAATGGATCACGCTGCATTTGCACTAGGAGTAGCTAAAAAAGCGCTAGAAACCATCATTGAAATATCAAAAACTAAGATAAGAGGATACAACACAGACAGAAAGAATGTCTCAGAAAGAGATTCTTTCAAAAGAGATTTAGGNTTGGCACAAACAAAACTGGCAGCTGCAAGAGCTCTAGTCAAAGAAACTCACCTCAAAGCATGGAAATATTGCGAACAGAAACAAGTCCCTCCTCCCATGATTCAAAGCGAAATGAGAAATGCATGTGTTTTNGCCACAGAAACTTCCGAAGAAGTGGCACACATGGCATTTAAATATGGTGGTGGTACTGCTTTATATCTACACAACAATCTACAAAAATATTTTAGAGATCTATCTGCATCCGCTCAGCACATGATGGTTAATAATTCCTCTTACGAAAATTATGCTAACTTTCTTTTGGACATCGAAGGAGCAGATCCAATGGGACTTAAGGCCTCATAGTCCCAAAGTTACAATTATTTAATTGGAATTTGTGCATGACAAAAAATCACACACTTTTAGACATAGTTAAACAACTAGCTCCCGAGCTAGAAAGTAAATGTGCTGATTCAGACAACCTGGGTAAACTACCTATGGAAGTTGTTAAAATCCTCAGAGAA
>PBNM01000012.1 GCA_002723125.1 Chloroflexota bacterium | reverse complement strand
TTTAATGGCAACTATTGCTACAAAACAGTCTGAAGGGAATACGTTTTCTGTGATTTGGAGTTGGATAACAACTGTAGACCATAAAAGGATTGGAATTCTGTATTTTGTTACTGCTTTTATTATGTTTTTGGTAGCTGGTATAGAAGCAGGCATCATGCGAATGCAACTAGCGCAACCAGGCGGTGAGTTAGTTTCCCCAGATGTTTATAACCAGATGTTTACCATGCATGGTACAACCATGGTGTTCTTTGCGATTATGCCTTTGAATGCTGCATTTTTTAATTATATTATCCCATTAGCAATTGGTGCTCGTGACGTAGCTTTCCCGAGACTAAATGCCTTTAGTTATTGGACCTTTTTGGCTAGTGTATTATTTATGAATTTTGGATTTGTTGTTGGTTCCGTTCCAGATGGTGGATGGTTTGCATACGCTCCATTAAGTGAACAACCATATAGTTCTAATCAAGGAATGGAATTCTGGTCAATTGGGCTAATGTTGGCGGCTGTGTCTTCGGGAGTGGCCGGATTGAACTTCGTTGTTACAATAGTGAATTTGAGAGCACCCGGAATGACATTAATGCGAATGCCGGTTTCTGTATGGATGTTTTTTGTGGTTCAGATCTTGTTAGCATTCGCTATACCGGTGATTGCTGTGGGATTAATTGAATTAACAATGGATCGATTGTTTGGCACTTTATTCTTTGTTACGGCTGCTGGAGGAGATCCGATACTATGGCAGCATTTATTCTGGATCTTTGGGCATCCTGAAGTATATATTTTAATATTGCCCCCTATGGGAATCATATCTGACGTGTTACCTGCATTTGCAAAGAAGCCTTTGTTTGGCTATCCATTCATTGTCTTCTCNGGNATAGCNATNGGNTTNATGGGNTGGGCNGTNTGGAGCCACCATATGTTTACNGTAGGNTTAGGTCCAATTGCAGTGTCNGTGTTTACTATTACCACTATGTTAATAGCAGTGCCCACAGGAGTTAAGATTTTTAACTGGATNGGTACTTTGTGGGGTGGTTCCATAGAGTACAAGTCAGCAATGNTGTTTGCGGTTGGTTTTATAGCTATGTTCATTATCGGTGGGTTAAGCGGAGTATCACATGCTGTTGCTCCTAGTGACTATCAACAACAGGACACATACTACATCATTGCTCATTTGCATTATGTGTTGTTTGGAGGAGCTATTTTAGGTATATTCTCAGGGATTTATTTCTGGTTCCCTAAAGTGACAGGCAAACTTTTGAGCGAAAAATTAGGGAAGCTTCATTTTTGGATAACTTTCGTGGGACTGAATTTGACTTTCTTNCCTATGCACTATCTTGGTATGAATGGAATGCCTAGACGAATTTATACTTATGCGACTGAATTTGGTTGGGATAACTTGAACGCGCTTTCCTCTTTTGGATATATAGTCTTGTTTGTTTCAATGTTGATCTTTGTATATAACATAATTAAAAGTTCTAAGTCAGGCGAAGAAGCGGGTCANGATCCGTGGGATGCACCAGGNCTAGAATGGACTATCACTTCACCTCCGCCTGTATATAATTTCTCAGAATTACCTGTTGTAGAAGGGAGAGACCCGTACTGGATTGTTAAAAGACGGGCTGCAGCAGAAGGGAAAGAGATACCAGGGCCTCAGCCTTTAGTGGATCCTTCCACTGTGCATCTTCCAGACCCGTCATATTGGCCANTTTTCACATCTGTAGCNCTGTTGATTTTGGCTNTCGGTTTTATGATTGAAATTCCTGTTTGGTTCGTTAAATATCCTATATCCGTGGTAGGAGGCCTGCTGGTATTCGTAGGTGTTCTNGCGTGGAGTAACGAACCTCCAACTAAAGAAAAGGATCACTAGAGNGGCTTTTAATATGGCACAAATAACTGAAGCCGCACATCACGAAGAAGAGCAAAATTGCACAGGAATTGANAACNGGAAGTTACTTTTCTGGGTGTTCNTAAGTACTGACTGCTTGTTCTTTGGAGCGTTGATTTCGACTTATATGGTTTATAGAGGACAGAGCCTGATAGGNCCATATCCGATAGATATACTAGATATTCCTTTAACAACCATAAGCACATTCGTGTTGCTATGCAGTAGCTTCGCGATGGTGATGGCCTTATCGGCTACCCAGAAAGACGATATAAAAGGTATTNGAATATGGTTAGCNGCTACCGCAATCATGGGAATGGTNTTTATTGGATTCCAGATTTTTGAATTTTGGGAATTTGCTCATCATGGCCTTCTTNTTAGCACTAATTTGTTTGGAACCACGTTTTTTACTTTAACNGGTTTTCATGGAGCCCACGTATCTCTAGGAATTGTGTGGTTATGGGTTTTGTTTATATTGTCNTTTAGAGGAAAAGTAACTTCTGCACGNGCATTAGACGTGGAGATTTGTGGCCTATATTGGCACTTTGTTGATATTGTATGGATTGTGATATTCACGTTGATTTACCTTGTTGGTGGATTTGATGCNGGGCCTGNTATAACGGGCTAATGCAGGATTTGACTAAGATGANGAAATGGAGAATTAAATGAGTAGCGGGCACGACAANGANCATTCAAAACACCCTTCTACAAAGAAATATCTGATTATTGCNATTATATTATTTGTAATTACCGCNATTGAATTTTTAATCATCTTGCCAGAGTCTATGCAAGGTTCTGCTTTAGCTTTTGGTCCTTTNGTTTTGTTATCCGTTGCAAANTTCTACATAGTAATNATGTTCTACATGCATTTGAAATTTGANAACCCANTGTTGACGAAAATCTTCTACGGAGGATTGGCNCTAGGAACGTTGGTAGGAATTGCATTAATTGGATTGTATGCGGGATTGACTGGAACCCCTAGAGATTATGCGGNAGCAAGGGCTGTTCCTTACGAAGGACACTATGCTGAAAAAACTCATGATAGTTCCNCNTATGCTGAAAGCTTGATTCCTACACCTGCACCAGCCATGGATTCTTCGCAGACAAGTGGAAGTACTTCNGGTACTGGTGACGCAGNNGCTGGAGAAGCTGTATTTACAGGAAGNNTNGGTTGNGTAGGNTGNCANACNATGGAAGATCTCCCTGGGGCNGTAGGTATNGTAGGNCCTAATCTGACNCAAATAGGTACGGTAGCTGGCACAAGGTCATCCTTGTCAGCTGAAGATTACATNAGGGAATCGATTGATGCACCNGCTGCATATGTTGTTGAAGGATANGCTCCAGTAATGCCTGAGCTTCGAAGNAGTATGTCNGACGATGAGTATGAAGATTTAGTTGCNTATNTAGTATCAAAAANATAGTTTACGATTAANTCNATAGNAGATTTNCTAAGCAGCTACTTTAAAAGGTGGTAGTGTATGAGAGCCGAAGCAAAACAAGATTTATCTCTGCAGTATATATGTGTTGANCCNGATAATTTCGACTCNGATAAGNCTTATCCATTAATGNTGGTGTTGCACGGATTTGGNGCTAANATGCAAGATTTGGCAGGNCTTACCCCANTGATTAGTTCAACAGATTATGTTTATATTTGTCCAAATGCCCCATTAGAGTTTGANTTAGGNTTTGGATCCAAAGGATATGGATGGCATCCTCCGCGTGATTTGTGTTCAGATGAAGANNTAGANATAGGAGTTAGAACNCTTNANGGNTTTATTGNCGANATCATGGAATCTTATAATTTCGAGTAANTCNGGAAATAAAATGTTGGGNTTTTCACANGGNGGAGGNATGACGTACAGGTGTGGGCTTAACAAACCGGNCNTGTTTGATCAACTAATAGGATTAAGTGCNTCTATGCCTAATCCAGAGTCCTTNCTCANCATCNTNCCGNCGGAAANGACTCAGANGATATTTGTTGCTCATGGNACATCAGATGCTGTNGTGCCGTTAAGTAATGCNGANGAAACACAANNNTTCTTATNTGAACANGGATATGATGTTNTGTACCGTACNTATGATATGGGACANGAAATACGNGATACAGTGATNTCAGATATAGTCGACTGGTTGTAATNGAGAGAATCTGTNTGGCTTGACACTGCTAGGTGTCGGATTTAACATTTCTTAGTCAAAGGGACATTGAACATAACTTAGGATATCATTTTGCCCCTGTAGCTCAGGTGGATAGAGCGGCGGCGTCCTAAGTCGCGCGTCGGGGGTTCGAGTCCCTCCAGGGGTACCATATAGGAGCGTAGCTCAGTTTGGCCAGAGCGCTGGTCTCCAAAACCAGTGGTCGGGGGTTCGAATCCCTCCGCTCCTGCCANGATANAAGACCTGGGAGANNNCANNNTGNNNTCTCCCAGGTAAATAGAAGGAATGCTATGGGATTACAATTCGGGGTTTTTGATCATATAGANCCTACTCCTGGTGTGCATCTAAATAANTTGTATAAACACAGGCTAGAACAAATCGAAATGTTTGATAAGGCTGGGTTTTACGGATATCATCTGGCTGAACACCATACTCCCGCTGTACACAGTTTAGCTCCTTCTCANAACGTGTTTTTGTCTGCNGCTTCNCAACGGACCAGTCAAATTAAACTATGTCCNACTATATATGTTTTGCCTCTTCATCACCCTTTAAGGTTAATTGAAGAAATTTGCATGTTAGATCATCTCAGTGAGGGCAGACTGGAAATAGGGGTAGGACGAGGTGGTGTATTAGAAGCGTATTTCTGGGGAAGNGATTTTGANGTTGAAGACAATTTTAACAAATACAAGGAAACTCTAGATATCGTTAGATTGGGACTAGTATCAGATAGTCTAACTTATAAGGGAAAGTTTTATGANTTTGATGANTTGCCTATGAGACTTAGGCCATATCAAAANCCCAGGCCACCGATGTGGTATATGAGAAATACNGAAACTGCNGCATTGGAAGGCATGAATTGTATAGTNGTGGGGAATCTGGCGGATTTTGGCNCTAATGTAANTAGGTTTAGAAGTATTTGGGAAGAGACTCACGGTAGTTCAAAATCTGAATTACCTAAAATAGGCTTGGTGAANCATATTGTTATTGCAGATACTGAGCAAGAAGCTTTGGATGCTGCAGGTCCTGCTTGGGACGAATACATATGGAACTTNTCTTCCCCAAGAAGGATTGAAGCAGAAAATAGAGGTTTAACTCAGTTTTTAAAAGAACTTAATCCTAGGCCCGCAGGATTGCCTGATAGAACGGCGGATGTAGAAAGATATGCAAGCAACGTTACCCAGGACAAATATCTTGAGAAAGAGCCTGGGAATATAGGGGAATCTAACAAATCAGCGGGATTCAGAGCAGTAGCTGGAACTCCAGAAATGATATGCGATTATTTGGATGCATATTTGGAGACAGAAGCAAATTATTTTGTTTGTGCTTTTCATTTTGGCAACATGCCCGATGAAGTCGCCCAAAGATCTATAAGATTGTTTGTTGATAAGGTGATGCCTAAATACGTATAATNGTTNNGTATGGGTAATNAATTNATGAATCCAAATTCTGATGAAATTAAGAATATATTGAATGCAGCAAAAACAATAGCTGTGGTTGGACTGTCTGATAATCCTTCCAGGGCTAGTTTTAATGTGGCAAAGTATTTAANACAACAACGGTATGTGATATTTCCAGTTAATCCAACTTTAGAANATGCTTTGGATCAGAAATGTTATTCTGATCTGGATGAAATTGGNGAAGAAATAGATATTGTTGATATTTTNAGACGTTCNGAGTTTGTCCCGGAGATAGTAGAAAAATCCATTNAGATAGGGGCAAAATGTATTTGGATGCAAGACGATGTTACGCATGAGGCTGCGGCGCAGATGGCGAGAAATGCAGGGTTANATGTGATAATGAATGATTGTATATTACGTCAACATAAAGCATTATTTGATTAATCAAGACTAGGAATCGATTGGTATTTTGACTACCGTAGACATAGCTGAGAAATTAAGAGATCANGGGATTAGACTAACTCCTCAAAGATTAGCAATCGCTGAAGTGGTAATTAATTCTGCCGATCACCCTACAGTTAGGGATATTTANTCTCGTGTCAGAGACTTTTTCCCGTATTTGACGGTTGCAACCGTATATTCAACTTTAAATGTATTAGAGAGAGCTGGATTAGTTGCACAGTTGCCTTTTCAAAAAGAATCTAGATATGATTCAAATAATACGCTGCATGTGAATTTGGTATGTACAAGATGTGAATCTATTGTTGATTGTGATGCTGGAGACAATTATCTAGAAAAAATTAAAGACCGTATACAGGATTCTGGTCTTTTCCAAATCAAATATCAGAGATTTGATATTTATGGATTATGNGAGAATTGTTCAAAGCTCTCTTAGCTTTATTGACTATTCCCACAATCCATAAATAACATGGGAGTACTAATATGTCCGAAGCATGGCACCGTAGAACTTTGCGGTGGGGCCAAACAAATATAACTGAACTTGATTCTCAGACTTACGATATTGAATGGTGGAGACAACATTGGCGACGTACCAAGGTTCAGGGAGTAGTTGTTAATGCAGGTGGGATAGTNGCTTATTACCCNTCTAAATANCCATTGCATTATAGGGCTCAGTTTTTGGAAGNCCGGGATTTATACGGTGAAATTAATGCTGTAGCACGGGAAGAAGGGTTAGCTGTGTTGGCTCGAATGGACTCGAATCGCGCCACAGAGGANTTTTTCCTTGAAAANCCTGAATGGTTCTGCCGAAATAATGAAGGAAATCCAATTCAGNTAGGTGACAGATATACAGCATGTATATTCAGTGAGTATTATGATGAATTTCTTACNGATGTTTTGAAAGAGATCATTGATAGATATCAACCTGATGGCTTTACTGATAATAGTTGGAGNGGAATGAATCATGGNCAGATTTGTTATTGTGAAAACTGCNAACAAAATTTCTTGGACAGTTATGGATTAGATTTGCCAAGTGCAATCAATTGGGATGATAGGGTGTTTAAAAAATGGATAAAATGGAACTACGACAGACGGATACATATATGGGACCTCAATAATAAAGTTGCTCAAGAACATAGCGGGAATCCAGATTGCTTATGGTTGGGAATGATATCGGGCAGCCCTATGACCGAATCTTTTAGATTTAGGGAAATGAAAGGAATATTGGAAAGATCAAGATTTATCATGTTAGATCATCAGCATCGTCCATCTTTTGGATTTCAATCTAACAGTCATGCTGGGAAATTATTACATGGACTAATGGGTTGGGATAAATTGATTCCTGAAAGNATGCCTGTGTATCAAGGTAGAACACCTGCATTCAGATTGTCTTCTAAGCCTGTTCCGGAAGCCCACATGTGGATGGCTGAAGGNTTTGCGGGNACNATACAGCCATGGTGGCATCATATTGGAGCTTATCATGAAGATAGACGTCAGTATCGGACCTCAGAGCCAATGATGAACTGGCATGCTGATAATGATGATTATTTGATTAATNGGACTCCTGTTGCATCAGTAGGAATCGTATGGTCTCATGAAAATATTGACTATTATGGCAAGGAAACGCCGGAAGAATCTGCTATATGGCCTTATGAAGGCTTTGTTCAGGCTATGATTCATGGCAGGATTCCTTATATTCCAATTCATGCTGATCATATTAAACGGGATTCTGACAAAGTCAGTTTGCTCGTGTTGCCTAATTTAGCAGCAATGTCTGACGAGCAAATAGAGGCAGTTAAACAATTTGTTGAGAATGGTGGCAGTTTAGTCGCCAGCGGCGAAACTAGTTTGTATGATGAATGGGGAGATAAGAGACAAGATTTTGGACTAGCTGAAATATTAGGCATTCGANATGATGGAGGATTTGAAGGGAATACNAAGATTTCAGCTGCTACTTGGGAAGTTTACGATCATCATTCTTACATGAGATTGCACCCAAGTAGAGGAGAGTCTTTTTATGGCCCTCAAATTGGGAATGAAGTAGATTTGACAACTGACAGNCATGGGATTCTGGAAGGATTTGAAGATACAGATATTTTGCCTTTTGGNGGNAGGATAGAAAACATAGAAGTCATTGAAGATACCTGTGTGCCTTTGTCGTATATTCCTGAGTTTCCTATNTTNCCGCCAGAATTTTCTTGGATGCGAGAACATGATACGGGAAAGCCGATAGCTGTAGTCAGAGAACACTTTCAAGGAGGAAGAATCGTTTATTTGCCGGCTGATATAGACAGGTGTTTCAGGCGGGATAATTTCCCTGACCATGGCAATCTACTTGTTAATGTGATTCGATGGGCTTCGAATGGGAAAATACCGTGCAGTGTATCTGGGCCTGGCTTGATTGATTGCCAGATTTATGAGCAAGAAGGAAGGCGCATACTGCACATGGTTAATTTGACTGGTACTACNCAGGAGCCACTGCATGAAATAATTTCTGTAGGTCCTTTTTCTGTTCGTATCCGAGGTACTGGCAAAGTTCGTAGTTTAGTAACGTCTACTATCGTTGAATCTGAAGAATCAGATGGGTGGGTAAAGTTTGATATTCCTTCGATTGATCTACATGAGGTGTTTGTAATCGAGCCTTAAAGTATANGCNGAAGTTATTTGATTTCATTTGTTTNATATATGTNAGTTTATACGAACGTAATATGAGATAATGGCANTCAAGTTTTCTTCAGATCANNTAAGTGTATANCTCTTTAATGGAGAATTGTCGTTGTCGCATTTGGCAAAATTACAGATCACGAATTTCCGAAACCTCNTGGATGTAGGATTGTCTCTACATAATGGCATGACCGTATTTCATGGCGATAATGGTGAAGGCAAAACATCTTTGCTNGAAGCGATATATTATTTGTCGGTAGGACGCTCTTTTAAAGCTGAGAATGAACGAGAAGTTGTAAATCAAACGGTAGCGCTAACCGGAGGGCAATGCGTGATTTATGGACAAGCTATTAAATTAGAAAAAGAATATCAAATTGTATTGCTTGCTCAGTCATATCCAAAACAAAGAACAGATTCTTCAGAAAATTCTTATTTGATAAAAAAACAGATTAGAGTTAACAAGGTTGCTAAGACTGCATCAGATCTTTTCGGTACAATAAGTGCCGTTGTTTTTCATGTGGATGATATAAGGATTATAGAGGGTTCGCCTAGTGTAAGAAGAAAGTTTTTAGATATATTAATTTCCCAAAGCGATAGAGAGTATTTAACTTCTTTAAGGAGATATCAGAAAGTATTACAACAAAGGAATAAGTTACTGAAATCCATTAGGGAAAAAAGAGCAAATAAATCTGAATTAGTGTATTGGGATAATATATTGATTGAGGATTCATATGTCATCAGTCAGATGCGACAAACTGCCTTGATAGAATTGTCTCAATTGCTGGAGAATCATTTTAATCAATTAGGAAGCGAAAACAGAAAAATTGACATTAATTTAAAATCGACAACTGTAACTAATAAAAGCAAAGAAGAATTTGTTAAATGGATGGAAGCTGAACTGCTGAACAAGTTTCCTGCAGAATTGAAGGCTGGCACATCATTGGTGGGCCCTCATAGGGATGATTTTAAAATATTAGTAAATGGTTTCGATATAGGAAGATTGGGGTCAAGAGGGGAAAAGAAAATTCTTGCACTAGCTCTTAAAATGTCAGAGGCATCATTTATATCAGATAGAAGAGATGATAATCCAATAATTTTATTGGATGATGTATTGTCGGAATTGGATGAAAATAAACGAAGATGTGTTTTAAATATGGCTTCTATTTATGGACAATCATTGATAACTACTACAGATTTAAATTTGATATCATCAGTTTCTGGGATAAATCCTCGATATGCCAAAGTGGCACAAGGTAAGGTATACACGCAATGACATATGACATGCTTTTAACTGATTTAACTCCTTTGATAATAAGCGCTTCTATTATTTTAACTGCGCTTGTAATTGGAATCATTGTTTATAAATGGTTTTTTAGGATTCTGATTAAAATTTCCAATAGCACAGACACAGACTTAGATGACGCTTTACTTAAGTCTCTCCGGTTACCTTTTTCAGGACTTATAGTATTAGGTGGAATTTATGTGGCAATGCTCTATTTTAGTAATGTGCCTCAAGCCATATTAAATAAAACATTATCTGTTTTATTGATATTCTTTTTAATTTTAGTGTTTTCCAGATTGATTGTTAATGCCTTTGATTGGTATGCCCAGAGCTTAAAAGGTAATACAAGGACTCCAGTAAATTCCAAACTGATCCCAATAGGTAGAAGAGCATCAGTAATCATTATCTATATTATTGGTACTTTATTAATATTTGATACTTTAGGAATAAATATAAGTCCGCTTATAGCAGGTTTAGGGCTGAGTGGATTGGCTGTGGCCTTGGCAATTCAACCCACGTTGTCAGATCTGTTTGCTGGAACTTATGTTATCACCGAAGGATCGGTTGCTAGTGGGGATTATATTGAGTTAGATAATGGGATTTCCGGATATGTAGTAGCTGTAGGATGGCGCAGTACTAAAGTTAGAACTGTAATGAATAATTTGGTTATTGTACCGAATTCTAAATTTGCCGAAACTGTAATAACCAATTATAACGAACCACGAAGCTCGTTAAATGTAATTGTTCAATGTGGTGTTAGTTATGATAGCAACCTAGAGGAAGTTGAGGCTGTTTGTCGAAGGGTTCTGTCGGCTTTAGTCGCAGAAAGCGACTTAGCAGTTAAAGAATTTGGATCGTATTTCGCATTTGATGCTTTTGGTGAGTCAAATATAGACTTTTGGATGTTTATCCAGGCTAAAGATCGATTGGCAAGTTTTACCTTAAAGTCTGAACTTATTAAAAGGATTCATGAGGAATTTGAGAATAATTCTATCGTAATAAATTACCCAGTAAGGACTATACAAATTGATACTTTGTCGAATGTATCAGAAGAGGATGAAAGTTAATGCAACCAAGGGGTCAGAACACTCTGACCCCTTGGTTGCACGGTTATGAAGACGATGCTTCAGAGTCTTTTTTAGCAGCGTACCAGATTACCAAACCGAATGCAGTTTTGTTTACTAGATCTGCTAGGTTATAGATTGCGTTCATTGCTTTAACTCCCTCTATTCCCAGATCTCCAAAGTTGCCTAAGACAAAACCTATTGGATAGATGGCCCAACCTACCAACACTATGATTCTTATTGCATTGAATGCCATTTGACTTGAAGGATTTCCGCTTTCAGCATTTAGCTTTTTAGCTGCACCGAAGAACACTAGGTAAATTACATACAACCATCCCAGCATACCAATGGCGAAAGCTAAATACATATCTAGAATATTTGTTTCCCCTAGATATCCGAAAACCAGCATGACTAGAGAAGCTCCAAGCAGTTGCCAGAAAAGATTTGCTTTCACTTTGGTTACTGCCGCGAGTATCAAGTAGAATTCTACGATTTGAAGAGGTACGGTAATAAGCCAGTCAATGTATCGTAGTTCGGTGGGACTCATGCCCGTATCTACCCATACTCCACGCATGTATAGATAATGCCAGAAAGCTACGAACGTAACCAACCCTGCTACAGTGACTGAGGTTTTCCATTTTGGGGACACATCAAATCTTTCTAAGAAGAAGAAAATTGATGAGGCTAACATCGCTGCGGTAGCCACCCAGAAAGTCATAGATACAAAATCCATTTTAAACTCCGTTAGATATAATAATATTATAGTTTATTATAATGTTTATGGCATAGTATTGCTAGATGCTAGCATAGGCTTGAGTCTAGGATTGTGATTCTAGCGCTGCGCTGTTAATTTTGTTGTATTGGGTTGAATGCTATAGGTGTGACGTATATAATTCTCGAGTCATAGTTAATGGGCCTGTAGCTCAGCCGGTTAGAGCGCAGTCCTGATAAGACTGAGGTCGATGGTTCGAGTCCATCCAGGCCCACCATTAAGATTCAATGAACGGATAGAAATACCGATTAGTATTCCGGCTCCAGTGTAATCAAACGTTACAGTAATTATTCCTAAAGTTTCTTGATATCGGTAGCGATAGGTTTCCCTCTATTTTCACCCACTTCGTAAGAGATAGATTCACCTTCGGCAATTTCATCAATATTGGCTTCTCGTAAAGCGGAAATATGTAAAAATAAATCATCGCCTCCATCATCGTCCTCAATAAAGCCGTAACCTTTTGTTAGGTTAAACCATTTTACTTTTCCGGTGTTCATTGTTCTACTCCTTTTGCAGTCTTATATATTCTACGTTTGTTACTCCTGTTAAGGATATAGTAACATGGAATGGGAATGATTCTCAATTGGAAAAAGTGATTTAAAGAGTGTAATTACCTGATGTATAATATCCAACGCTACAAATATTAACTAAAAGTATGGTTTTTCTATCCTCTCTTAGAATATGGAACTGTTAAAAAACATTAATAAGGTTATATTTCGTGACTAAACCCATAATAATGGGCCTGTAGCTCAGCCGGTTAGAGCGCAGTCCTGATAAGACTGAGGTCGATGGTTCGAGTCCATCCAGGCCCACCATTTAGTTGTTAAAAAATAGCGACAGGGTTGACAGGCGATCCGGTCCCGCCTTCGACAACTAATGGATTTACAGTCAAAAAGAATTCATATCTAGATTCTATGGCGCATGCTTCTGATAATGGTTGTAGAAGAGCATTATCTAATAGTGCTATCCCGTATGCGAAAATTGCTGCATGTACTGACCAAGCTAACCCGTAATCATTTGGTGAATGATCCATCATATCCCATACTAACATGCAACAGTCACTGTCCCTCAAGAATTTTAAACAAGATGTATGCAACCCTGGTCGCTCGTCTCTGTTGGTGCCCCAAGTTGCATTTTCTTCGTTGTACTTTTCTCTGCCTGAGTAAACTAAAATAGCATCTCCGGGTGAAAGCGTTATTCCTTCCGCTTCTACTATTTCTTGAAGCTCTGGTCCATGTACAGGACGATCTTGTGTTACGTATTTAGTTCCCCTGTGTTTGGGGACATCTAACAGGATACCTCGTGTGATAATACCTTCTTTCCAGTGTTCTATTGAACCCCAGGATGTTCCATTAAAGCCTATGACTTCATCCGGGTGTCGACCGTTCCACATTCCGTTTTTATCCCAGACATGGCAGAGCGCATCAATATGGGTTGTGGCTTGNCCATGGTAAGACACTCCGTAATAATCGGTAGCTGCTCCACTGCCGTTTGATCTAGGGCTTTTCATCATAAAATGCTGAGCTGGAGTAGGATTGTTGGCAGCGGGTGTNGTTGGCAATGGACGGGATAATGATATTCTTCTGCCAGAAGTGACTAAATTTGCGGCTTGAATCACTTTNTCAGGTGTTAGGAAATTCATTGCACCCATTTGGTCATCTTTTCCCCATCTTCCCCAGTTATTATCAGTGGTCAAGTATTTCTCTATGTCTTGGTGACTTGGGATATGTGGTTTTGGCATAATCTTCTCCTTAGTATATAAATCTCCAGCTGGGCATATCTACTACCCATTCGTTGTCTTCAAACAGCATAGGGATGATTAATCCTGACATTAGCCGTTTACTGTTTATAGTATTCTCNTCTTTAGTAACTCCAAACGGAAGGAATGCAAAACAATGNGTATCGTCAATGTAACTGGAAGGTGATACCCCTAAATCNGTTAGATCTTCTAGAGCCCACATGCTTAACACGGTAGTGCGAAAATCTGTCATCATCTCGTGTCTCCTGACATGGTCTGGGTTATAACCTGCTTGGTATGCTTCCTGCATATTAATATTGTTTTTAGTCGCCCACACTCCCATTCTCATTCCTCTAGTTTCTTTGGATAGAAGTTTCCAGGCAGTGTCCATGTCGTTATCACGTATAGCTTCTGCGAATTTGCCTGCCTGATCTCCGCTTTCGTCTGGAAGAAGACTTCGTTTTTCCCCTGGAATGTTCAATGTAATCGCCTCTCTACGATTATTTACCAACCGATTGCATAGCCGTCATATCTAGGGTCGGCTGCNCCGTGTAGGGTATGGGTTTTAGAGTCTGATTGNATGATCATTTCNCGCCCTACGATTCCGTCCCATTTTGCNAGATTTCTAATCTGNTGTCCTTTTTGTTTGAGATCTGAAATAGTCTTTTCGGGGAANCGNTTTTCTATAATNAATTCGTTAGTAAAAGTATGNGGATAATTTGATTCAGTAGGACTTAAGATGTCTTTCCACCGAGGCGCNTCGACGGCTTCGGCCACATTGTACCCAAAATGGATCAAATTAATCAGTACTTGGAAGTTGCTTTGTACTTGGGTATCAGCTCCAGGTGTTCCTAANACCCATTTTAATTTTTTGGTTTTTTCTTCAAAAACCATTACAGTGTTCATTGTGTGTCTTACTCTTCTTCCGGGTTGTAGATAATTTAGATGTTCTGGTTCTAGATGCCAATACGTCATGCGGTTATTTAATAGTATNCCGGTATCCCCTGCAATCATTCCNGATCCCCANGAGCTTTGAAGACTTTGTAGTTGGCAAACAGCATTACCATNCTTATCTACTANNACGAAGCAAGTTGTGTTTTCTGATTCTTCTGCAACTCCAGTNCGGTCATTTATAGGATTTTGTNGTTGTTGTTTTTGGTATTCCCACGGATTTGTTTTATTTGTAGAATTGCTNGCTTTGNTAACATNNATTAATGATGCCAGATGAGCAGCATATTTTTTACTTAACATGCCTTCAATAGGAATATCTATAAAATCAGGATCGGACATGTAATGTTCTCTATCGTTGAAAGCTAGTTTTTTTGCTTCTACCATTAAATGAATGAGTTCTGANGATGTAGGCTCGAAATCTGAGATATCAAAATTCTCTAAAATATTTAGCTCTTGAAGTAAAATATGGCCACTTGAGTTAGGTGGTGATTCATACACTGTATACCCATGATACGTTGTAGATATAGGAGATTCTGTTCGAGAGGTACAATCGCTNAAGTCCTTTTGAGTTAGTAACCCTCCGTGTTTATTAATGAATTCAACTAATGCTTTACCAATACTGCCGTTATAAAATGAATTTCTTCCTTCTTNAGCTAGTATTTTTAGTGTTTTGCTGAGGTTTTNTTGGACGAGTATTTCTCCNGGTGCTANNGGANTTCCGTTATTAGTGAATATTTTCTTGGAATCCTCAAATGAACATAGTAGTGGATCTTCCCCGATNGCATTTGATAAGTAATGAGTGACTGGGAATCCCTGTTCCGCTATGCGGATGGAATCAGAAAACAATGNGGATAGGTCNAGAGATGCATATTTGTCATAAGCATCAAACCACGCATGCATTAAACCTGGAGTGGAGACTGAAAGTATGCCTTTGGATGGAATCCCTGTGTCCTTGAATAGGTGTGGTTCNGCTTTTAATGGCGCGGCACCTGTGCCATTGATGATTTCTATGCTATCGGTATCTTTCCAGTAGACCATGATATATCCATCTCCTCCTAGTCCGGACATCATAGGTTCTACTACTGATAGAGTGGATGCTACTGCAAGGGCTGCATCAACTGCGTTCCCTCCGTTTCTCATAACGTTGATACCTGCTTCGGATGCTAGAGGATGACCAGATGCAACCATACCATTTAGNCCCATAATTACAGGTCTGAAACTTTCGGATGTTTTTCCGTGAGGAGAATTNTTCATAGCTTAATTTAAAAAGGTCTCAGTAATAGAGACCTTTNCCTATTATTGANTTTTTGTTTGTTTAATGACCGCCGCAGCCACCACCGCCGCAANCACATCCGCCACCGCCGCCGCCGCAGCCTGCTTCAGGTNCGCCACCNCCGCAGCCACNNCCGCCNCCGCCNCAGCCACATCCGCCNCCGCCGCAGCCACCACCTGCGCTAGCATAAAGAGGATTGTTAATCACAAATCCTACTTGTCCNCCNAAGTTCTCGATNTAATCGATCGTAGCTTCTTCAAGGAATGGGGCNCTATCAGAGTCCATTACAAAGTCTACTCCATCTAGTGACATTACAGTGTCATCATCTTGGGTTTCTTTTTCCATGGTTAGCATGTATTGAAGTCCGCCATGTTCGGCAGGCATAGCNACAACTCTTAAAGANCTAGCTTGTTCTTCTTGGTTGATAACTTCTTTGAGTTTTTCGATCGCTATTGATGTAACGTTCATGGTGCCCCCCTTTAAACGCATATTATGCAATTTGTTATAGCTATTGTATATTTATAACGTGCTAACGGTCAATTCAAAACATTGTATTTAATGGCAGGTAAAAGGNAATAGAATGTGNGGAAGGTTNAATTTATCGTATACCACTAGTGATTTATCAGCTCAATTACCACACGTTTTATGGGATTTNGAACAAATCCCTAGTTTTAACATAGCTCCATCACATCAGNTTTCTGTGATATCCGAAATGGCAGGCGAGTTCCGTGGAAGCAGGATGCAATGGGGAATTCCAATCACAACATCGGAAAACAGATCTGTGTTNATGAGCAACACAAGGACAGAGGGCATTCTTGAGAGGGATATCTGGAATAAAGGAANGGGTAGGATATGCTTTATTCCAGCTTCTGGATTTTATGAATGGGATAAGGTNAGTAANGAAAGAATTCCATANAATGTTCAGCTGCAAGNGTCTGGATTGTTTTTGATGTTAGGGATTTTNAGGGAGACTTCATCTTTTTTGAGTTGCTCAGTATTAACTTGTCCTGCAGGTGCNCGATTGGAAAAAATTCATCACAGGTCTCCGGTAATTCTAACTACAGACATCGACTTGAAAATAGAAAAGTCTCATATGGGAGAAATGGATTTTTTAAAGAAAGCATTAGACTATCAATCTAAGATTAATCTTAGATTGACTAAAGTATCACCTAAAATTAATTCTNTTAAGAATAACACTCCCGATTGTTTGCTAGAAGATAGCACCCAGCAAATNAAATTGCTTTAATAATAGGTATTTGTATCATNATAATTGGATTGGTAGAATATCTGGATATAAGAACAGTAAAACGAATCAATTANTAACTTAAGATGATTCCAAGAGGTGAAAAGTGGAAAATACATATGACGTCATTGTGGTTGGTGCTGGTAATGCAGCTTTAAGTGCTGCNATNGCAGCAAAAGAAAATTGTAGTTCAGTATTAGTNCTAGAAAAAGCTCCAGAATATTTTCGTGGAGGCAACACATATTTTACCGGTGGCCTCATTCGATTTTCTTTTGATGGAATCGAAGATTTAAAAGAAGTTATTTATGATATGTCTGAAACTGAAGAAAATTCGATTGAAGTNGGGAGTTANACAGANGACCAATTCTATGACGATATGATGAGAGTTACACACGGATTGACAGATCCAGAATTGGCTCAAATTTTGACTACNCAGTCTCTTCCCACAATGAAATGGTTAACTCAGAAAGGNGTACGTTTTGTNATGGCTTTNGGTAGACAGGCGTTTAAAGATGGGGATAAATATAGATTTTGGGGCGGTGCTATTGTAGAGGCCGTTGGTGCAGGGAAAGGTCTTTCAGATCAACAATTTGAGGTTTGCAAACGGGATGGAATTGAAGTTAGGTATGGAACAGAAGCGAAAAAATTGATTCAAGATAATAAAGGTAGGATTTGCGGTATAACCGTTTTGGGCCCTGACGGNTTTGAAGATATTTCGGCTGGATCAGTAGTACTGGCTTCAGGTGGATTTGAAGCTAATGCAGAAATGAGGTCTAGGTACTTAGGTCCAGGATGGGAAAATGTAAAAGTTAGAGGAGTTCCTTATAACACTGGTGATGGAATTAGGATGGCATTAGAGGTTGGTGCACAGTCTCATGGGCATTACAGCGGATGTCACGCAGTAGCGTGGGATATGAATGCTCCTGCATCTGGGGATAGAAATATTACNGAATTGTANCAAAAACATTCTTATCCGTTCGGGTTGATTGTGAATCTCAATGGNAAGAGATTTGTNGATGAAGGGTACGATTTNAGAAACTATACTTATGTGACATATGGAAGAGCTTTGATGGACCAACCTCAAGGATTGGCATATCAGATATTTGATGGCAAAGTAATTNAGAGAAAATTATTGCGAGATGAATATAATATTCCAGAGGTGACNCGTTTTGAAGCTAATACTATTGAGGAATTGGCTGTAGGGTTAGATATAGATCCTCAAGGATTAGTTGAAGAGATTGAAGCNTACAATAAAGCTGTTAGAACAGACATAGAATACAATCCAACAATTAAAGATGGACGATGTACGGAAGGACTAGAGGTCAATAAAACAAATTGGGCGGAAACAATAGATACCCCNCCTTATGTTGGATACGCAGTTACCACAGGTATTAGTTTTACTTTTGGCGGAGTTAAAATNAATAATAGAGGACAAATTATGAATAGTAGCCTAGAGCCAATCCCTGGGTTGTATGCTGCCGGTGAAATGGTAGGAGGGTTATTTTATTATAANTATCCGGGCGGATCTGGACTNTCAGCGGGTATGACNTTCGGTAAATTGGCTGGAGAAACAGCAGGAAGAGACGCNATGGTNNTGAAAGACTAATTANTNAAAAGNNTTAATATGCAATTAAGACTTGTCATTGGAAATNGATTGGGATAGACTAGGGNTTNGNCCATATATTTAANCTNAAGNACTTATAACATTATTTGGGGCCATAAAGANNNATCGAGAGAGGAAGTATGTTTGACAAACAGAGTTTAGACAATTTATTTGAAGAACTCAGAGATGAATTCGAACTAGAGCCTGAATGGGAAGAAATAGAACAAGATGCACACTTAGGTGTCGCAAGGTCTGATGCAGGAGTCGAACTAGGCGATATAGATGGCAGGGTTGCAGATTTAATAGGTAAGCACAAGCCGTAACTGTTCTATAGAGAGGCCTAATGCGAAAGCCTCTAACTTGCTACAGACATTTTAAGCACTACTGTGATGCGTTTTAACGTCAAGTGTTTGATTTACATAAACTACTTAAATTTCTAGTATAATACTCAAATCATGGTTAATATTGGTTGGCATTGTATTATTGAGTGCCTAACTAAAATTACTTTAATCGGAGGAGAGTACATGGAAATTATAAGATCTGAAACCGGTGCTAGGATGAGCAGAAGCGTTGTTCATAACGGAGTGGTATATCTTGCTGGTACTACAGGAACAGCGTATGAAAGCATCACCTCTCAAACTACGGAAATACTGTCTAAAGTTGATGACCTGTTAAAGAATGCAGGCTCTGATAAATCTAAGTTATTACGTGCAGAAATTTGGTTGGATGATATGCGTTATTTCGACGAAATGAATGCTGTATGGGATGCTTGGCTTCCAGAGGGTTCTGCTCCTGCTAGAGCGTGTGGCTCAGCTCATCTAGCTAGGGCAGGCGTCTGGGTAGAAATAATTCTGACCGCTGCAGTTTAATCGCCATTGTAATGCGGGCGTAACTCAGTGGTAGAGTGTTTGCTTCCCAAGCAAAAAGTCGAGGGTTCGAATCCCTTCGCCCGCTCCAATGTGAACTGACCCAAAAGAGGTATTTGTAATGAGTGTTCTTACGGAAGATATGAAAAGAATGATTAGGCAGCAAAGAATGGGGTTTATTGCCACGGTTTCGCCTCAGGGATTACCAAACTTATCACCTAAAGGTACTATGTCCGTTTGGGATGATGATCATTTGGTGTTTGCTGATTTGGGCTCTCCGGACACCATTGCAAACTTAGAGCAAAATCCTGCTTGTGAGATTAATGTTTTGGATTATTTCGCAAGAAAAGGATACTTATTCAAGGGAGACGGTATCGTTTTGGTTGAAGGTGATCTATTTAACGAAATTCATGATGCTGTGACTGCTAAACGAAGTGGGAGATCATATCCAAGTAAAAGGTATGTCATAGTGAAAGTTAAAGATGCTTCGTTAATGATATCTCCAGGATATGCTTCAGGTCAGACTGAACTTGAAATGAGAGAAGAATGGACTAAATATTGGAACGGGGTACAAACGGAAAATTCATAAAAGTTTTTATCTAGAATCAAGTAAACATGAATGAACCAAACACAAATTTATATGTAATCCTGTTATTGATCACTAAGTTTTTTCCGAAATCAGTTTTTCAGGTTCAGCAGTTGATAACATTATGGGAGGACACAATTCTCGTTGGGTTACCTGAAAACCTTCAACAATATGAGCAAATGATTGGTCAGGACGGTAATCCAATCTGGAGATCCCGAGTAGCAAAAGCAATTACTGAGTTACAGAAAATGAACTATATTCAAAGGGCATATCCTTATAGTATGCAGTATCAAAGGTATACTGTGACGCAACTGGGCACTGATGATATCACTGTTGCGCCACATGACATAAAAAATAGAATTTCTGGAGATGAATTGCAACTATCAACAGAAATTGAGAAGTTAGTACAGGATATGTCTTAGAAGCATAATGAATTTTCAAAAAGAATAAATTAAAATATATGACTATATGGTTACATTATTTAAAAAACTAACTGGTGATAATAAGATCATTAAACGTGCGCAGAAATTAGTTGATCAAATTAATGATTTAGAACAAGAATTTTCAATTTTGGATGATAATGGAGTCCATTCAAAAGCGAATGACTTAAAGTCGAGTGTTGTTAACGGGCAGAAACTTGATGATATTTTAGTCCCTGCGTTTGCATTAGTGAGAGAGGCTGCCAAACGAACTTTGGGCCAAAGACATTATGACGTTCAGTTAATTGGAGGAATTGCTCTGCATAGTGGCCAGATAGCTGAAATGAAAACAGGGGAAGGGAAAACTTTAGTAGCTACTTTGCCGGCTTTTTTGAACGCTTTAGAGATGTCAGTGCACGTTGTTACTGTAAATGACTATCTTGCGATTAGGGACGCAGCATGGATGGGACCAATATATTCGTTATTAGGTCTTACTGTGGGATGCCTTCAACA
>PBNM01000011.1 GCA_002723125.1 Chloroflexota bacterium | reverse complement strand
TAATATGCATAACGTAAATTATGTTTTGTGGAGAGGTAGCATGGTATAATTAGTTATTGAGCTCGTATAACTAATTTGTGATGGTGGTGGATTTGACTCAAATCAGTGATATTAAAGATAAAATAGATTTAGTCGAATATGTTTCCAAGCACGTGACCTTACAGAAGTCAGGTCAAAACTTCAAAGCTAATTGTCCGTTTCATCAAGAAAAGACGCCATCCTTCTATGTGTTCCCTGATAAGCAAACCTGGAGATGTTTTGGGGCGTGTGCTGATGGCGGTGATGTTTTTAATTTTGTAATGAAAGTGCAAAATTTCGAGTTTTCCGCTGCTTTGCAACAACTAGCAGACGAAACTGGCGTTGTCTTGAGAGCTAGAGATAAAGAACAAGAAGAAACTTCTTCGACCTTGAAATCAATTAACCAGATTGCCAGCGAGTTTTTCACCGAGAACTTACTAAGTCCTCAGGGCAAAGGTGTGATGGAATATTTGTCCAACCGCAACATAGATTCTGACACTATAGAGAGTTTCGGTTTAGGATTTAGTCTTTCTGATAACAAAACTCTTACTAACCGATTATTAGATATCGGACATAAGGATGAAGATCTGATATCGGCTGGAGTTTGTAGGCGCAATGATATGGGCCAACTTTCTGAAGTGTTTAGAGGCAGATTGATGATTCCTATTCGAATTAGAAATGGAGACATAGCAGGTTTCGGAGCGCGGACTCTAGATAATCGACAACCTAAATATCTAAATTCTCCGCAAACTCCTATATTTGATAAAAGTAGAATTCTTTACGGAATTGATAAAGCTTACCGAACGATACAGAAAGATAATACGGTGGTTGTAGTTGAAGGTTACATGGATGCAATTAGGGCCCATAAACATGGGTATTCCAATGTAGTTGCTTCAATGGGAACTGCTTTAACTAGCTACCAAGTAGATCAGATTAAAGTAATGGCAGAAAATGTGATTATGGCTCTTGATTCTGACGCAGCAGGGCAACAGGCAACAATTAGGAATTTAGATTCTTCCTGGAAGGTGTTTCAAAATGGCGCGGTAGCAAAACGCAATTCCAGAGACATTTTAAGGTCGAGTAAAAATCCTGTAATAAAAATCGCATCTATGCCGAACGGTGAGGATCCTGATGACGTAATCAATCGGTCTACCGAAGAATGGGACAAAATTGTGGAACATGCTAAGCCAATGTTCTCGTTTTTGATGGAATCATTAGGAGACATGCATGGCAAAGATGATGCTAGGTCAAAGACTCAGTTAGTGGAATCTCTCGCCCCGATTATATTTTCAGTTTCTGACCCAATTGAGCAAGAAGAATATGTGGAATCTTTAAGAGAATATCTTGAAGTGAAAGAGACAACATTATTAGCTGCACTAAGAAACGCAAGAGAAAAACAAACTAGCCGAGGACCTAGATATCAAAGGGAAGTTGAGATAGCAGATAATGCAGATAACTATATATCAAATGATCCTTTAGAAGCCTTTTGCTTGAAGATTTTACTTAACGTACCAAACAAAGAGTCTTACATGGAACACATCAAAGAAGAATATTTCAACGTACCAGAGAATAAAACGATTCTATCCATGATTAGTCAAAACAGGGAAACAGAATTAGCTAAAATAGAATCTGGAGAGGTTCTTAATGCAATTAGTTATATCAATGCTCAGAATGTTCCCCCTATGAATATCCCAGATCAAGGGCAAGCATTGAGACAAACGATTAATCGATTGGAAGATAGATATTTAAAGAATATTAAGTCTGAGGAAGAACTTATGTTTTCTCAGGAAGCATTTACTGATTTTGACAGTCAGTCAGAGTCAATATTGAAGACTAATGAGAGAATTAAGTATAATCAGACGAACAAATTGCGAGATATATAAATTTAGAAAGAGAAGGTTTGCTAAATGGTAATACGAGATCAAGGTATGGAACCAGAAGATTTCATGGATGACGACAGTGGGGGTGCTAGATCTTCAACTGATTTAACAGGGATTATTGATACCACCGTTGGTGGATCTAAAACTGACATCGAAGATGAATCTACAGTTCAGGAAGACACTGGTGCTGTAGTTTCACAATTCCAGTGGAATGTTAATCGAGAATTAGGCGCAGATCCTACTGATAGCGATTTGGCTGAAGTGGAAAATGAGGAAACTGACTGGGATGCAGAGACTGAAAATTTAGAAGTTCTTGACGACCCTGTTCGTATGTATCTTAGAGAAATTGGGCGAGTGGGATTGCTAAAAGCGCAAGATGAGAAAGATTTAGCTCGTAAAATAGAAGGTCAGAAGCATCTGAGGAAGACTCGTTTAGCTTTAGGACAAATTACAATAGAGAACTCTTCTCCCACAGTTTCAACCATCAAACCAGGAGTGATATATGATTCCAAATTCAATATCACCGGGGAACAAAGCTGGTCAGTCACTAAAACTTTCCTTAACAAGATTATTATGGCTCAACCACTAATTAATGCACTAGGTGAAGTTCTGGAAATAGATGATGATGATTGGACTTTACCAAATTTGATTAATAACGATACATTCAGAGACGCTATTGATGGTACCGTCACTGATGAATTCAAAGAATTGATGGTCGACAAACTAGGNGTTTCTAGGATAGAAGAACTTTATAAGAAAGTTATCACTGGNGAAGTCGACTCAGAGGAAGATGTNGAAGAGGTAGAAGAATCTGATGAAGAGACACCGGTNGTNGAGACCAAAACATCTTCTGAAATGATCTACGAACTGATGGTTGATTTGTCTCTTAACACTTGGCTAATACCTGAATCTNTTTATGATGAAGGGAGATTTANGGATTCAAATCTGAGTCAACTAGAAGCNTTCTCTTATGATGCTAATGGNTTTAGTTTGCCAGATATTGATNCTAGTCAAGAAAANTTGGCTAGTGGTTACTTTAGAAAACTAAACATTAATGGTAACAATGCGCAATCTCATTTAACCGAAGCTAANCTGAGGTTAGTTGTTAGCGTGGCTAAGAAATATATAGGCCGAGGAATGGCTCTTTTAGATATGATTCAAGAAGGAAACATAGGGTTGATTCGGGCAGTGGAAAAATTTGACTACAGAAANGGATATAAATTTAGTACATATGCTACGTGGTGGATCAGACAGGCTATCACNAGGGCTATAGCGGATCAGGCGCGCACCATAAGAATTCCGGTTCATATGGTTGAGACTATTAATAAATTGATGAGACAGCATAGAAGATTATTGCAGGAATACGGGAGAGAACCTACTCCTGAAGAGATCGGATTAGCTATGGAAATTGGACCCGAAAAAGTAGAGGAAATCCTTAAAATTTCTCAAGAACCAGTTTCTTTAGAAACTCCTATTGGAGAAGAAGAAGACTCACATTTAGGAGACTTTATCGAAGATAGGAATGCTCCAGCTCCAGCCGATGCNGCTTCCTTCCAATTACTCAAGGAACAGGTCAGTGAGGTATTAGATACATTGACTGAAAGAGAAAGCAGAGTCCTTCAATTAAGATTTGGACTTGAAGATGGNAGAGGCAGAACGTTAGAAGAAGTAGGCAGAGAGTTNGGTGTTACNCGTGAAAGAATTAGGCAAATNGAAGCGAAGGCTNTGAGGAAATTAAGACATCCTACNAGGTCTCGAAAACTAAGAGATTTCTTGGAATAAGNATNTCTGACCTGACCTTGTTCAGAACAGNNAAACCGGGTGTTATACTCACATAATTGAATTTGGGAGGAACGTGTAGTGGANGGGATTCAAATGCCTAAATGTATGCAATGTGAAACTGGTATATTNGTGCCGCTATCTGACTATGGTGGACAAGGTGCAGCGGTACATTACAAGGCTTGGGTGTGCATCAACCCNAATTGTGGATTTAACATCAAAATCCGCAATGGAGACATACATCTAAATGAACCTATAAACTCNGGTGGAGCTCCACGGAGTAGATAATTGTTNCNATGTNCCTGCACTGTTGATCGGAGGTAACTATTGTTAACTGGTTATGATGATCTNCTANGGCGTAAAAGATCTACGTTTCGTAAAATATCCGCNTCATTAATAACATTGGGNATAATATTATTAGNGGTNGCTTTTATTCTCTGGATTCCGTTTAATGAGAATACCNTTGATGATNTACTGNNACCTTCTTATGNANCTTATTNCTATGNANACAATGATAATNTAGGCTATTCANAGGATTGGAGCTTACCNGCTCAATTNAATCCNGTNTATTCAGATNTAGATACNACNGNNTATANGGTNATTGAAGGNAANTCTTCAGGNAGTATGTCCGCTTCNCACACTATTATTATTCCNGNNATAGATCTTGCATCANATGTNGAACCNTTGGTTTTAATGGATGATGAAAAAGAACCTTATTATGCTAATCCAAAGAATGTGGTNGGACATCTGCCAACTAGTGTGAATCCNGGNGANCAAGGNGNAGTGTGGCTATTTGGTCATCTNGAAAGTCCTTTCACNAGAGANGGTGCTGTATTNTGGNACATCCCTAAACTNGAAAATGNNNTAAANAANAACAANAATATTAANGTGATACTAGAAAATGATTCTAATAGATTCATATATAGGGTGAGCTCTATTTCCATAGTGGAGGAAGCAGATTTTGANATTTATGAGTCTGACGGTTCAACNCTACATATAGTAACTTGTTACCCGAGACTTAAGTATGATAAGCGTATGATAGTGAATGCGGATTTGGTCGGNTTGGACAGCATATTCGATTAACTATGATGTTTGTTCTAGTATTTCTTCCGGAGATTTAGGCTTAATTCTTAAACGCCTCAAGCGTCTACCTAGGACTGATATGACTTGGATACTGCATGTCTCAGTATTTACTATGTCCCCCATGGTAGGAATGTGTCCTAGCTGTTGGAAGACGTATCCTCCGAGGGTGTCCACTCCAAAGTCATCCACTTCTATATTGAACATCTTTGCTATATCATCAATAGGAACCGCTGCATTTACGATAGCTTCTCCATTTTGTAGATTCACTATTTCAGGATTATTGTTTTTGGTGAATTCGTCTTCTATTTCGCCTACTATTTCCTCCAATAAATCCTCCATTGTTACTAACCCTTCTGTTCCACCGAATTCATCAACTACGATAGCCATTTGAATGGCATTTTCCTGCAATTCAGTTATAAGGTCATCCACTAGTTTTGATTCTGGGATAAAGTGGGCGGGTCGTATGTGGTCATTCACATTGAATGGTTCGTCTGGTTTTTGTGCTAGCAGCAATAGATCATGGGAATGGATTATTCCTATGATCTCATCATGGCTGTTTTGGTATACAGGTATTCGTGTATGGCCGCTGGATATGACGGTTTCAATAATAGAAGACATTTCAGAATCTATGTCCACAGCTACCATATCCAGCCTAGGAATCATTATTTCTCTTACGGTAGTGTCATTAAGTTCTAAAATAGATTTGATCATTTCTTTGTCTTCAGAATCTAAATTTCCTAGTTCTGCTTCTCTTAGAACAAGATCTTCGACTTCGACTTCAGGTTCAGATTCAGTGCCATTGCTTAAGCCATTGTTATCACTGATGCTATTACTTGCTATAGAGTCAAAAGCCTCTATGACAGGAGAAGTAAGGGCGCTTCTAAGTGACGCTGCACGTTTGTTTATTGATTCAAGCAATATTTCTAGAATGAGTATCGATATTACAGCTAAGGCAATGCCGTATAAGGTAGATGGATAATAAAGGGTTATTAAGTTAAAAATGAAGTACCCGGTCATTATTGCAGTAATTGCACTTAGTGAGTGCATGATGACTTCGAGAGAAGACTTTGTTCGAGATGCTCTTGAGGACATTGTTTTGATCATCAGTCGCAAGTAGCCGTACATTGTTGCAGATATGCTTAAGCCAATTAGTATAATTAATATTGAAGCAGTCGTTAGTGATAAATGATCAGTATCCATATTAGCGCCTATGGCCATTGGTTGAGACGCCGGAGCAGGTACCTCTACTTTTCCAGTCTTATTTAATGTCAGATATTTTAGCAGGTATTCCTATTGCACGTCTACCTGATGGGATATTTTGCGTTACAACTGCTCCTGCTCCTGTTAGACAATTGTCACCTATTTCAATCGGAGCAATCAGCATGGTATCGCATCCTATGAAACTGTTTGCGCCAATGGTTGTAGGGTGTTTTGATTCACCGTCGTAATTACAGGTTATGGTCCCTGCCCCTATGTTAGTTGAGTTTCCTATCACGGCATCTCCTAGATAGCAGAAATGTCCGGCTTTCACTTCTTTTTTAAGAGTACTGTTTTTTACTTCTACATGGTCTCCTAATTCAACTCCATCCTGTAAAACGGTGTGTTCTCTGAGATGGCAGTAAGGCCCGATTGTGCAGTTATTCCCAACTATTGAATCTTCTAAAGTTGAGCCACTGACTTCGCAGTTATCACCAATTTCTGAGTTGATAATATTGCTATTTGGTCCTATAGTTGAATTTTCCCCTATGACTGTATTCCCTCGCAGGATAGTATTAGGATGAATTGTGGTGTCCGTACCTATGCATACTGTATTTTCTATGTAAACAGTATCTGGGTTGTAAATTGTTACTCCTAGCGACATAAGGTTAATAATTATTTGTTCTTGCAGAATTTCTGTCGCATTGGATAGTTGGATTCTGTCATTGACCCCAAAAATTTCCAAAGGAGAATGTAGTTCGCTGGTCCCTGCCAAGTCTCCCTGTTTATAAGCTATTTCTACGATCGAAGTAATGTAGGATTCAGTAGTGTCTAGCTGTTTCAATGCTTCAATAATGGGCTTTATGTTTGTAAGGTTAATGCAGTAAACTCCTGCATTAATTTCACCAATTTCGTCTGGTTTGATAGATGAATCCACTGCTTCTTCTATTCGAATGATAGACCCTGTTTGGTCTCGAATTACCCTTCCATAATCTTGTGCAGGTCTTCCGTTTAATGATAGGACTGTGATCACATTATTTTGCGAGTTATGGGTTTGTATTAATTCATTGATGCTATTTTCGGAGATGAGCGGCATGTCACCATTTTGTATGATGATATTATCCGGTAATTTGGAGGCCTGTTCTAAGTAGGATATTAATGCGTCACCTGTACCTTTTGGTTCTTTTTGGATGATATAAGAAATATCCCCGGGGATTTCTTTGCGTATGGCATCATGGTTGTCGGGAGAAACCACTATATTAATATCTTGTATTTCAAGTTTGGTTAANGTTTGAATGGAGTAGGAAACNAGAGGCTTCCCTAATATCGTATGAAGTACTTTGGGGGTACGGGATTTCATACGTGTCCCTTTACCTGCTGCAAGTATCAATCCAGCCCATGTACTCATAAATGCTCCATATTGTCCGGTTATCTACTCCATCAATGATACAATACGGTTTTGGGCGATGACTGCAAAAAAAAGGCTAGTTATGGAGGATATTCTAATGAAAGAACTTTCTAATGAAGAAATTAAGACATGCGCCAAGTTGTCAGGAGTAGATATNCCTGATGACTTATTGGANCAGGTAGCTCATAACATAAATGGNACCATTCAAGCGTTGAATTCTATTGAGATCCNTGGATTAGAGAATGTAGAACCATTACCTATTGTGATCAAAGATTAAATAAGAGGAGATTTTTAATGACTGCAGAAAAAAGTTTTCAATTACCTGTAACNGAGTTAAGAGAAAAAATTGTTANTAAANAAGTATCTCCAGTTGAATTAGTTGAATTATATCTTAATCGTATTGATAAATATGACGGCACTTTGAATGGATATATAACAGTTTGCCGAGAGTCGGCAATAGAACAAGCAAAGTTAGCAGAAGCCCAATTATCTAATGGGTCAGANCTAGGACCATTATTTGGTATACCTTATGCNATCAAAGATCAGGTATATACTGATGGTATTCTCACAACTAATGGATCGACTATATACGGAGATTTTGTACCAGATTTTAATGGTACCGTTGAAGCTAAACTGAAAGCCGCGGGTGGTATTTTACTGGGTAAACTTAATATGAGTGAATTCGCTAGTGGTGATGCTTCCGATCATCCTTATGGATTACCCAAAAATCCTTGGGATATTACAAGNAATGCGGGCACTTCAAGCAGTGGATCAGGCATTGCNGCTNCTGCTGATTTGAGCGCTTTTGTATTAGGTGAAGATACAGGNGGATCCATCAGAGGNCCAGCCGCTTTTTGTGGATTAGCAGGNATANGACCTTCATTTGGAAGAGTCTCTCGNTATGGTGTATTTGGAGCCTCTTGGTCCATGGACACAGTAGGTCCCTTATCTAGATATGTAAAGGATTCNGCNTTAGTANTGTCTATAATAGCTGGATATGANGCTAATGACCCTTATTCATCCAAAGAACCNGTNCCTCAATATGCTTCNTTACTNAANACGGACATTAGCAAGCTCAAAATAGGATTGATTAAACAACGNATGGATCCTAGTTGGGGAGAATCNGATGTNTTTGACAGATTTAACGTNGCTGTAAATGACTTGAGGAATTTGGGAGCAGAGGTNGTAGAGGTGTCTTTACCTAATATAGATTATTCTGCTGTGGCTTCNGCTACATTGATTAATATTGATGCTTCNTATCTAAATCGNAGTTTAATAGAAACNAGTTTGTCTGGNTTTGATTACAATAATCAGATTCGATTACTGTCCGGNGCNATGCTCCCTGCAGTGGTTCACAANAAAATTAATGCTATACGTGANATTGTTCGTAAGGAAATTTTGGATGCATTACAAGAAGTAGACGTATTAGTTTTGCCTACCTCTCCCATTATTGCTCCTAAGATACCNGTCAAGAAAGGAATGGATAATACCCAAGAAATGGTAGATAGTTTTGGTGGCAGGAGACAGTTTACATCCCCATTCAATTTAGCTAACGTACCTGCAATGTCAGTTTGTTGTGGATTTAGTGATGGTGGAATGCCAGTTGGCATGCAAATTGTATCAAAACCGTTTGATGAACAAACCATTTTCAATGTCGCTTACGCATATGAATCTGCGACAGATTGGCACAAGATGAGACCTAATTTAGATTCTTTGTAGCGGGTAAAATATTTGATGTATAAAACCATACTAGTTGCTGTGATAGTCTGCGCTATATATAGCTTTAACTTACCTGCCCATGCAGCTGGTCCGGAATCATTACCTATAAGTTATGAGAATGTGACAGTTTCAATGACTCCTGATGAAGGAGCAGCTTCAAGTGAAATTACAATAAAGGGAAGCAGTTTCCCAACGGAAGGACCTAATTCCGAAGGGCCAATAACTTACTGGTATGGTTACCTTAATACAAAATGTCTCCAAATAGGCCACTTTGAAGTTGGTGCTACTGGTTCGTTTTCTAAAACCGTAGTGATTCCAGATAACGTTGAGCAGGGCACTACCAATTATGTTTATTTAAATAAATATTGCGTCAAAATAACTTCACAATATATTAAGTTCTTACATGATGTTCCAAATATTGCCGAGGAAATAGTAGTAGAGGTGCCTGAGCCGGAGGTGATTCAAGTGCTGGAATCTGCTCCAACACCTGTTGCTATTAAAGAAACGATTATTACTATAGCTCCTGTTATAGCAAAAGGCGAAGTAGGTAGAACAGGACGAACAGGAAAGAGAGGGCCAGCTGGAATACAAGGACCAATAGGCGATGCGGGACTAGATGGAAAAAGAGGTCCTCAAGGTCCTGTAGGCAAAGAAGGTCCCATTGGAAATCCCGGGGCACAAGGTCCAGTGGGGGACATTGGAGAAGATGCTCCTTTTCCGTTAGTAGCTATTTTGGTTTCTATGGGGGCCCTTATTATAGCTTTGATTAGGTATTACTATCTGACTACAGATTGAGATTACCTAGGAAATGCTTCTTTAACTCCACTATCAACAGGAATCATCGCTCCGGTCGTTTTAGATGATCGATCCGAGGCTAAAAACAATGCGGCTTCGGCTACATCTTCTGCGAAGACAGGTTTCTTGAGGAGGCTTCTGTTTTGATAGAATTCTTCAATTTTAGTTACGTCTATGCCATGCGCTGATGCCCTGGCTTCTTTGATTTTGTCTGACCATAGGTTGGTCCCCTGGAATACTGCGTCTGGGTTTATAATATTGGCTCGTATACCAAACTCTCCTCCTTCTAAAGCGATGATTCTTGCAAGCTGTCCTTCTGCTGCTTTTGCTACGCTATAGGCTCCAAATTCTGCCCCTGGTGCAGGTATGTTCTTTGTGCCTATAAAAATCATGCTTCCTCCAGTATCCTGAGATTTCATTATTCTCAGCGAATGTGAAGCTACTAAGAAGTGACCTGTCGTATTTATATCTAATGATCTTTGCCAGTCTGCTAACTCTAGTGTGTCAATCGCTCCGTCTGGAGCTATACCTGCATTCGATACGAGTATGTCTATACCTCCGAACTGCCGGATTAATTGGGAATAAGATTCTTTGATAGATTGCTGATTTGTTACATCCATGGAACAACCACTGATTCTTAAAGGGTCTATGGTATCTTTCAATTCTTCAACGACTTCTTGTACTTTGGTTTCGTCTATATCTGTTAAGAATACGTGCGCCCCTTCGGTTGCTAATGTGGCGGCAATTGCTTTACCTATGCCGTTTGCCGCTCCGGTTATCAGTGCAACTTTACTGGCAAGATCTTTGTCTGGTGGCGCCAAGGTTAATTTGTATTGTTCGAGGGGCCAATATTCCATATCGTAAGCATCTTGATCGCTCAGCGAAATAAAAGAGCTAATTCCTTCTGATTTTGTCATAACATTGATTGTGTGATGGTAAATATCTCCGGTAATAGTAGTCGCCTTAGCGTCTTTCCCTGTAGTCCACATACCTAATTGCGGAATTAGGATCACCCTAGGGAAAGGATCTAATTTGATGTCAGATCCACTAGTGTGTTGCTCGTACCATTTGTCGTAATTTATAGCGTAATCATCTAGTTGAGTTTTCAGAGATGTGTACATTGCATTGGAATCTCCGGATTTATCTAACTCTACCCACAGAGGTTTTTGTTTTGTATGAATTAGATGGTCAGGAGTAGCGGGGCCAATTTGACTTAATTCGGGACTCTCTTGATAAGACAAAAAATTCATTATTTCCTTGGAATTGTCATATTTGAGTACTTTCTTAGAAGTTTTGCTTATTAGGCCTCTCATCATTGGGGTTAATATTTCGACTAGCGACTTTTGTTTATCCGGATCTAAGTCATGGGTATGACCGTGAGTCAGAGTTTTTATCTGATGATCTTTTAGATATGTCTCAGCTTCTGTAACAAGGTCAATGTGCCGGTCATAAGCTTCTTTTGCTGTATCTCCCCATGTAAATAATCCATGTTTGGCTAGAATCACACCTCTTAGATTAGGATTTTGGATGACTTGCTCGCCTACCAATTTTGAAAGAAGGAAACCTGGCCTAATGTATTCCACTAAACCCATATTCCCTTTGTATACGTCAGTTAATACCTTTTGTTGGTCCACGTTATTAGTTAATGAAACGATAGCATCGGCATGAGAGTGAGCTACGCATTTAAAAGGTAGAAAGGCGTGAAGAAGAGTTTCGACAGATGGCCGGGGATTCTTAGGATCCAGCATGCATTTATCAAGGTAATCGACCATATCTTCATCTGTCATATCTTTGCGTTCGATTAATGGGACGATGTCTGCTTGCCTAAGGTGCGCGAATTGATTGTGTCTAATAGTTTTGAGATCAGATCCCGATCCTTTTATTTTAAGTACTTCAATATCATTTCCAGCAATATCGGGCTCAGTAACTTTAATCGAAGTATTTCCTCCTCCCCAAACCACTAATTCAGTATTTGCTCCAATAAGTCTGCTCATATAAACCAGACTGTCTAAGTCATTCATTCCTTTAGCTTCAGAATCCGACCATAAATTTTCCATAATGCCGTCTCACTCTTTTTTGTGTAGAATTATGCAACTCACATAACATAATCTAATGCGTTTGTTATGCTACAAGATAGATGAGGATAATTCTAGTTGAAGTATCACTAATTGCATCAGGTTTTGACGGTTATTCAATTGGAGGTGTTATGGATTTATTTAACTTGACCGCTACAGAAATGCTAGAGCTTATGAAGAATAAAAGTATATCTGCTACAGAAGTGGCTCTTTCTGTGATGGATAGATATCACTCACTACAAGAACCATTAAAAGCTTGGGTGTATTTTGATGAAGAAGCTTTTCTCAAACAGGCCAAAGATGTTGAACAAAGTAATGTAGACAAGCTACTTTCGGGAGTTCCGGTAGGACTAAAAGATATTTACTACACTGCTGGGATACCGACCGAGGCGGGCTCTAAAGTTTATGAAGGTTTTATTCCTGAAGCAGATGCGGTGACGGTTTCTTTGCTAAAGCAATCTGGAGCCAACATCATGGGGAAAACGGTTACGACAGAGTTCGCTTGTTTGGATCCATCTGAGGCTGTGAATCCTTGGAATTTTGCTCATACTCCTGGAGGTTCTAGCAGTGGTTCTGCAGTCGCAGTTGCTTCTAGAATGTGCCCGATAGCAATGGGTTCTCAGACTGTAGGATCAGTATTACGGCCAGCAGCTTTCAACGGGATAGTGGGTTATAAGCCAACTTTTGGGTTAGTAAGCCGACGCGGATTAGTACCCGTTAGTTGGAATTTAGACACCGTGGGTTGGTTAACTAGATCCGTTGCAGATGCGGCTTTAGTGATGGATTGCTTGATAGGGTTTGATGCATTGGATAAATCGAGTGTTAAATTCCCAAATCCGGGATTCTCTTCTAATTTGAATAATTCATGTAGAAAGAAGGTTGCGTATTTAAAAGGATATTTTTCCAAAGGAGTTGAATCTGATATCACGGATAATATTAATGCTCAAATGAGTAAATTAGATGAAGCAGGTTATCAGATAGACGAATTGGAAGCACCTTATGATTTTGAGTCAGCTTTCCGCAATCAACGACTAATTATGGCAGTTGAAGCAGCAGCTTTTCATAAAGAAAATTACACAACTAAATCAGAATTGTATAGGCCTAAATTAAGAGCAATGCTTGCACAAGGCTTAGAGTATGATGGTTTAACTTATGCTAATGCTCTAGAAGAACGGGAACAGTTTAGATTCGATCTAAGGAATTTCGCTGAAACTTACGACCTTATTATTACTCCTTCCACTCCAGAAGTTGCCCCAGGAGATGTATCTACTACTGGTAACCCTATGTTCCAAGGACCTTGGACGGCTATTGGTTTTCCTGCGATAAGTATCCCATCAGGTATAGCTTCGAATGGTATGCCTATAGGAATGCAAATAGTTGGGTCACCGATGGATGATTTAAACTTGTTGCAAGCAGCGCATGAGATGGAAACGATAATAGGGTTTTCTGACCAACCTAACTTATAGTTTTTCGATTGACTATAATTATTGGGAACAGGATAATAGGCGCTGAACCAAAAAAATAAATGATTAGAGGTTTGTATGGTTGATACAACTCGCTCCCGTAAATTAGCTAGATCTGTTTCTATAGCAGGCGTAGGAATATGTAAATTTGGTGCTTTTCCTACAAAAACCAGCCGTGACTTATTTGTAGAAGCTTTTAAAGATATGCAGAATAATTTAGGAGATGGTTTTGATGTTAATGATATCGAAACGGCATATATCGGAAACTATTCTTCAGACTTATTCGAAAAACAAGGACATACTGCCCCTATTATTGCTGACTGGCTTGGTATTACACCTGTTCCTGTAACAAGAATTGAAAATGCTTGCGCTAGCAGTGGAAGTGCTTTCCGTGAAGGTATTTTAGCGATTGCGTCAGGATTATATGACGTGGTGTTAGTAGGTGGAGTGGAGAAAATGACTAACTTACCTACCGAAGACGTGACTGATGTGTTGGCCACGGCTGCTGATGGCATATATGAAATTCCTGCAGGCCTAACTTTCCCAGGAATCTATGGGGAGTTGGCTAAAGCTCACATGGATCGTTATAACACAACGTCGGAACATCTAATGAAAGTAGGAATAAAAAATCACAAGAATGGTAAATTAAACCCGAATGCTCAATTTAACGTAACGATTGATGACATGATAAAGCGTAGACAGTCACGTGCTCAAGAAAGAGGGCAAGAAGTACCTGAATGGAATAATGAGATTGATTTTTTGAGTGACGATAGTGTTAATCCTATGGTTGCATGGCCGCTAAGGTTGTTCGATTGTGCTCCTATTACAGATGGAGCTGCATGCTTGCTTTTGGTATCGTCTGATATAGCAAACAACTTTACCGATAGTCCAGTCACAATTATGGGAACCGGACAAGCTACAGGTAAAGCACTGCATGATTCAGATGAATTAACTTCTTTATCTGCAGCTAAGGCCGCTGGAGAAATGGCTTATCAGATGGCAGAAATGAAGCCTGAAGACATACAAATTGCTGAAGTTCACGATTGCTTCACGATTGCAGAATTGGTGGCTACTGAAGATTTGGGATTTTTCAGACCTGGAGAAGCACCTCATGCAGTAGATGAAGGAAGAACTTCTAGAGATGGAGATAAGCCAATTAATACATCTGGGGGACTTAAATCAAAAGGCCATCCTGTAGGTGCCTCTGGCATAGGGCAAGTGGTAGAGATATTTAAGCAATTAAGAGGTGAAGCAGGAGAAAGACAAGTGGATAAGGATTTGCAAGTTGGCCTCACTCACAATGTCGGCGGTACAGGTGGTACTTGCGTAGTTAACATTTTAAAGAAAGGTGTATAAATGGATTCAGCCGATTTTTTTGAAAATTTAAAAGAAAACAAACTTGTTGGAGTGCAGTGTAACGTCTGTGGAGAATTGAGCGCGGAGATTCGATATTTTTGTTCGGCATGCCAAGGCGCAGACTTATCAGAAAAAGAATTTTCTGGGAAAGGGAAACTCAGCACATTCACTTGTATATCGATAGTACCAACTCGAATGGCTGAAGAAGGATTCGGGAGAGATAAACCATACTGTTCAGGCATTGTAACTTTAGATGAAGGACCTAGGATTAGTGCGCGAATACTTAATGTTGATGCTAGCTTGCCTGAAACAATAGAAACTGGGCAAGATTTGGAACTGGACGTTCAACTAAGAGATAGTGAACGCCCAATCCTTGCATTTAAATACTTAGGATGATTTAGTCTATTCCTGAAGTCCCTACCCATCCTGTCTGAGATATATCAATTATCTCTCCATTAGGGCCGGCGTATTTAACTTCCACATTCGCATGCCTGTTATCCATCCCGACGCCCAAGGCTTTATTTATCGACTCACGTGGAGATGATTTTGCTTGTTTGAGTTTTTCTTCTGTGTCTGCCATGCTTTCTACCTGGAATCCGATATGGTGAATACCAGAATATTCTTTCCCAAACTCTTCTCCAGCTACATCATCATTTTTGAAATTTAAGATCGCCATGTTTATATCGCCGTCACTCAAGTAGTAACCATAGGCATTCTTACCATCTAATTTTCCTACTTCCTCTAAACCAAAACATTCTTTATAAAACTTTGCGGTTTCATCGGGATTGGTTGAAGAAATAGCGATATGCTTTATTTTAGCCATGTTTCCCCCCTCTCTTATAGTGATTTGAACGAATTGTAATGTTTGTTTAATAAACTGACAACTGAATAATATTGGAATGGAATTCCTTGGACAAAGATAGTGTGGGTGGTAAGATTAGATTAGATTAGAATGAGGAGCAGCATTATGGCATTTGAAGGTAGAATGAAATTCGGAGTGTTCATGGCTCCTTTCCATAGAGTAGGTGAAAATCCTACACTAGCTTTGGAAAGAGATTTAGAAATTATCCAATGGTTAGATTATTTGGGGTTTGATGAGGCATACATTGGAGAGCACCATAGTGCTGGCTGGGAAACTATTTCCTCACCAGAGGTTTTTATTGCTACAGCAGCAGAGAGAACGAAAAATATCCGGCTAGGTTCAGGTGTTGTAAGTTTGCCATATCACCATCCGTTTATGGTGGCTAATCGATTCACGTTATTGGACCATCTGACTAAAGGCAGAGTCATATTAGGGGTAGGTCCAGGTGCTCTGGCTTCGGATGCGTACATGTTAGGTATTGACCCTACTCGTCAGAGAGAAATGATGGATGAGTCTGTTGGCATTATCAAAAGACTTATGACTGAAACTGAACCCATTACCTATAAAAGTGACTGGTTCGAGTTGAATGAAGCTATTTTGCAAATGAGACCCTATCAGCAGCCACAGGTTCCTATAGCAGTGGCATCCGTTCAATCCCCGGCTGGTGTAACCGTTGCAGGTAAATATGGAGCATCAGTGATTTCTTTGAGCGTACCAAGAGGCTTGGTCAGAGAGACAAATTTGCAAGAATTATGGTCAATTTGCGAAGCAACAGCCGCAGAACATGGCCAGACTGTACGTAGAGAAGATTGGGCGTTGTCAGTCGGAGTTCACCTATCAGAGACTAAAGAACAGGCAATGGAAGATATTAGAGTAGGAGGAGCCCGGATTACTAAAGAATACTTTGATCAAACTTTGGGTAATTCTGCTCCAGATGTGCCTGATAATCAGATAGTGGACCATATGGTAGAAAACAACCAGTGGATTGTTGGAACCCCTGATGATTGTATAGAAGCTATTCAAAGGCTACAAAAAATAAGCGGTGGTTTTGGAAAGTTTATGATTAGAGTGGAAGATTGGTGCGCTAGAGAGAAAATCTTGCATAGTTATGAACTATTAGCTAGGTACGTTATGCCCCAATTCCAAAATACCTTGACAGGGATTGAAGCCTCTAATAAATGGGCAGCTTCAGTCAGAGACACATTAATAGTTAATAGAAGAGCAGCATTGCAGACTGCTAGTGATGCCTTTTATAAAGACAAATAAAAAGGGAGGCCACGGCTTTCGAGATATGTGGCGTATGATATGAGGAAAACCAAGATTGTTGTAACTATCGGACCGGCTACTGATTCGCCCGAGGTTATTGATCAATTGGTGGAAAATGGCATGGATTGTGCCAGATTGAATTTCTCTCACGGCACTTTTGAAAGCCATGCCAAAATCATAAAGTCCGTGCGAGAGGCAGCCCAAAAACACAACCGAAGAGTAGCAATACTTCAGGACTTAGGCGGAATTAAAATGAGACTTGGTACGATTGATGGCCAAGTCCAACTTAACCATGGAGATAGAGTATCTGTTGTACCTGCAGACTCATCTGATGATCCTAAAGTTATTCCATTCCCACAAGCAGAAATACTTAAGAATCTCACCAAAGATAACTTAATATACATATCTGACGGGACTATATGCTTAGAAATTCTGTCGAACGATGACGGAGTGGTTAATTGTAGGGTTAGAAATGGTGGAATGATTTCTTCTTATAAAGGGCTGAACTTGCCAGGAGCTAAGATAGATCTTCCAGTGCTTACTGAAGCTGATAAAGAAGCTATCAAATTTGGTGTTGAACAAGGCGTGGATTGGGTAGCAGTTTCCTTTGTAAGGTCTTTAGAAGATGTGAGGTACGCTAAAGCATATATGAAAGAAGTCGGAGCTACTGCTCCCATGATGGCCAAGCTAGAACGAGCGGAAGCTGTTGTGAATGTAGACGAAATATTGTCAGAAGTTGATGCTGTCATGGTTGCCCGAGGAGATCTAGGTGTAGAAATCGACATGGTGGATGTCCCTGTGATTCAAAAGAATATAGTTTCACAGGCAAATCAGGCTGCTAAAGTATCTGTGATAGCCACACAAATGCTTCGTTCGATGGTGGTTTCACCTACTCCGACAAGAGCGGAAGTGTCTGATATTAGTAATGCTGTTTTAGACGGATGCGATGCGATCTTGCTATCAGATGAGACTGCGGTTGGGCAATTTCCTGTTGAAGCTTTAACAGTTGCAGCTCGTACAATTTTAAAGGCTGAAGAGATTTATCCGTATTATCAAGATTTGAGCGAAGATAGTAGAACTCAAGCAATTGCTTCTGGAGCGGCCCGTTTAGTAAAAAGCCTAGGCGCAAAGCCGGTTGTGGTTACCAATTCTGGAGCTTCTGCTAGACAAGTATCTAGGTTTAGGCCTGATAGTGAAATAGCAGTAATAACGCACGACAAAGCTATGTTAGATAGGATTGCACTACTTTGGGGTTGTACAGCAGTGGGGGTAGTCCCAGCGGAAAGAGATTCTAGTAAATTAGTCAGTAGTATCGTTGAAACTTTGATTAACGCAGAAACCATTACTGATCAAGATCTTGTTACGATTGTGTATGGTTTGATGACAGGAGTTACGGGGACTACTAATGCTATTCAAGTATTGGATATGAAGGAATATTTATCTAGTTAATAGGGTCCGAGGTGATGTATTAAATGATGACTCGAGTTTTATTATTAGGAATGCTAATCTCTGTGTTTGTATTGGTGGGTTGTGGCCAACAAACAGAAGTCGTGCAAGAACAAACAAAAACAGAATTCATACCTCCTGCCACAGTGATTCCAGATACTCCTGTTCCGAATACTCCTATGCCTACTATCAAGCCTACTAAAATAGAGGCGCCTAAAATTAAGAAGAAAGAATCTCAGTTACCCAAGCCGCCACTAGGAAAGAGCGATAAAAACCGTCCTACTCCTCCCTTAATGGTGAAGCAAAGCGATCGGATTAAGGCAGCAGCTTCTAAATATTCACTGATTGGCACCATTCAATTTGAGCTAGATAACCCAGAAATTGTGACGATTGAACAAATGAATTCAGGAAGTATAGTTGGGCCCAGTGTAGTCCAGCTGTTGAATGGTCAATACCGTATGTACTTGCAGAGTAGACCCAAAGGGTACCCTAGATTGATAGACGGATATGACATAACTCATATAGTTAGCTTAATTTCAGATGACGCTATCACCTGGGAAATAGAACCAGGTGTTCGTATTGAACATGGGGGAGTTGATGATTTGGATTATCAGGCGGGAGAACCAGAGGCATTTATTGGGGAAGAAGATAAATATTATATGGCTTATACCGGTAGATATTTAGGTGTTGATGAAGGGAGTGGGAAAGACCAATTGATGCATCGCATACTATTTGCCACGTCAGACGATGGATTAGAATGGACAAAAACAGGAACCCATTTTGCAGGTGAATTGAGAAACGATTTCGCTTCTAGTGCTGATGTTACTTTAATTGATGATGAATACGTAATTTACTATAGTGGAGGAAGGGCTATCGCTAGTACTACATCTGCTGATGGACTAAATTGGGAAAAAGGTTCTCTCCTTTTTGATTTTGGCCATGATTCAACTGTACTGGAATACGAAGATAATTATTATATGTTCCTGAAAGTTCCAAAGGAATTCTATTATGAGAAGAATCCTGAGCTAGAGAAAGATATATTGGGTATGGTTATGTCCGAAGATGGAGTTAACTGGTCTAAGGAGTTTTATCAGGTTGTCGTGAATGACGAGTACGGTGATGAAATTCCGGTTTTTGAACTACAAGATCCGGGTTCAGTAACATTGTCGGATGGTTCTTTCAGAGTGTATTTGAATAGCAACAAAGGCGCGTCTATATATTC
>PBNM01000010.1 GCA_002723125.1 Chloroflexota bacterium | reverse complement strand
GGGAAACATATGATTATTTCGCACACATCCGTTTGTTCGACCGTTAGGCAGAATATTATATGAGAGGCTTACTTCCTAGTCAAGATGTATTTTAGTCTGGATTTTCGGGCCGCAAATCATCTCTACTATTTGGAAACCCGTCCTCATTTCCCTATAAAATTAGGAGGACGCTTATCAATGAAAGCTTGGACTGCTTCTTTATGATCTTGTGTGGTTCTCATGTGTTCTTGTGCTACATGAGCGAGATCCATGCTCTCTCCTAAGTCCATATCCATACTTTTATGTACCAAATATTTGATCATTGCATGAGACTGCGTAGGACCTGATGCTAGTTTGCTTGCTAATCCCATCGCCTCACTCATCAATACATCGTCTTCAACTACCTGACTCACTAATCCCATTCGATAAGCTTCCTCTCCACTCAAACGATCACCAGTGTATTGCAGCATTAAAGTGTTAGATAATCCTATTAATCTAGGTAATTGCCAACAACTTCCATCAGCCGGGATCAATCCTCTAAGGACAAATGCCTCTGAAAATTGTGCTTTCTTACCGGCTATACGTATGTCACATCCTAAAGATAATCCCATTCCAACACCCATAGCATGTCCATTCACGGCAGCTATCGAGGGTTTCTGTAATTCATGTAGTCGCAATACAACTTTAGGGGCAGCATAAGGAGATTGTAGTTCTCTTTTTGATAACACTTTCTCCATTTTTCCCCATGGCAAATCTTCTTGTTCTCCTTCTGTAGCGGTCTTCTGTTCTCGATCCTCGATTCGTTGTCTAAAGCCTTTGACGTTAGCACCAGAACAAAAAGATGGATCAGTACCAGTTAATAGCAAGACTCTACAGCTATTGTCTTGTTCAAAGTTATCCAAAGTATCTATTATTTCCCTAGCCATTTCTGGGCCTAATGCATTCCTGGTAGCAGGATCATGCATAGTAATTTTCAGTACCCCGTCTATTAATTCAGTTTTAATAAATTCATTAGCCATAATTTACTCCTACAGACCATTTCGGTATTCCAAATGTTTGGTTTTACAACTATAATCGTTGAAGAGATACCAGTAAACCTTATATCTCATGCTTTAGAAAATTCACATATCAATATGAGGAGTGCATACCATGAACGACGGAACCATAGTTGCTATCCATATCGCAGAAATCAAAGGAGAAGACTCAGTAGCAGTAACCTCCGCCTCAGCCATTACTGGAGAAGGCCTGGAGAATGACAGGAGCAGAAACCCAGCAAACTTAAGACAAGTTCTAGTAATGGATAAAGAAACTCTTGATGAATTTAAACTAATACCTGGACAAATAAAAGAGAATATCACCACCACTGGTTTAGATTTATCAAACATTCAACCAGGCAACGTATTTTTCGTTGGGGACAACGTCACATTAGAAGCAACTGGCCTTTGTGACCCTTGCCATAAAATGGATGTTATTGAAGATGGACTACAAGCAGCTCTAGACGGAAAACGTGGGATATTATCAATAGTGTTAAATGGAGGCACTTTCAATGTAGGTGACTCCATCAGAGTAGAGCCATAATTTGGTTCTTGCTCACACAGTGACCGATAATGGATAACCCAATACCCATATTCCCTTTGAACTTAGTTTTGTTTCCCAATACGGATCTTCCATTGCATATTTTCGAAGATCGATACAAGCAGATGGTTGAATACTGTACCAATTATACCCAACCAGTAGGTATCATCTTAATAAAAGATGGTAACGAGGTAGGGAATTACGCTACCCCTTACAACATTGGCACATTTGGACACATTACAAGCGCCTCTCATAACACTGATGGAACCATAGAAATAATCGTACGAGGACAGGAAAAATTTAAAATAGAAGAACTCTTATATGACAAGCCTTATTTGAGCGCCCGAGTCGAGGAAATAACACATGTATTCAACGCTCCTGATGTAAGCTCACTAGAAGAAGTCCAACACACTATCAAGAACTTGAATAAAGTCATAGATGAGTCATATGGAGGATGGGCTAGTTCTTATTTTACAGAATCAGACCCACAATCATTAATATACCAAGGGATAGACCTGGTCCTTCAAAATTTATCTGTGCCTAATAATATCAAGCAAAACCTTCTAGAAAGTGAATCATTTGAAAGACAAGCCAAACTGCTACTTCCTATTCTAAATGAGTCAATTAAATTATTCGAAGCTGAAACAAATAAAAACAACCCTTATCCCGGATTCAGTAAAAACTAACTAAACAGTCTCAGCACTGAATCAGCTGGTATCAAATCAACGTTGAGCTCTGGATGTATAATTTCTGCAAGCATTTCCAATCCTGTCACCAATCTGGGACCAGATCTACTTGTAAAACTACCTGCATCTACCACATACACTTGTTGGGTAGTCACCGCTTTTAAAGATGACCATCCCTCTCTTTGTTCCAGGCTCTCCAGATCCTTTAATGCCCTAGACACTCCAAAACCACAGGGCATAAGAATTATCTTATCTGGGTCGGCTTTCATTACATCGTCCCAATCTATAACAAAGGAGCCTTTTGTTTTATCTCCAAAACAATCTACTCCACCAGCTATCTCTACCATTTCGGGTATCCAATGCCCCGCACACATAACCGGATCTACCCACTCAATACAGAACACACTTGGCTTAGAGGTTACCGTTTCACTAATATCCGAAATTCTATCTATCCGAAGGTGTAANTTATCTACTATCTGTTGTGCTTTAGCNTCAGNATTAGTGATTTTGCCTATTCTTTGNATGTCTTCTAATACGTCGCTTAGTAATTGAGGATCCAAAGANACTATCTCNGGAGACTGATCCAACTTAACACATGCNTCAGCAACCTGCTGAGAAGAAATTGCTCATACCTCACAAACCTGCTGCGTGAAGATTACTTCTGGTNGGGCAGTAGCTANAACTTCCTCATCAATNTGATAAATTCCCAGACCNTTTTTNAATCGTTCAGANATAACAGAATTTATTTCCTCACTCGTAGGATCTTGGAATTCNTCAAATACACTNCTGACTACATTAGGTTTATNTAAAGCGGCATAAGGGTAATCACACTCATGAGTAACTCCAAATAAATTATCCTCTTGCTCCAAAAGATATATGATNTCTGTCGCGCTAGGAATAAAAGANCACAGNCTCATACTAGTCAGCTGCTGCGGCNAATTTATTTCTGGCNTCATCCACTCCATCTAAAAAGGTCCACATTGCATCAAGAGCTTGATTGACACTACCTAATATGTCNTCAGTGTCNGTATCACTNACTGTAGCNGATATTGATTCAGCCTCTGCTTCNTGATGNGCAATCTTTTCAGTACTATGAACCTTGAAGAAGGTNAAAGNATCTTCAGGCAAATCAAAGAATTTCCTTAAACCAACAATTTTTTCTGTTGCNACTCTAGGAACCTGATATTCCCATGCATACATAATAGCCATTCCGTGCTGGAATGCTTCCTGATCACAAATTTGAGTGTATGTGTCGACCAAATGCTGTGTTGTTGGTAATAACTCTGCCTGTTTAACCTCTTCTCGATCCAGCCCTAACCCTTCGCAAAATTGAAGCCATTGTGAAGCATGGTTATCTTCCCCAAACTCTTCATCCCACAAATTCACTAAAATTGTCTGTCTTACNGATGCATCGTCACATTTGGCNTGAATCGTGCTTAACCTTTGAGGAAATGCTGATTCGAAAAAATAATATTGTTCTGCATAAAGTNTCAAATCTTCCTGGTTTAGTTCACCTTTCTGCCAAGCCTGATAGAAAGGATGCTGAAGAATTGATTTAGCATCTATTGATGATTGTAAATTGGAAATTATGTCACTCATTTTTAAGCCCCTTTACCTCTTTTTACATCACTTGAATATATCAAATACAAGTAATNGTTCTGTCTTTGGAAATTATATACATAATCAGGCTGCCTTTCTAGACTTAATCATCACGAACCACCACCATATTTCAAATAATAAGTATCGTTTGACCGAATAATTCCAAGTCGATAAAATAGACANTGAGAAATTAAAGCATGAATTCTAATAACAACATATCAGGTTTCACCCTCGCGGCAGGCATCCTAGGTTTAATCGCAGGCCTAGTAATATCTGCTTTGGTCTCCATTCCTATATCTAATTTGCCTGGATGGATGGGNAGTATNTTGCCCTTCNTTATATACGCGTTGTTAGGNCTAATAGGATTATTATTAGGAATCAGCAAAGGCAAAAATATTCGTAATTTCATGCAATCTAGCTTTAACACAAATCACCTTAGTTCCCGCAGTAATTTCAGTTCATCGATACTAGTCGACACAAGTGCAATCATAGATGGAAGGATTTCTGATATTGTTGCGACTGGATTTATAGACCGTGAATTATTGATTCCTAGATTTGTTCTTGATGAACTACGACACATCTCAGATTCACCTGACGCAATCCGAAGAAATAAAGGAAGAAGAGGACTAGACGTGCTCTCAGACTTACAAAACAGTAACAAAATCCAGATGCAGATATTAGATGTAGGAGTGAATTACACAAACGAAGTAGACTCTGAACTGATTCAACTAGCAAAGAACATGAACGCTTGTATTTTTACCACTGACTACAACTTAAACAGGGTTGCAGAATTACAAGGGATCCCAGTATTAAATGTTAATGAACTAGCTAACGCTGTTAAATCGATCGTGATTCCCGGCGAGGAAATAAACGTTAATATAGTGCAAGAAGGTAAAGAAATAGGTCAAGGCGTTGCATACTTAGACGACGGAACCATGGTAGTTGTAGAAGGCGGTCGTCGTTTCATTAATTCCAGCCATGATGTTACGGTAACACGTGTTCTACAGACAGCTGCGGGCAGGATCATATTTGCACAAACCCGAAGTGCCTAAATGCCCAAAGAACAATCTATTTTGGGGGTCGTGATAGTCGCAGCTGGCAATAGCACCCGAATGGGAAAAGACAAAATATACGCAAGCATTGCTCATCACCCGCTATTACATCACACTTTGAAAACATTCGAAAACCATCCATCGGTAGCGCACATATGCGTAGTAGTAGAGACCCATAAAACACAAGAAGCGAAACAAATGANAGTCGCGTCAGGATTCTCAAAAGTGATNAAAGTTTGCCCTGGAGGTAAAACACGTCAAGAATCTGTAAGACTCGGGCTTAAATNCTTACCAGAAACCAAATTAGTAGGTATACACGANGGCGCCCGTCCTTGCGTCACTAGTGAAACCATTACCAATTGCATAAATCTAGCACAAATTCATGGTAGCGCCGTCCCGGCAATTCCGGTGGTAGACACAATCAAAAAATCTGATACAAATAAGGTCATACTCAATACCGTTGACAGAACTCATTTATGGCAAGCCCAGACACCTCAAGTTTTTGAGTGGGCTATGATCCATGAAGCATACTCAAACAGCACANACGAACATACCGACGATTCATCACTATTAGAATCTCTAAACATCCCTATACATCTAGCCGAGNGTGATCCTAGAAATATCAAAGTTACCACCCCAGTAGATCTGATGCTAGCAGAATACATTCTATTAAATCCTGAGGGAGCATAACTTGGCACGATGTTTGAATACAAATCAGGAATAGGTATTGATGCACATCAATTAGAGTGGGGTTCACAATTAATCATAGGAGGAGTTCTAATACCTCATGAACTAGGATTGCTTGGACATAGCGACGGAGATGTTTTGNTNCACTCCATAATAGATGCATTATTAGGAAGTCTGACTTTAGGAGATATAGGAAGNNTATTCCCTTCTGAAGATGCGTCCCTTAGGGGNATAAGTAGTATGGAGTTACTGAAGAGAGTAGATAAACTTAGAAAAGAATCAAANTGGCAGGTATCCCATGTCGATGCTACAATAATTGCTCAAAAACCAGCATTATCGNCGNACATAATGGATATGCGTAAAAATATAGACTCTGTACTAAGCATTGGNCTNAGCTCTATAAATATCAAAGCTACNACCACNGANTATCTNGGTTTTATAGGGCAGGAACAAGGAATAGCCGCTATGGCAGTGGTCACAATCAATAGAACACAATGAAACTTTACAACACACTAAATAGGAAAATAGAAGACTTTAAACCCAATGACCCTACTGAAGTAAAGGTCTACGTATGCGGGGTAACTCCTTATTCCTCAACTCATGTAGGCCACGCTTTGAGCTATGTCGTTTTTGATGTATTAAGACGATATNTGGAATATTCNGGNTTCAATGTGCACCACGTACANAACTTTACTGATGTNGACGACAAAATCATATTAAAGGCACAAGAAGAAGGGATAAGTGAGNACGAACTTACTGAACGATATATCCAAGATTTTTTTGCAACCATGGACGCTTTNAATGTTCTAAGAGCTACGAAGTATCCNAGAGCCACACAAGAAATCCCAGATATTATAGAAACNATAAACACNTTAATTAGCAACGGATATGCGTATGCTGCNGGATCAGATGTGTTCTTNAGAGTCAATGAGTCCACTAATTACGGNGAACTTAGTAATCGATCGACAGATGACATGATATCAGGNTCAAGAATAGACATAGATCCTAATAAGGAAAATCCAATAGATTTTGCACTTTGGAAAGGTTCCAAAGAGGGTGAACCNTCTTGGGACAGTCCGTGGGGACCTGGNCGACCTGGNTGGCATATNGAATGCACAACAATGTCAACCAAATACTTAGGAGAACAATTAGATATTCATGGCGGAGGNATGGATCTAGTGTTCCCTCATCACGAAAATGAAATCGCGCAAAGCGAAGCATACACAAGCAAGCAACCTTTCTCAAAAATATGGATGCATAACGGATTGCTCCAATTCGGNCAAGATAAAATGAGTAAATCNATTGGNAACCTTGTATCTGTAGAAGAAGCCTTAACGAAACATCAACCTGATGCACTCAGATTGTATTTGCTAAGTTCTCACTACCGGTCACCTTTGAACTACAGTGATGAAGGATGTGAAGCTGTCTCAAGGAGCCTACAAAGATTAAGAATTGCTTTGGAACCAACCTCAGCTAGTGGTACGGATCTTGATGCATCAGAATATAGAANGAAATTCTTAAGTCACATGAATAATGATCTGGANACCCCTCAGTCAATTGCTGTTATGTTCGATTTGGCCAGAGAAATTAACAGAGCAAAAGAATCCGGTCTAGAAGTAGNAAACGCGCAGCATGAACTGAAAANAATGGGATCAATATTAGGAATAACTTTTTCNGCTCCAGAGACTAAAACTNTGTCTGACGTAGCGCCNTTTGTNGATTTACTATTAGAGATNCGNNAAGATTTGAGAGAAGCGAATCAGTACAACCTTGCAGANAAAATCAGGAACTCNCTACAAGACTTAAATATTAATATTGAAGANACCTCTNCCGGACCTAAATGGCAATGAATCAATGNTAGATGAGAGNATTCTAAGTCAGCTCAGNACTATAGTAGGACANGAACATTTAGTTACAGACAAAACCAATTTAGATATCTTCTCATCCGATGCATTATCNCCAAACCGAGCGNACAATTTACTAAATGAANTGCATATNCTTCCNTCCGCNGTTATTTTCCCNACCTCCAATAAACAAGTATCCGAGATTATCAAATTAGCCAATCTTAATGTCATACCNGTAANNCCTGTGGGAGGAGGTACTGGAGTAATGGGAGGTATAGCNCCATTAGCGGATTCNTTNATGATCAGCCTTAAAAAGATGAATAAACTGATAACACTTGATTTGCNGAGTAGATCTGTAACTGTCGAGGCAGGNATGATACTTGGTGAATTAAACTCNTTNCTNCGCACCAAACANCATATATTAGGTCACGATCCNTATTCTTTGCCAATAGCATCTGTAGGGGGAGCCATTTCAACGAATGGAGTAGGTTACACAGCCAGTAAATATGGCACTATGGGAGAGCAAGTGATTGGCCTTGAAACAGTTCTTCCATCTGGAGAANTCTTACCTATAAGCCACATTCCNAATTCCTCAGTAGGNCCTGATGTATCAAATCTGTTTATAGGNACAGAAGGAACATTAGGAATCATCACCGCTGCTTGTATAAAAATTTACCCCGAACCTAAAACCACACGCTTCTTAACCATAGGTTTCCATGACTTNAAAACTGGGTACAACTTACTATCGGAAATTTATGATGCTAATTTACGGCCTTCATTACTAGAACTNAGTGAATCTCAAAACGGCATAACAATGCATTTGGTATTCGATGGAGAACCCGATGTAATAGATGCCTCAGTGAAGTGGGNCACAACNAAACTAGATAACAAGCAACAATTCTTACTTAATCCTGATATAACATCATCATATTGGAACAATCGACACACTTCCGCAAAATTATATGCCAATAATGCTCTAAACAAACCACGTGACGTAAAATGGAAAAGAAATACTAATAACATTTTTGAATATCTACATTTCAGTCTTCCTCCTTCTCAAATACTAAAATTCAAACAAGCATCCGAACGAATCATCAATCAACACAAGCTGACTGTTACAGAGTTTGCCATATGGGGAAAACCTGATTTCTTTTCAATGATGATTATTCCTGCAGAGTCGCACTCAACATCAATTCAACAACTACACGAAGCATCTGAAAAATTAATACTTTTAAGCTGCGATATGGGAGGATCTATAGAGTACTGCCACGGGGTAGGAATCAAGCTTAAACATATTGTCCAAACAGAATTAGGGGCATCCTATGACCTGATCAAAACCCTAAAAACTACGTTGGACCCCAACTATATAATGAACCCCAACAAATACATCTAAGACATATCTTTTATTGAAATATTATTAATATAATAATATTGCTTGACAGAATACTGCACCAGAGTATATCATTATATCAAATAAAATATTTAAGTAAGTATTTTAAATAATGATTATAGCGAGGTTAATTTAATAGCATGTTTAACAAAATAGTTCATGAAGCTATGTCAAATGTTAGCTACTGCATGTCAGTACTTTCCTCTACTTTTTCTGGACCTGCAATGACAGAACTAGAAAGAAGAGAAATAGAAAAACTAACTGACAACGAAGCAATGTTCCTAAACATTGTTGGTTATTAGCATTAACCCAACCTAGAGGCCCGTACCTCCTCCCGGGCCTCTACTCTTTTCAGATACCCACAAGCCTCCTAACTCCACGAGAACACCCACCTACTGTCTCAATTTTTGCCAAAATATCACATTTGCCATACTATAAGAGTGAAACTTATAACAGGTAGTGTTATTTAAATGAAAGTATTAATTACGAGGCCGTTATTTGAAGAGGCCATAGAATTAGTATCCGCGCATGCCGAAATAGAAATATGGGAAGATGAAAATCCCATCACTAGAGACTTATTAAGACTTAAAGCCTCCGAATGTGACGGCATCCTCACTACCGTAATGGACAAAGTAGATGCAGGTATTATCTCAGAATGCAAAAATCTTAAAGTCATCAGTCAACTTGGGGTAGGCGTAGATAATATTGACGTAGGGGAAGCCACCAATCTCGGCGTAATGGTAGGAAACACTCCAGGAGTGGTAGCCAGACCCACAGCGGACATAGCTTTTGGATTACTCCTCAACTGCGCCAGACGAATCTCAGAATCTTACAACTGGGTCAAAAACAAACAATGGGAAATCGCTTTTCACCCCATGAGCTGGCTCGGAACAGACGTTGGTGGTGCTACTCTAGGAATCATAGGAATGGGCACCATAGGCCGAGAAATGCTAAAAAGAGCCCAAGGGTTCGACATGGAAGTACTTTATCATTCACGAACACCTAAGCCAGATGTAGATGATCTACCTGGTGTCACATATTGTGAAAATATGTATGAATTATTATCTAATTCTGACTACGTTTCTGTTCATGTGCCACTAACACCAGAAACTTATTACCTTATTAGTTATGACGAATTAAAAGCTATGAAAAAAGATAGCGTACTAATAAATACCGCTCGAGGCCCTATTGTCAATCCTTCTGCATTATATGATGCTTTAAACGAAGGATGGATCCGCTCTGCCGGCATCGATGTTACAGACCCAGAACCAATCGAGCCAGATAGTCCTTTATTGACACTAGACAACCTAATAATTAGTCCTCATATAGGAAGCGCATCAATCGATGCTCGGAGGAAAATGTGTATGATTGCTGCCGGTAACTTAATTCTTGGGTCAAATGGCGAGAGGCTAGAATACTGCGCGAATCCAGAGGTATACCAGAAACTAGGGTTGTAATATTAGTGGCGGAGAGGGCGGGATTCGAACCCGCGAGAGGCCTTTCGACCCCTACACGCTTTCCAGGCGAGCCCGTTCAACCACTCCGGCACCTCTCCATCTAAGCGCAATAACAAATACAAATTGCTCGTAGGATTATATTCATCTATTGGCGCAATGTCCACTTTATAACTTGACATGGATTTCGGCCATATTTAAGATAACCGAATGACTAAAGCAATCTTTTTAATTAATGGATTTACCTGACAATATCATTCCGACGATTAGTTTATACGTAAAAAATACCCGGAGCGATTATGTCGAAGTTTTTAAAAAGATTTACAATTTTACCAATTATTCTAACGTGTCTCATGTTACTAGCATGCAGCACCCCAGCTGAAACCCTCTACGTAGGAGGAATACCAGATCAGGATACTGAAAGGCTAGCCAGACGATACGAAAAATTTGCCGATTATCTATCTAAAGAATTAAATGTTAATGTTCAATTCAAACCCAGTATAGACTACTCAGCTGTAGTCGTAGCGTTCAGTCAGGGCGATCTTGACCTCGCATTCTTTGGAGGATTAACAGGGGTACAAGCTCGGATACAGGATGAGGGAGCTCAAGCTATAGCACAGCGCAAATCAGATGCCAGATACCTAAGCAAATTTATTGTAAAATCCTCCCTGGATATCAATGACTTATCCGATCTTAAACAGCAAGCATCCGATTTAACCTTGACTTTCGGAAGTGAAAATTCAACTTCAGGGAACCTAATGCCTAGATTTTTCATGTTAGAAAATGGCATAGACCCAGATTCTGACTTCAAAACTTTACCGAATTATTCTGGTTCACATGACCTGACATGGAAACTGGTGCAAGATGGAGCATTTGACGTAGGAGCTGTTAACTACAAAGTTTGGAACCGCGCTGTTTCAGAAGGGAAAGCTGATCCTGCCTTGGTTAGAGAATTCTACACAACTCCAGAGTACTACGATTATAACTGGACCGTTAGATCAGACATTGAAACAAAATTCGGAGATGGTTTCACTGAAAAAATAACTCAAGCATTACTGGACCTTAATCCATCAGACCATGCGGAAATCCTTGAGTTGTTCAATGCGGATCAATTTATAACAACCAATAATAGTAACTACGATGCAATAAAGAATACTGCTGAAGCATTAGGGATTATCAAATAACTCTTATGTCTGACAAGCTGATAGAAGTTGATGGAGTCACTAAATATTATGGAGCAGACCCTGCATTAAAAGATGTTTCATTTAGTGTTGGACGCGGAGAAATAATAGGAATCGCAGGTCCATCAGGAAGTGGAAAAACAACCTTATTAAATATGATAAGTGGACTCAGCAAACCAAGCGCTGGGTCCATTAAAATATCAGATAGGGATATCGGAAAGTTAAAACCTGGTAAAGAACTAGCAGCACTCGTCGGTATGATAGACCAGCAATACTCTATTGTCCCTGAATTGAATGTGATTAATAATGTACTCGCTGGAAATTTAGGAAACTGGAGTCTATTAAAATCACTGATATCCCTTATTTATCCTTTAGAACGCGAAAAAGTCAGTCTTATGTTGAAAGACTTAGGCATAGAAGACAAAATAAACAATAAGGCTGCTCATTTATCTGGAGGAGAGCAGCAAAGAGTTTCTATAGCAAGATTGTTAATCCAGAATCCTATGGTGGTGCTCGCTGATGAACCAGTATCTTCATTAGATCCTACGAGGGCAGAAGATATCATGCAGCTAATTAAATCAAAATTAGTTACCGAAAGTCGAAGCGTGATCATCACATTACACAATACTAAGTTAATCCAAAATTACTGTTCACGACTAATCGGTATTAAAGAACACTCGGTAGTATTCGACGTTTCCTCAGATCATATAAATGAAGAAATGTTATCCGAGCTTTACAAATGAAACAAATTAGTAACTATGTTGAAAGTAAAAAAATACTAACACTGATATTGGTGGCCGCTTTTATATGGTCAGTTATGACCATATTCAATACAGATCAAGCATTAATTAGTTATGATGGTTTTTCCACTTTACTAAATTTTTTATGGTCAATATTTTACCTAGATATTACCCNGGATTTTTTATTTATATGCGTCAAAGCAGTAATACAGACTATNCTGTATGCTTTTGCTGGTCTTAGTCTAGCAATTATCATCGCTATACCGGTTGGAATTCTGAGCTCTGGAACCTATATACATAATACATATATAAACAATACATTTGTTGTGGTATTAAGGTTTCTTTTGGCAGCTACAAGGTCCATTCATGAATTAGTCTGGGCATTACTGTTAGTTTCAATCATAGGACTTTCACCTATGGTAGCCGTTTTGGCACTTACCATACCTTATGTAGGCATTCTCGGACGTATTTTTGCAGAACAANTACGTGATGTNCCTGAACAGCCTATACGAGCNTTATTAACNAATGGAGCCAATTATCCCAAAGCTGTGATCTATGGACGTATCCCTTTAGCAATGCCAAATATCATAAGTTATATTTTTTACAGATTAGAATGTGGCATAAGNTCAGCCGCAATAATGAGTTTTATAGGCATACAAGGAATCGGTTATCAAATACATCTATCTCTACTGGATTTAAAGTTCGGTCAAGTGTGGACTGGACTCATCTGTTTAACAATCATGGTAATCGTAGTGGATTTATGGAGCACTACAGTAAGAAAGGCTCTGACCACATGAACAAATTACAAAAACCATTAACAATTAACAAAATAGTCATCTATATATCTTTAGGCATTGCCGCANTGTTATCCATTACTTCGTGGGGATATATTTTATTCCAAAGTAGATTTCATCTCAGCGACCTATTTAGTAAAGACACTCTAATTCAAACAAATCAACTGATAACGAAATTAATGGGTTTAGACCAGGATTTAAGTTTAACTTCACGGCTTAGTTCTTGGTTTGACCTAAGACATTTAGCATATGAGACACTTCTAATGAGNATATGTTCAATTGGANTAGCNGGAATNATNGCACTAACAACCTGTATGTTTGCATCACGCAATTTTCATGACGATACGCTCTTTGGNTATACNCGCCCNGTACTAAAAATAATCTATTTTCTCATCCGTAGCGNTTATTCGTTTACTAGAGCAATTCCCGAACTTATCTTAGCCATCATTTTGATGCTATTCTTCACTCCTGGTATATGGGTGGCCGCTATCGCCTTAGCAATTCACAATACAGGAGTNCTCGGCAAACTATANTCAGAATGTATAGAAGACATGGAAATTACNAGCGTCAAATCTTTGCAAACATCTGGTGCGGGCGGAGGACANCTTTTATTATATGNAATACTNCCGCAGCTATTGCCTCAATTNTTGACATACTTGCTATACCGCTGGGAAGTGGTAATTCGAACTACNGTGGTTGTAGGATTAGTNAGTGCAGCAGGATTGGGNAGAGAATTCAGNTTAAGCTTTAGTTATTTCCATTATGCAGACTTNGGATTATTATTACTCTGGTACGTACTACTAGTAATAAGTGTAGACNTGACATGCAGTCTTTTAAGAAAACTTATCTCAATAAGATTTTAGTTTTATAACTGTACGGGATAAATAACTTGTAATACTCTGCCATCCTGTAGACCATTAATGTAATCTATATAACTATGGTCACCCTCTGGCTCGCTCAACCAGCGCATAACCAAATAAGCACACACGTCAGCCAATTGACCGATCGGAGATCTCTCTTTACTGACATAACTAATATCTTCCAGCACAGAAGGATTTGGTATGTTCAATGAATTATTAAGAAAATTAGCCATAAATTCAGGTTTTACAGAGCCTCCGTATTTACAGACCAACATACTGTAATCATTAATAGTCCATGAAGATTCCATAATTTGACTTGGGTCCATTGTAGACATTTGCAACTCATCCATGTACATGTTCAGAGCTAACAAAAACCTTTCTATAATAATTTCATCTAAAGGTTTAGTTAATGCCTCGGGATTATTCAAATTATTCTTAGCATTTTCATAAGTCCCATTATTAAGTGAAGCAGCGATTAATGGTATTTCTTTTCTGATCAATATATCCAACAGGTCTTGAAGTAATGAAGCTCTTTTATCTGAATCCCATTCGGCGAATTCGTTCTTACCTTCATATACATCATCAGAATTTATAGCAGGCAGTAAATCAGAAGTCTCAGTAGAAAAGTATCTTTTATACAGCGCAGTCAATTCCCCATTAAGTGACACCCAAGCACTTTCATGCAATATTAACCCAGCATGTATTTGATGTTGTTTGTCTTCTTGGACAGATGGTGTGTCATAGTTGGTGGATTCTCCCATATATATTAAATACATATAACTACTTCTCCAGTATACATGGGTGCCGAGATTACCGAGCCACGATTAACTTTCTGATGCAGCCTCTGCGTCTTCTGTAGTATCTTCGGTAACTGCTTCAGCCCCTTCTTCAATTGACTCCTCGGATTGGCCCAATACAGGTGCTCTTCTAGGAATGATAATGCGCGCAATAATTACATCTGGCTCGCCAATTAATTCAACACCTTCAGGCACTGTTATGTCTTCTCTTCTTATAACTGAATCAGCTTCAATAAGTCGAGTAGCATCGATTTCTATCTCAGCAGGCATTTCAAGCGGCAAAGCTTCTACAATTAATTCTCTAACAGACAAACTCACTTGACCCGATACTGCTCTTGCACCTGGAGCTTCTCCTATTATTGATGCAGGTACTCTAGCTGTTATTTTCTGACTTGAATCAACTACCATAAAATCCACATGCAAAATTGTCTCTTTCACAGGATCCCATTGGATCTCTCTAGCAAATGTTAAAACAGGGTCATTTTGACCTTCGACATTCAACATAACCGGTGTATTAGAACCTGCAGAGGCGAGCGCTTTGACTAATGCTCGTTCTTCACATTGCAATGCTAATGACTGCAACTGAGCTCCGTAGAGATGAATTGGGGTAAGGCCTTCATTTCGTAATAACTTAACTTTCTTGCCTAATACAACTCTTTCTTTAGCTTCTAATGTAACGGTCTCGGTGGCCATAAGTCTCCTAGTCTACAACTATTAATCATATTTTCAGGTGGTTAATCATAGCATCAGTTTGAAACAAAATAAACCTTTTAATTCATATTTGATTTTTTTCCCGTAAATGTTACAGTTGAGTCACATTGATGAGGTTTGTATGTCAATAGAATCACAGGGTCTGTCCTTATATGAAGCAGCTAGGCAAAAAGGAATTCCTTTTACTTCGCATAACGAACCTGTGGACTGTACAATTTCTGTAAGAAGCATGAAGTTCCACTATTTGGAATGGGGAAACTCTAACCATCAAACTATTTTGATGCTTCATGGGAATGCACAACAAGCACATAGCTGGGATTTCATTAGCCTTCCTTTATCTGAAGACTATCATGTTATAGCCCTTGACCAAAGAGGACATGGAGATTCGGACTGGTCCCCTAACCAAGACTATTCCACTCAAGAACAGGTTAAAGATATTGAAGCAGTTGTTAAATATCTCAATCTAGATAATTTTCACCTTGTGGGTCATTCCATGGGAGGGAGAAATAGTTACGCTTGGGCATCACAAAATTCCCACAAATTAGCTTCCTTAACGATAGTAGATACAGGNCCAGACACTCAATCGGTCGGGCGCAGGAGAATGCAACAATTTAAATCTCTACCAGATGAACTAGACAGCTTTGAAGAATTTGCCNNNCGGATNCAATCGTACACTGGCAGGCCTATNGAACAAGTCCTAGGATCACTAAAATACAATATAAGAGAAAGAAACGACGGGAAATGGTCTTGGAAATATGACAAAGTNATGAGNCAACCTGATTATCAATCTCAAACTATTCCTTCAAGTGAACTATGGGAAATGATAACTCACATTAATTGCCCAACNTTAATCATTCGAGGAGCTAACAGTGACGTGTTCAATTCAGATACCATGGACAAAATGCGTAATACTATAGCGGATTGTATTATCAGCACGGTAGATAATGCTGGACACTTAGTACAAGGGGATAATCCTGTAGGATTCCTACAAGAATATCAACACTTCCTTAATACAATATCAACATAATCATTATGTAAATCAAACAGGGGAGCCATGATGAGACATGAGTTTCCAATTCTCTATTTCCAATTCAAATGTATTTACGGCTAGTATTGAGAAATTCGTTGCNCTTCCATTGATAACGCTACTTATATTTTCTTTACACAACACGGTTCCATTATTACCGTCTACAAAACTCTGTATCACTTCTATTTGAAACATCATCAAAGACGATGTCCTGAATATGTTTTCCCAACTCACCCTGATCTCTTCCCACGTGAATATTGGTTCCCAGCCAGGATGTATACAAAATGATTTATCAGACCGAGACCAGATGTTGCTCATTGACGCTATATCTAACGATTCAAAAGCATGGTAGAAATTNGCATTAGCTAGTAACAAACCTTGATTNGNCTCTTGACCCTCACTGTATTCAAGCATTAGNTAATCTAATATATCAGTTGCTATATTCTCTAAGGCTCGTAAAACTTCTGAGTGTGAACTTCCCTCAAATCGGATCATAACACGATCAGCACCCGACTCTTCAAACGCTTTTAGTAATTCTTTATCAGGAGGTTGACCAAAAACTGAAACAGAGAAATCAGCAGGATTTTTTGACTGTTCCATAGCGATTCGATCAATCTCTTGCCTACCCTTTGCCACTTCATCTGGCGATATCCTGTTTGGCATCCAGCCATCACCCCAATCTACGACTCGCTGAAATACTTTTTTTGCTTTGCCGCCCACATATATGGGAGGATGAGGTTTTTGGACTGGTTTAGGTCGAGAAATTACTGGGGGAAAATTAATGAATTGTCCGTTATATTCAGATTCTTCCTGGGTCCATAACTGTTTCATAGCCTGAATGGATTCGTACATAACATTAACCCGATCAGCAAATTTGACACCAAATAATTCGGTTTCTTCTTTCAACCAGCCCGACCCAATTCCAAATAAGAATCTACCATTGGAATAATGATCCAACGTAGCGATTTCTTTCGCCAAAACAATTGGATTTCTTTCCGGAACCAAACATATACCAGTGCCTAATTTTAGTTTCTCAGTGACAGCCGATGCATGGGCTAAGCTGACAAATGGATCCGTACATTCATAATACCAATCTGGGATTGTTCCATCAGCCGCTCCTCCCCAAGGACTAGTGGTTTGGACAGGGATTACTGAGTGTTCAGGTAACCACAAAGATTCAAACCCAAAATCCTCGCAGTATCGAGCCAAATCGGATACGTGAATCGACGATTGAGTAACAAACATTGTTATTCCAATTTCCACTTCAGCCTCACTTACTTAATTTATCAAAGTTGTTTCTTATTAGTCCCAATAAATCAGTGCATCGGAGAAAATTTAGCAGGAAGCATAATCTTATTTTCCTGAGAAACGATGAATTCTCTCGTTGGGGGTGGCCAGTTCTCTCCTCTATTAGCCCTAACTTCAGCCCTATGATTCAAGTCTTCATAAGCCCATATATGAACCCATTTATTCAAACCACCAATATCACTATACATACCTGCTACCAATGGAGAGGCTTTTTCTCGTTCTTCAATACGTTCTCCCCAGCGCTTTACCACTTCTGGCATAGCACCAGGTTGGTAAGTATACGTACGCATCTCATAAACATTTCCTAACGCTTGATCGCCTCCCAGTGGTCTCATAAAGGGTGCTGGAATAAAAATTTCCGATTGCATGTTAATGATGGTCCCGGGTTCAACTTTAGGAGGCCAAACTCCAGCAGCTACTGCTTCAGCTCTAATGCGGCTCCTTTCTTCTATATCTTTGTATGGCCACACATGTATCACTTGATTCAATGGACCAATTTCGGTATGCCAAAACGCTCCGAGTTTAGAAAACTTTTCTCGTTCAGGTAATGCTTTTTCAAATTCTTCTTCGAAATGGGGCGTTGCGCCGGCTTTCAGAATATAACTTCTAACTTCGTATAACATAACAGACCATCCTCAGCTTTTATCTAGATATGGGGTAGTTTAACAAATGAGCTCCAAAAGGCAAGTTGATAACAGCTATCGTTTATTCCTCAATTTAACGATAATCTCTTCAATTTGCTGTGCATGGTTTAATTCATGTCTGGACATACGGTCTAATAAATCTCTCAAAGACAGTGCCGGATAATTATTCTCTGGATTATATTCAGTAACTTTATTGTCTAAAAGTTCTTCATCTAAATCAGCTAATATGACCATAAGCCTGAGATGATTATCATTTATTACTTCCACGTATTTTTCTATAGCAGATTCTAATGTGCCATAAGATGGAAATCTGTTAACTTTGCCTTCATGTATATCTCTTAACGCATCTATAAACTTAGATAAATCTAAATGCATCAGCACATCTGCAACGGACCATTCAGAACCTTCAAACGCTTCTGACACATTGAGCCCTGTCAAACTTTTCATTAGTGCTTCATGGGACAATTCAAATTGTTGTTTTATATCTGAAATACTAATATTGTTCATCCAATTCTCCTTGCTGTCATCATTATTGCCATATGTACAATTATCGTTATTAGATAAATAAAGTTTCCTTAATATATAATCATTCGAGAGAAATCAGCAAATGATTATGTATATATATGTTTAAAAGTAATGAAACACAGTCTCTAAACCAATGCCAAGATATTAGTGAAATACTTGATTTCAACATCGTTAAAGGGAGACTATCCACATACTGTAAAAGTGAACTCGCAAAGCGACTTTGCTTAAGTCTATGTCCACTTGAGGATCTAGAGCAAACAAATAAAGCACTAGATATAACCAGCGAAGCNACACAACTTATTCGAGATAATATCACCATTCCGTCTCATNTAAATACTGATGTTATCGACAATATACATCTAATAAACTTGGATAATATTCTCACTGCACCTCAGTTAAAATATTTTTCCGATTTCGCATACTCAATCACTCAAATAAAGAATACTCTTAAAGTAGAAGAATACCCTTATATTAATAGGTTAGTCACTTCTCTACCCGACTTAGAACATTTAAAGATACTCATNGATTCCTCAATAGATAGAAATTCAGAAATATTGGATAATGCTAGCCCTATATTAGGACCATTACGTAGAGATCTCATTAGGCTCAAAGCTGAGTTACACAGCAAAATGGAAATCGAACTTCAAAAACTTGAACCCCAGGGTATTATTCAAGAGCCGTTGATTGCAGAACGGAATCACCGATCGGTATTACTAATCAAATCAGAATACAAGTATGCCGCAAACGGTATTGTGCACGATGTTTCAGATAGTGGGGCTACGGTATTTGTGGAGCCTATAAATGTAGTGGAATTAGGTAACGCAGTGATTGAGTTACAACTTAGTATAGACAGAGAGGAAACTAATATATTACGTAAACTATCACTAGCTATAAGCGACCTCAAAACAACTCTTCAGCATAGTATAGACACATATGTTGATATAGACTTTGCATTCGCAAAAGGATACATGGCTATACATTTTGATTCATGCAGACCCACATTTACTGAGTCAGGCGCTAATCCTAAATTTCAAATGCTGAAAATGAAACATCCTCTTCTCGAGGATAAAGCTATACCTCTAAACTTAGAACTCGATAAATCTGTAAATATCTTATTAATCACCGGACCTAATTCTGGAGGCAAAACATTAACTATAAAAACGATTGGACTACTTTCGTTNATGGCAAAATCAGGGCTGCATGTNCCTGCNGAACATTTNCANCTNCCTTTTATTGAAAACTTACATGCAGANATTGGTGACGCACANAATATGAATCAATCTCTNTCTAGTTTTACTGGTCAAATGACAAAAATTAAAAACATGATAGAACATAGCACTACCGGTTCGGTTATATTACTAGATGAATTAGGATCAAACACTGATCCAGAGGAAGGTAGCGCAATAGCAAAATCTTTANTAAATTATTTCAACGATCATGGAATAATGGTATTTGCAACCACACATTTGAGCGAAATATGTAATTTCATACATATAAAAGAAGGAATGGCAAACGCCAGTCTAAAATTTGATCCAGTTAATTTATCCCCTACTTACGAACTTCAAATAGGAATTCCCGGAAAATCNTTGGGGCTCACAATAGCTCAAAATACAGGATTACCTACTTCTATAATTGAAGACGCCTATTCTTTTCTATCAGANGAATATCGAGAGGTGCACGGAATATTGCAAGACTTAAGTGCCAAAATGTCAGAAATAGAAGCCCTAAAGTCTTCAATACAAACTAACAAAGAAGAATCAGACATTTTAAGAACTGAACTGGAAGAATCCCTTAGTTCAGTAGATGAAATAAAAATATCCTTGATAAATAAAACCAAAGCAGAAATAGAGGAAAAGAGTCTACAATTATTATCTGATATAGAAACACAATTCAATGAAGAACATACAATAAATCAAGAACAATACTCGAAACATAAAAAAGAGATCAATGATGTAATAAACATGGTAAATTCCCCTAGATGGGCNCCTATTGAAATCCCTACTAAATACCANTCAGATGATATTGANATNGACCAAATCTTAAAAGTTAACGGATTCAACACCAGGGGAACTGTACTCAGCAAACCAGATAAATATGNTGTCATCGAAATCGCNGTAGGGCCTATAAAAACAAAAATTCATATCAACCANATAATCCAAATCATTGATTCTCAGGTAACNACCAATNCCCCGAACGTAATTCAAACTAGNAAGCCNAAACCATTANAAGAAGTGGACCTACATGGATATCGTACTCTCGAGGCCCTTGAACTTTTGGATCAAATCATCAACGACAATTTTAGAAGTGGNGTAACGCAATTAAGAATCATACATGGAGATGGTACTGGAACTTTGAGACAGGCTGTACGAAATTTCNTATCTAAGCACGCACTTGTTGGCCGGTTCGAACCTAGGCCGACTTACTCAAGTGATGCAGTTACAATAGCATACTTCTAACAAGCATCATTTGTCAGAGCCATAGTTTAATTCGTTATAAGTTTCAATCATATTAGTTATTTCTATAATCAAGTCGTCAACCATCATTCCAAATTTTTCAGCCTGATATGCATCTTCAAATGCTTTGGCTTCATTGCCCATGCTGGCAAAAACTAAAGATCTATTAAAATAAGCAGGGCCATAACTTTTATTAACATATATTGCTCTGCTGAACGCACTCAGAGCTTCTGACATCCTATTGTTATCTAAATACAATCCTCCTAGATTATTATGGACCTCCGCAGACTCTCCTACTAATTCCAGAGATTGCCTAAAATCGTTCAAGGAGTTTTCATATTGGCCTGATTCTCGGTAAATCATCCCTCTATTATTGTAAGCTTGTGCAGACATATCGGTATTTTGCGACAATTCAATCGTTTTAGAATAATAATCTACAGCTTCATCTAATAGACCCGTTTGTTGCCTCAACAGACCTCTCAACAAAAGGGCTTGTGCGGAACTTGGTAAATCTTGAGTGATATTATTTGAAGCGGCCAAAATATGATCTGATTCCTGCAGCATACCTAGATTCATATATGCCATACCTATCCAATTTTTCAAATCCCAATCATAGGGAGCTATCAGTTGAGCTCGGTTGGAATAGTGAACAAACTGGTCTAAATTATCGATTCCTAAAGTCACAGTTTTTAATGCAGAATTAGCAGTTTCAATAGACGGAGTCAATTCTAATGGTCTAATTTCAGCTCCTCTACTATCATTATTGAAAACCTTCTGTACTATACACTGATTATAATCAGTGGTTTGTAATGAACATTCCAAATCAAAAGAACTCTTGCCCAATGAACCTTCAAGTATTTCAGCTTTCCAGTGATAATAAGAATAATTTCTTGGAGCAAATTTAATCGCACTCTCCATAGTTTTATATGCTTCAGCATACTCTCCAGACGCAAATAATTGTTGAGAAGCGCTAGCATAGGTAGCACCAATCGCATAATTAATAGTTTTAAACCAAAATAAAGTCACAAGAATTGCTGTTAATAAAATCGCCACCGTACATGTAGCTATACTAATGATTTTGCTTACAGAACTTCCATTCACATAAGCGGGGAAAGGCTTTATGTTAGATGCATTTGTGTATGCTATCTGCACTATCAATGCAAGTAACATCCATCTATAGACAGAATCTATAATGGAAGAAACGTTAACCATTTGATCTAGCAAATGAAAAAACAACAAGCTCAAAAGGGAAACACTCATCAATTTTTCGATTGACAAAGTAGACGACCTAGAGAATATCAATTTGTACACCATAATTCCCACAATAATAAATATTGAAAGATTCAATATTAGTCCGGCCATTCCTAATTCAATGACCCATTGCACCAATATGTTGTGGGCGTATAAATACTTATTTACCGTACTTTCTGGACCGTGTGGAGTAGCACTGATACCATTCATCGCCGGAAAGCTATCAGGTCCAAAACCAAATACTAACCTTAATATCGGACTACTTTCACTCAATAACTCATACTTACCTGGATTAAATAGCACATCTAGCGAGTCATTCCAGATTGTTAACCTGGAATCTAACCCACCAGATGCAGCTGTTTCGGCAGTAGAGCTAAATCTACCTTGCAAAGTGGTGACCACCGATTGTGTTCCTGAACTCAACACATCATTACTCCCTGTTATATTCCCTGAAGAAAATGTCAGAATAATAAAAGTTAAAGTAACGGCAATTATCACTGGAACAACAACTCTGATTGCTGTCTTATATGATGAAAAACACCAGTACAGCAGTACCAAACCAGTCATCATAATCAAACTGATCACGATAGGTCCTCTACTCTGAGTCAAACCCATACCCAGCAATTGTACAGTCAGGATTAAAGTCGTAATTACAAAATAGGTAGACGATTCGAGGTATCTAAATATTCTTTGCATCAAAATTATGGAGAATCCAATTGTAAACAAAAAGTAGGAACCTGCCTGAAGAGGGTTGGGTAAAGTAGCACTTAACCTAGATATGCTTATACCGTCTCCAGCAGTAAAATAAAATTGTGTGATCCCTATTATCGCGACCAGGACACCGGAAATAACAATTCCTATAAATAATTGATTAATCCTATTAGGGGTGGTGACTGAAATCAGAACTCCCGCAAAAACGATAATCATAGAAAAAGTGTTATAGAGAGACGTTCCATCTGATAAAGGAACCCTCCCCCACAAGCTAGAGTCAATAGAAACCGATAAAATAGTGCTGACTATCATAACTATGGAGATGCAACCCAATATAATTAGAAGAAAATATCTCCTGAATATGTAACTCACACTAAAACTTTCAATAAAGGCAGACTGAACATATTGAGCTGACAGTGCCAATCTCATCAAAAGCAACATTCCGACTATAGTACCAACTGCTCTAAGAGCAAATATTTTGGGCATGTAATGACCACAAGCGATTTCACTACATAACACTGAATCATTGGAAAGGTATACTATCGGTAAAATTACTATTAACCCGGAAACGACTATATAAATCGTTAAATCAACGATATTTTTGAATTGGTCTACAGATTTAATCATTAAATACCTTGTTAGGAGTGAACACTTGATTCACAAGCCTTGGAACCATGGTTTTTTTTTCTCTATAAATGCCTGGACCCCGTTGCGGAAATCCTTTGTCTTACTAATCGCCGCAATAGCTTCGGTTTCCCTCATCAAATGATCATGCAATTCGCTACTGAAATCTCCATGAAATAAAGACTTAGTTAAGCCTACAGCCTTGGTAGCCCCTTCTGATAGTCTTAACCCTAATTCCAAAGAATGCCTATCAAAAGATGAATCTGGAACCATTTGATTTATCAGTCCTATATCCAGCGCATATTCCGCACTTATAGGTGAGTTCATTAAATACAGCTCTTTGGCTTTACTAAGACCCACTAATTTGGGGAGAAAGTAAGTTGAACCTCCGTCAGCAGTGCATCCAATATGGCTGTATGCCATTATGAATCTAGAAGATTGGGAACAAACACGTATGTCGCATGCCAAACTAAGGCTCATTCCTGCTCCCGCTGCTACCCCATTTATTCCTGCAATTACCGGTTTGTTTAATTCGTATATTTGTTCAATCACTCTGGTATGAAGTAANTTAGCAACGTCTGAAATGTGGTCTGACAACACTTCAGGAGTCTCATCAAACAACTCATAAAACTCATTCAAATCCGCTCCAGCACAGAAACTTCCACCGTTACCTGTAATCAATATACTTCGTACGGTTGGTGACAGGCCTTTGTCCAGGGCTTCTGCTAACTCTTCTATCATAGCTTTATCTAAAGCATTCCGTTTTTCAGGTCTATTCAAAGTGATGGACAACAAGCCTTTTTGTTCTGATACCAGAATGGTTTTTAGGTTCGCAGGCACTTATCTAGTAACCGCTCCCTCAGATGCAGAAGAAACCAATTTAGCATATTTTGCAAGTACTCCTGTTTTGTACTNACTTTCCATTGGAACCCATTCATTTCTTCTCTCTGTTAGTTGTTCCTCAGTTAGCCCAACATTTAACTGCCTACCAGGGATATCCAGAGTGATAATATCTCCTTCTTTCAAGAGTCCTATCGGACCTCCTGTAGCCGCCTCAGGAGCAACATGACCAACCATAGGACCATGACTTGCACCCGAAAATCTTCCATCAGTTATCAATGCTACATCATCTCCTAGTCCTTGACCTATTAATGCCGCAGTAACNGCTAACATTTCCCGCATACCTGGACCACCTTTGGGTCCCTCATAACGAATAACTACAATGTCTCCGGGCACGATAGAATTAGACTGAATAGCAGCAAATGCTTCCTCTTCTTGATTAAACACCCTAGCTGGCCCCTTATAAACCTTNTCTTGATGGCCTGCTACTTTTATAACTGCACCTTCTGGAGCNAGATTCCCATACAGGATCGCGAGCCCACCCGTTTNGCTACGGGGACTANCAACACTGGATATTATAGGTTGATCTTCTACGGTTTTAATNGAATTCAAATTTTCTGCTAAAGTTTTACCATTAATTGCTATAGTATCTCCATTCAAAAGCCCNGCNTCGAGAAGNCTTTTCCCTACCAGAGCTACACCTCCATATCTGTNCAAATCAGCCATTACATATCTACCACCAGGCTTCATATCTGCAATATAGGGAGTGTTTTTGCTTAGCCTATCGAAATCATCTAGAGATAAATCCACTTCTGCTTCTCGGGCTATAGCCATCAGATGNAGNACAGAATTAGTAGATCCTCCCATNGACACCACAACAGTTATCGCATTCAAAAAAGCGTCTCGAGTTAATATGTCTCTNGGTTTTATNCCNTTCACCATAGATTCCATCAAAACTTCACCTGCTTTTTCGCATTGNGCGACCTTGCTNGGATNGATAGCAGGTATAGACGCATCACCAGGTAAAGAAAGGCCTAGTATTTCAATTGCTGTTGACATTGTATTAGCTGTAAATAAACCGGCACATGATCCTTCACCTGGACATGCATTGCATTCAAGTTCGTACAAATCTTCTGCGCTTATGGAACCTTTACTATAAGCTCCAACCGCTTCGAAAACATCCTGTATATTAACATCTCTATCTTGAAATTGACCCGGCATGATGGAACCACCATATACAAATATGGAAGGAATATTGAGTCGGGCAATCGCCATCATACAGCCAGGCATGTTTTTATCACAACCAGCTACAGTNATAAGACCATCCATTCGNTCACCAAATGTAACNACTTCAATNGAATCAGCGATAACTTCTCTACTTACTAAGGAAGCTTTCATTCCTTCGGTACCCATAGAGATCCCATCACTTACAGTGATAGTTCCAAATTCAAAAGGAGTCCCATTACCGTTCCTTACCCCTTGTTTAGCAGCTTGAGTAAATTTACCCAAATGAACATTACATGGAGTTACATCGCTGGCGAGATTAGCAATGCCTATGAAGGGNTTATCTAAATCATCATCATTTAATCCCATTGCCCNAAGCATAGCTCTAGCTGGAGCCCTGTCAGGACCTTCTGTAATTTCTNTACTNTTGTGCTTCAAAGCCTTCCAATCTGTTTGCATCATTTTGATATTGCTCCTCAAACTTTTCCTATTTCCTAATGCCCTATTATAAACAGAGGTATCATTCGCCACAATCGATTCCAGTGCCACTTAAATTAGCCCTTGCGCTAGATATCGGTTTTTAGTAACCTTTTAAATAAGAAATCAACCATAGTGTTTAGGAGATTAGATGATAAATTTTTCAAAATTGGTAAGAACCCTTACAGCTGAAGCACATTGTGACATACCTTGTGGTATTTACGATCCTGTCAGCGCAAAAATAGCTGCCCAAACTGTACAAAAAATGGTAATGCGTATTAACGCTCTTGAAAAACCTTCTTGCGATGACGGCGCATCTTCCGCTGGAGACTGGGCAACCTATGAAAACACACTTGCCAGATATGTGGCTGTTAAAGAAGAACACGCTCAACTCTGCAAAAAAGAACTCTATATTTTATGGGCAGACTACTTCNGACCAGANCATGTNGAACAATATCCAGACCTACACTCTCTAGTGTGGAATGCTGGAAAGCTCGCAGGCAGAAATAAACAAACAGTAGATGCAGGCGCNGCAGANGAATTNGTGGGAACTGTAGATAAAATAGCTGAGATTTTCTGGAANACAAAAAANGTNACCTANTCAGATCCTAATGCTGANGTACGCTTCGGNGCATAAATTCATACAGNGTATGCTAAAAGAGTCTGGNTTNACCCAGACTCTTTTTTNGTNNAAAAATATTNNAAAAGATCTCTTANAATCCTTTAACAACNTCTCTGATTTTTTCCATAGTTAAATCTANATCAGACTTTGTATGNGACAANGAAACAAACCCACATTCAAANTGAGANGGNGCGAAATATATACCTTGCTTCAATAANCCATGAAAATAGGTACTATAACGATCTGTGTTGACCNTTTCGAGGTCAGATACATTTGATATTTCCTTACTNCTAAAAAATGCAGTGAACATGGAACCAACTCTNTNNAATTTTGATTCTATTTCAAATTCTTTCATGATTTCCGTTATTCCNTTTTCAACATANGCNCCAAGATCTTCAAGAGTGTCGTANACNCCTTTTTGACTTAGCAATCTNAATGCGGNGAGACCAGCNGTTACTGCTAATGGATTNCCAGATAAAGTTCCTGCTTGATACATCGGNCCNAATGGAGCCACACATTCCATAATCTTTGCACTACNGCCATAAGCACCTACNGGNAAACCTCCTCCNATGATCTTGCCTAAGCAAGTTATATCAGGAGTCACNCCCAGCAAAGTCTGCGCTCCTCCAAAATGAACTCTNAATCCNGTAATNACTTCNTCAAATATAAGTAAAGCCTCTTTTTCTTTGGTTATATTTCTTAATCCTGTCAGAAATCCAGGATCTGGNGGAACCACTCCCATATTACCTGCTATTGGCTCTACAATTATTCCAGCAATTTGACCTTCGTGCTCACTAAATAATCTTTCCACCGAATTCAAATCATTGAAATCCGCAATAAGTGTCTCCGAAGCATAAGAGTCCGGTACTCCAGCACTATCAGGAATTCCACTCGTCAACGCTCCAGAACCCGCACGTACCAATAGCCCATCAACATGTCCGTGATAGCATCCTGCAAATTTGATTATCTTAGNCTTACCNGTNTATGCCCTCGCCAATCTTATNGCGCTCATGCAAGCTTCTGTACCAGAACTCACTAATCTGACCTTATCAATAGATGGAATTGATTCGCAAATTAATTTCACTAACTCCAGTTCAGGCTCTACAGGTGCTCCAAAACTTGTGCCATTGTCTACTGCTTCTTTAATAGCAGAATTCACTTCTGGATGAGAGTGACCCAGTATAAGTGGTCCCCATGATCCAACATAATCTATATATTCATTACCATCGACATCCCAAATTCTGTTGCCCAGTCCTTTCCTTATGAAAGGAGGGGTCCCACCAACATTTTTAAAGGATCTTACAGGGCTACTAACACCACCAGGCATATACTTTATAGCCTCATTAAATAATTGTTTTGATTGATTTAAATTCATGGNTACCGCCATTTTAATAATTACTAAATTATGCCAACCATTGTGCCACGTCCTTAGCATGATAACTAATAATCATATCTGCTCCAGCACGACTTATTGAAGTTAATACTTCTAGAGTGGCAGATTTTTCATCCACCCATCCTTTTTCTGCAGCNGCTTTAATCAATGAATATTCCCCACTCACNTTATAAGCAGCCAATGGTTTATTATACTTTTGTCTNACTTCATGAATTACGTCAAGGTANGATAATGCAGGTTTNACCATCACAATATCTGCCCCNTCCTTNATATCNCTTTCTACCTCTTCNANTGCCATTCTCCGATTACTGGGATCCATTTGGTANGCCTTACGATCTCCAAAAGATGGGGTTGAATCCGCAGCTTCCCTAAATGGNCCATAAAATGCCGAAGAATACTTAGCTGAATATCCCATGATTGGAATATGGGTGAAAGACCCTGCATCTAAAAAACTTCTAATTGCTTTAACTTGCCCATCCATCATGGCTGAAGGGGCCACCATATCGGCTCCCGCTTGAACATGAGTCAATGCACTCTCACCTAAAAGTTTGATCGTTTCATCATTATTGATAACGCCATTCTCAACAATCCCGCAATGACCATGATCGGTATATTCGCATAAGCATATGTCAGTGATGACGTACAAATCAGGAGCAGTATCTTTAATGACCTTTATGGCTTCTTGGATAATTCCATCATCAGAATAACAATCAGAACCTACAGCATCTTTCATTTCTGGTATTCCAAACAATAACACCCCGGTGATACCCAGAGACACGATATATTCAACCTCTCTTTTTAAATGATCTAAAGATATATTGAAGCAANCNGGCATAGAACTAATAGGTTCTTTGACATCTACACCAAATCGTATAAACAGAGGGTACACAAATTTTTTAATATCTAGAGAATTTTCGCTTACATATCCCCTAATCACGCCATTGTTTCTAAGTCTGCGCAATCGTGAAAATGAAAAATTATCTGTCATATCTTAGCCCTTAATATGTATCAATCGTTATAGTGGCTTAACAAAGAATCTACCATACTTTCAACGGTGGGCATTTCGGCCTGTACAGAGATCTTCACNCCTCTTTTGTTAGCAGTCTTACTTGTAGTAGGGCCAATGCTCACGTTAAAAGATTGATCAATTAAATCCTTGTCTGCATCTAATATATCAACTAAATTATCAACCGTCGATGAGCTCGCAAATGTTATCACATCAACTCCTTCTTTTAGTATTTTGACAGCAAGATCTGAGATATCCTCTGGAGTTTGATTCTTATATGCNTTAATCTGCACCACTTCTGCACCAAATTCAATCANGCCGCCNTTAATTACTGTCCTTGCTATGTTCGATGCAGGAATCAGCACCTTGGCATCTTTCCAGTCAAATGAATNTAGNTCTTTAACTACTTCCTCAGAAGAAGATTTNGAAGGCATNAAATCCACTANNATNCCNTTACTNAGCAATTTATCTCTAGTNGCGTCACCAATAGCCATGATTTTCACATGAGCCAAATGTCTTGCGTCTTTTCCTAGNTCATGCAAACGNTCAAACACAGCTTCTACAGAATTGACGCTTGTNAAAAACAACCAACTNAATGANTGTANNGATTTCAATTCAGTATCTAATTGNGCATAATCTTCCAATTTAGTNATCTCAATCATGGGNAATTCAATTACTTCAGCNCCCAATTCAAACAACAGAGATTTAAGTTTAGAAGACTGAGTCCTTGACCTAGTTACCAAAACTCTTGTCCCAAATAGNGGTTTNGAGTCAAACCATTGTATATCTGNTCTAAGGTTCACNACNTCTCCTATCACAGCAACNACAGGAGATCCCAAATTTTCATTNCGTGCTTTNTCCACAATNTCAGTTAATATTCCAGTNACGGTTTTTTGTTTAGTCCATGTACCCCANTGAACTAACGANATAGGAGTATCAGCCTTTCTGCCATTTTCAATCAAAACCTCGATAATTTTNGGAAGGGANGCCCANCCCATTAGTACTACAAGAGTGCCTTGAGTCTTAGCNAGAACGTCCCACGGGACCATACTGGTAGGTTTTGTAGGGTCTTCGCTCCCACTNATAACAGTAAAATTAGTNGCAANCCCTCTATGTGTCACCGGTATACCTGCATAAGCNGCAGCTGCGATGGATGATGTTATGCCNGGNACAATTTCAAAATTAATGCCNGCAGTCCNCAAAGCTATTGCNTCTTCCCCTCCTCTACCNAAGACGAAAGGATCTCCTCCTTTTAGTCTCACAACAANTCTATTNTCTNTACCACGNTCNANCAAAATNTGATTGATTTNATCTTGAGTAAAAGCTTGNCTACCTCTAGATTTNCCAACAAATATACGTTCGCAATCAGAAGGTNCTAGNTCTAANAGAGNATCGTCCATCAAACGATCGTACACAACAACATTAGCNNTCTGCAGACAATTATTTCCTTTAACNGTTAGTAGACCTGGATCTCCGGGACCNGCTCCTACCAAAAATACAGTGTTTTCCATTNATTTACCCAGCCTATAAATAATCGATACACATTAAGTATATCTTTCTATTAGATATTTAGCTTCCCNTGACTCAAAATCATACTTTGTTTCCTCTGCTAAATTCTCAGGCTTTTCTAATTGTCCAACCACTCTAGAAACATAACATTTGTTCAAATTCAGATCTCCAATACTACTAATCATATGCAGCTCACCTTTAATAATTCTTGCATGAGCCCCAACAGGCATTTGACAACCACTACCTAATAACTCCAAGAATGTGCGTTCAGATTCTGAACATACTTCTGATTCAACATTATTCAATGATCTTACTATAGGATATAGCTCTTGATCATCAGATCTTATCTGGACTCCTATGATGCCCTGACCTGGAGCAGGAACAAAATCATCTATACCTAAATATTCTGATATGTAATTATCTAACTGCAACCTCTTTAAACCCGCTGCTGCTAACACTACCGCATCGCACTCTAACGTTTCGATTTTAGCTATTCTGGTAGGTACATTACCTCGGATGGGAACTATCTGTAAATCTGATCTCATATTCAGAATCTGAACCGCTCTGCGTGGGCTACTAGTACCAATTCTTGCCCCAATAGGCAGTTCTGTTAAGCCAATATTTTCTCTAGAAACATTAACATCTCTAGCATCTTCTCTCTCCAAAAATGCTACCATTTCCAATCCGTCAGTCAATATAGTGGGAACGTCTTTTAAGCTATGGACCGCTATATCGGATTCACATGCTAACAGTGACTCTTCTATGCTTCGAACAAATACTCCCAATCCTAAGTCCGCCAATGGTTTGTCTTTATTTAGATCTCCCACTTCAGATCTAACATAATTCAATTCAAATTTGTAATTTGGAAATCGAGATTCAAGTTCTTCTTTTACAACCGTAGCCTGGAAAGTCGCAAGTCTACTGTTCCTAGTAGCAATCTTAATTACNCGATCAGAACGGTCAGTCACAATCAACTATTCTTTATTAAGATCGAACCATTTTCTGATCATATCTTGTCTTAAAGGATCATGTTCCGATTTGATATAACTTATGGGTGAGTGAAACAATTTATTTATAATTGCCTGGCTAAATGCATCTAGGCGATCAACTAGCTCATCAATATTTACTTCATTTATGTCGAAGGAATCACTGTTTATAATATATTTCAAAGTTTTACCCAGTTCTTGAGATCGAACCTGGCCAGCTCTCCGATATAAATCAGAAACTAATTCGGCTGTATCCAAAGAGTTCCACCATGACATAAATAAATCAGTCTCAGTATCAATCATTAAATTACTTCTAAGAATCTCTGTTTCGAATAATGGATCATTTAATCCAGCGTGTTCAGCCAAATCATCCATTGAGTACAAATGAACCCCAGAAAACTCTGACAACGAAGGATCAATATCTCTAGGAACAGCAATGTCGATCATTACTATAGGCTTGCCATTCCTTTTCATGATTGCATCCCTCGCACTAGTTTCGGTTATCACATATCCCGGGGAACCCGTGGAGCTAATTATTACGTCCACACTCGAAAGCGATTCGTTGATCATGTCATACGGAATAGAGGTACCTCCGAGAGAGTCGGCTAATTCATCAGCTCTTTCTCTAGTCCGATTCGCGACTATTATATTATTCGTCCCGGCGTACGATAATGCCCTAGTAACTAACCTTCCGGCATCACCTGTACCAATGACCATCACAGACGAATCCTGCAAACCATCAAGTTTATCTGTGGCTATAGTAGCAGCAGTTTTGCTAACAGACCTGCCATATTTGGAAATATTAGTCTCTCTGCGAATTTTCCTTCCAGTTCTAAAGGCTCTATGAAATAATCTCATCAGTGGCCCTGACACATTACCTCTATCACTAGCTATACCGTAATAATCTCTGACTTGCCCCAAAATCTGGTGTTCACCAACGATCATAGAATCCATGCCACCAACAACATTAAATAAATGATTCACAGATCCTCTACCGGTCATTGTGTATAAATGTTCCTGTAAAACTTCTTTATCAACTTCGAAGTAGCCTGATATGAAATCCAAGACTTTTGAAGCAGCCAATTCTTCTTCAGAATAAGAATATACTTCCAATCGATTGCAAGTTGAAATGAGGACGGACTGCTCTATATACTCATCCATAGCATCCAATGCCGTGGTCAGATTCTCTTTTTCTACAGTGATTTTCTCCCGTAAATCTAATCCGGCAGTTTTATGGCTTAATCCTACTGTTACAAAATCTATCAAGAAGTTTTCTTGCTCCTGATCTGACATCCCCCTGGGACGCAAACCCCCATATCTGGACACATATTATCATCACTATACCGAATCAATTTACCTAATAACAGCTCCATAGCTGCACTATCTCCTTGATTCTTATATGTGTCCATCAGATTTTCATCAATACAACANTGCCATCTTTGAGGTTCTACATATACGTCTTCACNCTTNACCTCATTCCTNGCTTTNGATAACACAGGNGCCANATCAGACCANTCTAGTACNGGATCCTCGGTAAGTGATTCCCGNAATTTTCTAGCCAATGCAGGNCTAACNCCTCCTGTGGAAATNGCCAAGGTAACCGGTCCTCGTTTTACGATCGCNGGTGCTATGAAAGAACAAAACGGAGTATCGTCGACAACNTTCAACAATACACCTTTCTCATCAGCTTCATCGTATATCACTTGATTTACTTTTCTAACATTTGTAGCCGCAATAGCTACAAATATNCCATCNAGATCACCTCTNATATATTCTCTTTCAGTCCAAGTGACCTTTCCGGAAGCAGCATATTCTTTGAGTTCTTCGGTTACCAAAGGGCTTATAATTTCAATTTTTGCACCTGACTCTAAAAGTGCCGGGATTTTTCCTGTGGCTATTTCTCCTCCTCCTATAATAAGAACTCTCCTATTTTTAAGATTTAGATACACTGGGTAATAAGCGTCCATTATTTCTCTATTTATCCTTTTATAGTATTTTNGGNATTAATAAATCGNTCGTAATCATCGACNAAATATNTCACTCTAGTCTTTTTATATTCTCTAGTGCTATATAGCATCAACCTATTTTCGATNCCTGANAATTCTTGGATCTCATCAGCAATGNCTTGGCATTCATCNTTTGTNGTCGCATGAATCATAGTGAAGTGTGTGTATGGCCAATCTGGAAACGTAGGCCTCTGATAACAATGCGTTACAGCAGGATGTTCCGCCATTTTCATTCCTACTTCTGTAGCCTGTTCTTCATCTACCTGCCATACCACCATAGCGTTAGCCATAAAACCAGATCTTCTATGATGTAACACAGCACTAAATCTTCGCATCAAAGTTTTATCTATGTATTCTTTCGCCTTGCTGAACAATTCNGANGTGGTCATACCNAACTCAGATGCCATACCGTCATAAGGGCGAGATTCTAATTTGATGTCTTCTTGTAAAACTCTAATNACATCACGATCCTTNTCNNTCAGTTCTTGAGCTTTATTCCATGTCTGCATAGCTGTGGTATTACTGAATCCATCAGGGCTGTAATTATGTGACAANCCCTTCTGATTNACCATGTCAAAATTAACTCCGATNTTAAAGAATTTAATCGTTGGCATGATTCTACATTCAGTAGCACCGGTATTTTGATACATNAATTGAATAGTATCTTCTAAATCATGATCTGGCGGGACTGCAATAGTAAACCAAAGATTGTAATAAGAACCTTCCCTGGCATAATTATGACTTACACCCGGATGTTGATTGATGAACATNGCACCTTCNTGTAGCAATTCTTCAGGGAATGCGAAAGCGACCAATGTAGTCTTGTAACCTAATTTCCTNGTATCAAAAATGGCCCCGATCTGNCTAACAACATTCTGTCTTTTAAGTTCGGTNAACCTAGAAAGCACTTCNTCTTCCGAAAGGTCTAAGTCATTAGCTAATTCAAGAAAGGGAGTATCAACAAGGGGGAATTCNGTTTGAATCATATTTAGCAGTTTNCTATCGATTGCGTCCATTTGCACCTTTACTTNGGAACCATGAATCGACAAACATGCATNTATTCATCNTTATAAATCACTGCCCCTCGCAATTTATTTTGTCACATCCCTTAATTATACCGAAATCTTTGTTGATTTTGTAGTGTTAAATAACCTAATACAAAAATCCATCCCTTATAATTTGTGGACCAAAATCTTCGATAGACAAATATAAACTCAACTAATATCATTATGCATATCCACATCAATCCATATCAAATAGTGGAGGAAGCATGTTCACAAAAATACAGCATCTAGGATACCAAGTAAGAGACTTAAACGAAGCAGCCGAATGGTTCAGTAACATATTTGGAGGGAAATTCTTGCCCGGAAGACAATCACCTGATGGAAGTGGAAATGGATTTATGCATTTTGGGCAAATAGAAATCGAATTAATACAGCCATCCGATGTATCTTTCATCCCTGAAGGAGAAATGGTTATGCACCATGTCGGATATAGGGTAGATAGTATATCGAGCGAAGTAATTGAATTAAGCGCTAAAGGGTTCAAATTTGTATCCGATACCCCTAATACGAATCCACTAGGACAACAAGTCTTATATTTTGATAACAGCACAACTTTAAATTGCAACATACACTTAACTGAACTCCCTGAAATCCCAAATGTTGATGGTTTTGGAGAAGGTCTTCCTGTAATAGATATTGTCCACGCAGGCTACTTAGTCAAAAACGTGGATACTATTGTTCAATGGTATGAAGATAAATTTGACGCTGTAGCAATTGGAGGAATTGGTAAGTCCGTGAGAGGAGCTCGCAATGGTTATGTGAATTTTGGAAATGTACAAGTNGAATTAATCGAACCATTAGATCAATCANTATTAAAAGGTGAGGAAATAATAATGGACCATATTGGGTTGGTAGTAGAAAATATAGNCACTCAAATNGAAGCATGTAAAAAATCTGGAGTCACTTTCGTAGCAGATGAACCNATCACCAATCGCATNGGCCAACAATTGTTGTATTTTGACAAGCCAAGTAGCTTATGCACAGGCATGCATCTCACTCAACTTCCTGATTAGATTTAAATCTCCAATCATAATGAACATTACTAAAAACAATATAATTTTGGTAGGGTTTATGGCATCTGGCAAAACCACCATTGGAAACCACCTAGCAAAGCTTATTAATCGTACTTTCGTTGACACAGACTATCTACTTGTTCAAAACTTCGGCATTTCAATTGCCCAATATTTTGAAACCCACGGCGAAAAACTATTCAGAGAACATGAACAAGCTGTGATTCAAAGCACCTGTAATCGATCAAATCAAGTAATATGCACTGGGGGCGGAGCATTTATCAACCCAGAGAACCAGCGTATAATGCTGTCTTCAGGAAAAGTCTTTTGGCTTGATGTAAATAGGGACACTGTTTTAAAAAGAATTAATCACAACCAAATAGATCGCCCTCTATTAGCGCATCCAAATCCTACGCAACAAATCGACAAATTACTGAGTGAGAGAAAACCATCCTATGAAAAGGCTCATATTAGGATAGATGCAAATTCAAAAACAGTAGAAGAACTATCAAATCAAATTTTGAGCCACCTAAAGATTTAACTAAGGGAATTATTTATGTCAGATACAACTCTAGCAGCAACTGTTAATCATTCTACGGGTTCCTACCCAGTCAAAGTTGGATGGGGGATCATCGAAGAGCTAGGAAACATCGTAACAGACATGGGGTATGCTGGTCCTGTATACATTATTAGTGATAGCAATGTAATGAATCCTTACGGAAGACAAGTACAATGGGCACTCCAAAAATCAGGGATAAAAGCCCATAGCTTCGTATTCCCAGCAGGTGAACAAAGTAAGAATCAAAACTCTGCTAATGAAATATACAGATGGCTTGTCGAGCGGAAAGCTGAGAGAAGACATTTAATAATAGCCGTTGGTGGAGGCGTAGTGGGAGATTTAGCGGGTTACGTAGCAGCAACCTTTTTGCGAGGTGTACCATTCATACAAATACCGACCAGTATGGCTTCAATGGTAGATGCTTCAATTGGAGGAAAGGTAGCCGTTAATTTACCTCAAGGGAAAAACTTGATAGGAGCGTTTTACCAACCAAAAGCTGTAATAGCAGATGTATCTGCTTTGCAGTCATTAGGGAAACGTGAACTATCAGAAGGTTGGGCTGAAGCCATAAAACACGGTTTCATTGTAGACAAAGAGTTAGTAGATTTATTCGAAGAAAATGCCCAAGCCTTAATGGATCTAGAACCAGAACTCTCTACAGATATAATCAGAAGAAGTATGGCCATCAAAGCCAACATTGTAAGCCAAGATGAAAAAGAAACTTTAGGACTACGTATACTACTGAATTACGGACACACAGTAGGGCATGCTCTTGAAGCATCGACTGAATACGGCCGGTTCATGCACGGAGAGGGTGTTTCTGTAGGTATGGTAGCAGCATCTAAGATAGCCCATCACCTGGGATTAATTGACGAAGACTTAGTACAGAGGCACATAGATATATTGAATCAATATAACCTACCAATTAAAGCAGACAATATAAACATGAACGCCTTCAACAGCGCAATGGCTTTAGACAAAAAGAGCCTTTCAGGCAAAAACCAGTGGGTCTTACTAGATTCGATTGGCAACGCTATTGTGCGACATGACGTCCCTCCAGAGATAGTGGAAAACGTTGTCTCAGAATTAATCAACTAGACTGCGAGTTATNATCCCTTTGACACACATGANAAGAATCCAAATAGATACNCATGCAGAAAANCCAACTANCATTATNATTGCTATCCTNCCNAATATTTCCTCGTANNCCACAAATTCAGAGANATATTCCAATCCAACTGCCAATCCNCCCACAATTAACAANAATCCATAAACCGNTCGTATNCTGCTCGAATCAACAAACCTGGTTGCNAAAGCACCAATCTGNGAGAGGAAGAAAGCGGGAATCAACATGAATACAGCCATCAAAAGATCNACCTTNCCNGATAGTGCATATAAAAACGTTCCNAGGGATCCTGTAACTATCACTTGCATCAAATCNGTTCCTATTGCCACAGTTGTNGGTATTCCAACCAGATATATCAAAACAGGCATCATNATGAATCCNCCGCCAGCNCCNAATAATCCAGCCAANAAACCAATACAAAAACCNATAAGAATTACCACNAAAATGGACATTGATTCTATCTGNGCCACAGGGAAGCTCNAATAAAGNGANCGTTTACCCAAAAAAGGTAATCNCACAAATTCAGGACCTATCTTTAAGTTTCTNAGAAACATATTNCTGGTCTTGNCATCNCCTTGNNCCTTATTGCGAATTGAATCATAAGTTATAAAAGAACCAATCCCGCATAGCATCAATAAATACAAACCTTGTATAACAGGAGACGCTATNTCATTAGCNTCCAGTATTTGATTCAANCTTTCAGCNATCANCACTGCTGGTATTGTCCCGCAAATCAGNCAAAATCCAAATTTGAANTCAACATTACCCAATTGTCTATGCTTAAGAGTACTAATGATCGCAGTACCCATGACCAAAGTAATACCTGTACCGACTGCATATAAAGGNGGTACTCCTAAAACCAAAAGACTGCCNGTAATTAAAAATCCNCCGCCTATTCCAAAAAAACCACTTAAAGTCCCCACAATTAATCCCAATACAACCAGCATAATTGGNTTCATTACAATTTCAGCATTGGGAAANAACATCACNNTAAACCATTTTCTTNGTAGCTATACTTACCAATTTCAANATAAACCAAAGCCCNATAGATATAACCACAATAGTANACATNACGAATANNGCCCATACAAGACTGNTCATATTAGAAATGTTAGTGATTATATCTATTATCAATTCTGTAACCAGTGTTTATAATGATAGCCGTGAAACCCNGAAGGTTTTGTAATTATGGATAAATTTAAATTAGTAGCCACGTCAGGTACGGCTCGCGCTGCGGAGTTTAACACGCAGCACGGCCGGGTATCAACTCCAGTATTCATGCCAGTAGGCACACAAGCGACTGTTAAAGCATTGTCGCCTGAAGAGATAAAAAATACCGGAGCCTCCATTATATTAGGTAACGCATATCACTTATCATTACAACCCGGAGTGAAGNTAATCCATGATTTTGGAGGACTTCANTCATTTATGAACTGGGATAAACCCATTCTGACCGACAGTGGAGGCTTCCAAGCTTTTAGTTTAAGCGAAACCAANAAAATAACCGACGACGGAATAACTTTTAAATCACCATCAGATGGTTCCTCTCATTTCATTAATCCTGAGCAAGCCACATTAAACCAAATACAAATAGGAGCCGATATAATAATGTGTTTTGACCACTGTATAGAATACGGTGCGTCATTAATTGAAGTAGAAGCGGCTATGGACCGAACTCATAGATGGGCTTCTATTTGCCAACAAACATTTCAGAATTATGGGAATGAAGATAGGCAATCACTATTTGGAATTATTCAAGGAGGCACTTCCAGAGATCTAAGACTAAAGTCTCTGGAAATTCTTTCTGCGCTAGACTTCAAGGGGTACGCAATAGGTGGATTAGCTGTAGGAGAGAGCAAATCTACAATGTACGANCTTGTGAATCTCTGCAATCAATATTTNCCACCCGGAAAACCTAGGTACCTAATGGGAGTTGGATCACCAGAAGANTTGATTGAAGGAGTTGCTTCAGGAGTGGATATGTTTGATTGCGTCATGCCGACTAGGGTNGCNAGAAATGGGTCTCTTTATACTAGATCAGGAAGAATTAANATTACTAACCAAAAATTCAAATCCTTGGATGCCCCTATTGATGATGAATGTGAATGCATGCTATGTGNCAATTATTCAACNGCTTATATACATCATTTGTTTAAAGCTAAGGAATTACTCGCACTTAGGTTAGCTAGTATCCACAATCTGACCTTTATGGCTAATCTTATGAAAGAAATCAGACAATCAATCACTGAAAATACTTTCGAAACTTACAGGAATACTTTTTGGGGAACCTATAAAACCGCAAATAACATAAAAAATGATGCTCNGTCTTAATTATGCTCCNCCNGCAACTGCAGGAACTATACTAATTTCATCCCCATCTTTAGTAAGTGTATCTAAACCTTCCAAGAATCGTACATCTTCTCCATTAAGATATAAATTCACGAAATAGCGCATTTCACCATTCTCATCGATCAATCTTTCTTTAAATCCAGCGTAATTAGATTCAAGATTTTCTACTANCCCAGATATNTTGGAGCCTTCAGAATCNACAACGTCTGCGCCTCCGGTTAATCTTCGTAATGGGGTAGGAATTCTCACGGTAATACTCATAATTTCTCCTTACTATAGGTTTATCTATCCTTGGATTAAATCTCCGCTNATAGAGTCTACNCTGACTCCNTGTGAAGCAACCCAANTTAAACCTTTTTCAATCTCTTCTTCTGTCCCTTTTAANTCCAATATAACCCAACCCGTATCTTCTCGTACGTCTGCTCNNCTTATATTGGTNTCNATTTCAAAATCTTTGCCTAANTTATATATAACTGGTTCAGTAACCATCTTGGTAGGAAACGTNAATATGTANCNTNTACTTATCATAANCTAGGCGTTAAACGCAGACTCAAAAGAACCCATAGTAGGTTTGATTGGCAAAGTATTCACAGCATTCTCCACTACTTCCTGAGTCTTGAGTCCATTACCCGTAATATAAACCACAGTTCTTTCATCACGCTTAATGGCTCCAGCCTCAACTAGTGATTTCAACACGGAGATAGATACNCCTCCAGCTGTCTCAGTGAATATACCTTCAGTTCGAGCTAGCAATTCGATTCCTTCCGCAACAGTTTTTTCTGGAGTAGCTGTCGCTGAACCTCCTGATTCTTGAATTACTTTCAAAGCATAAATCCCATCAGCTGGATTTCCAATAGCTAATGACTTAGCTATTGTATCTGGTTTTACNGGTACTACATGAGTCTGACCGTTATTCCATGCTGCAGCTATGGGTGAACAACCAAATGCCTGTGCCATGTGCATNTTAGTTTTGACTTCTGGGTGATGCACAGAATTCTGATCTTCACCNAAAGACATGCCTTCTACTCCATCCAATAATCCTAGACAAGCCAACTCGTTGAAACCTTTCCAGATTTTCGTAAACATCGCCCCAGANGCAGCTGGAACNACTACATGGTCAGGTACCTGCCAATCTAATTGCTCTGCAACTTCATAACCTAATGTCTTGCTTCCTTCGGCGTAGTAAGGGCGCATATTCACATTAACAAACGCCCATGGATAATTATCGGCAATCTCGCTACATAACCTATTAACATCGTCATAATTCCCATCAATAGCCATTATTGTGGGGCCATAAACTGCAGCGTTAATTACCTTTCCTTTTTCCAAATCTCCCGGAATAAATACCACAGCTTTAATCCCTGCTCTAGCGGCGTGTGCTGCAACACTAGCAGCCAAGTTACCAGTCGAAGCACATGAAAGAACTTCATATCCGAACTCTAAAGCCTTAGTACACGCAACAGACACCACACGATCTTTGAATGAAAATGTTGGATTCACACTGTCATTCTTGATGTACAAATTATCAAGACCTAATTCTTTACCCAGATTATTGGCTTTCATAAGTGGCGTCATTCCAGTCATTATGTCTACTGGATTATCTCCACTTGCTGGCAGTAAATCTTTGTACCTCCAGACGCTTAATGGTCCAGCGGTTATCCTATCTCTTGTAACAACTTCGCGGATCGTAGAATAGTCGTAAGCAACTTCTAAAGGACCAAAACAAAAATCACATACATTTAAAGGGTCAGCGGGATAGTCCCTGCCACATTCTCGACATTTTAATCCATTCAGATATGCCACTATAAATCTCTCCCGACTGGGATTTTATTACCATTGTCCAGCGAAAAATGGTAGCAAAGCACCTATACAATGTCAAATATTTTAAATACAATTACTGGCAGTAAAAATAAGCAAGCGAGCATATAGGAACACATATGGATACACTTAATTTATTCACAAATACCGTGAACAATTTGGCAGCCTCTGGGGGAGGCTCATCAAACATTACGCACATTGTAACAGTGTTGCTTATACAAATAGGAATTATATTAATTGCAGCAAAACTAGCGGGCTATGTAGCAAGTAGATTTCTTAAAATACCATCGGTATTAGCTGAAATAGGTATTGGTATACTCATAGGTCCATTTGCTCTCGGCGCATTCCCTCTACCGTTTTTTGGGCCACTTTTCCCGTTGCCAGGAATATTAGAGCCTGGCGCATTACCAGTCTCTAATGAACTATTCTCAGTAGCACAAATAGGATCAATAATATTATTATTCGCCGTCGGGCTAGAGACCAATTTCAGTACTTTCTTAAAATATTCTGGCCCTGCCACAATTGTTGCTTTGGGCGGGGTTATATTCCCATTTTTCCTAGGTGCATATTCTAGCGTACTTTTGGGTATAGCAGGCCCTGGCGGGATTTGGTCTCTCGAAGCATTATTCATGGGTTCAATTTTGACTGCAACATCTGTCGGAATAACCGCTAGGGTGTTGGCCGATATTGGAAAATTAAATTCTTCCGAAGGTACAACTATCATAGCAGCAGCAGTAATTGATGACATNCTGGGNATCTTNATACTATCNATAATAGTCGGAATCAGTATATCNGGTAAAGTTGATATGTGGTCCGTCGGAACAATTGGAGCTAAAGCAATAATATTCTGGTTAGCACTAACAGGCATTGGACTCTTAACATCNAAGTACATNGAAAGGTTCCTAAACAAAATCGGTTCAGTCGAAGCGAATATACCCATNGTTTTAGGGTTAGCACTATTATGTTCCGGNCTCGCAGAAATGTTCGGNCTCGCATTCATAATTGGAGCATTCTCTGCAGGATTAGCGTTTTCTACAACTCAAATAAAAGAAAAACTCGAACACAGTATCGAACCAATTAAAAACTTTCTAGTCCCCGTATTCTTTGTAGTCATGGGCATGTTAGTCGACGTCAGTTCGATACATACGGCTTTAGTTGCTGGNTTGTTAATATCAGTTGTNGCAATACTNACTAAAGTATTGGGNTCTGGACTNCCNGCNTTAGCCTTTAAGTTCAATATNTTNCAAAGTACTAGAATTGGCATAGGAATGATGCCACGAGGAGAGGTGGCACTNATNATTGCNGGNATCGGCCTGAGCCAAGGAATAATAAATCAGTCAGTATTCACCATAAGCATNATAATGACTATTATTACCACGATTTTAGCCCCTCTGCTATTGGTACCCTTATTTGCAAGAGACAAAGATTAGNGAGGATGTATGATTGGAGTTTTAACCCACCACTGGGCCAAACCAGATAAAATTGAAGAAGCTAAAGCTTTATTAGATCGGAATGGAGTGGCTCAAAGTAAAGCACCTGGNTTTGGNACCCGNCAAACAATGATNGGACTATCGGACCCTTCTCAGATAACCACACTCGTCACCTGGGATAGCANTGATATNTANGATGNCTGGAGAGCGAGCGAAGCACGTAAGATAGCCATGGAAGGAGCTGAGTCATTATGGTCTCGGAATCCTGAATCAGAAAGATTCAGCATGGAATAATAATGCGCAACTTCNTTGGCTTNACACTAGTTTTATCAGTCTTTTNNATAGGGTGTCAGAATACCTCAGGGATAGATACTACCCNTCCTAGNNANCCTANATCCAGTACAGTAATCGAATCAAACCAACANTCTGATAGAACNACAACTGAAAAGCCAACCCAAAAANNNTCCAAATCATCAGAAACGCCTAGTACGACACTAACTAATGNTATTCCTACCCTAGTNCCTACAGAACCATTAACTAAAACTAAATCAAANAGCNANCCCGAACAAATTATTACCAAAACTCCAACAGTNNCTTCCCAGTCACGACTGAAATACGTNCCATATGAAANAATTGACTCCCCAAAATTCANNGATAAGANCGGCTACNACNCTTTCAATAAAAATATAGATGCCAAACTNTCTGAAATCTTANAGAGCAACTTTGATNCGCTATCNACCAAAATGGGNGTTTCTGTATCCGTGGTTTCAGGTGACAANTTGTGGTCNGATACTCGTGGTAATTCGAAAGAAGGGGTAANTCTTAAAACCGATATNCCNATTGGNATAATGAGCACTTCAAAAACTTTTTTNAGCGCNTTAATACTCGATCAGGTCGAAGATGGCCTTTATGGTATGGATGATAAAATNTCTGATCTTCTNAAAGGACATTCACTATACCAAAAACTTAATCCTAAANTGTTCCCTGANAGCACCGTAGAAGAGTTACTCCTAATGAGAGGAGGACACGGGGATAAAGATACCAATTCTAAATATCTTAATTATGTCGTTACTAAACCCGATTGGCATCCGACCGATTACCTAGCTTTGACTACCAAGCCAGGATCTAACCCTGGAGGATATGAATATTCAAACAATAGCTCAGTNTTGCTAGGCTTAATTGCTCAGTACCAATCACAAACCCAACTAGCAAAACTCTATCAAGAGAAATTGTTTTCTCCATTATCATTACAGATCGGGTTTAGACCTGCTACTAGGATCCCATCCAATATGGCATCTCCTCACGCTCATTACTCTATGTATGGTGGACTTGGGGGATTTGGCGACTTAACCAAAATGAAGCCGATAGGTGCACCAGATTGGTACCAAATTGACTATTACGAACAAGATGGCAGATTAGCTTGGGCTGGCGCTGGAGGGTTTTCAACTGCTGAAAATATGGCTATTTGGGGTTATGAGTTATATAGCCAACACGGAGACGCTCTATCAGATGCTTCCAGAAAATCACTAATAGATTCAATAGTAGACGAGAATATAATATTAGGCGGAGTCACTCAAAATTATGGTTACCATATCGCTAGGAGATTCCATCCTATGTCGGATGGCACAAGTCTAATGACATACGGTCATCCTGGTGGTGGTGGTGGATATAGCTCTCTATTAATGTATTCACCTAAGATGGACATATCTNTATCTGTACTTGCCAACTCAGAACTTGGACATCAAAGAGGGGGTTGCGATGCTCCTTACATGGCAAACGGTCTGACATGTATTGCATATGATATCTTGAATTTCTTGAATACTGAACTATAGTCCCTAATTTTGATCCAACAATTCCAAGAACCTGTCAATTCTTTCTAAACACGCCGGTTTATTACCAAAAGCCTGAGACAATAGACCTATAGCACTTTCCGTAGAACTTTCTACTGATATCATAGGCACACTATACTTCCTTGCCTCAGATATTATGTATTCTGTGGGTTCCACTTCACCTGTAAGAATTAAACATTTAGTCCCATTCATAATACTAGACATCTGGATATCTGGTCTCCCACCTCTCGTAACCACTGCTTGATGTTGATACCTACCAAAATAGCCATTCCCTGAATCCATTATATTCCCACCGATCAAAAATCTTTCTACGTAAGGAGTATCTTCAACGGATTTATCAATCACACGGCCNTNAAGAGCATCGANGATTTCATNGAANGAGAGTCCGTTNAAATACCTATCCTCTCGGATAGTNCCCATAATNCTTACAGATTTATCAGNCAAAGAATCAATCCATCTTTCAATATCAGAATATCTATATTCAGGAATTTTATTAAACAATATTTTAAAGTTATTCTCGATATCTATGTTATCTATATCAATCTCACTGCCCAATGAACAGTCATAAACATATATAGTCTCATTCACCAGATTCACTAGTTGATCAGGTAGGTCAGTATTAATTCCTTGATCTACTATCAATAGAGCTGTCTCTGAATTCATCAAGCCTTCATAATCACAATCTGATTGGAGACATGTATTAAAAAGTTCGTCTGAGATTATAGAATTGATGAATTCTATATCTTCCTGATGATATGAAACGTAGAGAACTGACTTGCTTTCATTGATGTATCGCTTAGCTGTACTCAATGAAGTTAAAGTACAACCAGAACTGGATCTATTAGATTTAACTATTTTTATTTCCACACCTGTCCTCTCTTCAACAGAGTATATCAGTCTAATAATCTGTGTCTTGCGGGGAGTATTCCGGATCAAATCCTGGAGGAAACAACGTTGATTCGTCATATTTGGCCATAGTCATATCTACGCGATATAAACTCGCATTTGTATAATTTGCTCCACGCATATCAGCCATTATCCAGTGTGAGTCTCTTATCATAGCGTATTGAAAATCGGCTCCTTCCATGACAGACCTACTCATGTCCGCTCCATTCATATTGGAGTTCCGGAAATTCGCGTTCCTTAAATCAGCATTCCGAAAATCTACTTCTATCATAGTTGACTGACTACAATCAGATCCAGTCAGATTTGACGCTACAAAACAAGTCCTAGTTAATCGTGAATTTCTCAAATTGCAATTAGAAACATTTGAGTTCTTAACGTCCGCCCAAAACAGGTTCGCATTATACAAATTCGCACCCAACAAACTACAACTTTCTAAGGATGCTCTTCCCAAATCACAATTCTCNAAATTAGCCCCACTCAAATCCGCATTAGCTAAATTGGCATATGAAAGTTTAGTATCTTTCAAATTAGAGTTCGTTAATAAAGCATTTCCTAGCTTAGCACCGGCTAGGTCAAAACCAGACAGGTCACAATCACTTAGATCTAATTGAACATGCTGATTTAAAACTATCTCTCGCCATTCATTAAGAGACTGTGTCCCTTGTGTTACTATTTCATAATGTTCAGAGTTCACAAAATCCCCTTTTAAACGGAGTTAGCAACCGATTCATCAATTTCAAAGATTCTGTCGGCAACCACCATTTTAAGTTCATTTACTTTAGTTAAATTTGGATACACTCCGTCCTCATCTTTTCGGTCAAATATTTTATCGCCATCCAAGTACAGTTCTAGACGTCCTCCACCAGCTGGAGTTAATTTAACCGCTACATCACCTATATCTTGTGATCTCCATATCTCTGTAGCCAACCACGTGGCTAAAGCGTGATACCCTCAAGGAACACAGTAAACGATTTCTAATTCTACTTTACCAAATTCGGCGTTAGCCATAATTCCTCCTTATTTCACAACCGCAGTGCCTTGACCTATTGCGGTTTTTTCTCCGTTTTGATTTTCGCATTGTATATTTATTGTAACTAATAAACCGGTATCGATTTCTTCCGTTGCCACAACTGTGCCACTTACATTAACAGTGTCACCTTGTATCAAAGGCTTAAGATATTTTAGATTTACCGTACCGGAATGATGAAAAGCGTCCTCACCTACAAACTTTCGGATTATTTCAGCAGCGTAGGTCACTGACATTCTTCCTGATGCAATTGGATGATCGAATTTAAGCCGTTCTCGGGCAATTTCTGGATTGTTATGTATATTCTGTCGATCTAGTATTCCACAATCCTCGAACAGTTCTATTTTTTCTTGTGTTATTGTTTTGGTTACGCTTGGTAACACATCATCAATTTTTATTTCTGCCATTTCTTTCCTAAAACCTCCGGTTTTTTAATTTGATATGTCCTTAATTTTTCAATCAATCTACCATCTTCATCTTCTGCAGTAGCTTCAATCACAATATACGGATTATCTCTTTTGGTGTATTTATCTTGGATTTTTCCTGTAACAATAATCTTTTTACCCGGTATAGGAGGGTTAAAGAATTCCACTTCATTACCTGCATTTACAGTACCTACTTTGTCGTCATATACCATGGCAAATGCAGTAGCATCATGCTTAACTCCTAAAGTAGGGAATCTAGCTTCCGGATCCTCGACCGCCTTTCGAAAGGTATCTAACATTTCCTCGGTAAGGACGTAAGAATAGGTGCCTAAAGTTTCGCCTATTACAACGTTGTCATAAACGAAATCTTTTAAACTTTCTTCGGACATAAAACCTCCAGTAAACGGTGATTACTTGAATAGACTACATAATACATGATTTTAGTTTTCTTGTTAAATATACCATCCTATAAATATGTAGACTTAAAGCACATTACATGTAGCCCTATCGAAGCAAATCTTCTATAATTTATACACGTGGTGGTAGATATATATGATTTTTGACCTTGGCGACTCCAATAATCCAAAAGGGCATGCACTAGTATACTTTACGGTCTCTACCGAGCCNGAGAAAGTATACTCATCATATATCGTTATACTTCCGCTAAAATCGGATCTGTCTAAATATGTNCCTCCGTTCCTAGCATCAACCCTTGGAGACATCCCATCTGACAACTTCACAGCCTTTTCTATGCCCCCGGCTCCTGAAGATAACTACTCCCTTCAACAACTTCGTGAATTGGCGNACATGAGATCTGACGACCTCATAAATGGAGGAAGCATCTTCTCTTACGATGTAACACGGCTCATGGAATTAGCCAATAATACTGTCCAAGAATACTCTTCTGCATATTCTGACAAAGAGATATCANAATCAGATACTATAGAAATCCGGAATGATCTTGAACCCGCCCAAGACACCTCATTTGACGTTAATAATGTGTTGTTCGATTTGATGACAGAAAAAGATAAACTTTCGGAAGTTACAAAACTCCTAAGCAAGCTCAAGTTTTCCCAAGACAGTGACGACACCATAATGGCAGAAGAAACTACTGCTGAATTACAATCAATATCCAAGTATCTCCCATCCAACTTCAAGATTAGTGAGTTAATAGGAGCCGCCACCAATATGAAACCAAACGGACTAATCATTGCCAGTTTGTATCTTGATAGATGTTACAAAATAGCCGAAGAAGACTATGAAAGTGTAAAAAAACTCGACGAACAAATAGATTCATTAGACCGATAANCAAATCCAAAAAGGAACAGAAACATTATGTCCAATTTACAGACCTCTGACCCAACTATATATGAAGCCATGCAAAATGAAATTAATAGGCAAACTAATAATATAGTGTTGATAGCTTCGGAAAATTATGCAAGTAAAAACGTTATCGAAGCACAATCCAGTTTAATGGGTAACAAATACGCAGAAGGATATCCGGGAAGACGGTATTACGCTGGGTGCGAATATGTNGATGTGGCTGAATCNATAGCTATTGAGCGGGCAAAACAGCTATTTGAAATGCCNCACGCAAACGTACAACCACATAGTGGAGCACAGGCTAATATGGCAGCATACTTTGCTGTTTTAGAACCTGGGGATACCGTCCTTGGAATGAGATTAGACCAAGGAGGCCATTTAACCCATGGTGCGAAAGTAAGTTTCTCAGGAAATCTTTACAATTTCATACCTTACGGCGTAACCAAAGATAGTGAAACCATCGACTATAACGAAATTGAATCTCTTGCAAAAGAACATTCCCCTAAACTGATAGTTGCAGGATGCAGTGCATACCCAAGAGTACTAGATTTTCAAAAATTAAAGACGATCGCTGATAATGTCGGTGCCCTTCTTATGGTAGATATGGCTCATATCTCCGGATTGATAGCCGGAGGCGCACACCCCTCACCGGCTGGATTTGCTGACATCATAACTTCTACAACTCAAAAAACTCTCCGAGGACCAAGAGGCGGCATCATACTAACTACAGAAGATTTAGCCAAAAAAGTAGATTATGGAGTATTTCCTTATTCTCAAGGAGGACCCTTCATGCATGTAATTGCAGCGAAAGCGGTATGTTTTGGAGAGGCTTTAACTCCAGAATTCTCAAATTATGCCCACCAAGTGGTGAGAAATGCAGATCTTATGGCAAAACAACTAGCAGAATCAGGAATGCGATTGATTTCTGGAGGTACTGACAACCATCTCATTCTAGCTGACGTCACACCTTTAGGATTGACAGGCCAAGACGCAGAACGAACCCTGCAAGATATTGGAGTCATAGTAAACAAAAACTCAATACCTTGGGATCCAAAACCTGCAAGGGTAACCAGTGGACTTCGGGTAGGCACAGCCGCCATTACAAGTCGTGGCTTCACTGAACCTGAGGTTATAGAAGTTTCTGAAATCATTATTAGTGCGTTGAGTAATCACACTGATACAACACTACTCGGCCAATTAGAAGATCAAGTCAAGAATTTAGCAAGCAGCCATCCAGTACCTGGAATAGATTAATTCTTTAGTTGAGTCCCAACTTATCCTTTGGTATAATTGCGTGCATTCTCGTTTTTATATGTAGGAGTAAATTTGCGTCAATACGAATTAGTAGTGATTTTGAGCCCAATGCTCAATCAAACAGAAGATACTGAAGTTTGGGATTCAGTGAAAACATTCATATCNGGACATCAAGGCAATCTAGTGTCAGAACATTCTTGGGGGACACGCAGGCTTGCATATCCAATACAAAAAGGTCAGCAAAAATACCTTGAAGGGTCTTACCATTTATCGCGTTTTGAAACAGAGGCACCATTCAATAGAGAGCTTGAGAGTCATCTAAGATTAGACGATAGGGTGCTCAGATCTTTAATCGTGTCTATATCTGACGAAGAAGCCCAAGTCCCTCTGGACGCTGCAAATCCTGGATCTGCAGATGCTCCGCTTGGTCGACGTCCTGGCTATCAAGGTCAACGTCCTCAATATGGAGCAAATAGAGAGCAACAAACCACAACTGAAGNTCCCACTGCNGAAGAAACAACTGAAGCTCCCGCTGCTGAAGAAACAACTGANGCTCCCGCTGCTGAAGAAACAACTGAAGCTCCCGCTGCTGAAGAAACAACTGAAGCTCCC
>PBNM01000009.1 GCA_002723125.1 Chloroflexota bacterium | reverse complement strand
AACAATCTAGACATATTAGCGCATCACGTGATGCCAAACGTTAAATAAGGGGTATANATAATGACNACGAACGCCAATGAATTCAATGAACTCCAAAAATCTGCACTAGAACACTTATGGGTTTACGGCAAGCAGCCCAGTCAAATGGCTGANGCNGGNGANCCNAATATCNTCACNTCNGGGTCNGGNAGNACNGTCACAGATATCCACGGGAAAACATATATCGATGCNATGTCNGCNNTNTGGNTNAAAAATGTNGGNTATGGNAGNAAAGAAATNGCNGANGCNGCNTANGAACAAATGTTAGAAATTACTTATATGCCCTCAGGAACAACAACCAAACCTACGATTCAGTTAGCGCAAAAAATCNCTGAAATTACACCAGGGGATTTGTCACGAAGTTTCTTTACGAGTGGAGGATCTGAATCTAATGAGACCGCAATTAAAATCATCAAAGCATATTTCAAGCGTATAGGCGAACCTTTGCGAACAAAATTTATTAGTAGAATTGGTTCTTATCATGGTGCTACAGCAGGAGCATTAGCCTTAGGTTCTTCTCCCAATTTTCCGAAAACTGATTACGAACCACTAATGCCTCACGTATTTCATGTTCCCCAACCAAACCCTTACCGGGCAATTGTCAATGGATTATCAGACGAAGCTTACGCAGAATTTTGTATCACTTCTACTGAAGAACTGATGAAAGCGCAAAACCCTGATACAATTGCAGCAGTCTTTGCCGAGCCTATATCTAGCCCTATGGGAGCTATAGTACCTCCTGCCAATTACTGGCCAATGCTCAGGGAATTATGCGATAAATATGGATGCCTGTTAGTAGCAGACGAAGTAATCACAGGATTCGGAAGAACGGGTAAAATGTTCGGGGTTGAAAACTGGAATGTAGTACCAGATATCATGACTGTGGCAAAAGGTATTACCAGCGGGTATATCCCAATGGGAGCTGCTATCACTCGTAAACACATATCGGATGCATTTATAGGGAACGACAAAGCTACACTTCAACACATAATTACTTTTGGTGGCCACCCAGTTGCTACTGCCGCGAGTCTCAAAAATATAGAGATCATTGAGCGAGATAATCTAGTTGAAAACTCTAGGATAATGGGAGAATATTTACGAGAAGGATTGAGAGGGCTACAGGAAAAACATAAGATGATTGGAGACGTTCGGGGTTTAGGATTGTTTTGTGCTATTGAAATAGTGAAGGATCCTGACACCAAAGAATATTTTGATGAAAGCGCAAATCTATCCAAAATATTAACATCACAATTATCTGAAAACGGGATTCTGCTTAGGGCTGGCAACGTAACGAATATAGCGCCCCCTCTTTGCGTTACCAAAGATGAAATAAATAACATAGTCGAATCATTAAATATTGCTTTGACAGCGTTCGAAGCAACGATATAGAGGATTAAAAATGAATATAGGATTCGTAGGGCTCGGAAGAATGGGGCTTCCAATGAGTAAACTACTCTTAGCTGCCGGGCACACCGTGTATGTAAATAACCGGTCTCAACAAAAAGTTAGAGACATGACAGAACTTGGTGCAATTCCAACGACTTCACTGAAAGAAATAACAGAACATACTGAAGTTATTATGACATGTTTACCAGACGTAAAAACCGTAGAGGAAATATTCCTTGGAAATGATGGNCTAATTGCGAATGCACAAAATGGNCAAATTCTAATTGANCACAGCACTGTTGGAATAAAGACTACTAATTTATGTGCTGAAGGTGCTGAAAAAGCAGGAGCTAAATTCTTAGATGCACCGATCAGTGGCGGAACGGAAAGNGCCTCNGATGGCACTTTNACTATCATGTGCGGAGGAGATAAGGAATCTTTTGATACGGTCTTACCATTGTTAGATGTNNTGGGGCAAACGGTGCANCATGTNGGNCCGACTGGGTCNGGAACAGCNGTTAAATTAGTAAANCAATTATTGGTTGGNATCCATTCTCTAGCTGCAGCAGAAGCNTTATTATTAGGNGCNAAAGCTGGTGCTGATCCACAACAAATATTTGATTTAGTGAATACCGGCTGGGGACAAAGTTTCATGCTTGCACGTAATTCAGAGGTGATGATNAGCCGACAATTTGAAGGAGATCGTGCTCAACTACGTGTCATCCTGAAAGACTTAGGATTGATTAAAGAATTAGCTGACACAGTAGAATCTCCTACCCCATTGGGTAATTTGACTCTTCAACGATTTATAGAAGCCGCTGAAAGTGGGCTCGATGAGTTAGATCCTTCAGCTATCCTATTACCNCTAGAAGACGAATCTAATTTCAAATTACGCTAGTCCATTCACTGAATGTTTGAGAGTGTATTTATCAAAATTTGATATAGAATATTTGGTGCAGAATGGATTATTTACTGAACATGCAAAAACCTGACAAANAAGTCAAAAACTTGATCATTGCATTCAGAGGCTGGCCTGATGCAGGTGAATCAGCTACCACAGCTCTAAAATACATAGTAAGAGATCTAGATGCTGATAAAATCCTGGATATNGACCCTGAAGAGTTTTTTGACTTTTCTCAACAACGTCCCGTAGTNCGTTCTACTGAATCTGGNAATAGGACCATTATCTGGCCACAAAACGAACTATTCTTNGCAGGAACCCAACCNGATGACAATCAAATATTAGCATTCTTAGGGACTGAACCTAATCTNAAATGGAAAACATTTGCCAGTATAATCACAGACCTCTGCGAAGCATGGGGAGTGGATAATGTTATACAACTAGGCGCATTGATGGACGCCGTGCCACACACAAGAGAAACTAAGATTAGTGGCTCGTCTACNGAACCAAACATCCAAAATATTCTCACCTCTCATCANATTCAAAGATCNACNTATCAAGGACCAACAGGAATTACTACCGCTATTAGCACCGCACTAAACCAAAAAGGTATTCATTACACATCCATATGGGGACACACCCCGCATTACTTACAAGCAGCACCAAATCATCAAATCAGCTATCAGATTGTNAGTTTTATCAATAGAATACTTANCTTGAACATAGANCTAAAACCCCTTAAAACTGCAGANGAACATTTTCTATCAGAGTTACAAAAAGTTATTTTAGATGATGACCAGATAGGAGATTATGTGAANAATCTGGAAACCCGATATGACGAAGTCTCTTCAGATACCCCGCTGCCTGANCCTTCAGATCTTTTGTCTGAATTAGAAGAATATTTGAAAAATAGACCTCAAAANTAGAAAACGAGAAGTTTATTATGGCAGGAATCTCTATAGCCTCACGGCGGAATCATATAGCAAGCATATTAGATACGCTTACTTCCGAATATGGGCCTTTTGAGGAACCGAGAAAACTATTACCTGCAGATGAACTGGTATTTACCATTCTGTCACAGCACACCTCGGATATAAATTCAGGTAGAGCATACAATAATCTGATGAGTCATTTTGGGACACTGGAGCANGTCGCAGCAGCGAGNACCCAAGACATCGAGAANCAAATACAGCGAGGCGGTTTAGCTAAAGTAAAAGCACCTAGGATCAAATCCGTNTTGAATCAAATAATCGAACTAAATGGCAGCCTCGATCTCCAGTTCTTAAAGAATCTTCCAGTTTCAGAAGGTNTCCAATGGTTAACNCAACTAAAAGGAATAGGGCCTAAATCTGCAGGGATAGTNCTAAACTTTTCATTAGGATTACCTGCCATGGCAATCGACACTCATATTTACAGAGTTTCTCAGAGGCTCAGAATCATACCTAAAAGCCAAAATGTGGATAAAGCACATGTATTTCTGCAAAAAATAGTATTNCCCGAACAAATAACCAATTTCCATACTGCAATAATCACTCATGGTAGGCAAACTTGTTCGGCACAAAATCCAAAATGCAGCAACTGTGTAGTTGCACAGCTATGTCCCTCTAAAACAGCGTTTTTGAAGAATCACAGCAAAAATAACAGCAATAGTGATAAACTAACACGCAATCGAAAAAGGATAGTGCCGCACTCTCCTGAAATCCCGGAGGAAAACGTATGAAAGTAGGTATAATAAATATCACTGGTTATGCAGGGTCAGAGCTTGCTAGAATCATAGCTCAGCACCCAGAAGTAGAGCTTGTATCTGCTACAGGCAGGAGTGCTGCCGGGCAAAATATTGGTGAAGTTTTCCCCCATTTAGCATCTTTGGATTTGACTTTAACCGAAGAACTAGATGAAAACGTTGACATCGTATTTTCAGCACTGCCACACAAAGCAAGTGCTGAAGCCTTACTCCCATTCATAGAAGCTGGTCTTAAAGTTATAGACATTAGTGCAGACTTTAGATTAAAAGATCCTCAAGTTTATGAGAAATGGTACCAAACCGTTCATCCCAAACCNGAATTNTTNGAAAATGCTGTTTACGGATTACCTGAACTATATAGAGAAGAAATCACTGAATCGCATATAATCGCAAACCCGGGATGCTATCCAACCAGTGCGATATTGGGCTTAGCCCCTGCTATAAAAAACAACCTCATTAAAAAGAACGTCATAATAGATAGTAAATCCGGTGTCTCTGGAGCTGGCAGAGGTCTCAATTTAACGACGCATTACTCAGAAATCAATGAGAACGTTCACGCATATTCAGTGAATGGACACAGACACCTTCCAGAAATTAGCCAGGAATTATGTTCAATTAATGATGATGAGTTTGACGTAACATTTATTCCGCACCTNATCCCTATGACNCGAGGNATTCTGTCCACTTGCTATGCAGANTTCGATGAACANATATCTGANGCAGAAATGGACAGCGTAATTGACTCATATAAAGATTTTTATAGTGAACAAGACTTTGTTGATGTGACAGACAGTGCTCCGCAAACCAAACAAACATTAGGCAATAATAGATGCTTAGTCTACCCAGTAATCCACAAAGAAACACGAAAACTTATCGTTATATCATGTATAGATAACTTAGTTAAAGGTGCTGCAGGCGCAGCTGTGCAGAACATGAATTTAATGAGTGGCTTCCCTGAAACGATGGCGTTAGAAGGGCTAGCAGTGTANCCATAACTGTAGTAAAATTGGCCTAATGCCCCCGTCGTCTAGCGGCCCAGGACATTGCCCTTTCACGGCAAAGATCAGGGGTTCGAATCCCCTCGGGGGTACCATTAAAACCGCTAGACAAGTCNNTATNTGAGTATTATGGAAGGAAAAACAAACATGGAAGTACAGCTTAACCCTGATCAAGTAATGTTTATTGAATCACTTCAGGAAAAATACAATATCAAATCTTCTGACAAAGTAGTGCGTATACTTTTAGACTATGCACTTACCAAACCATCGGAACAAGATGAGATATTCACCGAACGTCGATGTCTGAGATGTGGTTAGGTTAATACGTTCTTGACCGCATTCAACGCTAGATAATATCCATAGATTCCAAACCCATACACTGAACCTTTGCTAACCTGCTGAATCGTTGAAACGGTTCCTCTAGCCGAAGGATTNGATATATGTACCTCGATAGTAGGAAATCCTACTTGAGTAATAGCTGCTCTTAAAGGCCCGTCNCTAGTCGTATAACCAGATGGATTAATTAAAGCTGCAGCATANCCAGCCTCATGCGCTTCGTATAACTTGTTTACAATTTCGCCTTCTATGTTCGACTGAATGATTTCAACTTCTATATCCAATGCATCTGCATATTCATTAATCTTTGCATCATATTCAGGAAGAGTCATAGTCCCAAAAGTTTCTATGTTAACTTTCCCTCTCATATTCATTCCTGCTCCATGAATCACTAATACTTTCATAAGACACCCCTATTACTAAACTTATTGCATTGTACCAGTCTAAATCTGATGACAACAATTTACCCACATTAACATCCGTTGTACACTATTGCTCACTCAAATCAAAGAGTCCCTAAAGGATGCAGTATGGATATAAAAACATTCTGGGAAACCACAAAAAAAGAATTATCCAATATTCCTATCAATGCTTCGATTAAAGAAAATCCCGAGAAAAGTAATAGGGAATATACAACTTATGATATTGAATTAACCAGCTTTAACAACGATTTGATCGCAGGCTGGTATTCAGTCCCTAACCATGTAGGTAATCAAAAACTGCCAGGGATATTAGCTGTACCAGGATATGGAGGCATCAAAGAAATNCCCACAATTCTGCCTTCAACTGGATTCGCNGTCTTAACNTTATTNCCNAGGGCTCAAGGACTTAGCGAAANATACTGGAAACTAGAAACNACCACNAAATTAACCCATCATATTGATGATAAATCAAAGTACTACTACAGAGGAGCATACATGGACTGCATACGTGGGATTGATTTCCTATCTGAGCAGTCGGATGTGGATGCAAATAAGATCGGGATGTGGAGTAGGAGCCAAGGAGGAGGGTTTACCTTAGCTGCTGCATCATTAGATGATCGCATCAAAGCTGCCGTAGCTGAAGAACCTTTCCTATGCCATTACGAATTATCTAAGACACTGGATTCTAGNCCTTATGTGGAACTGAAAGAATACTTTGAAAATAATCCGAGCAAAGAAGCAAAAAGCATGGAAACCTTAAAGTATTTTGACCCGATTAACCTGGTCCAATGGATTACATGCCCCACTTTAGTGAATGCTGGCTTAAAAGACCCTGTATGTCCATTGGAGACAATTCAGCCCGTCTTTAACAATATACCTACACTTAAATCTCTATTGGTCTATCCTGAATTACCTCATTCACCTTGCGCAGATTTCAACAAACAAGCTCTTAACTGGCTAAATACACACCTAACCTAAGTTACGNNTATTGATATNCCGACAGGGCAGTGATCTGAACCCATAACATCAGATAATATGAATGCGTCAGTTACTTGAGACCTGAGTGCTTGATCGACAAAGAAGTAATCGATTCTCCATCCAACGTTACGGTCTCTCGCTCTAGTAATCTGATCCCAATAACTGTACCAACCAGGTTCATCCTTATACTCTCTAAAAATGTCTACAAAATCATTTGTGATTACTTCATCTATCCATTCTCTTTCAATTGGAAGAAAACCAGATGTCTTACTGTTTTCTCTCGGCCTAGCTAAGTCAATTTCTTTATGCGCAGTGTTCAAGTCTCCGCAGAAGATGACGGGTTTGCCTGTTGCCCTCAGATTATTCGTTACTTCTAAAAATTTATCATAGAACTCCATCTTATAATCTAGCCGTTCTTGAGAGGATTGCCCATTAGGGAAATAACAGCCAATCAAATAAAAAGATTCGTATTCTGCGATGATTGCTCTCCCTTCAGTATCAAATTTTTCGTCCCCGAGTCCTTTTTGAACAGATATTGGTTCAAGTTTGGTATATAGAGCCACTCCNCTGTATCCTTTTCTTTCGGCTGGGTGGAAAAAGGAATNATAACCTTCAATTTCTTTNATGGGTTTAGTCAATTGGTCTTCTTGAGCCTTAATNTCCTGCAGACAAATCATGTCTGGAGAACATTCTTTCAACCAGTCTACAAAGCCTTTTCTATGCTGGGCTCTTAATCCGTTNACATTCCATGATAATAAAGTTAAATCCATGTCTAATCTGCAACTCCTATTGGTACTTGCGTCCCTTTTACTTTTAATTTGACGAATCCTACGGTCGTCTCGGTAGTGAAAAACAATTGATCCCAATCTGCTCCACCAAATCCTACATTAGTCGTAGCACTTTCACCATGTTCTACGATGCCAAGNGGTTCTCCNGAAGGGTCAATAATCCAAAGACCACCAGAACCTCCGCAATAAACATTTCCTAAACTATCAACCTTCATNCCGTCNGGTACTCCCGATGCCGNNCCATTCAAATCACAAAAAACTTTGTCACTAGCCATATTTANGATTCCTGCCCCAGTGACTTCAAAAGAGCGGATNATNCCTCTNCGGCTATCATTCACGTATAACAGTTTTTCGTCTGGAGANAATGCCAAACCGTTAGGATGTACGAAATCAGATACCAANAGAGTTAAAGTTCCCAGATCTCTAGAAACGCGGTACACNCCAGCNATTTGCATATCTGATTCAGTTAACATGTTTCTGCGATTCCAAGGGTCAGTAAAATATATTGAACCATAGCTAGTGACTACCACATCATTAGTCCGATTAAACGGCTTACCTTGAAAATTACTAGCAATTACAGTTACAGATCCATCAGATTCTTGTCTAACTAATCTCTTTTTCGCCTGTTCGCAAATAAGCAATCTGCCTTCTAAATCTCTCGTAAGACCATTTGCCTGATGAGTATTTTCTGCTACAACAGTTGGTTCATTTCCTTCTCTCCAAGACATTCGCTTACTGCTGTGAATATCGCTGAATATTAGTGAATCATTCTCATGCCACCATAATGGTCCTTCAGCAGGTCCNTAACTACCACCAAAACCAGTACCGATNGTNATGATGTCCTGCTGGTCATCTAATATAGCGTTTAANTTGTTCGAAAATGATTTNATTGGCATTGTAAATTATGCGACCGGAACTGGTACTCCTTGTACTTTAAGGNTTACTCTTCCCACCGCATTCCACGAAGTAAANAACAATTGATCCCAGTTNTCTCCNCCAAATGCGACATTAGTTGTNGCGTTATGACCATGTTCAATGAGNCCTAGNGGGGCNCCACAAGGATCNATAATCCAGAGTCCTCCCGAGCCTCCACAATAAACGTTNCCGTGCTTATCTACTTTCATTCCATCGGCTACCCCNGGTGCAGCACCTGANACGTCACAGAAAATACGATCTGTACCTTTTTCTAGAGTTCCATCNGGCTTNACCTCAAAAGACCTTATATGNCCTCTTCTGGTATCGTTAACATACAGAAAACGTTCATCNTGAGAAAACGCNATNCCGTTAGGAAATACGAAATCTGAAACCAACAGCGTTAGAGTTCCCAGATCNGGACTTACTCGATAAACACCTGCAAAAGTTAAATCCCATTCNTTTTGTGGAACTCTATGACTCCATGGNTCAGTAAAATACATAGCTTCATCCGACTTAACAATTACATCATTAGGTCGATTCAATTGGCGACCCTGAAAACTATTAGCTATGACCGTGGTTTGGCCATCATGTTCTAGCCTAATCACTCGTCGAGTCATATGCTCACAGGCAACAAGTCTTCCTTTCAGATCCCTGGTCAATCCATTCGACTGATTACTACCATCTTGAAGGACTTTGGCTTCCTCTCCTTCTTTCCAGGTTATTCTACGGTTGTTATGAATATCACTGAAAACCAGAGCTGAATCTTCATGCCACCACAGTGGACCCTCTGTGGGCCCTTGGTCCCCTCCATATCCTTCAGTAACCCACTCGACTTCCTGGTTAACATCTAATATATCGTCTAATCTATCTGAATATTTTTTGATGCCCATACCATAACTCCTTTAGTCATTCCTAATCGAGGACCAATTCCCCGTTTACTTTGTTGTCGTCTTTCATAACTGCTAATCCTTCTGCAGGATCTGCATATCTATCGAAATAAAATTCGATTCCATTTCCGTCTGGATCTTCAAAATAGATGCTTCCGGTCATCCCATGATCCACTGTTCTCAAATTTTCATAACCTACTGATTCCAAATTGCTTTTCAATGATTTTAATTGGTCAATATCCTCTACCAATACCGCAAAATGATTTAAGCCTACAGTTCCTTTCTTGTTGGGGGTATCGTCGGATGCTTTAAACAATGCCAAATCATGATGCATCTCACCACAATTTAAAAAGGCTGCCGTATTTTCAGGATTGGTTTTCACAACCTCAAATCCTAGCACTTGGGTATAGAATCCTATGGACCTTGTAACATCTGTTACGTTAAGGACTACGTGCCCTATTCCTAAAGGTTTTACCATGTTAATTCCTCCTAAATAATTTATGATTCCTCATCAGACATATTGTTAAGAATATCTTCTAAAGCTTGATCAATTCCTGGATCAATATTTAACGCTTCCTCAAATGGAGAATAATCAAATTCAGACTCAATTTTGGACATAAATTCTTGAGCTGCTTTATTGGTTTCAGATATTTTGTCTAATGTTGCTTGCAATTTTTCACATTCAGATTCAGATAATTGCTGCAGTTCATTTAAATCTATAGTCAATCCAAACATTGCTCGGATTCGCCGCATAACGTCATAGTAAGATCTATGATCAGTAGTGAGTCCTACTTGATTATTATTTTCAGTAACAAATGGAAACAAAGGAGCCATAGCACCCATTCGTAATACGTCAAAATCTAAATATTTTTCAGAAGCTATAGATAGCAGAGCCATTCCCACTGTAGGACCTTGTCTTGAACGCAACCCATAACTTGAATAAGAAAGTCCAAATTCATCTAATTTTGGTTTCATTTCTGCTTTACTATAGACACAGCTGACTCGTCTCTCCATTTTAGGAGGAGCCGGTCCATTGTATCCTTCTACAAATACGACATCTTTCGCGCCAAAATGTTTTGCCGCTTTAAAAAAAGCCTCTGCATACAAATCTATACGATACCAAGGTTCTTCGCCTATAAAGATCAGAACGTCTTCACTATATTGAAAGAATCGATTATTTCGGTACATAGATCTATTCGGTAAACCATCATTAAAGGAAATACCTGGACGGAATGCATCATGTGTCCCAGCAACTTGGAACGGATAGCAGATGGAATCTATCTTATTTATGAATTTTCCTACTTGCAGCGCGTTACTTTGCTCGATCAAATAACGAGGTAATCCACCAGAAAGGTTTCCCCCGTCAGACCACTGACGTCTCCAACCGGCAATGATAATCTTTCCGGAAACGCCATCATCCAAATCTACAGTTTCATCTAACATACACTATTCTCAACTTGGTTAGTTTTGGATTCGAAAAGGTTCTAATCAGACTACGACCATCATACACTTTTACTCCATCTCAGGAAAGTTCCACATCTTAATCACACACAAGCAAATTGACATTTAAATTCTACTTTTGTAAGCTTAAGAGAGTATTTATTGCAAAAAATTGCAGGTGCAACAATGAGCTGCGAAACCGACACAATAGAAACGATACGAAATTCTGACCAGCGGATGACTCCGCAGAGGCTCCTATTGTTGTCTGCCATCAGACATTCCGGCGAACACGTAACTATTAATCAAATTCATGACCAAGTAAAACAAGCCTACCCTTTCATTAATGTTTCCACAATTTACAGAAACGTTTCGATATTAAAAGAACTGCGTTTGATTTCGGAAACATACAAAACAGATGGAGAAATCCTGTATGAATGGATCGGCGGACACGCTCACCTTCACATGATGTGCAGAAACTGCAATGAAATGATAGAGATTGACGACAAATATTTAGACTCATTAAAACAAGACATTAAAAAAGACTTCGGATTCAACATAGATATCGACCATTTGGCGATATCTGGATTATGTGATCAATGCAAAAAACTAGAACAGGTGGGATATGACGACTGAATACGGCGCTATAGCGGCAATAATATTAGGCCTAATACTTGGCTTAAAACATGCTACAGATGCTGACCATGTGGTAGCAGTTACTACAATTGTTAGCGAATTTAAGAATCCTTTAAGAAGTTTGTGGGTAGGAGCATCTTGGGGACTTGGACATACAACCCCTCTTTTCATTCTTGGAATAATAATATTAATCTTTAAAGAAGCAGTGCTAGATAGATATGAAGTCGTCGCCCCAGTACTAGAATTTGGCGTAGCTATTATGCTGGTATTTTTGGGACTGCAAGTATTCTGGAACCTTAAGAAAGGACGACTACTTCATACTCACCAACACGATCATGACGAAGGCCCGCATCTCCATATTCACGGAACTCACTCACCAGAAGAAGCTCCTGAAGTGGAAAAAACTCATGGGAAGTTTTTCATTGGAAAACCTTTCTTTAGAATGAAATCCTTTGTGATAGGTATCATACACGGACTAGCAGGAAGCGCTGCGGTCATGCTGGTATTGTTACCAACTATTGAATCCTTCATAGCCGGACTGCTATATCTGATTCTATTTGGCATAGGAACTGTTATTTCAATGTCCATCATCACCATAATTATCAGCGTTCCTTTTGCGATGTCTGGAAACAACAGAAAATTGAATAATGCGGTAAATAGCGTTGCAGGGCTAGCTAGCATATTATTTGGACTTGCATTAGGTTCAGATCTGGCATTAGGAACGACTATAATCCCATTCTAGATAGAGCATCTATAGTATCCACTCTATCCAAATAACAATTAGTTTTGATGGTATCAAAACTTTAATTCAGGCATACTAAATTCCGTGTTTTATACACTGGTATTCTGTTGACAGTGAAATAAATTTCCACGTATGATTTCCTAGTAAATCAACAAAATCAGCCCTTGACTTGTAGAGCTATTAAATATGCTAAAAAGTTTTCTATCCACCAGCTTATCAGTGTCACTTATCATCGGATTCACTATAGTAATTCAAACCAAAACTGCCCATGCATACATTGATTTAGGAACCGGCAGTTTAATGTTGCAAATGCTCCTCGGAGGATTCTTCGCCTCTTTATTTGCGGTCAAGGTGTTCTGGAAGCGTATCACTACAAGAATGTATTCAATATTCTCAAAACTTGGATTATATAAACCTAATCCAGAAACCACTCAAAATAGATATGAGGAAGAAAATTAATTTTCCACTGAATACGAGAGTCCCAAGCTCATTCAGAGATCCTAGCGGATTCGTTTTTAAAAAAGATAACAGGATTCTTCGCCAAATAAACAATAGTTACAAACGGCAATATGACCGACTGCAAAACGGCCTATATCAAGACCTCCTTTCATCTTCTTTGATAATACCTCATCAAGAAGCTCATGATATAGAACTGCCTGAGAACGCGTATAAAATAATAGAACCAGAAATCATTCCCTTTGTGTCATATCCATACGAGTGGAGTTTTAGTCAATTACAAGATGCGGCAACAACCACTTTAGAAATTCAAAAAAAGGCTCTTCAACATGGAATGACACTTAAAGACGCTAGTGCGTACAACATACAATTCTTAAACGGAAAACCTATTTTCATAGACTCCTTATCATTTGATATATACAAAGAGGGCNCCCCATGGATTGCTTACAAGCAATTTTGTGAACACTTTTTAGCTCCATTATCATTGATGGCCTATACAGATGTGTCACTTGGACAGTTGTCTCGGATTCATATAGATGGAATACCTTTAAAACTAGCCCATTCTTTGCTGCCCCGTAAAACCATGGTTAAACCGTCTCTTTTAATGCATATACACATGCATGGAAAATTACAAGACAAATCTTCAAGAAGCAGAGAAGGTACTGAGGCAACTAGTAAAACCATTAGCTTAACGGGGCTGCGTGGATTAATAGACAGTTTGCACAGCTCTATCAGAAAATTAAAATGGGCACCTCAAAATACAGAATGGGCCGAGTACGAAAACGATGATTCTTACAATCCTGAATCTCTTGCACACAAAAAAGAATTAGTTTCTAAGTACCTAAATCAGTCAAACCCTGCCCAAGTGTGGGACTTAGGAGGAAACACTGGAGTTTTTAGTCGGTTGGCATCAGAATCAGGCGCTTTCACAGTATCGTTTGACAAAGACCCTGCGGCTATCGAAAAAAATTACCTAACTACCAAAACCCAGCGAGAGAAAAACATTTTGCCACTCATCATGGACCTGTCTAACCCTAGTTCCATGATTGGATGGGCGAACCAAGAAAGATTAGACTTATCGAATCGTGCATCTGCAGATATGATCTTTGCTCTGGCTTTGGTTCACCACTTAGCAATTTCACAAAATGTCCCCCTTTCTATGATTGCAGATTATTTAAGTACTCTGTGCGAATGGCTTATCATAGAATTCATCCCAAAAGAAGACAAAAAAGTTAATATCCTGTTATCAACGCGGGAAGACATTTTCCCAGATTATAATATTGTAGAATTTGAAGCCCAATTTGCTAATAAATTTGACATACTGTCAAAAGATCCAATCAAAGATAGTCTAAGAACGATGTTCTTGATGAGAAAAAAACATCTCTAGAATACATCATGACTATAGTTAAAAAAATTTTAAATAATATCGGATCTCATTTTCTTCTGTTTATTCTAGCAAGCTTGTACTTTTTTACTATGGGGTTCCAAGCGATNATTACAGAAGTGGTAGNCTCTATCTCAATACTAGTAATAGTTTTTTTTATAGTCATTCTTATCATCCAAGTAATTTCCCTAAAATTNATTTNTGTGGTNANCCGCAGCGAGTTAGTCAAAGTAGCATCNNCNGGGCTNTTCTTAGCNGGCAATTTGATAACCTTCTATCTAGCTTTCTTTCCNAGATTTCANAATATGCCNGAATATCAAAATTTNATCATCGCGATATTCGGAACTGTCATTTTTACACTAATATTCAAATGGAGCCGGTGGAATNCTNAAATAAGCATATTTGTATGNTTGTTAATTNTTGGCAATTTATTTATTTCAGNACTANNCTNAGCNACTANTGATGATANAAATNCTGTCACTGNNTCGCTTCAACGATATGAAAATATTACATTCAAAGACAGACCAAACATACATTTAGTTATGTACGACTCCATGCTCCCTGCTACGTTGGCAGAAAAGCATATGGGTATACCTAACTTGTCTTATCACGACTATTTAAAAAGCGAAAACGCTGTAATCTTTAAAAATATGTTTGCTAGTGACGCCCCAACCAAACCTTCTGTGAATAGCATTATGCGATTAGCAAACCCCGATTTCCAAGGCTATCGCTTTTTTTCAGGACATCAAAATAGCCCTGTTGCTTACATCTTCAAAAACAATGGATACAACATAGCGACTGGTTACCGAGGTTTTACATTTGGAGATAAAGGTCCTCACATAGATGAATACAATACTGAAGAAAATCAGAAAACTTTAAATCCTAAAAATCTAGCTCAGAGTGATTTATGTTTTTTCAATGGCAGAAAAGAACATTTCACGAAATTGTATGGCTTGTGTTACTTACTACCACCACTTCTTCCAGGCACGCAAATTTCTCAACCAATTACTAATGCAAAAATTGATAGTGCTTCCAACAATGAGTTCGCATGGGCTCACAAAGTCATTGACATTATTAAATCCAAAGGGTCGAGCAATCAGCCTTGGCTGACCTTTCATCACACTTATAATCCCATAGGTCACACAGTCACGTCCCATCGTTCTGATTCAGCTGAAGACTTGAAAAAATACACAGAACATTTTGTTAGGCAGTCAAACATTTTAACGGAAGAAATTCTGCCCACTTTAATCAAATCTATTCATATGCATGATCCAAATTCTTTAGTTCTTATCTTCGGAGATCATGGAGTTTGGCTCAGTACAACATCTGACAAAAGTACTGAACAAGAATTCATAATTCTAGATAGGTATGCTATTTTTACAGCCTTACTAAATACAAACCACTCATGTAACTCAAATGACATTAACTATTACACCGATACTTATTCAACACCAGAACGACTACTTGCAGGAATAATTCGATGTCTCTCAAATAATCCTAGATCCATTGATAGCATAATGAAATTTGATGAAGTTGAGGAATACAAAGGCTACATTTACGAATAGCATAAAGAACTCTGGGAATATTGTACTTGTTGAATATATGCTATCCTATATTAATCAATACGAAACGAGAACGGAACTAAAATGGTAGCTGAAGAAAAAGCTCAATTAGACTATGTGGCAATAGCCTCAGAACTAGCTCCAATCATTAAAGAAAATTCCGTACGTATAAATGAAGAGCGCCAGATACCTTCTGAAATAGCAGAAGA